>JACRJB010000024.1 GCA_016215605.1 Rhodopseudomonas palustris
GGGGCGCGCCACTGGGCGCGAGCCCGGAATCCATCACCCCCGCCGGGTTTATGGATTCCGGGCCCGCGCCAAGCGGCGCGTCCCGGAATGACGAACTTGATCGCCGGTGTCATGTCCTCCCGCCGATCGGCGGCACCGAGGGGAGCTCGGCGCCGCCGATCGTGTCCTCACGCCCGGAAGATGCGCTTCGCCGCGCGTTCGGCGCTGCTCATCGCCGTCTTCACGTCTTCGCGGCCGGTGCAGTAGTTCGCGAACATGTCGACCACCACGAAGTCGGCGATCGCCGCGGCCGCGTTCTCGCCCATCTGGCCGTCGCCGGCCGGGGTCGAGGCGGTGCGGGCGACGTCGCGATACGGCGTGTTCTTCGGGTCCGCGGTCCACATCGGGTTCTTCTCGTAGTCGAGCAGGAACGGCGACAGATAGCCCTGCGCCGCCTCGACCCACGGGTTGAACTGTTCCGGCTCCATCATGAAGGCGGTGAACGCCTTGCAGGTGTTCGGGAACTTGGTGAAGTTGTAGATCAGGATCGGGAAGCCGAGATGCAGCTCGCGGGTCTTGCCGTTGACGCCGGCGGGCAGATGCGCGTGGTTGATGTCCGCCGCCATCTCCTTGTTGTCTTTCTTCGCCGTGACGTAGATCGAGATGCCGTTGGTGGTGAGATAGAGCTGGCCGGCGAGAAACGCCTTGTTGTTGGAGGCATCGTTCCACGACGCGGTGCCGGGAATGAAGTTCTCGTACAGGCCCTTGACGTATTCCAGCGCCTTGGCGGTCTCGGGCGAATTGACGACGACCTTGTTGCTCTTGTCGATCAGCGCGCCGCCATGCGCCCACAGCGCCCAGTGCAGCCAGCCGTTGGCGTCGCCCGAAGCGTGGCCCAGCGCCATGCCGGCCGGGGTGCCGTTCTTGTTCAGGCCCTTGACCAGATCGGAGAAGCCCGCGAGGTCCTTCGGAAACTCCTTGTGGCCCGCCTTTTCGGCGGCGCTGATCCGGTAGTTGACGAGGCCGCCGGTGGCCGCCACCGGGATGCCGATCCACTTGCCGTTGTGCATGCCGTAGGCCTTGCCGGACTCGCTCCAGCCTCCGCACTTCTTGGCCAGATAGTCGGCGACGTCGGTGACGTCGGTGCACTTGCTCGGGAACAGGAACGGCAGCGAATACAGCCCCCACACCATGTCGAGCCCCTGCCCGGTGTTGGCCGCGACCGAGGCCTTGGGCTGGATGTCGTCGTAGGATTCGTTGGAGACGTTGATGGTGACGTTGTTGGCCTTCTGGAACGCGTCGACGATCTTCATGAAGGCGACGTCTTCGGCTTCGACGAAGCGCTTCCAGCGCAGCAGGTTGATCTTGGCGCCGGCTTCCGGCTTCCACGGCGAGGTCTGCGCCCAGGCCTTCGCGTAACCCAGCAATTGATCGGCGGACATGGTCGCCGCCGCGGCCAGTGTCAGCGCGCCACCCTTCAGCAACGAGCGGCGATCGAATGTGAAGTCAGTCATCGTCCGTTAACTCCCTAATGTTGCCTGGTATCGTTTCTTGCTTGGTATCTTGGTTCGTTGATCGACCAATTCGCAGTTTGAAATCGTCAGAGGCGTTTGCCGGTCTCCTTGTCGAACAGATGCGCGACCTGCGGCCGCGGCTGCAGATGAATTATGTCGCCGGGGTTCACCTGATGGCGCTCGCGAAACACCGCGATGATCTCCTGGGTGCCGACGCGCGCGACGATCTGGGTTTCCGAGCCGGTCGGCTCGACCACCACCACCTCGGCCTCGATGCCGCTATCGGCGAAGTCGAGATGTTCGGGGCGGATGCCGTAGGTGATCGGGCGGCCGTTGCCGCCGGCCGGGGCTTCGCTGATCGGCAGCTTGGCGCCGTTCGCGGTCTCGACCCAGGGCTGGCCGCCATTGACCTTCAGCGTCCCGTCGAGAAAGTTCATCGCCGGCGAGCCGATGAAGCCGGCGACGAATTTGTTGGCGGGTTGATCGTACAGGTCAAGCGGCGCGCCCATCTGCTCGACGACGCCGTCCTGCATCACCACGATCTTGTCGGCCATCGTCATCGCCTCGATCTGGTCGTGGGTGACGTAGACCGTCGTGGTCTTCAGCCGCTGGTGCAATTCCTTGATCTCGGTGCGCATTGCCACGCGCAGCTTGGCGTCGAGATTCGACAGCGGCTCGTCGAACAGGAACACCTGCGGATCGCGCACGATCGCGCGGCCCATCGCGACGCGCTGGCGCTGGCCGCCGGAGAGCTGGCGCGGAAAGCGCTCGAGCAGTTTGCGCAGATCGAGAATGTCGGCGGCGCGATTGACCTTCTGGTCGATCGTCGCCTGGTCGGCGCCGCGCAGCTTCAGCGAGAAGCCCATGTTCTGGGCGACGGTCATGTGCGGATACAGCGCGTAGTTCTGGAACACCATTGCGATGTCGCGTTCTTTCGGCTGCACATCGTTGACGACGCGGTCGCCGATCGAGATCGTTCCGGAGGTGATTTTTTCCAGCCCTGCCAGCATCCGCAGCAAGGTCGACTTGCCACAGCCCGAGGGGCCGACCAGCACGACGAATGCTCCGTCTTCGATCGGAACCGTCACGCCATGCAGGACTTCGAAGCCACCAAAAGATTTCCGCACGTCGTGAATCTGCACCGACGCCATACAGCACCTCCCGGGATCGGCCTTGTTTTGTGCGGTCGTTGCCGCGGCCGGATCGTTGTCGGCGATGCTCATACCAGATTTCCGGAGAGCTGTCGCGCCATCAAATTATGCTTCGCGATCAGCATCTCCGCCAATTGCGAAGCCGGACACGACATGTCAGCATGCGCCCCCGCCGACTGACTCACATCAACACGCTCAAGACGCCCGGCCAACGGACGTGTGCGCTGCGGGAGAAACGATGAACAAGATGACCCCGGGGATTGCCCGGCGCAAACTCCGTTCCAGCGAATGGTTCAACGATCCGCACAATCCGGCGATGACCGCGCTGTATCTCGAGCGCTATTTGAACTACGGGCTGACGCGGGCCGAGCTGCAGTCCGGCAAGCCGATCATCGGCATCGCCCAGACCGGTAACGATCTGTCGCCGTGCAACCGTCATCATCTGGAACTGGCGCATCGGGTGCGCGAAGGCATCCGCGCCGCCGGCGGCATCGCGATGGAATTCCCGGTGCATCCCATCCAGGAGACCGGCAAGCGGCCGACCGCGGCGCTGGACCGCAATCTCGCTTATCTCGGCCTGGTCGAGGTGCTGTTCAGCTATCCGCTCGACGGCGTCGTGCTCACCACCGGCTGCGACAAGACCACGCCGGCCTGCCTGATGGCGGCGGCCACCGTCAACATTCCGGCGATCGTGCTGTCCGGCGGGCCGATGCTGAACGGCTGGCACAATGGCGAGCGCTCCGGCTCCGGCACGGTGGTGTGGAAATCGCGCGAGCGGCTCGCCGCCGGTGAGATCGACTATGAGGAATTCATGGAGATCGTGGCGTCGTCGGCGCCCTCGGTCGGCCATTGCAACACCATGGGCACGGCGTCGACGATGAACTCGCTGGCCGAAGCGCTCGGCATGTCGCTGCCGGGCTGCGCCGCGATTCCGGCGCCGTATCGCGAGCGCGGCCAGATCGCTTATGCCACCGGGCTGCGTGCGGTCGAGATGGTGTGGGAGGATCTGAAGCCGTCCGACATCCTGACGCGCAAGGCGTTCGAAAACGCGATCGTGGTGAATTCGGCGATCGGCGGCTCGACCAACGCGCCGATCCATCTCAACGCGCTGGCGCGCCACATCGGCGTCGAGCTGTCGATCGACGACTGGCAGAGTGTCGGCCACGCGATTCCGCTGCTGGTCAACATGCAGCCGGCCGGCTTTTATCTCGGCGAGGAGTATCACCGCGCCGGCGGCGTGCCCGCGGTGGTGCGCGAGCTGATGAAGCACGGCAAGATCCACACCGACGCGATCACCGTCAACGGCCGCACCATGGGCGACAATTGCGCCGATGCCCCCGCCCCCGACGGCGACGTGATCAAATCCTACGACGGGCCGCTGGTGCAGGACGCCGGCTTCCTGGTGCTGCGCGGCAATCTGTTCGATTCCGCGATCATGAAGACGTCGGTGATCAGCCTCGAATTCCGCGAGCGCTATCTGTCCAATCCGAAGGATCCCAACGCGTTCGAGGGCCGCGCCATCGTGTTCGAGGGGCCGGAGGATTATCACCACCGGATCGACGATCCGGCGCTGGACATCGACGAGCACTGCATCCTGTTCGTGCGCGGCACCGGACCGATCGGCTATCCCGGCGGCGCCGAGGTGGTCAACATGCAGCCGCCGGCGGCGCTGATCAAACGCGGCATCCACTCGCTGCCGTGCATCGGCGACGGCCGGCAGAGCGGCACGTCGGGCTCGCCGTCGATTCTCAACGCGACGCCGGAAGCCGCCGCCAATGGCGGTCTCGCGATCCTGAAGACCGGCGACCGCGTCCGCATCGATCTGAACAAAGGCAGCGCCAACATCCTGATCTCGGACGAGGAGCTGCAGCAGCGCCGCGCCGAGCTCGAGGCGCATGGCGGCTTCGCCTATCCGAAGCATCAGACGCCATGGCAGGAATTGTATCGCGCGACCGTCGGCCAGCAAGCCACCGGCGCCTGCCTCGAACTCGCCACCCGCTATCACGACATCGCCGGGACGGTCGGCGTGGCGCGGCACAATCATTGATAACGTCATTCCGGGGCGCGCGAAGCGCGGGCCCGGAATCCATAACCACCGCCCTGGCTGCTTAGGCACCGCGGCCGTGACAACTAACTATCACAGGGGTTATGGATTCCGGGCCTGCGCCTGCGGCGCATCCCGGAATGACAAACTCTCGGGCTGCGCAACGACGCAAACGACAATGGGGGAAAGATGTCCGACCGTCTGAAAGGCAAACGCGCGTTCGTCACTGCCGCCGCTGCGGGGATCGGGCGCGCGTCGGCGATCGCATTCGCGCGCGAAGGCGCGGAGGTGTTCGCGACCGATATCGACGAAGCCGGGCTCGCCTCGCTGGCCAAGGACGGCATCGGCGAAGCGGCGAGACTCGACGTCCGCGACAGCGCCGCGGTCGAAGCTATGGCCAAGCAGGTCGGCACGATCGACATCCTGCTCAACGCCGCCGGTTTCGTGCATCACGGCACGGTGCTGGACTGCTCCGATGCCGACTGGGATTTCTCGTTCGACCTCAACGTCAAGTCGATGCATCGCACGATCCGCGCCTTCCTGCCCGGCATGCTCGAGAAAGGCGGCGGCTCGATCGTCAACATCTCGTCGGCCGCCGGCGTGTTCAAGGCGGCGCCGAACCGCTACGTCTACGGCGCCACCAAGGCCGCCGTCGCGGCGCTGACCCGCGCGGTCGCCGCCGACTTCATCACCCGCGGCATCCGCTGCAACGCGATCTGCCCGGGCACGATCGAGACGCCGTCGATGCTCGGCCGCGCCGCCGCCGCCGGCCCGCAGGGCCGCGAAATGTTCGTGGCGCGCCAGCCGATGGGAAGGCTCGGCACTGCCGACGAAATCGCGTCGCTCGCGGTCTATCTCGCCAGCGACGAAAGCGCCTTCACCACCGGCGTCGCGCACATCATCGACGGCGGCTGGACGCTGTGATTGGGTCACCTCTCCCCGCCCTTTTGCGGGGAGAGGTCGGCGCGAAGCGCCGGGTGAGGGGCCTGGCACTGCGCAGCCTCGAGCCTCGGCACGCGCGGATCGGCCGCAGCCCCTCACCCCACCCCTCTCCCCGCAAGCGCGGGGCGAGGGAGCAAGTTTCCGGCGCGGCGACGGCCGCGCTCCCTCAAGGCAGCAGATCAGCGGGAGCTTTCGCACCATGAACACCATCGATCTCAACCATCGCCGCGCGGTGGTCACCGGCGGCGCGCAAGGGTTCGGGCGGGCGATCGCCGAGCGGTTCGCGGCGTCGGGCGCGCGGGTGGCGATCTGGGACCACGACATCGCGTTGGCGGAGAAAACCGCGAAGGAGATCGGCGACGACGTCGTCACCGCCCTGCAGGTCGACGTCACCGATCCCGCCGCGGTCGACAGCGCGCGCGATGCCACCCTCGCCGCGTTCGGCAAGATCGACATCCTGGTCAACAATGCCGGCATCGCCGGGGTCAACAAGACGGTGTGGGACACCGACTACGAAGAATGGCGCAAGGTGCTGCGGATCAATCTCGACGGTCCGTTCATCTGCTGCAAATCGATCGTGCCTTTGATGATCGCGCACAAATACGGCCGCATCGTCAACATCGCCTCGATCGCCGGCAAGGAAGGCAACCCCAACGCCGCGCACTACTCGGCGTCGAAGGCCGGCCTGATCGCGCTGACCAAGTCGCTGGGCAAGGAGCTCGCCGCCTACGACATCGCCGTCAACGCGGTGACCCCGGCCGCGGCGCGCACCGCGATCTTCGACCAGATGACGCAGCAGCACATCGACTTCATGCTGTCGAAGATCCCGAAAGGCCGCTTCGTGCTGGTCGAGGAACTCGCCGCGATGGTGGCGTGGCTGGCGTCGGAGGACTGCGCGTTCTCGACCGGCGCAGTGTTCGACATTTCGGGCGGACGGGCGACGTATTAGCAACTCCACCCAAATCATTCCGGGAGGCGCGAAGCGCGAACCCGGCTCTCTCGTGTACGCAACACTTATCGTTCGTCATTCCGGATTGCGCGTAGCGCAAGTCCGGAATCCATATCCCCTACCCCCTCGGATGGAGCACGGCGGCGGCCGCCATTTGACAGAACACCAATGCCAGGGGTTATGGATTCCGGGCTCGCGCTGCACGCGCCCCGGAATGACAACTGAGAGGCGGTGCCGGAAAGCGGAGCGCCGCGGAATGACGAGCCGAGATGATCTTCGCTGACAAGACAATCAAGGAGGCAGCATGCGTTTGAAAGGCAAATCGTTCGTCGTCACCGGCGGCGGCTCGGGGTTCGGCGCCGCGATGGCGCGGCGGTTCGTCGCCGAGGGCGCGCGGGTGCTGGTGGCGGACATCAACGGCGAGGCGGCTTTGAGCGTCGCGCAATCGATCGGCAAGGAGGCCGTCGCGTGTACCGCCGATGTCGCCGATCGCGCCAGCCATCAGGCGATGATCGACGCCGCGATCGCGGCGTTCGGCGGCATCGACTGCGTCGTCAACAATGCCGGCTACACTCACAAGAACCAGCCGCTGCTCGACGTCGACGAAGCGACGTTCGATCGCGTCTACGCCGTCAACGTCAAGTCGATCTACTATTCGTGCCACAGCATGGTGCCGCATTTCCGCGCGCGCGGCGGCGGTCACATCCTCAACATCGGCTCGACCGCCGGCATCCGCCCGCGGCCCGGACTGACCTGGTACAACGGCTCGAAGGCCGCGGTGAACCTGCTGACCAAGTCGCTCGCCGTCGAACTCGCCCCCGACAAGATCCGCGTCAACGCGATCTGCCCGGTGATGGGGCCGACCGGGATGCTGGAGCAGTTCATGGGCATGCCCGACACGCCGGAGAACCGCGCGAAGTTCATCGCGACGATTCCGCTCGGGCGATTGTCGGACGCCGAGGACATCGCCGGCGCGGCGCTGTATCTGGCGTCGGACGAGGCGCAGTTTCTGACCGGCGTGTGCCTCCCGGTCGACGGCGGGCGGACGATCTGACAGCCGACGCATTGCTCGTCGTACAAACGACGCGTTCGTCATTCCGGGGCACGTCGGCGAAGCCGGCGTGAACCCGGAATCCATATGTGGACGGCCCCCGAGCCACAAGGGTTTCTGAGGACTGATCGGATCGCTTGCATCCATATGTGCGGCCTGTTTATGCAGCCACGATGGACCGCTGGCCAAGATGGCTTCCGCGACGCGAGATCCAAACAGCCCGTCGGCCTTTGTGTGCCGATGGATTCCACGGATTGTCTCGCCCCTCGGTTCGATCGATCGTTCCATCTGTCTCCCGTTGCAGCTCCGGCTCGCGCGTCGGACGATCGTTGTCCGATGCGCGATCTCTCAGGCGGCGCGCGGCGATGCGCTCGGCATCCGCGCTCCGTCGTAACTCTGCCCCGTGGTCATCATCTTCCAGGCGGTCCTGGCGATCTTGTTGGCGAGCGCCACTGCCGCGAGCTTGATCGGCTTGCGCGCCAGCAGCGCGATCAGCCACGCCGACGCTCGGCCGCGCCCATGCCGCGCCTGCTGGATCACCGCCATGGCGCCGGAGATCAGCACGCTGCGTAGCATCTCGTCGCCGGCGCGCGTGATGCGACCGAGCCGGAGCTTGCCGCCGGTGGAGTGATCCTTCGGCGTCAGGCCGAGCCAGGCCGCGAAGTCGCGCCCCGATCTGAACGCCTGCGGCGTCGGCGTCTTCAGCACCAGCGCGCTGGCGCCGACCGGCCCGACGCCGGGAATCTGCGACAGCCGACGGCTGCCCGCGTCGGCGCGGTGCCAGGCCAGCAGCTTGGCTTCGATCGCCTTCAACTCGTCCTGCAGCCGCGCGTAGTCCTGCGCCTGCACGGCGAACAGCTCACGCGCCAGCTCGGGCAACGTCTCGTCCTGCGCGATCCGCGCCAGCAGCGGTTCAATCTTGTGAAGCCCGCACGGCGCGATCAGCCCGAACTCCGCCGCGTAGCCGCGGATCACGTTGCTCAGTTGGGTGCGCCGCGCGATCATCTGCTGGCGCACGCCCAGCAGCATCAATCCCGCCTGCTGCTCGGCAGTCTTGACCGGCACGAACTCCATCCGCGGACGGCTCATCGCCTCGCACAGGCCCTCGGCATCGCGCCCATCGTTCTTGTTGCGGCCGACGTAAGGCTTGACGTGCTGCGGCGCCAGCAACTTCACCGTATGACCGAGCCCGCCGAGCGCCCTTGCCAGATGGTGCGACGCCCCGCAGGCCTCGATCCCGATCACGGTCGGCGGCAAGCCGGCGAAAAAAGCCAGCATCTGACTGCGCCGCAACTTCTTGCGCAGCACCACGCGCTCCGCGGCGTCGACCCCGTGCAGCTGAAAGAAATGCTTCGACGTATCCATCCCAATGCGGATAATCTCGTTCACGGACGGCTCCCTCGTTTGAAGTTTGCGACAACCTCAATCTGGCACAATGCGATGCCGTTGGGGGCCGTCCACCCCATCAGCCCTGCGCTCACGCTCGAGCACGGCGATGGATGCGCATCAATCAAAACACGACTGCCAGCGGCTATGGATTCCGGGTTCGCGCTGCGCGCGCCCCGGAATGACGAGGTGAGAGACACGGCGCGTGTCCCGGGCGCGGTGCAGCGCGGAGCGCTGCTCCGCAGACCCGGGACCCCGGTTTCTTGCTGCAGGCTTTGATCGCAACTCGGCATTGATGAAGTCGTCCGACGGCCCCGAGCAACCGAGCCCCCGGATCTGCGCAGCGGCACTGCGTGCCGCAGCGCGTCCGGGGAACGGGGCGATCGGGCGAAGCGACGCGCCCGACGAGCGCCGTTCCTAGCCCTTCCCCTTGGTCCGGAAGATCACCGGCAGGCTGAAGGTCAGGCCCTCGTCGGCGATCAACGGCGGCGGCGCGGGGACCGGGTCGGAGCGCTTGACCATGTCGAGCGCGGCCTGGTCGAAGGCGGCGTCGCCGGAGCCTTCGACGATCCGGGTGGACAGCACGTGGCCGACGCGGTCGAGCTCGAAGCTGATGACGATCCGCACGTTCTTCTGGTTGCCGTCCTTCGGATAGCGCTTGTGCTTGTCGAGATAGGCGACCAGCTCCTTCTGCCAGGTGGCGCGGATGCGCTGCGCGGCCTGGCCGACGCCCTGCGCGGGGGCGACCGAGCGCGGGCCTTCCTTGGCGGTCTCGTTGCTCGGCATCGCGGTGGCTTCGGCGGCGACCGACTCGGTCGAGGCCTGCTGCTGCACCACCGCCTTTTCCTTCTGCTCCTCGTCGGGCTTCTTCTTCGCCTCCTGCGTGGTGACGACGCGGTCGGCCTCTTCGGTCTCCTGCGGGACGTCCTTCGGCAGGTCGGTTTCCTTGACCTCGGCCTTCTGCTCGTTCAGCGCCGGCGACGCCGCGGAGGCGTCGGTGTCCGGGCCCGGCGGCAGGTCGGTCGCCTCGTGCTTGGGCGACATCATCTCGAGGCCGACCTCGATCGCCGGCGCGCCGAGCGCGTCGTCGTCGAGATCGTCCGCCCGGTGCGCCAGCGCCAGCGCGGCGCCGCCGGCATGCAGCGCGACGGCGGCGACGCCGGCGATCAGCCACAGCGTGCGCGAGGGCTTGCGGGTGAAGTCGAAGTCGGTCATGCGCTCAACGTTTCGTTTGGTCGCTCTTGATAGCACAGCCGGAGCCGCTCCGGCCGCCGCGCGGTTGCGGCCGCGAGCCGCACCGACCCGATTACCACTTCGCTACTGCGCCCCCGGCGCCGCGCCGGGTACGCCTTCCAGCGCCACCAGCTTGATCTTGGCGTAGCCGCCGGCGCGCAGCATCTCCAGCACGTCCATCAGCTCGCCATACGGCACCGCGCGATCGGCGCGCAGAAAGATGAAGCGGTCCTTGGTCATATCCGGCATCGAATCCAGCGTCTGCACCAGATCGACTCGCTTGACCTGATTTTCGCCGATCGCCACCGCGAGGTCGGACTTGATGCTGACATAGGTCGGCTTGTCGGGTCGCTTCTGCGGCGTCGCCGTGGACGTCGGCAGGCTGACCGGCAGATCGACGGTCGACAGCGGCGCCGCGACCATGAAGATGATCAGCAGCACCAGGATGACGTCGATGAACGGCGTGACGTTGATCTCGTGGGTCTCGTCGAAATCGTCGTCGAGACCGTCGGAATCGTTCAGCGAGACGGCCATCGCCTACTCCGCCGCGCGCGCGTGACGGCCGCCGCTGCCGTGGCTGCGATCGAGATCGCGCGACAGCAACCGCCCCGCCGCGCCGGCGGCGCGCGCCACCATCTCGAGATAGACCTTAATCTCGCGCGAGAAGTGATTGTAGATGATCACCGCCGGGATCGCGGCGACCAGACCGATCGCGGTGGCGAGCAGCGCCTCGGCGATGCCGGGCGCCACCACCGCGAGGTTGGTGGTCTGCGACTTCGAAATGCCGATGAAGCTGTTCATGATGCCCCACACCGTGCCGAACAGGCCGATGAAGGGCGCGGTCGCGCCGATCGTGGCGAGGAAGCCCATGCCGTGGCGCATGTGCCGCGACTCGGCGCGGACGATTTCGCTGAAGCTCGACGCCGCGCGCTCCTTGATGCCTTCGTCGCTGGCGAGCCCGGCCGAGATCCGCGCCTCGCGCAGCGCCGCGGTCAGCAGCATCGACAGCGGGCTGGTCTTGTCGCCGAGCGCGAGCTGCGCCTCGGACATCGATCGCGCCTCGGCGATCGACTTCAGCGCCGTGCGCAGCCGCCAGCGGGCGCGGCCGAGTTCGATCTTCTTGGCGATCAGGATGGTCCAGGTGATCACCGAAGCCAGCGCCAGCCCGACCATCACCGCCTTCACGACGATGTCGGCCTGCAGGAACATCGACCACGGCGACAGTTCGGCGAGGCCCGGCGAGACGCTGCCGCTCGGCGTCGTCCCGGAGGCCGGCAACGCCTGGGCCGCGGTCGTCGTCGGAGCCGCAGCCCCGGGCTGCACCTGCTGCGCCGGCGCCTGTTGCGCGACGATCGGTGCGGCCTGCGCCATCAGGACCGCGGCAACCAATGCGACGGCGATCGATCGAGTTTTCGACAGTTTCATACTTCGGCCCAGTAGCGGATGAGGTTGTGATAAATGCCGGTCAATTTGACCGTTTCAGGGTCATCGCGTCCCAGCCGCTCGACCAGTGCCTGAATGGCGCCGTCGAGATCGTAGATCATGCTGCGCGCATGGGCATCTCGTATCATGCTCTGCAGCCAGAAAAAAGACGCGACCCGTGCACCGCGGGTGACCGGCGTGACCATGTGCAGGCTGGTCGACGGATAGAGAACGCAGTCTCCGGCCGGCAGTTTGACCTCGTGCGACCCGTAAGTATCCTCGACCACCAGTTCGCCGCCGTCATATTCGTCGGGTTCGGCGAGGAACAGCGTCACCGACAGGTCGGTGCGGATGCGCAGGCCGGTGAGCGGATCACCGCGCACCGCGTTGTCGACGTGGATGCCGAAATGGTGATTGCCCGCCGCCGCATAGCGGTTGAACAGCGGCGGGAAGATCTGCAGCGGCACCGCCGCCGAGACGAATTTCGGATTGGCGGTGAGCGCGGAGATGACGCGGCGGCCGAGCACGCGCGCGAGCTCGCTGTCCGGCGGCAGTTGCTCGTTGCGCTTGACCATCGCCGACTGCGCGCCGGCGGTGGAGCGGCCATCCTCCCAGTCGGCATTGTCCATGAGGTGACGGAACTCCGTCACCTCATGCTTCGACAGGACCTCGGGAATGCAAACCAGCATGGCGACTCCAGTTCCGGCGCGCCCTTCAGAGCGCGCCGCGCAGGCTGAGCAACACCGAACGGCCCGGCGCGATGAACACGAACGGCGAGGCGCTGCGATAGAACGCATCGTAGTAGGTCGTGTTGAGGATGTTGTTGACCGACAGCTTGGCGGTCAGATGCTTGTCGACCTTGAACTCGACGAAGCCGTCGAACCGCCAATGGTCGGGCAGCACGTTGCCGTTGATGGCGCCGAAGGTGCCGCCGTAGATCTTCGACGCGTAGGTCGCCTGCCCGCCGAGCTCCCAATGCTCGTCGAACCTGTACTTGGTGAGCAAGTTGAACGACTGGTGCGCGATGTTGGCGAGCTGCGCGCCGACCTGGGTCGGATCGACCGACTGCAGCACCTGGCTTTCCATCAGCACCAGGCCGCCGAACACGCTCCAGCGGTCGGTGATCTTGCCGGCGGCCTCGAGGTCGATGCCGCGGACGCGATAGACGCCGGTGGAGAGGATGTTGCTGCCCACCGTCTCGCGGGCGTTCGACTTCTCGGTCTGGAACAGCGCGCCGGTCAGCAGCAGATGCCGGTCGAACAGCTCCCATTTGGTGCCGACTTCGACCGCCTTGTTCTGCTCAGGCGATAGCGCCTGGAAGGTGGTGTTGTTGACCACGAGGCCGCCATAGGCGGTGCCCGAGGCGTCGAGTTCGGCGCCGACCGGATTGGACGAGGTGGCGTAGGCCGCATAGACGCTGGCATAGGGCAGCGGCTTCACCACCGCGCCGACATTGTAGTTCCACATCCCGGACTGCACGCCGGTCGACGCCGTGCTGCTCTCGCCCTTGATGTTGTAGTCGTCGTAGCGCAGGCCGCCGTTGAGGATGACGACGTCGTTCCAGTTCGCGGTCTCGATCAGATACGCCGATTTGGTGTCGACCGTGATGTTGGTCGGATTGTAGGCGCGCTGCGGCGTGCTGGCGAAGCTGAGCTCGTTCGGCGGCGCCAGCAGCGACACCGTGACCCGGCCGCCGGTCTGCAGCCCGGTCAGCTCCGAATTGAGCCCGGCATAGGTGTCGCGCATCACCTTTTCCTGCGACACCTCGGCGCCGCCGATCAGCGTGTGCTTCACCGGGCCGGTATCGAACTTGTAGGTCAGGTCGGTCTGGTTGGCGAGCACGTCGGTGACCTGATAGCGGCTCTGCGAGGCGAGCTGCACCGTGGTGGCGGTCGGGTTGCTCGGCAGCGTGCCGATGTAGTCGAGCACCGAGCGCGCCGCGCGCGAGCGGTTGCTCAGCGTCAGGTCCGGCGTGATGTTGAACTCGCCGATCACCGTGCCGAAATCCTGCTTTGCCTTCTGGAAGTCGCGATTGACGAAGCCGTAATAGGTCTCGCGCGGCACGTTCACGCTGGTCGAGGGCTTCCGCAGCGCGGTGTTGTAGGGCACGCCGAAATCCGGCAGCCCGTCGAGATCGGTGTGGACGTAGTTCGCGGTGATCTTGATGGCGTCGGTCGGGGTCCACTTGATCGCGCCGAGGGTGCCCCAGCGATCGTCGTAGACGTAGTTGCGGCCGGCGACGTTGGCCTTCTGATACAGGCCGTCGAACCGCACCGCGAGTGTCGGGCTCAGCACCTGATTGACGTCGACGGTGACGCGCTTGGTGGCGTCGGTGCCGAAGGTGGTCTCCGCCTTGGTGAAATTGCCCGCGGTGGTGGCCTGCTTGGTGACGATGTTGATGGCGCCGCCGGCGGTGCCGCGGCCGGCCAGCGTCGAGGCCGGGCCGCGCAGGATCTCGACCTGCTCGGTGAAGAAGTTCTCGCGGATCGACACCGCCGGATCGCGGATGCCGTCGATGAACACGTCGTTGCGGGCGTCGAAGCCGCGGATGAAGAAGCGGTCGCCGAAGGCGTTGCCGCCCTCCCCGGTGCCGAGCGTGACGCCGGCGGTGGAGCGCGCCACGTCGCGCAGCGAGGTCGCGTTCTTGTCCTGCAGGATTTCCTTGCTCAGCACCGTCACCGTCCGCGCGGTGTTCAGCACCGGTTCGGAGAACTTGGTGCCGGACAGCCGGTCGACCTTGTAGGGCGCGTCGGCGTCGGCATAGGGGTTGCGATCCGCCGACAGCGCGCCGGCATTGGGAAACGGCACCGGCGCCACCTGGGCCGGCTGCGCCCGCCGCGCCGCGCGGCGCAGCGCGGTGCGCGCCCGCACCTGATCCGGCGTCGGCTTCGCAGCGGCGGGACGCGGCCGCGCCACCGGCGCATCGACGGTCACCGGCGGCAGGTTCGATTGCTGCGCCTCGGCGCCGCCGATCGACGCCACCGCGATCATCCCCGCGACGGCCGAGACCTTGCGACCATAATGACTGTCGAGCTCATCGTTGAAAGTCCGAACAGACGCTTCCGCGCGTAACGATCTCGGTGCTTTTGCCGCATTCATCTCGCCCAACGCCCCCATTGATGCAGTTGCTAATTACCTGCAGCTTTCAGTGGTATCGGCCGCGAAATAGAGGGTCAACGCGCGTGCGTCTTTGTCGCGCTGGAATCGTTCAAGATCAAAACGGTTCTAAACAACGACCTCCGGAAACATCCTGAGGTGATCGCGCCGACATGCCGAAAATGCCGATCGAATAAGCATTTGCGCAGCGATTGCGCGCGCGGGTACGGTACCTTGATAGTGGCGCGATGAGGCTGTTATTCCGTCGGCGGGCTCGGCGGCTTCATCAGCGAGAACAATTCGTCGACGGTCTGCTGCGCGATGACGCGAACGCGCTCGGTGTCCAGCGCGCCGCCGATCCTGATCCCGCCCACCACCGCGCGGATCTCGTCGCGAAACTCGCTGAGAAAGCGCAGCGGGTCCGGCTGATCATTGGCGACGCGCGCGATCAGACCCGTGATCAGGATCTGGCACGCGATCATCCGCCCGTTGAGTTCTTCCATGCAGTGCTCCGGAGGACCGTGGCGAGGTGTGGGCCACGACCGCTGCGGCCGATATGACCGACCTCGGCAGCGCTGACAATTGGAAGAGTTCTCAACTGGCCCGCCGACCGCGTCGCCAGCCGTCGCCGACGGCAGTGAAACGCGCGAAGCGGGTCCCCGCGAGCCCCGCTCTCCCTGCCGCTCGGAAGTTGTGGATCTGCCATGCGCCGACAGCGCCGAAATCGGCCTCCGCCATGCGCCAGAGAGCCATTTCATGAATGTTTGGCAATGTCGGATAATTTCAAGCGATATTGTGTTTACAGCCTCAGAACGGATTAGTTAGTTCCAGCCTATCGTTGGATCGCTGCCCGGGCTGGAGGGCGTCTTGCCAGCACGAATTCGGCGGCGGAAAGCATCGGATCAGCCATGAGCAATCCCCGCGCCCTCCGCCGGGTCGTCGTTGTGCTTGCGTGTCTGGGAGGCGCCGGCGCCGGCGCATGGGCGTGGCAGCATCGCGGTGACCCGGCCCACGCGCAGGCGACCAGTGCGGGCGGAACCAAGGACCCCGGCAAGGGCCGCGGGCCGGCCGCCGTTCCGGTCACGGTGGCCACGGTGCAAAAAGCCAGTTTCCCAGTGATGCTGAGCGGCCTCGGCACCGTCCAGGGCTTCAACACGGTGGTGGTCCGGACCCGGGTCGACGGCGAGATCGACCGGATCGGCTTCAAGGAAGGTCAGATCGTCAAGGCCGGCGACCTGATCGCGCAGATCGACCCGCGGCCGTTCCAGGCCTCGCTCGACCAGGCCAAGGCCAAGAAGGCGCAGGATCAGGCCAACCTCGCCAATGCGCAGCTCGACCTCGGCCGCTCGGTCAAGCTCGGCGAATTCGCCACCAAGCAGCAGACCGACACCCAGCGCTCCACCGTCCAGCAGCTCACCGCCCAGATCGAGGCCGACGAGGCGGCGATCGCCAATGCCCAGACCCAGCTCGACTATGCCAGCATCAAGGCGCCGATCTCCGGCGTCACCGGTCTGCGCCAGGTCGACAAGGGCAACATCGTCAACGCCGCGACCCAGACCGGGATCGTCACCATCGCGCAGATCGAGCCAATCGCGGTGATCTTCACCGCGCCCGAGGAGCGCGTCACCGACATCAACAAGGCGCTCGCTGCGCATCCGCTGCAGGTGATCGCGCTGTCGTCCGACGGCAAGACCAGGCTCGCCGAGGACGGCACGCTGGCGGTCGTCAACAACCAGGTCGATTCCAGCAGCGGCACGGTGCGGCTCAAGGCGGTGTTCGCCAACAAGGACCACGCGTTGTGGCCGGGGCTCGCAGTGTCGACCCGACTGCTGGTGAAGACGCTCGACGACGCCGTCGTGGTGCCAAACGACGCGATCCAGCACGGCGCCGACGGGCTCTATGCCTATGCGGTCGACCCGGACAACAAGGCGCAGATCCGCAAGCTGCAGGTCGGCGCGGCCAACGACCAGACCACCGTGATCGAACGCGGGCTCGAGCCCGGCGACCGCGTCATCGTCGGCGGCCAGTACAAGGTGAAACCCGGCTCGACCGTGTCGTTCAAGGTCGCCGACGGCCAGCCGCCGCCCGCGCCCGCCCCAGGATCGCCCGCCACCGGATCGGCCGCCGGCGGAGCCCGCTGAGATGAGCGGCGGCATCTCCTCTCCGTTCATCCGCTATCCGATCGCCACCTCGCTGCTGATGGCCGGCATTCTGTTCGTCGGCCTGGTCGCCTATCCGCAACTGCCGGTGGCGCCGCTACCGCAGGTCGACTTCCCCACCATCCAGGTGTCCGCTTCGCTGCCGGGCGCCAGTCCCGAGACGATGGCGTCGTCGGTGGCGCAGCCGCTGGAGCGGCAATTCGCGCAGATCCCCGGCGTCGCGCAGCTGACTTCGACGAGTTCGCTCGGCAGCACCGCGGTGACGATCCAGTTCGACCTCAGCCGTGCCATCGATGGCGCCGCCAACGACGTCCAGGCGGCGATCAACGCCGCCGGCGGCCAATTGCCGAAGACGCTGCCGAGCCCGCCGACCTATCGCAAGGTCAATCCGGCCGACTCGCCGATCCTGCTGCTGTCGGCGACCTCCGAGACGCTGCCGCTGACCACCGTCAGCGACTCGGTCGATGCCCAGCTCGCGCAGCAGATCAGCCAGATCACCGGCGTCGCCCAGGTGCTGATCGGCGGCCAGCAGAAGCCGGCGATCCGCATCCAGATCGATCCGGCGAAACTCGTCGCCAAAGGCCTGTCGCTGGAGGACGTCCGCAGCCAGATCGCCATCACCACGGTCGACAGCCCGAAGGGCAATATCGACGGCGCGACCCGCAGCTACACGATCTACGCCAACGATCAGCTCACCCAGGCGAAGGACTGGAACGACGTCATCCTCGCCTATCGCAACGGCGGGCCGCTGCGGATTCGCGACATCGGCCGGGCCGTCGCCGGCCCGGAGGACGCCAAGCAGGCGGCGTGGGCCGACGGCAAGCGCGGCGTATTCCTGGTGATCTTCAAGCAGCCCGGCGCCAACGTCATCGACACCGTCGACAAGATCAAGGCGCAGCTGCCGCGCCTCGTCGCCGCGATCCCACCGGCGGTGAAGATCGCCGTGATCAGCGACCGCACCCAGACCATCCGCGCCGCGGTCGAGGACGTGCAGTTCACCCTGCTGCTGACGATCGCGCTGGTGGTGATGGTGATCTTCCTGTTCCTGCGCAATCTGTGGGCGACCATCATCCCGAGCATCACCG
This sequence comes from Rhodopseudomonas palustris, assembly GCA_016215605.1. Taxonomy (GTDB): domain Bacteria; phylum Pseudomonadota; class Alphaproteobacteria; order Rhizobiales; family Xanthobacteraceae; genus Rhodopseudomonas; species Rhodopseudomonas palustris_L. Next base: position 18,012 of record JACRJB010000024.1, read on the forward strand.
TGCCGCTGGCGCTGCTCGGCGCCTGCGCGCTGATGTGGGCGGCCGGCTATTCGCTCGACAATCTGTCGCTGATGGCCTTGACGATTTCGGTCGGCTTCGTGGTCGACGACGCCATCGTGATGCTGGAGAACATCACCCGCTACATCGAGGAAGGCGAGACGCCGATGGCGGCGGCGCTGAAGGGCGCCGGCGAGATCGGCTTCACCATCGTGTCGATCTCGATCTCGCTGATCGCGGTGCTGATTCCGCTGCTGCTGATGGGCGGCATCATCGGCCGGCTGTTCCGCGAATTCGCCGTGACGCTGGCGATGACCATCGTGGTGTCGCTGGTGGTGTCGCTGACGCTGACGCCGATGATGGCGTCGCGCTTCCTGCGCAACGAGCACGCCGTCAAGCACGGCCGGTTCTACCAATGGAGCGAGCGCGGCTTCGAGGCGATGCTGCGCGGCTACGAGCGCGGCCTCGATCTGGTGCTGCGCTGGCGGCTGACGACGCTGCTGGTGTTCTTCGCCACGCTCGGCCTGTCGGTCTATCTGTTCATCGCGATTCCGAAGGGCTTCTTCCCGCAGCAGGACACCGGGCTGATCACTGCGAGTTCGGAAGCCGCGCAGGACATTTCCTTCGCCGACATGAAGGCGCACCAGGAGGCGCTCGGCAAGATCGTGCAGGCCGATCCCGACGTCGCGAGCGTGGCGATGGCGATCGGCGGCTCCGGCAGCGCGCTCAACACCGGGCGGCTGTTCATCACGCTGAAGCCGCGCGACCAGCGCAGCGCCAGCGCGCAGCAGATCATCGCCCGGCTGCGACCGAAACTCGAACAGGTCGAGGGCGCGCGGCTGTTCATGCAGGCGGCGCAGGACGTCCGGCTCGGCGGCCGGCCGACCCGGACGCAGTTCGAATACACCCTGCAGGATTCCAACCTCACCGAGCTCAACGAATGGGCGCCGAAGGTACTCGCCAAGCTGCAGACGCTGCCAGAACTGCGCGACGTCGCCACCGATCAGCAGACCGAGGGCACCACGCTGACGCTGACGATCGACCGCGACACCGCCTCGCGCTTCGGCATCCAGCCGCAACTAATCGACGACACCTTGTACGACGCGTTCGGCCAGCGTCAGGTCGCGCAATATTTCACCCAGACCAATTCGTATCACGTCGTCCTGGAGATCCTGCCGGAGCTGCAGGGCCAGCCGGACACGCTGAACAAGATCTACATCAAGTCGCCGACCACCGGCGATCAGGTGCCGCTGTCGGCCTTCGCGAAATGGACCACGGTGCCGGTGCGGCCGCTGTCGATCAGCCACCAGGGCCAGTTTCCGGCCACCACGATCAGCTTCAACCTGGCGCAGGGCGCAGCCCTCGGGCAGGCCACCGAAGCGGTGCAGCGCGCGATGGCCGAGATCGGCGCGCCGCCGACGCTGAACGGCAGCTTCCAGGGCACCGCGCAGGCGTTCCAGCAATCGCTCGGCACCGTGCCGCTGCTGATCCTCGCCGCCCTCGTCGTGGTCTATCTGATCCTCGGGATCCTGTACGAGAGCTACATCCACCCGCTGACGATTCTCTCGACGCTGCCCTCGGCCGGCGTCGGCGCGCTCGCCATCCTCATGCTGTTCGGCTTCGACTTCAGCCTGATCGCGCTGATCGGCGTCATTCTGCTGATCGGCATCGTCAAGAAGAACGGCATCATGCTGGTCGACTTCGCGATCGCCGCCGAGCGCGACGAGCACCTCAGCCCCGAACAGGCGATCCGCAAGGCGGCGCTCTTACGCTTCCGTCCGATCATGATGACCACGATGGCGGCGCTGCTCGGCGGCGTGCCGCTGATGCTCGGCACCGGCACCGGCTCGGAGATCCGCCAGCCGCTCGGCTACGCCATGGTCGGCGGCCTCGCCGTCAGCCAGGCGCTGACGCTGTTCACCACCCCGGTGGTGTATCTGTATCTCGACCGGCTCTCCAACGCGCTGTCGAACTGGAGCCGCGGCCGACGTCCCGACGACGCCGGCGCCGCGCCGGGAGAGGTGAAACAGGCGGCGGAGTGAGGCGGCCGCCGCGCCGGCAACCGAGCGGCGCTTCGTCGGATAACCCGCTGGCGGAGCTCTCGTGCCGGGCGGCAATTCTTCAACAGGAAGCTCTTGCGGCCAGAGGCCGACACCGTTAGAAGTCGCCCCACATCCGAGGCGCCGCGAATTCTTCCCGCCGCGCCCGGCACCGATGTAAATGCCTGATTTCGTGAGGCATTTTCCGGTGGGGAATGGTGTAACGGTAGCACAACAGACTCTGACTCTGTTTGTCTAGGTTCGAATCCTAGTTCCCCAGCCATTCCGGCCCCAGCAGTCATCGCACCATCTCGAGAACCGCAGGCCGCAAACGCGCGACCGAGGCGGGCGCGATCGACTGCCTTCCTACAGCTCCGACAGATCGCTCGGCACATCGCCGAACGCCTTGAGCAGCACCGCGTCGTGAAATTCGCCGATCAGCGGATCACCGCTGCGGCTGAACGCGACTGCGCCGGCATTGCCGCTGGTCCGCGCCAGCACCTCGGCCCTGCGGATGGCCGCGGATGCGCTTTGGCACTCGGCCGGCTCACCCGGCGCGACGCCGTCGTCCGCCGCCGTGAAGGGCAGCGCCACGTAGTAGGTGATATCGGCCATCGAATCGCCTTCCGAGCCTGACTGCGCGGCTCGATTGTTCTCATTTTGTTCTTATCGAGTCAAGCATGCGCCCGCGCTGGCGCCGTGGCGCGGCGAGAGCGGATGCGACGGTGGTCTGTGAGCCTTCAGTGCGCCGGCGTCCCCGCCTCCAGCTCCGCCGCGAGCGCGAGCAGATCCTCGTCGCAATCGCGGCCGCCGATCAGCGATAGGCCGATCGGGCAGTCGTCGAGCGTGGCGAGCGGCAGCGACAGTTGCGGCAGGCCGGCATGGCCGGCGGGACAGAGCAGTTCGAGCGAGCGGGCGCGGAAGGTTTCGAGCGCCTCGCCCGAGCTGCCGCGCAGCGGCGCGATGCCGGGCGCGGTCGGCGCGATCAGCACGGCGTCGTCCTGCAGCAGCGTCCGCATCTTCGCGGCGATGGTTTCGCGCAGCGCCTTGGCGGCGACGACTTCGGCGGGATCGAGCACGGCGGCGGCGGCGAAGCGCTCCTTGACGCCGGGACCGAACGCCGGCTTCACCGCCCTCACCCAGTCGCCATGCGCCGCCCAGGCTTCGGCGGATTGCAGCACGCGAAACGCGTTGCGCCACGCCGCGCGCTGATCGCCTGCGACCTCGACCGGCTCCGGCTCTCCCAGCAATCCGCTCAGCCGCGCGAGCCCCGGCTGCAGCGCCGCGACGACGCGCGGCTCCAAGGCTTCGAACAGATCGCGCGCGATCAGCACGCGCTTCGGCCGGCGCGGCGCGCGGACGCCGTCGAGCAGCACGTCGCCGACCCGCGCCATCAACGCCGCGCTGCGCGAAAACCAGCCGACGGTGTCGTAGCTCGGCGCCAGCGGCACCGCGCCGTCGAGCGGAATCCGCCCATGCGTGGTGCGAATGCCGTAGACGCCGCAATAGCTCGCGGGCAGCCGCACCGAACCGCCGGTGTCGGAGCCGAGCGCGAAGTCGACCAGGCCGCCGGCGGTCGCCGCGGCCGATCCGCTCGACGAGCCGCCGGGAATCCGGCCGGGCGCGGCCGGATTGATCGGCGTGCCGTAATGCGCGTTCTCGCCGTTGAGGCTCCACGCCATCTCGTCGGTGTGGGTCTTGCCGACCATGGTGCCGCCGGCCGCGAACAGCCGATCGACCGCGGGCGACGATTGCGTCGGCACCGGATGCGTCGCCAGCCATTCCGGGCTGCCGGCGCCGGTCGGCAGATCCGCGACGTCGAAGAAATCCTTCACCGCGAAGCTCAGCCCGGCGAGCGCGCCGCCGTCCTGAATCCGCCGATCGCCCCGGCCATAAGTACAGAACGCGTTCAGATTGTCGTCGACCGGCATCGCCATCTCCGTTTCGTTTCTTGTTGTCGCCGCGCGGCGAGTTCAGCTCGGCTTGTGCAGCATCGCGGCGGGTTTGTCGAACGTGCGCACGCCGTGCTTCAGCCCGAAGAGCGGCTGCGCGATCTCGCAGACCGCCTGCGCCTTGGCGGCGCAATCGAGCACGACCAGATCGGCCGGATGGCCGACGGCGATGCCGTAGTCGGGAAGATTCAGCAACCGCGCCGAATCCGACGTCACCATGTCGAGGCAGCCGGCGAGCTCCGCAGTCGCGGCGACCTGGGTGACGTTGGCGTAGAGATTGATCATCCGGATCAGCGAGCAGTCGCCGAACGGCGTGAACGGATTGAGCACGTTGTTGGTCGAGATGTTGCAGGTGACGCCCTGCGCCCGCAGCTTGTGCGCCGGGGTGACGCCGCGCGGCACGTTGTGGTCGCTGTCGCGGCCGGTGAGGAACAGATCGGTCGCCGGCAGCACGGTGACGGCGACGCCGGCGTCCGCAAGGCGCTTCGCCGCGGCGTCGAACGCGGCCTTCGGCATCGCCGACAGCTTGGTGACGTGGCCGATCGTGACGCGCCCGCCCCAGCCGGTGCGCGTCGCGAGCCGGCACACTTCGTCGAGATCGAGATGCGAAGGGTCGAGCCCGAAATCGAGATGGAAGTCGATGTCGACGTCGAACTCGCGGGCCATCTCGAAGATGCGGCCGATCTGGCCGTGCGAATCCTTGTCCATATAGGGCGCGCCGCCGACCACGTCGGCGCCCTCGCGCAGCGCCTGCAGCATCACCGCATCGCAGCCTGGATCGTCGAGCAGCCCCTCCTGCGGAAATACGCAGAGCTGCAGGTCGATCGCCCAAGCGTAGTCGAGCTTCAACTGCTTCAGCGCGCGAAAACTGGTCAGGCCGACCCGCGGGTCGACCTCGACGTGGGTGCGCATCCGGTTGGTGCCGTTCTTGATCGCCTTCTCCAGCGTCAGCGACGCGCGCTGATACACGTCCTCCTCGGTGAAGCCGCGCTTGGCTTTCACGACCTCGGCGATCGCCTCGTCGAGCGAGCCCTTCTCGCAATTGCAGCGGCCGAGCAGGCAGGACTTGTCGAGATGGATGTGGGTTTCGACGAAGCCCGGCACCACGAGGCGGCCGCCGCAATCGTGCTCGGGCGCGCCGGTCGCCGGCAGCCCCGCCTCGATCGCGGCGAAGCGTCCGGCCTTGATGCCGATGTCGGCGCGGCCGTCGCGATCGACGATGGCGGCGTTGCGGAGGATGAGATCGAACGTCATGGGAGGGTCCTCGAGATTTTGGTCAATTCCCACGAACCGTTCCCCGGACGCGCTGCAAGACGAAGTCTTGCTGCGCAGATCCGGGGGCCCCGTTTCGCTGCATGAAAGTGACCGGGATCCCGGATCTGCGGAGCGGCATGAGAATGCCGCACCGCGTCCGGGATACGGATCGGATGCGCGTCACTGCGCGGCCTCGGCATGGCCGAGATAAGCGGCCTCGACGTCTGGATCGCTGGCGAGCGCCGCGGCGCTGTCGTCGCGCACGATCGTGCCGCTGTCGATCACATAGCCACGGTCGGCGACCGCGAGCGCCAGCACCGCGATCTGATCGACCAAGAGGATAGTGATGCCCTCGTCGCGCAGATCGGCGAGCACGTCGTAGAGTTCGTTGATCATCGCGGGCGCCAGCCCGAGCGACGGCTCGTCGAGCAGCAGGATGCGGGGCTTGGCCATCATGCCGCGCGCGATCGCCAGCATCTGCTGCTCGCCGCCGGAGAGCAGCCCGGCCCGGCTGTCGAGCCGTTCGCGCAGCCGCGGAAATCGCGTCAGCACCGCTTCGATCTCTGCGGCGTAGTCGACGTTGCTGCGCGTATTGGCGCCGAGTTCGAGATTGTCGTAGACGCTGAGTTCGGCGAACACCTGCCGGCCTTCCGGCACCAGCGCGAGGCCGCGCGCGGCGATGCGATGCGCCTCGATCGCTTCGATCCGTTCGTCATTGAGGATGACGTCGCCCTGCACCGGCCGCAGCAGCCCGGACAGCGCGCGCATCATCGTCGATTTGCCGGCGCCGTTGGCGCCGATCAGCGCCACCATCTCGCCGGGCCGCACCTGCAGATTGACCTTCTGCAGCACCGGCGCGGCGCCGTAGCCGGCGACCAGATCGATCACGTCGAGCACCGCGTCGCGCGAGCCGTCCCACGGCACATCGCGGCCGCGGGCGCGCATCTCGGCGCCGCCGAGATAGGCGGCCAGCACCTTCGGATCGCGGCGGATGACATTAGCAGTGCCCGCCGCGATCGGCGTTCCGGCGTCGAGCACCACGACGTGATCGGAGATCCCCATCACCAGCCGCATGTCGTGCTCGACCAGGATGACCGCGATGCCGAGATCGGCGATCCGGCGCAATAGCCCGCTGAGCGCATCCTTGTCGGCCGCCATCAGCCCGGCGGCCGGCTCGTCGAGTAACAACACGCGCGGCCGCATCGCCAGCGCGCGGGCGATCTCGACCAGCCGGCGATCGACATGCGGCAGGTCGCCGGCGGCGGTGGCGATCGGGCCGCGATAGCCGACGAAATCGATCAGCGCTTCGGCGGCGGCCTCGTCGGCCGCGTTCGCCGCGAAGGCCAGCATCGAGCCGAGCCGGCCGCGGCGCATCGCGATCAGCACGTTGTCGCGCACGCTCATCGTCTCGAACAATTTGGTGGTCTGATAGGTGCGGCCGATTCCGGCGCGCGCCACTTTCCAGGCCGGCGCGCCGGCGAGCTCCTGCCCGCCGAGCCGGATGCTGCCGGCGTCGGGCTTGTAGAAACCGCCGATCATGTTGAGCACGGTGGTCTTGCCGGCGCCGTTCGGCCCGATCACGCTGGTGACCTTGCCGGGCTCGGCCGTGAACGACACCTGCGATGCGGCGCGAATGCCGCCGAAGCTGATGCCGATGCCGCCGACTTCGAGCGCACCCTTGTCGGACGCCGCGGCGAGGAAGCCGGCGACGTCGCCGGGCTCGGCGGGCCGCGGATCGATCCGGCGCATCCATCGCGCCAGCGTGCCGAGGATGCCCTCCGGCGCCAGCCACAACACCACGAGCAGCAGCAGCCCGAAGAACAGCAGCCGATATTCGGCAAGCTGCGACAGCAATTCCGGCAGCACCACGGTGATCGCGGCGCCGACCACCGGGCCGAGCACCCAGCCGGCGCCGCCGACGACGCAGGCGAACAGGAACAGGATCGACTGCGAGAACGGAAACGAATCCGGCGCGACGAAGGCGATCAGCGCCGCGAAGATCCCGCCGGCGATGCCGGCGAGCGCCGCCGACAGCACGAACGCCGCCGCCTTGACGCTGACCGGATTGAGCCCGATCGAGCGCGCCGCAACCTCGGCGTCGCGCACCGCGACCATCGCCTTGCCCCAGGCCGAGCCGGCGAGCCGATGGAACAGATAGGTCGACGCACCGGCGAGGCCGATCGCCAGCAGCGCCATCTCGCGCTCGGTGAACAGCTTGCCCGCCAGCACCGGCGCCGGCAGTCCCATCAACCCGTTGGAGCCGCCGGTGACGCCGCGCCATTCGATGGTGAGATGCTGCACGATGAAGGCGAAGGCGATGGTGATCATCGCCAGATACGGCCCGCTGACACGCAGCGCCGGCAGCGACAGCAGCAGCCCGATCGCGCCGGCGATCAGTCCCGCCAGCGGCAGCGCCAGCCAGAAACTGAGACCCTTCAGCGTCAGGATCGCCACCGTATAGGCACCGATCGCATAGAAGCCGACATGGCCGAGCGAGATCTGCCCGGTCAGTCCGACCAGCACGTTGAGGCCGACGCCGACGATGCAGGTGAGCGCCACCATCGCCAGCACGAACGGCACGTAGCCCTCCGCGCGCGCTGCATAAAGCGCCGCGACCACGGTCAGCAGCAGCACCGTGGCCGGCATCGCGTAGGCGCGTAGCTTCGCAATCAAGCCCATGGTCAGACCTTGTTGATCGCGGCGTGGCCGAACAAGCCGTTCGGCTTCAACGCCAGCGCCAGGATCACCACGGAGAACACCACGATCTGGGTGTAGACCGAGCCGAGGAACGAGGTCACCAGCGCCTCGATCAGCCCGTAGGCGAGACCGGCGATCACCACGCCCCAGGCCGAGCCCATGCCGCCCAGGATCGCAACGGCAAAGGCCTTGATGCCGAACAGCGTGCCCATCTCCGAGCTGACGCTGAACAGCGGCGCGATCAGGAGGCCGGCGAGGCCGGCGAGCGCGGTCGAGACCATGAAGGAGATCGCGATGGTCCGGTGCACGTTGATGCCCATCAGCCGCGCGGCGTCGGGATTCTGCACCACCGCCAGCAGCGTCTTGCCGCGGCGCGTATGGCGCAACAACAGATGCATCACGCCGGCGATGCCGATCCCGACCAGCGGAATGACGAGCTGCAGCGGATAGACTCCGGCGCCGAACAGCCGGATCGGCTGCGCCGCCCAATCCGACGGAAAGCCGCGCGGCTCCTTGCCGAAGGTGAACATCACCGCATTGTCGAGCACGATGCCGGCCGCCACGGTCGCCATCAGCCAGGCATTCGAACCGCGCGCCACGAACGGCCGAACCAGAATGCGCTCGACCACCAGGCCGAACAGCGCACACACCGCAAGCGCCGCCAGCATCGCCAGCGGCATCGGCCAGCCGTATCTGACGCCGAACGTGTAGCCCAGCACGGCGCCCAGCATCATCGCCGAGCCCTGGGCGAAGTTCACGGTGTTCGACACCACGTAAGTGATGTGAAAGCCGAGCGCGATCAGCCCGTACATGCTGCCGAGGCCGATGCCGGAGATGATGGCGGAGGTGAGCATTGGGAGAGTCCGTGAGAAAGGTGTTAGCTAAGAAACTCTCGCCTCGTCATTCCGGGGCGCGCGCAGCGCGAACCCGGAATCCATACCCCCTGAAGCCGCTGTTCCGCTCGGGCGTGACGACCGTTGTGCCGAAACGCGAGCACAGGGGTTATGGATTCCGGGCCTGCACTTCCGCCGGCTTCGCCGGCGAAAGTACATCCCGGAATGACGAACTCTGGATTAGCGGCTAGTTCGTCAGCGGCAGGATCTCCGCGCCCTTGAAGTAGGTGAACAGATAGTCCGAGGGCGACAGCGCGTCGTGATTGTCGGGGGTGAAAGGCTTGCTGTAGGTCTTGATCAGGCCGTCATAGCTGCCGATCTGGTAGAAGCCCTCGCGGATCTTCGGGCCTTCGGTCGAGCCGGCCTTGGCGATCGCCAGCGCGGTCAGATGCATCGCGTCGTAGGCGTTGGCGATGCCGACCGCGGGGGTGACGTCGGCGGCGGACTTGATCTCCGGATATTTCTTCTTCAGCGCCTCGAACACCGCGGTCGCCTTCGGATTGCTGTTGCCGGAGAAGCTGAAGGTCTGGATGAAGTGGACCTTCTCGGCGCTGGGGCCGGCGAGTTCGGTAAAGCGGCCGCCGGCCGGGCCCCAATGCGACACCACCGGCACGTTCCAGCCCATCCGGTCGAGCGATTTCACCACCTGCGCCGAGGGCGCGACGTTGGCGACCATGAACAGCGCGTCGGCGCCCGCGTCCTTCAGCCGGGTCAGTTGCGGCACGATGTCGACGTCGCCGCCCTCGAACTTCTCGATGCCGGCGGCGGTCATCTTCTTGGCGTCGAGCGCGCTCTTCAGCCCGGCCTCGTTGGATTCGCCCCAGGGATTGTTGATCAGGATCATCCCCGGCTTCTTGGCGCCGTATTTCTTGATCGCGTAGTCGACCAGCGCGATGTCCACCAGCGCATCGACCGCCGAGACCCGGAACACGTAGTTCTCCGGCGCGTCGTTGCGGGTGATCTTGGTGCCGGCGGCCCAGACGCCGATGAACGGCACCTTGGACTGATTGGCGAACGGCACGATCGCCATCGACACCGGGGTGTCGATGCCGCCGAAGTAAGCGACGACCTTTTCGCGCTGCACCAGTTCGCGCGCGGCGATCACGCCCTTGGCGGGATTGCTCTCGTCGTCGCGCACCACCAGTTCGAGCTTCTTGCCGAGCACGCCGCCCTTGGCGTTGATCTCGTCGAGCGCCAGCGACAGGCCGCGGACGATGGCCTCGCCGGATTTCGCCGACTGGCCGGACATCGCCGCGACCAGACCGACCTTCATGGTGTCCTCGGCCGATGCCGGCCCGACACCGATCAGCGCCAGCGACGCGGCGCCGGCCGCGAGCAACAGGCGACGCGAAACGTGGGAAGCGAAAGTCATCACGGGCTCCTCGCAGGATGAAATCATCGCATCCTTGCTAGCAAGCGCTGTGCCACCACCCGGGCGACGCCGAAGCGCCCGGAATCGCCGGGAAAGCCCGATCTGACGGCCGTTTTTTCCGACCGCTGCCCATTATCCAGACAGCGCCCGCACAAATCGTATACAATATTTGTCGGAAACGGATACGATATCTGGCACCGGGCTTGCTTGGATCGCCCCGCTGTCGTCCCCCGTTTCAGGAGATCTCGCCGTGTCATCATCCCGCGCCGAAGCCGCGCCGTCCATGGATCAGACCGCCGCAGCCGCGGCGCTGGTCGAACGCTTTCTGGTCGCCTCGATGGTTCCCGACCCCGACACGGCGGCCACGTTCATGGCCCCGGACGTCGCCATCACCTTCACCGGCGGCCGCAAGTTCAAGCATCCGCGCGACAGCACCGCGTTCAATGCCGGCCGCTACAAATGGGTGAAGAAGAAGATGGAGCGCACCGACGTCGCGCCCGGCATCGACGAAACCATCGTCTACAACACCGGCACGCTGTACGGCGAATGGCCCGACGGCACGCCGTTCGAGGGCAATCGCTACGTCGACCGCTTCGTGGTCCGCGGCGGCAAGATCGTGAAGATGGACGTCTGGAACGACAGCGCCGAATGGCTGCTGACGAGGCACGGCATCGAGGCGTAGGCGCTTACTTTCGCGGCGGGCGGACGATCAGGACTGATCTGCGCCGACCTCCCCGTCCTTGCGAGCGAAGCGAAGCAATCCAGAACGCCGTGCAATGAGCTGGATTGTTTCGCTTCGCTCGCAATGACGACTGAAAACGCTCAACGCTTCTTCGCGCCGGCCTTCTTGGTCTTCGGCTGCGACGCCTCGCGCGCATAAGGCGACAGGATGTCCTGGATGTCGCGCGGCTCCGGCGCGTGCGGCACGATCGCCGCGCGGTCGGCGACCGCGTCGAGATGATGATCCATCAGCGCGGTGGCGTGGGCGACGTCGCCCGACGCCAGCGAGGCGATCACCGCGCGATGCTCGCTGACGGCGCAATCGGCCGAATGCGGCCGGGCGTACAGCGCCAGGATCAGGCCGCAGCGCGAGGCGACCTCGCTGACATAGCGCGCCAGCACCGGATTGCCGGTCATTTCCGCAAGCTTGATGTGGAACGCTGTGGCGAGCCGGATCGACAGCGGCACGTTGCTGCCCCGCGCCTGCTCCTCGGCGTCGACGTGCTGTTCGAGCTGGCTGATCTGGTCGCGCGTCAGCCGGCCGGCGAGCCGCGCCACCACCAGCCGCTCCAGTCCGATGCGGACGTCGAAGATGTCGCGCGCCTCGCTCCAGCTCGGGGTGGCGACCGCGGCGCCGCGATTGCGCCTCAGCTCGACCAGGCCTTCGGCGGCGAGACGGCCGAGCGCGGCGCGGACGATGGTGCGGCTGGCGCCGAATTTCTCGCCGATCGCGTCTTCCGGCAGCTTGGCGCCGGGCTGCAGCGCCTGATCGATGATGGCGTGCCACAACGCCTTGTAGATGACCGCACCGCGATCAGGAGCCCTGCTCGAATTTGCCATCGCATCGACGTCGCTGGAGTGCCTCGCGTGATTGCCACAGCCTCGGGTCGAATGCAATTTGCGGGGACGGGACGCTGCGCCGCGCTTTCGGTCGTCAATTCGGCCGGCTTGCATTGGATATGATTTAGGTTTATATTCCGATGCATGCGCCATCCCTTTCTCGAACCCATCGTCCGTCTCCGGGTCACGCCCGACCCGACCGATGACGGGCCGCCGCCGGTCCCCGGCGGGCGGACGCGCGGCTGCCGGCGGCCGCACACCAACGCCAAGGCGGCGGAGGTACGCCGGCTGATCGAGCAGACGACGCTGACCTACAGCGAGATCAGCGCCAGGACCGGCGTCGGCCGCGCCAGCATCAGCCGCTGGAGCCGCGACGGCGCCTGGACGCGCCCGCTCGACGCGCCGCGCGCCACCGACCGGATGCCGACCGCCCGCGCCAGCCAGAAGCTCAAGTTGCGGACACTGGCCGAGCGGCTGCGCCGGCTCGCCGAGCGCATGATCGACGAACTCGAAGCCGATGCGCGCGTCGACGTCGACAAACTGATGCAGGCGCTGCAGGTGGTGAAGATGGCGCGGCTGGAAGCGATGGGCCGCCACCGTCGCCGCCGCGCTCCCGACCTTCCGGCGCGCACCGGCTATGAGTGCCAGGCGGAAGAGGAAGCCATCCGCACCGCCCTGAAGGAGATGCGCCGCGGCGGCGTCGACCTCGACCGCATCCCGCAGGACGCGATGGACCTGCTGGTCGCCGCCAAACGGCCGGCGCAGGAGTACGACCTCGGCCATGCCGGCCGTGGCCGACGAAAGCGGCGAACCACCGAGCCCTAGCGGAATTGTCGCGGGGCGGCGCCGGGACTTCCGGCGACGCTTCGCCGATGATCGAACCGGGCGGCCGGCCGATCAGGTCGTTCGCCGAGCGCCGTCAGCAACAGGGATGAGCACCAATGTCGATCGACTGGCCGGCGATCTTCGTTCCGCAGAATTCGCTCGCCGAAGTGATTCTGCGCGGCACAATCATCTATTTCATTCTGTTTTCCGTGCTGAGGTTCTTCCTCAACCGCCAGGCCGGCGCGGTCGGCATTCCGGATCTGCTGGTGGTGGTGCTGATCGTCGAGTCGACGACGGATGCGCTCGGCCGCAACGAATCCGTGACCGAAGCCGCCGTCCTGGTGATGACCGTGGTGCTGTGGAGTTACGGCCTGCAGTGGATCGCCTACCGCTTCCCGCGGCTGGAGTTCCTGATTTCGTCGCCGCGGGTCAAGCTGGTCGAACACGGCAAGATGCTGCGCAAGAACATGCGCCGCGAGCTGGTGACCGAGAGCGAACTGATGGCCCTGCTGCGCACCCAGGGCGTCGACGATCTCGCCGCCGTCAAGCTCGCCTGCCTGGAGAGCAGCGGCGACATCAGCGTGGTGACGCACGACGCCGCCGGCGACCAGAACGGCTCCAGCAACCGGGCGCGCAAGGCGATGTGATCGCCCGCCAAACGGCCGGCGCAGGAGCATCCGGCGCTGCGGCCGCCGAAAGCGAGCAAGCGGCGGCGGTGATGACAACGCCGGCATGCGGCGCTGTTCTCCCCTCCCCCTTGCGGGGAGGGAGCCTGCCCCGGACTTGATCCGGGGTCGGGGGTGGTGGTCCACAGGCACGGTGCTCGCGTCACCCTCACACCACCCTCTCCCGCAAGCGGGAGAGGGAGCGCGCTGTGGCCTACCGATCTTCGGCCAGCTCGAACGAAGAGACCACCGGGCCCTCCGCCGGCACCGAGAAGTACTCGACGCGGCGGGCCGGCTTGTTGTTGAACAGCAGCCGGGTCACGTCGGGCCGCGCATAGTGGCCGGCCGGATCGGCCGAGGCCTTCGCGTAGGCGATCAGGCTCAGATCGATATCGGCGACGACCAGTCCTTCCACGTGCGGATCGAGATTGGCGCCGATCGAACGGCCGTCCGGCGCGTAGATCCGGGAGAAGCCGCCGCCGAGCTGACACATCGCCTCCTTCATCGGATCGCCCTGGCACAACAGGTCCTGCTGGGCCTTGTCGACCAGCGCGGCCGCGGCGACGACGAAGCAGCCGCCCTCGACCGCGTAGATCATGCTGGCGCCGTTGTTGACGGTGGGACCGAGCGCATAGGCCTCGTCGGAAATCAGCGACAGCGCCGGCCACGCGCCGCAATGGATCTGTTCGTTCTGGCTGTACATCGCGTATTTGCTGAGCGGCTGCAGGTGCTCCCAGCACGACAGCTGGCCGATGCGGCCGAGCGAGGTGTCGTTGACGACGAGATCGCTGCCGTCGCCCTCGCCGAACACCGTGCGCTCGACATGAGTCGGCTTCAGCTTGCGGCGACGCTTGATCACTTCGCCGGTCTCGGCATAGTGCCACTGCGCGATGTACAGGCTGCCGCCGTCGCGCTCCGACAGACCGATCGAGACCTGAATGCCGTTGCGGCGCGCCGCCTCGGCGATCGCGCGATCCTCCGCACTGCCGGCCTGCACGCTGTTGTCGAAGTAACGGCCGACGAACTGCATCGCCCAGGCCGGCGGGCCGAGCCAGATGTGGTTGGGATAGCCCGGCAGCCAGACTTCGGGAAACACGATCAGCTTGCAGTCCTGCCGCGCCGCCTGCTCGATCAGCCCGATCGCCTTGGCGACGCCGGCCTGAAGATCGAGGAACGCCGGCGCCGCCTGGACGGCAGCCACCTTGAACTGTTTGGACATCTGCACGGTCGGCCTCCACGGATGCTGGGGATGGCGCGAAGTGTAGCGAGGGTCGGACCGCCCGGCTTTTGCGTTTGGGCGTGATTTGTTGTGGATTCGCGCGGAGCCGGATATCGTGGCCGCGGTCTCATGCAGGCGATCCCGGCGATGCTCGCACGATACGACACCGACCACGTTGCTCCGCAGGATCGGATCGCCTATTGGCGCGACGTGGTGTGCGCGACCTATGTTCAGCTCGAATGCGAGATCGCGGACACCAGCGACATTCGCGGCGCGATCGAGATCAAGCGCCTCGCCGACGTCTCGGTGTCGGAAGTCAGCGGAACCGGCGGCAAGGTCCGGCGCCGCGCCCGCGACATCCGGCGCGCCACCGAGGAGTTCTTCCTGCTCAGCCTGCAGCTCGAGCAGACCACGACGATCAGCCAGCGCGGCGAAATCACTACGCTGCGGCCCGGCGACATGGCGGCCTACAGCAGCACCGAGCCCTACGAACTCAGCATGGCGAGCGGCTTCCGCCAGATCGTGCTGCAGATCCCCAAGGCGTCGCTGCTGCTGCGGATGCCCGACGCGGAACTGGCGCTCGGCCGGCGGATCGACGGCAGCACCGGCCCGGGACATCTGATCGGCCAGAGCATCAGGCACTTCGGCAACTACACGCCGGAGGCGAATGCGCATCTGAACGACCACGTCGCCGATATTCTGGCGGGCCTGTTTTCCGCGGCGCTGTCCAGCGCGGCGACCGCCGGCGCAGGCGAACTCTCTTCCTCGACCCAGCTGCTGCTGCTGCGCGCCAGATCGGCGATCCGGCGCCATTGCCGGGAAGCGCAGTTCGATCGCGCCGCGCTGGCGGAGGCCGTCGGCGTCTCGGTGCGCCGGCTCAACGAGATCTTCGCCACGCAGGACACGTCCGCCAGCGACGCCATCCGCGAAACCCGCCTGCAGATGGCGGCCGACGAACTGGCCGATCGACGCAAGGCCGGCCTGACGGTCAGCGACATCGCGCTGCGCAACGGCTTCAGCAGCTTCTCGCACTTCTCGACACTGTTCCGGAAACGCTTCGACATGACGCCCCGCGACTGGCGGCAGCAGCGGTCACGTCGCGCGTAGCAGGCCCTTAGTACGTTGGGTGGGCAAAGCCGAGCGTGCCCACGTTAGCGGCGAGACGACGCCGGCGGCAGCGAGAACTACGCCGACCAGTGATGACGATAGCAGCGCGCGGCGCATTCTCCCCTCCCCCTTGCGGGGAGGGGTCGGGGGTGGGGGTCCCCAGGCACTGAGCTCGCGTCGCTTTCGCACAGGCACTGCGCCCACGTCGCCCTCACCCCAGCCCTCTCCCGCAAGCGGGAGAGGGAGCGCGCCGTGCTCTGCCGCAAAGAGGGAACCGGCGCCGCCTTGCCCGTCCCCGACCGCGCCCGCAGTGATCGGCTCGTCGTCCCCGCGCAGGCGGGGACCCATACGCCGCAGCATCTCGTTCGGGCACTGTGGCAGTGGCCATTCCTCGACTTGAAGAGCCAGGGGCTATGGGTCCCCGCCTCCGCGGGGACGACTTACATCGGATGCAGCGGCTGAACGCTTCATCCGTCTGCAACAGCCCCGCCGCCTCACCCCTCCCCCACTGCGCCCGCCGCGATCAGCGCATCGATCTCCGCGGCGCTGTAGCCGGCCTCCAGCAGCACTTCGCGCGAATGTTCGCCGAGGCGTGGGGTCGGGCGGTGCAGGTTGGGCGGGTCTTCGGAAAATCGCGTCGCGGGGCGCGCCTGGCGGATCCGGCCTTCGCTGGGATGGTCGATGGCGGCGAAGTAATCGACCGCCTTGAGATGCTCCTGCTCGCCGATCTCGCTGATCCTTGCAAACGCAGTGTGCGGCACGTCGAGCCGCAGCAGCAGGTCCTCCCACTCCGCGGTGGTGCGGCTCGGCGCGATCTCGCTCATCGCCGTGTAGATCCGGTCGATGTTCTCGGCCCGCGCCACCGGATCGCGCACCTGCAGCTCCTCGATCAGTTCAGGGCGGCCGACCGCGGTGAAGAACGCGCACCAATTGTCGCCGGAATACGGCAGCATCGTCATCCAGCCGTCCTTGGTGCGCACCGGCCGGCGCTCCTTCATCCGCTTGTAGCCGGCCGGACCGATCGGCGGATCGAATGCGTAGCCGCCCAGCATCTCGATGCTGTTGAAGCCGGCGATGGTTTCCAGCATCGGCACTTCGACGAGCTGGCCCTTGCCGCTGCGCGCGCGGCTGAACAGCGCCGCCGACACCGCGCCGGCGAGCGCCTGGCCGCAGATCTTGTCGCCGACCAGGCTCGGCACGAATTGCGGCGCGTCGTCCGTGCCGATCGACGAGGCGAGGCCCGAGGCCGCCTGAATGATCTCGTCGAACGCCGGCCGCTTGGCCCACGGCCCGTCCTGGCCGAAGCCGGTCGCCGCGGCGTAAATCAGCCGCGGATTGAGCGCGCGGCAGTCCTCGTAGCCGAAGCCGAGCCGCGCCATCGCCGCGGGGCGGACATTGGTGACCAGCACGTCGGCGGTCGCAATCAGCCGCTGCAGCGCCGCCTTGCCGTCCGGATGCTTGAGGTCGAGCGCGAGGCTGCGCTTGTTGCGGTTCACCGCCATGAACTGGCCGCTCATGCCGCGATGGCGGAACGCCCCGCTGTAGCGCCACATGTCGCCGTCGAGCGTCTCGATCTTGACAACGTCGGCGCCCCAGTCGCCGAGGATCTGCGCCGCATAGGGGCCGAACAGCACGCTGGTGAGATCGAGAATGCGGATGCCGGCGAGCGGCCCGGTCGGTTTCGTCATGGCTTCGCCGCTCGCGTGGTCGACATTCGCCGAACGAGACTCATGCGTGCTTCCTCCTTGACCGCATCGTCTGCGCGATGCTGACGGTTGCTCTGCCTCACGACCTCAGTGGTCGTCGGCGCCAACATACAGATCCGGCCGGCGCTGAGATGGTGGCTCGACCACGCAGGGGCATGCGATTTTTGCGGGCTTGGGGCGGAAGCTGGAGATTTCTCGGAGCAGCCACCTTCCAGCAACGTCATGGCCGGGCTTGTCTCGCCTGCGCGGCCGAAGCCGCTTCGGCGCGGCGAAGGCCCTGCTATCCACGCCTTGCTGCGCGTCACGGCCATAAATGAGGATGCCCGGCACGAGGCCGGGCATGACGTAGGAACGGATCGAGGAAAGTGCGGAAGCGCTCCCCTCACTCCTCCTTGAAGCCGTATTCCTGGTTGTTGCCGGTCGCGCCGTAATACTTGTACGGCAGGAACTTGCCCGACATCGTGATCTTGACGCGGTCGCCCTTCGGATTTGGCAGGCTGTCCATCACCATGTCGAAGTCGATCGCCGACATGATGCCGTCGCCGAATTCCTCCTCGATCAGCGCCTTCCAGGCCGGGCCGTTGATCATCACCAGCTCGTAGAACCGATAGATCAAGGGATCGGTCGGCGGCATGGTGATGCCCTCGCCGCGCATCGGCACTTCGTTGAGCATCGCGATCTCGACCTTGCTGAGGCCGAACAGCTCGCCGGCGGCGGCGGCCTGCGGCTTGGTCAGCTTCATCTGGCCGAGAATGGCGCCGACGATCAGCAGACTGAAAGCCCAAAAATACACACTCCATAAACATGCAATCTTTGGTTGATTTTCTTTAAGAGCTGAGCTTTTGTTTGTTGATACTTCATACGGGGGTCTGTCATGCGGGTCCTTTTTCTAGTCCTCGGCCTGATCGCGACGATTTCATCCGCGACCGCGGCCAACGTCTCCAGGCGACCGCAGGCGATTCTGAACGCCGCTCCCCTTTGCGGTGCGGCCAATGCGGCCCCGACCGCGATCGATTGGGATGCCAAAGATCGCGAGCCGCGGTCGTGCGATCCGGCGACAGCCCGCGACTATGTGCCGAAATTCAAGGGCCTTGGCTTCGAGATCCTGACCTTCGAATCCGAAGCGTGCTTCGTACCGGACCAGTCCTTTCGGCTGCTAGACGACATCGTCGGCACAGTCGTCAGCAGGGTCGCGGCAGCGCCGCCGTCCGACCCTGCTGAAAAAGCCATGCTGGTTAGCACCATCACGTCCAGCGTGCTGACCGAATTCGGGTTTGCGCTCTGGATTCCGACAAGGAATCTGTCGGACGCACTGATCTCGCGCAGAACCGATTCTGACCGTTACCGCTATCTGTTCGACTGCGACACCGGATCGATGATCCTGCTGACGGTGGCGCAGGCACTTGGCATGGACGCGACGCTGGTCGAAAGCACGATCCCCAGCAACACCGATCCACGAAAGCGCGTTCAGCACAATTTTGTCCGCTGGACCCTCGCCGACCGGAGCGAGGTCAACTGGGACATGAACATGCGCACCATGTGCTCGACCCCGACCTTGAACCAGCTACCCTACCAGGGCAAACCACTCACAATGGACCAGCTCTGGTCCTACGAGAAGCAGCTCAGAGGATCGCTTTGGGAGCGAACCCGGCATTACTCCGAATCCACCAAGGATTTTCGCCAGGCGGCAGCGCAATTTCCCGAGCGCGACGTCCCCTACAACAATTTCGCCTGGACCGTGGCGACCAAGACCTTTCCCGAGCGCGCTAGCTTCGTCAAGGACGCCCTGGAATTTGCATTGAAGGCTGTTGCGATCTCTGGCGATGCCAACAATCTCGACACCCTCGCTTGCGTCTACGCCCACACGGGTGACTTCCAGAAGGCAATCGCTACCGAAAAGCGGGCCGTCGATGCTGCCCCGCAGAAAAGTCTTCCGGATTTTCGGCGCAGGCTACAGGGGTTCAGCACTGTGCCGCCGCAAGACTGCACCGGCGAGGACTAGCAGGTTCGCCCAGCGCAAACTGACCAAGCAGCAAAAGGAAGCCGACATGGCCGCACCAATGAAACTGACGATGCTGATCGCGCTGGGCCTTGCGATACTGTTCGCAGGGGAGGCACGCGCGGAGTTTATCGGCAGGCTGGCGTTCGCGCCGCCCGACTGCAGGAGCGCGGGTCAATGCGACCTGGTTTACGATTTCGGCTATATCGACCCGCGGGGCATCGGGTGGCAGGCCAAAGCCGGGCTCAAGACCGACGGTGCGTCGATTCCGCCATGGGCGCAGCCTATAATCGGCGGCCCGTGGGAAGCGCAGTACTTGCGCGCCGCCGTCATCCATGACCATTACTGCAAGCGGACGGTGCGGAGCCGGACCTCCACCCATCGCATGTTTTACGATGCGCTGATTGAAAGCGGCGTCACCAGGGTCAAAGCCCTCGTCATGTATTACGCCGTCATGGTGGGTTCGCATATGTGGATCAATCTGATGGAAGGTAGACCGTGCTCCGCTATGCAGAACTGCATTCAAAACGTCGATGCCACCCGGGTAATTCCCGGTTCGACCATCCGGAAGAATGAAACCAACGAATTGCAGGCGTACCGACCGTCGCGCTTCGACGATCCCACGGTGGTACGTGACATAGCAGAGGCACAGGTCATCATCGAAGGCGGGTCGATCACGTCTCCAGAAGCTGTCGAACAACTCGCAAGACATCGGAACGCTTCGGATTTTTACCTGATCCACGGCGACAGCATCGCCTATCAGGGACCGACGAGTACCTTGCAGGATCGCTGACACGCGCATTCCGCCTCAGCCTTCCATCAGATCTCCGCTCGAAAGCGGTGACCGAAGCACCGTGCAGACCGACGGTGATTTCACGACGTTGGGAGACCTAGCGTATGGGTCCCCGCCTTCGCGGGGACGACAGACCACTGTTATCCGCAATTGCCGCCCTCACTCCTCCTTGAAGCCGTACTCCTGGTTGTTGCCGGTGGCGCCGTAGTACTTGTAGGGCAGGAATTTGCCCGACATCGTGATCTTGACGCGGTCGCCCTTCGGGTTGGGCAGGCGGTCCATCACCATGTCGAAGTCGATCGCCGACATGATGCCGTCGCCGAATTCCTCCTCGATCAGCGCCTTCCAGGCCGGGCCGTTGATCATCACCAGCTCGTAGAAGCGATAGATCAGCGGGTCGGTCGGCGGCATGGTGATGCCCTCGCCGCGCATCGGCACTTCGTTGAGCATCGCGATCTCGACCTTGCTGAGGCCGAACAGCTCGCCGGCAGCGGCGGCCTGCGGCTTGGTAAGCTTCATCTGGCCGAGAATGGCGCCGACCACCAGCACTTCGGAATGGCCGCCGATCTTTTCGCAGATGTATTTCCAGGTCCAACCCTTCTCGCGCTTGAGATCGACGAGCTTTTCGGTGAGTTGCGCACGCTTCATGGGAGGTCTCCGTGAGTGAAGGGATGATCGGATGAGAGGATCGCGTCAGCGCGCGCGGAGCTGCGCCGGCGCCGACACCGCCGCGCCGGTCGCGGCCGCGCCGCTCGCAGCGGACAGCACTAGAGCGGGCTCGGCGAGGCCGGGCCGCACCACCGGCACGTGCAACGGATCGTGGTCCGGGTTAGCGGCGACGAAGCCCTTGCTGCGCGTCACCAGGAAGTCGACGATGTGGTTGCGCAGCGCGTAGTAGTAAGGATGCCGGTGCAGGTCGATCCGGGCGCGATCCTTCGGCAGCGGGTTCTCGACGATCTCGGCGACCACGGCGCCGGGGCCGTTGGTCATGAGAAAGATTTTATCGGCGAGATACATCGCCTCGTCGACGTCGTGGGTGATCATGAAGGTGGTCTGCCCGGTCTCCAGACAGATCCGGCGCACCTCGTCCTGCAGCGAGCCGCGGGTCAGCGCGTCGAGCGCCGAGAACGGCTCGTCCATCAGCATGATCTTCGGCGTGATGCTCAGCGCCCGCGCGATGCCGACGCGCTGCTTCATGCCGCCGGAGAGCTCCGACGGACGCTTGTGTTCGGAGCCGGTGAGGCCGACCAGGTCGATGAACTGCTGGGCGTGGGCGCGGACCTTGGCCTTGTCCCACTTGCGCCACTTCGAACTCACCGCATAGGCGACGTTGCCCATCACCGTGCGCCACGGCAGCAGCGCGTGGCTCTGGAAGATTACCGCGCGGTCGAGGCTGGTGCCCTGGATCTCGTGATCGTCGACGATCACCGTGCCCTCGCTCGGCTGATCGAGCCCGGCGAGGATGTTCAGCACCGTGGTCTTGCCGCAGCCGGAATGCCCGATCACGCAGCCGAACTCGCCGCGCGGCAACGACAGCCACAGATTTTCGAAGATCGTGGTGTCGCCGGCGCCGGCCGCACCGGGATAGCGCTTGGCGATGCCCTCGATCGAAATGAACTTGTCGATCATCGCCCTCACTCCGGAAACGTCACGAGCCGCGTGGCCTGCGCCAGGACCTGATCGAGCACCATCCCGACCACCCCGATCGCCAAGATGGCGATGATCACATTCACGATCGACAAATTATTCCATTCGTTCCAGACGAAGTACCCTATACCCGTACCCCCTACTAGCATCTCGGCGGCGACGATAACTAACCATGCGATGCCGATCGAGATCCGCATGCCGGTGAGAATGGTCGGCGCGGCAGCGGGCAGGATCACCGTGAAGGCGCGGCGCACGGTGCCGACTTCGAGCGTGCGGGCGACGTTGACCCATTCCTTGCGCACCGAGGCGACGCCGAACACGGTGTTGAGCAGCATCGGCCAGATCGAGCAGATGAAGATCACGAATATCGCGGACAGGCTGCTATCCTTGATGGTGTAGAGCGCGAGCGGCATCCAGGCGAGCGGCGAGATCGGCTTCAGCACCTGGATGAACGGATCCAGCGCCTTGCTCATCAGCGGCGACATGCCGATGAGGAAGCCGAGCGGGATCGCGACGGCGACAGCGAGCAGATAGCCCGCCATCACCCGCGCGATCGAATAACCGAGCTGGATGCCGAGCCCCTTGTCGTTCGGGCCGTTGTCGTAGAACGGGTGCCGAAGATGATCCCACAGCTTGGCGCCGACATCGAGCGGGCCCGGCATCGCCGATTTGCCCTGCGTGGCGGTGAGCCCCATCAGCTTGGCGTATTCGGGGCTCATCGCCGCGGTCGACCCGGTGCTGCGCGTCGCCAGATGCCAGGCGCCGATGAAGCCGAGGAACAGCACGATCGACACCACTGCGGCACGGACGTTGAGCGATTTGGTCATCGAGAGTCTCCGCCCCTCCGTTGGTGGAAGGGTCGGCCGCAAAGCAGCCGGGGATCGATTGGACCGGCGATCTTCGGGATCGCCGGCCTCCGTCGAAGCGGGTGACGGGATGACGCGCGGGTTCGCCATCCCGTCACGACGCCTTCTTGATCTTGAAGCTGGCGACATAGTCGTCGGGCTTCTGCGGGTCGAAGCTCTTGCCCATGACGGTGAACGATTTGTAGCCGCTCGACGGCGGCGCCAGCCCCATCTCCTTCATCAGCTTCATGGTGTCGGTGGCGAGGAAGACCTGCTCGGCGACGCCCTTGTAGTCGACGTCACCCTTGAGCTGCCCCCAGCGCTTCATCTGGGTCATGATCCACACCGCGAACGACTGCCAGGGGAACGGATCGAAATCGACCCGCTTGGGATCGGACTTGATCTCGCCGAGGCCGTCCGCATAGGTCCCGGTCAGCACCTGCTCGAGCACGGTCACCGGCGCGTTGAGATAGTTCGCCGGCGCGATCGCCTCGGCGATCGACTTGCGGTTCTCCGCCTTGGACGCATAGGCGGTGGCGTCGACGATGGCGCGGGTCAGCGCCGCGAACGAATTCGGCGCCGTGGTGATGAACTCCCGGCTGGCGGCGAAGGTGCAGCAGGGATGGCCGTCCCAGATCTCCTTCGACAGCAGGTGCATGAAGCCGACGCCGTCGTAGATCGCGCGCTGGCAGATGTTGTCGGGGGCGAGGAAGCCGTCGATGTTGTCGGCGCGCAGATTGGCGACCATCTCCGGCGGCGGCACCGAGCGGATCTGGACGTCCTGGTCCGGATCGAGGCCGTGTTCGGCGAGGTAGTAGCGCAGCAGATAGTTGTGCATCGAATAGTCGAACGGCACCGCGAGTTTCATGCCCTTCCACAGCTTCGGATCGCGCTTGTCCTTGTGCTTGGTGGCGAGGGTGATGCCCTGGCCGTTGATGTTCTCGATCGCCGGCACGGTGAACGGCACCGCGTTGGCGCCGAGCCCGAGCGTGATGGCGATCGGCATCGGCGCCAGCATATGGGCGGCGTCGTATTCCTTGTTCATGGTCTTGTCGCGGACCACGGCCCAGCCGGCAGTCTTGACGACTTCGACGTTGAGGCCGTGCTTGGCGTAGAACCCCATCGGCGCGCCCATGATGATCGGGGTGGCGCAGGTGATCGGAATGAAGCCGACCTTGAGATCCTTCTTCTCGAGCGGTCCGCCCTGCGCGAAAACCTCGGTCGCGGTCTGCAGCGGAAAGAATTGCGAAACCGCCGCGAGCGCGGTGGCGGCGCCGACCGATTTCAGGAAGGCGCGGCGCGAGGCGTCCTGCGGAAACATCGCCCGCATCACCGCGGAGGCGACCACGCCCTCGAACCGCTTGTCCTCGCTCTCCAGCATCGCCGGCTGCAGCGACGTGGACGGATCCGCGGCATGCTCGGCTTCGTTGATGTGCCGGCCACAGCTGCATCCACCGGCAGCCAGACGGCGGTCGGGATCGAACGGATTGTCGAACGTGGACATGAGACCTCCTGCGATGACATCAGGAACCGTTACGCAAGGAGTGTGCCAGCGCTTCGCAGGAGATTTCGCAAGCCAACTCAAGCGCCGGCTCGATTTGGCTTCTACGAGATTTCGTAATATACGAAATTTCGTAGGTCGATTACGAATTTTCGGAGCTTTGCAATGGAGCCGGCGCCGCTGGACAGAGCCGTCCGCGAGATCTCTGAGCCGCTACGCGCGCTGGCGTTCGATGCGCTGCCTGAAGCCGCGCTGCTGCTCGATCCCGGCGCCGACGCGATCCTCGACGTCAACGAGGAGGCTTGCGCCCTGCTCGGCCGCGACCGCGTGACGCTGCTGGCGACCCGCATCAGCGCGCTGCACGACGCCGAGCAATTCCCGGCGCTGATCGTGTTCACCCAGGCGGTGCTCGATCGCGGCGCCTATTGGTCGCACAGCCTGGCGCCGCTCCACGCATCCGGCACGCCGCTCCGCGTCGAATATGCGGCTCGGACGCTCGCCGCCGACGGCCGCACGCTGGTGCTGCTGACGATCAACGATTTGGAGCAGCGCCATCGCCGCCATGTCGACGCGGCGGCCGACGATTACATTCACGACGGCCTGCCGGCCTGGCAGCGCGTCGAGCGGATGTTTCAGGACATCGAGCGCGAGAACCAGCTGATCCTGACCGCCGCCGGCGAAGGCATCTACGGCGTCAACGCCGAGGGCAAGGCTACCTTCGTCAACCCGGCGGCGGAGCGAATGCTCGGCTGGTCGGCCGACGAACTGGTCGGCCGCTCGATCCACGCGGTGATGCATCACACCCATCACGATGGCCGCCCCTATCCCGACCACGACTGCCCGATCTACGCGGCGTTTCGCGACGGCGCGGTGCACACCGTCGATGGCGAAGTGTTCTGGCGCAAGGACGGCAAGCCGGTCTGGGTCGAATACACATCGACGCCGATCCGCGACCGCGGCGGCGATGTCGCCGGCGCCGTGGTGGTGTTTCGCGACGTCAGCCAGCGTCGCGACGCCGACGAGAAGCTGCACGCCGCGCTCGCCGAGGTCGACCGGCTGCGCGAGCGCTTGCAGCTCGAGAACGATTATCTGCAGGAGGAGATCCGGATCGAGACCAACCCGCGCGGCATCATCGGCCAGAGCGAGGCGATCCAGACCACACTGCGTCAGGTCAAGCTGGTGGCGCCGACGACGGCGGCCGTGCTGATCACCGGCGAATCCGGCACCGGTAAGGAACTGATCGCCCGCGCCATTCACGAGGCGTCGACCCGCAGCGGCCGGCCGCTGATCCGCGTCAATTGCGCCGCGATCCCGCGCGAATTGTTCGAGAGCGAATTCTTCGGCCACGCCCGGGGTGCCTTCACCGGCGCGGTGCGCGACCGCATCGGCCGGTTCGAACTGGCCGACGGCGGCACGCTGTTTCTCGACGAGATCGGCGAGATTCCGCTGGAGCTGCAGGGCAAGCTGCTACGCGTGCTGCAGGAGGGCAATTTCGAGCGGGTCGGCGACGAGCGCACCCGCAATGTCGACGTCCGGCTGATCGCCGCTACCAATCGCGATCTGAAGCAGGAGGTGCAGCGCGGCCGCTTCCGCGAGGATCTGTACTTCCGGCTCAACGTCTTCCCGATCGAATCGGTGCCGCTCCGCGAACGCCGCGAGGACATCCCGCTGCTGGCGCAACACTTCCTCGCCAGCGAACGCCGCGAGCTGAAATCCGAGCTGCGGCTGTCGCAAGGCGATGTCCGGCGGCTGATGCGTTACGACTGGCCGGGCAACGTCCGCGAGCTGCAGAACGTGATCGAGCGCGCCACCATCCTGGCGCAGAACGGCCGGCTGCGGATCGACCTGCCGGAGCCGTCCGGACATCATCCGGCGCCGAACGCAGGCCGCCAGAAATCCGATGTGAGACCGGCGGTGATGACCGCGGCGGAGCTGCGCGATCTCGAGCGCGCCAACATCGTCGCCGCGCTGCGCGCCTGTGGCGGCAAGGTGTTCGGCGACGACGGCGCCGCCGCGATGCTCGATGTCAAGCCGACCACGCTGGCGTCGCGGATCAAGGTGTTGGGCATCACCTCGCCGCGGGCCAGAAACGGCGATCCGGTCGGCTGAGCAAGCCGGAGTGGCAATCCGGCGCGAGGCGCTCAGGGCTTCGCGGCGATCTTGCGCGGGACGTGATGCACAATCATCTCGCCGTCGGGGCAGACGCTGCGCTTCACCTCGGCGAGCACGCGGTTGAAATCCATCTCCGGGTTGCACAGCAGGACGTCGAGCAGCAGCAGCCGGTATTCCGGCCACGTCGTCAGCACGATGTGCGACTCGGCCAGAAACAGCGCGATCGTCAGCCCGTGCGGGACGTAACGGACCTCGTAGGAGCCGATGATGGTTGCGCCGACGCTCTGGACCGCGGCCCTCGCCGCCGCTACCAAGGCGGCTTCATCCTCGATCAGCGGCAGGCAGTCGTACATTTCTGCCAGCGCGTGGGTCATCAACATCGGCGGTCGGTCCTCGATGGCGGTTCAGTTGCGGCGCCTGTTTGGCACGGATAGCGGCGCGGGCCAACCGCGGCCCGGCCCGTTGTGGTGCGGGGTGCCGCGCCGTGGCTGAGCCCGCGATCCTGCAGGTGGTCGCCGAGGCGACCCGGCTACGCGAAGGCCCGGCCGGCGTCGCCGCGATCCTGCGCGCGGTGTATCGTGCCGGCTCGCTGCGGCTGCAGGATGCCGCCCGCGAGGCGCGGCTGCCGATGCCGATCGCCACCGCGGTCCGCCGCGAGCTGGAAAAGGCCGGCCTCCTGGAACGCAAGCAGGGCCTGGCGCTGAGCCCGGAGGGCCGCGACTTCGTCGAGCGCGAGCTCGGGCTCGGCATCACCATCGACCTCACCTGCCCGACCTGCTCGGGCCACGGCGTGGTGATCCCGGAGAATTTTCAGGCGCAGGTCGCGCGGCTGGCCGCGATCATCGCCCAGGCGCCGTCGGTCGACGTCACGCTGGATCAGGCGCCGTGCACGCCGGAGACCTCGTTGCTGCGGGCTCTGCTGATGCTGCGGGCCGGCGCGCTGGAGGGCCGCCGCGTGCTGCTGCTCGGCGACGACGATTCGGTGTCGCTGGCGATCGGCCTGGTCGGCCAGGCACTCGGCAAAGGCGACCTCACCCGCGGCGTGACGGTGGTCGACGCCGACGAGCGCCGGCTCGCCTTCCTGCGCGACAGCGCCGCCCGCGAAGGCCTCGCGCTGCGCACGCTGCATCACGATCTGCGCCAGCCGCTTCCGGCCGAGCTGCGCGGCGCATTCGACACCACCGAAACCGACCCGCCCTACACGCTCGAAGGCGCCACGCTGTTTCTCACCCGCGGCCGCGAGGCGCTGGCCGGCGACGGGCTGTGCTACTTCTCGTTCGCGCAATGGCCGCCGCGGCAGATGCTGGCGCTGCAGCGGGTGTTTCTCGATCTCGGCCTCGCGGTGCAAACGATCCGGCCCGGCTTCAACGCCTATGCCGGCGCCACCGTGCTCGGCAATGTCGGGCAGCTGATCGAACTCGCCGCCGCCGGGCCGGCCACCGCCGCGCTGCCGGCGTGGCAGGGACCGCTGTACACCGCCGAAATCAATCCGCGGGTCCGCGCCTATGTCTGCACCGAATGCGGCCGCGAGGCCGTGCTCGGGCGCGGCTCGACGCCGGAGACGATCGAGGCATTGAAGGACCAGGGCTGCGCGAATTGCGGCGGGCACAGCTTCCGCCGCAAGACTGGCGGCTAGTTTCGCTTTGAGGCGTTGTCGTCACGCGGACCAGACTGTAAGGCGCGCGAAAACGCCATCGACCACGCGGAAAGACGGACTTGCCCGCCGCCCCGGATCGTGCGAACGCGGCGGCTGAATTTTCGGAGTTGAACGATGACCGACAAGCCCCTGCACACGCTGCGCCCGCTGGAGCGCGCGGATCTTGAGAAGATCGGCTGGATGGAGGCCGAGATCGCCAAGATCTCGTTCCCGGACGATCCGATCACCGACGTCGGCTTCTACGTGAAGAAGCTGGAGAAGCTGTTCGGCGACAAGGAAGCCGCGACCTTCGTCGCCGAGCGCGACGGCGAGATCGTCGGCTGGTCCTATGTCAGCATCCGCCGCAACTTCATCACCAAGCAGCCCTACGGCGATTATCACTCGATCTACATCGACCCGTCGCAGCGCGGCTCGGGCCTGTCGAACCTCTTGATGAATGCGGTGTTCGACTGGTGCAGGGCGCAGGATCTCGGCCACGTCGTGTTTCGCACCCGCGCCACCAACGAGCCGATGAAGGGCGTGCTGGCGCGCGTCGGCTTCGTGCCGACGCAGATCTATCTGGAAAAGCCGCTCAAGGATTGAGCGCGGCGTCGGCGCCCGTCGCCGCGTCGTCCGCCGCGCGCGGCTGGACGAACACGTCGTAGCGGACCGTCTTGCCGACGATCTGATAGGACGGCTTGCGGACGCAGGCGAGCGGCTCGGCGCGCAGCGGCCATTTCAGCACGACGCGGCCGCAACGCGCGGCCAGTGCCGCCTGCATCAATTCGCAAACGTCCGGATCGGCGCCGACCAGATCGCGGAGCAGCCGCATCTCCTGCTTGACCAGCGCCGTCTTGGTCCGCTCCGGATGCATCGGATCGACGGTCACGACGTCGGCCTGCAATGTCGGCAGCAATTCGCGCGCATCGCCGTGCAGCAGCGTCATCCGCGCGACGGTCGCGGCGAGCTCGGCGCTCTCCGCCTGCGCGGCGGCGAGCCCTTGCGCCAGCAGCGCGTGAACCTGCGGCGAGCGCTCGATCAGCGTCACCGTCGCGCCCATCGAGGCGAGCAGGAAGGAATCGCGGCCGAGCCCCGCGGTGGCGTCGATCACCTGCAGCGGACGGCTGGGTGAGACGCCGACCGCCTTCAGCAGCGCGTGGCTGCGCGCCGCCCCGGTCCGCAATTTGTAGCCGACCGCGCCGCCGACGAAATCGACGGCGAGCGCGGGCCGGCCGGCTTTGGCCATCGCGCTATTGCAGGCTCAGCGCCACGAAGCGCAGCTCGCCCTCGCCGTTCGAGACCAGCAGCAGCACCGACTTCTTGCCGTCCTTCTTGAGCTGATCGACGCGCTTCTTGATGTCGGCAGCGCTGGTCACGGTTTCCTGCGCGACTTCGACGATGACGTCGCCGGCGGACAGCCGCTTCTCGGCGGCGTCGGAGCCGCCGTCGACGCCGATCACCACCACGCCCTTGACGGTTTCCTTGATTTTGTAGCGGCCGCGCAGATCCTTCGACAGCGCCGCGAGATCGAGCCCGAGCGCCTTCTGCGTCACCGGCTTCTCCGGCTCGGGCTGCGCCTTGGCCGAGGCCGGCTGCGGCTTGGCGCCGTCGTCGAGGCGGCCGAGCGTGACTTGCTTGGTCTCTTCTTTGCCCTTGCGGATGATCACCACGTCGACGGTCTTGCCGACCGCAGTATCGGCGACCACGCGCGACAGATCCTTCGGCTCCTTGACGTCCTTGCCGTCGAACTTGATCACGACATCGCCGGGCTCGATGCCGGCCGGCTTGGCCGGGCCCTTGTCGTCGATGCCGGCGACCAGCGCGCCGCGCGCCGGCTTGATGTTGAGGCTCTCGGCGATTTCGTCGGTGACCTGCTGGATGCGCACGCCGAGCCAGCCGCGGCGCAGCTCGCCGAACTGGCGGAGCTGATCGACGACGCCGACCACGGTCTTCGATGGCACCGCGAAGCCGATGCCGATCGAACCGCCGGACGGCGAGATGATCAGCGTGTTGACGCCGATCACTTCGCCGTTCAGGTTGAACAGCGGGCCGCCGGAATTGCCGCGATTGATCGCCGCGTCGGTCTGGATGTAGCTGTCGTAGGGCCCGGAATTGATGTCGCGGTTGCGCGCCGAGACGATGCCCGCGGTTACCGTGCCGCCGAGCGAGAACGGGTTGCCGATCGCCACCACCCATTCGCCGAGCCGCAGCTTGTCCGAGTCGCCGAACTTCACCGCGACCAGCGGCTTGTTGGCCGGCGGCTTGAACTTCAGCACCGCGAGGTCGGTCTTCTTGTCGACGCCCACCAGCTCGGCTTTGATCTTGGTGCCGTCGTTCATGATGATGTTGATCTCGTCGGCGTCGGCGATGACGTGATTGTTGGTCACGGCGATGCCGGCGGTGTCGACGATGAAGCCCGAGCCGAGCGAGTTGGTCTTGCGCGGACCGCCGCCCTTCTCGCCGCGACGGTTCTTGAAGAAGTCGTCGAAGAATTCCTCGAACGGCGATCCCGGCGGCAGATTCGGCTTGGCGCTGTTGCCCTCGCCGGGTCCGCTCTTGGCTTCGACGGTCTGGGTGGTCGAGATGTTGACCACCGCATCGATCACCTTCTCGGCGACGTCCGCGATGCCTTCGGGGCCGCGGGCTTGCGCGGGCGCCGTGGTGATGGCCGCAGCGGCGCCGAGGCACAGCGCCGTCAGGAGCGGCCTGATCCGAAAGCTGAAGGCAGAGATCGCAGCGGGCATGATCGGGACATCTCCTGAAACGAGGCCGGGCGCCGGAGGCAGCCGCCTGAGAACCTTGCGCCCGATCCGGGGCGCGGGGCAAGCATCGGAATCGGTCGAAACTACCCCATCCGCAGCACCGATTACGGCGAAAAACGGACGCCCGGGCTCACGTTGCCGTTGAAAACGGTCCGATCGCGGCGCGCCCTAGTGGCGGACCATCCAGATCAGGATCAGGCCGAGCACGGCCGAGACGAGGCCGACCGCCCGCAGCACGTTGTCGGGGGTCGCCAGCGCGCTCTTCATCGCACGCCGCATCCAGTTCGGGCTCGCGGCGAAGATCAGGCCTTCCAGCACGAACAACACACCCACCCCGATCAGGAGGTCGGCGAACGCGAAAGACCTCATGCGACTGGTTCCTCCCGGCCGGAGGTCCGGCCTTGGCAGCGATTGTTGAAGGAGCGCGAACCCTGCGGTCCGCGCTCCTCATCTCGAGCCTGTTCTAGTCGAGCCGATCCCGGAACGCAAAACGAACAGCGCGCCGGTATCCGTTCGCAGCTGCGCCTATCGCGGCGCAGCGGCCGGCTCGGGCGCGGCGGTGGTCGTCGGCCGGGCAGCGGACTTGCCGGAGGGGTTGCCGAAGAACCGGAAGAACTCCGAATCGGGCCGCAGCAGGAAGCGGGTGTCGGACGCCTTCAACGCCTGATCGTAGGCAGTCATCGAACGGTAGAACGCGAAGAAGTCGGGATCCTTCGAATACGCCGTCGCGAACAACCGGTTACGCTCGGCGTCGCCGGAACCGCGAACCTCTTCGGCCTGCGAATTGGCCTCGGCGATGATCACGGTCGCTTCGCGGTCGGCCCTCGAGCGGATCTCCTGCGCCTTCTGTCCGCCCTGCGCGCGGAACTCGGCGGCCTCGCGCTGACGCTCGGTCTGCATCCGCTGGTACACCGCCTGGCTGTTCTGCTCCGGCAGATCGGCGCGACGGATACGGACGTCGACCACCGAGATGCCGTAGCCTTCGGCCTCGCGGTCGAGCTGGCTGCGGATGCGGGCCATCAGGCCCTCACGCTCGTCGCGCACCACCTGGATGAAGGTGACCTCGCCGAGCACGCGGCGCAGCGCCGCGTTCAGCAGCGTGGTCAGCTGAATGTTGGCGGCCGGGATCGAGCCGATGCTCTGATAGAAGCGCAGCGCATTCTTGATGCGGTAGCGGGCGAACGCATCGACCACGAGCCGCTTCTGGTCCGAAGCGATGACTTCCTGCGACGGATTTTCGAGATCGAGAATCCGCTTGTCGATGCTGATCACGGTGTCGATGAACGGCGCCTTGAAGTGCAGGCCCGGTTCAGTGACGACGCGCACCGGCTCACCGAGTCGAACCAGCAGCACCTGCTCGGTCTGGCGCACGGTGAACAGCGACGACCAGCCGACGATGATCGCCACCAGGAGGACGATCAGGGCGACGATACCTGCGATACCGGCCTTCATCGGGTGCCTCCGCCCTGGGTCTGCTGGTTCTGCGGCGGCTGTGCCGGGGTCGCCGGCGTGGTGCGGCGCGGGCTCAGCTCACTCAGCGGCAGATACGGCACGATGCCCTGGCCTCCGCCGGCGCCGGAACCGGTTCCGGAATCGTAGACGAGCTTCTCGGCCGGGCCGAGCACGCGCTCCATGGTTTCGAGATAGATCCGCTGACGGGTCACGTCGGGAGCCTTCCTGTATTCTTCATAGACGTCGAGGAAGCGCGCGCTCTGGCCCTTGGCCTCGGCGACCGCCTGCCCCTTGTAGCCTTCGGCGGCCTGGATGATCTGCGCCGCGCGGCCCTTGGCGTCGGGGATGACGCGGTTGGCGTAGGTCTGCGCTTCGTTCTGCAACCGCTCGAGGTCGGCGCGCGCCGCCTGAACGTCGCGGAACGAATCGATCACCTGCTGCGGCGGGTCGACCTTCTGCATCTGCACCTGCTGCACGAGCACGCCGGCGCCGTAGCCGTCGAGCGTCTTCTGCATCAGTTCCTGCACGCCGGTTTCGATCGTGGTGCGGGCGCCGGTGAGGATCGGCTGGATGTTGGAGCGGCCGATCACTTCGCGCATCGCGCTCTCGGCCACCGCCTTCACGGTGCCCTCGGGGTTCTGGATGTTGAACAGGAAGTTGCCGACGCCGTCGGGCTTGATCCGCCACAGCACGGTGAAGTCGACGTCGACGATGTTCTCGTCACCGGTCAGCATCAGGCTTTCTTCCGGAACGTCGCGCACCGTGGTGCCGCGCCGCGCCGGATCGTTGATCAGCGTCATGCCGATGCTGATCGTCGACACGCGCAGCGCCTTCGGCAGCAGCACGGTCTCGATCGGATACGGCAGATGATAATTCAGGCCGGGCTGCACGGTGCGGACGTGCTTGCCGAAGCGCAGCACGACGCCGAGCTCTTCGGACTGCACCCGGAAGAAGCCGGACAGGCCCCAGATCGTCAACGCGCCGAGCACCGCGATGGCGATGCCGAGGCTGCTGAAATAACCGCCGGGAAGCAATTGCTGCAGCCGGTCCTGGCCGCGACGAAGCAGGTCTTCCAGATCAGGCGGCCGCGGTCCCGATGATTGCGGCCCGGAGCCCCAGGGACCCTTCGGGCCAGAACCCCACGGGCCTCCGCCTTGATTCTTCCACGGCATCAATAGTCTCCTCAGCGGTCCAGCGAGCGGACCGCAATTCGTGCACGGCTTTATAGGGGACGGGCCCGGCAGGCACAACGCGCGTCGTCACCTGTCGCGAGCTATGCCCTGACGCAATTTTGTCAATGTTGAGGGCGCTGCGCAGACGGTTAACGTGCAGTGCAGCGTCGATAGGTCACATAGGAGAAGTCGGCGCTGTCCTGCGGGCCGGCGGCGTGGCGCGAGCGCGCGATCTCCTGCCATTGCGCCGGGTCGAGCGACGGGAACGTGGTATCGCCCTGCGGGCTCGCATGTACCTCGGTCAATTCGATACGCGCGGCGCGCGGCAGGAAGCGCGCGTAGATCTCGGCGCCGCCGATCACCATGATTTCGGTGGCAAAACGCCGCAGCGCGTCGCCCGTCGCAACCTGCTCGGCGGCGTCGAACGAGGGCGCGACCACCACGCCCTCCGCCTGGAGATGCGGGTCGCGACTCACCACGATGTTAGTCCGTGCCGGCAGCGGCCGGCCGATCGACTGATAGGTCTTGCGGCCCATGATCACCGGCTTGTTCAGCGTGATCTCTTTGAACCGCTGCAGATCGGATTTGAGCCGCCACGGGATCGCGTTGCCCTGCCCGATCACGCCGTTGTCGGCGACCGCCACGACGAGGACGATGGCAATCATGCGGCGGGACGGAGGATGAACGCCTCGTCGACGTACGTGCCGTTGTGATAGGCACCTCGAACACGGCCATCGGGAGCTGTCGCGACTTTCACCGCCTGCACGATTTCATTTTCCGGTTTGACGACAGAATAACGCAAATCGTAACGGCCAGGCAGTTCGTCACGGTGATCAACAATCGTCTGAGCTACCCGGATCGTCTCCCGCAAGGTGTCATCGCCTCGCCCGCGAGGCACAATGAAAAGACGCCCGCGCCCTTCTTCGTCAAGTGCCCAGATTGCAGTGTCGACAACGAACCCGTCAGCCTCGAGAAAATCGAGCAACCGACGAGCCGTTTCGAACTCCTCTGCTACAATTTGCTGCGCAGCCATGGGAGAATTCCTCCTTCGATAGCTCGGACTAGATTAGAAGCATCATCCCGTGTGACATCTCCATAGCGACTGGCTTCGTCCCATCCGTCTACAATCTGCCAAAATCCCTCGAACTCCACGTCGGTTTGCCGACGTAATTTGAGTTCATCTTCCAATCGACACATTTTCACGAGCTTTGAAAAATCGTGTGTAAACACGTCTTTTAGAAGGCTTCGATCGGGAAGCGTATCGGCTTTGAATTGGGCAGACAAGATAGCCTTCAGCGTCAGTTCGATCGCATATCCCGCCAGATAATAGGCGTTTCCGCTACTGCCAGCGTTCAGCAGAAGCTTGGCATCGTGCAGTTTTGCATCGGACAGAGCGACCAACCGGGCTTTACTGATTTCGGCCATGGCTGCTACACCGCCACCTCCCCCTTGATATGCGGATGCGGGTCGTAGCCGTGCAGCGTGAAGTCCTCGTAGCGGAAGCCGAAGATGTCCTTCACGTCGGGAGCGATGGTCATCACCGGCAGCGCGCGGGGCGCGCGTGTCAGCTGCAGCCGCGCCTGTTCCAGATGGTTGGAGTACAGATGCGCGTCGCCGAGCGTGTGGACGAACTCGCCCGGCTTCAGCCCGGTGACCTGCGCCACCATCATCGTCAGCAGCGCGTAGGACGCGATGTTGAACGGCACGCCGAGAAACACGTCGGCCGAACGTTGATACAACTGGCACGACAGCTTGCCGCCGGCGACGTAGAACTGAAACAGGCAGTGGCACGGCGGCAGCGCCATCTTCTCGACGTCCGCCGGATTCCACGCGGTGACGATCAGCCGCCGCGAATCCGGGTTGCGCCTGATCATCTCGACGACATTGCCGATCTGATCGATCGAGCCGCCGTCGGCGGTCGGCCAGGAGCGCCATTGCGCGCCGTAGACCGGGCCGAGATCGCCATTGGCGTCGGCCCATTCGTCCCAGATCGTGACGCCGTGGTCGCGCAGATATTTGATGTTGGTGTCGCCCTGCAGGAACCACAGCAGTTCGTGCACGATGGCTTTCAGCGGCAGCCGCTTGGTGGTCAGCATCGGAAAGCCGGCGGCGAGATTGAACCGCATCTGATGGCCGAACACCGACAGCGTGCCGGTGCCGGTGCGGTCGTGCTTCTCGGCGCCGTCGCTGAGGATGCGTTCGAGCAGATCGTGGTACTGGATCATCGGTCGGCGGTGCTCGCGATGGCGCCGGCGTCGCGGCCGCCGGGTGCGGCCACCGGACAAGGCGGCGGATCGTCGGATGTGATGCCGAAAATACCCCTGCGGGTCGAAACCACAAGGCTTGATCGGCGCCGACCCGCAACCATCAACCGATTCGTCAGTTGTGCGAGCGCTTCAGCACCTGTCCCCATCTCTGCAACTCGGTCGCCACCAGCGCCGCCAGCGCCTGCGGCGTGCGCTGATCGGCCGGCGGAACGACGCCGCCGAGGCCGATCAGGGGGCCGCGGACATCGGGCTGATCCAGCGCCCGGACCACCGCCGCGTTCAGGGCCTCGACGATCGGCGCGGGGGTGCCCTTGGGCGCGAACAGCGCGTTCCAGGCTTCGACCTGAAAGGCCGGCAGGCCGGCCTCGGCGGCGGTCGGTACCGTCGGCACCGCCGCATCGCGGTCGGAGCTGGCGATGACATAGGCCCTGACCACGTTGGTGCGCAGCGGCAGCACCGCGTTGACGATCTGGTCGCACATGTAGTCGACCTCTCCTGCCACCAGGGCATCCATCGCCGGTGCGGTCCCGTTGAACGGAACGCCGGTGGGATCGATCCCGAGCAGATGGTTCAGCAACATGCACGAAGCATAGGATACCGATCCGACTCCGGCATGTGCCATATTGAGCACGTGGGTGTGGCCGCGGACGTAAGCGACGAACTCGGTGAAATCGCTCGCCGGGAACTCGCGGCGGGCCAGCAACAGCATCGGCATCTTGGTCAGCAGCGCGATCGGCGCGAAATCCGTATCCGGGCGGTAGCCGAGTTTGGGATACAGCGCGACCGCCGCCGCATGGGTGCCCATGTGGCCCACCATCAGCGTGTAGCCGTCGGGCGCGGCCTGGGCCACGCGCCGGGTCGCCAGCGTCCCACCCGCCCCGACCACGTTCTCGATGACGATCGGCTGGCCCAGCGTTTTCGCCATTTCGACGGAGACGATCCGCGCCACGGTGTCGGTCGGCCCGCCTTTGGCGAACGGCACGATCAGCGTGATCGGCCGCGACGGGTAGCCGGCCTGGCCCTGACCGACCACGTGCGAGGCCGGAAGCAGCACCAACATTGCGCAGGCAAAACCGATGACAGCGGCGACGCGTAGGAACGCGGTCGCGCGCGCGGCGAAAAGCATTCTT
The DNA here is from genome assembly GCA_016215605.1 of Rhodopseudomonas palustris. Classification (GTDB taxonomy): domain Bacteria; phylum Pseudomonadota; class Alphaproteobacteria; order Rhizobiales; family Xanthobacteraceae; genus Rhodopseudomonas; species Rhodopseudomonas palustris_L. Next base: position 54,614 of record JACRJB010000024.1, read on the forward strand.
GCGTCTCCGGCAATAGAGCGCCAATCAGGAAAGATCGGGAGCAAATCAACCCGACCGAACAATGTCCATACAATTCACCACGCAGGGCGCGGCTGCGCAGGGCGCAGCTTGCTCATCCCGCGGATCGGACCAGGACGTCGCCGTGCCTGATCCGGATCCACAGTGCCCTCGCCTTGCCGGCAGGTGCGGCGGCGGTCGGCTATCGCCTCGCGCCGATCGCCGCGCCCGTTCGGCTCAGTTCGCGGCGGCGTCCCGCAGCACCGGGGTCCATTTGGCGATCTCGGCTTCCACCAGCTTGCCGAGCGCCTCCGGCGTGCGCTCCGCCGGCTCCGGGATCACGCTGCCGAGATCGAGCAGCCGCTTGCGGACGCCGGGGTCGTCGAGCGCCTTCACCGCCGCCGCGTTCAATGTCGCCACGATCGGCGCCGGCGTTCCCTTGGGCGCGAAGATCGCGTTCCAGGCCTGCGCCTTGAACGCCGGGAGGCCGCCTTCGGTGGTGGTCGGAAGATCCGGCTGCGACGCATTGCGATCGGGGGTTGCGATCGCATAGGCCTTGATCGTGCCGCCGTTGATCTGGGGCACCGCGTTGACGATCTGGTCGCACATGAAGTCAACCTGCTTGCCGACCAGCGCGTTCATCGCCGGGCCGGTGCCGTTGAACGGCACGCCGGTCGGCTTGATGTCGAGCACCGATTTCAACAGCTGACACGACACGTGAGAGACCGATCCGACGCCGGCATGCGCCTGGTTCAGCTTGTCTCCGCTGGCCTTCACGTAAGTGACGAACTCGCGCAGGTCCTTCGCCGGGAAATCGCTGCGCGCCAGGATCAGGATCGGCGTGCCGGCGAGCAGCGACACCGGCTCGAAATCCTTGGTCGGATGATAGGCGAGCTTGGGATACAGCGGAACCGCGGCGGCATGCGTGCCCATATGGCCGGTGATCAGCGTGTAGCCGTCCGGGGTCGCGCGCGCCGCGCGGGTCGTGGCGGTGGTGCCGCCGGCACCGACGACGTTCTCGATCACGATCGCCTGGCCGAGAGTCGTCGACATGTGCTGAGCGACGATCCGCGCGATCACGTCGGTCGGGCCACCGGCCGCGAACGGCACGATCATGGTGATCGTGCGCGTCGGATAGTCCGCCGCCAACGCCGGCGTCAGAAGCGCAGCGCCTGCCGCGAGCGTGAAACGGCCGAGCCTCAGCAGTCGGACAAACAAATTCATGGGGTGACTTCTCCTGACCCTGCGGATGTTATTGAGTTCGACAACAGCGCAACAACTAACAGTCGGCCAGAGTGGCGTATCGCCGCAGCCCGTCCGGCACACACCCCGGCATCACGCGGGTTCCGGACCGCGTGATGCCGACGTTCGATCAATCGAGACCTCCGGTCCTGAACGATCAGAACCGCAGCCGCCCTAGCTCTCGGATTCGACGAACACTTCGTCGCGCTTGCGCCGCAGCGACGGCAGCACCGCCAGGATCAACAGCCCCGCGGCGATGGCGAGCAGCGTCGCCGACAGCGGCCGGGTGACGAACACCGTGGCGTCGCCGCGCGAGATCAGCAGCGCGCGGCGCAGATTCTCTTCCATCAGCGGCCCCAGCACCATGCCGAGCAGCAGCGGCGCCGGCTCGAAATCGTGCTTGACCAGCCAGTAACCGACCAGGCCGAACACACCAGCCAGCACGACATCCATCGGCGCGTTGTTCACCGAATAGATTCCGATCGCGCAGAACACCACGATCGCCGGAAACAGCAGCCGGTAAGGCACGCGCAGCAACCGCACCCAGATTCCGACTAGCGGCAGGTTGATGATCAGCAGCATCAGATTGCCGATCCACATCGAGGCGATCATGCCCCACACCAGTTCGGGCTGCTTCTGCATCACCTGCGGTCCCGGCACGATGCCGTGGATGGTCATCGCGCCGACCATCAGCGCCATCACCGCGTTCGGCGGAATGCCGAGGGTGAGCAGCGGGATGAACGAGGTCTGCGCGGCGGCGTTGTTGGCGCTTTCTGGCGCCGCCACGCCTTCGATCGCACCACGGCCGAACCGCTTGGGGTCGCGCGAGATCTTCTTCTCGAGCGTGTAGGCGGCAAACGACGCGATCACCGCGCCGCCGCCCGGAAGGATGCCGAGGATCGAGCCGAGCACCGTGCCGCGCGCGATCGCCGGCGCCGAATCCCTCAGGTCCTTGCGGGTCGGCATCAGGCCGGTGATCTTCTGTTGCACCAGCTGGCGGTCGGACTCCGCGCCGGTGTCGAGATTGCGGATGATCTCGGCGAAGCCGAACACGCCCATCGCCACCGTGGCGAAGCCTAGACCGTCGGCCAGTTCGGGAATGCCGAAGGTCATCCGCGACGCCCCGGTCTCGATGTCGGAGCCGACCATCGACAGCAACAGGCCGAACACGATCATCGCGATCGCCTTCAGCACCGAGCCCTTGGCCAGCACCACCGCGAAGATCAGGCCGAGCACCATCAGCGAGAAATATTCGGCCGGACCGAACGCCAGCGCCAGCTTGGTCAGCGGCGCGCCGAGCACCGCGATCAGCACGGTGGCGGCGCAACCGGCGAAGAACGACCCGATCGCGGCGATCGCCAGCGCCGGGCCGGCGCGGCCCTGCTTCGCCATCTGGAAGCCGTCGAGCGCCGTCACCACCGATCCGGCCTCGCCGGGAATGTTGACCAGGATCGAGGTGGTCGAGCCGCCATATTGCGCGCCGTAGTAGATGCCGGCCAGCATGATCAGCGCGCCGACCGGCGGCAGACCGAAGGTGATCGGCAGCAGCATCGCCACCGTGGCGATGGTGCCGATGCCCGGCAGCACGCCGACCAGCGTGCCGACCAGCGCGCCGATCAGGCAGAGGCCGAGATTGACGGGCGACGCCGCGACCTGGAAGCCGAGCGCAAGATTGGAAAACAGATCAAGCATTGCGCACGCTCACCGGATCAGGAAGGACGGGTACAGCGGAATCGGCAGCCCCAGCGCATAGGGAAACAGCAGGCTGCAGGCGGTCGTCAGCGCCGTGGCGACGATGATGGTTTCCTTCCAGCGTGTTTCGGGGGTGCCGAGCGCGGCGATCAGGAAGCTCGCGAAAGCGGAGACGATCAGGCCGAGCGGGCGGATCGAGACGGCAAAGCACAGGATGGCGAGGCTGACGAACAAAGGACCGCGCCAGTGAAACTTCGCCATCGGCTCGCCGTCGACGAGCACCGCGGTGATCGCGAGCACGGCGCCGAGCACCAGCAACAGCACGGCGAAGATCCGCGGCGCGGTGCCCGCGCCGAACGAGAAGCCTTGCATGCCCTGAAGATCGCTCGACGCCCACAGCGCGAAGGCCCCCACGGCCACGAGCGCCAGACCGCCGATGAAATCCTGCGGCCCGCGAATCCATTTTGGAAAGACGGATTTCTCCGAGAGCCGGCTCGGCGCGTCAGTCATCGTTCCCTCCCCGTTTCCGGGCTCGTCGCCCATTTTTACTCGGCGGCGTTGAGGTCCTGCCTACCCATTTTCGTCACACAACGCCAGCGAAACCGAGCACGCCGCCGGCGATCAACAGCCAAAGCGGGTTGAGACGCGTCGCTCCCGCGAGCACGGCGACGAGCGCGGTGAGGAGCGCGGCGCCGAGCGTGCGATCGGACGTGATCGCCAGCACCAGCCCGCTCGCGGTCATCAGGCCGATCGACAGCGGCACCAGCGCCGCCTGGATGATCGCCGGCCACGGCGAATGGCTGGAGCGGCCGAGCACCCGGCTCACGACGTAAGCCAGCGCCGCGGTCGGCCCGCACATCGACAGCGTCGCGACCATCGCGCCGAGCACGCCCGCGACCTGATAGCCGATCAGCGTCACGATCAGCACGTTGGGGCCCGGCGACAATTGCGCGATGGCGTAGGCATCGGCGAACTGCCGGTCGGTGAGCCAGTGATGCACATCGACGACGACGCGGTGAATCTCCGGCACCGCGGCGTTGGCGCCGCCGATCGCGAACAGCGACATCAGGCCGAATGTGGCCGCCAGCGATCCCAGCGAGGTGTCGCCGCTGCTCATGATGCGCGCCGCCGCATCAGATAGGTCGACACCATGCTGAGCGGGACCATGACCGACAGCACCATCGGGAGCGGCAGCCGCAACACGCCGATCGCGACGAACACCGCGATCAGCAGCGCGATCGCCAGCGGATCACGCTTGCGCAGCAGCGGCAGCAGCATCTTGAAACTGACCGCAAACAGCAGCCCGATCGCGACGCTGGCGACGCCGGCCAGGGTGCGGCGCAGCGCATCGATTTCGCCGTAATGCGCGTACAGCGCCGCGAGCGCGGTGACGATCAGCACCGGCGGCGCCAGCAGGCCGGTGAACGCCGCGAGCGCGCCGGGAATGCCGCGGAAGCGGGAACCGAACACGACCGAGAGATTGACGATGTTGGGCCCCGGCAGGAAGTGGCACAGCGCGAAGGTTTCGTTGAACTCGTCGGCCGTCATCCAGCGATGCTTCTCGACGATCCCGCGCCGCGCCCACACCAGCACCCCGCCGAATCCGGCGAGCGACATCTTGGCGAAGGCGATGAACAGCTCGCCGAGTTCCGGCCGCGGAGCCGGCGGAGCATCGTCGTCTGCAAGGGCGGCGGAGGGGTCGCGAGCCATGGCGAAGCTGTAGAACGGCGGCCCGCGACCGACCACCGGCATTTTTGCCGGCGGCGGTTTCCGGACCGGCCGAGCGACAGGATAACCAAGGTTTCGCCGGCGATTGCCCTTCCGCCCCCCGTCATTGCCCCCTATATTGGGAGCGTCGGGGCAACCCGACTATGGAAATAAATGGCCGTCGTAATAAACCATTCGGACCCGGGGGCAGTACCCGGCGCCTCCACCAAAGCCCGTCATTTTCAAGCTGTGACAGCGGGTTTCGGCGGGGGCGAAACAGGATCGACGAGGGCGTAAAGGGCTTGCTTTTTCCCGGTATTGTTCCGCCGTTATCGGGCTATGCAATAGTTGCCAACGACAACTATGCTCCGGTTGCTCAGGCTGCGTAACGCAGTTTGAAAGACCAAGTCTAAAGTCCTAACGGGTTAAGCTCCGTTAGGCGGGGTTCGGAGGCACCTGGCAACAGAAGCCTCCACTTTCCTTTTGTTCTTCCGTCTCGCTCCCCTTTCGCGACCCGATGCCCCTTCCGCCGGCGCAGGGCCGCACAATATTAAGCTGCGATGCATGCTGACCCCGGGCCGCTGCCGGGCTACGATCCGCCGGTATGGCGCGAGTCGGGCCCCGGCGCCGGAACCGATCGGCGTTGAAGCATCCGAAGGCGGATACAGGACAAGTCATGGCCACCGATCACATCCGATACGACGTCCTCGCGCGGGAGGCCCTGCGCGGCGTGCTGCGCCATGTCCTGACCGACGTCGCTCAGCACGGCCTGCCCGGCGAGCACCACTTCTTCATCACCTTCCTGTCCCGGGCCGACGGCGTGAAGCTGTCGCCGCGGCTGCTGGCGCAATATCCGGAAGAGATGACCGTGATCCTGCAGCACCAGTTCTGGGATCTGGTGGTGACCGAGGATCGCTTCGAGGTCGGGCTGTCGTTCGGCGGCATCCCTGAGCGGCTGGTGGTGCCGTTCTCGGCGATCAAGAGCTTCTTCGATCCGTCGGTGCAGTTCGGCCTGCAATTCGAGGCCAATGACGGCGCCGCGGACGCCGGCGAAACCGCCGCTGCGGAATCGCCCGCACCTGCGCCGAGCCCGGCCCTGCCCGCGGCCACCGAACCCGGCCCGGCCGAAGTCGCCGCCGACGAATCGGTGAAGTCCGAAGGCGCCGAGGTGGTCCGGCTCGATCGCTTCCGCAAGAAATAGCGCCCGCGCGCCCCCGCGCGATCGATCCGTCGGCAGCGCGGCCCGCGGACGCGTGTCCGATTCTCCACCGCCGACCGACAGGACGACCGCCATGGCCCGCAAACCCGCCGCCGCGAAGCCCGGCGCCACCCGCAGCGAGACCGACAGTTTCGGCCCGATCGAGGTCGCCGCCGACCGCTATTGGGGCGCGCAGACCGAACGGTCGCGGCAGAACTTCAAGATCGGCCGGGAGCGGATGCCGATCGGCCTCGTGCACGCGCTCGGCATCGTCAAGCTCGCCGCCGCCGAGACCAATCGCGAGCTCGGCCTGCTCGACCAGCGCCGCGCCGGCGCGATCGTCCGCGCGGCGCGCGAAGTGATCGACGGCAAGCTCGACGATCACTTCCCGCTGGTGGTGTGGCAGACCGGCTCCGGCACCCAGACCAACATGAACCTCAACGAGGTGATCGCCAACCGCGCCAACGAACTGCTCGGCGGCGAGCGCGGCGCCAAGAAGCCGGTGCATCCCAACGATCACGTCAACATGAGCCAGTCGTCCAACGACTCGTTCCCGACCGCGATGCACATCGCCGCCGCGCAGGCGATCGTCGCCGACCTGATCCCGGGACTGACGACGCTGCATGACGCGCTGCGCAAGAAGGAAAAGGCGTTCGCCAGGATCGTCAAGATCGGCCGCACCCACACCCAGGATGCGACGCCGCTGACGCTCGGCCAGGAATTCTCCGGCTACGCGGCGCAAGTCGGCAGCAGCCTCGCCCGGCTGAAGCTCGCGGTGAAGGAGCTGTATCCGCTGGCGCAGGGCGGCACCGCGGTCGGGACCGGCCTCAACACCCATCCGAAATTCGCCAAGGCGTTCGCCAAGCGCGCCGCGGCGCTGACCAAGCTGCCGTTCGTCACCGCGCCGAACAAGTTCGAGGCGCTGGCCGGCAATGACGCCTACGTCTCGGTCCACGGCGCGATCAATTCGGCCGCCACCGCGCTGTTCAAGATCGCCAACGACATCCGGCTGCTCGGCTCCGGGCCGCGCTCGGGCCTCGGCGAACTGATCCTGCCGGAGAACGAGCCGGGGTCGTCGATCATGCCCGGCAAGGTCAACCCGACGCAGTGCGAAGCGCTGACCATGGTGTGCTGCCAGGTGTTCGGCAATCAGACGACGATCACCGTCGCCGGCAGCCAGGGCCATTTCGAACTCAACGTCTACAAGCCGGTGATGGCGCAGGCGATGCTGCAGTCGATCGGATTGCTGGCCGACGCCGCGCGCTCGTTCACCACCAACTGTGTCGACGGCATCCGCGCCGACGAGACCCGGATCGGCGAATTGATGCAGCGCTCGCTGATGCTGGTGACCGCGCTGGCGCCGAGCATCGGCTACGACAACGCCGCCAAGATCGCCAAATCAGCGCATCAGCGCGGCACCACCCTGAAGCAGGAAGCGCTGCGGCTCGGTCTGGTCACCGAGGCGGAGTTCGACCGGCTGGTGCGTCCGGACAATATGACGCATCCGGGCTGAACCGAGGTCGGCGTGCAGGTGGTCGAAAAAATGCCATTTGGGAAATTGATGTAAATCATATCCCTTGCTCGCCCGGATTGATCAACTTGATCTCGCAGTGTTGCGGTTTGGTAATTTTATTCCGCCTTGGCGGAGCAGATTTCACAGCAACCTGCAGCGGTAAGGACTGTATTCTTGATGGTGATCGAGCCGCCTATGGCTTCGTGCATTCGTGCCCGGCCCTTAAGCGACGCCCGTTGCCGATTTAGTCGATAATGGGTGCCCGTTATGGTGGATGTGGTCAATTTGAAACGTTTCAAGAAACGAGCGGAGCGGGAAGCAGCCGCGAAGCTCGCCGACGTCAACCGCGCCCGATTTGGCAGAACCAAATCGCAGCGCGCAGTGGACGAGCATCGGGTCAGCCGCGCCAATGAACTGCTCGATCAACATGCAATCGGTGGCGAGGACGCGTCATGAAATCGCCGGTCGTCAAACGGTCGATCGTGGTCGCGGGCCACAAGACCAGTGTCAGCCTCGAAGAAGCTTTCTGGAACGGCATGAAGGAAATCTCCGGCGTGCGGGACATGACCTTGTCCGAGCTCGTCGGTGAGATCGACGGCAATCGTCAGCAGGGCAACCTGTCGTCGGCGATCCGCCTGTTCGTGCTGGATTACTTCCGCAGCCGCGCGATGCAGCAGCCGCAGCCGACTCAGGCGGCGGTCGAGACCAAGGCTGATAGCAGCCTCGTGGCGCACTGATCAGCACTGCTGATCGGTGCGCTGATTAGTAGGCCGCCCGCGAGTTGTTCGGGGGCGTGAGAACTAACGGTGGGCGCGGCCGAGACGGTCGCGCATCGCCCGGCGCAGGCTTGATTTCCACAGGCGGTGGCAGTGGCGCGACGTGCTCGCGAGCGGCAGGTGCTGCTTCGCGAGCGCTCGGGGCTGCGCTGTTCAGCACCTGGGGCGCAGGCTGGGCCGGCGCAGGTTTCGGCGTCGACACCCGCGGCTTCGGCGCAGGTGCGCGGCGCGGATCTGCGTCCGGCAGCGGCGCCGGCGCGGCGACTGGCGGCGAAGCGGCTTGCGGCGCCGGGGTCTGCGGTGCCACGGTCTGCGGAATCACCGGTGCGGTTGCCGGCGGTGCGGCCCGCACGGCATCCGGCGTCCCCTGTCGCGGCGCAACGGCGGCATTTCCCGGCTTTGGCGTTTCCACCGACGGCGGCGCGGCAGCGTCCGGCGTTGCCGCGGACGGGCCAGGCGCGCCCGCCGATGGCGCGTCGGTCCTTGCGGCCGGCAGCACCGGCGGCTTCGCCTCCTGCTCCAGGCTCTGAAGCTTCCGGGTCTCGCGATCGATCCGCTTCACCGTCAGCCAGGACGACAGCGCCGACAGATCGACATTGCGGGTCAGCCGATCCGGCGGCCCGGCGGCGAAGATCCGGATTTCGGGCGGCTGCTCCGGCCCCGTTCCGGCCAGCGCCAGCGTGACACGGAGGTCGGCCTGCCCGGCCGGAATGTCGTAGCCGCCGGACAGCACCGCACGGGCCCCCTTCGCGGTCAGCGTCGTCGCCGCGACTCGCAGCCGCCCGTCCGCCAGGCTGATCGGAAACTGCGCGCTGTCCACCGCCAGCGTGCCGCCCGCGAGCACCGGCTCGATCATCTTCGCGAGGCTCGTATCGTCGATCGGCTTGGCCGATTCGCCGGCGCGCAGCGCGACCTCGAACGCCTTCGGATCCAGCCCCGGAAGCTGCGCCCGCTCCAGCGTCAGCGTGCCTCCGCCCGCCAGCGCCCCGCTCAGCGCCGAGGCGCTGCGGCCGACGCTGTCGAGCGTCATCTGCAGCGAAGCCTTCGCCGCCGGCATCGCCTGTTCGCCGAACCGCAGCGCCTTCGCATCGGCGCCCGCCAGCGCGACATTGGCGTCGAGCGCGACGCCGGCATCGCCCGGCTTGGCGTGCAGCACCACCTTGGCGTCACCGCCGCCGAGCTTGCCTTTGGCATCCAGTGTCAGCGTTCGGCCGTCATGGCGCAGCACGCCGCCGAACGGCTGCAATTCGGAGCCGCCCGGCAACGACGCGCGTAGCGCCTGAAACGACAGTTTGCCACGCCAGCCGCGCAGCAGGCCGCGGCCGAGCGGCTCCGCTGCATCCTGGCCGGTGACGCCGAGCGCCAGTTGCAGCGCCGGCCCGACCGCCAGCGTATCGAGCCCGGCTTCGCCGTCCACGGCGATCTCGTCGCCGAGCGTCAGCGCCAGCCGCCCGCGCAGCCGCGCACCGCCGAGCCCGGCGTCGATCTCGTTGAAACTCCATTGCCGCCCAGCGATCGCGAGCCGGGTGGTGGCGCTGATCCGGGCCGCATCCGCACCCGGCCCGGCGAGGTCGAGCAGCGGCGCCAGGTCGACCCGGCGCGCGTTCAGCGACAGCGTCGCCTTGGGCTCCTCCGCCCACGGCTCGACCCGGCCGTCGGCCTCGATATCGAAGGCGCCGCCGTTCAGCCGCCCCTTCACCTTCAGCGGCGCGCCCCAGGCTCCGCTCGCCGAGGCCTCGATCGTGCCGCCGCCCTCGCCGGCGGCGAGCGCCCGCTCGAGCCCGAGCAAAGTCAGCAACGATGCGCCGCGCCCGGCCGACAATCTGCCGTCCAGGCCGACGTCGCTGCGGCTGAGCAGATCGGCCTTGAGGTCGCCGATGTCGGCGCCCTGCGGCGTCGCCTTCAGCGTCACGCGGCCTTCGAGCTGCGGGCTGTCGATCTGCACCACGGCGCCGGCGTTGACCTGCCCGGCCTTGGCCTTGTCGGCGGCCAGCGTCAGCGCGAGCGACACCCGCGCCGCGCCGGGCCCGTCGCCGATCGCTTTCAGCCGCGCGGCGATGGTCGGCGCCAGCGGATCGAGCGCATCAGCGAGCGGCCGCAGCGACGGCGCCAGCGCGGCGAGATTGAGCCTGCCGGTGGCGGTGCCGCGGTCGAGCGCGCCGTCGCCCTGCAGCGTGACGCCGCTGGCGCTTCTGGCCTCGAGCTGGTCGAGCGACACGGTGCCCGGTCCATAGCCGAACCGCGTCCGCAGCGGGCGCCAGGTCTGGCCGCCGGATTTGGCTTCGCCGAGGTCGAGCGAGACGCTGGCCTGCTCCGGCCAGGAGTCGCGCGGCCCGGCGAGCGAGCTCCACAGCTCCGTCGCGGCATCGAGATCGACGCGGTCGCCTGTCAGCACCGCCTCGATGCGCCCGCCGCGATCGGCGGTCCGGCTGCTGACGACGCGGCCGCGCAGCGTGCCGCCGTCGGCCTCGATGGTGAGCGGATCGACCGTGACGCTGTCGGCAGCGGCGGCGACGCTGCCCTGCACCCGCAGCGGCTTCGCCAGGCTGCCGACGCTCGGCGGCCGGCCCTGCAGCCACGCGGTGAGCAGATCGGGATCGGCGGATTCGATCGTCAGCGCGCCCTTGAAGCGGTCCGCCGCGCCCGCCGGCTGGGCGCCGGTCAGCGCCAGCCGCGACCCACCGGGCGCCCGCAGCGCCAGCCGGTCGATCCGCCACACCTCGCCGTCCGAGCGCAGCTCCGCCGAAATCTCGGTCAGCGGCCGGCCGCCGAGCGTGAGCTGCTCGGCGTCGAGCCCGATCCGCATCGGCAGCGGCGGCTGCGGCACGCCGCCGATGCGCTCGCGCAATTGCGGCAGCCAGACCTCGGACCCGTCGCCGTCCTTGGCCAGCAGCCTGTCGCCGTCGAGCTGGCGCGCCGACAGCTTCGCCGTCAGCAAGGGCGACGCGCCGAACCGGACATCGCCGGCGCCGGCGAGCTTCAGCGCCCGCTCTTCGGCGCCCCACGACACGTCGAGCTGATCCAGCGCCGCCAGCGCCGGATCGGCCTTCACCTTGGCCGACACCCGCCACGGCGTGCGCGAACCATCCGCCACGGCGGCCGCGGACAGCACCGCGGTGCCGTCGAACCGCGGCGAGCGGCCGGCGAACGCCAGCACGCCGTCGAGATCGGCGGACACGCCGCGCCCCGCCTGATCGACCGTGAGATGCAGCCGCGTGCCGTCGGTATTGGCCGCGCGGCCGGCCGACAGCCGGAACGGATAGCGCGTGCCGCGCATCAGGAAATTGCCATCGCCGCGCAGCGAGGCCCCCTGCGCGCGCAAATCGCCGGCGAAGGCGATGTCGCTGAGTTCGATGGTGGAGCGGCTGGCGGCGTCGTGCAGCGCGATCCGCCCGGTCAGATTGAGCCGGTCGATCGACAGCGCCGCGAGATCGGACAGGCCGGAGGCCGGCCAGTCGAGCCGGCCGTTGGCGTCGAGTCCGAGGTCGAGCGCGAAGCCGTTGACCGAGAGTTCGTCGGCGCGCCACTCGCCGCGCATCAGCGCGCCGAGGCTGAATTCGACGTCGAGCTTGGCGGCGCGGATGCGGCCGGGATCGTTGGCGCCGCCGATGGTGACGTCGCGCAGCCGCAGCGTCGGGGTCGGCAGCAGCCGCGCGTCGAGCGGCCCGGCGACCCGGACCGGCGCGCCGGCCAGCCGCGTCGCCTCGGCTTCGAACTGATCGCGGAACTGATTCCAGTCGATCACGAACGGCCCCACCAGGGCGGCAAGCAGCGCCAGAATCAGCGCAATGGCCAGGCCGAGCAAGGTGGTCTGCAACGTGATGTCCCCTCGGGCGATCAGCCGTCCCGGCCAACGATCAATAGCTCCGTCTTTTCAACGCATAACAACGAAAGATGGCGAACTCACAGCAATTTACGCCGCACCTCAGCGTACGACGGAAATCTCAGATCTTCAAAGCGCTTGCGGCAGGATCTTGCCGGGATTGAAGATGTTCTGCGGATCAAGCGCCTGTTTGATCGCACGCATCGCCTGCAACGCCTCGACGCCGAGCTCGGCCTGCAGATATTTCTGCTTGCCCTGGCCGATGCCGTGCTCGCCGGTGCAGGTGCCGTCCATCGCCTGCGCGCGCTCGACAAGCCGGTGCATGAACTCGTCGGCGCGCGCCAGTTCGTCGGAATCGTTGACGTCGCACAGCAGCGAGCAATGGAAGTTGCCGTCGCCGACATGGCCGACGATCGGCGCCAGCAGCCCGAGCCGCAGCATGTCCTGCTCGGTCTCGGCGACGCAATCGGCCAGCCGCGAGATCGGCACGCAGACGTCGGTGGCGACCACGCCCACCCCGTCGCCGGGCCGCAGCGCCCGCACCGACCAATAGGCGTCGTGCCTTGCCTGCCACAGCCTGTTGCGATCCTCCGGACGGGTCGTCCAGGTGAACTCGCCGCCGCCGCAATCCTTGGCGATGGCGCCGAAATTCTTCGACTGCTCGCCGACCTCGACCTCGCTGCCGTGAAATTCCAGCAGCAGCAGCGGCGTCTCCGCCAGCGTCAGCTTGGAATAGGCGTTGACCGCCTTGACCTGGGATTCGCTGAGCAGCTCGATCCGCGCCAGCGGGATGCCGGTCTGGATCGCCAGGATCACCGCCTGGCAGGCGTCGGTGACCGACGGGAACGAGCACGACGCCGCCGCGATCACCTCGGGGATGCCGCGCAGCTTGATGGTCAGTTCGGAAATGATGCCGAGCGTGCCCTCGCTGCCGACGAACAGGTGGGTCAGGTCGTAGCCGGCCGAGGACTTCTTCGCCCGTGTGCCGGTGGTGATGATCTCGCCGTCGCCGCGCACCACCTTCAGCGCCAGCACGTTGTCGCGCATGGTGCCGTAGCGGACCGCATTGGTGCCGGAGGCGCGGGTCGCCGCCATGCCGCCGATCGAGGCGTCGGCGCCGGGGTCGATCGGGAAGAACAGGCCCTGGTCGCGCAGATTCTCGTTCAGCGCCTTGCGGGTGACGCCGGGCTGGATGACGCAGTCGAGGTCCTCGGCGTGCACGCTGAGGATCTTGTTCATGTCGCGCAGGTCGATCGAAATGCCGCCGGCCGGAGCGTTGACGTGGCCCTCCAGCGAGGTGCCGGTGCCGAACGCGATCACCGGCACGCGGTATTTGGCACAAATGCGCACCACGTCCTGAATGTCCGCCGTCTCCTGCGCCATCACCACCGCGTCCGGCGGCTGGTTCGGCAGCCAGGTCGTGGTGTGACCGTGCTGTTCGCGCACGGCGAGCGAGGTGACGAGACGGTTGCCGAACCGCGCCGCGAGCGCTTCAATGGCGCCGGCCACAGCTTGCGGCTCCGCGCGCGGCGGAATGTTGGTGATGGTCAGACCCACGATAAAAATCCTCCGGCTCGCGGGCGACCGTGGCAAAGGATACCGGAGGGGTCAAGGGAGGCAGGATTGACTTTGGAAGTAGATCGCAATGTCGACGCCAGCGGCATTGCCGCGCCGTTCGTCACCACGGTGATGCAGATCGAACCGGCCTGGATCGACTACAACGGCCATCTGAACATGGCTTATTACAACGTGTTGTTCGACCGTGCGATCGACCAGATGTGGCTCGAACTCGGGATCGGCCCGGACTATCTGAAGACCCGCGGCGGCTCGACCTTCACGGCGGAATGCCACGTCCGCTATCTGCGCGAGGTGCATCTCGGCGATCCCGTGGAGGTGCACGTCTATCTGATCGCCGCCGATGAGAAGCGGATCCACACCTTCGAGGAGCTGCGCCACGCCGAAGAGGGCTGGCTGTCTGCGACCTCCGAAAACATGTCGATGCATGTCGACATGAGTTCGCGCAAGGTGGCGCCGTTTCCGGCGGACATTCGCGCCCGGGTCGACCGTATCGTCGACGCGCATCGCGCGGTGCCGAAGCCCGAGGGCATCGGACGCAGCGTCGCGATGCCCTCGAAGCGCAGTTAGTTGGCTTCCGGCTAGACCCGGCTGCGGCCGCGCACCAGGCCGACCACGGCCGAGATCAGGAACAGCACGATCGCGATGAAGAAGATGATCTTGGCGATTTCGATCGACGCGCCGGCGATGCCGCCGAAGCCGAGCAGACCTGCGACCACCGCGACGATGAGGAAAGTAACGACCCAACCCAGCATGAGATGCTCTCCGTTTGCTTCGGACATCTCCAACCGGGATGTCCCTTGACATTCGGCGCGCCTGCGATCAGCCGCACCGGCTGAGCCAACAATCCGGCGCTGGAACGAAAGTTCCGGCGCGTTCCGACGCCGCCGGCCGCTTGATTTTTGGCGCGGCACGGAACGATTTTGCGGGAAAAGCGCAGCATCGCGGCGGCCATGCGCCGGAAAGCCTGTCGCCGCGGGGCCGCAGCCCCTATATGGCCGGATAATCCTGCTATGAAGGCTCCCCTTCCCCGGCCCGCGGTGCCATCGTGGGGCAAAGACGATTCGCATGACTGAACCGAACAAGCGCGCCGATCTCGACCTCTCCGGCTATCAGCCCGCCGCCGGCGGAATCGCCGCGCGGGCGCGCGCCGCTGCGGCGCCGGCCTACCTGTCCGGGCTCAACCCGGAGCAGCGCGAGGCGGTCGAGACGCTCGACGGCCCGGTGCTGGTGCTGGCCGGCGCAGGCACCGGCAAGACGCGGGTGCTGACGACGCGGATCGCCCACATCCTCTCCACCGGCCGCGCCCGCCCCGCCGAGATCCTGTCGGTGACCTTCACCAACAAGGCCGCGCGCGAGATGAAGCTGCGGCTCGGCCAGATGCTCGGCCAGGCGGTCGAAGGCATGCCGTGGCTCGGCACCTTCCACTCGATCGGCGGCCGCATCCTGCGCTATCACGCCGAACTGGTGCAGCTCACCTCGAACTTCACGGTGCTCGACACCGACGACCAGATCCGCCTCCTGAAGCAGTTGCTCGCCGCCGACAATATCGACGACAAGCGCTGGCCGGCGCGGATGCTGGCCGGGCTGATCGATGGCTGGAAGAACCGCGGCCTGACGCCGTCGCAGGTCCCCGCCGGCGAAGCCGCCAGCTTCGGCAACGGCCGCGGCGGCAAGCTCTACGCCGCTTATCAGGAGCGCCTGAAGGTGCTCAACGCCGCCGATTTCGGCGATCTCTTGCTGGAAAACATCCGGCTGTTCCGCGAACACCCCGACGTGCTGCGGCAATATCAGAACCGCTTCAAGTTCATCCTGGTCGACGAGTATCAGGACACGAACGTCGCACAATACCTCTGGCTGCGGCTGCTGTCGCAGACGCCGTCGTCCCCATCCCCCATCCTTCGAGACGCCGCGCGCCGCGCGGCTCCTCAGGATGAGGGTGCCGAGACAGTGGCCGACGCAGGCACTGACTTAGTCCCTCACCCTGAGGAGCGCGGGCAAAGCCCGCGCGTCTCGAAGGGCGAGGCCGAGGTGCCGGCAACATCCTCCCCACCGAAGAACATCTGCTGCGTCGGCGACGACGATCAGTCGATCTATGGCTGGCGCGGCGCCGAGGTCGACAACATCCTGCGCTTCGACCACGATTTTCCCGGCGCCAAGGTCATCCGCCTCGAACGCAACTATCGCTCGACCGGCCACATCCTCGCCGCCGCCTCGCATCTGATCGCCCACAATGAAGGCCGGCTCGGCAAGACGCTGCGCACCGAGGACGTCGACGGCGAGATGGTCACCGTCACCGGCGCGTGGGATTCCGAGGAAGAGGCTCGCGGCATCGGCGAGGAGATCGAGCAGCTGCAGCGTCAGGGCCACAAGCTCAACGAGATCGCGATCCTGGTCCGCGCGTCGTTCCAGATGCGCGAATTCGAAGACCGCTTCGTCACCCTCGGCCTGCCCTATCGGGTGATCGGCGGGCCGCGGTTCTACGAGCGCGCCGAAATCCGCGACGCGCTGGCCTATCTGCGGGTGATCAATTCGCCGGCCGACGATCTCGCCTTCGAGCGCATCGTCAACGTGCCGAAGCGCGGCCTCGGCGACGCCACCGTGCAACTGCTGCACGACCACGCGCGCAAGCGCCGTATTCCGCTGTTCGAAGCGTCGCGGCTGGTGGTCGAGACCGACGAGCTGAAGCCCAAGGCGCGAAGCTCGCTGCGCGCGTTGGTGGAGAGTTTCGAGCGCTGGCAGGTGCAGCGCAACGCGCTGTCGCACACCGAGCTCGCCGAGATCGTGCTCGACGAGAGCGGCTACACCGACATGTGGCAGAAGGACCGCTCCGCCGACGCCGCCGGTCGGCTGGAGAACCTGAAGGAACTCGTCCGCTCGATGGAGGAGTTCGAGAACCTGCAGGGCTTTCTCGAACACATCTCGCTGGTGATGGACCGCGACGGCGCCGCCGACGAGGACGCCGTCAGCGTGATGACGCTGCACTCCGCCAAGGGGCTGGAATTCGAAACCGTGTTCCTGCCCGGCTGGGAGGAAGGCCTGTTTCCGCACCAGCGCGCGCTCGACGATCAGGGCCGCGCCGGGCTCGAGGAAGAACGCCGCCTCGCCCATGTCGGCATCACGCGCGCAAGGCGCCGGGCGAAATTGTACTTCGCCACCAATCGCCGGATTCACGGCACCTGGAACACGACGATCCCGTCGCGCTTCCTGGACGAACTGCCGCAGGCCAATGTCGAGATCACCGAGTCCAAGGGCGGCTCCGGCTGGGGCGGCATGAGCGGCTACGGCCCGTCGCGCTTCGACAACGTCGAGTCGTTCGGCTCGAGCTACTCGACGCCGGGCTGGCAGCGGGCGCAGGCCCAGCGCGGCCGCAACGGCGGCGGCAATGGCGGCCGCGGCGGCGGCTTCAGCGACAGCGGCTCACCGTTCGGCGGCAGCCCCCGCCGCGCGCCTTTCACCATCGAAGGCGAGCTGGTGGCGAAATCCACCGGCACCGAATCTGACTTCACCGTCAGCGACCGCGTCTTCCACCAGAAATTCGGCTACGGCCAGGTGACCAAGATCGACGGCAACAAACTCACCATCGCCTTCGACAAGGCCGGCGAGAAGAAGGTGGTCGATAGCTTCGTGCAGCGGGTGTAGAGGCCGCGATGGTCCACTACGTCGCCTTGATCCACCAGGATTCCGACGGCAGCTACAGCGTGTCGTTTCCCGACATTCCCGGCGTCGTGACCGCGGGCGAGACGATCGAAGAAGCCGAGGAGGAAGCCGCCGAGCTTCTGGCTTTCGCGGCCGAGGATCCGGACGGCGCCATCGTGCTCAATCCGCCGCGCACGATCGACGAGCTGAACAAGGATCCGGCCTTCGTCGCCGCCAGCAAGGACGCGATCGTGGCGCTGATCGCGTACTCCGCTGACGCCGACGCGGCCGAATAGCGGCCGCTCGCAAACCATCTTTGAGGCTGCGGAACGGAAGAATACCCTCGCTCATTTTGCGAGGAAGATATAGGCTACGGCATTATAGTTTGAATCGATTACCTGACGTCCGTTCGATGTTGACCAGCAGCCGCGATGTTATCCGACGTCTCGAACGTGAAGGCTGGACTTGCGTCCGCATCACCGGATCGCATCATGTCTTCAAGCATCCTGTACGCCGGGACATCGTCACCGTGCCGCATCCCAAGAAGGACTTGGGAAAAGGCTTGGTCCGTGCCATCTATAGGGGCGCAGGCTGGGAGCCGGATTGAGGTCGGCCATGACCCACTACATTGCCATCATCGAAGACGCCGGGCCGGATGTGGCGGTCGGCGTATGGTTTCCGGACCTGCCCGGCTGCGTTTCTGCCGGCGACGACATCGACGAGGCGCTGAGCAATGCGCCGGAGGCGCTGGCGCTGTATCTCGAGCAGGTCGAACAGGACGGCAGGCCGCTGCCGAAGCCGCGCACACTGACTGAGCTGAAGGCCGACCCCGAAGTTGCCGACGACATCCAGAATTACATCGTCGCGCTGATCGAAACGCCGAGCCGCGCCCACGCGGCGGAGTGATCACCCGGCCTCTCCCCGTCATTGCGAGCGAAGCGAAGCAATCCAGGGCGCAGTGCACGGGGTTTATGGATTGCTTCGTCGCTGCGCTCCTCGCAATGACGCGGTGAGGTTCGGTGCCGGCAAGCCGCTGCCCAGATTTCTCGAACCTCCCGCCCCTTCCCCCTGTCGGTTGCGCCCGTCCGCCGCCGTCCTTATGTAAGCCGCCCGCGCGTCGGCGGCGTTCCGCCGCTCTCCCCCTGCGCCCAACGTTCACGAGCCCGCATGGCCCCGATCATTTCCGTCTCCCATCTCGGCAAGACCTATGGCACCGGCCGCAAGGCGCTGAACGGGGTCAATCTCGACATCATGGCCGGCGAGATCTTCGCGCTGCTCGGCCCCAACGGCGCCGGCAAGACCACGCTGATCGGCACGATCTGCGGCCTCGTCAACGCCACCGAGGGCAAGGTCAGCGTCGCCGGCCACGACATCGTCGACGACTATCGGGCCGCGCGCGAGATGATCGGGCTGGTGCCGCAGGAACTGCACACCGACGCGTTCGAGTCGGTGTGGGACACGGTGAGCTTCTCGCGCGGCCTGTTCGGCAAGCCGAAGAACCCGGCGCATATCGAGAAGGTGCTGCGCGACCTGTCGCTGTGGGACCGCAAGGACAGCCGGATCATGACGCTGTCCGGTGGCATGAAGCGCCGGGTGATGATCGCCAAGGCGCTGTCGCACGAACCGCAGATCCTGTTTCTCGACGAGCCGACCGCGGGCGTCGACGTCGAGCTGCGCAAGGGGATGTGGGAGGTGGTGCGGGCGCTGAAGGCGACCGGCGTCACCATCATCCTGACCACGCACTACATCGAGGAAGCCGAGGAGATGGCCGACCGGGTCGGCGTCATCAACAACGGCGAACTGATCCTGGTCGAGGAGAAGGCCGCGCTGATGCGCAAGCTCGGCCAGAAGCAGCTCAAGCTGTATCTCGACGAGCCGCTCGGCGCGATCCCGCCGCAACTCGCCGCCTACGATTTGTCGCTGTCCGACGACGGCCTTCGGCTGATCTACACCTACGACACGCGCGCCGGGCACACCGGCATCACCGCGCTGCTCGGCGACGTCCGCGCCGCCGGCATCCATTTCAGCGATCTCGACACCAGCCAGTCGTCGCTGGAAGAAATCTTCGTCAGCCTGGTGAGGGCGTGAGCATGAACCATCGGGCCGTCAAGGCGATCTATCTGTTCGAAATGGCGCGGGCGTGGCGCACGCTGATGCAGAGCATCGTCTCGCCGGTGCTGTCGACCTCGCTGTATTTCATCGTGTTCGGCGCGGCGATCGGCTCGCGGATCGATCAGGTCGAAGGCGTCAGCTACGGCAGCTTCATCGTGCCCGGGCTGATCATGCTGAGCGTGCTGACGCAGAGCGTCGCCAACGCCTCGTTCGGCATCTACTTCCCGAAATTCACCGGCACGATCTACGAGATCCTGTCGGCGCCGGTGTCGTTCCTGGAGGTGGCGCTGGGCTATGTCGGCGCGGCGGCGACCAAGTCGATCATCCTCGGCCTGATCATCCTCGCCACCGCCGGCCTGTTCGTGCCGCTGAAGATCGCGCATCCGGTGTGGATGCTGAGCTTCCTGGTGCTGACCTCGGTGGCCTTCAGCCTGCTCGGCTTCATCATCGGGATCTGGGCCGACGGCTTCGAGAAGCTGCAGATCGTGCCGCTGCTGATCATCACGCCGCTGACGTTCCTCGGCGGCAGCTTCTATTCGATCTCGATGCTGCCGCCGATCTGGCAGACCATCGCGCTGTTCAATCCGGTGGTCTATCTCGTCTCCGGCTTCCGCTGGAGCTTCTACGAGATCGCCGACGTCGATATTGGCATCAGCGTCGCCGCGACCTTCGGCTTCCTGCTGCTGTGCATGGCGGTGGTGTGGTGGATCTTCAAGACCGGCTATCGGCTGAAAGCCTGAGCCCGGCGGCGCTCGCGCCCCAGGCGCGGGCCGATCTCCCGCCGGACAGCAAAAAGGCGCGGCCCGATGGCCGCGCCCGTCTCACATCAATCGCGCCGCTCGGTCAGCGGCGATAGCAGCGGAAATTGCCGTTGCGGGTGTAGTAACCGCGGCAGCGATGACCGCGATGGTAGCGCGGCCCGTGGTTCGGCAGGCCGAGTACGCCGTTGACCGCACCCACCGCACCACCGACACCGGCGCCGATCGCACCACCGACGACGCCGCCCACCGGCCCGGCCGCGCGGTTGCCCTCGCGCGCGCCTTCCTGGGCGCCGCGCACGATACCTTGGGAGTGGCCGGCGGTCGGGATCGCCAGCAGCGCCAGAGCCAACGCGGCAGCCGCCAGCATCGCCTTCATCGGCGTTTGGTCGGCGCGCATGGCGAGCGTCTTGGTTTTGGTGTTCATCGATGTGCATCCTTCGGGATTTGTCCCCCGATCGATCGTCGGAGCAGACTTGCGACAGGACAACCCGCAGCGGCGGTTTCGGTTCCATTCACCTTGATTTCGCCGCAACTCGGTCTTGGCCGCGCCCGGAGCGGTGGCCAGTTAACGATGACCGCGGATTTTCGCCTGCGACGCGGGCGCCACTGGAAACGGCGAAGTCCGCTGTGCATATTACCGTCGGGGCGGGTGGACAGTTCAAAGGATCGGGCCGAGGAGGCCGGCACTATGCGTTCGTATCTCGTTTCCCTCACCGGTTTGATCCTGCTCGCCACGTCCAGCATCGCCCAGGCGAAAATCGCCATCACCGTCGACAAGGACAATCAGCAGATGACCGTCGCGGTCGATGACGTCGAGCGCTATCGCTGGCCGGTCTCGACCGGCAACCCGTCGCACGAGACGCCCAACGGGTCGTTCCAGACCTTCCGGATGGAGCCCGATCACTACTCCAAGGAATTCGACGACGCGCCGATGCCGCACGCGATCTTCTTCACCAAACGAGGCCACGCCATTCACGGCACCGACGCCGCCGGCAAGCTCGGCGTGCCGGTGTCGCACGGCTGCGTCCGCCTGTCGCGCGCCAACGCCTCGACGCTGTATGCGCTGGTCGAGAAGGACGGCGTGCTCAACACCACCGTCACGCTGACCGGCTCGTCCCGGGTGGCGCTGGCGCGGCAGCCGGCCAACCGGACGGCCACCGCGGCGGCACGGAGCGCGCCGGCGCCGGCCTATGACGGCAGCGGCGAACCGGTCGAACTGGTGCCGAGCGCGCGGCCGCGCGTGGCGGCGCCGCAGATCGCCGACGACGGCTACATCTATCCGGCCGACGGCAACGACGGCCGCCGCTATCCGGCCCCTCCCGGCTATCGCCGCAGCTACGTGCAGCCGCAATATCAGCCGCAGTACCAGTATCAATATTCCGACGACGACACCTACGCGGCGCAGGCCTACCAGCCGCGGCGCCTCTACCAGCCCCGCGGCTATTACGGCGGCTACTCGGCCTACTGAGCGCTAGCGGTTCACCATTTGATTGACGCGACACAGCCTTTCGAGATGCACTGAATCCTCATCCTGAGGAGCCCGGCGAAGCCGGGCGTCTCGAAGGATGGGGCGACGCATCGCTTGCGGCGCATGGTTCGAGACGGCGCTACGCGCCTCCTCACCATGAGGTTTTGCCCGTGGTCAGCGTCGCAGCGCGCCAATTCTGATTCCAACAGAAACAGACCTGCGCTGGCGCTTCAAACCTGCCCAACGCGCGGCCGCCTCGGCGGTCGCGCGTTTCGTTTGACCGCTATTCCTCGCCGTCGCGCAGCCGGCGCCACACCGCGCCGAGCACGTTGGAATAGTTGTCGCTCCACACCCGCTGATGCGGGCGCGGCGGGGTCAGGGTCCAGTCGGTCGACGTGGCGATGCCGCCGACATCCTCGGGCGCGCGCGCCGAGATCACCACCGCGGTGGCGAAGACGTACTCGGCGTTGCGCTCGGGGTCGTCGGAATAGGCCCAGCTCTGCATCCCGTTGGCGGCGGCGATCCCGACCACGACGCTGGTCAGTTCGAGATGCCGGTTGGAGACGTGCATCAGCACCGCGCCCTGCGGCGCCAGCTTCGACTTGTAGATCGCCATCGCCTCGCGGGTCGCGAGGTGAATCGGAATCGCGTCGGAGGAATACGCGTCGACGATGATCAGGTCGTAGGCGCCGTCGGGTTCGTTGGCGAAGGTCAGCCGTGCGTCGCCCATCACCGGCTGCAGCTCGGGCGCACATTTGCTGACATAGGTGAAGTATTTCGGGTCGCGGGCGGTATCGACCATCGACTGGTCGATCTCGAAGAACCGCCAGCTTTCGCCGGGCTGCGACGCGCAGGCCAGCGAACCCGATCCGAGCCCGATCACCGCGACCCGGAGCGGCCCGGCCTTGCGGGCGCGGATCGCGGCGATCCCCTGCCCGATGCCGCCGTCCTTCTCGTAATAGGTGATCGGCTCCGGCCGGCCGGTCACCGGCGTTCCATCGTCGTTCAGCATCTTCTCGGCGCCGTGGATCGTGGTGCCGTGCATCAGCACGTGATACTGGCCGTTCGGCGTCACCTGGATCTTGTGGACGCCGAAGAAGCTGCGCACCGTCTCGACCCGGCCGTCGTCGGGCGGATACAGCCGCGCCAGCGACAACGCCAGCACCACCGTCGCGAACACTTTCCAGCGGTTGGCGCGCAGCGCCAGCGCCGCGAACGCCGCCACCACCGCGACGTCGCCGACCAGCAGCAGCCGATTGACGCTGAGCCAGTCGAACACCTTGCCGGAGCTGAACGCCGGCGCGATCGACACCACCGCCAGCACCGCCAGAAATGCCCAGTACCAGCGGGTCCAGGCGGGCACGCGTTCTTCGGTGGCGGGCCGGCACAGCACTGCCAGCGCCAGCAGGATCGGATATTCGGCGATCCAGGAGAAGCTGTAGGGCGCGACCAGGCCGGCGAACAGGCCGCCGACCATGCCGCCGAACGACAGCGCGACATAGAAGCCGGTGAGATGCCGCGCATCCGGCCGCGTTCGCGCCAGTTCGCCGTGGCAGGCCATCGCGATCACGAAGAACGACAACAGATGGCCGCCGAGGATCACCAGCAGATTGGACGTCCCGGTGTAGGCCAGCAGCACGACGATCACCGCGATCGCCACCGGCTGCGCCGCCAGCATCCATTTGTGCGGCAGCAGCGGGCGCGGCTGGAACACCAGCACCCAGGTCAAGAGATACAGCGACAACGGCAGCACCCACATCAGCGGCGCCGCGGCGACGTCGGTCGAAATATGCGCGGTGACGGCGATCAGCAGGCCCGACGGCACCGCGGCGAGAAAGATCCAGCGCGCGCGCAGAATCCAGGACGGCGCGACCGCCGCGGCGTCGGAAGCGGCGGCGGCGTTGATGTCCATCCGCGGCGAGCGCAGCAGCAGATAGCCGCAGCCGGCGATCAGCAGGATCAGCAGGCCGTAGCCGCCGGTCCACACCAGGTTCTGCACGCGCAGCGTCAGCGTCGGCTCGAGCAGCACCGGATAGGACAGCAGCGCCAGAAAGCTGCCGATGTTGGACGAGGCGTAGAGGAAATACGGATCGGGCCCGTTGGGGTGGCCGGTGCGGACGAACCAGGCCTGCAGCAGCGGATTGTTGGCCGCGAGCGCGAAGAACGGCAGGCCGATCGACACCGCGAACAGGCCGAGCAGCCAGAACGCATAGCCGCTCGACGGCGGCGTGCCCCAGCCGGCGGCGATCGAGAGCGGCAGCGTCAGCATCGCGGCGATCAGCAGCGCCAGATGGATCGCGATCGGCACCGCGCGATTGGCGAACCGGCTGATGTAGTGCGCATAGGCATAGCCGCCGAGCAGCAGCGACTGGAAGAACACCATCGCCACCGACCACACCGCCGGCGAGCCGCCGAGCCGCGGCAGCACCATCTTGGTGAACAGCGGCTGGACCGAGAACAGCAGCAGCGCGCTGGTGAAGATCGCCGCGGTGTAGACGATCAGGATCACCCGGTTGCGCGCTTCGGAATTGTGAGCGGCAGCGGGCGGCATCGGCTCGGTCATGCGGTCTCCAACGGGGATGATCCGGCGATGCCGGCGCGGACGAAGTGAATTTCCAGCGGAAGCGACGCGCTCCTATGGACGGCGCCCGATGCGGTCCGCCAGGCCCGACCATCGCAGAACGGAAGGCCGCCATCCACTCGGATCGCACCACCGCGACGTTGTGCCTTGGCCGGCGGACGGCCTCTTGTGCCGGTCGGCAAGTCTTTGATATTCAAGTCTTTGATGACGGAGTGTGGACTCCGTATGGCCGGCGGCGGCGCCGCAGCCGTTTCTCACCCCTCCTGGAACACCAATGTCCGATCCCGATGTGCTGATTATCGGCGCCGGTCACAACGGCCTCACCTGCGCCGCCTATCTGGCGCAGGCCGGGTTGAAGGTGAAGGTGGTCGAGCGCCGCAGCGTGGTCGGCGGCGCCGCGGTGACGCAGGAGTTTCATCCGGGTTTCCGGAACTCGGTCGCCGCCTACACGGTCAGCCTGCTCAATCCCAAGGTGATCGCCGACCTGAAGCTGGCCGAGCACGGGCTGCGCATCGTCGAGCGCCGGGCGCAGAATTTCCTGCCGGCGCCAAACGGCAAATATCTGCTCACCGGATCGAAATATACCGCGAAGTCGGTGGCGCATCTCAGCAAGCGCGACGCCGGCCGGATCGACGGTTTCAACGCCGAGCTCGAGACCATCGCCGACGTACTGCGCCACTTCGTGCTGCGCGCGCCGCCGAATCTGGTCGAGCGCTTCGGCGTCGGCGCGATCCGCGAGGGCTTCGGTGCGCTCGGCGCCGCCAACCGGCTGCGGGCGCTGACGCTGGAACAGCAGCGCCTGCTGCTCGATCTGTTCACCTGCTCGGCCGGCGAGATGCTCGACGCGCGGTTCGAGAACGATCTGGTTAAGGCGCTGTACGGCTTCGACGCCATCGTCGGCAACTACGCCAGTCCTTATGCCGCCGGCTCCGCCTATGTGATGCTGCACCACGCCTTTGGCGAGGTGAACGGCAAGAAGGGCGTCTGGGGCCACGCGATCGGCGGCATGGGGGCGATCACCCAGGCGATGGCCGCCGCGGCGCGCGCCGCCGGCGCCGAGATCGAGACAGCCGCCGGTGTCCGCGAGGTGCTGGTCGAGAAGGACCGCGTCGTCGGCGTCACGCTCGACGACGGCCGCAGCCTGCGGGCCAAATACGTCGCCGCCAACGTCAATCCGAAGCTGCTCTACACCAGGCTGCTGCCGAAGGATTCGCTGCCCGGCGATTTCCGCCGCCGCATCAAGGCGTGGAAGAACGGCTCCGGCACCTTCCGGATGAACGTCGCGCTGTCCGGCCTGCCCTCGTTCAAGGCGCTGCCCGGCACCGGCGACCACCTTACCGCCGGCATCATCATCGCCCCCGGCCTCGACTACATGGACCGCGCCTATGGCGACGCCCGCGCCCACGGCTGGAGCCGCGAGCCGGTGGTCGAGATGCTGATCCCCTCGACGCTGGACGACAGCCTCGCCCCGCCCGGCCAGCACGTCGCCAGCCTGTTCTGCCAGCATGTCGCGCCGCAGCTGCCCGGCGGCGTGTCCTGGGACGATCGCCGCGACAAGGTCGCCGACCTGATGATCGCGACCGTCGACCGCTACGCCCCCGGCTTCGCCGCCAGCGTGCTCGGCCGCCAAGTGCTGTCGCCGCTCGACCTCGAGCGCGACTTCGGCCTGCTCGGCGGCGACATCTTCCACGGCGCGCTCAGCCTGAACCAGCTGTTTGCCGCCCGGCCGATGCTCGGCCACGCCGACTATCGCGGCCCGCTCAAGGGCCTGTACCATTGCGGCAGCGGCGCCCACCCCGGCGGCGGCGTCACCGGCGCCCCCGGCCACAACGCCGCCGCAGCGATCCTGTCGGACCACCGCAGCCTGTTCACAGCGCGTGGATAAAGCTGTGCACAAGCCTGTGGAAAGGCTGTGGAAAAGTCGCGGCTAAAGCTGTTCGTGAATCGGTTGATGAGCGGTGTGAACTGCGTGCGAAAGCTGTCTATTCGCCCGGCAGGCGCTGGCCGGGAAAGGCCGTCGGGATTGCCCGACGGCAGCGGTCACGCCATGCCGGCTCAGCCCTTCAGGCACTTCCGCGCTTCGTTGATCTGCGCCCAGGAGTAGCCGTTCTTGACCGCCCAGGCGATCGACTTGGCCTTGCCGTGCTCGGCGACGTGATAGCGGACCGTGGCGCAATCGACGGACGTCACGGGCGGCGCGAACGAATGCTGCTGGGGCGACTGGAGCGAGGCCGGCTGTCGGAAGGCGGGTTGCTGTTGTTCCGCGACGGCCTCGCCGATCCCGGCCCAAGAGCCGGCCAGGCACAGAGCAACCGCAGACAGGAAACCGACGCGATGCGTCGACCGTGAAGAGATTTCGCTAGACTTGTTCATACGCCCTCATTGCTGCGTGGCGCTCGTGCGGAGCGCCTGGAGGGGCGTCGCTGCTCCATGAGCAGCCATTGGACACAGGGACGTTGTTGACCCAGTCCGCACCTCTCTCCGTGGTTAACGCGGGAATCGTCAGGTCGATCCCTCGCCTGTGTCCCGTGAGACACAAATATGGCTTTTTGGTTACGGCCGGTCCTCACATGCCATTCAATATTACCAGAGCCGCCTGCTTCGGGATCGCAAGCCGGATCTTCAACACTGTGGGTAAGTCGTGGACAAACCCTGCCTTTCGGGCGCAGAAGCTGTGCACATTCTGTTGATCCATCACGTCAGCCGCGCCAGCGGCCGCCAACCATCGGACCTGCCATGCCTGATCCCGCCCCCACAACGCGCGCCAGTTTCGTGATCGGCGACGAGGCGACCGCCCGCCGGGTCACGGATCTGCTCGGCGAGTGCTTCGACGAGGCCGAGATGGCGATCGCGGCGTTCGAGCGCCCGGACAAGAGCTGGGAGATCGCGCTGCATTTCGGCGAATTGCCGAACCTCGACGGCATCCGCGATCTGGTGGCGCAGGCGGCCGGCGACGACGCCGCCAAAGCGATGAGCGTCGAGACCATCGCGGCGAAGGATTGGGTGGCGGCCAGCCTTGAAGGGCTGGTGCCCGTCCCGGCCGGCCGCTTCATCGTCCACGGCAGCCACGACCGCGACCGGATCCCGCCGAACAAGCTCGGCATCGAGATCGAGGCCGCGCTCGCCTTCGGCACCGGCCATCACGGCACCACGCGCGGCTGCCTGACGCTGCTCGACCTGGTGCTGCGCGCCGGGCCGCCGAACCGCGTGCTCGACCTCGGCACCGGCACCGGCGTGCTGGCGATCGCCGCCGCCAAGGCGCTGCGCCAGCCGGTGCTGGCCACCGACATCGACAGGCAGTCGGTCGCGGTCGCCAAGGAGAATGCGCGGCTCAACGGCGTCGGCACTCTGGTCGAGGCCGTGCACGCCACCGGCTTCTCGGCACCGGTGTTCGACGCGTGGGGGCCGTTCGACCTGGTGCTGGCGAACATTCTCGCCAACCCGCTGCGCGCGCTGGCGCAGCCGATGTCCGAGCATCTGGCGCCGTCGGCGCTGGTGATCCTGTCCGGACTGCTGCAGCCGCAGGCGCAAAGCGTGATCGCCGCCTATCGGGCGCGCGGCTGCGTGCTGCTGCGGCAGATCGTGATCGAGGGCTGGAGCAGCCTGCTGCTGGCCAAGACGTTCTGACGGCCAAAGACGTACTGATGATCAAGACGTTCTGAGGATTACTTCCCGGGCGGCTTCGGGAAGCGGACATAGACGCCGTCTTTCGGCACCGCGCGCTTGCCGCGCGCTTCGGCCAGCCGATCCAGCATCTGAGTGATCACACCGCGCTGCTTCTTTTCGTGTTCGATGTTGTCGACCTGCGCGCTTGGGTTCGGATTCGGGCGAACGGGCGCGGAAATCTTCTCGAAGGAAAAAGCAGGCATGTGTATCCCCTCATCGTTGAGTTGAGACACTCCCGGGTTTGTCCCGGACGCGTTATCGGAGTGCGTGAGCACTCGGGCCTGTTGCTTGCAGGCTCGATAATTCAAGCATAACTCATGCCATAAGCAACGCTTTTCGCAGCACAAAGTTTCGCCCAGCGACCGAGGAACAGGAATCGATGTTCGAAGCGCATTTCCAGACCTTCGAAGAGCCGGAAGGCGGCGTCGCCCTCACTGCGCGGCTCGCCGCATTCCGCGAGGAGCTGGCGCGGCGCAAGCTCACCGGCTTCGTGATTCCACGCGCGGATCAGCAGCAAAACGAGTATGTGCCGGCGTCCGACGAGCGGCTGGCCTGGCTCACCGGCTTCACCGGATCGGCTGGTCTGGCGGTGGTACTGACCCACGAAGCCGCGGTGTTCGTCGATGGCCGCTACACGCTGCAGGCCGCCAAGCAGGTCGACGGCAAGGCGTGGGCGATCGAGTCGCTGGTGGAACCGCCGCCGGAACGCTGGCTGGAACAGCATCTCGAAGCCGGCGACCGCCTCGGATTTGATCCGTGGCTGCACACTTCTTCGGCAGTCGAGCGGCTGCAGGCCGCCTGCGCCAAGGCCGGTGCCGAACTGATCGCGGTCGACGGCAACCCGCTCGATGCGGTGTGGACCGAGCGCCCGGAGCCGCCGCTCGGCCAGGTCAGCATCCACGGCGTCGAGTTCTCCGGCGAGAGCGAGAGCGCCAAGCTCGACCGGATCCGCGGCGAACTGGCGCGGCTGAAGGCCGACGCGCTGGTGCTGTCGGATTCGCACGCGGTGGCCTGGACCTTCAACATCCGCGGTGCCGACGTCTCGCACACGCCGCTGCCGCTATCCTACGCGGTTGTGCCGCAAGACGGCCGTCCGACCATCTTCATCGACGCGCGCAAGCTGTCGAACTCGGCACGCGACCATCTCGAACAGACCGCCCAGGTCGAAGAGCCCGCGGCGCTGACGACGACGCTGGCGGCGCTGGCCGAGACCGGCGCAGCGATCGCGCTCGACAGCGCCACCGCGGCCGACGCACTGACACGGTTGATCAAAGAGGCCGGCGGCAAGCCGCTGCGCGGCGCCGATCCGGTCGCGCTGCTGAAGGCGGTGAAGAACAAGACCGAGATCGAGGGGACGCGGACCGCGCATCGCCGCGACGCGGTGGCGCTGGCCCGCTTCCTCGCTTTCATCGACCGCGAAGCGGGCAGCGGCGCGCTGACCGAGATCGACGCCGTCGAGGCGCTGGAGAGTTTTCGCCGCGACACCGGCGCCCTCAAGGACGTGTCGTTTCCGACCATCTCCGGCACCGGGCCGAACGGCGCGATCGTGCATTATCGCGTCACCCGCAAGAGCAATCGCCGGATCCAGCCGGGCGACCTGCTGCTGATCGATTCCGGCGCGCAGTATCAGGACGGCACCACCGACGTCACCCGCACCATCGCGATCGGCGAGCCGACCGCCGAAATGCGCGACCGCTTCACCCGCGTGCTGCGCGGCCACATCGCGATCGCCCGCGCGGTCTTCCCCGACGGCACCACCGGCGCGCAGCTCGATACGCTGGCGCGGCAATTCCTGTGGCAGGCCGGCATCGATTTCGAGCACGGCACCGGCCACGGCGTCGGCTCCTATCTGTCGGTGCACGAAGGCCCGGCCCGGATCTCCAAGCTCGGCACCACGCCGCTGAAGCGCGGCATGATCCTGTCCAACGAGCCCGGCTACTACAAGGAGGGCGCCTTCGGCATCCGGATCGAGAATCTCGAACTGGTGGTGGAGAGGACGATTCAAGGCGCCGAGAAGCCGATGAACGGCTTCGAGACCCTGACGCTGGCGCCGATCGACCGCCGGCTGATCGACCTCGACATGCTGAGCCGCAAGGAGCTGGCCTGGCTGAACGCCTACCACGCCCGCGTCCGCACCGAAGTCCGCCCGCATCTCCACGGCCCGACGCAACTCTGGCTCGACCAAGCGACAGCGCCGCTGGAGCGCTAATTATCAGAGCCGCGGCCGCCTGCCCCACCCCAAGTCATTCCGGGGCGGCCGCCGCGCAGCGGCGGGCGAACCCGGAATCTCGGCGGCGCGGCTGATACCGGGTGCCCTGAACGTCGGGATTCCGGGTTCGCTCGCAAACGCGAGCGCCCCGGAATGACGGTGGGCGGGGCGAAGCGGCCCGCCCCCCTCCGCATAGCCTCATGCCGAAAACGGCCTGTTAGCGTTGATCCGGCACGTTACAGTCTTGCGCTCACCGACACCTCACACAGCGGCACGTCCCGGGAACCTCCTCTTCATGCACGGCATCGTCGGCAGATACGGCAGGATCGACGCCAGCGTGCGGGACCGGCCGCCGTCGAAGCTGCTGCTGCTGCTGCTCGTGCTGATGAACGGTGCGGCGCCGATCGCGCTGTATATCTTCGTGCCGGCGCTGCCGATCCTCGCACAGGATTTCGCCAGCGACATCTCGGTCGCGCAGATGACCGTGTCGCTCTACATGGTCGGGCTGGCGTGCTCGCAGCTGATCATGGGGCCGCTGTCGGACCGGTTCGGCCGCCGCCCGGTGCTGCTCGCCGGGCTGGCGCTGATGGTGGTCGCCAGCATCGGCTGCATCTTCGCCCATACGCTGCCGCAACTGATCGCCGCGCGGTTCTTCCAGGCGCTCGGCGGTGCTTCCGGCATGGTGATCAGCCGCGCGGTGATCCGCGATCTCTACAGCCGCGACCGCGTCGGCGGCATGCTCAGCCTGGTCATCGCCGTGATGATGATCGCGCAGATGCTGTCGCCGCTGTTCGGCGGCCTGATCGAAACCGCATTGGGCTGGCGCGCGATCTTCTACGTCGTCACCGCGGGCGCCGTCATCGTCGCCGCCGCGATCGCGCTGGCGCTGCCGGAGACGCGCCGCCGCGACGGCCCCGCTGTGCCCGGCAGCTTTCGCCGCGATGTCGGCGCGCTGTTCAGGAGCCGCGCCTTCATCGGCTACGCGCTGTGCCAGGTGCTGGCCTCGGCGATCATCTTCACCTTCGCGGGCGGCGGGCCTTACGTCGTGGTGACGCAAATGGGCCGGACCAGCGCCGAATACGGCGCATGGTTCGCCAGCTCCGGCTTCGCCTATCTGCTCGGCAACGTGTTCTGCGTGCGGTTCTCGCCGCGCTACTCGCTCGACAAGCTGATCTGGTTCGGGCTGGCGATGCAGATCGGGGGCGCGCTGCTCAACCTCGTCTGGGGCGTACTCGGCTGGAATCAGGTGCCGAGCTGGCTGTTTGTCACCCACATGATCATCATGTTCGGCAACGCCAGCGTGATGGCCAACGCCACCGCGGGCGCGATCAGCATCCGCCCGCAGGCCGCAGGCACCGCGTCGGGGATGCTCGGCTTCACCCAATTCGGGATCGGCTCGCTGTGCTCGCAATTCGGCGCCTGGCTCGGCGGCCACTTCGCCACCCCGCTGCCGCTGAATATCGCCGTCGTCGGCCTCGCCCTCGCCGGCGCCGCCTCGATGATCTTCCTGGTGCCGCGCAGCAATTTCGTTCCGACCGAGGAGCTGATCGAACGCGCAGAAGGCGAAGAGCCGCCGATGATGTGAGCGGGCACACCTGATACGCACTCCCCTCTCCCCAAGTCATTCCGGGGCGGCCGCCGCGCAGCGGCGGACGAACCCGGAATCTCGATGATTGGGGCACGGCAGAGATTCCGGGTTCGCGCTTCGCGCGCCCCGGAATGACTCGCGGAGAGGACGGTGAACCACTGCGAGGCTCTGCGATACTGGGTCGCCCGCCTACGCGGGCGATGGGGCGCCGACGATGTGAGAGGGTCGCACAAAGCCGCGCTATCCCCCGATCAGCCCCAGCCACTCGTCTTCGGTCAGCACCGCCACGCCGAGGTCTTTCGCCTTGGTGAGTTTCGAGCCGGCGTCTTCTCCAGCCACCACGTAGTCGGTCTTCTTCGACACCGAGCCGGCGACTTTGGCCCCAAGCCGTTCGGCCGCGGCCTTGGCTTCGTCGCGGGTGAACTTCGACAGCGAGCCGGTGAACACCACGGTTTTGCCGGCGACGGCGGTGTCGCGCTTCACCTTTTCGGCAGGCAGCACCTCGGTCAGTTCGGCGAGCAGCGCCTCGAGTGCCGCGCGATTGCGGGTCTCGGCGAAGAACTCGACCACGGCCTCGGCGACGACGTCGCCGATGCCGGCGATGTTGTCGAGATCCTGATAGGCCTCGGACGTGTTGCCTTCCTCGGTCTGCGCGTCGGCGGCCGCGCGCATCGCCTCGAGGAACGCGTCGATCGTGCCGTAGTGCCGCGCCAGCAGCTTGGCGTTGCCTTCGCCGACGTGGCGGATGCCGAGTGCGAAGATCAGCCGGTGTAGTTCGATCGTCCGCCGCACATCGATCGCGGCGAACAGATTGCGTACCGAGGTTTCGCCATAGCCTTCGAGCTTCTCGATCTGAAGCTCGGCATTGCGCGCTTTTAGCGTGAAGATGTCGGCGGGCTCTTTCACCCAGCCGCGCTCGTGGAACAGCTCGATCTGCTTCTCACCGAGGCCGTCGATGTCGAAGGCGAGCCGCGACACGAAATGCTTCAGCCGCTCCACCGCCTGCGCCGGACAGATCAGCGCGCCGGTGCAGCGCCACACCGCCTCGCCTTCTTCGCGCACCGCGTGGCTGCCGCACACCGGGCACTTGTGCGGAAATTCGTACTTGGGCAGATCGGCGGGCCGCTTGTCGAGCACGACACTGACGATCTGCGGGATCACATCGCCGGCGCGCTGCACCACGACCGTGTCGCCTTCGCGGATGTCGACGCCGTCGCGCAGTGGCGAGCCGTCATTGCCGAGGCCCTTGATGTAGTCCTCGTTGTGCAGCGTCGCGTTCTGTACCACGACGCCGCCGACCGTCACCGGCTGCAGCCGCGCCACCGGCGTCATCGCGCCGGTGCGGCCGACCTGGATGTCGATCTTCTCCAGCACCGTGGTGGCCTGCTCGGCGGCGAACTTGTGCGCGATCGCCCAGCGCGGCGAGCGCGACACGAAGCCGAGCCGTTCCTGATAGTCGAGCCGGTCGACCTTGTAGACGACGCCGTCGATGTCGTAGGGCAGCGCCGCGCGCAGTTCGCCGATCCGGCGATAGAACTTGAGCGCATCCTCGACGCTGTTACACAGCGTGATCTCGGGATTGACGACGAAGCCGGCATGAGCGAGCCACTGCAGCATCTTGTGCTGGGTCGGCTCCTGCATCGGATAGTCGCTCATCTCGCCCCACGCATAGGCGAAGAATTTCAGCGGGCGCGACGCGGTGATCGTCACATCCTTCTGCCGCAGCGAGCCGGCGGCGGAGTTGCGCGGATTGGCGAACACGGTGTCGCCGGCTTCTTCCTGGCGCTTGTTGAGTGCGAGGAAGTCCTGCTTCAGCATATACACTTCACCGCGCAGCTCGCAGGCGGCCGGGATGGCCTTGCCCTTCAGCGTGGTCGGAATGTCGGCGATGGTGCGGACATTGGCGGTGACATCCTCACCGGTGAAGCCGTCCCCGCGCGTCGCCGCGCGCACCAGCTCGCCGTGCTCGTAACGCAACGACAGCGACAGGCCGTCGATCTTCGGTTCGGCCACGATCGCGGGGATTTCGTCGAGCCGCAGGAAACGCTGCACGCGCAGGGCGAACTCGGTGACCTCCTCGTCGGTGAACGCATTGCCGAGCGACAGCATCGGCACCGCGTGCTGCACTTTCGCGAAGCCGCGCGCCGGCGCGGCGCCGACCGTCTGGGTCGGCGACGACGCGCTGACGAGATCGGGAAACTTCGCCTCGATCGCCTCGAGCCTGCGCCGCAGCGCGTCGTACTCCGCGTCCGAAATCCTCGGCGCGTCGTGCTGATAGTACGCGGCGTTGTGCCCTTCGATTTCCAGCCGCAGCCGCATCAGCTCGATCTTGGCCTTCGGCTTGGTGAGCTTGGCGATGTCGGGGGCGGCTGGTTCGGACTTTTTGATCATATCGCGACGCTTGAGATTCCGGGTTCGCGAGCTCACGCTCGCGCCCCGGAATGACCTGAGGATAGGTGTTTGCTTTTACCGCGAGTCATTCCGGGACGCGAGCGCAGCTCGCACTACGGACCGCGGGATTCCGGGTTCGGTCGCTTTGCGACCGCCCCGGAATGACGGTGTTCGGAACGAAACCTGTCAACGAGTCATTCCGGGGCGGCCGCCGCGCAGCGGCGGGCGAACCCGGAATCTCGCCGCGCGCGAGGCGTCGATGGCCTATTATGTCTATCTCCTCGCCAACCGGAAACATGGGCCACTCTATGTTGGCGTCACCAACGATCTCGTGCGGCGGGTCTATGAACATCGCAGCAAGGCCGTGCCGGGTTTTACCTCGCGATACAACATCACCAGACTGGTCTGGTTTGAGGTCCATGACGACCCGATCTCCGCGATCACCCGGGAGAAGGAGATCAAGAAATGGCGGCGCGATTGGAAGATCGCGCTGATCGAACGCGACAATCCGGGGTGGGACGATCTGTACGAGACGATCGTGCGATAGGCTGACGCCGGGTGCCCTGAACGTCGGGATTCCGGGTTCGCTCGCTGACGCGAGCGCCCCGGAATGACGGTGGTTGGAGCGGGCCACCACACCTCAACCAGTCATTCCGGGGCGCCCGCCGCGCAGCGGTGGGCGAACCCGGAATCTCGAGATTCAGGGCACTGCTGCTGAGAAATTCTACCCCGCCGCCTTGATCAGCCGATCCGCGGCAGCCCGCGCCTCTGCGGTGATCTCCGCGCCCGCCAGCATCCTCGCGATTTCCTCGCGGCGGTGGTCCTGTTCCAGCGCGGCGACGCGGGTGGCGACGCGTTTGCCTTTGTCGAGGGCGGCTTTCGAGATCAGCAGATGCTGGTCCGCGCGGGCGGCGACCTGCGGGGCGTGGGTCACGGCCATCACCTGCACCTTGGTGGCGAGCCGCGCCAGACGGCCGCCGATGGCGTCGGCGACGGCGCCGCCGACGCCGGTGTCGATCTCGTCGAACACCAGGGTCGGCGCCGAGCCCTTGTCCGACAGCACCACTTTCAGCGCCAGCAGGAAGCGCGACAGCTCGCCGCCGGAGGCGACCTTCATCATCGGGCCGGGCCGCGTGCCCGGATTGGTCTGCACCCAGAACTCGACGCGGTCGATGCCTTGCGGGCCCGGCGTCGCCGGATCGGCCTCGACCTGGGTCATGAACTTGGCGCGTTCGAGCTTGAGCGGCGCCAGCTCGCCGTTGACCGCCTTGTTGAGCTTGTCGGCCGCCTTGCTGCGCGACGCCGACAGCTTCGCCGCGGCGGCGGCGTAGCGGCCATCGGCTTCGCCGGCGGCTTTCTCCAGCGTGACGAGCCGTTCGGCGCCGGCGTCGATCAGCGCGACATCCGCCGCGTATTTCGCCGCCAGCGCGGCGAGCCCGTCGACCGGCGTCGAATACTTCCGCGCGGCGGCGCGCAGCGCAAACAGCCGCTCCTCGATCCGCTCCAGTTCGAGCGGGTCGAAATCGGCGGCGGCGAGCGCCGCGTTGAGATGCTGGTCGGCCTCCTCCAGCGCATTGATCGCCGCATCGATCGCCCGCACCGCCGGCTCGATCAGCTGCGGCGCGGTGCCGGCGCGACGCTCCAGCCGGCGCACCGCGGCGGCGAGCGTCGCCACCGGCGAATGATGCCCGCCGACCGCTTCCTGCGCCTCGCGCAGATCGGCGGCGATCTTCTCGCCCTGCATCATCCCGGTGCGGCGTTCCGCCAGCGTGGTTTCCTCGCCGTCCTGCGGCGCAAGCTTCTTCAATTCGTCGGAGGCGTGGCGCAGATAGTCGGCCTCGCGGGCGGCCCGCTCCATCCCGGCGCGGTGCTCGTCGAGCGCGGCGCGGGCGGTGCGCCGGCCGTCCCACAGCGTCTCCAGCGCGGCGACGTCCTTCTCCAGCCCGGCGAAGGCGTCGAGCAGGCGGCGGTGAGTCGCGGCGTCGACCAGCGCCCGCTCGTCGTGCTGACCGTGGATCTCGACCAGCGCCGCGCCGACCGCCTTGAGGGTCTGCACGCTGACCGACTGGTCGTTGATGAAGGCGCGGGTGCGGCCGTCGGCGAGCTGGACGCGGCGCAGGATCATCTCGCCGGCGTCTTCCTCGTCACGATCGTCGAGGCCGTTGGCGGTGAGAATCGCGAACGCCGGATGGCCCTTGGCGAGGTCGAAGGTCGCGGTGACCTGGCCGTGCTCGGCGCCGTGGCGGACCAGAGCGGCATCGCCGCGGCCGCCCAGCGCCAGCGCGAACGCATCGAGCAGAATCGATTTGCCCGCGCCGGTCTCGCCGGTGAGCACGGCGAGGCCGCGGGAGAACTCGATATCGAGCCGCTCGATCAACACGATATCGCGGATCGACAGGCGCGAAAGCATGCGAGAAAGGTCCTATCCGAGACCGAGCTTCTTGAAGGACTTGCTGATCCAGGAGCCCTTGTTCTCGGTCGGTTCGAGTCCGCCGGACTTTACAAGATTATAAGCGTCTTTGTACCAGCGGCTGTCAGGAAAGTTGTGGCCAAGCACGGCGGCGGCGGTCTGCGCCTCGCCGACGATGCCGATCGCCATATAGGCCTCGGTCAGGCGGGCCAGCGCCTCCTCGACGTGCCGGGTGGTCTGATAGCGCGTCACGACGGTCTTGAAGCGGTTGATCGCCGCCGCGTAATCGCGCTTCTCCATGTAATAGCGGCCGACGTCCATCTCCTTGCCGGCGAGCTGGTCGCGGGCGCCTTCCAGCTTCTGCTTGGCCTGGGTGGCGTATTCGGAGGTCGGATATTTGCGGATCACCTCTTCCAGCGCCGCGATCGCCTTCTCGGTGCGGCCCTGGTCGCGCGAGATGTCCGGGATCTGGTCGTAATGCGACGCCGCGATCAGATATTGCGCATAGGCCGCGTCCGGGCTGCCCGGGTGCAGCGTGACGTAGCGGGTGGCGGAGCCGATGCAGCTGTCGTAGTCGCCGGCCTGATAGAACGAATAGGCCGACATCAGCAGCGATTTGCGGGCCCAGTCGGAATAAGGATGCTGGCGGTCGACTTCCTCGAACTTCTTCGACGCCGCCTTCGGGTCCTTCTCCTTGTTCATCAGGTACAAGCCCTCATTGTAGAGCTTGTCCGCGGGCTCGTCGTTGAACTTGTCTTCGTCCTTGGCCAGGAACTTGTCCCAGATCGCGCCGGTGCCGCAGCCGCCGAGCGGCAGCGCCAGCATCGCCAGGCTGGCGAGCAAAGGAAGGCTGCGCCAAAGCCGATCGCTTCCGCGCGCCACCAGCCTGTTTCGCAGTCCGAGCCGCTGTGCCGACATCAATTCCAACCTGACAAACTGGAGAACGGTGCGCCCCGGCATCCGATCAAGCCGCAGGGGCCGAGGCGGATCCGCCAACAGCCACCGACCTGCCCCCGAAGCATGGAGTCGACCGTCGGCTATGTAGCCGAAAAAGGTTATCGAACCAACCGGGTACGCAGGCAATTCGCCGGGAATAAGGCGACCGGGCGGCCGCGGCCTGCAAGCGGGGATAACGACGCGGCGGAGGATCGTTGAGACGGCGGACCGATCCGGCGGATCAGGTCATGTCCGGGCCGTAGGCCGGGGCCACCATGCCGCCGACCAGGCGGGTGACGGCCTCGGCGTGGCCACGCACCGCGCGGCGGGCCGGCTCGGCTTCGATCACCCGGAAGTTGGTGCGATCGGCCAGCAGCGCGGTCAGCACCGAATGGTTGAGCTTGTGGCCGCCCCGCATCGAGCGATAGGCGCCCAAAATCGGCAGGCCGGCCAGCGCCAGATCGCCGATCGCGTCGAGCAGCTTGTGGCGGGCGCATTCGTCGGCGTAGCGCAGGCCTTCGGTGTTCAGCAGCCGCTCGTCGTCGAACACCACCGAATTTTCGAACGACGCGCCCTTGGCGTAGCCCATTTCCCACAGCCGGGCGACGTCGCTCATGCAGCCGAAGGTGCGGGCGCGGGCGATTTCGCGGCGGAACGCTTCGGGCTCGACACCGAGGGTGTAATTCTGCCGGCCGATCACCGGGTTGGCGAAGTCGATCTCGACCTCGACGCGGAAGCCGCCGGTATAGGGACGCAGTTCGCCGACCGACTGGCCTTGCGTGACGCGGACCGGCTTGAGAACCTGGATGAAGCGGCGCGGCGCGGATTGTTCGCGGACGCCGGCCTGGTCGATCGCGGCGACGAACGGGGCGGCGCTGCCGTCCATGATCGGAACTTCGGGGCCGTCGACTTCGATGGTGGCGTTGTCGACGCCCATGCCGCGCAGCGCGGCGAGAACGTGTTCGGCGGTGGAAACCAGCGGGCCGTCGCTGTCGCCGAGGACGGTGGCAAGCTCGGTGGCGACCACCGATTTGGCATTGGCCTGGATTTCACGATCGCCGCCGTCGAGGCCAGTGCGGACAAAAATATAACCCGCGTCGATTGATGCGGGCCCAATGGTGAGGCTGACTGGACGGCCGGAATGTACGCCTACGCCCGTCACCGTGGCTTGCGAACGCAGCGTTGTCTGCCGGCTGAATTTCATGCGTTAACCGCCCACCAATGACCACCTGTCAGCCGATACCGGACATCTCGTTAAACTTGTCCGGGCGACTCGACCGTGTGTCCCCAAGTCCGAGAAACCATAGCACTGCCTCAAAGAGCGCCAACTCACGCTTTTTTACGGATTGTTACCCCAACTCCGCCGCATTACCGCCGCCGCTTCCTCGATTTTGGTCCCAATCGTGGCGAGACTGCTCGCGTCCGGGTTTCGCACGCGCAGAATTCGTCTTTTAGAACAAAATCTTAGGCAACCCATCAAGGTTTGCATCGCACAAAATAAAGACCCCGGAGGCTGCCCTCCGGGGTCTTGTCATTGTTACAAATGAGGCATTGGCTCAGTTGGCCTGCCGCCGCAGGAAGGCGGGGATATCCAGATGGTCGTCGCCCTGTGGCGCCTGGGCCACAGGTGCGGGGCGGCCATGGACGTCCAGGCCCTGCGGTGCCGGGCGCTTGGCATATTCCGAAACCGGATCATGCCCCATCTGCTCGGCGATGCTGCGCTGCGGCCGGCGTTCCGGCAGCGGCGGCATCTGCGGCGCGGCCGGGGCCGCGACGTTGCGGACCGGGGCGCCCTGCTCGGCTTCGTCGTCACGACGGCTGAGGCCGTTGGCGAGACGCTGCAGCAGCGACAGGCGGGTCTTCTGCGGCTCGTCGTCGACCTCGCCGCGCGCGGCCTGGCGGATCTCGTTCTGGGCCGGCACCGGCAATTCGTCGAACCGCGGCATCCGCGGCGCGCGCATGGCGGCGCGGTCGGGCTGCTGTGGGATGAAGGCGTCCGGGGTCTCCGGCTCCTCGGCGACCGAGCGCGCCTGCTCGACGTCGGGGAACAGCGACGGCTTCTGCGGGATCGGGCGGACCGTGACGTCGCCATAGGAGGCCGAGTGAACCGGCGCCTGAGCGACCTCCTGGGCCGGCATCTGCTCGTTGCTGACGGCGGCGGCGATCGCGGCGAGCGCGGCGCGCTCGACATTGGCGGCGCGCGCCACCGGGGCGGCGGCCTGGGCCGGCGCAGCGGCAGCCTGCGCCGCACGGGCGGCGGCGGCTTCGGCGATGCGCAAATTGTCGGCGCGCAGCTTGGCGGTCAGTTCAGCCAGACGGCTGTCAGCCGGCGCAGCAGCCTGAGCAGCCGCGCCGGCCGCGGCTGCGTTCCGCGACAACTGCGCCTGCTCGATGCCGGTGGCCACGACCGAGACGCGGATGATGCCGTCGAGGCTTTCGTCGAACGTCGCGCCGACGATGATGTTGGCGTCCTGATCGACCTCTTCACGGATCCGGGTGGCGGCTTCGTCGACTTCGAACAGCGTCAGGTCCTTGCCGCCGGTGATCGAGATCAGCAGGCCGCGGGCGCCCTTCATCGAGGAATCGTCGATCAGCGGGTTGGCGATCGCGGCTTCGGCGGCGGTCAGCGCGCGCTTCTCGCCGGAGGCTTCGCCGGTGCCCATCATCGCCTTGCCCATCTCGCGCATCACGGCGCGGACGTCGGCGAAGTCGAGGTTGATCAGGCCTTCCTTGACCATCAGGTCGGTGATGCAGGCGACGCCGGAATACAGCACCTGGTCGGCCATCGCGAAGGCGTCGGCGAAGGTGGTCTTCTCGTTGGCGACCCGGAACAAGTTCTGGTTCGGGATGATCAGCAAGGTGTCGACCACCTTGTGCAGCTCGGTGATGCCGGACTCCGCGGTCCGCATCCGGCGCGCGCCCTCGAAGTGGAACGGCTTGGTGACGACGCCGACGGTGAGGATGCCCATCTCGCGCGCCGCCTTGGCGATCACCGGGGCCGCGCCGGTGCCGGTGCCGCCGCCCATGCCGGCGGTGACGAACACCATGTTGGCGCCGGTGAGATGATCGCGAATCTCGTCAATGACTTCCTGCGCTGCAGCGGAGCCGACATCCGGCTGCGAACCGGCACCGAGGCCCTGCGTGACCTGGGTGCCCATCTGGATCAGCCGCTGCGCTTTCGACATCGTCAGCGCCTGCGCGTCGGTGTTGGCGACGACGAAATCAACGCCGTCGAGCCCGGCGGTGATCATGTTGTTGACCGCATTGCCGCCGGCGCCGCCGACGCCGAACACGGTGATCCGGGGCCGCAGCTCGCGAATGTCGGGAACGTTGAGATTGATGGTCATGAGTTGCCTCTCGATTACGCGCGCGTTGGTTCGTGGAGTCCCGGGCGAACGGCCTGGACGATCTGTGAAAGCGGAAGGGGGCGGAAAAGAGTCATCAGAAGCCCTCGCGCAGCCAGCGGCCGACCTTGCCGAAGTAACCGGCGTGATCGGCGGTCCGGACGTGCCGGGCATGCCGCGGCTCGATGTGCTCGAGATGGGCGTATTGCGGATACACCAGCAGGCCCGAGGGAACCGCGAAGGATGCGCTCTTGGCTTCGGTGGGAAGCCGGCCGAAGCCGAGCGGACGGCCGACCCGCACCGGGCGGCCGAGAATGCGCGTGGCGAGTTCGGGGATGCCGGTCAGTTGCGACGCGCCGCCGCTCAGAACCACGCGCGCCCGCGGTTCTGCAGCAAACGGCGAATCCGCAAGCCGGTCCCTGACCATCTCAAAAATCTCCTCGGCGCGATGCCGGATGATGTTCGCGATCGTCGCGCGGGAGATCACTTGCGGAGTATCCCGCTCATTGTCCCCGGCGGCCGGGATCGACATCAGCTCGCGCGCATCAGAACCGCCAGTTAGCACCGTGCCATATAACGTCTTGATTCGCTCGGCATCCGCAATGCATGCGCCGAGGCCGCGCGCGAGATCCATCGTGATGTGGTGACCGCCGAGCGCGAAACCGCTGGCGTGAACGAAGCGGCCGGCGGAGTAGATCGCCATCGTCGTCGTGCCGGCGCCCATCTCGATCAGCGCGGCGCCGATATCGGCCTCGTCGTCGGTCAGCACCGACAGGCCGGCGACGTACGGGCTCGCCGCCATCGCCTCGACCTCGAGATGACAGCGCTCGACCGCGAGCATCAGGTTCTTGGCGACGGTGG
The DNA here is from genome assembly GCA_016215605.1 of Rhodopseudomonas palustris. Lineage (GTDB taxonomy): Bacteria > Pseudomonadota > Alphaproteobacteria > Rhizobiales > Xanthobacteraceae > Rhodopseudomonas > Rhodopseudomonas palustris_L. Next base: position 96,103 of record JACRJB010000024.1, read on the forward strand.
CGTCCGCGGTGACGACGTTCATGTCGACGCCGAATTGCCGCGCGACCATGCCGCGCGGATCGCGGATGCCCTTGACGCCGTCGAGCGTGTAGCCGACCGGCAGCGCGTGCAGCACGGCGCGGCCGGGCGCGGTGGCGTGGTGCATGCCGGTCGAGGTGACGCGGCTGACGTCGTCGGCGGTGACCGCGCCGCCCTTGATGTCTGCGGCGGCTTCGATCAGTTGGCCCTGCAGCCGGCCGGCCGAGACCGACAGCAGCACGGACTCGACCCGCACCTTGGCCATCCGCTCGGCGAGCGCGACGGCATGGCGGATCGCCTTCTCGCATTCGACCATGTCGACGACGGCGCCGGCCTTGACGCCGCGCGACTGGATCTGGCTGTAGCCGACCAGTTCGACGGCGTGGCTGCGGCCGCGCAGCGCGTCCTTCGGAGGCGACGGCTTCAGCCGTGCGATCATGCAGGCGATCTTGCTGGTGCCGATGTCGAGCGACGCCACCATCGCGGTCCGATGCGGCGGCATCGGGCGGGTCTTCGGCGTCTGGGTGCGATCGAAGCCGGTCACGCGTCACCAGCCTTCTTTTTGGACTTCTTGTCCTTGCTGTAGAGGTCTTCGCGGGCCTTCGCGGCGTTGTCCGACAGCCGCACCGTCAGCCGGTCCGGCAGCCGCATGTCGATCGCGGTGATGTCGCGCGTGAACAGCTTGTCGTCCTGATCGAGCTTGCTGAGCGTCGCCAGCGAATTTCCGACGTCCTGCTCCGGCAGCCGGATCACCAGGCCGTTCGCCAGCCAGACATTCCAGCGCCGCTCGCCGACCAGCGCGACCGCGCGGGTCTGCGACTGCACCTGCGGATAGCGCGCCAGCAGCGCGAGGAAGTCCTTGGCGCGTTCGCCGGCGCCTTTGCCGACCACCAGCGGCAGCGACAGGAAGCGGCGTGCCACATAGGGCTCCAGCACGGCGCCGTCATCGGCGATCACCGCAGTGCGACCGTCGAGCTGCCAGCGCGCGAAGGCGGTGCGCTCCACGATGTCGATCTGCAATTCGCCGGGATAGAATTTCAGCACCGTGGCGTCGGCGATCCACGGGTTTGCCTTCAGTTTGTCACGCACCGCCGCAGCGTCGAGGAACAGCAGCGAGGACCGCCCGGTGACCCCGCCGATCGCCAGAATCTCGTCCTGCGTCAATTGCTTGCGGCCGCTGATCGCGACCTGCTCGATGCGGAACCCGGCGATGACCGCGACCGCGTTCCGGGCGTCGTCCAATCCCTGAACGAATTCATCGACATGGCCGCCCTTGACGATGCCGAGACCGGCGCTGCCGAGCAGGATCAGCGCGGTCGCGGCCACGCCGATCCGGCGCGGCGTGTATTTCTCCAGCGTTGCGATGATGCCGCGCTGCGGCTCGGGCCGCACCAGCCGCTTGGTCGGACGCGGCTGCGGCCGCTTGCGGCGGGCCATGCGATGGCGCAGCAGTGCAGCGGCCGCAACGGCGACCGCTTTCAGGTCAGACTGAAACCCCGACAGTCGCGACGACTGGGCGAGGCGCCCTCCACCATCCATTGCTGCGCTCGTACTCGTTATGCCCGCAACCAACCGGGCTCAGGCGCAGCGACGTCTCGGTGCTGCACGGTCGTTCGATCGCGGAACGGAGAATCCGCCCGGTCACGCGCCCCGGCAGCCGAGCGCCAAATGCGCGGCCAGCGTTAACCTTCGGCTCTCCTGGTAAACAAAAAGTAAAGGCGCCCGCTGCAGGCCGGGATTTGTTGCGTTTTCTGAGGGATTTGCGCGCGAACGCGGTATTTTTGCCGGCAGATCCCGGGAACCCGCGCGGCCGGGCGTTAACGCCGGACGCTGCGCTCGGCCAAGGCGATCTGGCCGTGCAGGAAGTCGACGAAGCCGATGCCCTGCGCCTGCAACGCCTTCGGATACAGCGACGCCTTGGTCAGGCCCGGCAAGGTGTTGGTCTCGAGGAAGATCGGGCCGTCGGCGGCGACGATGAAATCCGAGCGCGAATAGCCGCGGCAGCCCATCACCCGGTGGGCCTTCACCGCGTCGGCCATGATCACCGCCGAGACCTCGGGCGCGAACCGGCCGGGGCAGATCTCCTGGGTCGACTTGGCGAGATATTTGGCGGTGTAGTCGAAGCCGCCGTCGGCCGGCACGATCTCGATCGGCGGCAGCGCCAGCAGCGCACCGTCCGGCTGCTCCAGCACCCCGCAGGTCGCCTCGATGCCGGAGACGAACGGCTCGATCAGATAGTCCTCGGTCTTCGCCGCGTTACGCACCGCGACCAGATCCTGCTTCGCGTTGATGAAGAACAGGCCGTAGCTCGAGCCGTCGCGCATCGGCTTGGCGATCAGCCGGCCATGCGCGGCCAGCGCCTCGTCCGCCTGCTCGAGCGCAATGCCGGCCGGCGCCCGCACGCCGGCGATCGCGGCGAACCGCTTGGCGGCGACCTTGTCGAAGGCGAGATGCGACGACGCCGCGCCGGAGCCGGTGAAGGGCACGCCGCGCAGCTCGCACATCGCCTGCAATTCGCCGTTCTCGGCGACACCGCCGTGCAGGCCGAGCACCAGCAGCCGCTGATCGGCCGCCGCGCGATCGAGCGCGCGTTCGAGCGGGCCGAGAGTCCCGCCGGCGGGCTGAAACGCGTCCTCGAACGGCCGCCGATGCGCCAGCAGCGCCTCCGCCGTCACCGCGTGCACGATGTCGTCGACGTTCCAGAACCACAGCTCGGCGTCGGGCAGCGCCGCATGCAGCGCCTGCGCCGAAGCCACCGACACCAGCCGCTCCTTGCTGGTGCCACCGAAGAGAATCGTCTGTCGCATGAATTCGGTCCGCCGGGCGGTCCCTGTTGAATCAGAATGGTCGGTGCATCACCGCGGACCGGCGCGCCGGCAATCTCACCGATTTGGCTGATTCGGAGAAGCCGCGACTATTCCGCGCGGCGCAGGCAGATCAGCCCCGAGCCGAGCAGCGCCACCAGCGCCGGCGTCGCCAGCCCGATCACCCGCAGCGGCTCCCACATCCCGCCTTCGGTCGCGACCATGCCGATCCACATCACGCCGGCCCAGGCGATCAGCAGCGGCACGACCTTGACCTCACCACTGCGCCGCCACGCATCGAACTGCACCACCGCGACCAGCGGCACGACGAACGCGACGTAGTTCGGCTGCGACACCGACAGCATCACCGGCAACGCCGCGCACAGGATCGCACCGCCGATCAGCAGCGCTTCGGATGGCGCCGGCTGCGGCCCGGTCAACTGCCAGAACCGGCCGTGGCCGATCCACAGCAGCGCGCCGACCAGCGCGACGTTGAAGGCCATCTGCCCGGCTGTGGCGAAGGTCGGCAGCGTGTCCGTCGTCGGCAGACCGCCGGCGCCGATCCGCGCCAACATCGCGCCGATGCTCAGCATGTCGTAGGACGTGAAGGTGATCTCGGCCGCGATCTTCGGATTCGGCACGCCGGTGAAGATGCCGCTGAGATGCTGCGTCCACATCGCGGTGTAGAGCTTCAGAACTTCGGCCGGACCGAGGCACAACGTCGGCACCACGAAGAGGAACAGCAGACTGAAGCCGGCCGTGGCGAGCACCGTCTTCATGTCCCGCCGCAGCACCGGAAAGATCAGCAGCGCCAGCGGAAACAGCTTGATGGTGAAACCGATCGCCAGCGCGCAGGCCGCCGCATAGATCCGGCCCTGAACATACAGCACCAGGAATGCCACCATCGTCAGCAGCACCAGCGCGCTCGGCTGACCGCGGCCGAGCCCGTCGCCGAGAAACGGCAGCAGCAACGCCAGCGGCCCGAGCCGCAGCATCCACCACGCATTCCAGTCGGACTGTTGCAGCGGCGCCGACCGACGTTCCAGCGCCCTCGCCCACCAGTCGATCGCGATCAGCAGAGCCGCCGCGCTCAGCGCGTACCAGACCGCGATCGAGGCGCGCAGCGGCAGCGCCCACGCCGGCTTGGGAACGCCGTCGAGCGGATAGGCGAACGGCCCCATCAAGAGCGCGAAGAACGGCGGGTAGTGATAGGTCCAGCCGTGATGATCGGCGACTTCGTACAACGGATAGCCGGTCCAAACCGCCCAACCGGCGCGGAAGAACACCTGGACGTCGCCGAAGCCGTGCACCGCCGAGCGCTTGACCACGATCGGAAGATAGATGCACAGCGCCAGCGTCACGGCGGCGATCAGCGCGATCTCGTACCAGTGCAGTTGCCGCAGACGCGGCGCGAAGGCTCGTTGCAACGAAAGTGCTCCAGTCCTCGAGAGCGGCGGGGGTGACACGTCGGCGGGGCGGAAGCATGGCGTTCATGTTTCAGCTTATGTGAAGGAAGCACCGCTGCACAGCCTGCCCGTATCGCCGTTTGTGCAGCCGAGCACTGCATCCACGCCGCACGCCTAACGATGCGGCGATCGCTGCGCCGTCCCGCGGTGGACGTGACCGGTCAAAACGTTAAATGTTCGCGGCGCAAAATGAGACCCCTGCCGCCGGATTCGGCTATGCGACGAACGATCGATTGACGGGAACCATCATGATCAGGGCCTGGCTCGACCTCTCCACCACCGGCACCTTCGTGACGCTGGCGCTGCTGTATTACGGCGTCGCGCTGGCGCTGGTCACGATCACCTGCCTTTCGCCGCTGCGCGGACCGGTTTCCAGGTTCAACGGCGTGGTCGCGCCGTTCTTCTCGTCGGTCGCGGTGCTGTTCAGCCTGCTCACCGGCTTCCTCGGCTACGAAGTCACGGAACGCAATCGCCGCGCCACCAGCGCGGTGCAGGCCGAGGCCGGGGAACTGCAGAACCTCTACACGTTGAGCGTCGCGTCGGTCACCGACATGCACAAGATCCGCATCGCGCTGAAGGACTACGCGAAGTCGGTGCTGCACGACGAATGGCCGGCGGCGCGCGGCGAGAGTGCGGCGGCGACGACGCAGACCTACGACGAATTGCTGACCCAGCTCAGCGATCCGAGCATCAGCAGGGATGCCAGCGCCGCGGTGCATGTCGCGATGCTCAGCGCCGCCGTTCGGGTCGGGACCGCGCGCAATTCGCGGCTCAGCCTGTCGACCGACCGCACAAGCGAGCTGAAGTGGATTTCGGTGCTGCTGCTCGGCGTCATCACCCAGGTGGCGCTGACGCTGGTGCATCTGGACAAGCCGCGCGCGATGCTGGCGGCGCTCACCGTGTTCGCCACCGGCGCGATCGTCGCCTTGGGACTGATCGCGTTGCAGGAGGATCCGTTCAGCGGCGTGTTCCGTGTGTCGGCGGCGCCGCTCGAACGCGTACTGACGCTGCCGGATACGCCGACATTGCCGCCGTCGGCGCTGCCGCCCGTGGCGCCGACGGCGCCACCCGCCGCGAAGTAATCACTCAGCGCGCGGCGCCCGCCGCGACGCCGATCCGCTTGATCTCCCATTGCAGTTCGACGCCGGACTGCGCCTTGACGCGTTCGCGCACGGTTTCGCCCAGGGTCTCGATGTCGGCCGCGGTGGCGTCGCCGGTGTTGATCAGGAAGTTGCAGTGCATCTCCGAGACCTGCGCGCCGCCGATCTTCAGGCCGCGGCAGCCGGCGGCGTCGATCAGCTTCCAGGCGCTGTGGCCGGGCGGATTCTTGAAGGTCGAGCCACCGGTCTTCTCGCGCACCGGCTGCGCCAGTTCGCGATGCGCCTGCACCTCGTTCATCTTGGCGCGGATCGCATCCGGCGACGCCGGCGTGCCGCGAAATCGTGCCGAGACAAAGATCAGCGACGGATCGGCGCCAGTGGCGCGATAGCTGAACCGCATGCCGGCATTGTCGATGACGTGCCGCGTTCCCGCGCGATCGAGCGCATGGGCGTCGATCAGCACATCCTTGGTCTCGCGGCCGTTGGCGCCGGCGTTCATCCGCAGCGCGCCGCCGATCGTGCCGGGAATTCCGAAATAGAATTCGAGCCCGCCGAGCTGCGCCGCCGCCGCGGTTTCGGCCACGCGCTTGTCGAGCGCCGCCGCGCCGGCCTGCACGATCTCGCCGTCGCTGCGCACCTCGCCGAAGCCGCGCGGCGCGAGGCGGATCACCACGCCCGGCAGCCCGCCGTCGCGCACGATCAGATTCGAGCCGACGCCGATGCACAGGACCGGCACCTCCGCCGGCAGAAGCGACAGGAAGTAACCGAGGTCGTCGGCGTCCGCCGGGGTGAACAGCACCTGCGCCGGCCCGCCGACGCGAAACCACGTCAGCGGCGCCATCGGCTCATTGCCGAGCAGCCGCCCGCGCAACTCCGGCATCGCGGCTTTGAGCTCTGCGGCGAGGTCGGGAAAGGTCATGAACGCGGACTACGCTGACGGCCGACCGGCATCAACCCAGCGCCTTCAGTTCGCCCGGCAGCGCGTAGGCCCATTGCGTGATGTTGCCGGCGCCGAGGCAGACCACGTAGTCGCCGCTGTTGGCGACGCCGGCGACGACGCCGGCGAGCGAGCCGGAATCGGGCAGCGGGACGACGTTGCGATGGCCGTGGGCGCGCAGGCCGAGCACGAAGTGATCGCGGTCGATGCCGGGGATCGGCGCCTCGCCGGCCGGATAGACGTCCGCGACGATCACGGTGTCGGCGTCGTTGAAGCAGGTGCAGAATTCCTCGAACAGCGATTGCAACCGCGTGAAGCGATGCGGCTGCACCACGGCGATGATCTTGCCGCTGGTCGACTCCCGCGCCGCCTTCAGCACCGCGGCGATCTCGACCGGGTGGTGGCCGTAATCGTCGATGATGGTGACGCCGCGCCACTCGCCGGTCTTGGTGAAGCGCCGGCGCACGCCGCCGAACGCCGCGAGCGCCTTGCGGATGGTGTCGTCGGACAGGCCCAATTCGTGCGCCACGGCGACGGCCGCGGTGGCGTTGAGCGCGTTGTGCCGGCCCGGCATCGGCAGCATCAGATCGGCGATCTCGTGCGCGGTGCCGGCCTTGCGGTCGCGAAACGCGACCTTGAAGGTCGAGCCGCTGCCCTGCGGATTGAGATCGATCAGCCGCGCGTCGGCCTGCGGATTTTCGCCGTAGGTGATGATGCGGCGGTCCTCGATCTTGCCGACCAGCGCCTGCACCACCGGATGGTCGATGCACATCACCGCGAAGCCGTAGAACGGCACGTTCTCGACGAAATGCCGGAACGCGTCCTGCACCGCGTCGAAGGTCTTGAAGTGATCGAGATGTTCGGGATCGACATTGGTGACGATCGCGACATCCGCCGGCAGCTTGAGGAAGGTGCCGTCGCTTTCGTCGGCCTCGACCACCATCCAGTCGCCGGCGCCGAGCCGCGCGTTGGTGCCGTAGGCGTTGATGATGCCGCCGTTGATCACGGTGGGATCGAGTTCGCCGGCGTCGAGCAGCGCCGCGACCATCGAGGTCGTGGTGGTCTTGCCGTGAGTGCCGGCGATCGCGACGCAGCTCTTCAGCCGCATCAGTTCGGCCAGCATCTCGGCGCGCCGCACCACCGGGATGCGCTGCGCCCGCGCTGCCAAGAGTTCCGGATTGTCGCGCTTGATCGCGGTCGACACCACCAGCACGTCGGCGCCGGCGACGTTGTCGGCCTTGTGGCCGACGCTGATCGAGATGCCCTTGTCGCGCAGCCGGTTGACGTTGGCGCTCTCCGAGGCGTCGGAACCCTGCACGGTGTAGCCGAGATTGCACAGCACCTCGGCGATGCCGCTCATGCCGATGCCGCCGATCCCGACGAAGTGAATGGGTCCGATCTCGCGCGGCAGTCTCATGGGAAAGGTCTCTATCGTTGGCTCGGGACGCCCGGCTCGTTGCCGGCATCCACGGTTCAGGGTCACTTCATGCAAGACGAGGATGGCCGGGACAAGTCCGGCCGGGATGCAAAAACCAGGTTTTTCGGCGCGCCGGCCCTTAGACCCGCGCCACCTGCATAACCAGATCCGCCAGCCGGTCGGCGGCGTCGAGCCGGCCGACGGTGCGGGCGGCGGTGGCCATCGCGGTCAGCTTCGGCGGATCGGCGGCCAGCGCGGTGATCTCGGCGGCGAGCCGGTCCGGCGTGAAATCCGCCTGCACGATCCGAATCGCGCCGCCGGCGTCGGCCAGCACGCCCGCATTGGCGAACTGGTCCTGATCGATCGCACCGGGCAAAGGGACCAGAATCGAGGGGCGGCCGATGGCGCCGAGTTCGGCAACAGTGCCGGCACCAGAACGGGATACCACGAGCTGGCTGGCGGCGAGCCGCGCCGGCAGATCGTTGAAGAACGGCGCCAGCTCGCAATTCAGCTTCAGCCGGTCGTAGACGGCGCGGACCCGCGCCATGTCCTCGTCGCGGACCTGCTGCGTCAGCACCACCCGTGCCAGCAACGCCGGATCGAGCTTCTCCAGCGCGCCGGGCACGATGTCCGCCATGACCCGGGCGCCCTGGCTGCCGCCGACCACCAGCAGGCGCAGCGGCCCCTCGGCGTCGAGCGGCGTGAACCGCACCGCGGCGGCGGCGAGGATCGCCGGGCGCATCGGCGTGCCGGTCGTCGTCGTCTTGGCCGAGAGCGCGGGATCGCGGTCGAGCACGCCTGGCAGCGAGGTCGCGATCGCGCTGACGCGCTTCGACAGCAACCGGTTGGCGCGGCCCATCACCGCATTGGCATCGTGGATCAGCGTCGGAATCCGCAGCGCGCTCGCCGCGAACAGCGGCGGCAGCGTCGGATAGCCGCCGAAGCCGATCACCGCGGCCGGCTTCAGCCGCAGCATCAGCGAAAGCGCTTTGGCGGTGCCGGCGCCGAGCATCGCGCCGGTGCGCGCCAGCGCCCACGGGGTGCGGCCCCGCACCGTCTCGCTCGGCACCACGTCGATCATCTCGGCGGAGAACAGGCCGCTGTAGCGCATCGCGCGGCTGTCGGTGACGAGGCGCACCCGCAGGCCGCGCTTCATCAGCACGACGCCGAGCGCCTCGGCGGGAAACAGATGCCCGCCGGTGCCGCCCGCCGCGAGAAGAATGAGAGGCGCGTCGCTCATGGCCTACGCGTAGCTTCCTGCGGCCTCGATCGCATTGACCTCGGTCTTCGGCCGCTGCCGGGTCAGCGCCAGCATCATGCCGACGCCATAGGCCAGCGACACCATCGACGAGCCGCCATAGGAAATGAACGGCAGCGTCATGCCCTTGGCCGGGATCAGTTGCAGATTCACCGACATGTTGATCGCGGCCTGGATGCCGAACAGGATCGCCAGCCCGGACGCGGCGAAACGCGCGAACAGGTCGTCGGATTTGTAGGCGCGCGACAGCGTGCGCAGCACGATGAAGCTGAACAGCGCCAGCAGCGCCAGGCACAGCACGATGCCGAACTCCTCGCCGGCGACGGCGAACACGAAGTCGGTGTGGCTGTCCGGCAGGCTGCGCTTGGCGATGCCCTCGCCCGGCCCCAATCCGAGCCAGCCGCCATTGCTGAACGCCTCGCTCGCCATGTCGACCTGGAAAGTGTCGCCCGAGGCCGGATTCATGAACCGCTTGATACGGCCGGCGACGTGCGGAACGAACAGATAGGCGGCGAACAGCCCGCCGGCGGCGGCGCCGGCGAGGCCGAATACCCAGATGATCCGCATCCCGGCGATGAAGAACAGCGCGCCCCACACCATCAGGATCAGCATGGTCTGGCCGAAATCCGGCTCCAGCACCAGCAGCGACACCAGCGTCAGCAGCAGCGCCATCGCCATCGAGGTCGCGGGCATTTCCGGGCGCCGCGCCGCTTCCGAGAACAGCCACGCCGCCAGCACCACGAAGGACGGCTTGGCGACTTCCGACGCCTGGATGTTGACGCCGAGCAGCGTGATCCAGCGCCGCGAGCCCTTCACTTCGGGCCCGAACATCAGGGTCGCGACGATCAGCACGATCGAGATCGCGAACACGATCAGCGCCGCGCGCCGGATCTGCCGCGGCGACAGGAACGACACACCGATCAGCACGATCATCGACGGCGCCAGAAACAGCACGTGTCGATTGAAGAAATGGAACGGGTCGAGCCCGATCCGGGTGGCGACCGGCGGCGACGCCGCCAGCGACAGGATCACGCCCGCCAGCATCAGCGCGATCAGCGCCGCCAGCAGCACACGGTCGATGGTCCACCACCATTCGCTGAACGGGGTGCGTTGTTCACGAGAGATCATCGGCGATCCTGGGCCAAGGGTTCGCCCATTGGTGCGCCCACGTGGTTGCCAAGAGGTTAACGGAATGTGTGGCAATCGAGGTTGTGAACGGCTCCCGCACATTGCGTTCGGTGAACCTCTCCCCGCCCTCTCGCGGGGAGAGGTCGGAAGTCACGCGCAGCGGGACTTCCGGGTGAGGGGCGAGGCACGGCCGATCAACAAGGAAAGCACATCCGGGGGCTATGCAGCGGAAGAGCCGGCGTGACCCGAGAGTTCAGCGCGCGTGGCAAATGCCGTGCCCGGCCCCTCACCCGCCCGGCTTCGCCGGTCGACCTCTCCCCGCAAAAAGCGGGGAGAGGTTAAGTAAGCGCCTCACACTATCGGCTTCACGCCGTCCAGCGCCGTCACCAGATCGCGAAACTTCGTCCCGCGGATTTCGAAATTGCGGAACTGGTCGAACGAGGCGCAGGCCGGGGACAGCAGCACTACCGGCTCGGCCACCCCCGCCATTGCGGCGTCGCGCGCCGCGGCCGGGACGGCGTTGTCGAGCGTCCGGCTGATCTCGTAGGGCACGCGCCCCTCGATCGTCGCGGAGAACTCCGCCGCCGCTTCACCGATCAGATAGGCCTTGCGGATGCGCGGGAAGTACTCGGCGAGGCTCTCGATGCCGCCGGTCTTCGGCTTGCCGCCGGCGATCCAGAAGATGTCGCCGAACGACGCCAGCGCCTTCGCGGTGGCGTCCGCATTGGTGCCTTTGGAGTCGTTGACGAACAGCGTCGCGCCCTGCCGGCCGACCTGCTCCATCCGGTGCGCGAGGCCCGGAAAGCTGCGCAGCCCCTTCTGCAATACGTCGGCGCTGACGCCGAGCGCCAGCGCCGCAGCGGACGCGGCGGCGGCGTTCTGTGCATTGTGCAGCCCGCGCAGCGAGCCGATGCCGCCGAGCTTCGCGATCTCGCGCGACGCGCCGCCGGCGCTGCGCCGGATGGTCTCGTGATCGGCGCTGATGCCGTCCGCGAGCGGCTGCTTCACCGAAATCCGCACCACCTGCTTGCCGGCGCGCTCCAGCCGATCGGCGGCATCGCGGCCGAAGCCGTCATCGACGCCGATGATCGCGGTGCCGCCGTCCTGCACGCCGGCGACCAGGCGCTCCTTCACCGCGGCGTATTGCTCGATCGTGCCGTGACGATCGATGTGATCTTCTGTGACGTTGAGCAGGATGCCGACGCTCGGATCGAGCGATGGCGTCAGATCGACCTGGTACGACGACATCTCGATCACATGGACGCGGCCGGCGCGCGGCGGCTCCAGCGACAGGATCGCGGTGCCGATATTGCCCCCCATCTGGGTGTCGTAGCCGGCCTGCCGCATCAGATGCGCGATCAGCGCCGTGGTGGTCGACTTGCCGTTGGTGCCGGTGATGGCGACGAACGGCGCATTCGGCGCATGCAGCCGCCGCTCGCGGCAGAACAGTTCGACGTCGCCGATCACCTCGACGCCGGCGGCGCGCGCCTTCAGCACGCTCCAATGCGGCGCCGGATGCGTCAGCGGCACGCCCGGCGTCAGCACCAGCGCGGCGAAATTGGTCCACGGCAGATTGCGCAGATCGGCGGTGATGAAATTGGCCTGGGCGGCTTCGACCATGCGGTCGAGATTGTCGTCGCAGGCGATCACTTCGGCGCCGCCGGCGCGCAGCGCATGGCAACTCGCCAGCCCCGACCCGCCGAGCCCGAACACGGCGACGGACTGGCCCGCGAAGCAGGTGACGGGGATCATGACAGACTCCCGATGAGCGTGCATGCCCTGCGAACGGAACGCCCGTCATCCCCGCGAAGGCGGGGATCCATACTCCCTGCGTTCACGATGGAAGCGCGCAGCTGAACACGTTCATACAAACGACCACAGGGGTTATGGGTCCCCGCCTTCGCGGGGACGACTCGTGGAGGGGTGCGCATCGCGTGGCTCACCGCAGCTTCAGCGTCGACAGGCCGGCGAGCGCCAGGATCACGGCGATGATCCAGAACCGGATCACGATCTGCGGCTCGGTCCAGCCCTTCTGCTCGAAATGATGATGGATCGGCGCCATCCGGAACACGCGCTTGCCGGTCAGCTTGAATGAGGTCACCTGCACGATCACCGAGACGGCTTCGAGCACGAACAACCCGCCGATCACCGCCAGCACGATCTCGTGCTTCACCGCCACCGCGATCGAGCCGAGCATGCCGCCGAGCGCCAGCGAGCCGGTGTCGCCCATGAAGATCGAGGCCGGCGGGGCGTTGAACCAGAGAAAACCCAGGCCGGCGCCGAGCAGCGCGCCGCACAGCACCGCGAGTTCGCCGGTGCCGGCGACGTAGTTGATCTGCAGATAGTCCGAGAACACCGCGTTGCCGGCCAGATAGGCGATCATGCCGAAGCTCGCCGCCGCGATCATCACCGGCACGATGGCGAGGCCGTCGAGGCCGTCGGTGAGATTCACCGCATTGCCGGCGCCGACGATCACGAAGGCGCCGAAGATCACGAAGTACCAGCCGAGATTGATCACCACTTCCTTGAAGAACGGGATCACCAGCGAGCTCGACAGCGACGAGCGGCCGAGCCACACCAGCGCGAAACACGCCGCGCCGGCGATGGTGAATTCGATCAGCAGGCGGGTGCGGCCGGAGATGCCGGCATGGGTCTGCTTGGTCACCTTCATGTAGTCGTCGTAGAAGCCGACGAAGCCGAAGCCGAGCGTCACCGCCAGCACGATCCAGACATAGGGATTGAGCGGATTGGCCCACAGCACGGTGCCGACCGTCAGCCCCGACAGGATCATCAGCCCGCCCATCGTCGGCGTGCCGCGCTTCGACACCAGATGCGACTGCGGACCGTCGCTGCGGATCGGTTGTCCCTTGCCCTGGCGCAGCCGGAGATTGTCGATGATCCAGGGGCCGCACAGGAACACGAACAGCGCGCCGGTCACCACCGCGCCGCCGGTGCGGAAGGTGATGTAGCGAAAGACGTTGAACAACGGGAAAGAGCTGGAAAGGTCGATCAACCAATAAAGCATTCAAGCCGCCTTACACCGCAGCGTCGTCGCGCGCGGCCTTGTCGGGAAAGCGCTTCTCGAGCGCGGTGACAATCGTTTTCATGCGCGAGCCGAGCGAGCCTTTGATCATCAGCACGTCGCCGGCCCGCAGCGCCGCAACCACCTGGGATTCGAGCGCCGCCGCGTTCTCTGCATAGCCGCCCCGTCTGCCCGAGGAAAGTGCGTCCCACAGATTGCGCATCAGCGGGCCGCAGCAAAACACCAGATCGACGGCATTATTCCGCACCGCCTCGGCGAGGCCGCTGTGCAGCTCCGGCCCGGTGGCGCCGAGTTCCAGCATGTCGCCGAGCACCGCGATCCGCCGCCCCTGCGGCCCGACCGCGGCCTGGCCGAGCACGCCGAGCGCCGCAGCCATCGACGCCGGATTGGCGTTGTAGCTCTCGTCGATCAGCGTCGCCTCGCCGTGCCCGAGGTCGAGCGCGCGACGAACGCCGCGGCCGGCCGCGGGCGCCACCTGCGCCAGCGCCAGCGCCGCCATCGCCAGATCGGCGCCGACCAGTTCCGCCGCGGCCAGCACCGCCAGCGAGTTCATCGCCATGTGGCGCCCCGGCATGCCGAGCTTGTAGGTGACGTCGCGGCCGAGGATGCTCGCATGCACCGCGGAGCAATCCGCATGCAGCGCGACGTCGAGCAGTCGCGCATCGGCTCCGGCGTCGGCGCCGAACGACACGATGCAGCCGACACCCGCGGTACGTGCGCTCGCGACCAGCCGCTCGAACAGCGGATTGTCGCGATTGAGCACCGCGACGCCGTCCGACTCCAGCCCTGCGAAGATTTCCGCCTTGGCGTCGGCGATCGCCTCGATGCCGGAGAAAAACTCGAGATGCACCGGCTCCACCGTGGTGATGATCGCCACATGTGGTCGGACCATCTTCACCAGCGGTTCAATTTCGCCGGCGTGGTTCATGCCGATTTCGAACACCGCGTAGCGCGCGCTCGCCGGGCAGCGCGCCAGCGTCAGCGGCACGCCCCAATGATTGTTGAACGACGCCACCGAGGCGTGGGTCTCGGCCTGCGCGCCGAGTACGCCGCGCAGCGCCTCCTTGGTCGAGGTCTTGCCGACCGAGCCGGTCACCGCGATCACCCTGGCGCCGAGCCGCGCCCGCGCCGCCCGGCCGAGATCGCGCAACGCCTCGAGCACGTCGTCGACCACCAGCAGCGGCGCATCGGCGGCGAAGGTGTCGCGCTGCGCCGTCTCCACCACCGCCAGCGCCGCGCCGGCCTTCAGCGCCGCATCGACGAAGGCGTGGCCGTCATGAACGTCGCCCTTGATCGCGAAGTAAGCGTCGCCCGGCGCCAGCGTGCGGCTGTCGATCGAGATGCCGAACACGTCGCGCGCCGGCGTGCCGCTGACGGCGGCGCGCATCGCCTCGACCATCGCATCCGACGTCCACAGCGGTGGTTTGCTCATGCTGCGCTCGCTGACAACGCCGCCGCAGCGGCTTCGTGATCACTGAAGGGCAGCACCGTGCCTTGCACGATCTGCCCGGTTTCATGGCCCTTGCCGGCGATCAGCAGCGCGTCGCCGGGCTGCAGCGCCGCAACCGCGGTGCGGATCGCCTCGGCGCGATCGCCGATCTCGCGCGCGCCCGGCGCGGCGGCGAGGATCGCGGCGCGGATCGCGGCCGGGTCTTCGCTGCGCGGATTGTCGTCGGTGACGATGACGCTGTCGGCCTGCTCCGCCGCGATCGCGCCCATCAGCGGCCGCTTGCCGACATCGCGGTCGCCGCCGGCGCCGAACACCACGACGAGTTTTCGCTTGGCGTAAGGCCGCAGCGCCTGCAGCGCCTTCGCCAGCGCGTCGGGCTTGTGCGCGTAGTCGACGAACACCGGCGCGCCGTTGCGCGCGCCGACCAGATCGAGCCGGCCGGGAGCGCCTTCGAGATGATCGAGCGCGGCGAACACCGCGGCCGGATCGCCGCCGGTGCCGATCACCAGCCCGGCCGCGACCAGCGCGTTCTCGATCTGGAATTCGCCGACCAGCGGCAGATGCACCTGATAGCGCTGCCCTGCATGGTCGAGCACCAGCTTCTGCGCAAAGCCGTCGATCGACGCCTCGACCAGCCGGATGCCCTCGCCCGCGTCGCCGCCCCGGCCGATCGTGATCAGCCGCAGCCCGCGCGCGCGCGCCGCCTCGATCACCTCTGCCGAACAGTCGTGATCGGCGGAAATCACCGCGGCGCCGCCTGGGGCAACGAGATCGCGGAATAGCCGCAGCTTTGCCGCAAGGTAGTGCGCGACGGTCGGGTGGTAGTCCATATGGTCGCGCGACAAATTGGTGAAGCCGCCGGCCGCGACGCGGACGCCGTCGAGCCGGAACTGATCGAGCCCGTGCGACGACGCTTCCAGCGCCAGATGCGTGACGCCCTCGCGGGCGATGGCGTCGAGCGAGCGATGCAGCGCGATCGGATCGGGCGTGGTCAGCGAGCCGTAGACCGAGCGCGTCGGCGTGACCAGGCCGATGGTGCCGATGCTCGCGGAGGCGTGGCCGAGCCGCTGCCATATCTGCCGCGCAAACGCCGCGACCGAGGTCTTGCCGCTGGTGCCGGTGACGGCGGCGATGGTCTGCGGCTGCTGCGGATAGAACCGGGCGGCGGCTCGCGCCAGCGCGCGGCGCGGATTGGCGAGGCGCACGAACGGCACAGCGAGCTCGGCCGCGGGCGGATGATCGCCGGCCACCGCGACGGCGCCGGCGGCGATCGCCGCGGCGATGAACCGCGCGCCGTCGGTCTTCGCCCCGGCCAGCGCGAAGAACACGTCGCCCGGCTTCACCGCGCGGCTGTCGACCGCGAGCCCGCCGACATCGAGATCGGCGGCCTCGCCCGGCAGGCCCTGCGGGCCGGGCACGGCGTCGTCGCTGAACAGATCGCGGAGCTTCATGGTCCTTCAGTCCGGTCGGCCGGTTCGAATGGGATTCCGCACGCAAACCGGGCTTTTAGCGCAAGCGCGCCCCGGCGCAACAGGACTGACGCAGCACCGCCCCGCGCGTCACGCGGCGCTATTGAGTCGCCTTCGATGACGCCAGAATGAGGCGGTCGGGCGGCGGCAGATCGAACCGCGGCTCGATCCCCAGCAGCGGCGCGATTCGCTCGATCACCTTGCCACCGGTGGGCACGGCGTTCCAGCCCGAGGTGATGAAGCCGTGGGTCTCCGGCAGCGCCTTGGGCTCGTCCAGCATCACCAGCACCTGGTATTGCGGGTTGTCGGCCGGCAGCACCGCGGTGAACGAGTTCAGCACCTGCTTCTTGGCGTA
Source organism: Rhodopseudomonas palustris (assembly GCA_016215605.1). Classification (GTDB taxonomy): domain Bacteria; phylum Pseudomonadota; class Alphaproteobacteria; order Rhizobiales; family Xanthobacteraceae; genus Rhodopseudomonas; species Rhodopseudomonas palustris_L. The sequence continues at coordinate 112,548 of JACRJB010000024.1, forward strand.
GCGGCCGTTGATCACCTTCTCGGAGGTGCCGGTCTTGCCGCCGATGTAGTAGCCCTTGGCGATCTGGTCCGCGGTCTTGGCGGTGCCGATCTCGGCGTTCAGCCGCATCAGATAGCGGATCTTGTCGCTGGTCTCTTTCTTGACCACACGCTTGGCCATCTTCAGCGCGTCTTCCTCGCTGCGCCGCAGGAACGTCGGCGGGATCAGGTAGCCGCCATTGACCATGGCGTTGATGCCCATCACCGCCTGCAGCGGCGCCACCGCGACGCCGTGACCGAACGAGATGGTGATGGTGTTGAGTTCGCCCCAGCGCTTCGGCACGATCGGCGAGGCGCTTTCCGGCAGCTCGGTGCGCAGCCGGTCGAGCTGGCCGACTTTCTTCAGGAACGCCTTGTGGGCCTCGACGCCCATCGACAGCGCGACGCGCGCCGCGCCGACGTTCGACGAATAGGTGAACACTTCGGACAGCGAGATCGCGCGGCCCATGTTGTGGGTGTCGTGGATCGCGAACTTGCCGTAGTGCAGCGGGCCGCGCGCGTCGTACATCGTGTTCAGCGTCGCCTTGCCGGCGTCCAGCGCCATCGCCAGCGTCAGCGTCTTGAAGGTCGAGCCCATCTCGTAGACGCCGGTGGTGAGCCGGTTGATGCGGTCGGGGTCGTTGGCCTCGCGCGGATTGTTCGGATCGAAATCCGGCAGCGACACCATCGCCACGATCTCGCCGGTGCGGACGTTGGAGACCAGCCCCGACGCCGCCTTGGCCTTGTACTTGTCCTTCGCCTTGAGCAGTTCGTCGCGCAGCGCGTGCTCGACGCGGATGTCGACCGCGAGCTCGACCGGCGTCTGCAGCCGGTCGGAGGCGAAGCCGGCGCGATGCAGATCGGCGAGGCCGTTGTTGTCGAGCCACTTCTCGATGCCGGCGATGCCCTGGTTGTCGATGTTGACGAGCCCGATCAGATGCGAGACCTCGGGCCCGGTCGGGTACACCCGCTTGTTCTCGCGCAGGAAGCCGATGCCGGGAATGCCGAGCTTCTTGATGTCGACCTGCTGCCGCGGCGTGATTTCGCGCTTCAGCCAGACGAAGCCCTTCTTCGACGCCAGCCGGTCGCGGACCTCCTGGGTTTCGAGATCCGGCAGCGTCGCGGTGAGCAGCTCGACCGCTTCGTCCTGATCGATGATGCGGCGCGGCTCGCCGAACAGCGACGGCGATTTGACGTCGGTGGCGAGGATGGTGCCGTTGCGATCGACGATGTCCGGCCGCGCGGTCGCGATCGCGTCGGACGCAGCGGTGCGCCGCGCGCCGTGGCTGTCGCCGAACACCGCGATCATCGACAGCTTGAACGCGATCACGCCGTAGACCGCGGCGAAGGCCAGCATCGCCAGGCCGACGCGGGCGCGCGCCTTGGCGTCGCGGTCGACGTCGCGGCCGTAGATCAGGCTGCGGATCAGCCGCTGGCGCCATTTGACGTGATGGCCGACGAGGGGAACCGCGGGGTCGGTCACTGCACGGCCTCCTTGGCCGGCAGCGAGCCGGTGACGATGTCGGGGTCGATCTTCTCGATCATCGAGGCGATCGGATCGGGGTCGTTCGGATTGACGATGCTCGGCGGACGCTCCGGCAGGTTCTTCAACTGGTCGAACTGGCGGGCCGCGATCGGCTTCACCTTGAGATGCCGCTCGGCGAGGCCCTGCAGCCGGCCGGGCGCGTCGAGCTTCGCCCATTCGGCGCGGAGCTGCGCGATCGCCTCGCGCTCCTTGCGGACTTCGGCATGGAGCTGCAGCACCTTCTCGGTGCGCACGGTCGACTCCATCTTGATCCGGTAGACATAGGCGGCGGCGAACACCAGCATGCCGATCACCGCCAGATGGACGATGCGCATCATCGGCGGGCCCTCATCACGCCGTCCAGCGTCGGCCATCCGGGCAGATCGTCGGGCCGGTGCGCCGGCGCCGCGGTGCGCTCGGCGCCGCGCAGCTTGGCGGAGCGCGCGCGCGGATTGGCGGCGACCTCGGCGTCGCCCGCGGTGACCGGGCGCTTGGTCAGGACCGTGAAGCTCGACGCCGCCTGGGCGAGTTCGGGCAGATGCCGCGAGCCCCCGCCGGTGCGGCTGCGCTCGGCGAGAAACGTCTTGACGATGCGGTCTTCCAGCGAATGGAACGACACCACCGCCAGCCGGCCGCCCGGCTTCAGCACGCGCTCCGCCGCGGCCAGCGCCCGATACAATTCGTCGAGCTCTTCATTGACGAAGATCCGCAGCGCCTGGAACGTCCGCGTCGCCGGATGAATCTCGCCCGGCTTGCTGAACACCACCTTGGCGACGATGTCGGCCAGCGCCCGCGTCGTCGTGATCGGCGCGTCCTTGCGCGCGGCGATAATCGCGCGGGCGACGTGGCGCGAATATTTCTCTTCGCCGAAGATGTAGATGATGTTGGCGAGGTCGGCCTCGGAGGCGCGCGCCACCACGTCGGCCGCGGTCGGCCCGTCGCCACCCATCCGCATATCGAGCGGGCCGTCGAGTCGGAACGAAAAGCCGCGCTCGGCCTGGTCGACCTGCATCGAGGAGACGCCAATATCGATCACCACGCCGTCGACCGCCGCCCGGCCCTGCGCCTCGCAGACCTCGGCGAGATTGGAGAAGCGATCCTCGACCAGCGTCAGCCGGCCGCCGGTGCTCTGCACCAGATCGAACCCGCCGGCGATGGCGCTGCGGTCGCGGTCGATCGCGATCACCCGCGTGTCCGCCGCCTCCAGGATCAGCCGGGTGTAGCCACCGGCGCCGAAGGTGCCGTCGACATAGACGCCGCCGTCGTGCGGCGCGAGCAGGCCGACGGCTTCGGGTCCCAGCACCGGGATATGGCGCGGCCGGGCGTCGGTCATGCGCCCTGCCCCGCCGGCGCGGCTGTCCGACCGGTTCGCGGTATATGAGAACCGGCTCCGGTACGGCTGGGCGGCAAGATCGGCGGCAACGGGCGCATCGTCCTTCGAAACTCCCGGGTCCACGACGGTTTCAGCCAGTGCGCCGGAAACCCAGACTGGCGAACCCGGCGCTCCGGCTGGAATCTGTTGGATTGCCATCGGCTTAAGGGTTTTCAGAGGGGGGCCCGGCCGTTCCCGGCGGTTCGGCTCTTCACCCCTCAGTAACGTCCCTTAGCCTTAAGAAAACGTTGACGACGACGATGTGCGATCGCGCGACGCAGGCGATTTCAGGCGGTTGGCGGAACGGTACCCAGTGATGCCGAACATCGACACTCCACAGAAAACGACCAAATCATGACATCGGGCGTTGCCACCTGTGGTCGCCGCCGGGATAGTGGACACGGCGGTGCGCGGGGCGCGTCGGCCTACGCCGTTCTCCTGCCGGGTTTGGATAGTGTGATGCCAGCTTCGTTCGCGTCTGCCGGTCCAGAGTCGAAACCACGACGTGTCGTCCCACTGCCCAAGGGCATCGTGGCCATGCAGACCTTTACGCCCGATTCATCCGTCGTCTCCGACGTCATCCCGTCGCCGAATTTCGGCGAGCGCGCCAAGGGCCGGCAGCCCGACATGATCGTGCTGCACTACACCGGCATGCCCGACGTCGAGGGAGCGCTGACCCGGCTGTGCAAGGCCGGCACCGAGGTCTCGGCGCACTACGTCGTGCTCGAGGACGGCCGCATCCTGCAATGCGTGCCGGAATCCAAGCGCGCCTGGCACGCCGGCGTGGCGAAATGGGCCGGCGAGGAGGACATCAATTCCTGCTCGATCGGCATCGAGATCATCAATCGCGGGCACGACTGGGGCTATCCGGACTACCCGCTCCGCCAGATCGCCGCGGTGATCACGCTGTGCCGCGGCATCATCATCCGCCGCAACGTGCAGCCGCATCGCGTGCTCGGCCATTCCGACGTCGCGCCGGCGCGCAAGAAGGATCCCGGCGAGAAATTCCCGTGGCGCGCGCTGGCGGCCTCCGGGGTCGGGCATTGGGTGGAGCCGGCGCCGATCGAGAACGGCGCGGTGCTGAGGATGGGCGCCGAGGGCGAGCAGGTCCAGGTGCTGCAGCAGGCGCTGGCCGATTACGGCTACGGCATCGCGGTCAACGGCAAATTCGACCACGCGACCTTCGAGGTCGTCACCGCGTTCCAACGGCATTTCCGGCCGGACAAGGTCGATGGCATCGCCGACAGCTCGACGCTGGCGACGCTGCACATGCTGCGCGGCCAATTGCCGGTCGACGTCCGCGCCGCCGCCGCGCTGGGCTGACGACACGATCCTACATCACATTCGTCGCGCTGCCGGCCCCGATTCCCTCGGAGCCGACAGCGCGTTCGCCTTATTGCTTGGCGTCGACGCCGATCCGGCCGACCGCCGGAGCGGCAGGCTTGCCGGCGGGCGCGGCGCGCTGCACCGGCGGCGGCGCGGCCGGGGCACGTGCAGTCTGCGGAGCCGGCGCCGGACCCGCAGCCCGCGGCGGCGGGCCGCGCCGCACGTCACGATCGCCACCGCGATCTCCCGATGCTGCGGCCGCACCGATCGCCGCGCCGAGCAGCCCGCCGGCGACTGCGGCAGCCGCCGCACCGTCGTCACGCGGGCCGGCGCCGTCGATCCACACGCAGGCCTGCCGGCGTTCGCTGAAGCGCTTGCCGGGGCCGCAATCGACGTAGCGGCGGGGCGGAGGCGGCGGCGGCGCGTAGCGGCGCTCCTCGTAGTAGCGCGGCGGCGGGCCGCGGTCGAAATCCTCGACGCAGGCCTGGCGGCGCTCGCTGAAGCGCATTCCGGGGCCGCAGCCGTCGCGAACCTGGATGATGTCGCCAGCGCCGGCGATCGGCCGCGCGCCGAGCATGGACTGCGCGCCGGCTTGCATCGGCGCGAACAGGGTGGCGAGAGCGATCAGAAATGTGAGCCGCGCTGCAATTCGCGAAGCGGTCATCGAGCGTCCTTTCTGAAACAAACGGGTCGAGAATCCCGCCACGAAAGAAAAATCTGTCTGCCCGGCGGTAGGGTTCCACGATGTGGGGAACCGAGCGTTAGAAGCGGCGGTTTCCCGTTGCAACGCTTTCTCAGCAAGCCGGGTGCGTCATCTTGTCACGATTGGGGCAGCGCATCTCCCCTGCCCGGGCCCGCCGAGCCCGGCTTGACGCCGCAGCCCCCAGCCCGCATGGCTACCGCGTCAGTCGGCCGGACGGCCGCTCCCGCTACGGTCGAAAGGCTGCGGGGGAGGAAAGTCCGGGCTCCATCGACATACGGTGCCGGATAACGTCCGGCGGGGGCGACCCCAGGGAAAGTGCCACAGAGAACGAACCGCCCGCCTTCGCAGCTCCGCTGCTTCGGCGCGGCAAGCCCTCGGGCCTGCTGCGCCGTAACCCGCAAGGGTGAAGGCGAGTAAGGGTGAAAAGGTGCGGTAAGAGCGCACCGCGTCGCCGGCAACGGAGACGGCATGGTAAACCCCACCGGGAGCAAAACCGAATAGGGACGGCACAGCGGACAGTTCGCTCTCGGGCGATAACTCCGCAGGGTGATGTCAAACCCGCCGTCCGGGTAGGTTGCTCGAGGCGCTGTGCAAACAGCGTCCCAGAGGAATGGCCGTCGCGTACCACGTCCGCAAGGACGCGGTGCCCTCCAGAACCCGGCTTACAGGCCGGCTGATACTTCTTCGATGAAGGGCTCGGCGGAAACGCCGGGCCCTTCGCCTATTCGCCCGGCGGCAAATAGCGCCGCTTTCCATCCAGATAGCTTCTCTCACCAGCAACTTTCGCTGCCAGCGTCTCATCGCGCTGCGAACCGCGGCGATCCAGCCAGGTCTCGACGAGACCGACAATCGCCATGATCGCCGCCAAGACAATCGGCGACGTCAGCGCAAACCACTGAAAGGCCGTCATTCCTCAAGCCCTCCAAGAGCAAGTCGACCTGCAAAACGTAGGAACACTCCAGCGGCGACGCAAACGATAAAACCCACCGTGCGGGAAAACTCATCCGCCGACGTCGCAGCGGTTCCGTAAACGATGGTCCAGAACGGCGACAGGAATCCGGCAACGAGCACCGCTATCGAGGCGTTATTATACCACGCTGCACGTAGTTTCCGCAGTTCGTTCCGGACCAACTTGTTCGGATGAGCCATGTCGCTTCCTCACCAGCAACTCTAAGTGAGGACTTTTCACGCGCCTATTCGTCTAATGATGAGTCCTGGTCCGAAATGGCCCCTCAATGCCCGTCGCCCGCCGCCGCGGCCATCGGGTTCGCCGGCTTCGCCAGCAGCACCACCAGCGTCGACAGCCCGATGTAGAAGAACGTCAGCAGGAAGAACGCGTCGCCGAAGCTCATGGTGACGGCCTGGCGGTGGACGATCTGATTGAACTGCTTCAGCGCCATCATCGAGGCGTCGCCCATGCCCTGGAAGCGCTGGGTCAGGGTGTTGAGGAAGTCGACCGCCTGGGCGTTGCCCCAGGTCACCTTGTCGTGCAGCCGCGAGATGTGGAAGTCGGTGCGGCCGTCGAGGATGGTGTTGATCAGCGCCAGCCCGAGCGCGCCGCCGAGATTGCGCGTCAGGTTGAACAGGCCGGAGGCGTTCTTGACCCGCTGCGGCGGCAGCGTGCCGAGCGCGATGTTGTTGGTCGGCACCATCGCCATCATCATGCCGACGCCGCGGAACACCTGCGGCCACAGCAATTCGTAGAAATCGTAGTCGCGGGTGATCCAGGTCATCTGCCAGGTGCCGCAGGCGAACAGCAGCAGGCCGATCGCGATCAACAGCCGCATGTCGACCAGCGCCATCAGCCGGCCGACCAGCGGCGCGGCGAAGAACATCGCGATGCCGGAGACGAACATCGTCTCGCCGATCATCAGCGCGCTGTAGCCGCGGACCTCGGCGAGGTAGCGCGGATAGATGTAGGTCAGGCCGTACAGCCCGATGCCGACGCAGAACTGGAACATGCAGCCGATCGCGAAATTGCGATTGGTGAAGGCGCGAATGTCGACGATCGGCTCGCGCGCCGTCAGCACCCGCCAGAAGAACGCCACCGCGGAAAACGCGCAGACGATCGCGAAGATGAAGATCGACTCGTCGTTGAACCAGTCGTTGCGCGGGCCTTCTTCGAGCACGTATTCGAGCGAGCCGAGGAAGCCGGCCATGAAGCCGAGCCCCCACCAGTCGAAATGATCGAGCAGCTCGTAATGCGGCTCGTCGAAATCGACCAGCATCAGCACGCCGATGGTGATGCCGATGCCGGGCACGACGTTGATGAAGAACAGCCAGTGCCACGACATCAGATCGGTGATGTAGCCGCCGACGGTGGGGCCGATGGTCGGCGCCAGCGTCGCCACCAGGCCGATGATCGGCCCGACCATGTTGAACTTGCTGCGCGGAAACACCGTGTAGGCCGAGGCGAACACGGTCGGGATCATGCCGGCGCCGAGGAAGCCCTGAATCGCGCGCCAGACGATCATCTCGGTGATCGTCGAGGTGAAGCCGCACATCAGGCTGGCGAAGGTGAAGCCGGCCGCCGAGATCGCGAACAGATTGCGGGTGCCGAGCGCGCGCGACAGGAAGCCGGACAGCGGGATCGCGATCACCTCGGCGATCAGATAGGCGGTCTGCACCCAGGAGACTTCGCTCGACGACGCCGACAGCCCGGCCTGGATTTCGGACAGCGATGCCGAGACGATCTGGATGTCCAGGATCGACATGAACATCCCGAACACCATGATCAGGAATGCGAACAGCCGGCTCGCCGGAACGTGTTCCGACGGCGCCTGCGGCACCGCCTCGCCTGTCGCTGTGGTCGATGCCGACATGGAGCGTCCTTAGAATTCGTCCCGAAGGTCCTATCCGTCATTGCGAGCGAAGCGAAGCAATCCAGAGGCTGAGTGCACAGCGCTGGATTGCTTCGTCGCTTCGCTCCTCGCAATGACGAGCGGTGCTTACTTCCCGGTTCGCGTATCGACCCTGATGTAGACCGACATTCCGGCGCGCAGCAGCCGTTCGCGCGCCACGTCGGCGGGGACGCGGATGCGGACCGGCACGCGCTGCACGATCTTGGTGAAGTTGCCGGTGGCGTTGTCGGGCGGCAGCAGCGTGAACACCTGCCCGGCCGCGGGCGCCAGGCTGTCCACCGTGCCCTCGATCTTGCGGCTGGAGTAAGCGTCGACCGAAATGTCGACGGTCTGGCCGGGCTTCAGGCGCGCGAGCTGCGTTTCCTTGAAATTGGCGTCGATGTAGACGCCGTCGAGCGGCACGATGTTGGCGAGGCGCTGGCCGGCGTTGATGTAGTCGCCGGTATTGACCAGACGGTTGGAGAACACGCCGTCAACGGGCGCGCGGACATTGGTGAAGTCGAGATCGCGCTCGGCCTTGGCCAGCGCGCTCTGCAGCTCGGCGAGCTGGGCGCGCGCCTCGTTCTGCTGCGCCTTGGTGACCTCGACATTGTCGCGCGCCGCGTCGTAGGCGGCCTTGGCGGCGGCGACCGACGCGGCGCCCTGGTCGCGGCTGGCCTGCGAGGTCTCGAACACCGCCCGCGACGCGAAGCCCTTGGTGCTCAGCGCCTGCTGGCGATCGAAATCGAGCGTGGCGCGCTTGGCCGAGGCTTCGGCGGAGTCGCGTTGCGCCTGCGCCTGCTCGACCGCGCTCTGCTGCGCGACGATCTGGCGGCCGATCCGCTCGATCGTGGCCTGCTGGGTGGCGATCTTGGCGCGGGCGGAATCGACCGCGATCCTGTAGTCGCCGTCGTCGATCCGGAACACGACGTCGCCCGCCTTCACCAGCGTGTTGTCGCCCGGCACGATCGCGGCGATGTGGCCGGCGACGCGGGCGCCGAGCGTGGTGTTGTTGGCGCGGACATAGGCGTCGTCGGTCGACACCATGAAGCGGCCGACCAGCATGTAGTCGATGCCGAAATAGGCGATCGCGGCCAGCGCCGCGAGGCCGACGCCGGCCAGCACCAGCCGCTTCCTTCCGGGCTTCTTCACCGCGGCCGCGGGACGCGCCGCCGGCGCGACCGGCTCGGACTCGCTGTCCGGCTCCGGCGGATCGGCGAGCTTCAGCGTCGACGGATCTTCCAGCAGCGACCGGACGGTTTCGGCCTGCGACGGCGCGGCGCCGTGCGGCGGCGGAGCGGACACCTTCCCGGCCGCCTCCTCCGGCTCAGCGCGAAGAACTCGGGCAGCTTGGTCGCGTCCGGACATCATGGTCTCCTGCACAGGTCACGCGCACCGCGGACCGGCGCCACCTTGGGGAATGGTTCGTAACTACCATTGACCGAACGGTTCGGTCAAGATAGGTTCCCGCACGAATTGTTGTGCGGACTCCGCTTTCAGCGGGGTTTCGAGGCTTCCGATTCTGGAGACATGCTGAAGCAATGGTTGCACATCAGGCCGCGACTCCCCTGCATCAGGGTCACGACGAGGACAGCGCCAAGCGTCGCCAGATCGTCAAAGGCGCGCGGGCGGTGTTCCTCGAGCTCGGCTTCGACGGCGCCAGCATGGGCGAGATCGCACGCGCCGCCGGCGTCTCCAAGGGGACGCTGTACGTCTACTTCGCCGACAAGAACTCGCTGTTCTGCGAGACCATCGAGCAGGAGAGCGTCGCGCAGGGCATGCTGGCGTTCGACTTCACCGTGGCGCGGGACGTCGAAACCACGCTCAAGGCGTTCGGCGCCGCCTACATCCAGGCGCTGTGCAACCCGCGCGGTGCGTCGGCGATCCGGACCGTGATGGCGATCGCCGAACGGATGCCGGAGATCGGCCAGCGCTACTACGAGCGGGTGATCGCCAACTCGCTCGGCCGGTTCGTGAGTTACCTCGAACTGCAGGTCCAGGCCGGCACGCTGGTGATCGACGATTGCAACCTGGCCGCGGGGCAATTCACCAAGCTGTGCCAGGCGACGCTGTTCCTGCCATTCATCTTCCAGATGACGGACTCGCCCTCGCCCGAACGCATCGCCGACGTCGTCGACAGCGCGACGCGGATGTTCCTCGCCGCCTATCGTCCGTCGGCGACGACGCCGGTCATGCCGGACTAATCGTCCTCGGCTTCCTCGCGGTCGACGGTTTTCGAGCGCGGCGGGACTTTGCCGATCGAGCCGGTCGGGCCGTTCCAGCCGCCCGATGCGTAGGGATTGCGCTGCTGCAGCCGCGCCGCGACTTCCTCGCCCGACACCGCCGCCGGCTTGCAGATGCTGCGCTGGCTCTTGCGGCGCATCAGATCGACGTGGATGTGATCGTAGTGATAGATGTTCGAACCCGGCGCCAGCACGGTGTTGAACACCTGACAGGCTGAATTCTGCACGTCGTGCAGGAACGCCTGCTCTTCCGGCAGGCCCTTCCAGCCGCCCTTCACGGTGATGCGGCGGCCGTCGGCCAGCACGAATCCCGCGATGTCGAGCGCGTTGCCGAAGGCGTGTTCGGAGATGTGCGCGTTCGGATTGCCGTTCATGCCGCGGCAGGAATAGGCGGAGATCTGCTTGATCTCGACCACCCGCACGCCGAACCAGCGCATCGCCGACGGCTGCACCGAGTCCGCCAGCCAGCGATCCAGCGCCGAGACGATCGGGCACGCCAGCGTCGCCGCCGGCTTCACCGCCACCGGGCCGACCGAGCCGGTGATGTTGCCCTGCGCCGGGCCGAGCCGCGGCAGCGGGCGCTCCGGCTCTTCCGTTATGCGGCCGCCGGCCGCCGGCGCGTAGTTGGGATTGCGCGAATAGCCGGTGATGTTCTCCGCCGGCGGACGATCATTCGGCAGCGCGCCCTCCTCCGGCAGATCGATATCGCGGCCGGCCGGCGCCACGCCGGGCGGCGCCAGCGGCACCGGACCATTGCCGCCATAGGCCGCCTGCGATCCGCCATAACCGCCGGATGCGGCGGCGCCATAGCCCGGCTGCTGCGCCTGCTGATTGAGCGTGTTGCGCGCCGGCGCATAGGACGGCTGCGCGCCCGGCCAGCGCGGCTGGCTGGCGCCGCCGATCGCCGCGGGCGGCCGCAGATCGTCGGCGAAGCCGATCGCGCCGCCTTCGCCGAGCGCCGCGACTTTCAGGGGGAATTCGGCGCCGCAGACGCCGGGGCCGGAAATCGGATCGATCCGGACCAGATCCGGAGTCTCTTTGACCGCGCCCGATTTCAGACAAGCGACCTCGGCCTCGGTCCGCCAAGGTTCGCGTTCGGCGGTCTGAAACAATCCGCGTCCGCAACCTGCAAGCGACACAAGGACGAAGGAGCCGACGAGATACAAACGAACTCCGCGCGTCATCCGCGCACAGTCGCGCAATCTGATTAAAGAGAATTGAACGGTATCGGTTTAGTGCTGCTTAACCATGCGCAAGCGGGGGCCGAAGCCCCCGCGGTCGTCATCGATCTCGATGCGCAGCGATCAGGCGGCGCGAACCTCGCGCAGGAAGGTCTCGACCTGGGTCTTCAAGGTCTCGCCGGTGCGCGACAATTCACCGGCGGAATCGACCACCTGTCCGGCGGCCATGCCGGTCTCGCGCGCCGCGTCCTTGACGCCGTCGATGTTGCTCGAGACTTCGGTGGTTGACCGCGCCGCCTCGGCGACGTTGTGGGCGATCTCGCGGGTGGCGGCGCCCTGTTCGCGGACCGCGCTGGCGATCGCCGTGGCGATCTCGTTGACGCGGCCGATGATGGTGGTGATGCCTTCGATCGCCACCGCCGAACTCTGCGTCGCCGTCTGGATCGAGCCGATCTGCGAGGAGATTTCCTCGGTGGCCTTGGAGGTCTGCTCGGCCAGCGCCTTGACCTCGGCGGCGACCACGGCGAAACCGCGGCCGGCCTCTCCGGCGCGCGCCGCCTCGATCGTGGCATTGAGCGCCAGCAGATTGGTCTGCGCGGCGATGTCGCTGATCAGCGTCACCACCTCGCCGATCTTCTGCGCCGCTTCCGCCAGCCCCTTCACTTCCTGGTTGGTGCGGCCGGCCTGCTGGGCCGCTTCGCTCGCGACATGGGCCGACTGATCGACGTGCTTGCCGATCTCGTTGATCGACGCGTCGAGTTCCTCGACCGCGGCGGCGACCGCCTGCGCGTTCGAGGTCGCCTCCGACGACGCCGCCGTGGCCGCCACGATCCGCCGTTCGGATTCCTTGGCGGTGTCGGCCATCGAATCCGCGGTGCCGCGCAGTTCCGTCGCCGCAGAGCGGACCAGGTCGACCACGCCGCCGACGCTGGACTCGAACCGCGCCGCGAGTTCGAGCATCGACTGCCGTCGTTCGCTCTCGCTGGCGACGCGCTGCTGATCCTGCGCCGCGCGCAGCCGCTCGGTCTCGCCGAGGCTTTCCTTGAACACTTCGACGGTGCGGGCCATCGAGCCGACCTCGTCGCGCCGGCCGCAGCCCGGCACGTCGACCGCGAGCTGACCCTGGCTGATCGCCCGCATCGCGCCTTCCAGCGCCACGATCGGCTTGGCCATGCCGCGGCCGAGCCACACGGCGATCGCCGCCGCCGCCAGCGCCGCGCACAGCGTGGCCAGCGCCAGCCACTGCATCGCGCTCGCCGTCAGCGCCGCATAGGCGCTGGCGTCGCGCACGATCTGCATCACCGCGACCGGCGCGCCGGAATAGTTCTTGATCTGGCCGAACGACACGCCGGTTTGCTTGCCGGCGTCCTCGCCCGTGCGGATCACCAGTTCGCCGGCCATCGCGCGGCGGACCGCTTCGGCGTCCGGCACCAGCCCCGGCATCGACGACGCGATGACGTTGGTCTTGTCGCCGGCCGGCTGCAGAATGGCGACGTCGACGCCGAACCGCGATTTCATCCGCGCGACGAAATTCGCGCCGAACGGCGCGCCGATGTCCATCGTCCCGATCAGGCCCTTGCCGTCGACGATCGGTGAAGTTCCGAACACCGTGAGATTGTCGCGGCCGGGCTCGATGCCGCCCTCCGCCTTGGCCTTGGACAGCGCCTCGACCACCATCTTGCGGCGGCTGGAGACGTCGTCGCCGAAGGTGTCCGGCTTGTGGACGCGGACGAAAGTCACCGACGGCGGAACCTGAATGGTGATCAGGTCGAGCCCACGCGGCGCCAGCTTGCCGTGCGCCTCTTTCAGCAGCTTGACCGTGGTGTCGCGGTCGCCGGCGCGGATCGCGTCCTTGACCACCTGCATCGCCGCCATCGTCTCGCTGATCGCCAGCACGGTGCGGGATTCGGCCTCGATCGCGCCGGTGAGATTGGCGTAATCCGACCGAAGCTCGCGCTCGAGCGCGACGTCGATCGTCGCCTGCTGGCGCCAGAAACTGAAGCCGGCGAGGGTCGCGCATGAACCAATGGCGACCAGGGTAATCGCCACGATCATTCGCGCCGAGATCGATCTGAGCATCCGATTGTCCCCTGAGGCTGGCCTTGTACTGGTACTTTCAGCCACAAGTACGCGCGGATGAACAAGAAGGGGTTAATATCGCTCACCTGGGAGAATTACGAGGTCGCCTCCGGAGGCGCCGCCGCCGGCCCGGTAAGGTTGATCGGTTAGGTTAAGGCGGCAATTTCGTTGACCGTCCCGGCCGCGATGGTCAACTGGCGGCATGATCAAGGACGACGACTACGAGCTCGACTCATCCGGCAACAGGGTGCTGATCGGTCTGTCGTCGGAAGAAACCGCCGAGTTCTTCCGACTGGACGAGATCATCAGCAAGAGCGGACCGCCGCCACCCGGCAATGACGAGTGGTACGGGCCCGAGCACCGCCGCTGGCTCGAACTCTACGAAAAGCACGAATCCGCCCGCCGGCCGTTCCTGAAGAGCAGCAAGACGCGGCATTGACGGCCGCCGGGCCGCCTCGCCCGCCCCTCACCACGCGTAGCGCACGATGCCCTTGCCGGCGTAGCTGCGGGTGACGTCGGAGAATTCGCCCTCGAAGCTGGCGGCGACCGAGACGCCGTTCAGCCAGTTCACCTCCGCCGACACCGTGGTCAGCGCCGCGTCTCGCGCCGGCCTTGCGCCGCCGACGACGAAGCTGGCGCCGGGCAGCGCCTGGAACGTCGCCGACACCGAGCGCTCGATGTCGAATTCATGCGCCCAGGCGGCGCGGCCGCGCAGGGTCAGCAGCGCGCCGTCGAGCGCGAACGACTTGTCGCTGCGCAGGCCGAATTCGCTGCGTGTCGAGGTCGCGGTCCGGGCGTCGTAGCCGAGCGCGAACAGGCCGTTGCCGCTCACGGTCTGCTCCGCATAGGCCGGCAGGTCGAACGCGGTGACCTGGCCGGCGGCGTAAGGCGTCAGGCCGACGCCACCGATCAGCGGCGCCACCCAGCGATGGCCGGCTTCGACCCGCGCCGAATACGCGTTGGCGTTGAAGTTGCCGCGGAACTGATTGAAGCCGCCGATGCCGACGGTGCGATCGGTGGTGATGTCCTGCCAGCCGTAAGCGGCAGCGGCGGTGAGATAGCTGGCGCCGACGCTGTGGCGGATGAAGCCGCCGACCTGCATCAGGTCGGAGCGGCCCGAACCCAGCCCATTGGCGAGGCCGAAACTGGTGGCGCCGCCGGCCATCGCAAAGCCGGCGACGGTGGACGGCGACAGCCAGTAATCAGCGCCGGCCGCGAGACCATACAGCCGGCTGGTCGCGGTGGCGCTGCCGAGCGACGCGTTGCCGTCGGTGGTCTGCGCGCCGCCGAAGCCGGCGCCCCAACTGATCCAGCGCGCTTCGAACGACGGCCTGGTCACGGCCTTGGTGATCATCGCATGGGCGTCACGCACAGAGCCGCTGCGCGCGTCCGCGCCGCCGGCCGCATAGGCCATTGTACCCGGCGTTTGATCCACCGGCGCGCGTCCGTTGCTGAACGGATCGGTCAGCACGCCCATGAACAGGTTCATGGCGTTGAAGGTCGATTGCTGGGCCCCGGTCGGCGTCTCGCCGGCCGCAATGCTCAGTCCGGCCGGGGTCAGCGCACCGAACACGATCGGGATGCTCCCGGTGCGGGCGAAGTAATTGCTCAGCGCGTTGGCGACCTGGGTCTGGTTGCCGTTGAGGCCGCGGTTGATCGGCAGCGGCGACGGTGTGGGCGTTGGCGACGGCGTGGGCGCCGGTGTCGGCGTGAAGTCCAGCACCAGATTGAGATAGGCGTTGTTGGCGTCGTAGCCGAGGCTGGACTTGAAGCCGGACGGCAGATTGGAGTTCACCACCGCCCCGAACGTGCCGACGATGCCGCCGGTGGCGTTGAGGATGGTGTACTGCCGCTCGACATAGCTGCCGCCGGCGAAGATCGCGTTCACCGTCGCGCCGCCGAGGGTCGCGGCGCCGGTGACGTTGGTGCGGTCGGCACTGGTCGGCGACACCTCGACCATGTAGCTGGAGGCCGCGGTGAACACGAGGTTGCCGCTCACGTTAAGCGTGCCGATCGAATTGCCCGGCGCCAACGTGCCGCCGTTGATCGTAGTGTTGCCGACCGTGCCGGTGCCGCCGAGCGTGCCACCGGCATTGACGGTGGTGAGCGACGATGTCGCGATCGAGCCGTTGACCGAGAGCGTGCCGCCATTGACCGTGGTGGCGCCGAGATAGGTGTTGATCCCCGACAGGGTCTGGTGGCCGCCATTGAGAATGACGCCGCCAGTGACGACGCCGAAGGCGCGTTTGATGGTGCCGGCGAAATCCGACGCCGCGTTGGTGATCACCAGATTGTTGTTGTAGACTGTGACGAGGCCGCCGGTGACGCCGCGCAGCGACTTGATCGAGACGTCGCCCGGCGCAGCGCTGATATCGAGGGTAGCGCCGCTGGCCGCGACATTGACCTCGCTGGAAGCGGCGATCGCATTGCCGTCTCTGATTTCCAGCGTGGCCGACGCCGAGTTGAGTGTGGTCGGGCCGGTGTAGGTGCTGACGCCGAACAACCTCAGGTACGAATTCTGGCCGACGATCAAACCGCCGCTGCCGTCAATGACACTGTAATTGTTGGAGCCGGTGACGAAGAGGCTGTTCTCGAGGGTCAAAGTCTTGCTGCCGAGTTGGATCACTGAGCCGGCATCGGAGGAAATTTTTGCGAACGACGCACCGGCGGTGCTCGCCGAGATATCGAGCGCCGCTCCGTTGCGGAGAAGGAGCCCTGCCCCGGACAGACTTCCGGCGCCGACCATCGCCAGTGTGCCGCCAACCACCTCGAACGGACTGAAGGTGGAAATGGTGGTGCCGTCGCCGCTGAAGCTGAAGGTGCCGGTACTAACCTTCTTCATCCAAATCTGGCCAGCGAAATTGCCGGAAAAGCTGGTCGACGTATTGTCGCCGCCGAACGTGAAGGTGTGGCCGGAGCCGCCGTTGAAGGTGCCGGCGCCGGCCAGCGATGCCACCGTCTGCGCGGTATTGCCGAGCGCGAGCGTGGCGCCGGCGGAGATGGTCAGCGCCGAGGCGCTGCTGAGCACGTTGTCGGCTGCGGTCTGCAGCGTACCAGCCTGAATCCGCGTGGCGCCGCTGTAGGTGTTGGCGCCGGACAGGATCAGCGTGCCGGTGCCGGACTTGTTGACCACGCCGGTGCCGGAAATCACGCCGCCATAGCTCGTCGTATCGGAGCGGGTGAAGGTGAGGTTGCCGTTGTTCAGCACGTCGCCGGTGATCGAGCCGCTGGTGCCGCCGTCGCCGACGGTCAGTAAGCCGCCGGCGGCGATCGTGGTGCCGCCGCTATAGGTGTTGGCGCCGGTCAGAAACACACGGCCGTTGACCGACACCGAGCCGGCGCCGCTGACGTCGCCGGAAACCGTACCGCTGTGCAGGTTCATTTGGTTCGCGACCACGACCGCGGTGGCGACAAAGCCGCTGTTCAGGGTCAGAACATCCGTCGCAACGGTTCCTGTCCCCGCCATGGTGCCGGCGATGGTGATCGCGTGGGTCGACAGCGTCACGCCGGGATTGATGCTGAACGTCCCGGTGTTCAGGAACATGTCGCCCAGCACAGCGGTATCCGCGGTCACCACCGGGTTGTTGGGCAGCGCAACGCTTATATCGAAGTTATTGCCGGCAGTTGGAGCGACGCCGCCGATCCAGTTGGCCCCATTGGAAAAGATGCTGTCGGCCGCCCCCGTCCAGGACTGCGCGTGCAGCGTGCCGGGGGCGAAAGCGACGCTCGCCAGCGCCGTGGACAGCAGCAGGCGTCGCATCCGCCGCGCCGCAGCAGGCGAAGCCCGTCCGGCATGGCGATCCGCCGCGACCGACCCACCCGGCAAAACAACTGTCCTATCGCAAACCATCACGCACCCCAAAGCAATGCCGTTGCGGCGCACGCGAGCGCGCCGGCCGGGTCTTGTCTTCATCGATGGCGTGAAGCTGCGGCCGCTTGCGTCGCTACGGCGCGCGAGTCCGTCCCCGCCCCCGGGGAACACTAGGAGCGCAGCAACGGGATGAAAAATTGTGTCTTTGAATGCCGACCATAGCGCCGGTGAATGATTGCGGCCGGCCGTTTCAGCCCATCATTGCTGCGCGGCTGCGACGATTTGCCTTGGCCGACGGGCACGAGCTCATCTATCTATCAATCGCGCGAATGATTGACGGCGCGGCGTGGCGCAACGGCTTGGGCACAGGCGGGGACGATGGCGACGATCAACCTGCGGAACGTCGATCTCAATCTGCTGATCGTGTTCGACGCGGTGTATTCCACCGGCAACATCAGCCACGCCGCTCGGCAATTGGCGCTGAGCCAGCCGGCGGTCTCGAACGCGCTGACGCGGCTGCGCGAGCATTTCGACGATCCGCTGTTCGTGCGCGCCGGCCGCGGCGTCAAGCCGACGCTGCGCTCGCAGCAGATGATCGAACCGGTGCGCGAGGCGCTGCGGCTGATCCGCCAGCAATTCGACGGCGACCGCAGCCTCGATCTCGCCTCCTACAAGCGCACCTTCCGGATCGTCATCGTCGATCCGCTGGAGCCGATCCTGATGCCGCCACTGCTGCGCGAGATCACCGCGCACGCGCCGCAGGTGACGATCGAATCCCGCCCGCCGTGGAACACCAACGTCACCGACGACATCATCGCCGGCACGCTGGATCTGGCCTGCTACACCTTTCCGGTCAGCGCGCCGGGCCTGATGTTCGAAACGATCTGCCCGTGCGACAACGTCGTGGTCGCCCGCCGCGGCCATCCCAGGATCGGCGCCACGCTCGACGCCGCGACCTTCATGGCGCTGAACCAGGTGGCGCTGATCAACGAACTGCGTGGTCACATCAATATCGATCGCGACATCACCACCCGCGGCGGCAACCGGCGGATCGCCTACATGGTCAACAAGGTCTGGTCGATGCCGGCGGCGGTCGGCAGCAGCGACCTCGTCGCGGTGTTGCCCCGCCGCTTCGCCGAGCTGATGGCCCCGGTGTTCGGCCTGCAGATCCACGAGTCGCCGGTGCCGATCTCGGAACAGCATTTCCACATGATCTGGCACGAGCGAAACACCGACGACCCCGGCCACAAATGGCTGCGCGACACCATGCTGAAGGCGATGCAAGGCGATGCAGCGCCGGCCGGGCTGGTCGCGGCCGTGGCCGCGTGCTAGCCCTCGCTGCAATCAACAGCGGGAGGACGGAACGCGATGGTCGAGGCGGTGATCTGGGATTTCGGCGGGGTGCTCACCTCCTCGCCGTTCGACGCGTTCGCGCGGTTCGAGGCCGAGCGCGGGCTGCCGATCGACATCATCCGCCGCACCAACGCCGCCAATCATTTCGAGAACGCCTGGGCGAAGTTCGAACGCGCCGAGGTCGATCTCGACACCTTCGATGAGCTGTTCGCGGCGGAATCCCGGGCGCTCGGCGCTGAGGTCCGCGGCAAGGACGTGCTGCCGCTGCTTTCCGGCGATCTGCGCCCCGAGATGGTCGAGGCGCTGCGCCGGGTGAAGCAGAGCTTCAAGACCGGCTGCATCACCAACAACCTGCCCGCCAATGCGATCGGCTCGGCCTCGGGCCGGACGCTGTACGTCGCCGAAGTGATGGCGCTGTTCGACCACGTCATCGAATCCGCCAAGATCGGCCTGCGCAAGCCCGATCCGAAGATCTATCGGATGATGACCGAAACGCTCGGCGTCGACCCGAACAACTGCGTCTATCTCGACGATCTCGGCGTCAATCTGAAGCCGGCGCGCGAGATGGGCATGACCACCATCAAGGTCACCAGCGCCGATCAGGCGATCGCCGAGCTCGAAGCCGCCACCGGACTGACGCTGCGCTAGCGCGGGCGCGGCGCGACGGGGGCGCCGGGCGCGCCCTCGTACCAGCCTTTGCTGCGGTTGACGATCGCCACCACCGTCAGCATCACCGGCACCTCGATCAGCACGCCGACCACGGTGGCGAGCGCCGCGCCGGATTCGAAGCCGAACAGGCTGATCGCCGCGGCGACCGCAAGTTCGAAGAAGTTGCTGGCGCCGATCAGCGCCGACGGGCCGGCGACGCAATGCTGCTCGCCGCTCAGGCGATTCAGCAGATAGGCCAGCCCGGCGTTGAAATACACCTGGATCAGGATCGGCACCGCCAGCAGCGCGATCACCAGCGGCTGCTTGATGATCTGCTCGCCCTGAAAACCGAACAGCAGCACCAGCGTCGCCAGCAGCGCGACGAGCGACAGCGGCTGAAACACGCCGAGCAGCCGCTGCAGCCCCGCCTCGCCGCCGGTTGCCAGCACCTGCCGCCGCAGCAATTGCGCGATCAGCACCGGCACCACGATGTACAGCACCACCGACAGCACCAGCGTGTCCCACGGCACGGTGATCGCCGACAGCCCGAGCAGCAGGCCAACGATCGGCGCGAAGGCGAACACCATGATGGTGTCGTTGAGCGCCACCTGGCTCAGCGTGAAATGCGGCTCGCCTTTGGTCAGGTTCGACCACACGAACACCATCGCAGTGCACGGCGCTGCGGCCAGAATGATCAGCCCGGCGATGTAGGAGTTGATCTGGTCGGCCGGCAGATAGGACCGGAACAGATAGCCGACGAACAGCCACGCCAGCGCCGCCATCGAGAACGGCTTCACCGCCCAGTTGATGAACAGCGTCACACCGATGCCGCGCCAATGCTCGCGCACCTGCGCCAGCGCGGCGAAATCGATCTTCACCAGCATCGGGATGATCATCAGCCAGATCAGCGCCGCCACCGGCAGATTGACGCGCGCGATCTCGGCGGCGCCGATCGCATGAAACAGCCCCGGCACGACATGGCCGAGCGCAATGCCGACCGCGATGCACAGCGCGACCCACAGCGTCAGATAGCGTTCGAAGGTGGACATGGGGACCTCAAACAACAAACGACGTCAAACGCGAAAATCGAACTCATCTACCGTCATTGCGAGGAGCGAAGCGACGAAGCAATCCAGCTCCGTGCACGGCGCCTCTGGATTGCTTCGCGGAGCCTGTGCCCGGACGGCGCAAAGCGCCGATCCGGGTGCTCGCAACGACGGAGCAACGCATCACACCGTCGCCACCCGCCTCCCGCTGGCGTCGATCACCTGTTCGCCGTCTTCCTTGAAGAACTCGCCGCGCTGCGGCGGCAGCAGGTCGAGCACTTCTTCCGACGGCCGGCACAGCCGCACGCCCTTCGGCGTCACCACCAGCGGCCGCTGGATCAGGATCGGATGCGCCATCACCGCCTCCATCAACTCGTCGTAGCTCAGCTCGGGATCGTCCAGCTTCAGCTCGGCATACGGCGTGCCTTTCTCGCGGATCAATTGCCGCAGCGTCAGCCCGGCGCGCACCATCAGCTGCTCGAGCATCGCCCGGCTCGGCGGGCATTTCAGATACTCGATGACGTGCGGCTCGATCCCGGCATTGCGGATCAGGCCGAGCGTGTTGCGCGAGGTGCCGCAGGCGGGGTTGTGATAGATGATGACGTCCATGAAGCCTCTCAGGTCGATGCGCGCGCGGGACGGCGCGCGGCTTTCGGTTTCGGCGCGCAGCACGGCTGCAGATCGGCGATCAGCGGCGCACAGAGTTCGGGCCGCCCGCCGCAGCAATCCTTGATCAGGAACAGCGCGACCTGCTGAAACCGCGCGAGGTCGGCGCGGTACACGATCGAGCGGCTGTGCCGCCGCGACCGGATCAGCCCGGCGCGAGCCAGGATCGCCAGATGCGACGACATCGTATTCTGCGGCACCGCCAGCGCGTCGGCGATCGCCCCGGCCGGCAGCCCGTCCGGCTCGTGCGCCGCCAGCAGCCGGAACGCCTCCAGCCGGGTCGATTGCGCCAGGGCGCCGAGCGCCAGGATTGCGTCTTCCGATTCCATATATCCAGACTTATCGATGTAATGGCACAAGTCAAGCACCTGCCGACCGAATATTTCGATCATACTAGAAATACCGTTTGACGGGCAGCGAATTCCGTCGCATCCTCGCCGCCATGAAGATCGACGACGTCGCCACCAAATTCGAGGCGCTGGGCAACCCGACCCGGCTGAAGATCTACCGGGCGCTGGTGCGCGCCGGCGAGGCCGGCACGCCGGTCGGCCGGCTGCAGGAGCGGCTGAAGATCGCGCCCTCGACGCTGTCGCATCATCTCAAGACGCTGGTCACGGCCGGGCTGATCCGTCAGGTCCGTGAGGCGACCACGCTCAACTGCCACGCCAATTACGACGTCATGCGCGGCCTGATGGACTTCATGGTCGCCGAATGCTGCGCCGACGCCGTCGAAAGCAAGGATACCAAATCGGCCGCCTGATTTTTGCGGCCCCTTTTATTCGATCATTCTAGTCTGATCGAATTATCAATTCGCCAACGTCCCGTCGTCCTGCCCGTCCACCCAGAGGAGAGTTTCGATGTCCACTCCCGAGATCACCGAAATCGTCCGCGAGAAATACGCCGCGGCCGCCACCCGCGCCGGGTCGTGCTGCGGCGCCCCTGCCCTCGACCATGTCAGCCCGATCACCAGCAATCTCTACGACGCGGCGCAGGCCGAGGGGCTGCCCGCCGCGGCGATGCTGGCGTCGCTCGGCTGCGGCAATCCCACCGCGCTGGCGGA
The DNA here is from genome assembly GCA_016215605.1 of Rhodopseudomonas palustris. Classification (GTDB taxonomy): domain Bacteria; phylum Pseudomonadota; class Alphaproteobacteria; order Rhizobiales; family Xanthobacteraceae; genus Rhodopseudomonas; species Rhodopseudomonas palustris_L. The sequence continues at coordinate 134,418 of JACRJB010000024.1, forward strand.
GCTGAAGCCGGGCGAGACCGTGCTCGATCTCGGCTCCGGCGGCGGCATCGACGTGCTGCTGTCGGCGCGCCGGGTCGGCCCGACCGGCAAGGCCTACGGGCTCGACATGACCGACGAGATGCTGGCGCTGGCGCGCGACAACCAGCGCAAGGCGGGCGCCGACAATGTCGAATTCCTGAAGGGCCAGATCGAGCAGATCCCGCTGCCGGACAATTCGGTCGACGTGATCATCTCGAACTGCGTGATCAACCTGTCGGGCGACAAGGACCGCGTCCTGAATGAAGCGTTCCGGGTGCTGAAGCCGGGCGGCCGCTTCGCGGTGTCGGACGTGGTGACGCGCGGCGACATTCCGGAAGGATTGCGCAGCGACGTGCTGCTGTGGGTCGGCTGCCTCGCCGGCGCGCTCGACGAGACCGACTACGTCGCCAGATTGTCGGCCGCCGGCTTCGACGCCATCTCGATCGAGCCGACCCGGATCTACAAGGTGGACGACGCCCGCGATTTCCTCGCCGGCCGCGGCCTCGACGTCGACGCCATCGCGCCGCAGATCGACGGCAAGTTCTTCAGCGGATTCGTGCGGGCGACCAAGCCGAGCGCGACCGCTGCCACGACGCCACGCTGCTGCGGGTGAGTGCGGGACTCTCGCGCGCCGTCATTGCGAGGAGCGTAGCGACGAAGCAATCCAGCGCAGTGCACCGGGCTGGATTGCTTCGCTTCGCTCGCAATGACGACGGACACTGGGAGCGTGCTTCGCCGAAAGTTAAGCGGCACCATTACGGTACACCGTCTTAGCTCGCAGGGTGGATAAGCGCGTAGCGCGCCATCCGTCACAACAGCTCGGCACGGCGGATGGCGCCTCCGGCCTATCCGCCCTGCTCTGCCGTTACAAACTATCCCCGAAATCCTCGCGGAACTTCGCGACCAGCCGGTTCTGCCAGTCGGACACCGGCTTCAGCAGACCGTAGAAGAACCGCAGCACTTCCGGCTCCTCGACGAAGGTCAGACCCTGGATCAGCTGGCGGTTGGCGTACAGCCAGGCGATGCGGTCGACGGCGTATTTGACCTGCGACAGCGTGAACACGCGGCGCGGCAGCGCCAGCCGCACCAGTTCCATGTTGGCGAAGATCTCGGTGCCGTCCGGCTCGCGCTGTTCGGACAGCGTGCCGCGCTCCATGCCGCGGATGCCGCTGGCGATGTACAGCGCGCTCGCCAGCGCGCCGGCCGGATATTGCGATTGCGGAATGTGATCGACGAAGCGCTTGGCGTCGATGTGGCAGCCGAGCCCGCCCGCCGGGGTGATCACCGGCACGCCGCGCTCCTGCAGTTGCTCGACCATGTAGCCGATGAACATCGGCCCCTGGTTGATCATCTCCTCGTCCATGGTTTCTTCGAGACCGACGGTGAGCGCCTCCATCTCGCGCACCGACATGCCGCCGTAAGTGAGGAAGCCCTCGTACAGCGGCACCAGCGGCCGCATCTTCTCGTACAGCGCGCGGTCGCGGATGCAGATGCCGCCGCCGCGGGCGCAGCCGAGTTTGCGCGCCGAGAAATAGATGATGTCGCAGAGGTCGGCGGTGCGGCGGGTGATCTCGCGGATCGACAGGCTCTTGCAGTGATCCTCGCGGGTCTTGTTGAAGTACAGATTGTCGGCGAGCAGGCTGGCGTCGAGCACCAGCGGAATGCCGTGCTCCTTGCAGACGTTGCTGACGTCGGCGAGGTTGGCGAGCGAGAACGGCTGGCCGCCGATCAGATTGGTGCCGCTCTCCATCCGCACGAAGGCGATGTTGCCCGCGCCCTGCTTGGCGATCACCGCGCGCAGCTTGGCGATGTCCATGTTGCCCTTGAACGGGTTGACGCTGACCACTTCGAGCCCGGCGTCGGTCACCAGTTCCTCCACGGTGCCGCCCATCAGCGTGATGTGCGCCTTGGTGGTGGTGAAGTGATAGTTCATCGGCACCACCTTGCCGGGCGAGACGAACACCTTGGCGAGGATGTGCTCGCAGGCGCGGCCCTGATGCGTCGGCAGGAAGTAGTGCATGCCGAAGATGTCGCGCAGTCTGTCCTCGAGCCGGGTGTAGGTGGCGCTGCCGGCGTAGCTGTCGTCGGCGACCAGCATCGCCGCCTGCTGGCGGTCGCTCATGGCGTTGACGCCGCTGTCGGTCAGCATGTCGAGGAAGACGTCGTCGTTCTTGAGCAGGAAGGTGTTGTTGCCGGCCTCGGTGATCTTCTCCAGCCGGCGCTCGATCGGCGGCAGGCTGAGCTTCTGCACGATCCGCACCTTGTGCATCTCGAGCGGCACCGTTTCGTTGCCGTAGAACTTCACCGTCGCCATGTCACGCCTCCCCAACCGCCCGCACCGTGCGGGACTTCGGCTTATCCAGCGGGCGGAAAAACCGAATTGCGCCCGATCAATCCGCCGGCCCGGCAGCGTTAACAAATCGGTGCATGGCGGCCGCAGGCGAAACAAATCCCTACCGGGACGAAACCAAATTCGGCGGTCGACGAAAACGTCCTGAAACCGATGCCGGGGTACAGGTAACGCCAACAAGCCGCCGAAACAGGCGCGAGGCGAACAAACAGGGCGTTCAAAACAGGGGACCGACCATGACCCATTTCCGGCTGATCCGCCGCGTCGCCGCGGTTGCTGCATTTGCGATCGGGACCGCCGCAGTCTCCGGCGCGGCCCAGGCCGCCCAGCCGCTGCCGTTCCCGTTCCTGCCGCTGCTGCCGCAGCCGGCGGCGATGCAGCCGATGGCTTACGCCCCGCAGGTCCAGGCTGCGCCGCAGGACGACGAGGACAGCGCGACCGGGACCGAACTCCCTGCCCGGCTGAAGCGCCAGATCGTCAGCTACGCCACCCGCGAGGCGCCCGGCACGATCGTGATCGATACCCCGAACACGTATCTCTACTACGTGCTCGGCAATGGCCGCGCGGTGCGCTACGGCATCGGCGTCGGCCGCGACGGCTTCACCTGGTCGGGTGTGCAGTCGATCACCAAGAAGGCGGAGTGGCCGGACTGGACCCCGCCGCCGGAGATGATCGCCCGCCAGCCCTATCTGCCCCGCCACATGGCCGGCGGCCCCGGCAATCCGCTCGGCGCCCGCGCGATGTATCTCGGCGGCACCGTTTACCGCATCCACGGCACCAACGCGCCGTCGACCATCGGCACCCACGTCTCGTCCGGTTGCATCCGGCTGACCAACGAGGACGTCAGCGACCTGTATGCCCGGGTCAGCGTCGGCGCCAAGGTGATCGTGCTGCCCGACAGCCGCCGTGCCGACAATGCGAACGGCCGCCGCGGTTAGCAGCCGGCGAAGCACGATCGACGGAATGGCGCGGGCGACCGCGCCATTTTTTCGTTTCGCCCTGTTGCCGGTGTGGCCCTTGTGACCCGGCGGCGGCGGCAGCGCGGCGACATTACCGCGATTTCATGGGCTTCTCCGGGCTGGCGCCCCGGCCGTGCTGGCGCCCCCCGGCGCGGGGCTGTATGGTCCGGCTCGTTTGCCCCCGGGGATTTGATGCGTTTCAAGACCGTCCTGATCGCGTTGGCGATCGTCGCGATCTCATTTGGTGTCACGCTGAAGGCGTTCGACTGGCTGTCGCCGCGCACGGTCAGCCTGCCGACGCTGCAGGCGTTGCCGCCGCTGCCGGCGATCCGCCAATCGTCGGTGGTGGTGCCGGTGTCGATTCCGCTGACCGCGATCCGCGATCTCGTCGACCGCACCGCGCCGCGGAATTTCGCCGGTAAGGCCGACAATCCGATGCCGCAGCTGGTGCAGAACGCCGACATCGCCTGGAATGTGGCGCGCGGCGCCGTGACGGTGAAGGGCGCCCCCGAGCAGGTGACGGTGACCGCGCCGCTGACCGGCACCCTCGCGGCCAGGGGCTCGCTGTCGACCAGCGCGCAGAACAAGGTCGGCGACACGCTCGGCAAGCTGTTCGGCGACAAGGTCGCCAAGCAGGTCGGCGTCAACATCAAGTCGTTCAACGCCAACGGCGAGATCAAGGGGATGATCGCGCTCACCGCGCGGCCGAAAGTGCTGCCCGACTGGCACGTCGACCCGAACCTGTCGGCACAGGTGACCCTCTCCGACTCCAACGTCGCCGTCGGCGGCGCGCGCATCAACGTCCCCGCGCAGGTCAAGCCGGTGATCGACAAGGCGGTCAACGATCAGGTCGCCAATCTGCAGCAGACCATCCGTAGCGACGGCGCGCTGGAGCGCAGCGCGCGGCGCGAATGGGCGCGGATCTGCCGCTCGATCCCGCTGCAGGGCGCCGGCGTGCCGAACGGCTTCTGGCTCGAACTGCGGCCGACCAAGGCGCTCGCCGCGCAGCCGCAGATCGACGCCGCCACGGTTTCGCTGACGCTCGGCATCGTCGCCGACAGCCGGATCACCACCGCGCCGACCAAGCCGGAATGTCCGTTCCCGCCGTCGCTGGAGATGGTGGCGCCGAACAGCAGCGGCGTCAAAGTCGCGGTGCCGATCGATATCCCTTTCCAGGAGCTCGACCGCGTCATCGAGCCGCAATTCGTCGGCCGCACCTTCCCGGAGAACGGCGGCGCCGCGGCGGTCACGGTGAAGCGCGTCAATGTCGCGGCCAGCGGCGACCGCCTGCTGATCTCGATGCTGGTGGATGCCAAGGAAAAGAAGAGTCTGTTCGGCTTCGGCGGCGAAGCCACGCTGCACATCTGGGGCCGGCCGGTGCTCAATCAGGAAGACCAGACGCTGCGGCTGTCCGACATGCGGCTCGCGGTGGAGTCGGAGGCCGCGTTCGGCCTGCTCGGCGAAGCGGCGCGCGCCGCGGTCCCGTATCTGCAGAAGGCGATCGCGGAACGCGCGGTGATCGATCTCAAACCGGAGTCGCTCAACGTGCAGCGCCGGATCGGCGCGGTGATCGCGACCTATCAGCGCAACGAGGACGGGCTGCGGATTTCGTCGGAGATTTCCAGCCTGCGGCTGACCGACGTCGCCTTCGACTCGACGATGCTGCGGGTCACCGCCGAGGCCAACGGCATTCTCGAAGTCACGCTGACCAAGCTGAAGACGCCCTGACCTTCGCTCGGATTATCCAACGCCGAACGCAGAAAAACGCCGGGCGGCATTGAAGCCACCCGGCGCATTCCGCGGGAACCCAGCCCGGACGCCGAAGGCGCCCGGTCAGGTTCTCAATTCGCTTACGACTTGCCGTAGGTGAATTCCGGCATCGCCTTCAGCTCGTCCTTGGTGGCGTTGAACACGACGTGGTCCGGATACCAACGCTCGGCGGTGCTGTTGGTGTTGGCGGCCGAGCCCGTGGTGGTCGCCGGAGCAGTCGTGGTCGTGCCCGACGGCGTGGTGGTCTTGTTCATCGCGGTGTTCGAAGACACCGGCGTATCGACGAACTTGATCTTGTCGAACGGGATCGCGACGTCACGCTGGCCGACGCCGAGGAAGCCGCCGACGCCGATCACGACGGCCTGAACGCGGCCGGCGTTATCGAGCAGCACTTCGCTGATGTCGCCGAGCTTCTCGTTGCCCTGATTGTAGACGTTGAGGCCGACGAGCTTCGACGCGCGCCACTGACCGGTGTGCGACATCGCCGTCGTCGACGCGGTCGACTTCGACATCGTCGCGGAGTTCTCGGTGGCAGCCGGCGACTGCGCGAAGGCGGCGGTCGCGAGCAGCGTGGTGCCGAGCAGGCCGGCGAGAACGGTGTTGGTCTTCTTCATGATGTAGTGCCCTCCATGTTGTTCGAATGGTGCCTGACAAACGGCCTCGTCCGCGCACAGTTCCGAGGGCGGATGGTTTTCTTCGTCGACGACGCCGCGACAAAAGTTCGTACGCGAACGCGCAGCGTGGTTCCGTCGCGCGACAACAAACCGCAACGCAAAACATCCCCGCCGCGGAGCGGCGAGGATGTCGGCAGATCCGACGGCGTCACACAGTCAGGTCTGGTAGTTGATCAGGAGTGCGGAGAACGAGCCGGAGCCGCTGCTGGTTCCGCTGGAACTGTAGCTGTTCGACGACGACTGCTGTTGTTGCAGCAACTTCAGGAACTCCTGCAGCGCGTCGCTGAGATCGGTGCTGGAGCTAGTCGAGGTCGCGGACGTCGACGACGTCGAGCTGCTGTCGTCCGGCGGCGGTCCGGGAGGCGGACCGCTCGGGCGACCTGCACCACCCGCCCCGCCGGCGAACGCGTTCTCGAACACGCTCTTCAGCTCGTCGGCCTGATCGCTGGTGAGATTGCCGCTCGCCACCTGATCGGCGATCAGGCTGTCGATCTTCGACTTCATGTCGTCGGGCGAGGATTGCGTGCCGCTGCTGGAGCCGCTCGTCCGGCTGCTCCGCAGGGCGGAGTCGATATCGGTCAGTGCGGAAGACAGCGCGGTCGCGTCGGTCGAGCTGACCTGGCCGGCGGAGACTTCCGCCGCCAACTCCTTCTGGAGCTGCTGAAGCGGAGAGAGGTAGCTGCTAGTTGCGGAAATGGAGGTCATGCGAAGCCCCAACTGCTTTGATCACGCGTCACGTTGTGGTTAATCAAATTAACGAGACGTTTGCGCCGCACACGGCTTGGTTGCGGAATGTTGCCGGCCCGAAGCTGGCAATATCCGGAAACAAAAAACGCGGTTCAGCTCGGCGTGGATTCTCGCTAAACGGCATTATGAGCACCGTTGCCCCCCACATCCTCGTCGTCGAAGACGACCGCGAAACCCGCGCACTGATCGCCAAGTACCTCCGCAACAACGACTGTCACGTCGTCACGGCGCAGGACGGCCGCGAGATGGACAGCCGGCTCGCCGATCAGCGCGTCGATCTCGTTGTGCTCGACGTCATGCTCCCCGGCGAGGACGGCCTCAGCCTGTGCCGCCGGGTGCGCGCCAGCTCGCCGCTGCCGATCATCATGCTGACCGCCCGCGGCGAGGACGTCGACCGCATCCTCGGCCTCGAGATGGGCGCCGACGACTATCTGGCCAAGCCGTTCAATCCGCGCGAACTGCTGGCGCGGATCCGCTCGGTGCTGCGCCGGCAGTCGCTGGCGCAGACGGCGAGCGCCACCTCCGGCGCCACCGCGCTCGGCTTCCTCGGCTGGCGGATCGATTTCCGGTTGCGCGAGCTGCGCAATCCGGACGGCGCGCTGGTGGCGATGACCAGCGCCGAGTTCGACCTGCTGCAGGCGCTCTGCGAACGGCCGGGCCGGGTGCTGTCGCGCGAGGCGCTGCTCGACCTGACCCACGGCCGCAACGCCGGCTCGTTCGAGCGCTCGATCGACGTGCTGGTCAGCCGGATTCGCCGTAAGATCGAGCCCGATCCGCAGAGCGTCAGCATCATCAAGACGGTGCGCTCCGGCGGCTATATGTTCACGCCCGCCGTCGAAGCGGTCTGACCGCGGCCGCTGCGGCCGGAGGCCACGATGTTCAAACGGCTCGGCCGGTTTCGCTTGAACGGCATCCGCAGTCAGGTCGCCGTGCTGGTGATCGCTTCGCTGATCGGCACCCAGGCGCTGATCACGGCGAGCTTCCTGCTGCGCGGACCGGACCAGTTCGGCCCGCACGAGCGCCGCGAAGAGTTCGAGATCGCGATCCGCCTGGTGGCGGCGACGCCCGCGGAGCAGCGACCGCAGATCATCAGCCAGATCGACAGCGCGTTCCCTCAGCTCGAACTACGCCTGCTCGACGCTGCCGTCGTGTCGCCGCGGTCGGAGCGCGACCCGCCGCATCTGGCCGACGTCGCCCGCCGCCTCGGCTCGCTGGTTCGGGTGTTTGCTCTGCCCGGCGGCGAGACCCGGCAGGTCGGCATCGCCCTGCCGGATGGCGAAGCGGTGGCGGTCGCGGTCCCTGACATGCGCCGCCGCCCGCCGTTCTGGGGCGGGCCGTGGATGACGGCGCTGGTCGGCGTCATCGTCAGCCTCGCGATGTTCGGGCTGTGGGCCGACCGCGCGCTGTCGACGCCGCTGTCGACGATCGCCGGAGCGGCGGAGAATTTCAAGCTCGACGGCACCGACGACATGCTGCCGGAGAGCGGGCCGGACGAGATCCGCTCGCTGGCGCGGGCGCTGAACCGGTCGCGCAACCGGATCACCGCGCTGATCGACGACCGCACCCGGACGCTCGCCGCGATCGGCCACGATCTGCGCACCCCGATCACCCGGCTGCGGCTGCGCAGCGAATTCATCGAGGACGCGACGCAACGCGACAACATGCTGCGCGATCTCGATCAGATGCGGTCGATGCTCGACGCGGTGCTGTCGTTCCTGCGCAACGGCCGCGCGCTGGAAAAGATGACCCGGATCGACCTCGCCAGCACGCTGCAACTGATCACCGATCAGTTCGCCGATCTCGGCTACACCGTCGCTTACCAGGGCCCCGAGCACGCCGAGCTGATGGCGCGGCCGGACGACATCCGCCGCGCGGTGACCAACCTCGTCGACAACGCGGTGCGCTACGGCAGCGCGATCACCGTGCGGCTGCAGGCGGAGCCCGGCCGCGCCTTGATCGAGGTCGAGGACGACGGTCCCGGCATTCCCGAGGCCAGCAAGGCCAGCGTGATGGAGCCGTTCGTGCGCGGCGACGACGCCCGTAACATGGACGAGACCTCCGGCTTCGGCCTCGGCCTCGCGATCGCCCGCACCGTCTCGCAGACTCACGGCGGCGAGCTGACGCTGCACGACCGCAAGCCGCACGGCCTGATCGTGCGGATCACCCTGCCCGGCGAACGGCAGCAAGCGTGAGTCGGCCCGGCAGTTCCCGATAATGCTGCGCGAAACGCGGCCCGGCGGAACAAGCCCTCACCGAAAGGCACGTTGACACCGGGGTCGATCGGCCTACATTGAGTCCGTTCCGAGGGGGGCTCCGACGAGGAGCTGAGATACCGCAAGCTCGCCGCTTCATTTGAAGTTGAGCGGGACCGCGGTGACCCTTTGAACCTGATCCGGGTCATGCCGGCGAAGGGACAGGGATGTATCAGACGATCGAAGGCCGGAGCGGGGCCGATTCCGCTCATCATCACATCGCGATCGATCAGGACACGCTTGCGTCCGTCGCCACCGACGAGGCCGCTGCCGCGTTGCGCGGCACGCCGCCGGATCTGCGCAAGGACGCGCCGGTCTCGGTGATCGGCGCCGGCATCGCCGGCGCCTGGCAGGCGCTGCTGCTGGCGCGCGCCGGCCGCAACGTCACGCTGTACGAGCGCGGCGACCGCGAGATGACCCAGGCCACCAGCCATTGGGCCGGCGGCATGCTGGCGCCGTATTGCGAGGCCGAGACCGCCGAGCCGATGGTCGGGCTGATGGGGATGCGCTCGCTGGAGATGTGGCGCAAGGAATTCCCCGAGGCCGCGTTCAACGGCTCGCTGGTGGTGGCGCATGCGCGCGACCGCGCCGATTTTGAGCGCTTCGCCAAGATGACCGCGGGCCACAAGCGGCTCGACGCCGACGGCGTCGCCGAGCTGGAACCGGCGCTGGCCGGCCGCTTCCGCGAGGGCCTGTACTTCCCCGACGAAGGCCACGTCGAGCCACGCCTGGTGCTGGCGCGCCTGCACGAGCGGCTGATCGCGGCCGGCGGCGCCATCCATTTCGAATCGGAGATGACTCCGGAGGACCTCGACGGCCTGGTGATCGACTGCCGCGGCCTCGCCGCGCGCGACAAGGCGCCGGAGCTGCGCGGCGTCAAGGGCGAGATGGTGGTGATCAAGACCACCGAGGTGACGCTGTCGCGGCCGGTCCGCCTGATGCATCCGCGCTGGCCGCTCTACGTCATCCCGCGCGAGAACAATCACTTCATGCTCGGCGCGACCTCGATCGAGAGCGAGGACGAACTCGTCACCGTGCGCTCGGCGCTGGAACTGCTCAGCGCCGCCTATGCGGTGCACCCGGCGTTCGGCGAGGCGCACATCGTCGAGATCGGCGCCGGCCTGCGCCCCGCCTTCCCCGACAATCTGCCGCGGATTTCCATCGGCAACCGCCGCATCGCGACCAACGGCCTGTATCGCCACGGCTTCCTGCTGGCGCCGGCGCTCGCCGAGAAGATGCTGGCCTATGTCGAGCGCGGCGTGGTCGACAATCAGGTGATGCGATGCTTGTGACCCTGAACGGCGAACAGCGCGAGGTGCAGGCGACCAGCGTCGCCGCGCTGATGGCTGAACTCGACTGCACCGGCGGCCACTACGCGGTCGCGCTCAACTACGACGTCGTCCCCCGCGGGAAGTGGGACGCGACGGCGGTCAACGCCGGAGACGAGATCGAGATTCTGACGCCGCGGCAGGGAGGGTGAGGATGGCTTCGCCAAGCACCGCAGTGCCCCTTCCCCCCTCCCCCTTGCGGGGAGGGGTCGGGGGTGGGGGTCAACGAGTCGCAGTGCCTGTGGCGCCCTCACCCCAGCCCTCTGCCGCAAGCGGGAGAGGGAGCCGTCAGTGCTCGGAGCGATACGCATGGTGAAATTCTACGATCGCGAGATCTCGTCGCGCCTCTTGATCGGCAGCGCGCTGTATCCGTCGCCCGCGATCATGCAGGACGCCATCCGCGAGTCCGGCGCCGCCATCGTCACCGTGTCGCTGCGCCGTGAGGCCGCCGGCGGCAAGGCGGGCGATCAGTTCTGGTCGCTGATCCGCGAACTCGGCGTCACCGTGCTGCCGAACACCGCCGGCTGCCGCAGTGTGCGCGAGGCGGTGACCACCGCCAAGCTGGCGCGCGAATTGTTCGGCACCGCGTGGATCAAGCTCGAGGTGATCGCCGACAACGACACGCTGCAGCCCGACGTCGTCGGCCTGGTCGAAGCCGCCACCATCCTGATCAAGGACGGCTTCGAAGTGTTTCCCTATTGCACCGAGGACCTGTCGGTCGCCAATCGCCTGGCCGACGCCGGCTGCCGCGTGATCATGCCGTGGGCGGCGCCGATCGGCAGCGCGCGCGGCATCGTTAGTCGCGACGCGCTGAAGCTGCTGCGCGACCGCCTGCCCGATATCACCCTGGTCGTCGACGCCGGGCTCGGCGCACCGAGCCACGCGGCGGAAGCGATGGAACTCGGCTACGACGCCGTGCTGCTCAACACCGCGATCGCCAAGGCCGAGAATCCGGTGGCGATGGCCCGCGCCTTCAGGCTCGCAGTCGAGGCCGGCCGCACCGGCTTCGAGGCCGGGCTGATGGGCGCCCGCGATTTCGCCTCCCCCTCAACCCCTGTGATCGGGACACCGTTCTGGCATGCCGTATCCTGATCGTTTCTATCCCGTTGTCGACAGCATCGCGTGGGTCAAGCGCCTCGCCGCGCTCGGCGTCGGCACCGTGCAGCTGCGCGCCAAGGACCTCGACGACGGCGCCGCGCTGCAGCTCGTCACCGACGCGCTCGACGCCGTGAAGGGCACCAGCGTCAAGCTGATCATCAACGATTACTGGCGCGCCGCGATCGTCGCCGGCGCCCAGCATCTGCATCTCGGCCAGGAAGACCTCGCCGAGGCCGATCTGCACGAGATCAGGAGCGCCGGGCTGACGCTCGGCCTCTCCACCCACGACGACGCCGAACTCGACACCGCGCTGGCCGCCAATCCGAACTACATCGCGCTCGGCCCGATCTTCCCGACCACGCTGAAATCGATGCGCTTCGCGCCGCAGGGCATTCCGAAGATCACCGAATGGAAGAAGCGTGTCGGCTCGATTCCGTTGGTCGCGATCGGCGGCATCAAGCTGGAACACGCCGAAGAGATCTTCGCCGCCGGCGCCGACTCGATCGCGGTGGTCAGCGACGTGACGCAGAACGAAGACCCCGACGCGCGCGTGCGCGCCTGGCTCGACTACGTCGCGGAGACGGCGTGATGGACGCGAACGCTGCGACGCGCGGCGCCCTCACCCCAGCCCTCTCCCGCAAGCGGGAGAGGGAGCGCGCAGTGCGCGGGGCGCGGCCTCGCACCGACCGATGACTTCCCCCTCTCCCGCTTGCGGGAGAGGGGCGGGGCGAGGGCGACACGCAACGTGCCCTCTCGCCCCGACGAACAGTCCACAACACAAACGAAGCGGCCCCGATAACAACCGATAACAGGAGGATGGCATGAATATCCGCTCCAATCCCGACACCACCCGCCCCGCGGTCACCACCGGCGGCCTGCCCTCCTCGCGCAAGATCTACGCCGTGCCGACGACGGCGCCGGATCTGCGGGTGCCGCTGCGCGAGATCGTGCTGAGCGAAGGCGCGGCCGAGCCGAACCTGCCGGTGTACGACACCTCCGGTCCCTACACCGACCCAGCCGTCACCATCGACGTCAACAAGGGCCTGTCGCGCGCGCGCACCCAGTGGGTGCTGGAGCGCGGCGGCGTCGAGCAATACGAAGGCCGCGACGTCAAGCCGGAAGACAACGGCAATGTCGGCGCCGCGCATGCGGCGAAATCCTTCACCGCGCATCACCAGCCGCTGCGCGGCATCGGCGACGCGCCGATCACGCAATACGAATTCGCCCGCCGCGGGATCATCACCAAAGAGATGATCTACGTCGCCGAGCGCGAGAACCTCGGCCGCAAGCAGCAGCTGGAGCGCGCCGAAGCCGCGCTGGCGGACGGTGAATCGTTCGGCGCCGCGGTGCCGGCGTTCATCACGCCGGAATTCGTCCGCGACGAGATCGCCCGCGGCCGCGCCATCATCCCGGCCAACATCAATCACGGCGAACTCGAGCCGATGATCATCGGCCGCAACTTCCTCACCAAGATCAACGCCAATATCGGCAACTCGGCTGTTACTTCTTCGGTGGAAGAGGAAGTCGACAAGATGGTGTGGGCGATCCGCTGGGGCGCCGACACCGTGATGGACCTCTCCACCGGCCGCAACATCCACACCACCCGCGAATGGATTCTGCGCAACTCGCCGGTGCCGATCGGCACCGTGCCGATTTATCAGGCGCTGGAGAAGTGCGACGGCGATCCGGTGAAACTCACCTGGGAGCTCTACAAGGACACGCTGATCGAGCAGGCCGAACAGGGCGTCGATTACTTCACCATCCACGCCGGCGTGCGGCTGCAATACATCCACCTCACCGCCAGCCGCGTCACCGGCATCGTGTCGCGCGGCGGCTCGATCATGGCCAAGTGGTGCCTCGCGCATCACAAGGAAAGCTTCCTGTACGAAAACTTCGAA
>JACRJB010000025.1 GCA_016215605.1 Rhodopseudomonas palustris
CCGGAATTCGTCGCGCTGCGGCGAACTCCGGATGCGCGCGGCGCCGACCGGCGGTCGGCGCTGATCTGAAGTCGGAGCCTCGCATCTCGCGGCACGGAATTGTCCGCCGTCCTCTCGCAGAAAGGCCGTCACCCTCATGCTCACGCTTCACCACCTCAACGATTCCCGCTCGCAGCGCATCCTGTGGCTGCTGGAAGAACTCGGCACGCCGTACGAGCTGAAGCGCTATCAGCGCGACGCGACGACGCGGCTGGCGCCGCCGGAGCTCGCAGCGGTGCATCCGCTCGGCAAGTCGCCGGTGATCACCGACGGCGATCTGACGCTGGTCGAGTCCGGCGCGATCGTCGACTACATCCTGCGCCGCCACGGCGCCGGCAGCGGCCTGCGCCCGGCGGAGGGCACGCCCGCGTTCGAGGCCTATCAGGAATGGCTGCACTACGCCGAAGGCTCGGCGATGCTGCCCTTGATGCTGCAGCTCTACACCAGCCGCCTGAAAGACGCCGCCGCGCCGCTGCAGCCGCGGATCGACAGTGAAATCGCCAACCACCTCGGCTTCATCGAGGGCGCGCTGAAGGGCCGCGAGTACTTCGTCGGCACCAGCCTGACCGGCGCCGACATCATGATGAGCTTCGTCGCCGAAGTCGCCGGCTCGTTCGGGAAGCTTGGGCCGTATCCGACGATGAGCGCGTGGATCGGGAGAATGCACGCGCGGCCGGCGTTTCGGCGGAGTGTGGAGAAGGGTGGGGCGTATCGGATGGGGTGAGGTAGGCCTGGAGGAGCGGAGCGAAGCCCAGGCGGACTGTCAGTTGGGCCGCCGATCGGAAAGCACCGCGCGGCTCGCCGCTCGCTTAGTTCAGCGCTTCGCTTGCCACCGATTGGAGCCGAACCCAGTACGCCGGCCGATCGCTCAACCAGCGTGCTGTGACTGTCTGCCGATACCCTTGCCAGCACCAGAGTCGCGCGTCGCAAGCGCATCATCGTCGTCTGATCGCACGCTCGTCCCCTCTTGAGACTATTCATCACGGATCATCGCCCCTCGGGGCCGATCGGCGTTGGGGAGCGCCGACCGGCCGTCAGCCGCGTAGTTTCCCGGGGGCACGAGTGCGGCCGACGTTGTTTCCGAGGATCGTCGATGCAGCCCGCTCAGCCGAGCAGTGCGTAGGGCACCAGCGGGGCGATCGTCATCAGCAGCGCGGCGCCGATCACCGCGAGCTCCATACGGTTGAGTTTCCGGAAATTGGTCATTGCAAACCTCCTCGTGGGTGTCAGTGCTTTGTTTACGAAGCGCGCCTCAGGGTGGATCACCACGCGTCGATCACAGCCACGTGAGGCGGCGCTCCGCGCTGCGGCGAGCGACGCCGCTAATTTTTCGGACGGCGGTGATCCAATCGGCGAGTGGCGACGTATCAAGCCGGATGGAGATTTCTGGCGACCGCCACATCATGGTTCAGACGAGCAGCGCCGAATTAGCAACCGGATACCAGCGACTGATCCGCATGCCCCACGGCGCGACGCAGAACGCGACACACAGCGCGACACTTGGCGCAATGCGTCTGGTGATCGCCGACGATAGGCTCGGCATCCGGTCGAGCGCGATGCCTGACGCGAGGTCCCTCGACCGAGGCTCGCTCGGGAATGGAATGGTCGCAATGGACGAACTGCGGAGCGACCCGTCGGACTGCAAGGACGTGCTGTCCGGCTGTATCGTTCGTATCGCCGAGGCGCAGGACGAGGCGGCGTTCGAGATGCTGTTTCGTCATTTCGCGCCGCGGCTGAAGTCCTACTTCACCAAGCGCGGCAGCGATCCGGCGATGGCGGAGGAGATCACGCAGGAAGCGATGGTGTCGGTGTGGAAGAACGCCGCGCAGTTCGACCCGGAGCGTGCGTCGGCGGCGACCTGGATCTTCACCATCGCGCGCAATCTGAGCGTCGACCGGTTTCGCCGGATGCGCCGCCCGTCGTTCGATCCGAACGATCCGGCGTTCATTCCGGACGACGAGGAGCCGCCGGACCGGCTGCTCGAACGCGCCGAGGCCGAACAGAAAGTCCGCGACGTGATGAACACGCTGTCCCCCAACGAGAAGAACGTGCTGATGTTGTCATTCTACGAAGACCGCTCCCACGGCGAAATCGCACAGCGGCTGGGCCTGCCGGTCGGGACGGTCAAATCCCGGATCAGGCTGGCGTTCGGCAAGCTGCGCGCGGCGCTGGGCGGCGATAGCGGAGCCGGGCGATGAGCGTGCAGTTTCATGTCAGCGACGATCTGCTGCTGAGCTACGCCGCCGGCACGCTCGACGAGGCTTCGAGCCTGCTGGTTGCCACCCATCTGGCGCTGTGCCCGCATTGCCGCGCCCGCAATGCCGCGGCCGATGCGGTCGGCGGCCAGCTGCTCGAAGCGTTGCCGGCGGCGGACTTGTCCGACGGGCTGATGCCATCGGTGATGGCGCAGCTGCGCCGGCCGACGGCCGCCCCGCCGCCGGTGCCGGTCCGGCCGACCTCGGACATCGTGATCCCGGAGCCGCTGCGCAGCTATCTCGGCGGCGACCTCGCGTCGCTGCGCTGGAAGCGGGTGGCGCCGCGGGTGCAGCAGATCGTGATCGACATTCCCGGCTGCCGCCCGCAGGCCCGGATGCTGCGGTTTCAATGCGGCACCCAGGTCCCGGCTCACAGCCATGCCGGCCGCGAACTGACGCTGGTGCTGAGCGGCAGCCTGTGCGACCGCGACGCCGTGCTGCAGCGTGGCGACGTCGCCGAGACCGACGAGCAGACCGAACATCAGCCGCATGCCGGCCCGGGCGAGGACTGCATCTGCCTCGCCGTCACCGACGCCCCGCTGCGCTTCAAGGGCGTGCTCGCCCGGCTGATGCAGCCGCTGCTGCGGATCTAGCGGAGCGGGGAGAACAGCCGTGAACAAGGCTGCGGAGGGCCTGTAGCGTTGCGCCGGCGCTTTTCAGTGCCGTGGAGGCACAGCGCTGCGTCGCCTTAGCTACTCCTCCGCCTGACCGAGATCGGTCTTCGCGAAATCGTCGCCCTTGTAGAGCAGCGGTTCGCCGCGCGTCAGCGCCAGGGCGTAGGCGAAGCAGTCGCCGTAGTTCAGGCCGGCCGCGTGCCTGCCTTTGCCGTAGCGCCGCCAGGCGCGACGCGCGGTCTCGGTCTGCTCGGCATCGACCGGGACGACGACGGCGCCGATCTTGAGCAGCCAAAGGTCGAGCTCGCGTCCGCCCGCATCGCCGAGCCGCGTTTCCAGGACGATCGTCGCCTCGAGCACGGTGGCCGCGGAGATCAGCCGAACCGCATCGTCCGCAATCCGCGCCTCGAACGTCGCCGCATCCGGCTCGTCGAGCGCGATCGCCACGATGGCGGAGGTGTCGATCACCATCAGGCCGGCAATCCATTCTTGTCGTAACCAAGAATCTCGTCCGGCGTCCGGTCGTCGAGCACCGGCATGGCGCGCCAGCGCCGGCGGATCTCCGCCATGTCTTCGAGCAGAGCGGTGCGGCGGGACTGTCCGCCGATCCGGCGCAACCGCTCCTCCAGTGCCCGCTTGGTCGCCTGGGTAATGGTTTCGCCGGTCGCCTGCGCGAGATCGCGCGCCAGACGCTCCGTTTCGGCGTCTTTGATGCTTAGGGCCATCCGAGGTTCCTTGGTTCCTTGGAAGGTAACTTCTACCCCAAATGACGGCAGGGAGCCAAGAGGGCGATCTCGGCCTGACGTCCCCTTGGCGCCGCACAGCAGGTCCAGTGGCTGGATTGTCGCGCCGGAGCCAGTTCGGCAGTGAACGGCCATCCCCTCCTGCAAATCCCTCGCATCCACCATATCTGGGTCTGACTGGGGCGCATGGCCGCAAATGGTGGCGGCGTCCTTGGCCGGCGGGTCCGGATATGCTATGGCGCAGCCGCCGCTTCCGAACCGCTATCCCGTAACCGCACGCACCCGCAATTCGTGGCTGCGGCGGTGGAGAATTTGCCCATGAGCACATCAGCCAAAACCGCGTCCGCGCCCGACAGCTTCTTTTCCGCTTCGCTCGAACAGGCCGATCCCGAGATCGCCGCGGCGATCAAAGGCGAACTCGGCCGTCAGCGCCACGAGGTCGAGCTGATCGCCTCCGAGAACATCGTCAGCCGCGCGGTGCTGGAAGCGCAGGGCTCGGTGATGACCAACAAATACGCCGAGGGCTATCCGGGCAATCGCTATTACGGCGGCTGCGAATTCGTCGACGTCGCCGAGAATCTGGCGATCGAGCGCGCCAAGAAGCTGTTCGGCGCGAATTTCGCCAACGTCCAGCCGAATTCCGGCAGCCAGATGAACCAGGCGGTGTTCCTGGCGCTGCTTGCCCCGGGCGACACCTTCATGGGCCTCGATCTCGCTGCCGGCGGCCATCTCACCCACGGCGCCCCGGTCAACATGAGCGGCAAGTGGTTCAAGCCGGTGCACTACACGGTGCGCCGCGAGGACCAGATGATCGACATGGATGCGGTCGCCAAGATCGCCGAGGAAACCAAGCCGAAGCTGATCATCGCCGGCGGCTCGGCCTATCCGCGCGCCTGGGACTTCAAGCGCTTCCGCGAGATCGCCGACAGCATCGGCGCGTATTTCATGGTCGACATGGCGCATTTCGCCGGCCTGGTGGCGGGCGGCGTCCATGCCTCGCCGGTGCCGCACGCCCATGTCGTCACCACCACCACCCACAAGTCGCTGCGCGGCCCGCGCGGCGGCCTGATCCTCACCAATGATGAGGCGCTGGCCAAGAAGTTCAACTCGGCGATCTTCCCCGGCCTGCAGGGCGGCCCGCTGATGCACGTCATCGCCGCCAAGGCGGTGGCGTTCAAGGAAGCGCTGCAGCCGGACTTCAAGGTCTACGCGAAGAACGTCGTCGAAAACGCCAAGGCGCTTGCGGAAACGCTGCGCGCGGCCGGCTTCGATCTGGTCTCGGGCGGCACCGACAACCACCTGATGCTGGTCGACCTGCGGGCGAAGGGGCTGAAGGGCAACGTCTCCGAGAAGGCGCTGGTCCGCGCCGCCATCACTTGCAACAAGAACGGTATCCCGTTCGACCCGGAGAAGCCGTTCGTCACCTCCGGCCTGCGCCTAGGCACCCCGGCGGCGACGACCCGCGGCTTCGGCGTCGCCGAGTTCAAGCAGGTCGGCAATCTGATCGCCGAAGTGCTGAACGCCATTGCGCAATCCCCCGACGGCACCGCGCCGCTGGTGGAAGCCTCGGTGAAGCAGCGCGTCAAGGAATTGACCGACCGCTTCCCGATCTATCAGTAATCAAGATCGTCATGCCCGGGCTTGACCCGGGCATCCATCTTCTTCGCAAGATGCTGGATTGCCGGGTCAAGCCCGGCAATGACGGCGGGGGTGAGACGATGCGCTGCCCGAACTGCAACAGCCTCGATACCCAGGTGAAGGATAGCCGGCCGACCGAGGATTCGTCGGTGATCCGGCGGCGGCGGGTTTGCGTCGCCTGCAATTTCCGCTTCACCACCTTCGAACGGGTGCAGCTCCGCGAACTCACCGTGATCAAGCGCAACGGCCGCCGGGTGCCGTTCGACCGCGACAAGCTGGTGCGCTCGGTGCAGATCAGCTTGCGCAAGCGGCCGGTCGAGCCGGAGCGGGTCGAGCAGATGGTGTCGGCGATCGTGCGCGAGCTGGAGAGCGGCGGCGAGGCCGACATCTCGTCGGAGACCATCGGCGAGATCGTGATGGATCACCTGCGCAAGCTCGACGACGTCGCCTATGTGCGGTTCGCCTCGGTGTATCGCAATTTCCGCGAGGCCAAGGATTTCGAGGCGGTGCTCGGCGAATTGTCCGGCGACGAGGATCCCCGGCCGGCGCTGGTCCGCAAATGATCTTCCGGATCCTGGAAGATCAATATGCCGAGCGCGCCAAAGCCGAGAAGGCCGCCAAGGCGGCGGCCGCGGCGGATCTACGCTTCATGCAACTGGCGCTGACGCTCGGCCGCCGCGGGCTCGGTCGCACCGGCACCAATCCGGCCGTCGGCGCGGTGCTGGTCAAGGACGGACGGATCGTCGGCCGCGGCTGGACCGAGGTCGGCGGTCGGCCGCATGCCGAAATCGGGGCGCTGGCGCGGGCCGGCGAGGCGGCGCGCGGCGCGACGCTGTACGTGACGCTGGAGCCGTGCTCGCATTTCGGTCGCTCGCCGCCCTGCGCCGACGCGATCATCGCCGCGGGCGTCGCCCGCGTGGTGTCGGCGATCGAGGATCCCAATCCGCTGGTAGGCGGGCAGGGCCACGCCAAGCTCCGCGCCGCGGGCATTTCGGTCGATCTCGGTCTGTGTGCCGAAGAGGCGGCGCGCGATCACGCCGGGCATCTGCTGCGCGTCCGCGAGCGGCGGCCGCATGTCGTGCTCAAGCTCGCGGTCTCGACCGACGACAAGATCGCGGCGGCCGGCCACCAGCCGGTCGCGATCACCGGCGAGGCGGCGCGGGCGCGGGTGCATCTGCTGCGCGCGCAATCGGACGCGATTCTGGTCGGGATCGGCACCGTGCTGGCCGACGATCCGGAATTGAACGTGCGGCTGCCGGGCATGGCGTCGCAGTCGCCGATCCGCGTCGTGCTCGATCGCAGCCTGCGGATTCCCGGCGACAGCAAGCTGGTGCATTCGGCGCGGACGACGCCACTGTGGCTGATGGCCTCCGAGGTCGCCGAAGCCGCCAGCGCGATGCGGCTCGGCGCGGCCGGTGCGCAGGTGATTCACGTCGCGGAGCGCCACGGCGCGCCGGGGCTCGATCTCGCGGCGGCGCTGACGGTGCTGTCCGAAAAGGGCGTGACGCGTCTGCTGGTCGAAGGCGGCGCGCGGGTGGCGCGCGGCTTCGTCGAAGCCGGGCTCGTCGACGAAATCTGGCTGCTGCGCGGCGCCGATCCGATCGGCGCCGACGGCGTCGATGCGTTAGACGGCCTGCTGCTCACCGCCATCACCCAGGCGCCCGGCTGGCGCGCGCGCGACAGCGAGCGTCTCGGACCCGACACCCTGACGATCTACGAACCTGTTTGAGAGTCCGCACCTCATGTTCACCGGCATTGTCACCGACATCGGCGAGATCGAACGACTGACGCCCACGGCGCAGGGGCAACTGCACCGGCTGCGGATCGCTTGCCGCTTCGATCAGGCCACGATCGCCGACGGCGCCTCGATCGCCTCGAACGGCGTCTGCATGACCGTGGTCGGATCGGGTACCGCGAATGGCCGCACCTGGTACGAGGTCGACGCCGGCGCCGAGACGCTGGCGCTGACCACGGCGAAATCGTGGGGCGTCGGCACCCGGCTCAATCTCGAACGCGCGCTGAAGATCGGCGACGAACTCGGCGGTCACATCGTCACCGGCCATGTCGACGGCATCGCCACTATCGTGGCGCGCGAAGAATTGCCGGACATGGCGCGGTTCACGCTCGAGACCTCGCGCGAACTGGCGCGCTTCATCGCGCCGAAGGGCTCGGTGACGCTCGACGGCACCTCGCTGACGGTGAACACGGTCGACGCCACGCGGTTCTCGGTGCTGATCATCCCGCACACGCTGAGCGCGACCATCCTGGGCGGCTGGCAGGTCGGCAGCGCCGTCAACATCGAGGTCGACCTGATGGCGCGCTATGCGGCGCGCTTGAGCGAGATGAAATAGGTCAAATCACCGTCATGCGCGGGCTTGACCCGCGCATCCATCCTCTTAACAACAACGCATCTAAACTCTCGCAAAGACGATGGATGGCCGGGTCGAGCCCGGCCATGACGACAAATCAGGATTGAACAATGGCAGACGCGCGGCGCGCTCCCTTGAAAGACCAGACCGACATTTCGGGCGCGCGCGTCCTGATCGTCGAGGCGCGGTTCTATGACGACATCCAGGACGCGCTGCTGGAAGGCGCGGTGGCCGAGCTCAAGGCCGCCGGCGCGACCCACGACGTGCTGACCGTGCCGGGCGCGCTGGAAATCCCCGCTGCGGTCGCGATCGCGATCGACGCCGCGGAGGCCGCCGGCAAGCCGTACGATGCGGCGATCGCGCTCGGCTGCGTGGTGCGCGGCGAGACCATCCATTTCGAGATCGTGTCGATGGAATCCGCCCGCGCCTTGATGGATCTGTCGGTCGCGCGAAAATTCCCGCTCGGCAACGGCATCATCACCGTCAACACTGACGAGCAGGCCTGGGCGCGGGCGAAGCCCGGCGACCTCAACAAGGGCGGTGACGCCGCGCGCGCCGCGCTGGCGATGCTGCGGATCAAGCGCCGTCTGGCGTGGGGCTGACGATGGCCGAAGCGAAGAAACCGTTCGACCGCAAGCCGCAGCCCAAGACCGGCGACAAGAAGCCCGGTGACAAGAAGCCGGGTGAGCGCAAGGCCAACCGCCGCGGCGCGGCGCGGCTCGCCGCGGTGCAGGCGCTGTACCAGATGGACGTCGGCGGCGCCGGCATCGACGACACTTTCGCCGAGTTCGAGAGCCACTGGATCGGCAACGAGGTCGAGGGCGATCAATATCTGCCGGCCGAGGCGGCGTTCTTCCGCGACATCGTCGCTGGTGTGGTGCGCGACCAGAAGAAGCTCGATCCTTTGATCGACGAGGCGCTGGCCAAAGGCTGGCCGCTGGCGCGGATCGACGCCATCCTGCGCGCGGTGATGCGCGCCGGCGCCTACGAACTCGAGCACCGCAAGGACATCCCGGCGCGCGTCGTCGTCTCCGAATATGTCGACGTCGCCCACGCGTTCGTCGAGAAGGACGAGACCGGCATGGTCAACGCCGTGCTCGACCAGATCGCCCGGCAGTTCCGCGGCGATGAGTTTACGCGCTGAGCCCATTGGGCCGTGGCGATGCCACGGATTCGGCGTAACTTCTCCCCGCGGGCGGGGAGAGGTCGGATCGCATCGCCAGATGCGATCCGGGTGAGGGGGCGCCTCCGCGAGGCCGAGAGTCGGTGCCCGCGTCACCCTCACCCCAGCCCTCTCCCGCAAGCGGGAGAGGGAGCGCGCCGTGCCCTGGGCAACGTAGGTTCAATGACGGCGAGGTTATTACGTCGATGCCCTCCGGTGAAGACGACCTGATCGCCCGTTACTTCAAGCCGCTCGCGACCGATCCCGGCGCGCTGGGGCTCGTGGACGATGCCGCAGTGCTGGCGGCTTCGGGCGACGATCTGGTGCTGACCACCGACGCGATCGTCGAGGGCGTCCACTATCTGCCCGGCGATCCGCCGGAGGCGATCGCCCGCAAGGTGCTGCGGGTGAATTTGTCAGATCTTGCCGCCAAGGGCGCGACGCCGGCCGGCTTCCTGCTGACGCTGGCGCTGCGCAATGCCGACGAGTCGTTTCTGGCGCCGTTCGCGCAGGCGCTCGGCGAGGACGCCGCGCAGTTCGGCTGCCCGCTGCTCGGCGGCGACACGGTCTCCACGCCGGGGCCGATGATGATCTCGGTCACCGCGTTCGGCCGGGTGCCGCCCGGCCGCATGGTGCGGCGCAATACGCTGCGCGCCGGGGATCGCATCGTCGTCAGCGGCACGATCGGCGACGCCGCGCTGGGGCTCGATCTGCTGCAGGGCGCTGCTGCGACTGTGTCCGACGAGCATCGCGCCTTCCTGATCGATCGCTACCGGGTACCGCAGCCGCGGTTAGCGCTGGCATACGCCGTCCGCGACCATGCCGGCGCGGCGATGGATATTTCCGACGGGCTGGCCGGCGATCTCGCCAAGATGTGCGCCGCCTCGGGCGTCACCGCGATCCTCGATGCCACCGCTGTTCCGTTGTCGGCGGCGGCGAGGGCAATGATCGCCGACTCGCCGGCGACGCTCGCGCGCGTGCTCGGCGGCGGCGATGACTACGAGCTGCTTTGCGGCGTTGCAGCAGGAAAGCTTGATGAGTTTCTTGCTGCGACGCAGCAAACGCATGTCAAAGTCAGCGTGATCGGAACTGCGGCGGCCGGAACCGCGCCGCCGCGCTGGCTCGATGCCGAATGCCGTGACATCTCGCTGTCAGCGCTGTCATACAGTCACTTCTAGTGGTTAGTCGCAGGTATTCCGGCGCGAGGGATGCGGCTGGAATTCGCCCAAGTCGGCGGGAAAAGCCGAGCTTAGTCCCTTCGCAGCGATTGCAGAGCACCAACGATTTTGGCAAGGTCCGCCGCGATTTGAGACTGCCCCGGGAAGAGGGCACGTCGTCTTGTTGCGCGCCCGCGTCGCTCCCGCGTCGCAGGCACGGGGGTGAAACTCGGGACTGAGGCATCAGGAATGACAGCTTTATGGGTGATCGTGCTCTGCGGAGCGCTTGCGATCGTATACGCCGCGTGGGCGACCTCTTCGGTACTCGCTGCCGACCAGGGCAATGCGCGGATGCAGGAAATCGCCGCCGCCGTGCGTGAAGGCGCGCAGGCCTATCTGAAGCGCCAGTACATGACCATCGCCATCGTCGGCGTGGTGATCTTCGCGCTGCTCGCTTATTTCCTCGGCGTTCTGGTCGCGATCGGCTTTGCGATCGGCGCGATCCTGTCGGGCGCGGCCGGCTTCATCGGCATGAACGTGTCGGTCCGCGCCAACGTCCGCACCGCGCAGGCGGCGACCACCTCGCTCGCCGGCGGCCTGGAACTCGCGTTCAAGGCCGGCGCCATCACCGGCATGCTGGTCGCGGGTCTCGCGCTGCTCGGCGTCACCCTCTACTTCATCTACCTGATCCACTTCGCGGGTCTGGCGGCGAACAGCCGCACGGTGGTCGACGCGCTGGTCGCGCTCGGCTTCGGCGCCTCGCTGATCTCGATCTTCGCCCGTCTCGGCGGCGGCATCTTCACCAAGGGGGCGGACGTCGGCGGCGATCTCGTCGGCAAGGTCGAAGCCGGCATTCCGGAAGACGATCCGCGCAACCCGGCGACGATCGCCGACAACGTCGGTGACAACGTCGGCGACTGCGCCGGCATGGCCGCCGATTTGTTCGAGACCTATGCGGTGACCGCGGTCGCCACCATGGTGCTCGCTGCGATCTTCTTCGGCGCAGCCGACAAGACCCAGCTGCAGAACGTGATGACGCTGCCGCTCGCGATCGGCGGCATCTGCATCATCACCTCGATCATCGGCACCTTCTTCGTCAAGCTCGGCCCGTCGCAGTCGATCATGGGCGCGCTGTACAAGGGCCTGATCGCCACCGGCGTGCTGTCGCTGTTCGGCGTCGCCGGCGCGATCCACTGGCTGGTCGGCTTCGGCGCGCTGCCGGGCGTCGCCTACACCGGCATGTCGCTGTTCCTGTGCGGCATCGTCGGTCTGGCCGTCACCGGCCTGATCATCTGGATCACCGAGTACTACACCGGCACCGACTTCCGCCCGGTGAAGTCGATCGCCCAGGCCTCGGTCACCGGCCACGGCACCAACGTGATCCAGGGCCTCGCCATCTCGATGGAATCGACCGCGCTGCCCGCGATCGTGATCATCGCCGGCATCCTGATCACCTACAGCCTCGCCGGCCTGTTCGGCATCGCGATCGCCACCACCACGATGCTGGCGCTGGCCGGCATGGTCGTGGCGCTCGACGCTTTCGGCCCGGTCACCGACAACGCCGGCGGCATCGCCGAAATGGCCGGCCTGCCGAAGGAAGTCCGCAAGGCGACCGACGCGCTCGACGCCGTCGGCAACACCACCAAGGCGGTCACCAAGGGCTACGCGATCGGCTCGGCCGGTCTCGGCGCGCTGGTGCTGTTCGCGGCGTACAATGAAGACCTGAAGTTCTTCATTGCCGCCAAGAACCCATACTTCGTCGGCGTCGCGCCGGACTTCTCGCTGAACAACCCCTACGTCGTGGTCGGCCTGCTGTTCGGCGGCCTGCTGCCGTATCTGTTCGGCGCGATGGGCATGACCGCGGTCGGCCGCGCTGCGGGTGCGATCGTCGAGGAAGTGCGTCGCCAGTTCCGCGAGAAGCCCGGCATCATGCAGGGCACCGACAAGCCGGACTACGGCAAGGCGGTCGACCTGCTGACCAAGGCGGCGATCAAGGAAATGATCATCCCGTCGCTGCTGCCGGTGCTGTCGCCGATCTTCGTCTACTTCGCGATCTACGCGATCGCGGGCGGCGGACCGGCCGGCAAGTCGGCGGCGTTCTCGGCGGTCGGCGCGATGCTGCTCGGCGTCATCGTCACCGGCCTGTTCGTCGCGATCTCGATGACCTCGGGCGGCGGCGCCTGGGACAACGCCAAGAAGTACATCGAGGACGGCCACCACGGCGGCAAGGGCTCCGACGCCCACAAGGCCGCGGTGACCGGCGACACCGTCGGCGATCCCTACAAGGACACGGCGGGCCCCGCCGTGAACCCGATGATCAAGATCACCAACATCGTGGCGCTGCTGCTGCTGGCGATCCTGGCGCACTAACCGCCAAAGCCGTTCGTTGAAACAAAGCCCCGCGGCGCGAGCCGCGGGGCTTTTTGTTTTGGGCGGCGACCATGGCGCATCCCCGGCGCAGGGCAACGCAGGCGGCGAGGCCGCCTGCGTTGTTGCAGCTTCGCACACCGTCGTCGGTCCGGATTCGACCGTCGTGCTTTCAGAGTTAGTTGCATTCGCAAATCCAAAGAGTTCAGCGCGCGCAATAGGGTTGAAAAATGAAAACAAGACTCGTTAAAGTTGTAGATTCATGCTGCTCGCGGAGGGGGACGTCAGGCGATGCATTTGCTGCAGATCAATCTCTTCGGCGGAATCGATGTGCGCCTCGCGACCGGCGAGGCGGTGCCGATCACCAACCGGAAGGCCGCCATTCTGCTGGGCTATCTCGCGCTCGACGCGCCCGACGGCCGTTCGCGTGCCAAGCTCGCCGCGCTGCTCTGGGACGGCTGTTTCGGTGACAATGCCCGGGCCAGTCTTCGGCAGGCGCTGCTGAGCTTGCGGCGTGTCCTGCCTCAATATGCCGAAGTGATCGTGACCGATCGCATCGACATTCGCATGCGGCCGAATGCGGCCAGGACCGACGTCGGCGAATTCGAGCGGCTGCTGCAGGACGGTGATCCGGAACGTCTGGTCAGCGCGGCGAAGTTGTACCGCGGCGAATTGTTCGACGGCGTCCATGCGGATTCGTGCGCGTTCGACGCCTGGCTGTCGACGGAGCGTCAGCGCTTGAGGTTGAAAGCGATGCGGACGGTCACCGGTTTGTTGACCGATGGCGGCCGCGAACGGATTCCGATTGCGACGGCGCTCGCCCAGCGCCTGCTCGCGATCGATCCGCTGCAGGAGGACGTCCACCGCGTCCTGATGCGCTGCTACGTTCAGCAAGGCCGCCGGGCGGATGCGCTGCGTCAGTACGATTTCTGCCGTGCCGCGCTGTGGAAGCACATTCGCGCGACGCCGGATCACGAAACCGAAAGACTGCAGGGTGAAATTCGGCGTATGCTACGCGCCTGATAGCGTGCGTGCGTCACGGTCCCTCACGAAGTTTGACGATACTTTCACGCCACCTCTGACGTTCGTACGACGATCGAACGCGTAACACCGGCTCTGCGCCGATGCCTCACCGTCATTCCGGCGAGTTGGCAAGGCGCTTACTTCACGAATTGGACACGATGTCCTCGAAGGAGCTTTGGTATGAACGCAACGCAGAACGCGGCTGACGACGTCAGCCAATTGGACCCTCAGGGAATCTTCGGCGCCATTCTCGGCGGTGCCGCTGGAAGACTGCTCGGGAACTTCCTGGGTGGTACGCCCGGCAAACAGGTCGGTGGAATCGCGGGCAAGGTCGCCGGCGGCTTCCTGCCGTTCGCGGCCGATCCCGCCGGCGGTCAAGTGTCGGAAACGGAGTTGCAGAGCTTCTGGGACGTGCTGAAGAAGGTCAGCCAGGTCGCGCAGAAGGGGCTCGATGTCGGCCGCCAGGTCGGCGTGTTCGACGCCGGCGTGCCGACGCTGCCGGCGGGCGTGGCGCCGCCGACGGCGGTCGAACTGCAGAGCTTCTGGGACGTGCTGAAGAAGGTCGGCCAGGTCGCGCAGAAGGGGCTCGATATCGGCCGCCAGGTCGGCGTGCTCGACGCCGGCGTGCCGACCTTGCCGGCGGGCGTGGCGCCGCCGACGGCGGTCGAACTGCAGAGCTTCTGGGACGTGCTGAAGAAGATCGGTCAGGTCACGCAGAAGGGGCTCGACGCTGGCCGCCAGATCGGCGTGTTCGATGCCGTTGTGCCGACGATGCCGGCAGGCGTGGCGCCGCCGACGGCGATCGAACTGCAGAGCTTCTGGGACGTGCTGAAGAAGATCGGCCAGGTCGCGCAGAAGGGCATCGACGTCGGTCGTCAGGTCGGTGTGTTCGATGCCGGCGTGCCGACCTTGCCGGCGGGCGTGGCGCCGCCGACCGCGATCGAATTGCAGAGCTTCTGGGACGTGCTGAAGAAGATCGGTCAGGTCACGCAGAAGGGGCTCGACGCCGGCCGCCAGATCGGCGTGCTCGACGCCGGCGCGCCGACGATGGCCGCGGGCGTGACACCGCCGACGCCGATCGAACTGCAGAACTTCTGGCATGTGCTGAAGAAGGTCACGGCCGCTGGTGCGTAGCAATCGTTTTCAGACAGCGTAAGGCGGGCGCAAGCCCGCCGGTCGCGCATCGACAACGGAGTGATGATGGCAAAGTCCGACTCTCCTCAGGAGTTCATCGTGCAGGGCGAGGCTGTCCGAACCGGCGGACTCGCTGATCATCTGAGCAGCGAACCCGACGTGACACAGATCGCGCAGGTCTCGCCCGATGTCGTCGTCCTGTCGATGACGAAGACGCAGGCGGATCGCCTGAAGGCAGCCCTGAGCGATGTTGTGGTGGAGCCGAACGCCGAGCTGAAACCGTTCGATGCCGGCCAGATCTAACTCACCGATGTGAAGGATCATGGAGCCCGCAATGACCACAGCCAACCAACCCGACTCTTTCAATAACACCCCCAACCCCGACGCCAATGCCGGTCCCCCGATCGCGGGCCAGCCGCCGGCCCGGCCGGTCGAGCAGCCGCGCGCCGCGGACCCGGAACCGATCCCGGCCGTAGCGGCAGCGGCAGAGAAGCCGGCTGAACACACGATCGGGCCGCGCCCGGCGCAATACATGCTGGCCCCCCGGCAGCAGGCCGGCTTTCAGACGCTCAGCGCCAATGAGCTGGTCGAGCAGCTGTCCAACAACCCGGGAATCGAGGTGGTGAAGACGCTGCACCCACCGCGCCTGCTCGGGGTTCAGAGCGACGAGTTCGGGCGGCCGCCGCTCGGTCCCGTTATTCTCGCGCAGATGGCCCCCGAAAAGGCCGACCTGCTGAAGGCGCGGGCGGGGGCGAGCGTGACGCTCGAACACGACAAGCGGCTGACCTGCATGCTCGACCCGACCCCGCCCGCGATCGGCATGCCCAGGAATGGAATTCTGGTGCCGCTGACCGAAGGCTTCTCGGCGACGTTCGAGGTGGTGGGTGAGGCCGGGCCGTTGTCCGGCGCCGAGATCTACGTGTTCGGCAGCGTGTGGCCGACCCAGGGCGTCACCGATGCCAGCGGCCGGGTCACGATGCGGATTCCGGGCGAGAGTCCGGACACCATCCGGGCGCTGCTGATCAAGCCGCGGATCGACTACTGGACGTTCTGGCTCGAGCGGCCGCGGATCGTTCCGGATGCCGTCAACCGGGTCGGCGTCAAGCCGCTCAGTACGCAGTTGCGCGACTTTCCCGGCAAACAGATGCTGGGCTGGGGGCAGCAGGCGATGGGCCTCGATCGGCTGCCACTGATCTACAACGGCGCCGGCGTGAAGATCGCGGTGATCGATTCCGGTGCCGCGCCCACGCATCGCAATCTGCACAACGTCAATCTCGGCGCCAGCATGGTCGGCGACGACCGCATGGCGTGGAAGATCGACACGATCGGTCACGGCTCGCATTGCACCGGCATCATTGCCGGCGGCCCGGTCGGCTCGACGTCGGCCGGCGGAATCCGCGGCTTCGCGCCGGCGGCCGAAATCCACGTCTGTCGGATCTTCCCCGGCGGGCGGTTCAGCGATCTCGTCGCCGCGCTCGACTACTGCATGGAGCAGGGCATCGACGTCGCCAACATGAGCCTGGGCGGCGGCGATCCTTCGCAGGTGATCGAAGAACGCATCCTGCGGGCCAAGCAGATGGGAATGGCCTGCATCGTCGCCGCCGGAAACTCCGCCGGCCCGGTTCAGTTTCCGGCGTCGTCGCCGCATTGCCTCGCGGTCGCCGCGCTGGGCAAGTGGGGCGAATTTCCCGAGGACAGCTATCACGCCAAGCAGGCGCTCGAGGGATTCCAGAGTCGCGACGGATACTTCCCGGCGAAGTTCAGCTGCTTCGGCCCGGAGATCGATGTCTGCGCACCTGGCGTCGGCATCGTCTCGTCGCTACCGGCCGATGGCTTCGGCGCCTGGGACGGGACGTCGATGGCGACACCGCACGTCACCGGCCTCGCCGCGCTGGTGCTGGCGCATCACCCCGACTTCAAGGGGACGTTCCAGAACCGCGACGCGCGCCGCGTCGAACGGCTGTTCCAGATCCTGAAGGACACCGCCACCGAGTTGAAGTTCGACGATCGCAATCGCTCCGGCGCGGGATTGCCGAACGCGATGAGGGCGCTCGGCCTCGACGACGGGGTGACGAAATCCCGATCGGTCGAGCCGCCCGACGATCTGCGGCGGCTCTTCGGGCTGGCGCAAAGCGACGGACTGGCGGTCGCCGAAATGGCCCCGCAGTCGCCGCAGCTGATGTCGGCCCCGATCGTCGGCGTCGCCCGCGGCCCGGCGGGGACCGGGGCACTGGCCGCCCCACCGCAGCGGCAGCCGAGCGGCGAAGAAATTCGCCAAATCCTGTGGAGTCTCGGATTGCGGATCTGAGCGGCCGTGTTGGGTCGTCTCGTCGGAAATTAGGATTTCGTCGATCAACCGGAGCTCCGCGGCGCAAGCCGCGGGGCTCTTGCATGGGGCGGATCCGTCGCGGCATTCGGCCGGGGACGCCCTGCAATTGAACCTATCGGAACCCGGCGCGTTACCCGCTCACAACATTCGCAAGGAACATGACATGAGCGGCGTGAGCGGAATCAAGGAACATATGGAAGTCATCGGCGCCGACGGCGCGCATGTCGGCACCGTCGACAAGGTCGAAGGCAGCCGCATCAAGCTGACCAAGAAGGACAGCGGCGAAGGCAGCCACAAGGGCCATCATCACTTCATCGACGGCGGCCTGGTCGCCGAAGTCGAAGGCGACAAGGTGCGGCTGTCGGCCAACGCGGCCGTCGCGGTGACGATGGAAGAAGAGAAGTAGACCGAAGGGTCTTCGCAGCTTCGGCACGGTCCAGTCCGACGTGCGATGCAAACCCCGCGGCATCAGCCGCGGGGCTTTTCGTTTTGCGGCAAGCCCAAAGCCTCCTGGTGCGCAGCCACGCCCTTGCGCGGCGTCTCGAACCATGACTGTTCTGCGCATCCGTCGAGACGCCCGACGTCGCTCTGCGAGCGATGCCGGGCTGCCGCGGATCAGGGGCTGTGCGTGCTGCATGGGCCTGCATTGCCGTTTCAGACCGTCGCCAGGGAGCCTTGAATGTCGCTGTCATCCGCCAAGAACTACGCGCTGCGCGCGGCCAAGTCGCAGGACCAGAAGGAGGCCATCGAGCTGCTGTCGAAGGCGATTCTCGAACTGGCGTCGTCGATCGAAACCACCGACGCCAAGATCAAGAAGATCAACAAGGCGGGCTGACCAATGGTGCCGTCGACCCGATCCGGGACGCTCGAAGCCAACGGTCTCAGCTTCGCCATCGACGAAGCCGGCGAGGGCGACACCACGGCGGTGCTGCTGCACGGTTTCCCCGAGGCCCGCCAGTCCTGGCACGCCCAGCTTCCGTGTCTGGCCCGGCTCGGCTGGCATGCCGTGGCGCCCGATCTGCGCGGCTATGGCGGCACCACCCGGCCGGCCGGGCAGTCGGCCTATCACCTCGACCATCTGACCGACGACGTCGCCGCGATCTTCGCCGCGCTCGGCGGCAGGCGCAAAATCCTGATCGGCCACGATTGGGGCGGGGTGATCGCCTGGCAGACCGCGCTGCGCGGAAAGGTGGCGCTCGACGCCCTGATCATTCTGAATGCGCCGCATCCGGACGTGTTCGCGCGGGTGCTGGGCGACGGCTGGCGGCAGAAGCGCAAGTCCTGGTACGTCGCGTTCTTCCAGCTGCCGTGGCTGCCGGAATGGCTGATGACGCGCAATCAGGGCAAGCCGCTGGCGCAGATGTTTCGTCAGCACAGCACGACGATTTCGGACGCGCAGATCGAGATCTACCGCCGCAACGCGATCCAGCCGGGCGCCGCGACCGCGATGATCAACTACTACCGCGCCAACTTCACCGCGCTCGGCGGCGGCGCCGGCACGCATCCGAAGCTGACGGTGCCGACGCTGATGCTGTGGGGTGAGGACGAT
The DNA here is from genome assembly GCA_016215605.1 of Rhodopseudomonas palustris. Classification (GTDB taxonomy): domain Bacteria; phylum Pseudomonadota; class Alphaproteobacteria; order Rhizobiales; family Xanthobacteraceae; genus Rhodopseudomonas; species Rhodopseudomonas palustris_L. The sequence goes on from JACRJB010000025.1 coordinate 18,380, forward strand.
CTGGCGCTCGACATCGCGCTGACCGAAGGCAACGAGGCGCATGTCGCGGACTTCACGCTGCGCCGGCTTCCGGGAGCGTCGCATTGGGTGCAGCAGGATGCGCCGGACCGCGTTAACGAGCTGATAACCGACTGGGCGCGCAGCAAGGGATTGGCCTGATACGCGCCGGGTCTCAGCCGGTTAGCGCGATTACTTCACTTCCATCTGCAAGCCTTCGCGATCGATGATGCCCTTGAACTTGGCGGTCTCGGCCTCGACGAATTGCTGGAATTGCTGCGGCGTGCCGTAGTCGGGGCGGGCACCCATCGCGGCGATATTCTTTTTGATATCATCGCGTTCAAGGATGGCTTTGATCTCCTTGTTGAGCGCCGCGACGATCTCCGGCGAAGCGCCCTTGGGCAGGAAGACGCCGAACCAGGACGACACGTCGAAACTCGCCAGCGACGGATCGGTCTCGCGCAGCGTCGGCAGCTGAGGCGCCTGGTCGCTGCGCTCCGACGTGGTGACGGCGAGGCCGATCAGCTTGCCGTCCTGCACCTGCGGCAGGCTCGGATACAGATTGTCGAACAGGATCTGGATGTCGCCGGCGAGCGCCGCCTGCAGCGCCGGCCCGGCGCCGCGGAACGGCACGTGGGTCATCTTCAGCCCGGTCAGCTGCAGAAACCACGCGCCGGTCAGATGCGGGCTCTGGCCGGTGCCGGACGAGCCGTAATTCAGCTTGTCGGGGTTGGCCTTGAGATAGGCGATCAGCTCCGGGATCGATTTGATGTTCGCCGACGGATGCGCCGCGACGATGTTCGGAATCCGGATCATGTTGGAGACCGGCTGCAACTGATCGGGCTTGTAGCTGAGGTTCTTGAAGATGCTGTAGGCGATGGCGTTGGGGCCGGGATTGCCGACCAGGATGGTGTGGCCGTCGCCCTTCTGCCGCGCCGCCTCCGCGGTGCCGATGGTGCCGCCGCCGCCGGAGCGATTCTCCACCACGGTCGACTGGCCCCATGTCGCCTGTAGATGCTGCGCGAGCAGCCGGCCCATCACGTCGGTCGAGCCGCCGGCCGCGGCCGGCACGATGATTCGGATGGTTTCGCTCGGCCGCCAGTCGCCGAGCGCAGTGCGGGGCAGGATGGCGGCGGCGGACAGGGCGGCAGCCCCGGACAGCAGGCTGCGGCGCGAGAAGGTCGACATGACGGTGGCTCCCTGACGTTTCTATTTTCAGGAAGCGTAGAGGCGGGTGAGCGCCGCCGCAAGCGGCAGCCGGTCGCGGCGCGGGATCGCGCGTCGTCGGGCGGGCCGCTTCGTGCGGCCCGCGAGCGCTGCGATCAGCGGAAGCTGATCAGCCGGAACAGCGGCGCCAGATAGCTCATTTCCTGGCCCGAGGTCGGCGTGGTGCGGCTGATGAAGTCGAAGATCTTGCCGTCCTGCATGCCGTAATTGGCGATCCGGCGGACCTGGCGGTTCTGGTCGAAATACACCGCGATCACCCGCTGATCGACCACCTTCTGCGGCATGAAGGCCACCGGGCGCTCCGAGCGCTGCGAGATGTAGTAGAACACTTCGCCGTTCAGGGTCGCGACCGTGGACGGCGTGCCCATCACCAGCAGCACCTGATCCTGGCTGGAGCCGATCGGAATCTGCTCGAGCGCGCCGTTCGGCAGGATGTAGCCCTTCTGGAATTGCTCCGAGGTGCAGGCCGACAGTCCGGCGCCGAGCAGTCCCAATGCCAGCACCGGGCCGAGCGTGCGACGGGCCAGCGCGTTGAGGCCGTTGCGACGGCTTCGTTCGATCGAATTACGCATTCGGAAGCAGGCTCCATCCCCTTGCATCGCGCAGGGCGTTGACGTACCGGGCAGGCATTCGGATTGCAATCCCGAAGGGCCCGCGTCAGGAACCCGCAATGATCTGGCCGTTCAATCTCGTCCGTTCGCCCCGGACACCGCCGCGCCGCACCATCGAGACGATCTATGGCACGATCGTGGCGCAGGCGCGAGAACCGGCGTTTTATCAGCATTGTGGCGTCGCCGATACGGTGAACGGCCGATTCGAGATGATCGTGGTGCATCTCTGGCTGGTTTTGCGACGAATTCGCGCCATTCCGGACGCCGCCGGCTTCGCCCAGGCGCTGTTCGACTATTTCTGCAGCGATCTCGACGCGAATCTGCGCGAGCTCGGCGTCGGCGACCTGACCGTGCCGAAGCGGATGCAGGCGTTCGGCGAGGCGTTCTACGGCCGTTCGGCCGCCTACGACCTGGCGCTGACCGAGGGCGACGAGGCGGTGGCCATGGCGCTCGACCGGAACGTTCTGTACGGCGCCGACATTGAAAACGCGCGGCGGCTGGCCGCCTATGTCGGCGAGGTGATCAAGACACTCGACGGCATCGAGCCGTCCAAGCTACGCAGTGGCGAATTGCGGTTTCCCAAGCCGCCGGCTGCCTGAGCGCGGAAGGACAAACGATGAGCGGCGACAATCCCTGGCGCGTCCCGATCGTGGTGATGCAGATCCCCGACACCGGGCTGCATCGCGAGATCGAAGCCGGCGAGGCCGAACGCGCGGCGATGGCCGCGCTCGGGGATCTGCGCGAGATCGTCTCGGCCAAGGCGGCGTTCGATCTGGTGCCGGAGAGCGGCGGCCGGGTCCGGGTCACCGGGCGGGTGCAGGCGCGCGTCGGCCAGACCTGCGTGGTGACGCTGGAGCCGATCGAAAGCAGCATCGACGAGGACGTCGACCTGACCTTCGTGCCGCCGGAGCAGATTCGCGAATTGTCCGAGACCGTCGATGACGACGGCGATCCCGATCCCGGCGATCCGCCGGAGGCGATCGAACGCGGCATGATCGACATCGGCCGAGTCGCGGCCGACGCGCTGTTTCTCGGCATCGATCCCTATCCGCGCAAGCCCGACGCGGTGTTCGAGCCGATCGTCGAGCCGGACGATCCCGACGAGCACCCGTTCGCGGCGCTGCAGGCGCTGAAGGCGCCGGCGAAGCCCAAGCGATCGCGCAAGCCGAAGGACGATTAGCGACGCGCCGCAGCGGCGGTCGCGATAACGCCCGGGATTCTCATCTAGGACGCTTTTTCCACCGGCGGAATGCGACTTAAATCTGCCCGGTCAAGATGTTGTATCGGGGCCGAGAAAGGCTATTGTCCGCCCCAATCGGCGTGCAGCGCTGCACGCTCGAGCGCCGTCAGGCGCATTTTCAAGTCGCGGCCAAGCGCTTCATGGCCGCAAGCGAACGGGTTTCCGAAACGCCATGCCGGTGAAGGTTCGAATCGCGCTGGACGCAATGGGTGGTGATTTCGGTCCGTCCGTCGTCGTTCCAGGCGCCGCCATCTCGCTCGGTCGCCATCCGGACACGGAGTTTCTGCTGTTCGGCGACAGCGCGCTGATCGAGAAAGAACTGGCCGCGCATCCGGCGCTGAAGAAAGTCTCCCGCGTCATCCACACCGACGTCGCCGTCAGCATGCACGACAAGCCGAGCCAGGCGCTGCGGCGAGGCCGCAAGGTCTCGTCGATGTGGCTGGCGATCGAGGCGGTGAAGAAGGGCGAGGCCGACGTCGCGGTGTCGGCCGGCAACACCGGCGCGCTGATGGCGATGGCGCGGTTCTGCCTGCGGACGCTGCCCGGCATCGACCGCCCGGCGATCGCCGCGACCTGGCCGACGGTGCGCGGCGATTCGGTGGTGCTCGATCTCGGCGCCACGATCGGCGGCGACGCCCAGCATCTCAAGGCGCTGGCGGTGATGGGCGCGGCGATGGCCAGCGTGCTGTTCGACCTAGAGCGGCCGACCGTCGGCCTGCTCAACATCGGCGTCGAGGAGATCAAGGGCGGCGAGGAAATCCGCGAGGCGGCCGAGCTGCTGCGGGCGATGCAGTCGCCGCGGTTCGAGTTCATCGGCTTCGTCGAGGGCGACGGCATCGGCAAGGGCGCCGCCGACGTGATCGTGTCGGAGGGCTTTTCCGGCAATATCGCGCTCAAGGCGGCGGAGGGAACCGCCCGGCAGATCAGCGAATATCTGAAAGCCGCGATGTCCCGGACCTGGCGCTCCAAGATCGGCTATCTGTTCGCCCGCGACGCCTTCAAGGCGCTGAAGGACAAGATGGACCCGAACAAGTCCAACGGCGGGGTGTTCCTCGGTCTTAACGGAATCGTGGTCAAGAGCCACGGCGGAACCAGCGCCGACGGCTTTGCCTATGCGGTCGATGTTGGCTATGACATGGTCCGCTACGATCTCCTGACCAAGATCAATCAAACGCTCAATCGTGAAGCCGGCGCGCTGGTCTCGACGCCGACGGCTCAGGAGGCTGTCTCGTGACTGTTGTTCGTTCGGTGGTGCTGGGCTGCGGTTCTTACCTTCCGGAGCGGGTCCTCACCAACGCCGAACTGTCCAAACAGGTCGACACCTCGGACGAATGGATCGTGCAGCGCACCGGCATCCGGGAGCGCCACATCGCCGCCGAGGGCGAATACACCTCGCATCTCGCCATCAAGGCCGCGCAGGCGGCGCTGGAGAATGCCGGCGTCGACGCGCAGTCGATCGACCTGATCGTGCTGGCGACCTCGACGCCGGACAACACCTTTCCGGCCACTGCGGTCGCGGTGCAGGCCGCGCTCGGCATCACCCACGGCGTTGCGTTCGATCTGCAGGCGGTGTGCTCGGGCTTCGTGTTCGCGGTGGCGACCGCCGACAATTTCCTGCGCGCCGGATCGGCCAAGCGGGCGCTGGTGATCGGCGCCGAAACCTTTTCGCGGATTCTCGACTGGACCGATCGCGGCACCTGCGTGCTGTTCGGCGACGGCGCCGGCGCGATCGTCCTGGATGCGCAGGAAGGCTGGGGCACCTCGGCGGATCGCGGCGTGCTGACCACGCATCTGCGCTCCGACGGACGCCACAAACACAAATTGTACGTCGACGGCGGACCGAGCACGACGCAGACCGTCGGCCATCTCCGGATGGAAGGCCGCGAAGTGTTCAAGCACGCGGTCGGCATGATCACCGGCGTGATCGTCGATGCGTTCAACGCCAGCGGCACCAGCGCCGACAATGTCGACTGGTTCGTGCCGCATCAGGCCAACAAGCGGATCATCGATGCGTCCGCGCAGAAATTGCATATTGCACCGCAGAAGGTGGTGATGACCGTGGATCGCCACGGCAACACCTCGGCGGCCTCGATTCCGCTGGCGCTGGCCGCCGCAGTGGCCGACAGACGCATCCAGAAGGGCCATCTGGTGCTGCTGGAAGCGATGGGCGGAGGTTTCACCTGGGGCGCCGCGTTGCTCCGCTGGTAGTTGCGCGCGTAAAATTTTAACAGCATTTCCATCGCGTTCCGTGCTATTCTGAATGTCGGCAGAGGTTGACCGCCGATTGTTAAACTCATAGTTTCAGCACGGAATTTTCTTTCGCCGTGAGGTGGGGCAGGCGATGACGGGGACCGGACGAACAGTCACACGTGTCGATCTTTGCGAGGCGGTCTACCAAAAGGTGGGCCTGTCGCGCACGGAGTCGTCGGCATTTGTCGAACTGGTATTGAAAGAAATCACCGACTGCCTGGAGAAGGGCGAGACGGTGAAGCTGTCGTCGTTCGGTTCGTTCCTGGTGCGGCAGAAGGGGCAGCGGATCGGACGCAACCCCAAAACCGGGACCGAGGTGCCGATCTCGCCGCGGCGGGTGATGGTGTTCAAGCCATCGGCGATCCTCAAGCAGCGCATCAACGCCAACGGCGCGACGTCGTCGATGTCGTCGGCGAGCGCCACGGCCGACGACAAGTCCGAGTCGGCATCCGGCACCTGACGACAGGAGACTGCATTTGGACAAAGCGCCGGATGCATTCCGAACCATCAGCGAAGTCGCCGACGAGCTCGACATTCCGCAGCACGTGCTGAGGTTCTGGGAGACGCGGTTCACCCAGATCAAGCCGATGAAGCGCTCGGGCGGCCGGCGCTACTACCGGCCGGACGATGTCGATCTGCTGAAAGGCATCCGCCGGCTGCTGTACGGCGAAGGCTACACCATCCGCGGCGTGCAGCGCATCCTCAAGGAGCACGGCATCAAGTCGGTGCAGCGGCTGGCCGACAACGAGGCGAGCGCCACCTTCGGCGCGGTCGAGGAAGCGATCGGCCGCACCGTCGCCGAGGACGACTACGAGCCCGCGCCCGGCGGCGGCATCGATCTCGACGACGACGATTACGATGGCGAGAACGAGGGCCTCGACCTCCACGCGATGATGGAGGAACCCGATCTGCGCGCGGCACCGGCGCCGGCGCCGGCCCGTTCGGCCAGCCCGGTCGCGGCCCGCCGCGCCCCGGTGTTCGACGCCGAGGACGACGAGGAGTTTTCCGCTCCGCCCGCGCCGCGGCTCAATCTGCCGCCGCTGGATCTGCCGGTCGATGCGGCCCCCGTACGCCCGCCGGTCGATCTGGCGCCGCTGCGCGCCGTGCTGCAGGACCTGATCGCCTGCCGCGAAGCGCTCGACGCCGCGATGAAGGACGGCTGAACCGGCCGTTCCGCCGGTTCGGGACCGGCGAATTGACGCCGCGCGCCTTGCGCAAGGCGCCGATCGAAGCTACAGCATCATGGCCGAAACGGCATCGGAGCGTGGCGCAGCCCGGTTAGCGCACTAGTCTGGGAGACTAGGGGTCGAAGGTTCAAATCCTTTCGCTCCGACCATTTTGATTAAACTGCTGGAATCTTCAATCTCCGGGGGCGTGGGGAATGAATGAGACCAATTCATATTCAGAGCCGGCCAAAATCACCTTCAAAGGCTTTCGCGCTCGAATCGCCACTTCATCTACTTAGCAAGCTCCATTGGGAGGTCCACCAACTGAGATCGTCTCTAAAGACGACACAGCCCGTGGGGCTTTTGCATGTGCCAGCCTACCATGCTTTCAACTGCGCGATAACAAGCTGGCACCTCTCGGATTGGACATGGGAGTATATTGACGACAAGACCAAGCAGTTAGTTTCCGAGCAACTGAGTAAACCACTTGAGACCCTCGAACACTTCCAAAGAGCTCTTCGGAAGAAACATCGTACACTCCACCTCTGTTGGCAGCTCTGCAATGGGTCCAAACATTTCCGGCTGAAAAGGGTAGACGACGTCGAGATCGAAACGCAGAGCGTCTGGCAACATCATCCACCGATGGCAGGATCGCTACAAGCCGGACAGTCCGTAGAGTCGCACCAGTACACACTAAGCGTGACCGACCAAGGCAAGCGCCTTCAGGCTTTGCAACTTTTCGAGAATGCCGGGTCCATCTGGTGCGATGAATTAGCCTCGTGGTTCGTGATCGAAGGTCGTTTTATCGACGAGTCGACCGAATAATACCCAGATAGGCTGTCCTCGCCTTAGAGGAATTCTCGTGCAACAGATCGGTCCGAGGCGGCAGCGGTGCCGATTGCCGATGCATGCGATACATCGTTGATAGTAGCGGAAAAACGCCGAGCGCCGCAAGGCTGCGAACGGTGTTGACGTGAATCGATAGCCTCATTTCTTCGACCTCTTCTAACCCCGCCTGCGGTGCTTCGCGGCGCGTGATCCTGTACGCGACGAGCGTCACGTGAAGGGGGCTTTCAAATGACGACAACAACATTCGGGCGAACCGGAGCGGTCGGAATTCTGGCGGCGATGTCGTTCGCCATGCTTTCATCGACTTCGCTCGCTCAGACCAATCTGCCCGCGGTCACCGTCGACGCGCCGCGCACCGAGCGCGGCCGCGCGGCGCGCCCCGTGGCCAGCAACCGCGCCGGCACCACGCGCCGCGTGACCGCGCGCCGCGATACGCCGCCGCCGGTCGCGCCGGTGCCGTATCTCGTGCCGCGCACCGGCACGCTCGGTGCGCTGCCCGCGCCTTATGCGGGTGGTCAGGTCGCGAGCGGCGGGCAGGTCGGCTTTCTCGGCAATCGCGGCATTCTCGACACGCCGTTCAGCCAGACCAGCTACACCGCGCAATTGATGCAGGACCAGCAGGCGCGGACGATCCGCGACGTCGTCGCCCACGATCCGTCGGTCCGCGCGGTGACGTCGGCGGGCGGCGGTCAGGACGGCTATTTCATTCGCGGCTTCTACTACGACGTCGGCGATCTGGCGCTCAACGGGATGTACGGCATGGCGCCGTTCTGGAGCGTCGGCGCCAATTTCATCGAGCGCGTCGAGATCCTCAAAGGTCCGACCGCACTGCTCAACGGCATCTCGCCGCTCGGCGCGGTCGGCGGCAGCATCAATCTGGTCACCAAGAAGGCGCCGGACTACGACATCACCCAGCTCACCGCGACCTACGCGTCGCGCTCGCAATTCGGCCTGCAGGCCGACGTCGCGCGGCGCTATGGCGCGCACAAGGAGTGGGGCGTCCGCTTCAACGGCAGCTACAGCGACGGCAAGACGGCGTTCGACCGCCAGACCAGCGAATTCGGCAATGCGGTGCTCGGCCTGGACTATCGCGGCGAGAACGTCCGCGTCTCCGCCGACGTCGGCTATCAGGCCAACAACCTGAACCCGCCGATCCGGTTCTTCAGCTTCCCGGCGACGCTCGTGCCGCTGCCGCCGGCGCCCGCCGCGAATTCCAACGCGATCCCGGATTGGGCGTATTGGAAGCCGAAAGACACCTTCGCGACGGTGCGCGCCGAAGTCGACGTCGCGCAGGGGCTGACGGTGTACGGCGCCGCCGGCTATCACCAGGCCAAGATCGACTTCAAGTTCCTGTCGCCGGGCATCCTCAACCGGGCGGGCGACTACAGCTCGCGGCCGTTCGGCGGCGAGCAGACCTTCACGGCCAAGACCGGCGAAGTCGGGCTGCGCGCGGAAACCGACACCGGCCCGGTCAACCACAAATTCGTGGTCAACTACGGCGTGTTCGACCGGCCCAACGAGAATTCCTATCTTGCCGCGGGCGGTGTCGTCGGCTCGAACATCTACAACTACAAGCCGATCCCGGAGCCGCTGTTCACCGTTCCGATCCGCAACACGGTCGGCCTGACGCAGTGGAGCGTCGGCGCGGCGGATACGATGTCGATCCTGAACGGCGCGGTGCAGGCCGTCGTCGGCGTCCGTCGCCAGCATGTCAGCAACAGCTCGACCGATCTGCTCACCAATGTCACCACGGGACAGGACGGCGCCGCCTGGAGCCCGGCCTACGCGCTGCTGCTGCGGCCGATGTCGAATGTGACGCTGTACGCCAACTACATCGAGGGGCTGCAGCCGGGCACCACGGTCGGCGCCGGTTACATCAATGTCGGCCAGGTGTTTCCACCATTCCAGACCAAGCAGGTCGAGACCGGCGTGAAGGTCGATTTCGGCCGGATCAGCGTCACCGGCAGCCTGTTCGACATCAAACAGCCGAGCGCGATCGCATCCAGCTCGAACGGCCTGCTGACGCTGTCGGTCGACGGCGTGCAGCGCAATCGCGGCGCCGAACTCAACGTCTTCGGCGAAGTGGCGCCGGGGCTGCGGCTGCTGGGCGGCATGGCCTACATCGAGGGCGCGTTGGAGAAGACCGATCGAGGCGTCAACGACGGACACCGCGCGCCCGGCGTGGCGCGGGCCAACGTCAATCTCGGCGCCGAGGTCGACGTGCCGTGGATCCAGGGGTTCACGCTGACCGGGCGGGTGATCCACACCGGGGCGAGCTACGCCAATGCCGCCAACACCCAGGTGCTGCCGGCATGGACGCGGTTCGACGTCGGCGCACGCTACACCTTCCTGTCGCCGTGGAACGGCAAGCCGATCGTGGTCCGCGCCGCGATCGAGAACGTCGAGAACCTGGCCTACTACGCGTCGTCCTACAGCGGCAGCGCGATCGGGCTCGGCGCGCCGCGAACCTATCTGGTGTCGACGACGTTCAACTTCTGAGTGCGCGCGCCGCTCCCTCGCGATCGCACGCGGGCGGAGCGGCGCGCGGGTCGCCACGGCCGGCGACGCCAGCCGTCGACCTCGGCCCGTCCTATCGACGCGCCAGCGACGATGGGAAGCAGTTGCGTCTTTCGGCCGTCGTCTGCCGCGCTTTCGCCCGTCATGGAAATGTCATAGCGTGCCGACTCTCTGCAACGCCGAGGACACGACCATGCAACTCCGTGTGCGAAGGGCCGCCCACTTTCTCGAACGCAGCGGGCTGGCGATGGCCGGCGCGGCGTGCGGATTGTTCGTCGGCGCGCATGTCGGCAGCAGCATCGGCGCGCTGACCACGGTCGCGTTCCTGCTGGCGATGATGGCGGTCGGCGCGATCGGATTCTATCTCGGCATCGACATTCCGCCGCTGCCGTTCCACGCCGGCGAGAGCGAGGCGCAGCACGCGCAGCGCGGCAAGATCGACGCCGCCGAGTTTCTGAGCGCGGTCGGCACGTTCTGCGCGACGCTGGCGGCGTTCGCCTCGGTCGCGCTGGTGGTGCTGCATCTCGCCCCGCATCTCGCCTGGACCGGCATGATCCTCGCCGCCTGGCTGGGCGGCGTGGCGATGCAGATCGTCGCCGGCGCCATCGGCCGGGCGCGGCGCTGATCGGCGGCCCGGTTCGCCGCGAACCGGACGGCCGACAACGAGCCGCCCTCGCAAGCGAGGGCGGCTGTCAGAACCAAGCCGGGGAGGACACCCGCCGCCGCGATGGGCGGCGGACGGGTGGTGGCGTTGGCTATCTCTTGCCGAGCAGGCCGGTGACGGCCGCCGGCAGCGGGATCCTGGCGACGAGCTGCGGCGCGAACACCACGGCGGCGATCGCCAGCGCGATCAACACCGGCAGCAGCTCGAATTCGCTGACCTGCACCACCAGCCACACCGCGACGACCAGGGCCGCGAGTTCGGCGGCGAGATACAGCAGCACCGTGGTCAGGCTCGGCCGCGGCAGCCGGTCGAGCGGCTTGGCGATGAACGCGATGAACACCGCGACGACCAGAACCGCGACCAGCAGCAGGAACAGGAAGGCCGCGGTCTGAAAGGTGGCTGCCAGCATCGTCGGGCTCCTCGATCGAAGTGAGGGCAAAGACTAGGACGATTCCGGCGGGTGCGAAAGCAGTGCCGCTGTCAGGAACGCGCCTGACGACGAACGGCAATCCTGGGATCGCATGGCAACGGCGATGGACTCGCGCGCGCCGCGCCCTCTATGCTGCGCCGACGCAGCCGCGGCTCGACCCGCGGCGCGACAAGACCAGGGGATGGAGACGCGCGGCATGAGGGACTTTGCCGGCAGGATTGCCGTGATCACCGGCGGCGGCACCGGCATGGGCCGCGAGCTCGCGCGCCAGCTCGTCGCCGAAGGTTGCCACGTCGCGCTGTGCGACGTCTCAGCTGAAGCGATGGCCGAGACCCGGCGGCTGTGCGAAGCCGACGGCCTGCCGCAGGGGCTGCGCGTCACCACCCACATCGCCGACGTCGCGCTCGAAGCGCAGATGCGGCGCTTCCGCGACGAGGTCGCGGCGCAGCACCGCACCGATTGCATCCATCTGCTGTTCAACAACGCCGGCATCGGCGGCGGCGGCAGCATGATCGCCAACAGCCGCGAGCAGTGGGAGCGCACCTTCAACATCTGCTGGGGCGGCGTCTATCTCGGCACGCGAATCTTTCTGCCGATGCTGATCGCGGCGGACGAAGGCCACATCGTCAACACCTCGAGCGTCAACGGCTTCTGGGCCTCGATCGGCCCGACCACACCGCACACCGCCTACAGCGCCGCGAAATTCGCCGTGAAGGGATTCTCCGAGGCGCTGATCGCCGATCTGCGGCTCAACGCGCCGCATGTGAAATGCTCGGTGGTGATGCCGGGGCACATCGGCACCTCGATCGTCGCCAATTCGCGCAAGATCCAGAGTAGCGACGCCGGCGACGACCTCAGCACCGAGGAGATCGCCGCGGCCCGCAAGCGGCTGGCCGCAGCCGGCGTCGACGAGGCGCCGCTGTCGGACGACGACATCCGGGCGATGGCCAAGGAGCGGGCGCGCAGCTTCCTCGAGGACGCACCGACCAGCGCGGCGGCCGCGGCGCGCGTCATTCTCGACGGCGTCCGCGCCGATCGCTGGCGCATCCTGGTCGGCGACGACGCGCATCTGCTCGACCAGCGCGTCCGCACCATGCCGGAGCGCGCCTACGAGATCGACTTCTACCAGAGCTTCGCCGCCGAAGTCGGTTGGAAGCTCGGCTGAGCGGTGCGACATAAAGAATCCATTCGAGATCGACGCGCGCGATGTAAGGGACCCGTAAAGATCCGTTCATGTTCCGCCTCGGGAAGCTACTTATCCTCACTGCAGTGGGAGAACTGAGATACTCACGTCCGGCGACTTGACCTATAGCTGTCGCAGAACACGGCCTGACGTTTCAGAGGTTCTTCCATGAGCGACGCAGTCTCCACGCCGCAAGCAGCCTTGCCGGCCCACCGTCCGACCTCGTTCCTGACGCTGTCGCTCGGCTCGATCGGCGTGGTCTATGGCGACATCGGCACCAGCCCGCTGTATGCGCTGAAGGAAAGCCTGACCGCCGCGTCGGCCGGCGCTCCGCTGACCCAGGCCATGGTGCTCGGCGTGCTGTCGCTGGTGCTGTGGACGCTGATCATCATCGTCACGCTGAAATACGTGCTGCTGATCATGCGCGCCGACAATCACGGCGAGGGCGGCACGCTGACGCTGATGGCGCTGCTGCAGCACGTGATGCACCGGCGCTTCGCGGCGATCTCGCTGCTCGGCATGGCCGGCGCGGCGCTGTTCTACGGCGACGCCATCATCACCCCGGCGATCTCGGTGCTGTCGGCGGTGGAAGGCCTCAAGCTGGTCGAGCCGGCGTTCGAGCCGTACATCCTGCCGCTGTCGATGGCGATCCTGATCGGGCTGTTCGTGGTGCAGAGCCGCGGCACCGCCGCGGTCGCCGCCTGGTTCGGGCCGATCATGCTGCTGTGGTTCGGTGTGCTCGCGGTCGGCGGCATCATGAATCTCATGAGCGATCTCAGCGTGCTGAACGCGATCAATCCGCTCTACGGCATCGACTTCCTGCTGCATCACGGCCGCGCCGGACTGCTCGCGCTCGGCGCGGTGTTCCTCACCGTCACCGGCGCCGAGGCGCTGTATGCCGACATGGGGCATTTCGGCCGCAAGCCGATCCGGCTGGCGTGGTTCGTCGTGGTGTTTCCGGCGCTGGCGCTGTGCTATCTCGGGCAGGGCGCGATGCTGCTCGACCATCCGGAGAAGCTGGAGAATCCGTTCTTCTTCCTGTTCCCGGAATGGGCGCTGCTGCCGATGGTCGGGCTCGCGACCGCGGCGACGATCATCGCCAGCCAGGCGGTGATCTCCGGCGCGTACTCGCTGACCCAGCAGGCGATTCAGCTCGGCCTGCTGCCGCGGATGGACATCCGCCGCACCTCGGAGACCGAGAAGGGCCAGATCTACATCCCGCGCGCCAACTGGCTGCTGCTGATCGCGGTGCTGTATCTGGTGTTCGCGTTCAAATCGTCGAGCGCGCTGGCCTCGGCCTACGGCATCGCGGTGACCGGCACGATGGTGATCACCAGCATCATGGCGTATTTCGTGATGCGGAAATGCTGGCGCTGGTCGACCGCGGCCGCCACGCTGGTGATCGCGCCGTTCCTCGCCGTCGACATGATCTTCCTGATGGCCAACATGCTGAAGATCTTCGAGGGCGGCTGGATTCCGCTGCTGATCGGCGTCGGCCTGATGGCGGTGATGATCACCTGGCGGCGCGGCAGCAAGATCGTCGCCCGCAAGACCATTCGCGACGAGGTCGATCTCGACGACTTCATCGCCTCGATCTCGCATTCGTCGTCGATCGGCCGGGTGCGCGGCGTCGCGGTGTTCCTCACCGGAAACCCGAATTCGACGCCGACCTCGCTGATGCACAACCTCAAGCACAACAAGGTGCTGCACGACAAGAACATCATCCTGCGGGTGGTCACCGAGGACGTGCCGCGCGTGCCGGAACACGAGCGCTCCAGCGTCGAGATCGTCAACGACCGGTTCTCGCGGATGGTGCTGCGGTTCGGCTACATGGAAAGCCCGAACGTGCCGAAGGCGATGGCCGGCTGCAAGGCGAACGACTTTGCGTTCGACATCATGAACACCTCGTTCTTCCTGTCGCGCCGGGTGATCCGTCCGGCGACGCCGTCCGAGATGCCGCGCTGGCAGAGCCTGCTGTTTGCCAACATGGCGAAATGGGCCGACGATGCCAGCCTCTATTTCCGAATTCCGACCGGACGCGCGGTCGAAGTGGGGATGCAGATCAATGCCTGATGCGACGACGCCGCAGCCGACCGAGACGTTCGATTTCGCCACGATGGTCGCCGACCTCAACGCGCTGCTGCGGCTGAAGACCACCGTGATCGGCATGAAGATGTTCGCGAGCGCCGCCGAGATGCAGGCGATCCCGAAGATCCGGCGGCCGAACGCGATCCACACCACCGACCAGATCGTCAGCATGGCGTCGCGGCTCGGCTGGACCGTCGGCATCACCGGCGACGATCTGGTCGGCGCGCAGTGCCGTGCGGTGATCGGGCTCGGGCCGCAGGACGAGCAGTGGCTCGACGGCCGCTCCTATGTCGGCGTCTGGCACGCCACGCAGGAGGACGCGCGCAAGCGCCAGGAGGCGCTGAGCGTGGTGCCGTTCGGCCAGTATCAGGCGATGGCGGTGTCGCCGCTGAGCAGCGGCCGGCTCGATCCGCCGGACATCTGCCTGGTCTATGCGACGCCCGGGCAGATGATCATCCTGATCAACGGCCTGCAATATGCCGGCTACAAGAAGTTCGAATGGGGCGTGGTCGGCGAGACCGCCTGCGCGGATTCATGGGGCAGGGCGCTCGTCACCGGTGAGCCCAGCCTGTCGCTGCCGTGCTTCGCCGAGCGCCGCTACGGCGGCGTGCCGGACGAGGAGATGCTGATGGCGCTGAAGCCGGCGCAGCTGGCGAAAGCGATCGACGGCATGAAGCAGCTCGCCAACAACGGCCTGCGCTACCCGATCGCTCCCTACGGCATCCAGGCCGACGTCCGCGCCGGCATGGGCGTGTCCTACGCGAAGACGTAGCAGCCCCACCCCGAGTCATTCCGGGGCGCTCGCTCTTGCGAGCGAACCCGGAATCCATACGCCGTGTGCTATCGAGAGCGCACCGTGTCTGACGCGCAGTCGCTGACCGTTGACGTCAGGGGATATGGATTCCGGGCTCGCGCTGCGCGCGCCCCGGAATGACGAACGAGAGGGCGATAGGTGACTACGGCAACCTAGTACGCGTTCTCGCCTTTCAGCAGCGCCCACGGCGTCTTCAGCAGGATGTAGAGGTCGAACAGCACCGACCAGTTCTCGATGTAGTACAGGTCGAACTCGACGCGCTTCTGGATCTTCTCTTCGTTGTCGATCTCGCCGCGCCAGCCGTTGATCTGGGCCCAGCCGGTGATGCCCGGCTTGACGCGATGCCGCGCGAAATAGCCGTCGACCGCTTCGTCGAACAGCCGGCTCTGCAGCTTGCCCTGCACCGCGTGCGGGCGCGGGCCGACTAGCGACAGATTGCTCTTGAACACCACGTTGAACAGCTGCGGCAGCTCGTCGAGGCTGGTGCGGCGGATGAACTTGCCGACGCGGGTGACGCGCGGATCGTTGCGGGTGACCACCTTCGACGCGGTCGGGTCGGCGAGGTGATGATACATCGAGCGGAACTTGAACACGTCGATGCGTTCGTTGTTGAAGCCGAACCGCTTCTGCCGGAACAGCACCGGGCCCGGACTGTCGAGCTTGATCGCCAGCGCGACCAGCGCCATCACCGGCGACGCCGCGAGCAGGATCAGACTGCCGACGATGTGGTCGAACAGCCGCTTCGTCACCTGGTCCCAGTCGGTGATCGGCGCCTCGAACACGTCGAGCGTGGGCACGTTGCCGAGATAGGAATAGGCGCGGGGACGGAAGCGCAGCTTGTTGGTGTGCGCCGACAGCCGGATGTCGACCGGCAGCACCCAGAGCTTCTTCAGCATCTCGAGGATGCGGGTTTCGGCCGAGATCGGCAGCGCGAACAGCACCAGATCGACGCGGGTGCGGCGGGCGAATTCGAGGATGTCGTCGATCTTGCCGAGCTTCGGCGAGCCGGCGCAGGTGTCGAGCGCGCGGCTGTCGTTGCGGTCGTCGAACACGCCGAGCACGCGGATGTCGGAATCGTCGTTCTGGCTGGCGTTCAGCGCTCTGATCAGTTTCTCGCCGTTCTCGTCGGAGCCGACGATGATGGTGCGGCGATCGAGCCGGCCCTGGCGCGCCCAGTGCCGCACCATGCTGCGCAGGATCAGCCGCTCCACGATCAGCACCGCGAGGCCGAGCAGATAGAACGACGACAGCCACAGGCGCGACACTTCGCCGCCGAGCTTGGCCAGAAACGACGCGCCGATGAACAGCAGAAACACGAACGACCACGCCGAGATCATGCGGGTCATCTGCTTGAGCGTGCCGCGAAACACCTGGACCTGATAGATGTCGGCGGCCTGGAAGCTGATCACGGCGCTGACGGTCATCGCCAGGATGGCGGCGATGTATTCCCATTGCAGCCCGTCGCGACGCGCGACGTAGCCGAGATACAGCGCGATGCCGACGACGGCGATCAGCACGAAATCGGCCAGCCGGACCAGGCCGGCGATCACGATCGGCGAGTAGGCGGGCGGCACCTTCTCGTTGGTCACCGCGAGCGCAGCCGGCGACAGCCGCTTGCGCCGCTCGACCGCCGGCCGGTTGGGCTCATGGCCGACCACTGCCTCGGCAGCGGCGGCGTCGATCATGGAGCGGGCGCTGATCGGTTCCACGTCACGATTCCGTTGTCACACCGGCGCACGGCAACGCCCGCGCGCAAAGTCTCGGCGGACTAGACGCTAAAACTTGCAAGAAAACGTTAGCGCAATCGTAGACTGTTAACGATCGGCGAAGGCTTCGCGGTATCCCGCAATCACGCCCTCGACCATCGCCTTCTGGGAAAAATGCAGGAAGATCCGCTCGCGCAGGGCGCGGGCGCGCTGCTGCGCGGCGGGCAGATCGTCGAGCGCCGCCTTGATCGCGTCGGCCATCGCGGCGGGCCGGTTCGGCGCGAACAAAGCCGCGGTATGGTCCGGGCCGAAGATTTCCGGAATGCCGCCGACATTGGCGGCCACCATCGGGATACCGGCGGCGGCGGCCTCGATCACCACATAGGGCATCGAATCGCCGCGCGACGGCACCACCAGCAGCCGGCCCTTGGCGAAGCCGTCGCGCGCCTTGACGTGGCCGACGAACCGCACGGTGTCGTTCAGTCCGAGCTGCTTGACCTGCGCCTTCAGCGCCTCGGATTCCTCGCCGTCGCCGCCGAGCGTCAGCGTCAGCGGGCGACCGTCGGCGCGCAGCCGCGCGACCGCATCGACCAGCAGATCGGCGCCCTTGATCCTGCGGAATTCGCCGACATAGGCGACGTCGGTGGCATCGGCGGCGAGCTTGATCGGATCGAATTCGCCGGCGGTGACGCCGTTGAACACGCAGTGCACCAGCCCGTCGGGCTTGCCGATCATCCGCTCGTAGGTGTTGCGGGCGAACTCGCTCTCGAACAGGAACAGCTCGGTGCGGTTCATCAGCAGCCGTTCCATCCGGCTGTAGAGCTGCCCTTTGGCGGTCGAGGTCGGATAATGCAGCGAGCCGCCGTGCGGGGTGTAGACCCGGATCGCGTGGGCGGGCTTCGGCACGATGCGCATGAACACGCCGGCCTTGGCGCCGTGGCCGTGCAGCACGTCGGGTTTCAGCCGGCCGACCAGCCGCGCGAACCGAGCCCAGATCCACGGATCGGTCGGCGACGGCTCGCGATGGATCGGCATCCGGTAGACGCCGAGCGTCAGCCGCGGCGCGATCTCGGCGAGCGCGGCCTCGGCGCGCGCGCCGCCGGTCAGGCTGTCGGTGATCAGCGCGACATCGTGGCCGCGATCGGCCTGGCCGTTGGCGAGGTCGAGGATGTGGCGGATGATGCCGCCCACCGGCGCCCGCACAGCATGAACGATCCGCAGCGGCTGGTCCGGACGCGGCGACATGTCAGACCCGGCGCCCGGCGCAGGCGGCGGGGCGCTGCCGGCGGGGCAACGGGCGATCGACCGCGGATGCAACCGCAGCGATCAGCAGGGAGACGATGGGAAGGCCACGATGCATTGCAGGGTCCGGACGAAATTCTCGATTCAGATTAAGGGCTTTCGTGGTTAACAATCGATGAGGGCGCTGCGCGACACTACACGATTTGGGTAGTTCGGAACCCGGATTTTAACGTCGCAGCAACCTTAATCGTTTGTAATCGCCCCATCACGAGACCGGTCGTCGCGTCAAGTAGGAGTGTGCAATGCGGTTCGCGTTCTGGCGTCGGACGAAGGGCGATGCGGCAGGCCGGCAGGTCGCCACATCCGCCGAGTCAGCCCCCGCGGCGCCTTCGAAGGCGGAGCGGATCAAGGCCGCCGTCAAAGAGCCGTTGTTCAGCAAGGCGGTGACCGACGAGCCGATCATCCGGCGCGCGCGGCCGGCGGCGATCGCGCCGCCCACCAATGGCGACATCGATCTGCGGCTGATCGGGCAGGCGCTGGCACGCAAGAAACATCTGATCATCGCGCCGACTCTGCTGGCGCTGGTGCTGTCGCTCGCCGTCGTCAACCTGATCACGCCGCGCTACAAATCCGAAGCGCGCATCCTGATCGACGGCCGTGAAAACATCTTCCTGCGGCCGAACGGCGAACGCGACGAACAACGCAACGCGATCGATCCGGAAGCCGTCACCAGCCAGGTGCAATTGCTGCTGTCGCGCGAACTCGCGATCGAGGTCATCAAGAAGAACAAACTCGCCGAGCGCCCCGAATTCGATCCGGTGCTGCAGGGAATCAACCCGCTGAAATCGCTGCTGGCGCTGATCGGCATCGGCCGTGACCCGTTCTCGATGAGTCCCGAGGAGCGCGTACTCGACGCGTATTACGATCGGCTCACCGCCTATGCGGTCGACAAGTCGCGCGTCATGGTGGTCGAATTCCAGTCGAGCGATCCCGAGCTCGCGGCGCGGGTTGCGAATTCGATCGCCGACGGCTATCTGGTGCTGCAGCAGAACGCGCGGCAGGCGCAGGCGCGCTCCGCGGGACAGTGGCTGTCCGGCGAGATCGAATCGCTGCGCAAGAAGGTCGCCGACGCCGAATCCAAGGCCGAGGACTTCCGCTCGAAGTCGAGCCTGTTCATCGGCACCAACAACACCACGCTGTCGAATCAGCAGCTCGGCGAACTCAACACCCAGCTCGGCAATGCGCGCGCGCTGAAGTCCGACGCCGAATCCAAGTCGCGGCTGATCAAGGAGATGCTGCAGGGTGGCCGTCCGATCGAGGCTTCCGAGGTGCTGAACTCCGACGTGATGCGGCGGCTGTCCGAACAGCGCGTGACGCTGCGCACCCAGCTCGCCGAACAATCCTCGACCCTGCTCGACAACCATCCGCGGATCAAGGAGCTGCGGGCGCAGCTCGCCGATCTCGACCGGCAATTGCGCGACGAGGCGATGAAGCTGTCGCGCTCGTTCGAGAGCGACGCCCGGATCGCCAGCGGCCGGGTCGACAGCCTGACCGCCAGCCTCGAGCAGTTGAAGAAGCAGGCGACGTCGACCAACGGCCAGGACGTCCAGCTCCGCGCGCTGGAGCGTGAGGCCAAGGCGCAGCGCGATCTGCTCGAATCCTATCTGGCGAAATATCGCGAGGCGACGACGCGAGAAACCATCGACCAGGCGCCGGCCGACGGCCGCATCATCTCGCGTGCGATCGTGTCGAACACGCCGGCCTATCCGAAGAAGCTGCCGATCGTGCTGATCGCCACGCTGGCGACGCTGATCCTGAGCGCGGGCGGAATCGCCACCGGCGAATTGCTGCGGATGACGCAGCCGCGCGGCGTCGAGACCGCCGTGCTGGCGACCGAACCGCCACCGGCGCCGATCGCTGCGGCGGCCCCGGTGTTTGCGACGACGACGCCGGCCGCGCCGCCGCCGATGCCGCCGGTCCGCGAGAGCCTGGTCGAAACCAGCTCTGCAACAGACGATCTCGAAACTTTGGCGCAGCGGCTGCACGGTGCCGGCGACGCGGCGCGCAAGCTCGCCGTGCTCGGCACCGGTGACACCGACGCTGTCACTGCGACGGCGCTGACGCTGGCGCGCCGGCTGGCGCGCGACGCCAAGGTGGTGCTGATCGACCTGTCGGAATCCTCCGCGATGCTGAAGGCGGCGTCGGCCGATCCGGCCGCGCCGGGGCTGGCGGAATTGATGCTGGGGGAGGCCACGTTCGGGCAGGTGATCACGCGCGATCGCAGCACGTCGCTGCATCTGGTCAGCGCCGGCCGTCCCGGCTTCGACCGCAATTTGCTGCAGTCGCCGCGGCTGATCCTGGCGCTGAATGCGCTGCTGCGGGTCTACGACCACGTGCTGCTCGATGCCGGCACCGCGGCCGATCTGCCGGCCGAACTGCTGACCGCCCAGGCGCAGGCCGTGGTGGTGCCGGCGCCCGGCATGCCGGCGGACGACCGCGCCAAGATGGCCGAGCAGCTCAAGGCGGTCGGCTTCACCGAGGCGACGATGGTGCGGGCGGCGGCGCGCCCCGCGGACGTCGAGCCGGGCGAGCGCACCGTCGCTGCCTGAGCGGCTCGTCATCCGCTGACAATCAAATGCCCGGGCTGGACCCGGGCATTTTCGTTTCGACGATAAGTGATGGGGGGCGAGAGCGCCCGGGCCGGTCTCAGCGCGGCAGCGCGCCGCGCAGCCGCTGGGCGAACTGCATCAGCGCCGGGGTCTGCTTGACCAGGCGCTTGGCGCGCCCCAGCGAGGCCATCGCCGTGGCGGCGATCCGGCCGCGCGGCGACAGCGCGACAAAACTGTCGAAGATCGGCTCGAGATCCTTGCAGAACATCTTCTTGTACTCGTCGGAGCCGATGCCGAGATCGAGCCGGCGATAGCCGCGTTCGGCGTAGTAATCGATGATCGAGCGCATCAGGATCAGGCCGGGGCTGGAGCGCGACGCCTCCGACAGCGTGTAGGTGTTGAACATCATCGAGTAGCGGTGGCCGTCGGCGACGCCGGCGAACATCGCGATCATCTCGTCGTCGGATTGCAGCGCGTGGATGTCGATCGCCCGTCCGCCGCCGGCGAGTTCGGTCAGGCAGGCCTCGCGAACGAAACTCTCGACGCCGGGATCGGCGAACACGTTCGGCAGCTTCTGCGCCGCCATCCGCACCGGCTTGATCCGGAAGAACGCGTCGAGCACGCGCGCGATGTCGGCGTCGCTCTCGACCCGGCCGTAGCGATAGCCGGGCAACGCCTGCAGCTTCTTTTCCTTGGCGCGCAGGCGGCGGCGAAACGAGGTGCTGACACGATCGGTCGGCGGCGCGGCCGGGTCGACCACCAGCACCGGACAGTCGTTGACCGACGGCTGGTGCGGAAGCTGCGCCATCGGATTGGCGAGGTCGCGCCAGCGCAGCGGCTGCTGACACAGCGCCAGCACGTCGGCGCCGTCGGGCCGCGCGCGCAGCCCGGCGATCAGCGCGGCGAGGTCGCTCGCATCGGCGGTCTGCGCGACGTCGCGCCGCCACAGCGGCATGTTGAACGTCGGATGCTTGTCGCCGAGGAACGACGCGACGCGGACGCCGAAGCGCTGCCGCAGGCCGAGCGGCAGCAGCAGCAACGGCCGCTGCTCGGCGTCGCTGGCGACCACGATGAACGGTTCGAGGCCTTCGGCGGCGCCGACATGGCGCTGCCACGCATTGAGGAAATCGAAGCGCTGATACGGCGTCGAAAACTGCTCGGGCTGCTCCAGCGTCCGCCAGACCGTTTCCGCCGCTGCCATGTCGTGGAAGATCTCGACCCGGGCAATCCGGCCCGGCTGCACCGACGACGCCGCGCGATCCGCGGATCGGCCTTCGCTGCGCACGGCCATCGTCGTCATCTGCAATCCCTTTAGACAATTCTTTACGCTTTTCGGCGTGTCGGGACCTTTACAAAGAAATCTCAACAAACAGTAATGGCTGCTCGTGAAACGGGGCAGAGGGCGCCGTGGCGTCGGGGAGCGAGCCTTGTCAGCGAGGGGGTGGTCGGCGGCTGCGGGGCTCGAATTCGCCTATTTCTCCGGCCTGGCGCGGCTCGCACAGCTCGGCGGCCGCGGTTGCGGCGTCATCCTGCGGTTCGAGCGCGTGCGCCCGACGCGCAAGGACGGGTTCCAGCCGCTGCGAAGCCGCGAGATCACGCCGCAATTTCTCGATCGCCTGCTGCGCGCGTTGCGGCGCTGGAACTGCGACGTGGTGTCCATCGACGAGGTGCTCGACCGCATCGCCCGGCCGGAGGGACCGGGGCGGTTCGTCTGCCTCAGCTTCGACGGCGGTTCGCGCGACCTGATCACTTACGGACATCCGGTGCTGGCGCGGCACAAGGCGCCGTTCGCGGTGTATCTGCCGACCGCGTTTCCGGACGGGCTCGGCGAAGCCTGGTGGCTGGCGCTCGAACAAGTGATCGCCCATCACGACCGCATCGCGCTGGTGATCGATCACAACGAGCGCCACTTCGACACCGCCAGCATCGACGACAAGTACCGGGTGTTCTACTTCCTCGGCAGTTGGATGCGCGCGCTGCAGCCGCAGGATCTCACCGCGGCGATCCACGATCTGTGCAAGCGCTACGGCGTCGACGTGGTGCGGCTCACGCGCGAGGCGGTGATGAGCTGGGAGGAGGTCGGGCAGCTGGCGTCGGATCCGCAGGTCACGATCGGCAGCGCCACGGTGAACTACCCGCTGCTCGGCAATGTCGACGACGCCGCCGCGCAGCGCGAAATCGCGATGGGCCGCGCCGTGCTGCGCTCCGCGCTCGGCGGCGACGCGCCGCACTTCGCCTATCCGTACGGCGAGCGCGGCAGCTTCACCCGGCGCGATGTGCAGATCGTAGAGACCGCGGGCTTCGCCAGCGCCGTCACCGCGATTCCCGGCGTGATCAAGCGCAACTCGCCGCCGCGGATGCTGCCGCGGATCGCATGGGACGGCCGCCGGCTGTCGTTGCGCGGGCTGCGGGTGGTTCTGTCGGGCGTGATGCCGGGCGCCGCCGCGCAGCTCGGCCGGCGTTACTGAGGATCGGGCCGCGACATCCAGGTCACGATCGGCATCGCCGGCAGCACCCAGCCGAGCCCGGCGACGACGTAATACACCACCTGCAGCCACTTCGACTCGGCGATCAAAGGCGCCTGCGCGATCGCCATCGCGAGCAGCGACCACACGATCGCGAGCACCAACAGCGCGACGGTTCCAATCAGTTTTCGGGTTCGGATGTTCATCTCGAAATCACACGCACTTGATGCGTTCTCGCGACGCCTTGCGCGTGGGAACGGCGCGACTATAAGGGGCCGGAAAATCCGTTCAAGGTATGCTTTATGACCGCTGCCGCGGAGCCACGTCCGTCTCGCGTTGCCGCCGTCCGGATCTGGCTGACGCTGGTCGCCGCGCTGATCGCCGTGATGGTGCTGGTCGGCGGCGCGACGCGGCTGACCGAGTCCGGACTGTCGATCGTCGAATGGAAGCCGGTCACCGGCACGCTGCCGCCGCTCACCGACACGCAATGGCACGCGGCCTTCGACGCCTACAAGACCATCCCGCAATATCGCGAACTCAACGCCGGCATGACGCTGCACGAGTTCAAGACGATCTTCTGGTGGGAGTGGAGTCACCGCCTGCTCGGGCGGGTGATCGGCATCGCCTATCTGCTGCCGTTCCTGTGGTTCCTGTGGCGCGGCGCGATCGGGCCGCAGTGGAAGCGGGCGCTGTGGGGGATCTTCGCGCTCGGCGCGCTGCAGGGCGCGGTCGGCTGGTGGATGGTGGCGTCGGGGCTGTCGCAGCGCACCGAAGTGTCGCAGGTCCGGCTCGCGGTGCATCTGACGCTGGCGCTGATCATCTACGCGTCGATCGTCTGGACGCTGCGGCGGCTCAGCGACAAACCGCCGCTGGTCGCGGCCGCACGGCTGAAATTCACCGCGGTCGCGCTGCTGGCGATGACGCTGCTGCAGCTGTTTCTCGGCGCGCTGGTCGCGGGGCTGCGGGCCGGGCGGGTGTTCAACACCTGGCCGACGATCGACGGCGCGCTGATCCCGTCCGCGGACCGGCTGTGGTTCGAGACGCCGTGGTGGAAGAACCTGTTCGACAATCATCTGACGGTGCAGTTCGATCATCGCATGATGGCCTATGCGCTGTGGGCGCTGGCGGCATGGCATGCGATCGACGCATTGCGGGCGCGGGCCGGAGGCGTCGCCGCAGGAGCGCTGTGGCTGTTCGCCGCGCTGACGCTGCAGGCCGTGCTCGGCATTCTGACCGTGCTGCACGCGGCGCCGATCGGCCTGGCGCTGGCGCATCAGGCGCTCGGCATCGTCGTGCTGACGCTGGTGGTGCTGCAGGTCGAACGGCTGACGGTGCCGCGACAGTGGACCGCGATTGCGGGACTAACCGCTCCGGTCGCTCAGCGGGGCTGATTTTCCCCGATATCGAACCCTCGTCGCCGCTCGATATAGGCGCTGATCAACGGGGACAGGAACGCCAGCGGCCAGATGAATTTCGGCCAGTGCGGGTCGATCAGACATCCCACCAGGGCGGCCGCCATCACCACGAGTGCGGCGGCCGGCGTCATCAACGTCAGCCAGTCGCGCTGCCGTGCCACCGCGATCGCCCACAGCGTCGTGTTGAACAGCGAAATCATGAACAGGTTGAAGCTGTACAGCGTGGTGATGTTCGGCGAGTCGTAGTTGTTGCCGTACAGCCCGCAGGTCACCGGCAGCACGATGATCGACAGCAGAAAGAACAAATTCCCCAGCACTTCGACGCGGCCGGCATGGGTCGCATAGCTCAGCCTGCGCTGGTGGCTGTACCAGAACATTCCGGCGACGATGAAGCTGAGCAGCAGCGTCGACAGAAAGGCGCCGTAGAGGTGCCAGATCTCGCGCCACTGCGGATCGGCGCTGGTGAATTTGTCGCGCGGGGCCTGATAGGCGAGGAGGGTCATCGCGACACCGAACACGGTGTTGCTCAGCGCCTCCATCCGCCGCATTTCGAGATGGCCGCCGCTCATGGTCGTCTCCGATCGGCGTCGCGGCCTCAGCCGCCGAGCGCCTCGTCGAGATCCGCGATCAGGTCTTCCTTGTCCTCGATGCCGATCGAGACCCGCACCATGTCCGGCGCGGCGCCGGCCGCGGTCTTCTGCGCGTCGTCGAGCTGGCTGTGGGTGGTCGAGGCCGGATGGATCACCAGCGAGCGGGTGTCGCCGACATTGGCGAGATGCGAGAACAACTTCAGATTGGAGACCAGGTCGACGCCGGCCTGATAGCCGCCCTTGAGGCTGAAGGTGAACACCGCGCCGGCGCCCTTCGGCGCGTATTTGCGGGCCAGCGCGTTGTACTTGCTCGAGGCCAGGCCGGAATAGTTCACCGCCGACACCGCCTTGTGGGTCGACAGGAATTCGGCGATCGCCTTGGCGTTCTCGCAATGCTTCTGCATCCGCAGCGGCAGCGTCTCGATGCCGGTCATCAGCAGGAAGGCGTTGAACGGCGACAGCGCCGGGCCGAGATCGCGCAGGCCGAGCACGCGGCAGGCGATCGCGAAGGAGAAATTACCGAACGTCTCCTGCAGCTTCAGCCCGTGATATTCCGGGCGCGGTTCGCTCAGCATCGGATATTTGCCGTCCTTCGACCAGTCGAAGGTGCCGGCGTCGACGATGATGCCGCCGAGCGAATTGCCGTGGCCGCCGAGAAACTTGGTCAGCGAATGCACGACGATGTCGGCGCCGTGGTCGATCGGGCGGATCAGATACGGCGTCGCCAGCGTGTTGTCGACGATCAGCGGCACGCCGGCATTGCGCGCGACTTCGGCGATCGCCTCGATGTCGGTGATGCTGCCGGCCGGATTGGCGATCGACTCGATGAAGATCGCCTTGGTCTTCGGCGTCACCGCGCGCTGGAAGCTGCCGATGTCGTCCGGATCGGCCCACACCACGTTCCAGCCGAAGCTCTTGAAGGCGTGGGTGAACTGGTTGATCGAGCCGCCGTAGAGCTTGCGTGCGGCGATGAATTCGTCGCCGGGCATCAGCAATTGCTGCATCACCACCAGCTGCGCGGCGTGGCCGGACGCGGTCGCGAGCGCCGCGGTGCCGCCTTCGAGCGCGGCGACGCGCTCTTCCAGCACCGACGTCGTCGGATTGGTGATGCGGGTGTAGATGTTGCCGAACGCCTGCAACCCGAACAGCGAGGCGGCGTGGTCGGCGTCGTTGAACACGAACGAGGTGGTCTGGTAGATCGGCGTCGCGCGCGCGCCGGTGGTGGGATCGGGCTGCGCGCCGGCGTGAACGGCGAGCGTGGCAAAGCCTGGGGTGCGGTCGGTCATGGTCGATCCCTCCGTCGGTGTGGCTGATGGTTTGCCGCTATCTGAGCGTAACCCCGGGGAAGGTCAAGCAAGCTCGCGCACGCTGCGCGCGGCGTCAGCTGGTCCCGCTGCGCGGGCGGGTGGCGCGATCGGACGCGGCGGTATCGCCGCCGGCGACGCTGGCGCGGTCGAGCGACAGCCGCATGCCCTTGACCGGCGCCGGCGCCCGCTTCGAGCTGAGGGTGCGCGAATTGACGCCCATCCACGAGATTTCCGACGACAGCCGGCCGTATTCGATCTTCGGGCAGCGGTTCATCACCACTTGCAGCCCGGCGGCTTCCGCCCGCGCGGCGGCGTCGTCGTTGCGAACGCCGATCTGCATCCAGATCACCTTCGGCTGCGGCGTCAGCGCCAGCGCCTCCTCGACGATCGGCATCACATGAGCGGAGGCGCGGAAGATGTCGACCATGTCGACCGGCCGATCGATGTCGCGCAGGCTGGCGACGAACGGCTTGCCGAGCAGGCTGTTGCCGACCTGACCAGGGTTGATCGGAATCATGTCGTAGCCGCGCTCGGCGAGATATTTGAACACGAAGTAACTCGGCCGCACGTTGAGCGGCGAGGCGCCGACGACAGCGATCGTCTTCACCCCGTTGAGGATCGCGCGGATGTAGCTGTCGGGATAGGCGTCGTGGTTCATGCGGTTCAACATTCCGAGGTCCTCATGGTGAGGAGCGCGCTCTTGCGCGCGTCTCGAACCATGAGTGCGTGAGGCCCCATCCTTCGAGACGCGGCCTGCGGCCGCGCCTCAGGATGAGGAAGCCGTGCTGGCGGCGGCGTGTTTATCTGTCCTTCCACTCCGGCTTGCGCTTCTCCAGAAACGCGCCGATGCCTTCCTCCGCGTCGGCCGCCATCATGTTCTCCGCCATCACTTGAGAGGCGTAGTGATAGGCGTCGGCGAGGTTCAGCTCGGCCTGGCGATAGAACGCTTCCTTGCCGATCTTGATGGTGTACGACGACTTGCTGGCGATCTTCTCGGCGAGCGCGATCGCGGCGTCGCGCTCGGTGCCGTGCGGCACCACCTGATTGATCAGCCCGATGGCGCGGGCGTCGTCGGCCTTCACCGGCTCGCCGGTCAGCAGCATGTGCATCGCCTGCTTGCGCGGCACGTTGCGCGACAACGCCACCATCGGGGTGGAGCAGAACAAACCGATGTCGACACCGGGCGTCGCGAAACTCGCCTGCTCGGAGGCGATCGCGAGATCGCAGCTCGCCACCAGCTGGCAGCCTGCGGCGGTGGCGACGCCTTGCACCGCGGCGATCACCGGCTTCGGCAGCAGCACGATCGCCTGCATCATCGCGCTGCAGCCGGTCATGATCCGGGTGAAGCTGGCGCGGCCGCGATCGGCGTCGTTGCGATGCGCGGTCAGCTCCTTCATGTCGTGCCCGGCCGAGAACACCGGTCCATTCGCCGCGATCACCACTGCGCGAACGCCGTCGTCGCGGCCGATCAGATCGAGCGCGGCGTGCAGGTCGGCGATCAGTTCGAGCGACAGGCTGTTGCGCGCGGCGGGGCGATTGAGCGTCAGCACCGCGACACCGCCATCGATGGTCTCGCGCAGCAAGATCGGCGACGGCGACGGCGCCGTGAAGGCGGGCAGGGCAGTCATGAAACCATCCGGGACGAGAATCCAGCGCTGGGAACGGGCGTCACGTTATTGTAACAAACCCCGCGAAGCGAGAGCAGGGTGGGAACGACATGACACATGCGAGAATGAGTGTAGCTGATCTCGAGAGCTTTTTGAATCGGGAGTTCCCGCAGGCTTTCAGCCATGGCGACATTTCGATCGAATCCGCCGACGGCCGCAGCAGTCTGCTGCGGCAGCGCTACAGCGATCGCATGCTGCGTCCCGGCGGAACCGTGTCGGGGCCGACGCTGATGGCGCTGGCGGATTTCGCCATGTACGTCGTGCTGCTGTCGGCGATCGGCCCGGTCGCGCTCGCGGTCACCACCAATCTCAACATCAACTTCCTGCGCAAGGGCCAGCCCGGCCAGGACGTGGTCGCGGTGGCGCGGCTGCTGAAGCTCGGCAAGCGGCTCGCGGTCGGCGAGGTGACGCTGTTGTCCGGGACCTCGCCCGATCCGATCGCCCACGTCACCTCCACCTATTCCATTCCGATCGCTTGAAGTTTTGAAAGGTATTATTGCACCATAATTACAAGCTACTGATTTCACAGCTGAATTTGGTGCGGACGGGGATTGACGGCGACCGGCCGGTTATCTACAAGCACGCCAAGTCCGGTGCGCTGCGCCGAATTTCCCCCTGTCATGGATCATTCTCATGAAGACGTTTTCGGCCAAGCCCGCCGAAGTCACGAAGAAGTGGGTCGTCATCGACGCCACCGGTCTCGTGGTCGGCCGGCTCGCCACGCTGGTCGCGATGCGGCTGCGCGGCAAGCACCTCCCGACCTACACCCCGCACGTCGACTGCGGTGACAACATCATCATCATCAACGCCGCCAAGGTGGTGCTGACCGGTCGCAAGCGCGACAACAAGGTCTATTATCACCACACCGGTTTCATCGGCGGCATCAAGGAACGCACCGCGAAGTCGATCCTGGAAGGTCGCTTCCCGGAGCGCGTCGTCGAGAAGGCGGTCGAACGCATGATCCCGCGCGGCCCGCTCGGCCGTGTGCAGATGGGAAATCTGCGTGTCTATGCCGGCGCCGAGCACCCGCATGAAGCTCAGCAGCCCGAAGCGCTCGACGTTGGCGCAATGAACCGCAAGAACAAGAGGGCCGCATAAGATGTCCGAAACCATGCAGTCCCTCGACCAGCTCTCGGCGCTGAAGACGACGCAGCCGGACTCCCCGACCTACACCAAGAAGGTCGACAAGTTCGGTCGCGCTTATGCCACCGGCAAGCGCAAGGACGCGGTCGCCCGCGTCTGGATCAAGCCCGGCGCCGGCAAGGTCACGGTCAATTCGCGTGAAGTCGAAGTCTACTTCGCCCGCCCGGTTCTGCGCATGATGATCCAGCAGCCGCTGGTCGCCGCGGCCCGTGCCGGCCAGTACGACGTGATCTGCACCGTCGCCGGCGGCGGTCTGTCCGGCCAGGCCGGTGCGGTTCGTCACGGCATCTCCAAGGCGCTCACCAATTTCGAGCCGGAGCTGCGCGGCGTGCTGAAAAAGGGCGGCTTCCTGACCCGCGACTCGCGCGTCGTCGAGCGCAAGAAGTACGGCAAGGCCAAGGCCCGTCGGTCGTTCCAGTTCTCGAAGCGCTGATCGTTCGCTTCCTCATCGTTCGGCAAAGGGCGTCCTTCGGGGCGCCCTTTTTGTTTGGCCGCGCCGGGCCGGCAATTTGCGCCGCATTTGTCGAAACTTCGCTGTCAAAGCAACCAGTTGCACACACCCGATCTCAACGCGGTGCAGCGACATTGGGCGCGATAAGGGGCACTTCCGCACTTCCCTCGCGTTGCAGCCTGCTCACTCGACTCGCCTTGGAAATTCGCATCATGTCGCTTGATTTCTCGACGCTGTTCCTGGTCGCGACGCTGATCTGCACGCTACTCGGGGGAATGCTTCTCTATTTCGGCCGGCAGGAAAACATCTCTGCGCTCAACTGGTGGGGCACCGCCTATCTGATCGGCGCGGCGACCGTCGCGCAGTGGCAGATTCTCGGATCGATTCTGCCGGACACCGTGGTGCTGGCGCTGGCCAGCGCCGGCTTCATCGCCTGCGGCATGATGTGGAATGCGGCGCGGGTGTTTCACGGCCACAAGCCGAACTGGCCGGGCCTCGTGCTCGGCGCGATCGCCTGGGTCACCGCGGTCGTCAGCCTGCCGGCGGAGGCGTCGTCGCTGCGCATGACGATCGGCGCCGCGATTGTCGCGATCTACGCGGCGCTCACCGCCAGCCAGCTGTTCGCCGAGCGCCGCAAGGCGATGCAGCGGCGCTGGCCGGCGATGCTGGTGCCGCTGCTGCACGGCTCCGTGCTGATGCTGCCGATCGTGCTCGCCGAAACGCTGCCGACGCACGGCACCGGTTACACCACCAACATCTGGGTGCTGATCTTCGCGATCGAACTGGTGCTGTATGCGATCGGCACCGTGTTCGTGATCTTCATGCTGGTGTCGGAGCGCACCGTGCGCGCCCACAAGACCGCGGCCTCGCTCGATCCGCTGACCGGGCTGTTCAACCGGCGCGGCTTCTCGGAAGCCACCGCGCGGATGATCGAGCGCGAGGCCGACGCCGGCCGCCCGGTCACGGTGATGATCTTCGATCTCGATCACTTCAAGTCGATCAACGATCGCTTCGGCCATCCGGCCGGCGACGAGGTGATCAAGCTGTTCGCCACCATCGTCTCCGGCTCGCTGCGGATGTCGGATCTGTGCGGCCGGATCGGCGGCGAGGAATTCGCCGCGCTGCTGCCGTGCTCGATCGACGAGGCGATGACCGCGGCCGAGCGGGTGCGCGAGGCGTTCGAAGGCTGCGGCCTGGAAGTCGACGGCGCGCCGATCGCCACCACGGTGAGCATCGGCGTCGCCGGCGGACCGGCGAATATCGAGCTCGACGTGCTGCTCGCGGCGGCCGACACCGCGCTGTACCAGGCCAAGCGCGGCGGCCGTAACCGCGTCGTCGCGACCGTCGAGCAGCCGTTGTCGCTGGAGCAGGGCCGGCGGAAGGCGGCGCAGCGACACGAGCCGGTGCAACAGGTGATCGTCCGCAACGCGATGAGCATCGGCGCATAAGGCGGGGCGCTATCGCGCAGGGTTGCGCGTCATTGCGAGGAGCGAAGCGACGAAGCAATCCAGCGCAGAGCCCTTGCGCAGAGCCCTGGGCCTCTGGATTGCTTCGCTTCGCTCGCAATGACGATCACCCCAATTCAGGCGCCAGCCAGCCCGCTTCATTTGCGGCTCCGGGTGCGATAAGGCTCTTGCCCTCACGGACCAAGAGGAAACGCGCATGATCACCGAAATCGCACAGATCGACGTCAAGCCGGGCAGCGAAGCTGACTTCGAGGCCGCCGTCGCCAAGGCCGGCGCCGCGTTCGGCCGCTCCAAGGGCTTCCACGGCTTCGAACTGCACCGCTCGATCGAGAAGCCGCAGCGCTATCGGCTGATGGTGAAGTGGGAGACGCTGGAAAACCACACCGTGGATTTCCGCGGCTCCGAGAACTTCGCCGAATGGCGCGGCCTGGTCGGCGCGTTCTTCGCGGCGCCGCCGGACGTCGAGCACACCACCACGGTGCTCACGATTCCGGGCTAGAGGCCAGCACGATCGGCGGCGCGGCGGTGACCGCCTCGGTGGCCGGTCCCTCCGCGCGCAGATGGTTGATCACGACCCGTCCGATTGCCATCAGCGGCAGCGCCATCGCCAGACCCCACAGCCCGAACACGATGCCGAGCAGGATCTGCATCGCGAACAGCGTCGCCGGCGGAATGTCGATCGCCTGACGCTGGATCAGCGGCGTCAGGATGTAGCTTTCCAGCGCGTGCACGCCGAGGAACAGCACGAAGGCGCTGACCACGGCGAACCAGCCCGAGGCGATCGCGGCGAGCACGATGATCAGGCCGCCGAGGATCGCGCCGACGGTCGGGATGAAGGCGAGCAGGCCGGCCTGGATGCCGAGGATGAAGGCGCCGGGGATCCCGATCAGCGACAGGCCGATCGCCGTCACCGCGAACACCGCGCTCATGGTGATCAGCTGCGCCAGCAGCCAGCGCTTCAGCATCTCGCCTGTGTCCCGGACGATGGCGCTGGCCTGGGTGCGATAGCGTAGCGGCGCGACCCGCTCGAGACCGCGCCGGTAGACGTCGGGCTGTGCCGCGAAGGCGAGGCCGAGAAACATCACGATGAAGAAGTTGCCGACCGCACCGATGGTGCCGAGGATCAGCTTCAGGGTCTGGCTGACGATCGCGCCGCCGCCGGAGGCGATCTCGCCGGCGCTGGGCAGGTTGCGCGGCTGCGGATTGGGCTGCGGCTCGGCCGCGGTGCTGCCGGCATTGGCGGAATTCGCCGCGTTGGTGGCGACGTTGAGTTCCATGAAGCTGGTGTCGACGCCCTGCCGCTCCAGGAAGGTCTTCACGTTGACGATCTGGGTCTTGATGGTGCCGGACAGCGCGGTCGCCTGCTGGGCGATGGTGCTGCCGCCGAGCACTGCGATGCCGATGAACGCCGCCGTCAGCACCACGCACACCAGCGTCAGCCGCAGCCCGTGCGGTCCGCCGATCACCTTGCCGGCCAGCTCGGTCAGCGCGTTGAGAAACACGCCGAACAGGATGCCGGCGAAGATCAGGAACAGCGTCCCGGCGAAATGCCAGGAGGTGTAGAGCAGGGCGCCGAAGGCGACGGTGCTGACACCGCCGACGGCGATCGCCCAAGCGAGATCGTTGCGGGCCTGGAGACGATCGAAAACAGGAGCGGTCACGGGCAATTCCTCTGATGATCGCCCGAACATTCCGTCAAATCGCGGGCGACGCAAGCGGCTCGCGATAGTCCGCGCAAGTCACTCGCATGTCACGCATTTGAAGCGATCGGTTAACCATGCGGCAGGCGTCCCCATTTTCGCCGTGATCCCTCTGCGATATGGTCACACTTCGCTGCCGATGTGGGTGGGCAGCGACCGCGGCTCGTGCAAGTCCGTGATGGGCGGCTGACCGCGGCAATGGTATTTGGGGATCTATGGGGATTCGCGAGCGAGAATCGTATGGCCGCGCCGCGCGTGCGGTTGCCGCTGCGGGCGCGTGTCTGGTTCTCGCCAACTGCGCCCAATCCGGCAAGTTCAGCCGCGTCGATCCGAAATACGGCGTGTCCTCCAGCCCGCGCGTGGTCGGGCCGGGCGAACCGGTGCCCAAGGGCGGCGGAACCTACCGCGTCGGCAAGCCCTATACGGTCGCCGGCCGGATGTACGTTCCCGAAGAGAATGCCAACTACCGCGCCGAGGGCATGGCGTCCTGGTATGGCGACGATTTCCACGGCCGCCTGACCGCCAATGGCGAAGTGTTCGACATGGCGTCGCTGTCGGCGGCGCATCCGACCCTGCCGATCCCGTCCTATGCCCGCGTCACCAATCTGAGCAACGGCCGCTCGCTGGTCGTCCGCGTCAACGACCGCGGCCCGTACCACGGCAACCGGCTCATCGACGTCTCGAACAGAGCCGCCGATCTGCTTGATTTCAAAAAGAATGGCGTCGCCCGCGTGCGGGTCGAATATGTCGGCCGGGCGCCGCTCGAAGGCTCCGACGACCGTCAGCTGGTCGCCACGCTGCGGACCAACGAACCGGCCCCGGCACCGTCCACGGTCCGGATCGCGTCGGCCAAGCCGTTCGTGCCGGACATGCAGGGCGGCGGGCTCGCCACCCGGGCGATCCGCGGCGACGTTCCGATGCCGGAAGGCCGTCCGTATTCGCTCGGCAACACCTCGGTGGATGTCGCCTCGGTCAGCGCCACCTCGGAAATCTCGGCGTCGCGCAGCTCGCGCGGCGGCCGGACCCTGGCGCGCAATCAGCACGCGGTGTCCTACGACAACGACGGCAACTACGCGGCGTCCGAGCCGCGCGCGCTGCAGCGCGAATCCGCCCCCCGCGGCAACGACGAGATCGGCAGCCTGCTGTCGGCGCGCGGGCTTTACTGAGCCGGACCGCTCAGGTCACCTGCCTGAGAAACTCGATCAGCGCCGCGTTGACCTCGGCGGGCTTCTCCTGCTGGATCCAGTGGCCGGCGCCGTCGATGATCAGCTTGCGCGTCAGGTTCGGCAGCACGCGCTCGATCGCGGCCAGATGCTTGCCGCTCATCTTGTCGGAAATCACCGGGTCGTTCGCGCCGGCGATGAACAGCGCCGGCTGACGGATCTGGGCGTTCTGCCACGGCGCGGTCAGGTCCCAGTTGCGGTCGATGTTGCGATACCAGTTCAGCCCGCCGCGGAAACCGCTCTGCTTGTACTGCTCGATGAAATAGGCGAGCTCGGTTTCGCCGAGCCAGTCCGGCAGCGGCAAGGTTGCCGCCGACCGGCCGATGAAGCCGCGGCCCTCCGGCACGAACAGCGAGCGTGACGGATCGGCGAAACCGCCGCACAGCATGCCGCGCACCGTCGCGGCGACGTCGCGCTCGAATTCGGCCTCGGCGACGCCGGGCGTCTGGAAATATTGCCAATAGAAATTGCTGATTCCCGCCGCACTCAACAGCTCGAGCGGACGGCCCTTGCCGCGCCACGGCGGCGGCACGCTCAGTCCCGCGACCGCGGTGAACAGATCCGGCCGGAACAGCGCCGCATGCCAGGCGACCGGCGCGCCCCAGTCGTGGCCGACGATCACCGCGCTGGTCTGTTTCAATTCGCCGACGAGGGCGACCATGTCGCCGACCAGATCGAAGATGCTGTAGGCCTCGATCGGTTGCGGCGCCGACGAGCGGCCGAAGCCGCGCATGTCGGGCGCCACCACGCGAAAGCCGGCCTCGGCGAGCGCGGCGATCTGATGCCGCCACGAATAGGACAGTTCCGGCCAGCCGTGGCACAGCAGCACCAATGGCCCTTCGCCCTGTTCGCGCAGGAACAGTTCGATGCCGTTGACCGCAACGGTCCTGGTCGTTTCCATCGCGTTTCCGCCCTGTTTTGATTGGAGTTTATGTGGCAGCGAAGCGGTCCGCACGATAGGATTGATCCGGCGCCACCACAATCGAAAACGGTCCGCGGCCACCGTCCGGCCGGATGGGTGGAGAAGGTGCGCGCGGGTCGTTGAAAGCAGCTCCGGAACAATTTTCATGGCTCGGTTCATCTCGTCATCGTCGATCGGACTCCGCAGCCGCCGTCCGATCGGACGCGGGCTGCTCGCCGCGCTGCTGGTGCTGGCGATCGGCGCGGGTCCGGTCGTCGCCGCGAACCAGAGCGTGCAGGGCGCCAAGAAGGAGGAGGTCGTCGGCGGCTTCGAGACCGAAGCGCCGAGCGCGATCCTGATCGACGGCGAGAGCGGCAGCGTGCTGTTCGAGAAGAACGCCGACGAATTGCGGCCGCCGTCGAGCATGATGAAGCTGATGACCGTGGAGCTGGTGTTTCACCTGCTGACCAAGGGCGACATCAAGTTCACCGACGAGTACCGCATCAGCGAATACGCCTGGCGCCGCGGCGGCGCCCCGGCCGGCAATTCGACGATGTTCGCCGAGATCCACAGCAAGGTCTCGGTCGACGATCTCTTGAAGGGCGCCATCATCCAGAGCGGCAACGATTCCTGCATCGCGCTCGCCGAGGGCATCGCCGGCACCGAGCAGGCGTTCACCGAGCGGCTGAACAAGCGCGCCCGCGAAATCGGGCTGACCCAGTCGACCTTCGCCAATTCCAACGGGCTGCCGGATCCGGCCAACAAGATGAGCGTGCGCGAACTCGGCCGGCTCGCACGCCACATCATCCAGACCTATCCGGACTACTACAAACTATTCAGCGAGAAGGAATTCACCTGGAACAAGATCCGGCAGACCAACCGCAACCCGCTGCTCAACGCGGTGACCGGCGCTGACGGCCTGAAGACCGGCTACACCAAGGACGGCGGCTACGGTCTGGTCGGCTCCGCGGTGCAGAACGGGATGCGGCTGATCGTGGTGGTCAACGGCGTCGAGGACATCGACGACCGCTCCACCGAGGCCAAGAAGCTGCTGGAATGGGGCTTCCGCAATTTCGAATCGCGGTCGCTGTTCGCCAGCGACGCCACGGTCGGCTACGCCCGGGTGTTCGGCGGCGAGAAGCGCTACGTCCCGTTGATCCCGGCCGAGCCGGTGCGGGTGATGGTGCGCAAGAACGGCAGCGACAAGCTGATCGCGCGGATCGTCTATACCGGGCCGGTGGCCGCGCCGGTCGAGGCCGGCCGCCGCATCGGCGTGGTGCGGGTGTGGCGCGGCCCCAACCTCGCCGTCGAGGTGCCGCTGCAGGCGGCCGACGCCAATCCGGTCGGCTCGACCATGCGGCGGGCGATGGACGGCGCCAGCGAGCTGGTGATCGGGGTGTTTCGCGCCGGCTTTGCAAAGCTCTGAAAATGGTTGAACAAACCGAACAAACCATCTCGCCGATCGGCCGTTTCATCACCTTTGAAGGCGGTGAGGGGGCCGGCAAATCGACCCAGATCAAGCTGCTGGCGCAGCGGCTGGAGAAGGCCGGGCTGCAGACGCTGGTGACGCGCGAGCCGGGCGGCTCGCCTGGCGCCGAAGTGATCCGGCATCTGCTGCTGTCCGGGATCGGGCATCTGATCGGCGGCGCGCAGGCCGAGGCGCTGCTGTTCGCGGCCGCGCGCGACGATCACGTCCGCACCCTGATCGAGCCGGCGCTGGCCCGCGGTGTCTGGGTGCTGTGCGACCGGTTCTACGATTCGACCCGGGTGTATCAGGGCAAGCTCGGCGACGTCAGCCCGGCGCTGCTCAACGCGCTGCAGGACGTCACCATCGGGACGATGCAGCCGGACCTGACCATCATCCTCGATGTTCCAGTCGAGATCGGACTGAAGCGCGCCGCGGTCCGCCGCGGCACTGCCGCGCCCGACCGGTTCGAGGGCGAGACCACCGATTTCCATCGCAAGCTGCGCGACGCCTATCGCCAGATCGCCACCGCCGAGCCGGGGCGCTGCGTGCTGATCGACGCCGATGCCGAGCCGAAGCTGGTCGCCGACCGGATCTGGCTGGCGGTGCAGGACCGTCTGCTCGGCTGGCCGCAGGCCAAGGTGAAGGCCGGCGCCAAGACCGCTGCCAAGGCCGGTGCCAAACCCGGCAAGGCCAAGGCGAAAGCGAAGACGGCATGAGCGCGCGCAAGGCGGCGACCGAGATCGCGGCGAAAGCGCCGCGCGAGACCACGGCGCTGTTCGGCCACGCCGCCGCCGAGCAGGCGCTGCTCGACGCCTATCGCAGCGGCCGGATCGCCCACGCCTGGCTGATCGGCGGCCCGCAGGGCATCGGCAAGGCGACGCTGGCCTACCGGATGGCGCGGTTCGTGCTGGCGCATCGCGACCCGATGGCGGATGCGGTGCAGGGCGCGGCGACGCTCGATCTCGACCCGTCGCATCCGGTGGTGCGCCACGTCGCCGCCGAGGCGCATGGCGGGCTGCTGACGCTGGAGCGCTCGGTCAACGACAAGGGTGTGCTGCGCAACGTCATCACCGTCGACGAGTCGCGCGAAACCATCGGCTTCTTCGGCTCGACCGCCGCGATCGAAGGCTGGCGGGTCTGCATCGTCGATACCGTCGACGACCTCAACGCCTCGTCCGCCAATGCGCTGCTGAAGGTGATCGAGGAGCCGCCGCAGCGCTCGCTGTTTCTGTTGATCAGCAACTCGCCGGCGCGGCTGCTGCCGACCATCCTGTCGCGCTGCCGCAAGCTGATGCTGCGGCCGCTGGCGACCGCCGACGTCGTCGCCGCCGCGCTCGAAGCCACCGATCTTTCGCCGGGCGACACCAAGCTCGCCGAGGCAGCCGAAGCGGCCGAAGGCAGCGTGTCGCGGGCGCTGACGCTGCTCGGCGGCGACGCGCTGACGCTGCAGCAGAAGACCACGGCGCTGCTCGACAGCTTGCCGAATGTCGACCCGCGCGCGCTGCATGCGCTGGGCGAGGCGATCGGCGGCACCGACCGCGCCACACTCGCCGCCTTCGTCGACGGGCTCGACCGCTGGATCGCGCAGCGGCTGCGCACGCCCGACGCCAACGCGAATCTGCCGCGCCTTGCACGGCTGGCGGAGGTGTGGGAAAAGATCGGCCGCGCCGCGCGCGACACCGAAGC
Source organism: Rhodopseudomonas palustris (assembly GCA_016215605.1). Lineage (GTDB taxonomy): Bacteria > Pseudomonadota > Alphaproteobacteria > Rhizobiales > Xanthobacteraceae > Rhodopseudomonas > Rhodopseudomonas palustris_L. Next base: position 56,455 of record JACRJB010000025.1, read on the forward strand.
CTATAATTTGGAGCGCAAGCCGCTGGTTTTCTCGGTGTTCGGGCTCCTCGCGGAGGCGGTGCGCTGATGCGCTTGGGCGATCACACCGGCTGATGGTCAGCGCCGCCGCCCTCACTCGATCCTGTTGTTGAAAGGCGTCCGCGCACATGGCGCAGCGAAATTCATTCTACATCACCACCGCGATCTCCTATCCGAACGGCGCGCCGCATATCGGCCACGCCTACGAGGCGATCGCGACCGACGCGCTGGCGCGGTTCCAGCGGCTCGACGGCAAGGACGTGTTCTTCCTGACCGGCACCGACGAGCACGGCCTGAAGATGATCCAGACCGCGCAGAAGGAGGGGGTCGAGACGCACGTTCTCGCCGACCGCAATGCGGCGCGCTTCCGTGCCATGGACGACCGCTTCGGCGTGTCCTACGACCGCTTCATCCGCACCACGGAGGGGCAGCATCACCGCTCGGTCAAGGAAATCTGGAAGCGGATGGAGAAGAACGGCGACATCTATCTCGACTCCTATGCCGGCTGGTACTCGGTTCGCGATGAAGCCTATTACGCCGAGGACGAAACGACCGTCGGCGAAGACCAGGTGCGCCGCGGCCCGCAGGGCACGCCGGTCGAATGGGTCGAGGAGAAGAGCTACTTCTTCAAGCTGTCGGCCTATCAGGACAAGCTCCTGAAGCTGTACGAGGACCAGCCGGATTTCATCGGCCCGGACGCGCGCCGCAACGAGGTGGTCAGCTTCGTCAAGGGCGGGCTGAAGGACCTGTCGGTGTCGCGCACCACCTTCGACTGGGGCGTCAAGGTGCCGGGTGATCCGAAGCACGTGATGTATGTCTGGGTCGACGCCCTGACCAACTACATCACCGGCGTCGGATTTCCGAGTACCAAACTCTCTGCAAAACGATTGACACTTGATGAACGGCATGAGGTGAAAACGTATCGAGGCTTGCGAGAGAAAGGCAAAACGGCAGAGGAAGCCGCAAGAGAAATCGGACGGAATCGACAAACGCTTTATCGTTGGGAACGCAAATACGACGCTGAGACATTCGAACTTTACTGGCCGGCCGACGTCCACGTCATCGGCAAGGACATCATCCGCTTTCATGCGGTGTACTGGCCGGCGTTCCTGATGTCGGCGGGCATCCCGATCCAGAAGCGCGTCTACGCCCACGGCTTCCTGTTCAACAAGGGCGAGAAGATGTCGAAGTCGGTCGGCAACATCGTCGACCCGTTCAACCTGGCCGACCAGTACGGCGTCGATCAGGTGCGCTACTTCTTCCTGCGCGAGGTGCCGTTCGGCTCCGACGGCAGCTACAATCACGAGGCGATCGTCAACCGCATCAACGCCGATCTCGCCAACGATCTCGGCAACCTCGCGCAGCGCTCGCTGACCATGGTGGCCAAGCAGTGCGACGGCGAGGTGCCAGCGCATGGCGCGTTCAGCGAGGCCGACAAGGCGATGCTGGCGATGGCTGACGGCATGATCGCGATCGCCCGCCCGGCGATGGCGACGCAGCAGATCCATCAGGCGCTCAATGCCGTTTGGGCCGTGGTTGCGGAAGCCAACCGCTACTTCGCCGGCGAGGCGCCGTGGGCGCTGGCCAAGACCGATCCGCCGCGGCAGAAGACGGTGCTGTACGTCACCGCCGAAGTACTGCGGCAGGTCGGCATTTTGGCGCAGCCGGTGATGCCGACCTCGGCGGCGAAGCTGCTCGACATCCTCGGCGTCGCGCAGGATGCGCGCGACTTCGCGGCGCTGCCGACGCGGATCGTGCCCGGCACGAAGCTGCCGGCGCCGGCGCCGATCTTCCCGCGCTATGTCGAGCCGGTTCCGAAGGACGACAACAAGCCAACGCCTAAGGATGGCCCTTGGTAATGCTGATCGACAGCCACTGCCATCTCGACTTCCCCGACTTTGCCGACGACCTCGCCGGCATCGTCGCCCGCGCCGAGGCGAGCGGGGTGGGGCGGATAGTGACGATCTCGACCCGCGTCAAGCGGCTGCCGGAGTTGCTGGCGATCGCCGAGCGGTTTGCCAACGTCTACTGCTCGGTCGGCACCCATCCGCATCACGTCGACGAGGAAGACGGCATCAGCGCCGACGAACTCGTCGAGCTGGCGCAGCACCCGAAGGTGGTGGCGTTCGGCGAGGCCGGGCTCGATTACTTCTACGAGCACGGCTCGCGGGACGCGCAGGAGCGGGGCTTTCGCACCCACATCGCGGCGGCGCGCGCAACCGGCCTGCCGCTGGTGATCCACACTCGCGAGGCGGACGAAAATTGCGGCCGCATCCTCGAAGACGAGATGGCCAAGGGCACGTTTCGCGCGGTGCTGCATTGCTACACCGGCGGCCGCGATCTCGCGCTGCAGGCGATCGAGCTCGGACTGTTCATCGGCTTCACCGGCATCCTGACCTTCAAGAAGTCGCAGGCGCTGCGCGACCTCGCCGCCGAACTGCCGGCCGATCGCGTGCTGGTCGAGACCGACTCGCCGTACCTGGCGCCGGGCAAATATCGCGGCAAGCGCAACGAGCCGGCCTATGTGGTCGAGACCGCCAAGGTGCTGGCCGAGGTTCGCGGCGTGACGCCGGACGAGATCGCGCGCCAGACGACCGAGAACTTCTTCCGCCTGTTCGGCAAGGTGCCGGCGCCGGACGTCGCCGCATGACGCTGACGCTCACCATCCTCGGCTCGGGCTCCTCCGCCGGCGTGCCGCGCCCGGCGCTCGGCTGGGGCGCCGCCGATCCGAGCAATCCGAAGAACCGCCGCCGCCGCTGTTCGCTACTCGCCGAACGCGTGACCCCGGACGGCATCACCCGCGTGCTGATCGACACCTCGCCGGATCTGCGCGAGCAACTGATCGACGCCGACGTCGATCATCTCGACGCGGTGTTCCTCACCCACGAGCACGCCGACCAGACCCACGGCATCGACGATTTGCGCTCGGTCGCGATGCACATGAAGCGGCGGATTCCGGTCTACCTCAATCAGTCGACCGCCGAGCACGTCGTGTTCCGCTTCAACTACTGCTTCGTCACGCCGCCCGGCAGTTCCTATCCGCCGATCCTCGACAAGCACCGCATCGAGGCCGGCGAGAGCCGCAGCATCGCGGGGGCGGGGGGCGAGCTGACGCTGTCGCCGTTCCTGGTGCAGCACGGCGACATCCCGGCGCTCGGCTACCGCATCGGCGGCGCGGCCTACACGCCCGACGTCCACGACATTCCGGAAGCGAGCTTCGCGGCGCTCGAAGGCCTCGACCTCTGGATCATCGACGGCCTGCGCTACAAGCACCACGGCAGCCACTTCAACATCGAAGCCGCACTGAAATGGATCGCCCGCTTCAAGCCGAACCGCGCCGTGATCACCAACATGCACGCCGACATCGACTACGAAACGCTGCGCAAGGAACTGCCGGCCGGCGTCGTGCCGGGCTTCGACGGGATGCGGCTGGAGGTTGGGGGCTGATAGCAGCGCCGCGAGTGGCCTAAAGCCTCTCGTCCGTCATTCCGGGGCGCTCACGAAGTGAGCGAACCCGGAATCCATACGCCGCAGCGGTGCGGTTACGACGGGCGCCCGTTGACCTCCGTCGCCAATTGGCAAGCACAGTGGTTATGGATTCCGGGTTCGCGCTGCGCGCGCCCCGGAATGACGTGCCTGGGATGGGAGTGCCGCGAAGATTCGCGAGCCTTGCAACTACTCGCCACGACCAGCAATAGCGTGTACGAGCCTCTCATCTGTCATTCCGGGGCGCGCGAAGCGCGAGCCCGGAATCCATAACCCCAGAAGCCAGCGACTTGATGGAGGCGGTTGGACGAGCGCCCTGCGTCGCCGCGCCGCTGCGGCGTATGGATTCCGGGCTCGCGAGCTTCGCTCGCGCCCCGGAATGACGAACGTGAGGCCGTCCCGCCGCGGCGCGCGTCTGCCCGGAATGAGGTGAAGTGACTACTCGCTGATCGCCTTCGCCGACTTCACCTGATCGCGCAGCATGAATTTCTGGATCTTGCCGGTCGAGGTCTTCGGGATCGACGAGAACACGATGCTCTTGGGCGTCTTGAAGCCGGGCAAATGTTCGCGGCAGTAGGCGATGATTTCGGCTTCGGTGGCGCTGGCGCCGTCTTTCAGTTCGACGAAGGCGCAGGGCACTTCGCCCCATTTCGGGTCGGGCTTGGCGACCACCGCGGCGAACAGGATGGCCGGGTGCTTGTACAGCACGTCCTCGACCTCGACCGAGGAAACGTTCTCGCCGCCGGAGATGATGATGTCCTTGGAGCGGTCCTTGATGATGACGTAGCCGTGCTCGTCGAGCACGCCGAGATCGCCGGTGTGAAACCAGCCGCCGGCGAGCGCCTCCTTGGTGGCCTTCTCGTTCTTCAGATAGCCCTTCATCACGATGTTGCCGCGGAACATCACCTCGCCGATGGTCTCGCCGTCGCGCGGCACTTCCTGCATCGTCTCGGGATCGAGCACGGTGACGGCTTCCTGCAGCGGGTAGGGCACGCCCTGGCGGCGCTTGAGCTGGGCGCGCTCGGCGACCGGCAGGTCGTCCCAGCCGGGCTGCTCGGCGCAGACCGAGGCGGGGCCGTAGACTTCGGTCAGGCCGTAGACGTGGGTCAGCTTGATGCCGACCTGCTCGGCGCCGGCCAGCACCGCGACCGGCGGCGCCGCGCCGGCGATCAGCCCGACGACCGGGCGCGCGGCCGCGCCCTTCGGCGCCTCGGGCGCGTTGATCAGCGAATTGTAGACGATCGGCGCGCCGGACATGTGGGTGACGCCGTGGCGCGGGATCAGGTCGAAGATCTTCGCCGGATCGACCTTGCGCAGGCAGACATTGACGCCGGCTGCCGCGGCGATGGTCCAGGGGAAGCACCAGCCGTTGCAGTGGAACATCGGCAGCGTCCACAGATACACCGGATGCGCGCCGAGATTGGCGGCGAGGATGTTGCTGACGGCGTTGAGATAGGCGCCGCGGTGATGCGTCACCACGCCCTTGGGATTGCCGGTGGTGCCCGAAGTGTAGCCGAGCGCGATCGCATCCCATTCGTCCTGCGGCCGGACGCCGGCATAGCCCGGATCGCCCGAAGCGACGGCGTATTCGTATTCGAGTTCGCCGATATGGTGCTGGCCGGGATACATCTTGTCGTCGACGTCGATCACCAGCGGCTTCGGCCCCTTCATCAGCTTCAGCGCGTCGGCGATCACCGCGGCGAATTCCGGATCAACCAGGATGATTTTGGCGCCGCCGTGCTCGAGCTGAAACGCGATCGCCGGCGCGTCGAGCCGGATGTTCAGCGCGTTCAGCACCGCGCCGGCCATCGGCACCGCGAAATGCGCCTCGTACATCGCCGGGACGTTGGGCAGCATCGCCGCCACGGTGTCGCCGCGGCCGATGCCGCTGCGCGACAGCCAGGACGCGAAGCGATGGCAGCGGGCGCGAGTTTCCTTCCAGGTGTAGTGGCGGCCCTCGTAGACCACGCTGGTGTGGTCCGGATAGACGGCGGCGGTGCGCTCGAGGAAGCTCAGCGGCGACAGCGGCACGTAATTCGCCGGCGTCTTGTCCAGCCCGATGCTGTAATGGCCTTGCGGAGCACTCATGACGACCTGCCTCTCACTTCACGATGGCGGCGCGTCGTGCGACCCGCGCGCCTTACAAAAATCCGATCGAGATCCACGGCACCGCGGCGACGATGATCAGACCGATCAGCAGCGCCAGCATGTAACCCCAGATCGGGCGAACGCCCTCGGCCGGATCGACCCGGCCGATCGCACAGGCCGCATAATAGCCGACGCCGAACGGCGGTGCGAACAATCCGATGCCCATCGCCAGGATGATGACCATCGCATAGTGCACCTCGTGGATGCCGACCGCGCGGGCAATCGGAAACAGCAACGGACCGAACAGCACGATCGCCGGAATACCTTCGAGCACGCTGCCGAGGATGACGAAGGCGACGATCGACACCGCCAGGAAGGTCGGCGGACCGCCGGGCAGGCCGGTCATCGCCGCCGCCAGCGACCGCGAGAAGCCGGACTGCGTCAGGCCCCAGGCCATCCCGGTGGCGGTGCCGATGATCAGCAGGATCGCGCCGGACAGCGCCGCGGTGTCGATCAGCATCGGCATCAGCCGCTTGAAATCGAACTTGCGGTAGATCAGCAGCCCGGCCAGCACCGCATAGACGATGCCGATGGTCGACACCTCGGTGGCGGTGGCGACGCCTTCGACCACGGCGGCGCGGATCACGAACGGCAGCGCCAATGCGGGCAGGGCGATGATCAGCGTCTTGCCGATCTGGCTGCCGCTGGCGCGCTTGATGTGGCTGAGGTCCTCGCCGCGATAGCGCCACCACACCAGCGCCGACAGCGTGATCGCCAGCACCACGCCCGGTAACAGGCCACCCGTGAACAGCGCCGAGATCGACACGCCGGTGACCGAGCCGATGGTGATCAGCACCAGGCTCGGCGGAATGGTTTCGGTCTGCGCGCCGGTGGCGGCGAGCAGGGCGACCAGATCGCCCGGTTTGGCGCCCCGCTCCTTCATTTCCGGAAACAGCACCGGCGCCACCGCCGCCATGTCGGCGGCCTTCGAGCCGGAAATGCCGGACACCAGATACATCGCGCCGACCAGCACGTAATGCAGGCCGCCGCGGACGTGGCCGAGCAGGCTGGCGAGAAACGCCACCATCGCCCGCGCCATCCCGGTCATCTCGATCAACAGGCCGAGAAACACGAACAGCGGCACCGACAGCAGGATCAGATGGCTCATGCCCTCGTCCATCCGGCCGACCAGCACCATCAGCGGCGTCCGCGTCGTCAGCGCCAGATAGCCGTAGATCGACAGGCCGAATCCGAACGCGATCGGCACGCCGGCAAACACGCAACAGCCCGCGACGCCGACGAAGAAGATCAAGAGATTGATATTGCCGAGCGGCTTCAGCAGCGGCTGCGCCAGCCAGAACGCGCCGATCAGCACGGCGACGGTGAGGGCGGCCGTCGCCACCAGCCGCCAGTCGCCGAACCGCACCAGCCGCAGCAGCGCGAACATCGCCATCAGCGCGGTGCCGACCGGCAGCGCCGCGGCCCGCCAGCTGTTCGACAGCGACAGCGCCGGGGTGGTGATGTAGCTCTCCTCATAGGCGTATTCGGCCGCCGGCGCCGCGATCAGCAAGAGAAACGCCAGCGCAGCGCAGATCGCCACCAGATCGAGAAACGCGCGCAGCCGCGGCGAAGCGCTCGCCACCAGCGCGGTCATCCGCATGTGCTCGCCGCGGCGGAACGCCACCGCCGCGCCGAACATCGCCAGCCACAGGAACAGGATCGAGGCGAGCTCGTCCGACCAGATCAGCGGGCTGTGAAACACGTAGCGCGACACCACGCCGGCAAACAGCACGACGATCTCCGCGACCACCAGAAGCGCCGCGGGGATCTCGACCAGCAGACCCAGCCCGGATTCCAGCGCGCTCGTCAGCGACTTGCGCGTTGGACCCTCGAGCGGTTCGGCCGCCGCCAGTTGCGGAATGTCGGCGTGAGCCATCGCGCTGGATCAGGCCAGCTTGCCGACGGATTTCTCCAGCAGCGCCCAGGCCTGATCGCCGTATTTGCCCTTCCACTCGGCGTAGAACCCGGCCGACCGCAGCTTGTCGCGGAACGGCGCCACCGCCGGCTGATTGAAGATCAGGCCCTTGGCGGTCAGTTCTTCCTTCACGGTGGCGTTCAGCTTGGCGGTGTCTTCGCGCTCCTTGACGGCGGCGGCGTTGATGTTCTTGGCGACGATGTCGCGGATGTCGGCCGGCAGCCGCTCCCACGACCGGCGGTTCGCCAGGAACCAGAAGCCGTCCCACATGTGGTTGGTCAGCGAGCAGTACTTCTGTACTTCGTACAGCTTGGCGGTCGAGATCAGCACCAGCGGGTTTTCCTGGCCTTCGACCACCTTGGTCTGCAGCGCCGAATAGACTTCGCTGAAATTGATCGAGGCGGGCGAGGCGTCGAACGCCTTGAACATCGAGGTCCACAGCGGCGACACCGGCACGCGGATCTTGAAGCCCTTGAAGTCCTCGGGGCCGTTGATCGGCCGGGTCGACGACGTGGTCTGGCGGAAGCCGTTGTCCCAGATCTTGTCCATCACGATCAGGCCGGCCTTGTTGATCTCGCCGCGCACATAGGCGCCGAGGTCGCCGTCCATCGCCTTCCAGACCGTGTCGTAGTCCGGGAACGCGAAGCCGATGCCGTTGATCGAGGCCGCCGGCACCAGCGTCGACAGGATCAGGCCGGACAGCGTGAAGAACTCGACGCCGCCGGAGCGGATCTGGCTCAGCATGTCGGTGTCGGAGCCGAGCTGGTTGTTCGGGAAGATCTGCAGGTCGAACCGGCCGTTGGTCTCGGCCTTGATCGCCGCCGACATTTCGCGGGCGCGGACGTTGAGCGGATGGGTGTCGGGCAGGTTGTTGGCGTATTTGGCGACGAATTCGGCCTCCGCCGCGCGTGCCACGAACGGCGCTCCGATGCCGCCCAGCGCGGCTGCCGCCGCCGATGCCTTCAACAACGTCCTGCGCGAAACGCTCATCGAGATTCCTCCTGCCACGTGTTCTTGTTGTCAGAACCGACCCATGTCGACGGTCCTCTGGTCATCATTTCGGCCCGGCGGGGTCAAGCGATTTCCGGCGGCTACGACCAAAGCACCGCCGCACCGGCGGACGGCCTTGCAGCGATCTGACATCCGAGGACCGAATTCGGAGGCCCGGACCGGTGCGCCGAGCCACCGCGGCGGACCGCCGGAGCCGCCGACCGGCAAGCTGACCGGAGCATCGGCGGCGGCCGGACGCCGGCAAGGTGTCCAGACGTCCGTTCGAGTCCACACGACACGGCTCTGGGTTCAGCCGAGACCGCCGACGCACGCCAGAGCGATGACGCCGACGACAGACGGCGCGACAGACGTGCGATGATGCCGTGGCGCCCAGAGGCAGCCAGCGACAGCAGCTGTGACGCGCGGACAGCGGCAGCAGCCGGACAACAACTGCGGAGGACCGTCGCCGATAGCGCTGCGGCGCCAAACAAGTTCTGGAATGCCAGACAACCATCTGGCAAAACTGGTCTATCTTTATATTCCATAATATACCTTATGCGAATTACGGATGGCGGCGTGCGGGTTTGATTTCGTCGCTGGTCGAAGGTCCCCCGCATCAGATCGACACCTCTCCAGAAGCCAAGCCGAGGCTCACCTTGCTCCGCCGTGCTTCCCGGCACGCTCATCATCGCGAGGTCGGTCTGGTCGATTGCCGGCGAAGGTCCTGAACCAGGCGACCGAGGCTGGCGTCGTCCGGGAAAGCGGCTGCGAGGCGTTCGGCGGATGTGAGCGCCGTCGCCAGATCCCCGGCGGCGCGGCTGTAGGCGACCAGCGCCATCACCGTGTCGCGGTCGCGCGGATGTCGCGCGGCGCTCTGTTTCAGGATGGCAATCGCATCGGCGACACGGCCGGCCGCGTGCAGAGCGACGGCGTAGACATAAGCGAAACGAGTCCGATCGGGGTCCAGCTCGGCGGCCTGGCGAAGCTCCGCGATCGCCTCGTCGGGCCGCTTCAGGCGCACCAGGGTCAGCCCCAGACCATGGTGCAGCCCGGCATCCTGCGGCGAGACCGTCAGCGCCTCGCGCAGCACCCGTTCGCCGTCGCTGTCGCGGCCGGTTTGCCGATACAGGTCGGCCAGATTGACCGCCGCAGCAGCATCGTGCGGACTGAGGCGCAGCGCCGCCTTGTATTCGGTCTCGGCGGCGGCCGCCTGCCCGCGTGCCAGCAGGAAACGTCCCAGCGCCGATCGCGCCTCCGGCCGATCCGCATTGAGACGCTGCGCGGCGACAAACTCCTCTGCGGCCTGAGCGAACCGCGGCCGGTCGGCCACCGGCTGTTGCTCGGTCGGAACCGCCGCCAGCAGCGACACTGCGCGAAGGCGCACGCCACGAACCGCATCCGACAGCAGCGGAGCGGCCGCCGCCCATCGCTGCGGCAGCGGGACGCCTTCGAGCAGATCGAGTGCGCCGATCCGCACCATCGGATCGGGGTTTGCCAATCCGGCCTTGGCGAGCTCGAGGGCTTGCGGCGACGGAGATGCGCCGAGCTCCGCCAACGCGGTGGCGCGGGCGATCTCCGGCGTCGCCGGATCGGCCGCGACCGCAGCGAGCAGGCGGGAGGCATCGGCGCCCTCGCCCCAGGCCGCGGCGAACGCCGGCGCGAAGCTCTGAAAACCCTTGCGGTTCGGTCCATGCCAGGCCTCGATCGCGTCGGCGGCCCAGCGGGACGACCGGTCGGCATGGCAATCGTTGCAGGCGTTGGGCGTCTGCAGCTGCGCCGACAGATCCGGGCGCGGGATGCGGAAGCCGTGGTCGTGCCGCTGGTCGACGCCCATGTAGGTCCGCGCCGGCATGTGGCACGCAATGCAAGCAAGCGCCGGCTGTGCCGCGGCGTGGCGATGATGCGTGGCGCGCGAGAACTTGTCCGCGGCGTGACACTGCAGGCAGACATCGTCTCCGTCGTGGCGCAGCTTGCCGCTGTGCGGATCGTGGCAGTCGCTGCAGGTCACGCCGGCCGCGAACATCTTGCTCTGTTTGAACGAGCCGTAATTGTAGACCTCGTCACGCATCTGGCCGTCGGCGTGATACAGGCCGCGGCTCAACGGTGAGACCGCATGCGTGTCGGACAGCCATCGGCCCGGCACCCAGTCCTCTGACAACGGCCCTCGCCTCGCGTGACAAAGCCCGCAGGATTCGACTTCGGTCCGAAGCGTCGCCGGCGGCGAACTGCGTGCCGGATTTCCGGTCTTCGGGTCGGACGTCCAGGCGATGTCGTTGCGTTCGGCGTAGCGCACCAGCAGCCCCATCGTGGCGTCGTCCGATGGTCCGAACGGCCACCAGCGCCGTTGCGCATGGGCCCAAGCGACGTGACCGGATCCCTGGCCGTGGCAGGCTTCGCAGCCGACGCTGATCTCGGCCCATGTCGTCCGGAAGCGATCTGACGCGGCGTCGTAGTTCTTGCGAACGCCGGTCGAATGGCATTCGGCGCACATGAAATTCCAGTTCTGGTTCAGCCGGGTCCAGTGCAGCGCGTCGTCGTGGGCGATGCGCTCGCCCGGGTAGAGGTGAAACCAGCGCTGCCCGCCCTTGTGCTTCGGCCGCGCATCCCAGGCGACCGACAGCGCCTGCAGGCGCCCGTCCGGAAATTCGACGAGGTATTGCTGGAGCGGATCGATCCCGAACGTGTACTTGGCTTCGAACGTCGCCAGCTGTCCGTCCGGCCCGTCGGTCTCCACCATGAACTTGCCGTCTTGCCGGAAGAAACGCGACCGAACGCCGAAATGCTCGACCAACTGATTGTCGAAGTTGCCGAGCACGGAGCCCTCGGTGGCGTGCTGCATCGCGGCCTTGTGCTGCGACTTGGCCCACAGCCGGGCCTCGGTCTGGTGACAGCCCGCACAACCGTCACTGCCGACGAAGGAGGCGGCCGACGTCGGCGTTGTCGTCGGCGTCTCTCCACGTCTCTCCAGCCCATGGAAGACGAGGCCCGCCCCCACCAGCACGGCGAGCGCGGCGACGGCGACCGCCGAAGCTCTCCACCGCGAGCCCCCAGCGGGTCGGCCTGCCCCGACGGCTTGCGGCAGCGGCCGCGCAGCAGCTTTCGCGGCCGCTGCCGCCTTCGTCGCCTTGCCACCGGCCGTTCGCCGCTTGCGCGCCAATCGCCAAATCCTCGAACGCAACGACCGGACCGACGTGCCGACCATCGTCGCGAATGATGGCAGAGCCCCCACGCCGGGGGGCACCGCCCTACCCCACGGCGGCGCCGGACCTCACTCTCGATGTCACTTCGTGATCGGATGTTTGGTCGGCGCGACGGTGCTTTCCGGCGGCGCCGCGGACACGGCGAATGTCAGCCACGTATTCCAGCCGGACGGCCGGTTGGCCGCAGCGAACTCGCCGTAGCCTTTGAGATTCAGATAGCCGTGCAGGTCGCCGATCGGAAAGATGTAGCCGATCTGCGGACCGACGCCGACCACACGGGACCGGAAGCCGCCGAGGATCGGCAGGCCGCCGCTGTCGTCGGAGATCTGCTGATACGCGTAGCCGACAAGGCCGACGAAGACCTGTTTGGACAGGAACTTCGATGCCCCCCAGTCGAAATGGAAATCGATGCCGCTGCGATATTGCGTGTCCGGATTCTTGAAATTGTAGGTGAAGCCGGCGACGCCGGAGACTTCGTACCCCGCCGCAGGGTCGAGATAGGTGTAGCCGCCGCCGCCGTCGATCGCGCCGTGACCGATCCCGAGATTGGCGAGACGGCCCGGACTGTAGGCGCCGACCGGAATGTCGCCGGTCGCATACACCATCCAGTTGTGCACGCCGTTGTGCCACTTCAGCGACATGATCGGGTAGAGATCGCCGACCGAGGTGAGCGAGTCCGAGATGCTTCCCGTCCGCGTATGCCAGAATTGACCGAACCCAGTCGTCAGCATGCCGTCGATCCCGACGCTGGTGCGGCCGAACATCCCGGTCAGGCCGATCGCCAATTGTCCGCCCAGCACCGGCGTCGCGAAGGTGTAGGTCGGCGACAGAATCGTCAGATCGCCCTGCGCATTCAGATTCGCGTTCAGGCTGATGTTGACCGTCGGCGAGAACCTGCCGATCTGAAATTGCTTCGCGGCGGCCACGGACCCCGAGTCCTTGAGCGAGGTGTGATAGTAGACGGCTCCCATCGACCAGCCCGGAGTCTGTGGAACGGCGGCGAGGCTACCGAACAGTCCGGGCAGCCAGAACGACACGCCGGCCTCGTCGGCGCGCGCGATCTGGGTTGGCATCGCCAACAGAGCGCCCAGCGCACCGACGCTCAGCCAGCGTCGCCAACAACGAAGTCCATCTTCAGATCCATCGCGCCGCATCGCTTTGCCCTGGCCCCACTGGTGATTCACAAGCTTCATTGATCGCAACTCCGCGTCGTCGCACGCCCAGTTCGGACGTCGGCAATCCGGATGTCCGCCGGGTCGATCAGTCCGACAGCCCCTTCTTCACCGCGGCGGCCTTCCTGGCCTGCGCGGCCTCGTCGGCATCGGCCTTCTTGATGTCCTTGAGGTCGATCGTCACGGCGATGATCTTGCCGGTGAACTTGAACGGCACCTTGTAGGCCTCGGTGACGGGCGTGCCCTCGTCGGCACCGACATCGGCGCCTTCGTCCGCGGAGTAGCCGCAGCATTCGGTCCGATCGATCCGGCCGGTGGCGACGCTCTTGCCGTTGACGAACAGCGTGCCCACCCCGCCCTTGCCGACACCGCCGCCGTCATAGGCGAATTCGAAGCGGATCGTGGACTTGCCGGCCGGCAGGCTCTGTTTGGCGGCGATCGTGAACCGCTGCAGACCCAGGAAGTTGTAGGTGTAGGTCGGCTTGCCGTCCTTCAGGTACAGGCTCCAGCCGCCAAACCGCCCCGCCTGCGCGAGGATCGCCCCGTTGGCGCCGCCCTTCGGGATGTCGACGTCGGCGGTGATGGCGTGCGACCTGTTCTTGGTATTGATGAAGACGTTCTCGGACATTCCGATCATGCCTTCGTGCACGGTCAGCGACGTGCGACCGGCCATCAGGTCGGGCCGACCGACCATGGCCGGGTTGAGACGCTCCAACGTCCGGTCGTCGAGCGGCAGCACCGAGTACTTCACGGCTTCCGACAGGAACAGCTCCTGAAGCTGTTTCAGCTTCTCCGGATTCTGTGCGGCCAGATCCTTGGTCAGGCTGAAGTCGGAGCGGGTGTCGTACAGCTCCCAGATGTCCTGTTCGAGCGGCCTGCGGTTCTTGGTTTCCCAAGCGGCGCGGTGAATGGTGCCGGCCAGCCAGCCGTCGTTGTAGATCGCGCGGTTGCCGAAGATCTCGAAATACTGGGTCGTGTGCGTGCTCGGCGCATCGGCCGCGGCGAAGCTGTACGCCATGCTCACGCCCTCGATCGGCGTCTGCGGCGTTCCATTCACACTGGTCGGCTCGGGAAGCTTGGCCGCTTCGAGGATCGTCGGCACGATGTCGATGACGTGGTGCCATTGCGGGCGCACCTCGCCTTTGGCCGCAATCCCCTTGGGCCAATGCACCACCATGCCGTTGCGGGTGCCGCCATAGCTCGAGGCGACCTGCTTCGTCCACGTGAAGGGGGTGTCGCCCGCGACCGCCCAGCCTGCCGCATAGTGGCTGTAGGTCATCGGGCCGCCGAGTTCATCGTAGTGCTTGAGGATGTCCTGGACGCCCTCCTGCACGCCGTTGAAGTAGGTCATTTCGTTGAACAGCCCGTTCATGCCGCCTTCGGCACTCGCGCCGTTGTCGCCGACGATGTAGAAGATCAGCGTGTTGTCGAGCTGGCCGGCCGCCTTGATGGCGCCGATCAGGCGGCCGATCTCGGTGTCGGCATATTCCCCGAATCCGGCGAACACCTCCATCTGCCGTGCGAACAGTTTCCTTTCGTCCGGGCCGAGCGACGCCCAGTCCTTGATGGCCTCGGGCTTGGGCGCGAGCTTGGTATCCGGCGGGACGACGCCGAGCCGGATCTGGCGCGCCAGCGTCTCCTCGCGGAGCTTGTCCCAGCCCTGATCGAACTTGCCCTTGTATTTGTCGATCCACATCTTCGGCACATGGTGCGGCGCATGCGTGGCGCCGGGCGCGAAGTAGATGAAGAACGGCTTATCGGGCGTCAGCGACTTCTGGTACTGCATCCAGTCGATCGCCTTGTTGGTCATGTCCGTCATGAAATTGTAGGCCGGGTCCTTCGACGGCTCGACCTGCGTCATGCCGTCGTAGATCAGCGGCGCCCATTGGTTGGTCTCGCCCCCCATGAAGCCGTAGAACTTGTCGAAGCCCTGGCGTGTCGGCCACCGGTCGGTCGGCCCCGAGGGGCTGACTTCCCATGCCGCCGTCTCGTGGTTCTTGCCGAAATGCGCCGTGCTGTAGCCGTTCAGCCTGAGCATTTCGGCGACCGTGGCGACGCTGTTCGGGCGCTGCCCGGTTTGTCCGGGAAACGTCGTCGCGGTCTCGGCGATCGACCCGAAATTGTTCATGTGGTGGTTGCGGCCGCTCAGCAGTGCGGACCGGGTCGGTGAGCACAGCGCCGTGGTGTGAAACTGATTGTAGCGCAGCCCGTTGTTGGCGAGCTGCTCGACGGTCGGCATGGTGATCGGGCCACCGAACGCGCTCGATTGCCCGAAGCCCATGTCGTCGATCAGGACGATCAGCACATTGGGGGCGTTGGCGGGCGCCTTGACCTCGAACCGCGGCGGCGGCGTCGCATTCCGTGCATCGAACACCGTGCTGTGCGGGTATTTCGGCTCCGGGATCGGCAGCACGCTGCGGTCGGTCGGAAACACCGTGCCGGGCGCATCAGCCGTCTGAGCGCTCGCAGGCATTGCCAGAACAGCCATGAACGAGAGTGACGCGATCGCAGCAGCTAGACGCTTCATGGTAACGACCTCGGTACGAAACGAACAGGACACAGGCTGCTAGCAACCTGTCTGGACCATCTTGTCGGCGCAACGCATGTATCGAGACGACGAAATCTGGAACATCGGTCGCGCAAAAGGCATGATCCAGATCAACAACCAGCCGGGTCGATCGCAGCTACACGCTGCCCCTCGCCGCGGTCCTACAACTCCTCGATCTCACCGGGGCGCCACGTCTTGTCGAACCACGGCTGCAGCGGACCATAGAGGCGGAATAGCGTATTCCAGCCTTTGCCCGGCACCGTCTGGATCCAGTTGCTCTCCTTGCCGGCCGGCGCCTTAGGGCCGAAATAGACATCGACCGATCCGTCCGGGTTGGCTGCAAGCTTCGGGTCCTGACTGGTCGCCGCCGGCCAGCGCTGGTCGGTCTGCAGCATCGATCGGGTCTGGTTGTCGTAGACGATTACCGACCAGAATTGCTTGACCGGAATGTTCGGAGGCAAATGGAGCCGGTAGGTCTTGCCGCCGTCGAGCGGGCGGCTCTTGCTGTCGACGAACGCCCCCATGTACTGCGACCCCTCGCCGACCGTCTTGGAGTCCATCGCCGGGGTCACGCCGGTGGCGTAGAAGAAGAACGCCGAATAGGCGTCGAGAATGCGGGCGCCGTTGTCTTCGAATTTGTAGCCGCCGAAGAACCCGGTGCGCCAGGCGCTGTTGGGATAGTAGTAGCTCTCCTTGATCCGCAGCCGGCTGTTGATCGCCCGCGCGCTCGCGTCGCCCACCAGCGCCGCCTCCGTCAGGATCGCCTTCATCCGCGCATCCGGCGCGAACGGCTTGCCCTTCTGGATGCCGATCGACGCGTACAGGCCGAGCGTGACCGGATCGACCGGGTCGGTCGGCTCCTCCTGCACGACCTGGTTCAGATACTCCCAGAACGTGAAATCAGCCGGCGCCAGCGTGCTGAACGCCTTGCCGGAGACGTGCACGAAGTCGAGTTTCGGCGGATTGGCGGCATCCTTCAGGTGATAGATCCGGGTGTGCTGTTCGACCAGATCGACGCCCGGCTTCGGATCGCCGTCGACCAGGAACGAGCGCCACGGCACCCAGACACTGAAGGTCGCAGGCCTGACGATGAAGTAGCCGGCGGGAATGTCGCCCTTGTAGCCCGGTGGCACCAGCAGATACTTGCCGCCCTGCCCCTTGTCGGGACCGGAAAATCCCAGATCGATTACATAATTGTACCACATGTCGTCGATCGCGCCGAGCACCTTGGGCGGCACTTCGAGCACCAGCGGTCCGTCGCGCAGATCGAGCCAGAACCACGTGTAGGGCGTGTTGTTGTTCGGGGTCAGGAACAGCGACTTCGAATCCATCCGGTCCTGGAAGATCGGCACCGTGCGATTGATCGGTCCGAGGCCGGCAATGCCCTTTCGGTTCGCCACTTGGCTGACCGGCGCCAGTGCCAGCAGATAGGCTTGCACGGCGCGCTGGAAATCCAGATTGTCGTACAGCTTCTCGACCGTGGCATCGTCGGGAAAGCCATCGAAGAACTTCAACGTCCCGAGTCGCGTATCCACCTTATCGGGAATAGCGATGCCCGGAGGGATCGGCGTCTGCATCTTGTACTGCTGCGCATCGACCGATTGCGAGGCGCTAGCAATCAGCAGGATCGTTGCGAGACATAGCCGAGCGGATGTCATGACATGTCGCCTCTTGATGATAGTCAGGTTGATCATAGTCGCGGGGACGATGGTCGACCGGCACAAGCGAACGACGCGCCCGGATGATTGGACGGCCGAACCCAGCGCAAATGCCGATCAGCGGCGGCCGACGCGGTTGACCGGACCGCCCCGGTTGGCGGGCGTTCCGCGACGCACGCCCACGCCGGGCGCCCCGACCCCTGGCGTCACGACGGCACGGACCGCTGGTCGTGGACGCAGCACCACGCCCGGCCTGACCACGCAGCCCACCGGATAGCCGACATACTGGCAATACACCGCGGCCGCGGCCGGCTCGGTCGCCATGGCCGCAAAGCCGGCGACCAGCAACGAAGATAGCGTGAGCGAGTGTTTCATGGCGATATCCTGGTTTGCAAATCGTCGTCGAGGAGCGTCGCGGCGTCGACACGTTGCGCGGTCGCCGCCCCGGCGAGCGCCGTGCATCCGATCCAAGATGTGCCGATCAGGATGCGAACCTGTCGCAATAACAATGAATGGCGTGGCGTCATCGTCGTCCCCCACCCGATACGTCAGCAATCGTGACTGGTATCGCCGCGCAGCCGCAGCTAATCGCCGTGGCGGCTCACGATAGGATCAAACACATTCGTCAACTATCCGAATTCTGCAAAACGTGAAAATGACTATCCACTTTCTGCAGCATGACCGTCATACTACCCGCGAGGCCATCGTCGGTCGGAGTGATTGTCCATGTCGCCGCAATTGCCTGCACCGGTCGCTCGCATCGAAACCGCGTTCGACGATGTCGACGCCATGGCGGTCGGCCCGATCGCCTGGAATCAGCACTACGAACAGATCGGGCGCGGTCGTTTCCACGGCCGGTTGACACAGCTGGTGTTCGACCAGTTTCAGTTTGCGCGCGTGTCATACTCGCTCGGCGTGCTGCAGAGCGGCTGTGCGCCTGCCGGGACATGGGTGTTCGGACTGCCTCTGTCGGCGGAAGGTTCACTGCACGTGCGCAGAAGGCCGGTCTCGCGGGGAGAGTTGATGGCCGCGACCTGTCGCGACGACATCGGCTTCGCCACAACGGGTCGTGCCGACATGATGGTCGCCGTGCTGCCGGTACACGCGATCGAGCAGTGGATGCAGGCGCGCCGTGGCAGGGACGACTTCAACGTCCATCTGCCGTCGCCGCGTTGGTATGTCCCCGCCGAAGACCAGAGCCGTCGTGCGCACGCGCTGGCAACTCTGCTCGAGCGGTTTGCGTCCTACTCGGAAAGTGCACTGCGTCGCGCAGCACCGCAGCTTCAGGAGCGTATCTTTCAGATCATCCTCGGCATGATTCCGTCGGCCGAGATCATCGAGCCGCTGCACAGCCGCGCTCGGATCGCCCGCCAGATTCTGGCAATTCTGCACGACAGATTGGACGATCCCCCCGATATCGCCGAGCTCTGCGTTGCAGTCGGCACGCGAGAGCGGACGCTGCATTCGAGCTGCATCGAAGCGTTCGGCCGATCACCGATGGCGCTGATGGCGGAGTTGCGGCTCAACGCCACCCGCCGCGCGCTGTTGTGGCCCGACGCCACGACGAGCGTGACCGGCGTTGCGGAGAGATACGCGTTCACGCATCTCGGACGGTTTTCCAACATCTACCGAAGAAAGTTCGGGGAGCTGCCATCCGTCACGCTGTCGAACGCGCGCGGCTGATCCGGCGGGACGCTGCTTTGCCTGGCGCTACGCGGCGCGGTCGGCGCACGCATTGGCGGCGCCGCATGCGAAAGATCGCCGGCGCCACCTCGCGTGGTCGCCGGCGATTGGAGCATCACGGATCGTGACGCCGGGGCCTGGTCGGGCCCCGGCCGTCGCCTCAGTTCTTCGGGGCGGCCTCGCCCGGCTCGCCCTTGGCGCCGGCGGGGCCTGCGGGCCCGGCCGAACCGGCAGGACCAGCCGGACCGGCGGGGCCGGTGTCGCCCTTCGGGCCTGCCGGACCGGTGGGGCCCGCGGGACCGGCGGGACCAGCCGGACCCGCAGGGCCGGCCGGACCGGCGGCGCCGGCCGCGCCCGCCTCGCCCTTGGGTCCGCGGGTGCCGCAATTGGCGACCACGCGGTCCTTCAGCGTCTCGTCGCCCGATTTGAGGTCGAGCTTGCAGGTCTCCGGCAGATACGACAGCGAGAACCGGAAGCGCCGCGAGGACGAGCTCTTGACCTTGTCACCGGTGGCGACGACTTCGACTTCCTGATTGGGTTTGCTGGTCTTGCCGGTGATCACCAGCTGGCCACTCGTGATCGACAGCGTGTCGAGTTCGAGCGCCATCGCCGTACCCGAGGTCATGACCAGAACTGCGGTCCCAACGAGAATGGATCGTCTTGCCATCAAGCTTACCCCCATGCGTGTTCGACCGGCGCGATGCGCCCACTGCTTTGCCTGGCGACCGCGGCTCATCCGCGACCGCCGCTGGCGAGGATAGCCGAACGCTCGCGCCAGCATAGCCACGGCAGCGCGACATTTTCGATACGGGTGCCCGAGTTCCGTGGATGACGCGCCCATGCGCGCCCCGCGGCGTGATCGGCGTTGCGAACAAAGCAGGAATCGTGGAGCGTCCGGACTTCATCCCGACAGGCGCTGATTCGTGTCCTTGCCCGCAACCTATCTCGACGGCCTCAATCCGGAGCAGCGCTGCGCCGTCGAGCACGGCGTGGGGGCGGGTCCCTGCCCGCCGCTGCTGGTGATCGCCGGCGCCGGTTCCGGCAAGACCAACACGCTGGCGCACCGCGTCGCGCATCTGGTGGTGAACGGCGCCGATCCGCACCGCATCCTGCTGATGACGTTTTCGCGGAGAGCCGCCGCCGAGATGACCCGCCGGGTCGAGCGGATCGCCCGCCGGGTGATGGGCGATGCCGCCGGCGCGCGCGGCGGCGCGCTGAACTGGGCCGGGACCTTCCACGGCATCGGCGCGCGGCTGCTGCGCGAACATTCCGAGCTGATCGGGCTCGATCCGTCGTTCACGATCCACGACCGCGAGGATTCCGCCGACCTGATGAATCTGGTCCGGCACGATCTCGGCTTCTCGAAAACCGAAAGCCGGTTTCCCGCCAAGGCGACCTGCCTGTCGATCTATTCGCGCTGCGTCAATGCCGGACTTGCGCTCGAAGTCGTGCTCGGCGCGCATTATCCGTGGTGCGCTGGCTGGGCCGCGGAGCTGAAGCAGCTGTTCGCCTCCTATGTCGACGCCAAGCAGCGCCACAACGTGCTCGATTACGACGATCTGCTGCTGTACTGGGCGCAGACCATGACCGAGCCGGCGCTGGCCGACGAGATCGGCAGCCGCTTCGACCACGTGCTGGTCGACGAATATCAAGACACCAACGCGCTGCAGGCGCAGGTGCTGCTCGGGCTCAAGCCCGACGGACGCGGCCTCACCGTGGTCGGCGACGACGCGCAGTCGATCTATTCGTTTCGTGCCGCCACGGTGCGCAACATTCTCGACTTCCCGAAGGCGTTCAGCCCGCCCGCCCGCATCGTCACGCTCGACCGCAACTATCGCTCCACGCAAGCCATCCTCGGCGCCGCCAACGGCGTGATCGATCTCGCCGCCGAGCGCTTCACCAAGAATCTGTGGACCGACCGCGCCACCGGATCGCCGCCGCAGCTGGTCGCCGTCCGCGACGAGGCCGATCAGGCGCGCTACATCGTCGAACGCGTGCTCGAACACCGCGAGAGCGGCACCACGCTGAAGCAGCAGGCGGTGCTGTTCCGCACCTCGTCGCATTCGGCGCCGCTCGAACTCGAACTGACCCGCCGCAACATCCCGTTCGTCAAGTTCGGCGGCCTGAAGTTTCTCGACGCCGCGCACGTCAAGGACATGCTGGCGCTGCTGCGCTTCGTGCAGAACCCGCGCGACCGCGTCGCCGGCTTCCGCGTGCTGCTGCTGATGCCGGGCGTCGGCCCGGCCTCGGCGCAGAAGACGCTCGACGCGATCGGCTCCGCCGCCGATCCGCTCACCGCCCTCGCCCATTTGCCCGCGCCGCCGCGCGCGCCCGACTGGGGCGACTTCGTCGACGCGGTCGGCGAGCTGCGCGATGGCACCGCAGGCTGGCCGGCCGAGATCGAACGCGCGCGGCTGTGGTACGAGCCGCATCTCGACCGGATTCACGACGACGCGGTGACGCGGCGCGCCGATCTGGTGCAACTCGCACAGATCGCCTCGGGCTATCCGTCGCGCGAACGCTTCCTCACCGAACTGACGCTGGATCCGCCGGACGCCACCTCCGATCAGGCCGGCGTGCCGATGCTCGACGAGGACTATCTGATCCTGTCGACGATCCATTCCGCCAAGGGCCAGGAATGGAAGTCGGTGTTCGTGCTCAACGTCGTCGACGGCTGCATGCCGTCCGATCTCGGCACCGGCACCTCGGCGGAGATCGAGGAGGAGCGCCGCCTGCTCTACGTGGCGATGACGCGGGCGAAGGACGACCTGCATCTCGTGGTGCCGCAGCGCTTCTTCACCCACGGCCAGAACGCGATGGGCGACCGCCACGTCTACGCGGCGCGCAGCCGCTTCATTCCCGACCGGCTGCTCGGCCTGTTCGAACGCGCGAGCTGGCCGAAAGCCGCCGCCTCGCCCGGCTATCCGACCCGGCAGGCGCCGCCGATCGACATCGGCGCACGGATGCGCGGGATGTGGCGGTAGAGCTTAACAGTTGCAATCATCGAATTGTCATGAAAGCCGAAGCGACACGTGAAAGTCCGCTGCGATCGCCGACCTCACGTGCAGCGACCTTCAACTACTCGGAACACAACGAATTGATCGAGCTTCGATGTTCGCGCATCATCCGCGCCCGACCCGATCGATTCCGAGAGACAAGAACCAGACAATGGCAGGCATTTTCATATTCGCAGCCGTGGTGCTGGGCACGGCCGCGGCGACGTTCTTCACTGCCCATCAGCAGATCTACAACGGCACAGCCTGGGCGGTCAGCGCCTGCGGGGCATCGCCGCTATTCTGCAACCACCCGGAATATCTCGCTTACGCCGCGGGCGGCTGTCTCGTGATCGGCATCGGCGCTGCGCTCGGTTCGTCGTTCAGCGGCAACTAATCGCCGACAGTGACGCGTCACGCCGCGGCGGTGATTGCGCCGCCGGAGGCGTTGTCGACGATCACCGGGCTGTCGAACCACGAGATCACCGGCTCGGCGCCGTAGAGCTGCGCCACCCGCGCCCGCCATTCGCCGGCATAGACCCGCTCCGCGGCTTCGCGCGACTCCCACAGATACACGCCGCCCGCGGTGCTGCCGTCCTCGGAGCGGATGTAGTACTTGCGGATCAGCCCGGGCATCTTCTGATATTTCGGCGCGCTGCTGCGAAACCGCTTGGCCGCCTCCTCCAGGCTGATCGGCTCGGACAGTGCGAACTGCACGATCGTGGTGATCATCGAACCCTCCCGTTTCGTTTGAACGCATCCTAGCGCGGCGGCCGCGCCGGCGCTGCTCACTTTCCGTGAAATCTCGGCTTGCGGCGCTGCAAAAAAGCGGCGACGCCTTCGCGGTGATCTTCGCTCATGCCAGTCAATGCGAACTGGTCGAGATCCATGTGGCTGGCGAGATCGTCCAGCGCATGCGCCAGGCGGTTGACGGTCAGCTTGGTCATCGTCACCGACATCGGCGGTTGCGCCGCGACCTTGTCGGCGAACGCCCGCGCGACGGCCGCCGCCTGCCCCGGCTCGGCCAGATGCTCGACCAGGCCCCATTCGTAGGCCGCGTCGGCGCCGATCCTGTCGTCGGCGAGGATCACCGCCTGCTTGGTACGCGCCGGGCCGATCAGATGCAGCATCCGCGGCACGCTCTGCCAGCTCATGTTCATGCCGAGCCCGATCTCCGGCACGCGCAGATGCGCGTCGCGTGCCATCACCCTGAAATCCAGCGCGACCGCCAGCGCCACGCCGCCGCCGATGCAGAAGCCCTCGATCGCCGCGATGGTGATCTGCTCCATCTCCTGCCAGGCCCGGGTCAGCCGTGGCCCGAGCTTGAGATGCCGGCGCAGCGCGCCGAGATCCATCTCGGCGCGGCGACGGCCTTCCGGGTCCTTCAGATCGAAGCCGGCGCTGAACGCCTTGGCGCCGCCGGTGAGCACGACGACGGAGGTGTCGCCGTCGTCCTCGAAGCTGCGCGCGGCGTCGGTCAATTGCCGCATCGCCTCCGGCGACAGCGCGTTGATGCCGTCGCCGCGGTCGAACCGCACCATGGCGACGCGCCCCTCCGGCCCGAGCCCCCGCTCGATGGTCACGAACTCCGTCAATTCGCCCTCCCCATGTTGTTTCGGAGATGGTGGGACATTTTGCGGAGAGCGCCAAGCGTCCGATCGGCAAAACTCTATCGGAACGCCTCGGGAAACCGCACGGTGGTGCCGAGCGTGATCCAGCGCGCGTTCTCGCCGGTGATGTTGTGGCCGACGATCAGGTCGACCGAAAAGATTTCGTTCGGCCGATAGCGCAGGCCGGCCTGGGCGCGCGGCCGGACCTTGCCGACGGTGTCGGACGCGCCCGACAGGCCGAACGCTTCCAGCGTCAGTTGCAGCGTGTCGGTGAACTTCCAGTCGAAGCCGACGCCGTAGCTGAAATAATGCTGATCGATGACGCGGTCCCAGAACCAGCCGCTGTTGATGTTGACCCGCATCGTCTCCGACAGCCGGTAGGTCGCCGGCACCACCGCGAACACCACGGTGTTGGCGCCGGTCAGCGCATCGAACGAGCCGCCGCCCTCGATCGACACGCCGAACCGGCCGATCGCGGTCGGAACGATCACGGTCTTGGCCTTGGGCGACAGCGTCGTGCCCCACTCGCCGTCGCTGCGGCCGCGATTGGCCTGCAGCGTAAGCTCGACCGGCTTGCCGAGACCGACCACGCAGGACGGGTTGGCGACGGCCGAGAAGTCCGTATTCGTCGCGCTCGACAGCCAGCTTTCCAGCTTGCAGGAGCCGAGTTCCGAGATGTCGGCGGCGTCGACCGAATACGGCCCGTTGGCGGCCCACAATTCGCCCGTCATCAGCACGACGATGCCGATCAGAACCAGGCCGAGGACAGCGATGGCGCGCGGGAGCGAGAGCATGCGGCGAGGTTAGCAGAGTCCCGGCTCGACAGCTCGCGCGACTTCCGCCTATCCTCAGCCCATGTCAGACCATCATCATCACGACCACCACCACGATCACGACCATTCCGAGCTGTCGGAGACCGAGCTGCGGGTCCGCGCGCTCGAGACCATCCTCACCGAGAAGGGCTATGTCGATCCGGCCGCGCTCGACCTGTTGATCGAGACCTACGAAACCAAGGTCGGGCCGCGCAACGGCGCCCGGGTGGTGGCGAAGGCGTGGAGCGATCCGGCCTATCGCGAGCGGCTGCTGCAGGACGCCACCGCCGCGATCGCCGAGCTCGGCTATTCCGGCCGCCAGGGCGAACACATCGTCGCGGTCGAGAACACGCCGGCGACCCACAACATGGTCGTGTGCACGCTGTGCTCCTGCTATCCGTGGTCGGTGCTCGGCCTGCCGCCGGTCTGGTACAAATCCGCGCCGTACCGGTCGCGGACCGTCAAGGAACCGCGCGCGGTGCTGGCCGATTTCGGCGTCACGCTGCCGGACGACACCGCGATCCGGGTGTGGGATTCGACCGCGGAGATCCGCTATCTGGTGATCCCGATGCGGCCCGCCGGCAGCGAGGGCCTCAGCGAGGAGCGCCTCGCCGATCTCGTCACCCGCGACAGCATGATCGGCACCGGGCTCGCTTGCGCGCCGACGGAGGTGGCGTGATGGACGGCGCGCACGACATGGGCGGGATGGACGGCTTCGGCCCGGTCGTCCCCGAACCGAACGAGCCGGCGTTCCACGCGCCATGGGAGCGGCGCGCCTTCGCGCTGACGCTGGCGATGGCGCGGCCCGGCGGCTGGAACATCGACATGTCGCGGTTCGCCCGCGAGAACCGCTCGCCGGCCGAACATCTGTCGAAGAGCTACTACCAGATCTGGCTCGCCGGGCTCGAACAGCTGATGGCCGAACGCGGGCTGGTGACGGCGGACGAGATCGCGGCGGGCCAGCCGCTGCATCCGCGCCGCGAGGTCGCCGCGCTGCCGCCCGCCGACGTCGCGCCGATGCTGGCGCGCGGCGGCCCGACCGACCGGCCCTCCGCCGCGCCGGCCCGGTTCAAGATCGGCGACCGCGTCCGCACCAGAACCATCCACCCGCGCGGCCACACGAGGCTGCCGCGCTACGTCCGCGGCCATGTCGGCGTGATCGAACTGCTGCACGGCGCGCACGTCTTCCCCGACAGCAACGCGCGCGGCGCCGGCGAGCAGCCGCAATTTCTGTACACCGTGACATTCGACGGCCGCGAGATCTGGGGCGACGATGCCGAGCCGGGGCTGCGCGTCTCGGTCGATGCCTGGGACAGCTATCTGGAGCCGGCCTGATGAGCGTCGATGCCCGCGCCGCGGCGCTCGCCGCCGACGCCGTCCCCGGCCTGCCGCGCGACGATGACGGCCCGGTGTTTCGCGAGCCGTGGGAAGCGCACGCCTTCGCGATGGCGGTGACGCTGCACGCGCGCGGCCTGTTCAGCTGGCCGGAATGGGCGGCGGCGCTCGCCGACGAGATCAAACGCGCGCAGCAGCGCGGCGATCCGGACAGCGGCGACACCTACTACCGGCATTGGCTGGCGACGTTGGAGCGGATGGTCGCCGACAAGGGCGTCGCCAGCGCGGCGACCCAGCTGCGTTATCGCGCGGCGTGGGACCACGCCGCCGATCGCACCCCGCATGGCCGCCCGATCGAACTGCGCCCCGACGATTTCGAACCGGCGTGATCCGTCGAAGCATCGGCCCTCGATACCGCGCTTAACCCTGTTCCGCCCGGCTCGGCGGGCGATGGGCCGCGGTGTCGTGCAATCGGCACAAGCCTCGTTAACGTTGCCATCCGAAAACCGCTCCAGAACTGAACGCGATCAACGAATAAGGGCGAAATCTCCGTCATTCTGCCGCTTTGGTCGGACATCGAGTTTCCGGCGGTTGCAGCGAGTTGAGTGTCGATGTTGCAGATCGAAGCCTGCGAACGAACCATCGGATGGGCGGCCGACGCGACCGACCGTTACGTCGCCGAATCCACCCGCGATGTCGGGCGCTTTCTCAGCCGCGCCGCGGCGCTCGGTCCGCAGGCGGCGGTGACGCCGTTCCAATCCGCCAACTGGCTGGCGCCCTGGCTCAAAGTGCTGGCGCCCTCCGCCGACGTCGAACCGCTGCTGATCACCGTGCGCGACAGCGTCCGCGGCGAGATCGCGATGCTGCTGCCGCTGGTGCTGCGCCGGTTCTTCGGCCTGACGCTGGTGGAATTCGCCGACCTGTCCGTGTCCGACTACGGCTTTCCGCTGCTCGGCCCGGCGGCGCCCGCGACGCCGGCCGCGGCCGCCGAGGCTTTCGACGCGGTGCTCGCCGCGCTTCCGCCGGTCGACGTGATCCGGCTGTGCAACCTGCCCCGCTTCATCAACGGCCGCGCCAATCCGCTGGCGATGCTACCCGGCACCTCGCCGGGCTCGGTGCGCAACGTCACCGCGCTGCCGGCGAGCTGGGACGACTATCTCGCCGCGCGCCCGCGCAAATTCCGCAAGGCGCTGCGCCAGCATCATCGCGCGCTCGACGCGCTCGGCGGCGCCACCGCCCGGATGATCACCGACGACGTCGAGGCCAGCCATCTGCTCGACCGGCTCGACCGCTTCCAGCGCGCG
Organism: Rhodopseudomonas palustris; assembly: GCA_016215605.1. Lineage (GTDB taxonomy): Bacteria > Pseudomonadota > Alphaproteobacteria > Rhizobiales > Xanthobacteraceae > Rhodopseudomonas > Rhodopseudomonas palustris_L. The sequence continues at coordinate 83,327 of JACRJB010000025.1, forward strand.
CGGATCTGCGCGCGCGGCAAGCGCTACGTGCTCGACCAGCCGGCCTATTCGAATTTCTACCGCGAAGTGTTCGAGCGCGGCGTCGCGCATCGCTTCGCGATGTTGTCGGTGCTGGAGTCGGGCGACACCGTGGTGGCGATCGCCTACAGCCTGCTGCATCAGCAGACCTGCACCACGGTGCGGCTCGCCCATCTCGGCGAGCAATGGAATCGCTGCTCGCCCGGCATCGTGCTGGCGAGCGAGATCATCCGTTGGCTGATCGAGAACGGCGTGCGCAAATTCGATCTCGGCGCCGGCGGCTACGACTACAAAAAGCGGCTCGGCTGCGAGCCGGAGCCGCTGCTGACGCTGGAACGGGCGATGAGCATCAAGGGCCGGATGGCGCTGTCGGCGTGGACCACCTTCGCCGGCCGGCGCTCGCTGATTCAGTCGCTGGCGGCCAAGCCGTCGTAGACGCGCTTTTTGAACGCCGGCACGATCCGCCCGCGTTCCTGCTCGGTCTGCTGCATCAGGATGGTGATCACGCCGAGCTTCGGGTCGACGCCGAAATAGGTGCCGCTGCCGCCGTCCCATTTCAACTCGCCGATCGAGCCCGGCGGCGGCGGTTTCGCCTCGCCCGGATCGGTGCGGACGGCGATGCCGTAGCCGTAACCGAAGCCGTCGCCTGGGAAATAGAAGTAGTCGCGCTCGACGCCCGACCCCGGCCCGATCTGGTCGGTGGTCATCGCCTTGAACGCCGCCGCGCTCAGATAGCGCCGACCGTCGAGCTCGCCGCCGCTGAGGATCATCCGGGCGAAGCGCGCATAGTCGGTGATGGTCGAGACCAGGCCGCCGCCGCCGGACTGCCATTCCGGATGGGCGCGGCGCTTGCGCTCGGACACCACCAGAACCGTATCGCCCGGCAGCGGCTCCGCCATCCGGGCGCGTTCGTCGTCGCTGTCGAGCACGTACTTCGTGCTGGTCATGCCGAGCGGATCGAAGATCCGCTGCTTCTCGAACGCGTACAGCGACTGGCCGGAGACGATCTCGATGATCCGCCCGAGCACATCGGTGGAATGGCCGTAGCGCCACAGCGTGCCGGGCTGCCGCGCCAGCGGCAACCGCGCGATCCGCTCGGCGAACACCGCATTGTCGAACGCCCCGGCGAAGATGCCGGCGTCGCGATAGGCTTGCCGGATCAGCGGCCCGCCGATGTAGCTGTAGGTGATGCCCGACGTGTGCCGCATCAGATCCGCGATCGTCGGCGGCCGGCGCGGCGGCACGCGTTCGAGCACGGGCCTGCCATTGTCCGCGACGGATTCGACGCCGACCATGACATCGGCGAAGGCCGGAATGTATTTCGACACCGGATCGTCGAGCGACAAGCGGCCGGCGTCGATCAGCATCATCGCCGCGACGCTGGTGATCGGCTTGGTCATCGAATGCAGCGCGAAGATCGTGTCCGGCGTCATCGGACTGCGCCGCGTCGTGTCGCGGACGCCGAAGCAGCGCAGATAGCCCGGCTTGCCGCGCTGCTCGATCAGCACCACCGCACCGGGAATCTTTCCGGTGGCAATCTCGTGGTCGAACAACGCCGTCACCGCCGCAAAGCGTTCGTCGGCGGGCGACGCCTCGGTCGCGCAACCGGCCGCCGCTGCCGGCACGATCGCCAGAAAGACGAGCGCGAGCGCCCAGCGCCCGAGGCGCATCGCGGCGCGCAGATTCAGTCGGGTGTGGGACACGTCGTTCGCCGGGTTGTCGATCTCGGCCGATGATCGCGACGGCCGCGGCGGAAGTCTATCATACGCCGGGATGGTTCGGATGACGGCGCCGCGACGCTAGCCCGCGCGCGCCTGATATTCGCGCCAGCCTTTGGCGCGCAGCGCGCAGGCCGGGCATTCGCCGCAGCCATAGCCCCAGTCGTGCCGCGCGCCGCGTTCGCCGAGATAGCAGGTGTGCGAATGCTCGCGGATCAGATCGACCAAAGCGGCGCCGCCGAGATCGTGCGCGAGCTGCCAGGTATCGGCCTTGTCCAGCCACATCAGCGGCGTGTGCAAGTTGACGTCGCGCGCCATGCCGAGGCTGATCGCAGTCTGCAGCGCCTTGATGGTGTCGTCGCGGCAGTCGGGATAGCCGGAGTAATCGGTCTCGCACATCCCGCCGACGATGTCGGCGATGCCGCGGCGATAGGCCAGCGCTGCCGCGAAGGTCAGGAAGATCAGGTTGCGGCCCGGCACGAAGGTGTTCGGCAGGCCGTCGGCGCCCATCGCGATCGCGACGTCGCGGGTCAGCGCGGTGTCGGAGATCGCGCTCAGCGTCGGGATTTCGAGCGTGTGGCTGTCGCCGAGCTTCGCCGCCCATTCGGACTTGAGCGCGCGGAAGCCGTCGAGCAGCTTGTCGCGGCAACCCAGTTCGATGGCGTGGCGCTGGCCGTAGTCGAAGCCGATCATCTCGACGCGGGCGTAGCGCGACAGCGCCCAGGCGAGGCAGGTTGCGGAATCCTGCCCACCGGAGAACAGCACCAGCGCGGTCTGATCTGAACAAGGTTCGGTCATGCGGCTGGCTCTAGCACCGCCCGCCGCTGCCGCCAAATCACGGTGATTTTCGCTGGGCCGCCGCGCCCGCTTGCGGCATAGGAAGCGGACCGCTCCTCCCGCCCGGATCCGCCTGATGACCCCTTCCCGCGACATCGCCCGCCTGATCGAGATCATGGCCGCGCTCCGCACCCCCGGGACCGGCTGCCCGTGGGATCTGGAGCAGGATTTCGCGACGATCGCGCCCTACACCATCGAGGAAGCGTTCGAGGTGGTCGAGGCGATCGCCCGCAACGATCTCGACGATCTGCGCGAGGAGCTCGGCGACCTGTTGCTGCAGGTGGTGTTTCATGCGCGGATCGCCGAGGAGCGCGGCGCCTTCGCGTTCGGCGATGTGGTCGAGGCGGTCACCCGCAAGATGATCCGCCGCCATCCGCACGTGTTCGCCGACGCCGACGGCAACATCGCCCCGTCGCATGTCGAGGGCGTCTGGGACCGGATCAAGGCCGAGGAGAAGGCCGAACGCGCCGCCCGCCGCGGCCACACCGAGACGCCGCCGGATTCGGTGCTGGCCGGCGTCAAGCCCGGTCAGCCGGCGCTGTCGCGGGCGATGGAACTGCAGCGCAAGGCGTCCAAGGTCGGGTTCGACTGGAACGACCCGCGCGAGGTGCTGAAGAAGATCCGCGAGGAAGCCGACGAGATCGAAGCCGCGCTCGACCATGGCGACAAGGATCAGATCGCCGAGGAGACCGGCGATCTGATGTTCGCTTTGGTCAATCTCGCCCGCCACACCGGCGCCGATCCGGAGATGGCGCTGCGCGGCACCAACGCCAAATTCGAGCGCCGCTTCGGCTATATCGAACGGGCGCTGGCGGCGCGCGGGCGTTCGCCGGACACGGCGAGCCTCGCCGAGATGGACGCGCTGTGGGACGAGGCCAAGCTGGCCGAAACGCCCGGCGACGACCGGCGATAAAGCGGGTCGAGCCAGTTCCGCTGCGGCCTGCGCATCCCTATCTGTTCAGGCGGTGTAACCAGCAGAGGGGGCGGCGCTAGCGCCATGCTATCGGTGGAACTGGCAATCGTTTTGGGACTGATCGTCGCCAACGGATTGCTGTCGATGTCTGAGCTGGCGATCGTGTCGTCGCGTCCGGCCCGGCTGGCGCTGCTGGCTCAGAAGAAGGTGCGCGGCGCCCGCCAGGCGATGGCGCTGGCCGACGATCCCGGCAAATTCCTGTCCACCGTCCAGATCGGCATCACTCTCGTCGGCGTGCTGTCCGGCGCGTTCTCCGGCGCCACGCTCGGCCAGCGCCTCAGCGAAAAGCTCAGCGACCTCGCGGTGCCGTTCCCCGATATCATCGGCTTCGGCCTGGTGGTGACGCTGATCACCTATGCGACGCTGATCGTCGGCGAGCTGGTGCCGAAGCAGGTCGCGCTGCGCGACCCGGAGGCGGTCGCCGTCAAGGTCGCCCCGGCGATGACGCTGATCGCCAAGGTGTCGCGGCCGGTGGTGTTCGTGCTCGATCTGTCCGGCAAGGCGATCCTCAAGCTGCTCGGCCAGGGCGGCGCCGCCGAAGAGAAGATCTCCGAGGAAGAGATCCACAATCTGGTGATGGAAGCCGAAACCGCCGGCGTGCTCGAGCCCGGCGAGCGCGAGATGATCGCCGGGGTGATGCGGCTCGGCGACCGGCCGGTCGGCGCGGTGATGACGCCGCGGCCGGAGGTCGATTCGATCGATCTGGCCGATCCGGCCGAGACCATCCGCGACGCCTTCCTCGGCAGCCCGCATTCGCGGCTGCCGGTGACCGACGGCGACCGTGACAACCCGATCGGCATCATCCAGGCCAAGGACATGCTGGAGGTCTATCTGCGCGGCGACAAGCCGGATCTGCGCGCGCTGGTGCGCGACGCGCCGGTGATTCCGTCCTCGGCCGACGCCCGCGACGTGCTGGCGACGCTGCGGCAGTCGGCGGTGCACATGGCGCTGGTCTACGACGAATTCGGCGCCTTCGAGGGCGTCGTCACCACCGCCGACATTCTCGAATCGATCGTCGGCGCGTTCGGCTCGGAAGACGGCCCGCCCGAGCCCGCCGCGGTGCGCCGCGACGACGGCTCGTATCTGATCGCGGGCTGGATGCCGGTCGACGAATTCGGCGACCTGCTGCCGGTGCCGATTCCCGACCATCGCGACTATCACACCGTCGCGGGCCTGATTCTGCAGCATCTCGGCGCGCTGCCCGCGGTCGGCGACCGGTTCGACTATCAGGGCTGGCAGATCGAGATTCTCGATCTCGACGGCCGGCGGATCGACAAGATCATGGCGACCCGCAGCGCCGCCGAAGAGGCGGCGGCGTGACGCCCTCGTCCGGCACCGGCACGGCCGACGGCCGCGCCCGGGCGCTGACCGCGGTGCGCGCGGCGCACACCGCGATCTGGGCGTTCTTCGCCGCGTCGATCGTGCTGATTCCGATCGCCATTTGGCTCGGCCAGCTCACCGCGGCGCTGTGGACCAGCCTGTTCGTCTGGGGCGAAGTGGTGGTGCTGCTGCTCAACGGCATGTGCTGCCCGCTGACCGCGGTGGCGGCGCGCTACACCGACGACCGCGCCGACAATTTCGACATCTGGCTGCCGCTCTGGCTGGCCCGCCACAACCAGCGCATCTTCGGCACACTGTTCGCCGCCGGCCAGGTGGCGCTTGGCTATGCGCTGCTGGCGGACTGATCTGCGCCGTCGCGCCCGCCCCCTGAAACGCAGCGCGATCGCATAACAGCAAACGCCGGGCGACCGCATAATGCCGGGCGTTCGCATAAGCGCTCGCGCCCGCTGCCGACGCCGCGGCTCGGCCATGCCTATCCTTTGTCGTCCCCGCGCAGGCGGGGACCCATACGCCGCAGCCTCTCGATTGAACCCCTGCGGCAGAGGCCTTTCTTCACTTTGAGAAGCCAGGGGGTATGGGTCCCCGCCTTCGCGGGGACGACTCGTTGTTGATACAGCGACTGAACATTCGATTCAGACGCGATGGCCCTGCCCCAAAACGGCAACGGCCGCCCGGTTGCCCGGACGGCCGTGCACAGTCCATTCGCCGGAACGGCTCAGAACGGGATATCGTCGTCCATGTCGCTGCCGCGGCCACCGCCGCCGCCGCTCGCCGCCACCGGACGGCGCGGGGCGCTGCTCGACACGCCGCTGGAGCCGAAGTCGCCGCCCGACGAGTCGTCGCCGTAGCCGCCGCCGCTCCCGCCGCCGGCGCGGCCGTCGAGCATCGTCAGCACCGAGTTGAAGTTCTGCAGCACGACTTCCGTGCTGTAGCGCTCGGCGCCGCTCTGATCGGTCCATTTGCGTGTCTGCAGTTGACCTTCGAGGTAAATCTTCGAGCCCTTCTTGAGGTACTGTTCGGCGATCTTGCACAGCCCCTCGCTGAAGATCACCACGCGGTGCCACTCGGTCTTTTCCTTGCGCTCGCCGGTGGCGCGGTCGCGCCAGCTTTCCGAGGTCGCGATTCGCAGATTGGCGATCGGCCGCCCGTCCTGCGTCCGCTTGATCTCCGGATCAGCGCCGAGATTCCCAACCAGGATCACCTTGTTCACGCTTCCCGCCATCGCCGTCTCCTTCGAATCGAACCCAACTACCATCACACCAGCCGGAGCCGCGCCGCGCGCTGTGCTCCCTGGATTTGTCCCGATAGCGCTTACGCTGTCCGCCGCGCGCCGCCCATCCTCTGAGGGCCGCAAACGCCGTGGCCGCCCCCGTTATCCACCGGGATCACGTCAGTATGTTCCATTTTTGTTCTCGACAAAAGACTAAACCGCGAGACTCACGGCGATTTTCGGCGAACCGCCCGTCCCGACCCGTCCCCCGACTGTTCAAATTGGTACTTAAATGCCGGGCGGGGCCGAATTGTCCCATAGATATCATCGCGTTCCCGACCTGCACTTCGTCCGCGACTGTTGCTTTTCGGAGACGGCATTTTCTGCGGAGACTTGTATAGTTCCTCCATGGAATCGAGAAGGCGCTCGCGCCGGAAGCTTCTGCAGCGGGGACAAAGCAGAAGCTGAACACAGACGGACAACCGGGGGTATTACGATGAAAAAGTTTTTGCTGGGCAGCGTTGCTCTGATCGCTCTGGGTGCGGCGCCGGCGATGGCTGCCGATCTGGCCGCCCGCCCCTACACCAAGGCTCCGCCGATGATCGCCGCGGTCTACGACTGGTCGGGCTTCTACATCGGCGCCAACGGCGGTTGGGGCACCAGCCGCAAGAGCTGGGACTATCTCGGCCCGCTGGCCGCCCGTCCGGAAGGTTCGCATGACGCGTCCGGCGCCGTCGCCGGTGGCCAGATCGGCTACAACTGGCAGGTGTCGAGCTGGGTGTTCGGCCTCGAAGCCCAGGGCAACTGGGCCGACCTGAAGGGCTCGAACGCCAGCATCGGCTTCGCCGGCGTCACCAACCGCTCGAAGATAGAAGCGTTCGGCCTGTTCACCGGCCGCATCGGCTACGCCTGGAACAACGCCCTGCTGTACGCCCGTGGCGGCGCCGCGGTGGTCAGCGACAAGTACACCTACTATCCGACCGCGACCGGCATCGTCACCGGCTCGGGCTCGGAGACCCGCTGGGGCGCGGCGGTCGGCGCCGGCTTCGAATACGGCTTCACCCCGAACTGGTCGGTGGCGGTCGCCTACGACCATCTGTTCCTGGACAGCAAGGACGTCACCTTCAGCACCGGCGTGGTCGATCGGATCAAGCAGGACGCCGACATCGTCACCGCCCGCATCAACTATCGCTGGGGTGGCCCGGTCGTCGCGAAGTACTGATCTTCGCCTGATCTGACAGTTTCGAAAGGCCGGCCTCGCGCCGGCCTTTCTGCGTTTGGGGGCGCGGCGCACCGGACGCCTTGCCCGACAGGCGAGCCTGCCGGGCGCGGTCGATTCGCGGCGTCGGCCGCCGAAGCCGGCGGAACGGCGCGGCCCAGGGCGGCGTTGGTACGGCGGCCAGCAACAATCGGTTGATGACCGCGCCGCGGCTCTGGAAATCGCTTCGCGTTCTTCCTATGTTCCAGGCTCAGCCCAACTGGCGTCGGCCCGGATGATCCCGGTTGCCCGCCCCAACCGGCGCGTCGTCGCGTCTGGACACCCTGCATGGACGAAGTGATCAAGGCGAAGCGCCAAACGCCTGCGGCCTCGAGCCGGACCGCCATCACGATTCGCGGCGCCCGCGAGCACAATCTCAAGAACGTCGACGTCGTCATCCCGCGCGACAAGCTGGCGGTGTTCACCGGCCTGTCCGGCTCCGGCAAGTCGTCGCTGGCGTTCGACACGATCTACGCCGAGGGCCAGCGCCGCTACGTCGAATCGCTGTCGGCCTACGCCCGGCAATTCCTCGAGATGATGCAGAAGCCGGACGTCGATCAGATCGACGGGCTGTCGCCGGCGATCTCGATCGAGCAGAAGACCACCTCGAAGAACCCGCGCTCGACCGTCGGCACCGTCACCGAGATCTACGACTACATGCGCCTGCTCTGGGCGCGCGTCGGCGTGCCGTATTCGCCGGCGACCGGGCTGCCGATCGAGAGCCAGACCGTGTCGCAGATGGTCGACCGCGTGCTGGCGCTGCCCGAGGGCACGCGGCTGTACCTGCTGGCCCCGGTGGTGCGCGGCCGCAAGGGCGAGTACCGCAAGGAGCTCGCCGAGTGGCTCAAGAAAGGCTTCCAGCGCGTCAAGATCGACGGCGCCTTCCACGAGCTCGCCGAAGCGCCGGTGCTCGACAAGAAATTCCCGCACGACATCGACGTCGTGGTCGACCGCATCGTCGTCCGCCCCGACATCGGCCAGCGCCTCGCCGAGAGCTTCGAGACCGCGCTGAAGCTGGCCGAGGGGCTGGCCGTGGTGGAGTTCGCCGATGCGCCTTCCACGTCATCACCGGGCCGCGCCGAAGGCGCGAGACCCGGTGATCCATCTTCTTCGAAAGAGATGGATGGCCGGGTCGAGCCCGGCCATGACGAAGTCGAGGGGAAGAAGAAAAAGGCAGATAAGAAGACGGCCAAGATCCACGACAAGTCCGGCCCCGAGCGCATCCTGTTTTCGGAGAAGTTCGCCTGCCCGGTGTCCGGCTTCACCATTCCGGAGATCGAGCCGCGACTGTTCTCGTTCAACAACCCCTACGGCGCCTGCCCGGCCTGCGGCGGGCTCGGCATCGAGCAGCACATCGACGCCGATCTGGTGGTGCCCGACAAGGAGCTGACGCTGCGCAAGGGCGCGATCGCGCCGTGGGCGAAGTCGTCCTCGCCCTATTATCTGCAGACCCTCACCGCGCTCGGCAAGTTCTACAAATTCACGCTCGACACCAAATGGAAGGACCTGCCGAAGAAGGTCCAGACCGCGCTGCTGTACGGCTCCGGCGACGACGAGATCAAGTTCTCCTACGAGGACGGCGTGCGCTCCTACGACACCAAGAAGCCGTTCGAGGGCGTCGTTACCAATATCGAGCGCCGCTTCCGCGAGACCGAGAGCGAATGGGCCCGCGAGGAGCTCGGCAAGTACTTCTCGGATGTTCCGTGCGACGCCTGCCACGGCCATCGCCTCAAGCCCGAGGCGCTGTGCGTCAAGATCGGCGGCAAGCACATCGGCGACATCAGCGAATTGTCGGTGAAGCGCGCCGGCGAATGGTTCGAGGCGGTGCCTGCGTCGCTGAACAAGCAGCAGAACGAGATCGCCGTCCGCATCCTCAAGGAGATCCGCGACCGGCTCAGCTTCCTGCTCGACGTCGGCCTCAACTATCTGACCCTGGCGCGCGCCGCCGGCACGCTGTCGGGCGGCGAGAGCCAGCGCATCCGCCTCGCCTCGCAGATCGGCTCGGGCCTCACCGGCGTACTCTACGTGCTCGACGAGCCGTCGATCGGCCTGCACCAGCGCGACAACGCAAGGCTGCTCGACACCCGCAAGCGCCTGCGCGACCTCGGCCACACCGTGATCGTGGTCGAGCACGACGAGGACGCGATTCGCCTCGCCGATTTCGTGCTCGACATCGGCCCCGGCGCCGGCGTCCATGGCGGCCACATCGTGGCGCAAGGCACGCCCGCCGAGGTGATGGCGAATCCGAAATCGCTGACCGGCAAATATCTCACCGGCGAATTGTCGGTGCCGATCCCGGAGCGCCGGCCGCCGAACCATCGCCGCACGCTCAAGCTGGTCAACGCCCGCGGCAACAATCTCAAGAACGTCACCGCCGAGATCCCGCTCGGCCTGTTCACTTGCGTCACCGGCGTCTCCGGCGGCGGCAAGTCGACGCTGTTGATCGACACCTTCTACAAGGCGATCGCCCGCAAGCTGAACAACGCCAGCGAGCCGCCGGCGCCGCACGACCGGATCGAGGGCCTCGAGCACATCGACAAGATCATCGACATCGACCAGTCGCCGATCGGCCGCACCCCGCGCAGCAACCCCGCGACCTACACCGGCGCGTTCACGCCGATCCGCGAGTGGTTCGCCGGCCTGCCCGAAGCCAAGGCGCGCGGCTACGAGCCGGGCCGCTTCAGCTTCAACGTCAAGGGCGGCCGCTGCGAGGCCTGCCAGGGCGACGGCGTCATCAAGATCGAGATGCACTTTTTGCCCGACGTCTACGTCACCTGCGACGTCTGCAAGGGCAAGCGCTACAACCGCGAAACGCTCGAAGTCTTGTTCAAGGGCAAGTCGATCGCCGACGTGCTCGACATGACGGTCGAGGAAGCCGCCGAGTTCTTCAAGGCGGTGCCGCGCGTCCGCGAGACCTTCAAGACGCTGCACCGCGTCGGCCTCGACTACATCCATGTCGGCCAGCAGGCCACCACGCTCAGCGGCGGCGAAGCCCAGCGCGTCAAGCTCGCCAAGGAACTGAGCAAGCGCGCCACCGGCCGCACGCTCTACATCCTCGACGAGCCCACGACGGGCCTGCATTTCCACGACGTCGCCAAGCTGCTCGAAGTGCTGCACGAACTGGTGGCGCAGGGAAATACGGTGGTGGTGATCGAGCACAATCTCGAAGTCATCAAGACCGCCGACTGGGTGATCGATTTAGGCCCCGAAGGCGGCGACGGCGGCGGCGAAATCGTCGCCTGGGGCCCGCCGGAAGACATCGTCAAGGCCCCGCGCAGCTACACCGGGAAGTTCCTGAAGCCGGTGCTGGAGAAGAAGGGGCCGACGAAGGCGACGAAGCGGAAGGCGGACGAGGCGGCGGAGTGAATTAGCTTTGTCAATCGTGCGTTGCCGTTTGCAAAGTCTCGACTCGACCGCGTATGCGGCTATGCGGGGATAGCTTGTGATGGTCGCCAACGAATTTAAGGGCCGCAGGAATGCCTACCTAGGTGTTCGGTCCGTAGATGGGCGCCGCTCCGGCATTCTTCACATTTGGACTCGTCGTGCCCAAGTATATGTTGCTAGCAAAGGCCGCGGGGGTGTCGATAAGATTAGCTTCCATTCTCCAACGTATTGTCAACACGCGTACAATGAGAATTTGCCACTGCCACCGGAAATGCCAATCCGTCAGTCCGTGATTTGGCATCGTATGCCGACGCCTCCTTCAGGCACATTGGGAGCTTCCTGTGCATTTACTTGGCAAATTCCAACCGATACCTTGTCCGAAATGAAAATTAGTCCGCCAGACAATGTTCAATGGATATTGGCCGCTCCCGCTGGCCAAGTAACTATTCTAGACATGGCCTTCACAGCAGAAAGCGAGGCTATCGTGAGATCGCACTATCCTGACAATGCCTTGAGCTTGTTTTGGCGACTGTCAGCGAATGAGTCATTTTTTGTGAATAGGCGCTTGGGTATCTGGGACAGAGAGACGATAACGGTGCCCGCGAGCCACCATGCGAAACAGCATCTCGTCATGTCTCCCAATGATCCCGAGAATACAGGTCGTCCGGTAAGGTTTTCGATGTTCAACCACCCAACGGATGGGCAGGCTTTGGTCGGTTGGGAACTTGGTGGGTATTGGACCGATAGAGAACCAGATTCTTCTTCGTCCACCCTGAAGCGCACAACTGTTGTGGCCAAAAGTCCCTAAGGTCAACGACGATATCCATTTTATCAATCTATTTTCCGAGCCCGAAGCGTAGGTTCGAATGGCAAGCGTAGCCCGCATGAGCGCAGCGATATGCGGGGTATGGTGGCGCGACGCGGTCCCGCAATTCGCTGCGCTCATGCGGGCTACCGGCAATCGAAATCCTTTTGATGTGGAAGGCATCGCAATGCCCCGAACACGAATCGAACTGATCCACGAAGGCCGCTACGCGGCCGAGGTGACGGCCGAGCGCGGCGAGAAAGGCGCATGGGAGACCTATCTTTCGCCCGACGATGCACGCAAGCTCGAAGCGGTTCGGCTGGCGCTGCATCGGGGCGACATTGCTGAGGCGGCGAAGCACGGCCGCATCTTCGAACTGACGCCGATCTCCACCTGATCAGCGACGAGCCGCCACCTCGATCACTGCCTCTTGCCGTTCGATTGCTGCGAGGATCGCCGGCAGCGCTCCGGTGACCTGATCGATCAGGCCGCGATTGCCTACATTTCCCGACCTGATCCAGATGATGGTAGGACCGCTATCAGAGGCCGCCCGGATCATCAGGAAGTCCCGATCTTTTGTCACCAGAGCCGCGGACTGTTCGACCGCCGCGCTCCAAATCTGACGATCGGTGGCGGAGAGCAGGCCGAGATCCGCGACGTGAACGGCATCGAAACCGGCATGCCTGAATGCCTCCGCCAGCGCCGGTGGAAGTTGGGCATCGATCAGGAACCGCGGACTCATTCCGCCGCGATGATCGGGTGATCCGCTTGCTTTGCTGCGAAGGCCAGCACCGCGTCAATATCCGCGTCTTCCAGGTACGGATAGTCGCGCAGGATATCATCACGTGACGCACCCGTGGAGAGCTGCGCCAACACGTCGGCGACGCTAATCCGCATGCCGCGGATGCAAGGGCGACCGTGCAACACGTCCGGATCGATGGTGATGCGTGCGAGAAGGTCCGACATCGAATACCTCAGTGTGAACCATAGCATCGGCAGGGGCTTCTGTCAGCGTGATCGGCGGATCACCCGTCGCCCCCGAATGTGTCTCGCCCTCCCGCCCCCGCCCGTCTACACTCCCGCCATGACCCGCCTCACCGCCCTCACGCTCGCCATCACAATCGCCCTCCTCCCCGCCACCGCCTCGGCGGCGTCTTCCAAGAAGGCCAAGCGGGCGCAGAGCAGCGGCCTGCCGGGCTATGTGCAGCCGCCGAGCAATTCGGTGCCGCTGTTCATGCAGAAGCTGTCGCGCGAGCAGCTCGCGCTGCTGCACAGGCCGCGGCCGTGGTACATCGACCGAACCCCGGAATATTATCGCTGGAACGGCGGCTGGTCCGGCGAGTGGCGCTATCTCGGCCGGCCGGGCTTCTACCGCGGCCGCTACAATGGCGGCAGCCTCGGGCCGTGCTGGACGCAGACGCCGATCGGGCCGGTGTGGAATTGCGGGCGGTGAGCGGGTCCGGCGCGTGCGATCCCCGCGCCTGACAAGGACGCTGCACTGGGTGTGAAAGCAAAGTCCCTCCACGCGTGATGGCCGGGCTTGTCCCGGCCTGCCGCACACGCCGTCATTCCGGACGGTGCGCGGAGCGCGCCGATCCGGAATCCCGAGATGTCGGCCGACTGAGCGGCGCCGAGATTCCGGGTTCGCCCGCCGCTGCGCGGCGGCCGCCCCGGAATGACTCGGGGAGAGGTTGTCGCGTCCGCTTCGCGCGTCGAACGAGGTCTATTCAAGAGCAGCTCGTCGCGACAGAGACGACCCAGACATCCAGCCTTTCATCCGCCCGAAACAATCCGCTTGACAGGACTTTAAACCTGTGATTATAGTCCGCTCGTCCCGCCTCGCTGCGAGGGGCGTTCGCGATCGTCACGGACGCGGGGTGGGATGCGGTGGACGGGAGCGGCGTTCTGGCCTCCGATCGCGCCACGGGTAACCGTGGCGCGTGAGCAGGGGTCGACGACCCGCGCGGCTCCCGGACGGCCAAAGTCGCGATATCCCGGCGCATCGCCTTGCGCAGGGAGCAGCGCCAAGCCGTGCCGACCACCGGGGGACGAGCGCCGGCCCACAAGGCGGCGGTCGAAACCCACCGGTCGGCAAGGACGGTGCGTCAGCCTCCCGCAATGGTGGATTACTCAGGGCCGCCCACCAGGGGTCTTCGCGAACCAAGCCGTTAAAACCGCCGCGTGCGGAACGCCGGGCGTTTCCGGTGTGACCGTGGTGACTACGCTCGTGTGCTTTTGTTTGTTGCACACGAGGCCGCGGGTGCATCGGGCACCCGGCGTTCCGCGCGCCCTCGTGATCCCGAGGGCGGAACGTTCACCGCAAACCCCGGGCGCTTCGCGCCGCGGGATCGGAGATCCGTGGGTGGCGACCGCCGAGCACGATCGCGACGCGCCGCCGGCGAAGCCGGTGCGCAGAGGCGCGGGAGCGGCACCGTCCCGGCCCATAAGCGGCCCCATTGCCTGCCCGCCCGTCCCGGTCCAAGACTGACGCCATGACCCTGCACGATGTCCGCGCCACCATCCGCGAACTCTACGACGGCGTCACGCCGCGCGGCGTGGTGTTTCGCTACGCGCTGCTGGCGTTCGACATCGCCACCATCGCGTTCATCGTCGGCACCTCGTTCCTGCCGGCGAACCCGATCGTCGAGACGCTCGACATCGGCTTCGGCGCGCTGATCCTGATCGACTTTTTCGCGCGGCTCTATGCCAGCCGCCGTCCGCTGCGCGAATTCGCCCGGCTGGCGACCTGGACGGATCTCGTCGCCATCCTGTCGTTCCTGGCGCCGCTGCAGGGCGAAGGCGCCGGCTTCCTGCGCATCCTGCGCACGCTGCGGGCGTTTCAGGACTATCAGATGCTGACGCGGCTGCGCAGCGACAGCGCCTTCTTCCGCCGCCACGAGGAGGTGGTGATCGCGGTGGCGCGCCTCGCGGTGTTCATCTTCGTGATGACGGCGATCGTGTTCGAGACGCAGAAATTCAGCAATCCGCAGATCGCCAACTACGCCGACGCGCTGTACTTCACCGTCACCGCGCTGACCACCACCGGGTTCGGCGACATCACGCTGCCCGGCACCACCGGGCGGCTGATCAGCGTCGTGATCATGATCTTCGGCGTCACGCTGTTCTTCAATCTGGCGCGCGCGCTGATCAGCCCGAACAAGGTGCGCTTCCCCTGCCCGGTCTGCGCGCTGCAGCGCCACGACGCCGACGCGGTGCATTGCAAGGCTTGCGGCACGGTGCTGAACATTCCCGACGAGGGGCTGAGCTAGCGCATGAGGCCGTCCGACACACGATATCCACTGTTCGGGGTCGCGGGCGCGGATCAGCGCAGCCCGGTGCCCTTGCAGCGCTGGCAGGTCACCACCTTGTCGCCCTTCTTCAGCGTGCCCTTGCCTTCGCAGTTCTTGCACTTCTGCTTCTTCTTGACGTTCGGGCCCTTTTCATTGGCCATGGCGCTCTCCTCGATGCTGGCCCGCTGCATAGCACCGATCGGCGCCGCCCGGCGGGATATCGACATCGCGCCGCGCTTTTGCGCTATAAGCGCCGCGCGTCATCCGTTCCGAGGTCGCTCATGCTCAGCCGCCGCTCGCTTCTGATCTTCACCGCGTCGCTCGCCGCACTCGCCGCTCCCGCGGCCGCCTCGGCGCAGGCCGCGCCGCCGGCCAACGATCCGGTGGCGCTGCTCACCGCGCTGTACACCAAGGCGGCAAAGGCCAACGCCGGCGGCGATTTCGTCAACGCGCCGAAGAGCCGGGCCAAGGTGCTGTCGAAATCCTTCGCCGCGCTGTGGAGCAAGGCCGAGTCGAAGACCGCCAAGGGCGACATCGGGCCGATCGATTTCGATCCGGTCAGCAACTCGCAGGATCCCGACATCAAGTCGTTCGCCATCAAGGTCGAGCAGCAGGATTCCGGCAGCGCCACCCTCGCCGTCACTCTCACCGGCAGCCAAAAGCGCAGCAAGCCGGCCGACGGCGTGATCCGCTACGACTTCGTCCGCGACGGCGGCCACTGGCGGATCGACGACATTCGCGGCGCGGTCGACGGCGAGCCATGGTCGGTGCGCAAGCTGCTGACCGACTCGCTCAAGGGCTGAGCGCGGGGAGCCCGCGATGCGCCGCTCAGTTCACCGCGACGCCGAGCCGCTTCAGCGCATCCCGCGCGGTCTGCAGGCCCGGCCGCAGTTCCAGCGCCTTGCGAAAATCCGCGATCGCGCCGCTGCGGTCGCCGATCCGCATCTTGGCCTGGCCGCGATTATTCCAGGAGAACACGTCGGCCGGATCGTAGCGCAGCGCGTTGTCGTAGTCGGCGAGACCGCCTTTGTTGTCGCCCTGATACAGCCGGATCAGCGCGCGGTTGCGCCAGCCCCGTGCATCCTCCGGCGCCAGCCGGATCACCTCGGCGTAGTCGGCCGCGGCGCGGTCGAGCTGTTCGCTGTCGCGATGGGCGTTGCCGCGGTTGATGTAAGCGAGGACGTTCGGTTCGAGCGCGATCTCGGCGTCGAAATCGGCGATCGCCCGGGCCATGTCGCGCTGCTGATAATAGAGATGGCCGCGATTGCCGTAGGCGATCGCGAGCTTGGGGTCGGCGTCGATCGCCGCGGTCAGATCGGCGAGCGCATGGTCGGTGTCACGCTTGGCGATCCACACCATCGCCCGGTTGTTGTAGGCCAGCGCGAAGGTCGGATCGAGCCGGATCGCCTCGTTGTAATCGGCGAGCGCGCGGTCGGCCTCGTGCCTGAACGCGTAGACGCGGCCGCGATTGTTGTAGGCGCAGACATAGGACGGATCGAGCTGCAGCGCATGGTCGAGATCGGCCAGCGCTTCGTCGAGCTTGCGCAGTTCGGTCAGGCCGTGGCCGCGGTTGCAATAGGCCGACGCCAGCCGCCGTCCGGTTTCGGCATTCGACTCGATCACCCTGGTGCAGGTCTCGACGCGCTGCTGCAGCGACGTCGACGCGCCGACGCAGCTTTGCCAGGGCGTCTCGTCGGCCGTCGCCGGTTGCGCCAGCAGTGCGAACAGCGCCGCGCCGAGGACGTTCGACAGGATCGTGTGAGGTCGCATGCGGGTCTCCCTCTGCCACGGCTTTGTCGGGGGCAGCGCGAGCGGGGTTCACGACTCCCGCTCGCGCACGGCCGACACGCGCCGGCGCGCGCTGTGGACTTAGGGATTTCCCGGATTGCGTCCGGCATTTCGCCATGGCTTATGCGAACCACTTCCATCGGCCGCGGCGCCCGCCGCACCGCCGTCGCGCCGTGCGTCCCGCACAACCCTTGACATCGACCGACGCGACTCCACCTCAAGGCCATCGGCGCTGCCGGTTTGGCAGACGACCCATCAACCAAAAAAAAGGGGAGACGACATGAACGGCACCACGATCGCAGCCAGCGTGCGCGACAACAGGGCGCAGAACCGCTTCGAGCTGGATGCCCATGGCGAGATCGCGTTTGCGAATTATCGCCGTGCGGGTGGCCGCGTCGTCATCACCCACACCGAGACGCCGCCGCCGCTGCGCGGCCGCGGCATCGCCTCGAACCTGGTTCGCGGCGCGCTCGATCTGATCCGCGCCGAGGGACTCAAGGTCACCGCCGGCTGCGGCTTCGTCGCCGATTATCTCGACGCCCATCCGGAATATGCCGACCTGACGCGATAGTCCGCGCGCCTTCGCCTCCCGGGTCGTTGCCCGCCGCGCGGCGCTGTGGCATCGCTGGGCGGGCATCGCTCGGGGGCAGCATCATGACGACCAATCCGCCGGACGGCTTTCAGCCGTTCGCCGTCCAGGACGGCTATATCGGCCACAACGGGCCCTACTACTGGCGGCAGAACGCCGACGGCCAGCCCGAATTCGGTTTTCTCAGCGACGAGCGCCACGGCAATCCGAATGGCGTGCTGCACGGCGGCGCGATCGTCGCGTTTCTCGACACCATCCTCGGCTTCGCCGTGGTGCTGGCGGCGCAGCGCCGCTGTGCCACGGTGTCGCTCGACAGCCGCTTCCTCGCCACCACCCAGCCCGGCGGCTGGATCACCGGCCGCACCACGCTGAAGAAGCTCAGCCGCAGCCTCGCCTTCATCGACGCCGAGGCGTTCGCCGACGAAAAGTTGCTGGTGACCACCAGCGCGGTGTTCCGGATCTTCGAGGCATAGCGCGCCGCAGCGTTCGATCAGACGATCTTGATCGACAGGTCCGGCAGACCGTCGAGCTTGGCGAGCAGCACGTCGCCCTTCACCACCGGGCCGACATTCTCCGGCGTACCCGAATAGATGATGTCGCCGGCCTTGAGCTCGAACGCTTCGGACAGTTTGGCGATCTGCTCGGCGACGCTCCAGATCATCTTCGACAGGTCCGAGTTCTGCCGCACGGTGCCGTTCACCGCCAGCGAGATCGCACCCTTCTCGAAATGCCCGGTCTTGCCGACCGGATGGATCGGACCGATCACCGCGGCGTGGTCGAAGCTCTTGCCGATCTCCCACGGCTTCTTCTGCGCCGACATCCCGTTCTGCAGATCGCGCCGTGTCATGTCGAGCCCGAGCGCATAGCCGTAGACGTGCTCGAGCGCCTTGTCGGCCGCAATGTTGGTGCCGCCGGATTTCAGCGCGGCGACCAGTTCGACTTCGTGGTGATAATTCTGCGTCAACGACGGATACGGATGCTCCGCGGTCTGCCCGATCGCGACGTTCTGGATCGCGTCGGTCGGCTTCTGGAAGAAGAACGGCGGCTCGCGGGTCGGGTCCGAGCCGCGCTCGATCGCGTGCGCCGCGTAGTTGCGGCCGATGCAATAGATCCGCCGCACCGGGAACACGCCGCTGTCGCCGGCGATCGGAATCGTGATTGTCTCGACGGTGAAGATCGGTTGCGCGGCGGGCGCGGCGGCGGCGGGCCGGCTGTCGATCGCGGCGCCCGCGAGCGCGAGCGCGCCGCTGGCCAATACGGTTCGGCGGTCGAGCGTCGTCATGCAAGTCCTCCCAGGCGTCGTTGTTGTGGCGCCCGGCTTCTTGATCGTCCGAGCGGCGCCAACACAGCATCAAACCCCGCGGCTTTCCAGATCTTCCGATCGCGCCGGCAAAGATTTTTCCGCGGTTCGCCGGGCACTGCGCCGGCCAGGGGCGCGCATGAAAAGGCCCGCCGAAGCGGGCCTTCCGAAATCGCGCGGACGTGGCGCAATCAGTGCTTGATGTCGGCCGGCAGTTTGCCGCCATTGGCGGCGAGCTTGGTCATCACCTGCTTGTGCAGCCAGATGTTCATGCTGGCGCTGTCGTTGGTGTCGCCGGTGTAGCCGAGTTCCTTGGCGAGCTCCTTACGCGCCGACAGGCTGGAGTCGATGTCGAGCGCCTTCATCAGGTCGACGATCGAGGTCCGCCATTCCAGCTTTTCGCCCTTGGCCTTGACCGCCTGGTCGAGGATCGGGGCGACGTCGACGGTCGGGCCCGCGGCCGGCGCCGATGCGGTTCCCCCCGCCGCAGGCGTCGTGCCTGCGCTGCCGCCGGGCGCCGCGTCCGCGCTGCTGCCGAAAATCGCGCTCATGATCTTGCCGAAAATGCTCATTCGTCTCTCCAGATGTGGACTCTTGGCCGGGTCATGCCGACCCGTCGGCGCGCCCTGCAACGGGAAGCTACCGCGTCGCAGTGATCTTGCCAAATATGGCAACGCGATGAAGCCCAACGATGCTGCGGCGCCAACCGACTAATTGTTTGTTCGCAGCTGCACGCGAAAGATGTGTGACCTCGTGGAACTAATCGTCGACAACTAATCCGGCGCGACGCCGCAAATCACGTTCTCACCGAAGCGTGAGCAACCGCAGACGGTGAATGGCGTTAGGCTACCGTCACAGGTCGCGGCAAGCTCGGGTCACAAGACCAGTTGGTTTGATTGCTCTCGCGTGTGGTCGAAATGCTCCTGATCGTTTCCGCGCAACAACAAGGCCCGGCCCGCCAGCGATGGTGAAGGACCCGGTTCGCGACATGTCCTGACAACATGTGCCCCATGGGAGAAACGAACATGGCCACCATTCATCCTGCCGATGCTCCGAATGTCCAAACGCGCGGCGCCGCCGCGACGCCCGCAGTCCGCCGCATCACGTTCGCCGATCTGCACGACGCGCTGCGGCGCGGCTGGGACGACTTCAAGGCGGTGCCGAGCCATGCGGTCATGCTGTGCGTGATCTATCCGGTGCTCGGTCTGGTGCTGGCGCGCCTGGTGCTCGGCTATTCGGTGCTGCCGCTGCTGTTTCCGCTCGCCGCCGGCTTCGCACTGATCGGTCCGTTCGCCGCGCTCGGGCTGTATGAATTGAGCCGCCGCCGCGAGGCCGGCGAGGACGCGTCCGCCTGGCACGCCTTCGACGTGCTGCGCTCGCCGTCGTTCGGCGCCATGCTCGGGCTCGGCGCGATCCTGCTCGCTGTGTTCGTGGTGTGGCTGGCGACCGCGCAGGCGATCTACGTCGCGACCTTCGGCTATGCACCGGCCGCGGCGATCCCGGACTTCGTCGGCCGCATTCTCGGCACGCCGCAAGGCTGGACGCTGATCATGGTCGGCTGCGGCGTCGGCTTCCTGTTCGCGGTGGCGGCGCTGTGCGTCAGCGTGGTGTCGTTTCCGATGATGCTGGATCGGCATGCCGGCGTCGGCGAGGCCGTCGCGACCTCGCTGCGCGTCGTCGCCCGCAATCCGCTGGAGATCGCGGCCTGGGGCCTGATCGTCGCCGCGCTGCTGGTGCTGGGCTCGCTGCCGGCGTTCCTCGGGCTGGCGGTGGTGATCCCCCTGCTCGGCCACGCCACCTGGCACCTCTATCGCAAGGTGGTCGAGCCGAACCCGCATCCGTCGCAGATTCGCCGGCCGAGCCCGATCAAGCGCTCCGCGGCCGACTTCCCGGCGACGCTGCTGCAATGGCGTCGGCACCAGCCCTGAGTTCCCCGAGGGGAAGCTCCAGACTGGGCCACCGGCCTTCTCGGAGGTCGGTGGCCACTTCGTGTTGTGCATTGCGATACATCAAATCGGTCCGGGCCGTGAATACCCGTTCATTATGCGTTTAACGCATGCGTTATCCGGAGATTGTTCCGGCGGGTTAACCCGGTCACGGGCAATCCAGTGCATGTCGCCCGACCGCGACGCATCTAAATCGCGTCAAAATCACCAAATTCTGCACTATATTGCTGCTAGGATACTCACGAGGCTGTGTTTTCAGGTCCGGGAGCTCTGCCGTCAGCTCCGGCCGGTCCGCATAGGTCTGCGCAGAAGGGTTAATCATTCCTTCCCAAAGGTATACGCGTATCGCCTAGCTGCAGTGCAGCATTTACGCTGCTGGTTTTGCCGACTCTCCCCTATATTCCTTTCAACGGTTCGGGTTTCGAAAGACTGAACCGTGGAATAAGGAGATCATCCCATGCTGCTTTCGCTCATTCGCGCCCTTCGGGCGTTCCGGGACTATCAGCGCAATCTCGCTGAACTCTCCCAGCTCAGCGATCGCGAACTGGCCGATATCGGACTCGACCGCTCGGACATCCCGCGCGTGGCGTCCGGCCACTACAACGGCTGACCGTCCGACCCGACCCGTTCACGGATAACGCCCGCATCAATGCGGGCGTTGTCGTATCGGACCCCGCGATCCGCCTGCCCGGCGGGCCGAAACGGATTTGACCGGCCGCTGAAACGCGCTAGCTGTAGCGCATGACCAGCGCTGTTCTCCCCACCCACCCCGTTCACGTCATTGGCGCCGGCCTCGCCGGCTCGGAAGCCGCCTGGCAGGTGGCGCGCGCTGGCGTGCGCGTCGTGCTGCACGAGATGCGGCCGCATCGCTCGACCGAGGCACACAAGACAGACGGCCTCGCCGAACTGGTCTGCTCCAATTCCTTCCGCTCCGACGACGCCGCCAACAACGCGGTCGGCCTGCTGCATGCTGAGATGCGCCGGCTCGGCTCGCTGGTGATGCGTGCGGCCGACGCCAACCAGGTCCCGGCCGGCGGCGCGCTGGCGGTCGATCGCGACGGCTTCTCCGCCGCGGTGACCAAAGCGCTTCACGAGCACCCGCTGATCGAGATTCGCCGCGAGGAGATCGCCGGCCTGCCGCCGGACGACTGGGGCAACGTCATCGTCGCCACCGGCCCGCTGACCTCGGCGCCGCTCGCCGATGCGATCCGGGCGCTGACCGACGAATCGGCGCTGGCGTTCTTCGACGCGATCGCGCCGATCGTGCATCGCGATTCGATCGACATGTCGGTCGCGTGGTTTCAGTCGCGCTACGACAAGGCCGGTCCCGGCGGCACCGGCGCCGACTATCTCAACTGCCCGATGACCCGCGAGCAGTACGACGCCTTCGTCGACGCGCTGATCTCGGGCGAGAAGGTCGACTTCAAGGATTGGGAAAAGGACACCCCGTATTTCGACGGCTGCCTGCCGATCGAAGTGATGGCCGAGCGCGGCCGCGAGACGCTGCGCCACGGCCCGATGAAGCCGGTCGGCCTGACCAATCCGCACAACCCCACGGTGAAGCCCTACGCCATCGTCCAGCTCCGCCAGGACAACAAGCTCGGCACGCTGTTCAACATGGTCGGCTTCCAGACCAAGCTGAATTACGGCGCGCAGCAGCGCGTCTTCCGCACCATCCCGGGGCTGGAAAATGCTGAATTCGCAAGGCTTGGCGGGCTGCATCGCAACACGTTTCTGAACTCGCCGAAATTGCTCGACGAGAGCCTGCGGCTGCACGCCGCGCCGCGGCTGCGCTTCGCCGGCCAGATGACCGGCTGCGAGGGCTATGTCGAATCCGCCGCCGTCGGCCTGTTCGCCGGCCTCGCCGCCGCGGCCGACGCGCTCGGTCAGTCGGTGGTGACGCCGCCGCCGACCACGGCGCTCGGCGCCCTGCTCGGCCACATCACCGGCGGCCACATCGAGACCATCGACGCCGGCCCGCGCTCGTTTCAGCCGATGAACGTCAATTTCGGCCTGTTCCCGCCGCTGGCGTCCGCGCCGACCCACGGCCCCGACGGCAAGAAGCTGCGCGGCCCGGACAAGTCGGTTGCCAAGAAGCAGGCGCTCAGCGCCCGTGCGCTGGCCGATATGGATAGTTGGATCGCCGAAGTGCTGCCGGGAGCAGCTGCAGCGGCTTAACTTCACTCGATCAGCTCCCCCGTGTCCCGGACAAGGCGCCGCGCGCAGCGCGTCGCCGCAGATCCGGGACCCCGGTTCGGCGCCGCAAGACCGCACGCGCAACGATTTGCGGCGAGCCCGAAGAAAACCGGGGCCCCGGATCGGCGACGCACCGCCGCGAGCGGCGGCTGCGCCTTGTCCGGGGCACGGCTTATTCCGAAGCGCCTCAGCGAAACGCCTTCGTCCGCAACGCCTTCCACAGCGTCCACAGCGTCGTCAGGCGTGAGCGGTCGAACGGGCCGAACAGGTCGGTGTCGGCCTGGGCCATCAGGTCGAGATCGCGGCGCGCGAGCGCGAGCGGCAGGAAGGCGCGCCGGGCGGGCGGAGGCGCTTCGGCGAGCAGCTGTTGCGCGGCGTCGAGGTGGCGCAGCGCGACGGCGATCAGGTCGTTGAGCGCCTGGCGGAGCGCCGGCGTCTCCTTGCCCGCATAGGCGTCCGCTTCATTGCTGCCGTGGCGCGCGAGCAGTTCGAGCGGCAGAAACAGCTGCCGCCGCGCCGCATCGAACGGTAGCCGCGCGATCGCGCGGGTGATCCCCATCGCCATCCCGGCGTGACGCGCCAGATGATCGATGGCCTCCGAGCCCTGGTCGACGATCCGCGCCGCCAGCGCCAGCAGTGTCCCGTCGGTGTCGGCCGCGTAGGTTTCCAGCGCGGTCACGTCCGGCATCGGATCGTTGTAGAGATCGAACAGATGCGCGTCGATCAGCTGCGACAGCGCCGCGACCGGCAACGCATACTGGCCGACGGCACGCAGCAATTCGGCGGCGACGGGATTGCCCTCGACGCCGCCATGCGCGGTGCCGGCCAGCGTGTCCGTCCACCATTGCAGCCGGATCTCGCCCGGCAGCGGCTGGCTGACCTGGTCGCGGACACGGACGATCTCGGCGTTGAACGCATACAGCGCCAGCAGCGCGCGGCGGCTGTCCGGTTCGACGAACAGCGTCGCGGCGTAGCGGTCGAAATCGGCGCTGCGCACCAGCTCGGCGCAGAACGCCGCGTCGGCGTCGCCGCCGCTCATGGCACCGCGATCAGCGCCGCGGCGACGCGGCGGCGTTCGCCGATCATGATGTTGTAGGTGCGCACCGCCGGCCCGGTCTGCATCGTATCCAGAACCACGCCGACGCCGCGGAGCTGATCGCGCAGTTGCCGCGGCGCGATCCAGACGTCGGTTCCGGTGCCGACGATCAGCGTGTCGATCGCATTGGCGTTGTCGAACACGCGCTTCAGCGCAGTGCGGTCGATCTGATCCGGGCGCGTGACGTCCCAGCCCCACACCGCGTCGGGCAGGAATAGCAGCGAACCCTGATGCGACATGTCGGCGAAGTAGAACCCGCCCTTGCCGTAGGCGTCGACCGACGCCGTTCGCGGAAAGTGCGGGATCTCGGAGCGCTCCGCCAAATCTCAGCGCTTCTTCGGTTTGCCGCCGGCCTTGGCCGGCTTGGCCGCCTTCGCAGGCGCCGCCGCCGGCACTGGCGCTGCGGCGTCGGCGAACTGCGCCGGGATCTCATCGGGCACCGGCGGAGCGACCGGCTCGGCCTTGGCCGGCTTGTCGTCCGGATCGTCGAGCCGGTGGGTGCCGACGCCGAGATAGATCAGGATCGGCGCCGCGATGAAGATCGAGGTGTAGGTGCCGACCAGCACCACGCCGAACATCATCACCGCGGTGAAGGAGTGGATCGCGTTGCCGCCGAACAGCAGTAGCGCCAGCAGCGCCAGCGTCACGGTGACGTGGGTGATGATCGAGCGCGACAGCGTCGAATTGATCGACTCGTTCAAGAGCTGCGGCATCGGCATCTTCTTGTAGCGCCGCAGCATCTCGCGGATCCGGTCGTAGATCACGACGGTGTCGTTGAGCGAGTAGCCGAGAATGGTGAGCAGCGCGGCGATCGAGGTCAGGTCGAAATCGACCTGGCTGATCGACATGAAGCCGATCGTCAGCACGATGTCGTGGACGTTGGCGATCATCGCGCCGAGCGCGAACTGCCATTCGAAGCGGAACCACAGATAGATCAGGATGCCGAGGATCGCCAGCATCAAGCCGAGCATGCCGTAGGCCAGCAGCTCACTGGAGACGCGCGGTCCGACCACCTCGACGCGGCGATAGTCGACCGAATTGCCGAGCGCGGCGCGCACCTTCTGCACCGCCTCCTGCTGCGCCTGGTCACCGCCGGGCTGTTCGGCGACGCGGATCAGCACTTCGGACGGACCGCCGAACTGCTGCAGCTGCACCTCGCCGAGCCCGAGCTTGCCGAGCGTCTCGCGCATCCCCGCAATGTCGGCCGCGCCCGAATGCGCCCTGACTTCGAGCAGCGTACCGCCCTTGAAGTCGATGCCGAAATTCAGCCCGTGGGTGAAGAACAGCGTGATCGCCGCGATCGACAGCACCGCCGAGATCGGGAAGCTGATCCGCCGAAACTGGGTGAAGTCGAAATGGGTGTCGTCGGGGACGATCCGCAGCGACGGCAGCCAGCCCATGATGCTGACGAAGGTCAGCACCGTGATCAGCACGCCCAGCCCGATCAAAATCCACTGTGTCGATGTCACTTGCAGCTCTTTCGGATGGGAGACGTCAGATCGGCACGACCTGCGGCCGCTTCCAGCGGACCCAGGTGGCGACGATCAGCCGGGTCACGGTGAAGGCGGTGAACACGGTGGTGATGATGCCGATGCCGAGCGTCACCGCGAAACCGCGCACCGGGCCGGTGCCGATGTAGAACAGCACGGCGGCGGCGATGAAGGTGGTGATGTTGGAATCGAGAATCGTCGCCAGCGCCCGCTTGAAGCCGGCGTCGATCGCCGAGATCGCGTTGCGGCCGGCGCGCAGTTCCTCACGGATGCGCTCGTAGATCAGCACGTTGGAGTCGACCGCGATGCCGACGGTGAGCACCACGCCGGCGATGCCGGGCAGCGTCAGCGTCGCGTTGAGCAGCGACAGCACGCCGAAGATCATCGCCACGTTGACCGCCACGGCGATGTTGGCGAACACGCCGAACAGCCGGTAGGTCAGCAGCATGAAGATGATGACGAGGATCGACCCGACATAGGCGGCGAGTTCGCCCTTGGCGATCGAGTCCGCGCCGAGGCCGGGACCGACGGTGCGCTCCTCGATGATCGTCAGCGGCGCCGGCAGCGCGCCGGCGCGCAGCAGGATCGCGAGGTCGTTGGCCTGCTGCACCGTGAAGCTGCCGGAGATCTGGCCGGAGCCGCCGGTGATCGGCTCGCGGATCACCGGCGCCGAGATCACCTCGTTGTCGAGCACGATGGCGAACGGCTGGCCGACATTCTCGGTGGTGGCGCGGGCGAATTTGCGTGCGCCGTTGGTGTTGAAGCGGAAGCTGACGATCGGCTCGCTGGTGCGCTGATCGAAGCCCGGCTGCGCGTCGGTCAGATCGGCGCCGGACACCAGCACCTGCTTCTTGATCACGTAAGGTTGCTTCGGCGACTGCGCGCTCAGCAGCACGTCGGAATCCGGCGGCGCGCGGCCGGCCTGCGCCTGCTCCGGCGACACCGAGGAATCGACCATGCGGAAATCGAGCTTGGCGGTCTTGCCGAGCAGTTCCTTCAGTCGGGTCGGATCCTGCAGGCCCGGCACCTGCACCAGAATGCGGTCGGCGCCCTGGCGCTGGATCAGCGGCTCGACGGTGCCGAGTTCGTTGACGCGGCGCTCGACGATCTGGATCGACTGATCGACCGACTGGCGCACGCGGTCGGCGATCGCCGCCGGCGGCACCGTCAGCCGGATCACGCCGCTGCCGGCGTCGGTGACCTCGAGGCTGCGCTGGCCGTTGGAGCCGAGCAGCCCGCCGAGCGGCTGCGACAGCTCGCGCAGCTTGGTGAGCGCGGTCGGAACCTCGTTGTCCTTGCTGATCTTGACCTCGACCGAGTCGCCCTTCAGGGCGAGACCGGTGTAGGCGATGCGCGCCTCACGCAGCACCCGGCGCGCGTCGTCGCGCACCGATTCGAGCTTGTCCTTCTTGACCGAGTTGGCATCGACCTCGAGCAGGATGTGCGATCCGCCCTGCAGATCGAGGCCCAGCACCAGATGGCGCTGCGCCCATTTCGGCCAGGTCTTGACGGTGTGATCGGCGAAGAAGTTCGGAACGGCGCAAAGGCAAACCACCAGCGCCGTCAGAATGACCGCCAGCGCCTTCCACCGTGTGAAATACAGCATCGAGTTGTCCCGTCAGAAACCGAAGAGGCGCAGCGTCCGCGTCAGCTCGACGCGGTGTCGTCCTTGGCCGGTTCGGTCTTCGCCTCACCGTCCTTGTCCTTGGTCTTGCCTTTGCCCTTGTCGGCAACGTCCTTGACCGGCTCGCCCTTGGTGCGGACGCCGGTGATCATCTGGCGCATCTGCCGCACGCGGACGCCGTCGGCGACCTCGAACTCGATCTGGTCGTCGTCGACCACCTTGGTGACCTTGCCGACCAGGCCGCCGGACGTGATGATGGTGTCGCCGCGGCGAACGTTCTTCACCAGCTCAGCGTGCTCCTTCACCTTGCGCTGCTGCGGACGCAGGATCAGGAAATACATGATGACGAAAATCAGCGCGAACGGCAGCAGCGACATCAGCATGCTGTTGGCGTCGCCGCCGGCGGCAGCGGCCTGAGCAAACGCAGGAGTAACAAACATCCGGAATCCCCGTGAAAAGAAGCGAGCCGGCGCGGCGCGGGGGCGACGTCCGGGGGGCGCAAATTCGCGCGGACTATAGCGGCCGCGGTCCCAATTGCAACGCTGCCAACCCTCTCATTTGCCCTCCGTTTCCGCCGCTTGCCGGCCTTGCCACAGCCCGATATGGCTGCCGCAACAGGAAGTGCAAGCATGGCCAAGACAACCAAATCCAAGCCGTCCCGCCCCGCCCGTCGCACCGCGACGAAAGCGCCCGCCAGGCGCCGCAGTGCCGCCGCCAAGGCGGCCACGCCGACTCAGGATCCGGCCGTGCTGGAGCGCATTGCGCGCGCCCTTGAAGGCATTTCCGCGCATTTGGCCGGGACTTCCGCATCGCCCGCCGGCGACGTTCTGGCCGCCGCGGAGGCGTTCATCTGGCATCCGGAAGGACGATTGGCGCCGGTTCCCAAGGTCAGCCGGGTCGATCTCGAGCTGCTGCAGGGCATCGACCGGATGCGCGATACCCTGATCGAAAATACCGAGCGGTTCGCGACCGGCCTGCCCGCCAATAACGCTTTGTTGTGGGGCGCGCGCGGCATGGGCAAATCGTCGCTGGTCAAAGCCGCTCACGCTCATGTCAACGCCCGCCCCGACGTCGCCGGCACGCTGAAGCTGATCGAGATTCACCGCGAGGACATCGAAAGCCTGCCGGCGCTGATGACGCTGCTGCGCGCGTCCGATTTCCGCTTCATCGTGTTCTGCGACGACCTGTCGTTCGACGGCAACGACGCCTCGTACAAATCGCTCAAGGCGGTGCTCGAAGGCGGCATCGAGGGCCGACCCGACAACGTGATTCTCTACGCCACCTCCAATCGCCGGCATCTGCTGCCGCGCGACATGATGGAGAACGAGCGCTCGACCGCGATCAACCCGGGCGAAGCGGTCGAAGAGAAGGTGTCGCTGTCGGACCGCTTCGGGCTGTGGCTCGGCTTCCACAAATGCAGCCAGGATGAATTCCTGGCGATGGTGCGTGGCTATTGCGCGCATTTCGGCATCGGCATCGACGACGAGACGCTGAAGCGCGAAGCGCTGGAATGGTCGACCACCCGCGGCTCCCGCTCCGGCCGCGTCGCCTGGCAATTCACGCAGGACCTCGCCGGCCGCCTCAAGGTGCGGCTCGGCGCGAAGTAATCAATCATCACTTGCCCAGGATCGGCGACGCGACGCTGCGCGCCGCGTCTTGTCCGGGACACGAAACGAGAGCATGCGGCAAACAAAAAATGCCCGGCCTTTGGCCGGGCATTTCGCTTGTCAGGCACTTCCCTCGACGGCGTTGCTCAGGCGCCGTTGAGGAACTTGAGCGGATCGACCGGGGATGATCCCTTGCGGATCTCGAAGTGCAGCTGCGGGGAGCCGACTTCACCCGACTGTCCGGATTTCGCGATGGTCTGGCCGCGCTTGATGGTCTCGCCGCGCTTGACCATCAGTTCGCTGGCATGGGCGTAAGCGGTGACGTAGCCGTTGGAGTGCCGCACCAGCACCAGATTGCCGTAGCCCTTCAGCTCGCTGCCCGAATAGGCGACGACGCCGTCCTCGGCCGCCTTGATCGGGGTGCCTTCCGGCACCGCGAGGTTGATGCCGTCATTGGACTTGCCGTTGGTCTTGGCGCCGTAGGCGGTGATGACACGGCCGCGCACCGGCCAGCGGAAGCTCGGCAGCGCGCCAGTCGCCTCGGCCGACTTCACCGGCGACGCTTCGGCGGGCTCGGCCGCAGCCGGCGTTTCGGTCGGCGCAACCAGCCGCGCCTTCTGCACCGGATCGGCGGGCTGCGCGGTGGCCATCCGCACCGGCGGCGCGGCGACGGGCGCGGCCACCGGGGCGGCGGCGACCTGAGCGGGAGCAGCGGCCGGCACCGCCGACGCGGTCGCCCGAGTCCCCGGCACGTTGATCTTCATGCCGGGCTTCAGCTTGGTGGTGGCGTCGAGGCGATTGTAGCGCGCCAGCTCGTTCAGCGAGATGTTGTTGCGGCGCGCGATGTTCATCAGCGTGTCGCCGTTGTTGACGTAGTGCACCCGCGGCGGCGCAGCGGCCGCCACCGGTGCCGGCGCGGGCACGGCGGCCGCAGCGACGGGACGCGCGACCGGCGGCTGCGCTGCGGCGACACGGCTCGGGATCACAAGCGACTGGCCGGGCTGCAGGCGGCGCGGCCCCTTGTAGCCGTTGGCGTGCAGGATGTCGGCGGTCGACACGTTGTAGCGCCGCGACAGGCCTTCCAGCGTGTCGCTGGTGCCGACGATGATGGTGGTGCCGCTCGGTGCGACAGCCGCCGGGGCCGGCGCAGCTGCCGGACGGGCAGCGGCGACCGAGCGCGGCGCGACGGTGCCGGTGGTTTCGATCGGCGCACGCGGCGGCGGTTCGTACGAGCCGACGCCGCGTCCGCCACCCGACACGCCGCCTCCGGCCACCGGATAGGACGGCGGCGCCGAGATCGGCGGCAGCGCCTGGGACTGGTATTGCGGCTGGGCCGGCTGATATTGCGGGCGGGCGTATTGCGGCAGCTCGCGCCGCTCACCATACCCCTGCGGCTGCTGGCGCACCGACCCGGTCGTTTCGACCGGCCCGAACGGGGCCTGCTGAAACCGGGTCTGCATGTCCGCGCTGCACGCGCTGAAGCCGACCGAAACAAACGCCAGCACCGCCATCTGCGGGGCGCGGCGCGAGCAAAGCAACTCGACTACGCGGGACATGGTTACTCACTCATACGCAACTCAAGGTAAATTGAGTAAACACGTCGGCAGTAAACAAGCGTTTAACCCTGCGGCACGACGGGTATTGACGTGCCCTCGTCAGAGCTCGCGCGCGATGCCGGGCAAAGCCGGCACGAACCGCACATCGACCAGCGGCTTGCGGACGAAATCATCGTCCTTGCGCTGCACCCGGATCAGCGTCTGCCGTCCGTGCGGCGGCCCGATCGGCGCGATCAGGATGCCGTCGGGGTCGAGCAGATCGAGCAGCGGCTGCGGCAGCGCCGCCATCGCCGCGGTCACCAGGATGCGGTCGAACGTGCCCTGCCCCTCCGGCAGCGCGAAGCCGTCGCCGAGCAGCACCTCGACATTGGCGTAGTTCAGCTCCTTCAGCCGGGCACGGGCGCGGTCGGCCAGCGTCTTGAAGCGCTCGACGCTGACGACGTCGCGCGCCAGCCGCGACAGCACCGCCGCATGGTATCCGGAGCCGGTGCCGATCTCGAGCACGCGATGGCCGGGCTGCAGCTGGAGCTGCTCGGTCATATAGGCGATCACGAACGGCTGGCTGATGGTCTGGCCGCAGGCGATCGGCAGCGCGGTGTCACGCCAGGCGCTGTCGCGGTGGATCGGATCGACGAAACGGTCGCGCGGCACCGCTTCCATCGCCTGCAGCACGCCGCGCTCGCTGATGCCGCGGCGGCGCAGGCTCAATTGAAACATCATCTTTTCCGGCGGCGCCGCCACGGAATTGATCATCGCCCCTCGCTCGGCCGGTACGGGACCGCAGCGGCCCGAGTTCCATCGCCGAATCCCCCGATTCGATCAAATTGTTGGATGGCCAAGGGATTTCTGGCAAGCCTGTAGGCTGACGATGGTCCCGCGGCGACAGGTTGCGATTGCTTTGCACCGCGGTTTTTGCGAATTTGAGCTGAAGTCGACCCAGATTGCGGGCGGCTCCAAGGGGATCTTCGATGACGATCGACAAGCCGGCCGGCACCGTCTTCCTGGTGGAAGACGAGGCCATGATCAGGATGATGGTCGTCGACATGCTGGAGGAGCTCGGCTTCACGGTCGCGGCCGAGACCGGCGAGATCAACGAAGCCGTCAAATTGGCCGGCAGCACCGAATTCGACATCGCGATCCTCGACGTCAACGTCAACGGCAAGGTGATTTCGCCGGTCGCCGAAGTGCTGAAGGCGCGCAACCGCCCCTTCATCTTCGCCACCGGCTACGGCACCCAGGGCGTGCCCGAGGATTATCGCGATCGCCCGGCGCTGCAGAAGCCGTTCCAGCTCGAATCGCTGAAGCAGGCCCTCGACACCACGCTGCGCGGCGCGGCGTAGGTCACAGCGTCGTAGGATGGGTTGAGCGTCAGCGAAACCCATCGGCCACATGCGTGCGTTTGATGGGTTTCGCTGCGCTCAACCCATCCTACAGACTCATCCCAGCGTCTTCGCCAGTGTCGCGGAAAACGCTTCGTCGGTGCGGTCGAGCCGCAGCGGCGTGACCGAGACGTATTTCGCCGCGAGCGCGGCGAGATCGGTGCCTTCCGCCGGCATGTCGACCACGGCGATGCGCTCGAACCCGATCCAGAAATACGGATTGCCACGGCCGTCGTGGCGCTCGTCGATCTTCAGGAAGCCCTGGTTGCGCTTGCCCTGCCGCGTCACCTGCACGCCCTGCACCTCGTTCGCGAGGCACGCCGGGAAGTTGATGTTGATCACCGTGTTCTTCGGCACGCCGGCCTTGATCGCCTTGCGCAGGATGTCGGGACCGTGAGCCTTCGCGGTGTCCCACAGCGGCGCGTTGCGCGTCTCGATCGAGAACTCCTGCGACAGCGCGAACGACGGGAAGCCCAGAATGGTGCCTTCCAGCGCACCGGCGATGGTGCCGGAATAGACCACGTCCTCGGCGACGTTGCGGCCCTTGTTGACGCCCGACAGCACCAGATCCGGCGCCTTGTCGCCGAGAATGTGCCGCGCCCCCATGATCACGCAATCGGTCGGCGTGCCGCGCACCGCGAAATGCCGCGGACCGACTTCGCGCAGCCGCAGCGGATCGTTCAGCGACAGCGAATGCGACACGCCCGACTGGTCGAGCTCCGGCGCCACCACCCAGACGTCGTCCGACAGCGCGCGCGCGATGTCCTCGACGACCTTGAGCCCGGGCGCGTGGATGCCGTCGTCATTGGTGCACAGAATCCGCATGTCGCTGGGGCGCCTTTCAGGTCGTTGATCTGGGGGCCGTCTTATCCGCACCGCGACGCAGAGGCAAATACCGGCCGCCGAGCCGGCGACGCCGGCCTGCGCCTGCAAAAATGCGCCGTCCGCCACCAGTGTGACTACCGTCACAGTCGCAAAATACCGCTCGTGGGAAGCTCTGCCATCAACAGCCGCACAGGGCGGCCGAGCACAGGGACAGCGACCATGACCATCACCCGCACCAGCCTGATCCGCCGCATCGCGTTGTCGCTGATTGTCGCTGCCATGGTCCCGGCGGCCTCGACCGCGAGCTTCGCCTACAGCTCGGAAGCGGCGCAGATGTGCACCGACGACGCCTTCAAGCTGTGCGCCTCGGAGATCCCGAGCATCCCGAAGATCACCGCCTGCATGCGCAGCAACCGCCTGAAGCTGTCGACCGGCTGCCGCGCCGTGATGGACCGCGACCTCGCCGCCGCGAAGGCCCACAAGGTCGCGGCGGAGTAACCCCACCTCTCCGCATGTCGTCCCCGCGCAGGCGGGGACCCATACGCCGCAGCCTCTCGATTGAGGCGCCACGATAGAGGCCATTCTTCAACGTGAAACGCAAGGGGATATGGGTCCCCGCCTGCGCGGGGACGACTCGTGGCGGATGCGGCGGCAATTCGTGCCGCGGCCGCGGCCGCGCCGCGGGAAAACGTCAGGCGATCACCAGCGCGCGGTGACGCTGCCGAGCACGGTGCGGCCTTGGGTGAAGGTGCAGTTGCCGCCGTTGCAGATGCCGACCCGCTCGTCGGCAAGATTGCGCGCGTTGACGGCGAGCCGCATGCCGCGGAAATCGTAGTGCACGCCGGCGTCGAACGCGGTGATCGCCGGATTGCGCACGGTGTTGAGCGAATCCGCCCAGGTCCGGTCGATCCAGCGCACGCCCGCGCCGAGGCCGAAGCCGGCCAGCGCGCCGGTCTGCCAAGTGTAATCCATGAAGATCGCCGCCTGCTGGCTCGGCACGCCGATCGGCACCTTGCCGAGATCGGCGTCGTTGCTGCGCGTCACCTCGGCGCTGGTGGTGCTGTAGGACGCGATCCCCTTGAGACCTTCCGCCAGCGACAGCACGGCCTCCAGCTCGGCGCCGCGGGTGCGGATCTGACCCGTCTGCACCGAATACATCGCACCGAACACCGGATCGACCGTCAGCACATTGTCCTTGGTCAGGTTGAACCAGGTCGCGGTGAAGTAGCTGTTCCAGCCGCGCGGCTGATACTTGATACCCGCCTCGATCGACTCGCCGGTGGTCGGCGCGAACGGCGACGAGCCCCGCCCCGGCGCCGTGGTGCCGGCCTGCGGCAGGAACGAGGTCGCGTAGTTGACGTAAGGCGCGATCCCGCTGTCGAACAGATACAGCAACCCGGCACGGCCGGTGAAGCGATCCGGCTTGCTGTCGGTGGTGGTGCTCGACAATTCGTTGTACTGCGACAGCTCGGAGAAATCCTGCCGGCCGCCGATCGTCAGGCGCCAACCGCCGAGCGCCAGCTGATCCTGCACATAGAGGCCGAGTTGCCCGAGGGTCTGCCGATTGGCCGCCATCAGCGACAGCTCGGACGTCGGGAACGCGACGCCGATCACCGGATTTGTCAGATCGAGCGACGGCGCCGTTCCGACCGAGTAGCCGAAATTCGTCGCCTGCCGGAAGTAATCGACGCCCGCCAGCACGGTGTGCCGGACCGGTCCGGTCACCAGCTTGGCTTCGATCTGGCTGTCGATGGCGAACGTCTTCAAGGTTTCCTTGAAGTTGGACGCATAGCGGTCGAGCGTGCGTCCATCGGCCGACAGCCCGAGCCCGTCGATCATGTCGCCGTCGAGCCGCGCATGGCCGATGCGCACGTTCTGCCGGAACGTCAGCGCCGGATTGAAGCGATGCTCCAGCCGGTAGCCGATCGAGGCCTGCGAGATCTTCAGCACGTCGAACGCGGGATCGCCGAGCCGGATATTGGTGGCCTGCCCGGTGGTCGGGTTCGGCATGTAATACGGCCACATCGAGGCCTTGCTGCGCGTGTACTCGGACAGAATGGTGAGGGTCGTATCGTCGCCCAGTTTCGCCGTGACGCTCGGCGCGAGGTAGACGCGGTCGTCCCAGGTGCCCGGAATTTGCGTGCCGCTGTCGCGCACCAAGCCGGTGAAGCGATACAAGAGATCGTCGTGGCCGGGCACCGGCCCGCTGAAATCGAACCGCCCCTGATAACGGTTGAAATTGCCGACGTCGAAGCCGGCTTCGTTCAGGCGATACGGCAGCGGCATCTTGCTGACGTAGTTCACCAGCCCGCCGGCGTCGTTGGCACCGTACAGCACAGAAGACGGACCGCGCAGCACCTCGATGCGTTCGGCGCCGTAGGGTTCGTTGCGGAAGTACACGTAGAGGCCGTTGCCCTGGCGCAGGCCGTCGCGATAATTGCCGAACTGGGTCGACGAGAAGCCGCGGATCGTGAACTGGTCGTAGCGCGCGTCGTAGCCGTACGGCTGGGTGTAGACGCCCGCCGTATAGGCCAGCGCCTCGCCGACCGTACGGGCGCCGGTGTCGCGGATCTGGTCCTGGGTCACGACCGAGACCGACTGCGAACTTTCGATCAGCGGCGTGTTGGTCTTGGTGCCGGTGGCGCTGCCGGATGCGACGAAGCCGTTGACCGGTCCGGTCGCGCTCGACAGCGTGGTGGTGGACGCCGGCACGATCGCGGCCGGCGGCTGAACCGGCGTCGCGCGCTGCGTCGTCCGGCGCGGCTGCGTGGCGGTCGACCGGCGATCGGACCGCACGGTCCTCGCCTGCACCGGCTTCGGCGCATCGACCGTGACCGACGGCAACGCCGTCTGGGCATGGCCCTGCGGGCTCCAGCCCGCACCGACGACAAACAAACTGCAGCTCGCGAGCGCGATGCGTCGCGAGACTTTCCATCCCGGCATTCCAAGTCCCCCAGCAGCAACAACTGAGCGGGCTTATGCGTGGGCGGCTGATCGGAAACAATTTGAATGGGTCGAGAAACAAGCTGCGACATTCGCCCGCATTGCAGTGAAAAGCCCGCACGAAATCGACCTCGTCAGGCTCGTGCGAGCTTTGCGCCGACGCACGCCTGGAACGATTCCAGGTGATGGCGATCGGAGAACCGCGCCGTCGACACGAACAAGTAGCAAGCGGCCGGCCACGCAACGCGACCAGAGTGCCTCATCGTTTGACTGAAGCAAGATCGCCCTGTCCACCTTGCACTGAGTCGTCATCCTGAAGAGCCCGGCGAAGCTGGGCGTCTCGAAGGATGGGGCAACGCATTCCCTGCGTCACATGGTTCGAGACGGCGCTTTGCGCCTCCTCACCATGAGGTTGTGCGTGTGGCGATCACCGGATCGCTCGCTCTGATTTCACAACAAGCAGAGCCGCTTTAGAAGCATAGCCCGAGCATCTTGATCGTGCAGTCGCGTCGTGCCGGCTTCGCCGGCGCGGGCTTGGCGGTCGCAGGCTTGTTGTCCTTGGCCGGCTTGGCCGTACCCTTGGCGACCTGCGCGGGTCTTGCGGGCTGCTTGGCCGGCGGCTTGGCTTTCGGCTTCTCGTAATCGCCGGCGATCACCATCGCCCAATAGGTCCGGCCGCTGGCGCTCTTGGCGTTGGCGATGCCGACTTTCGACGCGCCTTTCAGCAGCAGGTTGCGGCGGTGGCCCGACGAGTTGATCCACTGCCCGAGCGTGCGCGGAAAATCGGCGTAGCCATAGGCGATGTTCTCGGCCGCACTGCCGGCTTTGGACGGCGCGACCCGATTGTTGAAATTGCCGACGACGTCGTGATCGAGCACGTCCTTCGCCGCCATCCCGGTCGCCTGCTGCTGCGCGATCGCGTTCAGCGTCGCATCCAGCGTCACCGCGCCCTCGCCGTTCTTGGCGCGGAACTGCGAGATCATCTCGGCGGGCGCCTGCGCCAAGGCGGGTGTACTCATCGCCGCCAGTATCACCGTCATTGCGAGGAGCGCAGCGACGAAGCAATCCAGCGCCGAGCACGGCGCTTCTGGATTGCTTCGCCGGAGCTTGCCATCGGGCGGCGCGGAGCGCCGACCCGTTGGGCTCGCAATGACGGGGAGAGTCATCAGACTTACGCCTTCGCGATCACTTTCAGCCCGCCCATATAGGGCAGCAGCGCGTCGGGAACGGCGATCGAGCCGTCCTCCTGCTGATAGTTTTCGATCACGGCGATCAGCGCACGGCCGACCGCGGTACCGGAACCGTTCAGCGTGTGGACGAAACGCGGCTTGCCGTCCGGGCCGCGCGAGCGCGCGTCCATGCGGCGGGCCTGGAAGTCGCCGCACACCGAGCACGAGGATATCTCTCTGTAAGCACCGCCCTCGCCCTGCCCCGGCATCCAGACTTCGATGTCGTAGGTCTTCTGCGAGGCGAAGCCCATGTCGCCGGTGCACAGCGTCATCACGCGATAATGCAGCCCGAGCCGGCGCAGCACTTCCTCGGCGCAAGACAGCATCCGCTCGTGCTCGTCCTTCGACTGTTCCGGCGTGGTGATCGACACCAGTTCCACCTTGGTGAACTGATGCTGCCGGATCATCCCGCGCGTATCGCGCCCGGCCGCGCCGGCCTCGGCGCGGAAGCACGGCGTCAACGCGGTGAGCCGCATCGGCAACTCTTTCTCGTCGAGGATGGATTCACGGACGAGATTGGTGAGCGAGACTTCGGCGGTGGGGATGAGCCAGAGACGAAATGCCTGTTCCAATTTGGAATCAAGTAGCTCCACTCCGTTGACTGTCTGCCGCACGATCATCTCGACGAAAAGGTCCGCATCCTTCTCCGAAAGCCCCCCCGGCACCATAGCTGCTTTACGGATATCGTCCTTGAGCTCAGTTCTAAAGTCGCCTTGGAGGGTTGTTCTACGCAAGCCCGAGATATCGCTCCGCAGCGTTGCGAACTGATCTTCCTTGAATTTCGGCAACTGCGCAGTGCCGAACATCGCATCGTCCTTCACCAGCAACGGCGGATTCACTTCCGTGTAGCCGTGCTCCCCGGTGTGCACGTCGAGAAAGAACTGGCCGATCGCACGCTCAAGCCGGGCGAGGCCCTTCTTCAGCACGGTGAAACGCGCGCCGCTCATTTTCGCCGCAGCTTCGAAGTCCATCATGCCGAGCGCTTCGCCGAGGTCGTAATGCGGCTTCGGCGCAAAGCTGTAGTTGCGCTTGGCCCCGAAATGGTGCCGCTCGATATTGCCATGCTCGTCGGCGCCTTCCGGCACCTCGGCGAGCGGCAGGTTTGGGATTTCCGACAGCGCTTTCTTCAGCGCCTCGTCGGCGTCCTTCACCGCGGCTTCCAGCGCCGGCATCGTCGTCTTGAGTTCGGCGACCTCGGCCATCAGCGCGTCGGCGCGGGCGTTGTCCTTCGTTTTCTTGGCCTCGCCGATCTCCTTCGACGCCGCGTTGCGCCGCGCCTGCGCCTGCTCCGAGGCGAGGATCGCCGTGCGGCGGGTCTCGTCGAGCGCCAGCAGACGATCCGCAATCGGATCGAGCCCCCGCCTCGTGTAAGCCGCGTCGAACGCCTGCGGATTGTCGCGGATCGCTTTGATGTCGTGCATGGAATGGCCCCGTCATGGCCGGGCTCGTCCCGGCCATCCACGTCTTTGCGGATCAGGGTCTGTAGAAGAGGTGGTTGCCGCGCACAAGGCCGTGCATCGCGGAGCGATCCCCGGCCAACCGAACCGTCGACTCAGTGTGCACGGAGCAATGCGGCCGCGATACCGACAGCAGCGGCCAACATGCCGAAGCCCGCAGCCACGATCCCGCCCAACCGAACCGTCAGCCGCAATGTTTGCGTCTCCATGGCAGCCTGCAAATCGGTCTTTGTCACCAGTTCTGTCATGATGAACTCGCGCGCCGCTTCGGCATGAGCCTCGGCCTGTTCATTGGGAACCCCTGCGCCACGCAAGCGCTTGGCGTACCCCAAGGTATCGAACGCAAATGCCACGAACACCGCCCCGGCTCGATCGATACAACCTATGATAGGCGTTCCCTCGGCGGACGCAAGGCGATCCGCGGCCGGTATCTCTACTCCGCCGGCTTGGAGTCGCTCGCGTCGGCGGTGGCGGCAGCGTCTGCCGCCGCTTTGGCCTTGAGGTTCTTCTCGACCATCGCCACCGCGACGATCGAGCCCTCGTAGAGGATCAGCAGCGGGATCGCGAGCGAGGCCTGGCTGATGACGTCGGGCGGCGTCAGCACCGCGGCGATCACGAACGCGCCGACGATGAAATAGCGCCGCTTTTCGCGCAGCTGCTTCGAGGTCAGCACGCCGATGCGGCCGAGCAGCGTCAGGATCACCGGGAGCTGGAACGCCAGGCCGAAGGCGAAGATCAGCGACATCATCAGCGACAGATATTCGCCGACCTTGGGCAGCAGCTGAATCTGCGCGGTCTCGGTGCCGCCCATCTGCTGCATGCCGAGCGAGAACCGCACCAGCATCGGCAGCACGATGAAATACACCAGCAGCGAGCCGAGCAGGAAGAACACCGGCGTCGCCACCAGATACGGCAGGAAGGCGTTCTTCTCGTGCTTGTAGAGGCCGGGCGCGACGAATTTGTAGATCTGCGTCGCGATGATCGGGAACGAGATGAAGCCGGCGCCGAACATCGCCAGCTTGAGCTGGGTGAGGAAATATTCGAGCAGCGCGGTGTAGATGAATTTCGAATTCTCCGCGCCGGCGACCCAGACGAACGGCCACACCAGCACGTTGTAGATCTGCTTGGCGAAGAAGAAGCAGAAGATGAAGGCCACGCCGAACGCCAGCAGCGCCTTGATCAGCCGCGAGCGCAGCTCGACCAGGTGATCCATCAACGGCGCCTTGGAGGCTTCGATGTCCTCGGCGCTCATGAGGCTTTGGCGTCCTTGGCGGGTTCGGAATGGGTGACGTCAGGATGGGCGAGATCGGGCGGCGCCAGATCCGGCGTCGCGAGCGCGTGGGTCTCGGCCGGCACCGGCAGATGCTCGCCGCTCGCCTGCGCTTCGCTGACGATCGCCAGCGGCTCGCTGGTGACGGCTTCGTGGGTCGTTGCTTCGATGAAAGTCTCGGCTGTCGGCGGCACCGGCGTGGTCGGCTCGACCGGGGGCGTATCGATGGTGGCGACCTTGTCGATCGCCGCCGCCTCGGACAGCTCGCTGCCGAGCTTGGTCAGCATGTTGTTGGTCGACAGACCGGCGGTGGCTTCCTTGACCTCGTCGAACGACTTCTTGAGGTCGGCCATTTCGGCCTCGCGCATCGCCTCCTGGAACTGGCCCTGGAATTCGGAGGCGAGCTTGCGCGCCTTCCCCATCCACTGCCCGACCATGCGCAGCACGCCGGGCAATTCCTTCGGGCCGATCGCGACCAGCGCGACGACTCCGATCACGACCAGTTCACTCCATCCGATGTCGAACATGGGAAACGCCGAACATGCCAAACTTGCGCTTGCGGGCCGACATCGGCAGCCGCCTCAGCGATCACTCCTGCCCGAGGCGGCCTGCGACCACAAGCGCCTTCGGTTTGCCACCGGTTTGCCGCAAGCGAATCCGGCTGGCGGCAACGTCGGCAAACCGTCCTGCGTCAGACCGCCTTGCTGCCGACGTCGGTGCGATTTGGCGCGCTGGTGGTCGTCGCGTTGTGGTCGAGCGACTTCACCGCGTCGGGCTTTTCGGCAGTCTTTTCATCGTCCTGCAAGCCCTTCTTGAAGGATTTGATACCCTGGGCGACGTCGCCCATCAGGTCGGAAATCTTGCCGCGACCGAACAGCAGCAGGACGACCGCGATAACGACGATCCAGTGCCAGATACTGAGTGAACCCATCCTGCAATCTCCCGAAACGCGACCGGCGCACCAGCCCTTGCCCTGTCTCAGAAACTAGGGGCAAAGGCCGCCAAAAACAAGGATTTAAGCCGCGACAACGGCGACGTGATTGCTGCCGATGCAGTGTTGCTGTTGTCGCAGGTGGCGCCGCTCAGCCGGGCTCGTGGCCGTCCTTGCGCGCGCCGTCCTCGTCCTCCGCCGCATCAGCCTCCGGCTCGGCGGTATCGAGCTCCGCGGTTTCGACGTCAGTGACCTCGGAATCGGCGGTTTCGTCCGCGAACTGATCGTCCTCGGCCGATTCCAGCGCCGCCTCTTCCGCTTCGCCGAGCTCCGCGGCCTCCACCGATTCGACAAGCTCGACCTCGACGAAGCCGATTTCGACCTCGGCAGGCTGATCGTCGGACACTTCGGCCAAGCCGATTTCGGCTTCGCTGATCTCGACATCGCCGATTTCAGCGCCGCTCGCGGCTTCCGGATCGGGCACTTCAGCGGTCCCGACCGCTGCGGTTTCGGCCTCGGTCTGCCCGGCTTCGGCCGACGCCGCGGCATTCGGCTCGTCGAATTCAGGGTCGGCGATCGGCGCCAGCGCCAGTTCGAGGTCGCCGGATTCCAGCGGGTCTTCGTCCTCACGCAGCGTCGGATCGTCCGACGGCGTCGGCACGTTGAAGCCGGTCGGCAGGCGGGTGTCGAGCAGGCCCGACCCCTTCAGCTCTTCGAGACCCGGCAGATCGCTCAACGCCTCGAGGCTGAACTGCGACAGGAAGCTTTCGGTGGTGCCGAAGGTCAGCGGACGGCCGGGCGTCTTGCGGCGGCCGCGCGGGCGAATCCAGCCGGTCTCCAGCAGCACGTCGAGCGTGCCCTTCGACGTCACCACGCCGCGGATCTCTTCGATCTCGGCGCGGGTGATCGGCTGGTGATAGGCGATGATCGCCAGCATCTCGATTGCGGCGCGCGACAGTTTACGAGTCTCGGTGGTCTCGCGCGTCATCAGCCAGGCAAGATCGCCGGCGGTGCGGAACGTCCATTTGTTGGCGATGCGGACCAGATTGACGCCGCGATGGGCGTAGTCCGCCTGCAACTGCGCCAGCGCCACTTTGACGTCGACGCCGTCGGGCAGCTTCTTGGCGAGCGCCGACTGATCGAGCGGCTCGGTCGAGGCGAACAGCAGGGCTTCGAGAAGGCGCAGTTCCTCGGGCCGGGTTTGCGGCTGCTGCTCGGCGCTGACCTCGTCGCGTTCGATCTTGGGTTCGAACTCCACGATGCGCTTCTCCGCCAGACTTGCCATGGCTCGCTCTCCTTCTTCCACTACCCGGCCGGAACGTCCGGCACGGCCGCCGCTTCCATCGCTGGAGACGGCGGACGCTTACGAAAATACAAGGGCGCCAACGGCCCGGCCTGGTGCAGTTCGACCTCGCCTTCGCGCACCAGTTCCAGCGCGGCGGCGAAACTCGACGCCAGCACGGTCGCCTTCTGCGCAGGATCGGCCAGATAGCGGAGCAGATATTCGTCGAGCCGGCTCCAGTCTTCGGCGAGGCCGACCAGCCGCTCCAGCGAGGCGCGCGCCTCGCTCAGCGACCACACCGTGCGCCGCGCGAGATGCACGCTGGCGAGCACGCGCGACTGGCGCTGCGTGGCGTAGGCGCTGAGCAGATCGTACAGCGTCGCCGTGAACTTCGGATGTTTGATCTCGTCGATCGCTTCCGCCATGCCGCGCGGAAAGATGTCGCGCTGCAATTGCGGGCGCGTCATCAGCCGGTTCGCGGCCTCGCGGATCGCCTCGAGCCGGCGCAGCCGGTTGGCGAGCGCGGTCGCCATGTCCTCTGCGCTCGGCCCTTCGGCCGCCGGCGGCTCCGGCAGCAGCAATCGCGATTTCAGGAACGCCAGCCACGCCGCCATCACCAGATAGTCGGCGGCAAGCTCGAGGCGGATCTTCCGCGCTTCCTCGATGAACAGCAGATACTGGTCGGCGAGCGCCAGGATCGAGATCTTGTGCAGATCGACCTTCTGCTGCCGCGCCAGCGTCAGCAGCAGATCGAGCGGGCCTTCGTAGCCCTCGACGTCGATGACGAGCGCGTCTTCCTGGTCGACCTGTTCGGTGGGTCGGCCAGTGTCGAATTGCAGAATTTCAGCGGTCATGCGCTCATCCCTGCGCGGCCGATCAAGGCTTCGAGTTCGGCGCGCGCGGCGGCGCGGTCGAACGGTTGCGGCGGCTTGCGCGACGCCAGCGCCGCCTCGGCGCGCTGCAGCGCCCTGCCCGCCAGCTCCGGCGTCTCGGCGGCAACCTGACGCATCTCGTCGAGCTTGCCGTTGCAGTGCAGGACGACGTCGCATCCCGCCGCGACGATCGCGCGGGTGCGTTCGGCGATCGTGCCGTCCAGCGCATTCATCGAGACGTCGTCGCTCATGAGCAATCCTTGGAACCCGATTCGCTGGCGAATCACCTGGTCGATGATTGTCGCAGAAGTCGTCGCGGGTTGGGCGGGATCGAGGGCGCTAAACACAACATGTGCAGTCATCGCCATCGGCAGATCGGCGAGCGGCTGGAACGCGGCGAAATCGGTGCGTTCGAGCTCGTCCCGTGATGTGTCGACTTGCGGCAGACGGAAATGGCTGTCGGCCGTCGCCCGTCCATGGCCGGGGATGTGCTTGAGCACCGGGAGCACCGAGCCCTGCTCCAGGCCATCGGTGACCGCCCGGGCAATCGCCGCCACCTTGGCCGGGTCGGTGCCATAGGCACGGTCGCCGATCACGGCATCGGCGCCAGCGATCGGCACGTCGGCGAGCGGCAGGCAGTCGACGGTGATGCCGAGATCGGCGAGGTCGGCCGCAATCAGCCGCGCACTGAGGCGCGCCGCGGTCAGACCAAGCTGCGAATCAATGTCGTAGAGCGCCGAAAATACCGCGCCGCGCGGATAGACCGGCCAATGCGGCGGCCCGAGGCGCTGCACCCGCCCGCCCTCCTGATCGATCAGGACCGGGGCGTCCGGCGCATCGATCTCCGCCCGCAATTGCTGAACCAGTCCGGCTACTTGGGCCGGATTGTCGATGTTTCGCTTGAACAGAATGAAGCCCCACGGACGGGTTTCGCGGAGAAATCCGCGCTCGTCGTCGGTGAGGCCCAGGCCGGAGATGCCGGTGATGAAAGCGCGCGAAGTCATACTGGGCCGCTTAGCCCGCGCGCGCCTCCAGGGTCAAGGAAACCGCAGTTATTTCCTCTGGACGAAGCACTGTCCGCCGGCACTTTTCAGGTTGCCGCAGAACTGGGTCGCCTCGTCGGAGCTGCCGAACGGCCCGACCATGGCGCGATAGACGACCTTGCCGCCGAGATCGGCGCGCTTGATCAACGGTGCGCGTGACCCAAGCACCGACGGGAACTTGCCCTGCAGCGCCCTGTACGAAGCCTTGGCGTCGGCCTCGCTAATCTGGGACGAGACCTGCACGAGATACCCGCCCGCGCCGGCCGATTCGGCCGGCGGCAGCGAGGCGACGCGCTGGTTCGGTGATGGCGCCGGCGCCGCATTCGGCGACAGCGACAGCGGGGCGTTGCCGGCGGACGCATTGGCGTCCTCGACCTGGCGCGCCGCCGGGCGTTGCACCGGAGCCGGCGCAGCCGCGCGGGCGGCCTGCCGGGTCGCCGGCGCTGAAACCGCAACCGGCGCAGCCGCCTGATCGCCCTGCTCCGGGCGGATGCTGAAGGTCTTGATCCGCCGCGGCTCCTCGCCGGCAATGGTGCCGTTGTTCGGCGGCGGCAGGTTCGGCTTCGGACCCGGCGCAACCGTGGACACTGCCGGCGGATTCGGATTCTGATTCAGCTGCGGCAGCACCACGCGGGCGCCCTGTCCGGCGCGCGACGGGTCGGCCGGCTGCTCCTCGCGCGACACCAGCGCTTCGATGTTGTTGCCGGCGGCGAGCCGGTCCTGGATCGGCTTGCCCGAGGCATCGGCCGACGCAGACGGCGCCGCCATCACCTTAGTCGGACTGGTGTCTGCCTTGATCACCGGCGGTTCTCCGCTGCGCGGGCCGCTGGTGAAGGTGCGATAGGCGAACGCACCGCCGGTGCCGACGACGGCGAGCGCGAGCACAGCGGCCACCGTGAGCATATTGTTGCGGCGCGGCTTGAAGGCGCGGCTGTCCGGCTCCTCGGCATAGCCGTCGTCGTAGCCGTAGGGCGCTTCGGGATAGTTCGCATCCGGACGCACGTCGGCCGGATCGAGCTGGCCGTACAGCGCATCGTCGTAGCGGGCCGGCACGAATTGCGGCTGCTCCAGCGGCAGCGGCGGCTGCACCGCGTAGCGCGGATCGGCGTAGCTGGGAGCCTCCGCCGGCGGATCGAACGAGATCCGATCGTAGGGCGACGGGTCGTAGCCCGCGGTATCGCTCAGTCGCGGCGCATCGCCGAGCCGCGGCTGCACCGCAGTGACGAAGGACGGCGGACGGCTGAAGTCGGGCTCGGGGGCAGGCGGCGGCACCGGCTCTGGATTGGCGGCGCGGCGATGCTGCAGCCAGGCCGGCATCGGCTGCGGCTGAACATCGTCTTCGATCGGCGACGGCTGGGTGCCGAGGCGGAAATCGGTGGCACGCGACGTCTGCCGACCGGCCGGCGGCTGGCCGCCGAACGGATCGGTCTGTCCGATCAGGCGCGCGAGCTCGGCGAGCGGATCGCTCTCGGATTTATGCTGGGCGTAGGCACCGCGGGTCTCGTCGTCATCCGCCGGGAAAGGTCGGTCCTGGTATCGATCGGTCATGTGATGTCGCGTCCCATTCGGGAAAGCCGCCAAACCCGCCTTCGTAGACGT
Organism: Rhodopseudomonas palustris; assembly: GCA_016215605.1. Taxonomy (GTDB): domain Bacteria; phylum Pseudomonadota; class Alphaproteobacteria; order Rhizobiales; family Xanthobacteraceae; genus Rhodopseudomonas; species Rhodopseudomonas palustris_L. The sequence continues at coordinate 128,183 of JACRJB010000025.1, forward strand.
AGACTGCTCTCAATAGCCGCTACAGATCCCCATCTGACCGGCTGTCCCCCTATCGCATCTCGTCCGGCGCAGTGACGCCGAGAATGGCAAGCCCCGATGCCAGTACCGAGACGACGCCCTGGACCATTGCCAGTCGCGCCTTGGTAATCTCTGCATCATTATTGATAATGAAGCGTAAATGAGGCAAATCGCGCCCGCGCGTCCAGAGCGCGTGAAATTCGCTGGCGAGATCATAGAGATAGAACGCCACCCGGTGCGGCTCGTGCGCCAAGGCGGCGGCTTCGACGATCCGCGGGAACAGCGCCAGCCGCCGCAGCAGATCGAGCTCCGCCGGATCGGTCAGCCGCTCCACCGTCGCATCCTTCAGGAACGCGATCCGGGCCTCCGCCGCCTCCGGCAGGTCCGGGAACACCTCCCTCGCGTTGCGGAAGATGGAATGGCCGCGGGCGTGACCGTACTGGACGTAGAAGACCGGATTGTCCTTGGACTGTTCGATCACCTTGGCGAGGTCGAAATCGAGCACCGCGTCGTTCTTGCGGAACAGCATCATGAACCGGACGGCGTCCGAGCCCACTTCATCCACAACTTCACGAAGCGTGACGAAATCGCCCGAGCGCTTCGACATCTTCACCGGCTCGCCGTTGCGCAGCAGGCGCACGAGCTGGACGATCTTGACGTCGAGCGCGCCCTTCCCGCCGGTCACCGCCGTGATCGCCGCCTGCATGCGCTTGATGTATCCGCCGTGATCGGCGCCCCAGACGTCGACCATATTGGCGAAGCCGGAATCGAACTTCACCTTGTGATAGGCGATGTCGGAGGCGAAGTAGGTGTAGGAGCCGTCCGATTTCAGCAGCGGCCGATCGACGTCGTCGCCATAGGCGGTGGCGCGGAACAGGGTCTGCTCGCGATCCTCGTAGTCTTCGACCGGCGCGCCCTTCGGCGGCGGCAGGCGGCCCTGATACACGTCGCCTTTGGCGCGCAGAAAATCGATGGTGTCGGCGACGCGATTGCGGTCGCCCTCGATCAGCGAGCGCTCCGAGAAGAATACCTCGTGCGTGATCGCGAGCGCGGCCAGATCGCCCTGGATCATCTCCATCATCATCGCGATGGATTTCGCACGGACGGTCGGAAGCCACTGCGACTCGGGCAGTTCTTTCAACGCGGCGCCGTGCTCGGCCGCCAAGGCGGCGCCGACCGGGACCAGATAGTCGCCCGGATACAGCCCCTCCGGGATGGTGCCGATGTCTTCGCCGAGCGCCTCGCGGTAGCGCAGGAATGCGGAGCGCGCCAGCACGTCGACCTGCGCGCCGGCGTCGTTGATGTAGTACTCGCGGGTGACGTCGTAGCCGGCGGTCTCCAGCAGATTGGCCAGCGCGTCACCGAACACTGCGCCGCGGCAATGGCCGACATGCATCGGCCCGGTCGGGTTGGCGGAGACGTATTCGACATTGACCTTCTCGGCACCGCCGATCCGGCTGCGGCCGTAGCCATCGCCGGCGTCGAGCACCGCGCGCAGCGCCTGCGCCCATACCGCCGGCTTCAGCGTCAAATTGATGAAGCCCGGACCGGCGATCGCGACCGTGTCGATCTGCTGCTCGGTGCGCAGCTTTTCGGCGACCTTCTCAGCGAGGTCGCGCGGCTTGGCCTTGGCGTCCTTCGCCAGCACCATTGCCACGTTGGTCGCCATGTCCCCGTGCGACGCGTCCTTCGGCGGCTCGACCACGATCCGCGCCAGATCGATGCCCGCGGGAAGCACGCCCTCCTCGATCAGCGCGGCGCAGACCGCGTGCACACGCGCGAGGACATGGGCGAAAAGGTGCGTCGTGATCGTTTGATCGGGCATGGCTGCAGTTTTGATTGGGGGATGGCCCTAGTCGGCCGGTCGGGCCGCCTAACGCAAATCCGGGGTCGAGTCAAAAAGCCGCTGATGTTCGGTCAGCGCGTAGCGGTCGGTCATGCCGGCGATGAAATTGCGGATCCGGCGGAAGCGGTCGGCCTCGCATTCGGCGACCGGGCCATCGGCCGGCAGCCAGTCCGGCGGCAGGTCGGCGGGATGGTCGCAATAGCGCTGGAACAGCTCGGCGACGATCGCCTCGGCGTCCCGCATCACCGCCATCACGCGGTCGGCGCGGTACATATGGGTCCAAAGGAACGCCTTGATCTCGGCCTCCGCGGTCGCGGTCACAGCCGGAAACGCAACCATCGCGGTGCCGGCGCGGCGCACGTCCTCGGCCGACCGCGGCATGGCCTCCCCGAGGCGCCGCGTGGTCTCGGCGGTGACCGCGCCGATCAGATGCGAGATCAGCTCGCGCACCAGCTCGGCGCCGCGACGGCTTTCCGCGAGCGTCGGATAGCGCCGCTCGATGTCGTCGATGATCGACGAGGTCAGCGGCACCGCGCGCAGATCGTCGACCCGGAACAGCCCGGCGCGCAGGCCGTCGTCGATGTCGTGCGCGTCATAGGCGATGTCATCGGCAATCGCGGCGACCTGGGCTTCGAGCGATGCGAAGCTCCACAGTTCGAGGTCGAAGCGCTGGCTGAATTCGACGATGCCGATCGGGACACCATGTTCGGCATAGCGCGGTAGCGGCCGCCCGGCGCGATCGGTCAGCGGACCGTTGTGCTTGACCACGCCTTCCAGCGTCTCCCAGGTCAGGTTCAGTCCGTCGAATTCCGGATAACGGTGCTCCAATGCCGTCAGCACCCGCAGGGTCTGGGCGTTGTGATCGAACCCGCCGTGCTGGCGCAGGCAGGCATCCAGCGCGCGCTCGCCGGCGTGGCCGAACGGCGGATGGCCGAGGTCGTGCGCCAGCGCCAGCGTCTCGGTCAGATCCTCGTCGAGACCGAGCTGGCGCGCGATCGCGCGGGCGATCTGGGCCACTTCGAGGCTGTGGGTCAGCCGCGTGCGGTAGTGATCGCCTTCGTGAAACACGAAGACCTGGGTCTTGTGCTTCAACCGGCGGAAGGCGGTGGAATGGATCACCCGGTCGCAATCGCGCCGGAAGGCGCTGCGGTTGCTGCTCGGGAGCTCGGCGAACTGCCGGCCGCGGCTGCGGTCCGGATCGCAGCTGAAGGCTGCGCGAGGAGCTGCCATTCCGACCGACACGCTGAAGCTATCCCCGACCCGTTTGATTCTGCGGCATGCTGCACTTAACTATGGCTTGCATGGAAATCCAATGACGGCACAATCCGTCGGGGATATGGAGCGACACATGACCGACCAAAACGTCAGCATCAGCGAACGGGCGGCGCGCCGGATCGGCGAGATCCTGAAAGGTGAAGGCGACGGCGCGATGCTGCGGATCAGCGTCGAGGGCGGCGGCTGCTCCGGCTTCCAGTACAAGTTCGACGTCGACCGCGCCAGAACCGACGACGATCTGGTGATTGCGCGTGACGGTGCGGTGGTGCTGGTCGACTCGGCGTCGGTGCCGTTCCTGGCCGGTTCGGAAGTCGATTTCGTCGACGATCTGATCGGCGCGTCGTTCCGGGTCAACAATCCGAACGCCACCGCGTCCTGCGGCTGCGGCACCAGCTTCTCGATCTGACGGCCGCTCGTCTGACAACCAAGGCGCCACAGCGCCGGCGGTGATCCGCTGGCGACGGCCCCCCACCAGCTATTCAGACGCCGCCGGGGGCCTCGGTCAGAGGCTCCCGGCGGCGATCTATGGTGAATTAGCTGCGCAACGCGCGACAGCGTCGGCGCTTGGTGCAGGCGCTACGAAAAGGTGCCGGTCGCACCGGCCAGCGCAGTGCACATCGCCCCCTTGCGCTGCCCCCCGATCTGACCGACCTGGTACTCCTTCAGGATCTGGATGGCGCCCGGATTGCTGAGGTTGGCGATCGTCATCGGCAGGTTGAAGTTCGCCGCGTTGCCGGTGGCGAGCTGCGCGGTGCCGGCCTCGTTCCACACGTCGGCATTGGCCGGCGCAGCCAGAGCCGTGGAGCTGACGGACCGTTCGACCAGGCCCAGGCTGCCGTCCGCCAGACGGCCCAGCGCCATGTTCGTCACCGTCCAGGTGCCGTCCAAATTGTAGCTCACGTTGAAGGTGGTGTAGCCCGGCGTGGCGTCGCACAGCGCGGCGTTGATCGACGAACTGGTGAAGTTCATCACGGTGCCGGCGGTGTAGGTCCCGGTCTGGACGTAGAACTTGATGACCGGCTGACAGTCCAGGTTGGACGTCGGCTGCGCCGTCACGAAGTTCGACAGCGTGATCCCGCCGGCCAGCGACTGGACCGCCGAACCCGCGTTGTACTGGTTCAGCATCGGGTTGAAGGTCGGCGTCACGATCCGGAACGATCCCGCTTGCGGGCCGACCGTCGACACCGGCACCGACAGCCCGAGCGAGGGCGACACGGTCATGGTGGTGGTGTTGTTGGTCTGCGTGCCGCCGGCGGCCGGCGTGAGGTTGATCGCCTGGATCGCCGCCAGTTGCCCGGACGGCTGCCCGATCTGGGGCGGCGCGACCTGCTGTTGGACGCCCGCATAGTACTGCAGGACCATCGAGAAGGTGAGCACGGCGCCCGACGTGGCGTAGGGCAGCAGTGCCTGGCTGTAGAGGCTGTTGGTGTAGACTTGCTGGCCGCCGGAATACTGCGCCGGCTGCTGGAAGAAGAAGAAGTTCTGCAACGTCGGACTGTTGTTGGTCACGTTGATGGTGATGGTGGTGGTCATTGATGCCTCCTGCCGGCCGCGCCGGCCCAAGTTGCCTCTGATCTGAATCAACCAGAGGTTGTGCATCTTTAGCGGGAGGCCCTTAACCTGATGCAATTAATGATTGCGCACTATGCAAGATGCAACCCAATTTCTTGCGCGCGCGGCAACGGCGCGGCTTCACAGCGGGCAGCGTTCGGCCAGCACGGAATCGATGAAGGACACCAGCAGCGCTCTGGACTGATCGGTCAGCGCTGTTTCTGCGCGCCGCATGCACGACAGGAAACTGGAGTCGTCGTTGGATGGCCGCTGCCGCCGGTGATCGGGAGCGTCCATGTCGCCGCACCCGGTCAGCAACCAATCCAGTGAGATGCCGAGCGTCCGGCACAGCAAAACAGCATGATCGACCGACATCGCCCGATTGTTCTTCCAGCGGGTGACCGTGCTTTCGTTGACGCCCATGGCGAAGGCCAGCGCGTGCTGCTTGGTCATGCCCCGCAGCTGCATCGCCTTCACCATCCTCTCCCCCCGAGTCCGCATTTCAGACTCCGCCGCCGCAAATCAGCGCGTTGACATCATCACACTGCGCCTCGGCGATCGCGGAACGCCGCGGCGGTCGAGCCGTCACGATAGGTGGGCGGGGCAGATTTGGCCGCTCGATCCGGTTCAGGCACGAAAGCTGGATGTTCGGCAAATCGCGATGCAACTTATAGTTGCATCATGGCGGTAAACGAAGACTCAACGAAAGGCTGGCGCTCGATCCCGCGAGTCAGGCTGCGGCTGGTCCGTTCACTCCGCCGCCACCGCACGGTCGCGTTCGCCGTCGGGCAGCTCCGCGAGCTGCGGCTCCAGGCGGCGCTTCAAGCGGCGGTCGATCTTGTCGAGATAGATGTAGATCACCGGCGTGATGAATAGCGTCAGCAATTGCGAGACGCACAGGCCGCCGACCACGGCCAGACCGAGCGGCTGCCGCAATTCGGCGCCGGCGCCGGTGCCGAGCGCGATCGGCAGCGTGCCGAAGATCGCCGCGAAGGTGGTCATCATGATCGGCCGGAAGCGCAGCAGCGCCGCCTCGCGGATGGCGTGCTCGGCCGACAGCCCGACACGCCGGCGTTCCAGCGCGAAATCCACCATCATGATCGCGTTCTTCTTGACGATGCCGACCAGCATCACGATGCCGATCATCGCGATCACCGACAGCTCCATGTTGAACAGCATCAGCGTCAGGATCGCGCCGATGCCAGCCGACGGCAGGCCGGAGATGATCGTGATCGGGTGGATGAAGCTCTCGTACAGGATGCCGAGGATGACGAAAGCGGCGAACACCGCGGCGAGGATCAGCACGCCCTGCCCGCGCAGGCTTTCCTGAAACACTTGAGCCGTGCCGGAAAAGCCGGTCACGATCGTCACCGGCAGATTGGAGGCCTGTTCGATCTCGGTGATGCGATCGACCGCCTCGCCGAGCGACCGGCCTTCGGCGAGATTGAACGAGATCGTCACCGCCGGCTGTTGGCCCTGGTGATTGATCTGCAGCGGGCCGACCGTCGGCACCATCTTGGCCACCGCGTCGATCGGAATCGTCTGGTTGTTGCCCGTCTTGAGATAGAGCTTCGAAATGTCGTTGGGGTCGCGGCGGAACTCCGGCTGCACTTCGAGAATGATCTGGTAGTCGTTGGACGGCATGTAGATCGTGCCGATCTGCCGCGAGCCGTAGGCGTTGTAGAGCTGGTTGCGGACCTGATCGACGCTGATGCCGTAGACGGCCGCCTTCTCGCGGTCGATCTCGACCGTCATCTGCGGATTCTTGATGTACAGATCGGTGGTGACGTCGAGCAGCCCCGGCAGCTTGGCGATCTTGTCGCGCATCTCCGGCGCGACCCGGTACAGCGCCTCGGTATCGCCGCTCTGCATCACGTACTGATACTGGCTCTTCGAGATCCGTCCGCCGATCGACAGATTCTGGATGCTCTGGAAGAAGGCCTGCATCCCCGGGATTTCGGCGGCCTTCTGCCGCAGCCGACCGATCACCTTGGCGGCACCGTCGCGCTCCTTGATCGGCTTCAGCGCGATGAACAGCCGGCCGTAGTTCGCGGTCGGATTGGGACCGCCGGCGCCGACCGTGCTGTTGATGTAGTCGACCGCGGGATCGCGCTCGAGCACCTTCACCAGCGCGAGCTGGCGCTCCTTCATCGCCTCGAACGACGTGTCGGTCGCGGCCTCGGTGACGCCGATCAGAAAGCCGGTGTCCTCCTGCGGAAAGAAGCCCTTCGGCACCACCATGTACAGATAGATGGTGCCGCCGAGCGTCGCGAAGGTCACCAGCAGCATCAGGAATTTGTGCGCCAGCACGCGATCGAGCGCCCATTCGTAGCCGCGCAGCCAGCCGCTGAACATCACCTCGAAGCTGCGCAGGACGATGTTCTCCTTCTTGTGCGGATCGTGCGCCCTGAGCATCCGGGCGCACAACATCGGCGTCAGTGTCAGCGACACGAACCCCGAGACCAGGATCGCCACTGCGATGGTGACGGAGAATTCGCGGAACACCCGGCCGACGATGCCGCCCATCAGCAGCACCGGAATGAACACCGCGATCAGCGAGAAGGTGATCGAAATGATGGTGAAGCCGATCTCGCGCGCGCCCTTCAGCGCCGCATCGAACGGCCGCATGCCGTGCTCGACATGGCGCATGATGTTCTCGAGCATGACGATGGCGTCGTCGACCACGAAGCCGACAGACAGCGTCAGCGCCAGCAGCGTCATGTTGTTGATCGAGAAGTCGAGCATGTACATCACGGCGAAGGTGCCGAGCAGCGAGATCGGCACCGCCAGCGCCGGGATGAAGGTCGCCGACGCCTTGCGCAGGAACAGGAAGATCACCATCACGACGAGCACGACGGCGATCGCCAAGGTCTCCTGGACGTCGAACACGGCCTGCCGCACCGACACCGAGCGGTCCATCATCACGTTCATGTCGACGGACGGCGGGATCTGCGCCCGCAACGACGGCAGCTTGGCGCGGACGCCATCGACCACCGCAACGGTGTTGGCGTCGGGCTGTTTCTGGATCGCCAGCACGATGGCGCGCTCGCCGTTGAACCAGGTCGCCAGCCTGTCGTTCTCGACGCTGTCGTAGATCCGCGCGACCTCTTCGAGCTTGACGGGCGAGCCGTTGCGCCACGCCACCACGATGTGGCGGTAGTCGGCCGCCTTGTCCATCTGGCCGGAGGCCTGCAGCGCGAAGTCCTGTTTCGGCCCGCTCATCGTGCCGACCGGGGTCGAGGAATTGGCGCGCGCCACCGCGCTGCGGATATCCTCCAGCGACAGCCCACGCGCCGCGGCGGCCTCCGGATCCGCCTGCACCCGGATGGCAAACTTCTGTGTGCCGTAGATCGTCACCTGGGCGACGCCCGGAATCTGCGACAGCGCCTGGCCGATGGTGATGTCGCCATATTCGTTGACGGCCGACAACGGCAGCGTCGCCGAACTCAGCGCGACGAACAGCACCGGGAATTCCGCCGGGTTCACTTTGCGGAAGCTCGGCGGCGTCGTCATCTCGATCGGCAACCGCCGCTGCGCGATCGTCAGCGCGGTCTGCACGTCCAGCGCCGCGGCATCGATCTGGCGATCGAGGTCGAACTGGATGGTGATGACCGAGGTGCCCTGCGACGAGCTCGACGACATCGACGAGATCCCGGCGATGGTCGAGAGCTGGCGCTCGATGATGCCGGCGACCGAGGCCGCCATGGTGTCGGCGCTGGCGCCCGGCAGCGTCGCGGTCACGGCGATGGTCGGGAAATCCACCTTGGGAAGCGCCGACACCGGCAGCAGCCGGTATCCGAAAATCCCGAACACCACGATCGACGCCGTGATCAGCGTGGTCAGGACCGGCCGGCGGATGCACAGCTCCGACAGGGTCATGGTTTCAGGCTCCGGCCTTGCGGCTGCGCGGCTCGACCCGGGTACCTTCGGACAGCAGCAACTGTCCGTCGGTCACCACCTCTTCGCCACCGACGAGGCCGTCCGCGATCACCGACTCGCCTTGGTAGGTTCTGCTTACGGTAACGGGCTGGACATGAGCGGCCCCGTCCTTGATCACGAAGACGAAGTTGCCGCCCTGACTGCGCTGCACCGCAACCGTCGGCACCGCGACGGCGACCTCGGTGCGGATCGTGAGCTTGGTATTGACCAGCGTACCCGGCCACAGCGTCTCGTTGCCATTGTCCATGATGCCGCGGACTGTCACCATGCCGGTGGTGGCGTCGACGGTATTCTCGACCATCGCCACCTTGCCGACCTCCGAACGGCTGCTGCCCGGGATGGTGGCGACCACCTTGGTGGTGTCGGCTTTCATCGCGTCGCGCAGATCGACCAGCACGCGCTGCGGGACCGCGAAAGTGACGTAGACCGGCGCCATCTGGTTGATGGTCGCGAGCGGCGCGGTATCGGCCGGCCGGACGAAGTTGCCGATCTTGACGTTGGCAGCGCTGATCCGGCCGGAGAACGGCGCATGGATCGCGGTGAAGCTCTTCTGGACCTTGAGATTGTCGAGCGCCGATTGCGCGCCCTTGATGGTGCCGGCGAGGATGTCGGCCTGGGTCTTGGCGTTGTCGAGATTGACCTGGGTGGTGGCGCCCTTCCCGATCAGTTCGCCATAACGCCGCAGGTCGCGTTCGGCGCCGGCGAGCTGGGCGCGGTCACGCGTGAGATTGGCCTCGGCCTGTTCGATCTGAGCGTCGATCTGACGGGCGTCCAGCGTGAACAGCAGGTCGCTCTCCTTGACCCTGGCGCCGTCCTCGAAATGGACACCGACGATCGTGGTTTCGAGCCGGGATTTCAGCGCCACGGCGGAAATCGGCGTCACCATGCCGATCGCATCGACATCGACCGGGATCGGCTTTTTCACGGCCTTGACGAGATCAACCGAGACCACGCGCGCGCGCTGCACGCCCTTGGTCGCCACCTGCTTGCCGGCCCAGTACGGCCGGACCGCGAACGCCGCCACGGCGGCCACCCCCAGCACTCCGGCGACGATGATCCAGCGACGTTTCCTCATGCCACCCCGCGTCCGCTCCGCGCCGGACGGCATCGCCGCGTGCGCGCTTCCCGGGCGTCATTCCGCCCGATTTTTCTGAGGCTTACCACAGCCACCGCAAGCATGGTATGCCAGCAAACGGAAATTTTGAATCGACGGATAACGACATGCGGATCGCGACCTGGAACGTGAACTCGGTCAGACAGCGGATCGACCATCTGGTGAGCTGGCTGAAAGAGTGCGAACCGGACGTGGTCTGCCTGCAGGAGATCAAATGCGTCGACGAGGCGTTCCCGCGCGAGCCGATCGAGGCGCTGGGCTACAACGTCGTCACCCACGGCCAGAAGACCTTCAACGGCGTGGCGCTGCTGTCGAAATATCCCCTGGAAGAAGCGACGCCCCGCCTTCCGGGCGGTGACGAGGACGTCCATGCCCGTTTTCTCGAGGGCGTGGTGTCGCTGAAGCGCGGCGTGGTCCGCGTCGCCTGCCTCTATCTGCCCAACGGCAACCCGGTCGACAGCGAGAAATATCCCTACAAGCTGAGCTGGATGTCGCGGCTGCTCGAGTACTCGAAGGACCGCCTGAAAACCGAGGAGCCGCTGATCCTGGCGGGTGACTTCAACGTCATTCCGCAGCCGGGCGACGTCTACAACCCGGCCGGCTGGGTCGACGACGCGCTGTTCCGTCCGCAGACCCGCGAAAGCTTCCAGGCCCTGCTCGGCCTCGGCCTCACCGACGCGCTGCGCGCCACCACCGACGCCCCGGGGCAGTACACCTTCTGGGATTACCAGGCCGGCGCCTGGCAGAAGAACTGGGGCATCCGCATCGACCATCTGCTGCTGTCGCCGCAGGCCGCCGACCGGCTCCGCCATGTCGGAATCGACTCCTACGTCCGCAGCTGGGAGAAGCCGTCGGACCACGTCCCGGTGTGGGCGGACTTCGATCTGGATGCAGCCTGACGAAGACTCGTTCGATCAACGCATCGTACGCCGGGGTACGACACCACCGACGTCACCAAGTACCGTTCCCCGATTCATGTTGTCCAGCGACAAACCCTCCGTTCGGCCGGAGTAACTAAATACTTGCTGGTCGACATCACGCGGATGCGGCGACCACAAATCGTTACCGCCAGACCGACTGTTCGCACCCTCCCCAGATGCGCGGCTATTTGACGCGACAACCGAAACGGTGCGCCGCGCAGTTCCAGCTCCGATGCCGCTGGCGCCAGCTTGGTATCAGAACGCCGCGCCGAAAACACATGCCGGCGCGCCCCGTTGCGCATTTCGCCGCACCTCGATCGCATCGCAACAAGACGCCGTCATCTCAACTAACTACTTCCACTCTAGACCAAACGTAGCGGTTGACGGTTTCGCCCCCGGACCACGACCATGCAGCCAGACAGCGAGCAAAGCTCAGGCCGAGAGATCACGCATGCGTGTGAGGATCGGTAACAAGAAGCGCTGATGACACATCGCCAAGGAGGAAACATGGCTAACGACAAGCTCATCATCAATCGTCGCACTGCGCTCAAGACCGGGCTCGCCGGCGCCGCCGCGCTGGCGACACCGACGTTCTTCATCCGCAACGCCTGGGCGGACGATTTCTGCAACATGCCGAAGGGCAAGGAAGTCACGTTCGGCTTCAACATCCCGCAGTCGGGCGCCTATGCCGACGAAGGCATGGACGAACTCAAGGCGTATCAGCTCGCCGTCAAGCACCTCAATGGCGAGGGCGACGGTGGCATGCTCAAGACCATGAAGCCGCTGGCGCTGAAGGGCAACGGCGTGCTCGGCAAGAAGGTCGCCTACGTCTCCGGCGACACCCAGACCAAGGCCGACCAGGCCCGCGCCACCGCCAAGCGCATGATCGAGAAGGACGGCGCGATCATGATCACCGGCGGCTCGTCGTCCGCCGAGGCGGTCGCGGTGCAGTCGCTGTGCCAGGACGTCGGCGTGATCTTCATGGCCGGCCTGACCCACTCCAACGACACCACCGGCAAGGACAAGCGCGCCTACGGCTTCCGCCACTTCTTCAACGCCTACATGTCGGGCGTCGCGCTCGGCCCGGTGCTCGCCGAAGCCTACGGCAAGGACCGCGTCGCCTATCACCTCACCGCCGACTACACTTGGGGCTGGACCCAGGAAGAGTCGATGAAGGACGCCACCGAGAAGCAGGGCTGGAAGACCGTCAAGGCGGTCCGTACGCCGCTCGGCGCCGCCGACTTCTCGCAATACATCACGCCGGTGCTGAACTCCGGCGCCGACGTGCTGATCCTGAACCACTACGGCAAGGACATGATCAACTCCTTGACCCAGGCGGTGCAGTTCGGCCTGCGCGACAAGATGGCGAACGGCAAGAAGTTCGAGATCGTGGTGCCGCTGTTCTCCGAACTGATGGCGCAGGGCGCCGGCGATGCCATCAAAGGCATCTACGGCACCGCCAACTGGGACTGGAAGCTGGAAGACGCGGCGACCAGCGCCTTCACCAAATCGTTCGGTGCGGCCTACGGGACGCCGCCGTCGCAGGCCGCGCAGACCTGCTACGTCCAGGCGCTGCTCTACGCCGACGCCTGCGAGCGCGCCGGCAGCTTCAACCCGACGGCCGTGATCAAGGCGCTGGAAGGCTTCGAGTTCGACGGCATGGGCAACGGCAAGACGCTGTACCGCGCCGCCGACCATCAGTGCTTCAAGGACGTGCTGGTGGTGCAGGGCAAGGACAAGCCGAAGGACAAGTTCGATCTGCTGGAGGTCCGGAAGATCGTGCCGGCGTCGCAGGTCACCTACGATCCGAGCATCTTCGGCGGCGAACTCGGTTCGAAGGACGCCAAGAAGTGCGGATAGTCTGACCTCTTCGAATTCGCCGCGCACAACGCGGCAAACCTGATTGCTATTCCGGTCGGTTGCGTCCCAGCGGCGCGGCCGGCCGGCTGTGTCTCGCGACGCCCGCCGTCAATTCCAAATGACGTCAACGACGCCTGCACTGCCGATGCCAGTTTCGGGGTGATGATTCTCGCCGCCCGACGATTTCGCGGACACGCGCAACGCGCGTGACTCGATGGGAGATTGACGACGCATGGACGCCATTATTCTGCAGATTCTGAACGGCCTCGACAAAGGCGGCGCCTATGCGCTGATTGCGCTCGGGCTGACACTCGCGTTCGGCACGCTCGGCGTGGTGAATTTCGCGCACGGCGCCCTGTTCATGCTCGGCGCGTTTTGCGCCGTGGTGTTCAACAAGCTGCTGACGCTGGAAATCGTCCGGGTCGATCCGACCAAGACGACCCCCTGGGGGTCGCCGCTGGAGGTGAAGACTCCCTACGTCCAGGCGATGCTCGGCGACTGGGGCAAGGTCTTCATCGACTATTCGGTGCCGGTGTCGATCGTGATGGCGATTCCGGTGATGCTGCTGATCGGCATCGTCATCGAACGCGGCCTGATCCGGTTCTTCTACAAGCGGCCGCACGCCGACCAGATCCTCGTCACCTTCGGCCTCGCCATCGTGCTGCAGGAGATCGTCAAGCACTTCTTCGGCGCCAATCCGATCGCGCAGTCCGCGCCGCAGATCTTCTCGGGCAGCCTGCAGATGACCGAGGCGATCGTCTATCCGTACTGGCGCATCATCTATCTGGCGTTCTCGCTGGCGGTGATCGCGGCGGTGTTCGCGTTCCTGCAGCTCACCACCTTCGGCATGGTGGTGCGCGCCGGCATGCAGGACCGCGAGACAGTCGGTCTGCTCGGCATCAACATCGAGCGCCGCTTCACCATCGTGTTCGGCCTGGCCGCCGTGGTCGCGGGCGTCGCGGGTGTGATGTACACGCCGATCGTGCCGCCGGACTATCACATGGGCATGGATTTCCTTGTGCTGTCCTTCGTCGTCGTCGTGGTCGGCGGCATGGGTTCGCTGCCCGGCGCGGTGCTGGCCGGCTTCCTGCTCGGCATCCTGCAGTCCTTCGCCTCGATGAACGAGGTCAAGGCGCTGGTTCCGGGCATCGACCAGATCATCATCTATCTGGTCGCGGTGGTCATTCTGTTGGTGCGCCCGCGCGGATTGCTGGGGCGCAAGGGCGTGATGGAAAGCTGATCCGATGAAGCACACTTCCAAACTCGCCGATATCGCACTGCTGATCGGCTTCGCCATCGTGGTGGCGCTCGGACCGGTGATCTTCACACCGATCGGCGCCGGCTATCCCGATCTGCTGCAGAAATTCGCGATCTACGGCATCTTCGCGATCGGTTTCAACATCCTGTTCGGCCTCACCGGCTATCTGTCGTTCGGCCATGCCGCGTTTCTCGGCGTCGGCTCCTACGCCGCGGTGTGGTCGTTCAAACTGCTGTCGATGGACCTGCTGCCGGCGGTGATCGCATCGGTGCTGCTCGCCGGCCTGCTGGCGCTGGCTATCGGCTTCATCAGCCTGCGCCGCTCCGGCATCTACTTCTCGATCCTGACGCTGGCCTTCGCGCAGATGTGCTACAACATGGCGTATTCGGTGCTGACGCCGATCACCAACGGCGAAACCGGCCTGCGCGTCCTGCGCAACGACCCGCGCCATCTCGACGCCGCGTTCGGCTACGTCTCGCCGATGCCGTCGCTGCTCGGGCTGCAGATCACCGGCTGGACCGGCTTCTACATCTGCGGCGCGGTGCTGGTCGCGGCGTTCGGACTGTCGATCGCGATCTTCCGCTCGCCGTTCGGCATGACGCTGCGCGCCATCAAGTCGAACCAGAACCGGATGGGCTACACCGGCTACAGCAGCCGGCCGTATCTGCTGTCGGCCTTCGTGATCTCGGGCATGTTCGCCGGCCTCGCCGGCTCGCTGCTCGCCGCCACCGATCCGCTCGCCGGCGCCGAGCGCATGCAGTGGACCGCGTCGGGCGAAGTGGTGCTGATGACCATTCTCGGCGGCGCCGGCACGCTGCTCGGCCCGGTGCTCGGCACCGGCCTGATCAAATATTTCGAGAACATCTTCTCCGCCTACAACGAGCAACAGCTCACCGCCATGTTCGCCTTCCTGCCGGACGGCGTCCGCGAAGCAGTGGTGAAGACGACAGGACTGTTCGTCGGCGAAGGCTGGCAGCTCACCCTCGGCCTGCTGTTCATGGCGGTGGTGATCTTCCTGCCTGGCGGCATCATGGAAGGCATCAACCGGCTGCTCGGCCTGAAGCACACGCCGAAGGTCAAGTCGCTCGGCGACTCGCCGCAGCGCGACGGCCTCGGTGAAATGGTGATCGAGGAGATGCCGCCGAGCCACGGCGCCGCGGAGGCCGACAAGAAGGTCGCCGAACAGAAGAACGCCGAGAAGAAAAGGGCCGTTGCGCCATGATCGCGACCAACGACATCGTCCTGCACATCGACCACGTCCACAAGACCTTCGCTGGTCTGCACGCGCTGGCCGACGTGCATCTCGACATCCGTGAAGGCGAGACCCACGCCATCATCGGACCGAACGGCGCCGGCAAGTCGACGCTGCTCAACGTCTGCGTCGGCGTGCTGCCGCCGACCCAGGGCAAGGTGATGTTCCACGGCACCGAGCTGACAGGGCTGAAGCCCTACGAGATCAACCAGCTCGGCGTCGCACGCGTGTTCCAGACCCCCGAGATCTTCGGTGATCTCACCGTGCTGGAGAACGTGATGATGGCGATGCTGTCGCATCGCGACGGCGCGTTCCGGCTGAAGCTGGTGTCGCGGTTCGACGAACAGGGCGAGATCGGCCAGCGCGCGATCCAGGCGCTGCGCGACCGCGGCCTCGGCGGACACATCTATCACCTCGCCGGCGCGCTCTCGCGCGGCGACAAGCGGCGGCTCGAGCTGGTGATGGGTCTGGTGCAGAAGCCGAAACTGCTGCTGCTCGACGAGCCGACGGCCGGCATGGCGCGCGCCGACACCAACGCGACCATCGAGATCCTGCGGCAGATCAAAGAATCCGGGATGACCATCGTGATCATCGAGCACGACATGCATGTGGTGTTCTCACTTGCCGACCGCATCACGGTGCTGGCCGGCGGACGCGTGATCGCCCAGGGCGTACCGGATGAAATCAAGGGCAATCCCAAGGTGATCGAGGCCTATCTCGGCGAGGAGCAGGTATGAGCACGATGACGGCCGAGCGCCCCACCCCGGCGCAGGCAGCGGACACGCCGTTCTTCATGTGCCGCAACCTCAACGCCTATTACGGCGACAGCTACATCGTGCAGAACGTCTCGTTCACGCTCAACAAGGGCGAGATCCTGGCGCTGCTCGGCCGCAACGGCGCCGGCAAGACCTCGACGCTGCGCGCGATCGCGCGCGCCTCGTCGCCGGAGCTGCATTCCGGCGAGGTCGTGCTCGACGGCGTCAAGCTGCACGGCAAGCCGAACTATGTCGCGGCGCAGGCCGGCATCCAGCTGGTGCAGGAGGATCGTCGCATCATTCCCGGCATGACCGTGGAGCAGAACCTGCAGCTCGCGATCATCTCAGGCAGCGTCGGCTGGCCGTTCGAACGGATCTACGAGCTGTTTCCGCGGCTCGCCGAGCGGCGCAAGCAGGAAGGCGTGACGATGTCCGGCGGCGAACAGCAGATGCTGGCGATCGCCCGCGCCCTCGCCCGCGACCTCAAGCTGCTGCTGCTCGACGAGCCCTATGAGGGCCTTGCCCCCGTGGTGCGCCACGACATCGCCAAGGCGCTGCGCGAAGTCCGCGCCGCCGGCATCACCACCATCATCGTCGAGCAGAACGCGGTCGCGGCGCTGGAATTGTCGGATCGCGCCGTGATCCTCGACACCGGCGAGGTGGTGTTCGACGGCTCGGCCAAGGACGTGCTCGACAGCGAAGATCTGCGGCTGAGATATCTCGCGATCTGAGCCGGGGCGGAAGCTCTGGAAAGCGCCTGTTGTGGAGCGGTGCCCCCCGCTCCCGATTGGGTTGCGATCGGCTCAGGACGCTGCGGCGTGATCCTACGCGGCTCGGACCGGGCCGGGTTGCCCTCATCTCACGTTGAACCGCTTGCCGGCGGCGCGCAGAGATCTGGCGGCGTGGATTTATGAAAGTGAGGGCGCAGTGCGCCTCAGCATGGTCACGCGCCGGCGCTGAGCCAACTCGGCATCAGTCGCGCCGGCCCTGGACCCAGTGCTCCAGCATCTGCAGCGCCATGGCGCGGTCGTCGTCCGAGGCCTTGGCGAACGCCCGATTGTAGCTGTCCTTGATCCAGGTCTCGTCCGGCGCGGCGCTGTCGCGCGCCAGCGTCAGCCACATCAGGCCGCGGGCGGCCTGCTTGGGCAGCTTCTCGCCGTTGAACAGCAACTGGCCGAGCATCGCCTGGGCCTGGTGCTGCCCCTTCTGCGCCGCGAGGCCGAGCCAGCGGGCGCCATAGCGGAAGTCGCGCGGCATGCCGATGCCGTCGATGTAAAGCCGCGCCAGATCGTACTGCGCGTCGGCATTGCCGAAATACGACGCCGCGTAGGAGAACATCTCCCGCGCCCGCTCCGGGTCGCGCTTGATCTTCGAATTCGGAATGCCGTCGAGATAATAGCGGCCGAGCGCGACGAACGCGTTGGCGACCACCGCGGCCTGCGGCGCGGACGGGCTGTCCTCGGCATGGGCGTTGGCGATCTTGCTGAAATAGTCGAACGCGCGCAGATCGTCCTGGGCGACGCCGTTGCCGTCGGCATACATCCGGCCGAGCCGCCATTGCGCGATCGGGTGACCGCCTTCGGCGGCATATTGCAGTGCGGTCAGCGACGTCGTCGTCGCCTCCCCCTGGATAGCCTTCTTCAGCACCGGAGCGGTGCCGGGCTGCGACGAAGCCACCGGGATCGCGGTGTTCTCCGGGTTGACCGGAGTGCCCTCGAATGCAGACGCGGGCGCCAGGGCCGCCGCGGCGCCCATCACCAACGCAACAACAATTGTACGCTCAAACATCCGCATCGTACTGCATCTCGCGGGCCAGACCCGGCTCGACCAGCCGGGACTTCATCCAAACCGCCCCACACCGAGTGTTGGTCGTCCGGACCGCCGTCTTGGACGTGCGGCAGGCCGGCAGGGCGGAGGTCAACTTTCTGTCAAACGCAGCCTCGGCCGAAAAAAAGGCCGAGCCGACTTGAATGCGGGTACCGTGAGTAAGCACGTTGGTGTTCGGCAGTTGCAAGCCGACAAATTCCTTCACGTCTTTGGCGACATGACGGCCGACCGGCTTCAAACCCGCGGCACATGGTGACTTTTTGAAGATTTCAGCACGACCGGAAACAAACGCGGGAGCAAATCGACCGTGCCCGCGCGCGCCGGCGGTCATCGCCTGGCGGCTGGGAAGCGTCGAACTGGTCTGCCTTCTGGCGTCCATTGCGTACCCGTTTCCCCGGCCATGCTTTGGCCGGGAGCCCCGCCCATGCAGGGAATGTCCCGACGACCCCGACCCGTTTTGTGATCGGTTTGTCGTGGGATCATGATCTCATTGACCGGTGTGGCTAAAAAGCGGCGCGCGCAAGAGCCACCGCAAAAGACGGTTAAATGATCCGGAACTGTTGCGTCATGGCAACAAACGTTGCCGTACGGACACCCTTTGGTACGCGGGCCGCCCAATCCGTCAGGCGTTGAGCACCCGCCCATAGGCGTCCAGCACTGCTTCCTTCATCATTTCCGACAGCGTCGGATGCGGGAAGACGGTGTGCATCAGCTCTTCCTCGGTGGTCTCGAGGTTCATCGCCACCACGTAGCCCTGGATCAGCTCGGTGACTTCGGCACCGATCATATGGGCGCCGAGCAGCTGGCCGGTGGTCTTGTCGAAGATCACCTTGACCAGGCCCTGGTCCTCGCCGAGCGCGATCGCCTTGCCGTTGGCGGTGAACGGGAAGCGGCCGACGCGGATGTCCCGCCCCTGCTCCTTGGCCTTGGCCTCTGTGAGGCCCACCGAGGCGATCTGCGGGTTGCAGTAGGTGCAGCCCGGAATCAGGCTCTTGTCGAGCGGATGCGGATGCAGCCCCTTGATCGCCTCGACACAGATCACGCCTTCATGCTCGGCCTTGTGCGCCAGCATCGGCGGGCCGGCGACGTCGCCGATCGCGTAGATGCCCGGCACGCTGGTCTTGCCGAGGCCGTCGGTGACGATGGTGCCGCGGTCGAGCTTCACGCCGAGCTTCTCCAGCCCGAGGTTCTCGACATTGCCGACCACGCCGACCGCCGAGATCACCCGCTCGAACTCCTCGGTGACCGGCTTGCCGTCGCCCGAGTCGATCGTGGCGACGACGCTGTCGGCCTTCTTGTCGAGCTTGGTGACCTTGGTGCCGGACAGAATCCGGATGCCCTGCTTCTCGAACCGCTTGCGCGCGAGGCCGGCGATCTCGGCGTCCTCCACCGGCAGGATCTGCGGCAGCACTTCGACCACCGTCACCTTCGAGCCCATGGTGTGGAAGAACGACGCGAACTCGATGCCGATCGCGCCGGAGCCGACCACCAGCAGCGACTTCGGCATGGTCTCGGGGACCATCGCCTCGAAATAGGTCCAGATCAGTTTCTTGTCGGGCTCGATCCCCGGCAGCACGCGCGGCCGCGCGCCGGTGGCGATGATGATGTGCTTGGCCTGATAGCTGCCCGGCCCCAGCGCCCCCTTCGGCGCGTCGGTCTTGGAGGCCGCGACCGTGAGTTTGCCCGGCGCATCGATCGTCGCCGCGCCCCAGATGATCGAGATCTTGTTCTTCTTCATCAGGAAGCCGACGCCGTCATTGAGACGCTTCGACACCCCGCGCGAGCGCTGCACGATCGCCTTCGGATCGAACGAGACGTTGTCCGCCGACAGCCCGTAATCCTTGGCGTGCTGCATGTAGTGATAGATTTCCGCCGAGCGCAGCAGCGCCTTGGTCGGGATGCAGCCCCAGTTCAGGCAGATGCCGCCGAGATACGACTTCTCGACGATCGCGGTCTTGAACCCGAGCTGCGCCGCCCGGATCGCCGCGACATAGCCGCCGGGACCGGAGCCGATGATGATGACGTCGAAGGAGGTGTCGGTCATGATTACTCGCTCTTCTTCCCCTCTCCCCTTGTGGGAGAGGGTGGATGCGCGCCGTCAGGCGCGCAGACGGGTGAGGGGTTGGGCGCTGCGGCTTCTGCGATTGCCTCGATAACAGACTGCGAACGCGCCAGAATATCGTTGTTCCAGAACCGAAGAACGCGGAATCCCCGCTGGACCAAATCGCGGTCGCGCGCTTCATCGCGTTGATTGTCCGCGTGCTGAGAGCCATCGGCTTCGATGATCAAGTGCTGCTCACAACACACGAAATCCGCGATCCAGGGGCCGAGAGGCACTTGGCGACGAAACTTGAGATGCGCCAGTCGCCTTGATCTCAGCAGCCGCCACAGCGCACGTTCTGCCTCGGTGGCATTGGTGCGGAGCTGTTTAGCGAACTGTCGCTGCTGATGCGGTACACGCTGGATCATGCCCCCTCACCCGCCCTCGCTACGCTCGGGCACCCTCTCCCACAAGGGGAGAGGGAAGAAAGTTCACACCATCATCATCACGGGATTTTCGATCAGCGTCTTGAACGCGCCGATCAGTTCGGCGCCGAGCGCGCCGTCGACGGCGCGGTGATCACAGCTCAGCGTCACGCTCATCATCGTGGCGATCTCGATCTTGCCATCCTTGACGATCGGGCGCTGCTCGCCGGTGCCGACTGCAAGGATCGTCGCATGCGGCGGATTGATCACCGCGGTGAAATCCTTGATGCCGAACATGCCGAGGTTCGACACCGCTGTGGTGCCGCCCTGATATTCTTCCGGCTTCAGCTTGCGGGCGCGGGCGCGCGCCGCAAAATCCTTCATCTGCGCCGAGATCGACGACAGCGAAGCCAGTTCGGCGTTGCGGATGATCGGCGTGATCAGCCCGCCCGGCATCGCCACCGCGACGCCGATGTCGGAATGCTTGTGCTTCAGCATGCCGGCTTCCGTCCACGACACGTTGGCGTCGGGAACGCGCTGCAGAGCGATCGCCATCGCCTTGATGACGAAATCGTTGACCGACAGCTTGTAGGCCGGCTTCTTGTCCTTGTCCTTCGGCGCCGCGGCGTTGATGTCTTCGCGGGCGGCCATCAGCCGATCGAGGTTGCAGTCGATCGTCAGGTAGAAATGCGGAATGGTCTGGGTCGACTGCGTCAGCCGCTGCGCGATCGTCCGGCGCATGCCGTCGTGCGGCACCACCTCATAGCTACCTTCGGGATACAGCGCGCGGATCTGCTGGTCCGACATCGACGGCGCGATCTGAGGAGCCGCGGCGGGCGCGGTCACCGTCGCGGGCGCCTTCAGCGCACCGCCGGCCTTGGCCTGCTCGACGTCGCGGGCAATGACGCGGCCGTGCGGCCCGGTGCCGTTGACGCGGGCCAAATCGATCCCCGCGTCCTTGGCGAGCCGCCGTGCCAACGGCGACGAGAACACCCGGGCGCCGTTGCTCGTGGCTGCGTCCTTCGAGACGGGCGCTTGCGCGCTCTCCTCAGGGCGAGGACCTGCATTTGTTGCTGGCTTCGTCGGAGCCGCTGTCTTGCCGCTCGCACTGCCCTCATCCTGAGGAGCCCGCGCAGCGGGCGTCTCGAAGGATGACGCCGCGGGCTTGTTCGCGTCGTCGGCTTTGGCCGCGTCCTGCTTCGGCGCGGGCTTGCCGGCCCCTGCCCCGGCCGCCGCCACGTCCTCGCCGTCACCGGCGAGCACTGCGATCACGTCGTTCACGGCGACGTCCTGGGTGCCCTCAGGCACCAGGATCTTCGCCAGCGTGCCTTCGTCGGAGGCTTCGACTTCCATCGTCGCCTTGTCGGTCTCGATCTCGGCGATGACGTCGCCGCTCTTGACCTTATCGCCCTCCTTCTTCAGCCACTTCGCAAGGTTGCCCTTCTCCATGGTCGGGGACAGCGCGGGCATCAGAATGTTGATCGGCATGGCGTGAATACCTTACTGCGGCCGTTCGGTGGTGCTGCCCATGTCGGAGGGGCGCGCGATCTCGGCCTCGAACATCTCGACGATGCGCTCCAGCGCCTCGTCCTCGGTGTAGTTGCTCTCGCGCGCATAGGCGCGCGCGGCGTGGCGGGCGATGTCGACCAGCAGCAGCCCCCACATGTCGGGCTCCTCGAAGGCGCGCATGAACGCGATCGACAGCCCGCCGTCGAGCACGAACGCGCGCAACACTTCGGTGGCGTCCTCGCGACCTTCGACGTCGGGCGGCAGCGGCTGTTGCTTGGGGCCAGCCATGGCCTTACCGATAGCAGACGGCTTTGGCCGCCTCGACGACTTCGGCGACGCTCGGCAGCGCCAGCTTCTCGAGATTGGCCGCATACGGCATCGGCACGTCCTTGCCCGACACGCGTTTGACCGGCGCATCCAGATAGTCGAACGCGTGCTCCATGATCCGCGCCGCGAGTTCGGCGCCGACGCCGTTCTGCTGCCAGCCCTCTTCGACTGCCACGGCACGGCCGGTCTTCTTCACCGAGGCGACGATCGTCTCGGTGTCGAGCGGCCGCAGCGTGCGCAGGTCGATCACTTCGGCGTCGATGCCGTCCTTCGCCAGTTCCTCGGCCGCCTTCAGCGCGTAGGTCATGCCGTGCGACCACGAGATCAGCGTGACGTCCTTGCCCTCGCGCGCGACGCGCGCCTTGCCGATCGGGACCACGTAGTCGTCGAGCTTCGGCACTTCGCCGGACTGCCCGTACATCATCTCGTGTTCGAGGAAGATCACCGGATTGGGATCGCGGATCGCGGCCTTGAGGAGGCCCTTGTAGTCGGCGGCGGTCGACGGCGCGACCACCTTTAGGCCGGGGATCTGCGAGTACCAGGCCGAGTAGTCCTGGCTGTGCTGCGCGGCGACGCGTGAGGCCGCGCCGTTCGGGCCGCGGAACACGATCGAGCAGCCGAGCTGACCGCCGGACATGTACAGCGTCTTGGCGGCGGAGTTGATGATCTGGTCGATCGCCTGCATGGCGAAGTTGAAGGTCATGAATTCGACGATCGGCTTCAGCCCGGTCATCGCGGCGCCGACGCCGACGCCGGCGAAGCCGTGCTCGGTGATCGGCGTGTCGATCACGCGGCTGGCGCCGAATTCCTGCAGCAGACCCTGCGTGACCTTGTAGGCGCCCTGATATTCGGCGACCTCTTCGCCCATCACGAACACGTCGGGATCGCGCCGCATCTCCTCGGCCATCGCGTCGCGCAGCGCTTCGCGGATCGTCACGGTCACCATCTCGGTGCCGGCGGGAATCTCCGGATCGGCAGCAACCGAAACGGCCGGCGCTTCCGGAGCATCCTTCGCAGGCGCCGGCTTGGCCTCGGCGGCTTCCGGCGCGGATGCCGGTGGCGCGGATTGCGCGCTCTTGTTCTGCGCAGCGGGTTCGGACGCCTTGTCGGCGTCGGAGGCGCTCTCGCCGTCGCCGAGGATGGTGGCGATCGGGGTATTGACCGCGACGTCGTTGGTGCCTTCGGGGATCAGGATCTTGCCGAGCGTGCCTTCATCGGCGGCTTCGACTTCCATCGTCGCCTTGTCGGTCTCGATCTCCGCGATCACGTCGCCGCTTTTGACCTTGTCGCCTTCCTTCTTCAGCCATTTCGAGAGGTTGCCCTTCTCCATGGTCGGCGACAGCGCGGGCATCAGGACTTGAGTTGGCATTTGGGCTCCGCAGTCATTCAATCATGCGCGTGATTGCCGCGGGGCGGCAGCAGCGCAGTCGGCGCGATCGGTCTCAGCGATAGACATCGGTGTAGAGTTCGGCGGGATCGGGTTCGGGGTCGTTCTGCGCGAAGTCGGCCGACTCGTTGACGATCTTGCGGACCTCGGCGTCGATCTTCTTGAGATCGTCCTCGGTCATGCCGAGCCCGAGCAGGCGCTGGCGCACCTGTTCGATCGGGTCCTGATCGTTGCGGATCTTGTCCACCTCCTCGCGGGTCCGGTACTTCGCCGGATCCGACATCGAGTGGCCACGGTAGCGGTAGGTCTGCATCTCGAGGATGTAGGGGCCGTTGCCGGCGCGGCAATGCGCCACCGCCTTGTCGCCCGCCGCCTTCACCGCGCGGACGTCCATGCCGTCGACCTGCTCGCCGGGGATGTTGAAGGAGACGCCGCGCTTGGAGAAATCGGTCTGCGCCGAGGAGCGCGTCACCGAGGTGCCCATCGCGTAGCGGTTGTTTTCGATGACGTAGACCACGGGGAGCTTCCACAGCTCCGCCATGTTGAAGCTCTCGTAGACCTGGCCCTGATTGGACGCGCCGTCGCCGAAATAGGCCAGGCAGACGTTGCCATTGCCGCGATAGCGGTTGGCGAAGGCGATGCCGGTGCCGAGCGAGACCTGGGCGCCGACGATGCCGTGGCCGCCGTAGAAATGCTTCTCCATGCTGAACATGTGCATGGAGCCGCCCTTGCCCTTGGAGTAACCGCCGCGGCGTCCGGTCAGCTCGGCCATGACGCCCTTGGCATCCATCTCGCAGGCGAGCATGTGGCCGTGGTCGCGATAGCCGGTGATCACTTGATCACCCTCTCGCAAAGCCATCTGCATGCCGACTACGACGGCCTCCTGGCCGATATAGAGATGGCAGAATCCGCCGATCGCACCCATGCCGTAGAGCTGGCCGGCTTTCTCTTCGAAGCGGCGGATCAGCAGCATGTCGCGTAGCGCGTGCAACTCCTGTTCCTTGGAGAAGTCCGGGATCCGCGGTTTGCTCGGTGCGGACTCTTTGTCCTGCCCCGTCTCTTTCGCGGCGCTCTTCTTGGGTGCGGCCATGGCGATTCCGATGAGAGAGAAGATCAGCCTCTCTACCGTAACTTATTCCGCCGTGAAAGGAGCCGCGTGCCGCAGCACGCAATTCAGTGTGCCGCACTGCAGCGAGACGAAACTTTCGAAATTGTTTGTGTGGGTTTTTGGAATATGCGGATCAGCGCGACGGATTCATCCGCACCAGATCGGCGGGATTGGCGAAGTCGAGCTGATAGCGGACGCGCTCGTCGAGCATGTCGGGGTCGAGTCGATCGGACCGCAGCAAGGCCACGCGCTTCTCGCCCTCGGCGCGCTCGTGCTTGAGGCGCACCAGCTCAGAGGTCAGCGCAATGATCTCCTGATCGAGTTCCTGCTGCGCGGTGAGCCCGTAACGGCCGGTATAGGCGTTGATGCCGAAATACGCGATCGCAGCCGAAGCGATCGCGTAGAGCGCGATGCCGGCGAGGATCGATTTGAGGCGACTGCGGCTGACCATGGAGCGACCATGCGACAGCGCGGTTAATGCTGCACTAACGGCACATCACAGACGGCATATCGGATATGCCGCGAACCGGCCGGCGCGCGCCAGGGCCTGCATGGGCGCGCGCCGTTCCGGCTATTTCGCCTGTTGCGCGACCCAGGCGGCGAAGGCGTCGATGTACTTCTGCAGGAATTCGCGCAGCGGCTCCTTCACCAGTTCGCCGGCCTCGTTGAAGGCATCGCCGACGCCGCCGATATAGGCCTCCGGCTGCTGCAGCACCGGCATGTTGAGAAACGTCAGGCACTGCCGCAGATGATGGTTGGCGCCGAACGCGCCGATTGCGCCGGGCGAATTCGAGACCACGCCGGCGGGCTTGTTGTCGAACGCGCTCTTGCCGTAGGGCCGCGAGCCGACATCGACCGCATTCTTCAGCACACCCGGGATCGAGCGGTTGTATTCCGGCGTGACGAACAGCACCGCATCGGACGCCTTGATCTTGTCGCGGAACGCGGTCCAGTCGGCCGGCGCGTTCGCCTCCAGATCCTGGTTGTAGAACGACAAATCGTGCAGCGTGACGATCTCGAGCTTCAGCGTGTCGGGGGCGAGCTTGGCAAGCGCCTGCCCGATCCGGAGCGAAAAACCATTGTTGCGCAGGCTGCCGATGACGACAGCGACGCGGTAGGGAGTGGCCATAAGAGGGTGATCCTGGGGGCTTTGAGGAACGAACGATCGGGTGGCGGCGAGCCTAGCGCAGCGCCAGCGTCATGGACATTACACGACGGCGTGCGCGCGGCCGTGCTGACAAAGTTTTGATCTATTCGGCAGCGTCGGCGCGATCGGCCAGCACCTCGTCGTTGTGCGCGCCGAGCTTCGGCGTGTTCAATTCCGGATGCGGACGCTCGCCGTCGAACATGATCGGCAGGCCGGTGACCTTGAGGCCGGTGTCCGGCATCGTGCGGATCATGTCGGCCGCCGCGAACTGCTCGGTCGCAGCGAGTTCGGGGATGTCGTTGACCGGGCTGACCGGCACGCCGGCGCGCTTCAGGGCGCTGAGCCAGTCGACCGACGACCGCGATGCCATCACCGGCTGCATCAGCCCGACCAGTTCGTGCCGGTGCGCCGCCCGATCGCGCACGCGGGCGAACCGCGGATCCGCGCTCCACTCCGGATGGCCAAGCACGTCGGCGCATTTGGCGAACAACCGGTCGTTGCCGGCGGCGATCACGATCGGCCGGTCGGCGGTCTCGAACACCTGATACGGCGCCAGCGTCGCGCTGGCGGTGCCGTGCCGCGGCGGCGCCTCGCCGGAGAACAGATAGCCGTTGAGCTGGGTGCCGACCCATCCGATCGCGGTGTCGAACAGCGAGGTGTCGATGACGCAGCCCTTGCCGGTGGCGGCACGCTGCTGCAGCGCCGCCAGCGCGCCGATCACGCACCATTGCGCCGTGGCGCAGTCGTTGATCGCCGGCGCGCAGAATGCCGGCGGATCGTCGGGGCGACCGGTCAGCGACATCACCCCGCCATAGGCCTGCAGCAAAGGATCGAACCCGGGTTCCCGGCTGAGCGGCCCGGTCTTGCCGAACGCCCAGACCGAGCAATAGATCAGCCGCGGATTGATCGCGCCCATCACGTCGGGGCCGATCCCGCAGGAGGCGACCACGCCGGAGCGCAGATTCTGGATCAGGATGTCGGCGTCCTTGACCAGTTCCTTGAGCCGCGCGACGTCGTCCGGGCTCTTGATGTCGAGCGTCACCGATCGCTTGTTGCGGTTGAAGCCGTGGAAGAACAGCGAGTCGCCCTCGACGAAGGGCGGGCCCCACTGCCGGGCGTCGTCGCCGCCGTCGTGCTTCTCGACCTTGATCACATCGGCGCCCATGTCGCCCAGGATCATGCCGGCCATCGGCCCGGCGATCGCCTGAGCGATCTCGATCACCTTGATCCCGGCAAGCGGTCCCGCCATCTGCGTCTCCAAATTGTACGGTCGATCCATCGACATTTGTCTGGCACTGTTTCCAAGCCGAGATGGAAATTGCAAGTCCGTCGCATCAATGGGACCCTGCCATGATCAGCGCTGAATTCCTCGTCACCTCCCTGATTGTGGTCGCCTCGCCCGGAACAGGCGCGCTGTACACGGTGGCGGCGGGGCTCTCCCGCGGCTCGCGCGCCAGCCTGGTCGCCGCCTTCGGCAGCACCCTCGGCATCGTCCCGCACATGGCGGCGGCGATCCTCGGCCTCGCCGCCCTGCTCCACACCAGCGCGGTGGCGTTCCAGACCTTCAAATATCTCGGCGTCGCCTATCTGCTCTACATGGCCTGGAAGACGCTCGGCGAGCGTGGCCCGCTCAGCGTCGAGACCGAGGTCGGCGCGCGCTCGGCGCTGCAGATGACGGTGACCGGCGTGCTGATCAACATCCTCAACCCGAAGCTGTCGATCTTCTTCCTCGCCTTCCTGCCGCAATTCGTTTCCACCGATGACGCGCATCCGCTCGGACGGATGGTCGAACTCAGCGGCATCTTCATGCTGATGACGTTCGTGGTGTTCGCTATCTACGGCCTGTTCGCCGCATGGCTGCGCGACCACGTCATCACGCGGCCGAAGGTGCTGACCTGGATGCGCCGCAGCTTCGCCGCCGCGTTCGTGGCGCTCGGCGCCAAGCTGGCGACGGCGGAGCGATAGACAGCACAGCCGTCATTGCGAGCGAAGAGAAGCAATCCAGCGCAGCGCACTGAGCTGGATTGCTTCGTCGCTGCGCTCCTCGCAATGACGCTGTGAGATCAGGTCCGCGCGCGGATCTCGTTGAGCAGGAAGTTGCCGATCCGCTTGCCGCGATTGCGCAACACCTTCAGCACGCCCTGATCGACGAAGTAGGTCAGCAGGATGCTGTCGCGGGTCTCGACCTTGTCGTGCACGGGATCGGCGGAGTGCCAGGTGTGCTTGTCGACCGCGAAGGCGTAGCCGGAATTCGGCGCGAACTTCATCTGCCGCGTCTTCGGCATCGACCCGTCCGGCAGGACGTCGTGGAAGATCGTGCCGATATCGGTGTTGGCCTCATCCTTCGGCAGATAGAGCTGCACGGTGATGCCCTTCCAATGCGTATCGGTGTGCGGCGTTATTTTGTAGCCGGGGATGTCGCGGGTCAGGATCGGGATCGGAAATAGTCCGACATCCTGCGCGCCGGGCCCGAACCGCTTCTCCAGCGCCGGCGCCAGTTTGCGCCGAAATGCGTCCTTCACCGGTTCGGAGCACAGCGCGTCACCGACCATCCGCCAGATCGAGCGTTGCTGCGGCGGCAGGTGCCGGATGTATTCCGGAAACAGGTCGATCTTCACCCGCGTATGGGTGCCGTCGGCAAGATCGTTGCCCTTGCTGCGGCCGTGCATTGGCCGGTAATCGTTGCTTCGCGGCAGCGCCTGGAGCATCGCCGCGTACACCAGCGCAGGAAAGATACCAACGAATTCAAGATGGTAGAACGGTTCCATCACCACCGCGGCGGATTCGATCGCGCCGACGATGTGATTGATCAACGCAGCGGTCGCCTCCGCCAATTCCGACGGACGCCGTTCAGCCATCTGATCCATGATGTAATCCTGCTTTGCCGCGTCGAAGAGAATAACTCTCATATGCGGTGTCGGCCAGCAGGATTACAACCGATCGCGGCGATTATTTGGACGGATCGATCAGGAATTTCTCCCCGGTGGCGCGCTTGTTGTAGACCGCGATCGCATCGAGGCTCAGCGCTTCGCGCAGCGACACCGTCCTGGTGTAGTGACTGGCAAAGGTGGTCTTGATCTCGGCCGCGACCCGCGCCCGCAGCTTGCCGGCATCGGCCGCGCCGATCTTCTGCAGGAACGGGAACAGCAGCCAGCCGCCGACCGCCCAGATCATGCCGAAATTGCGCACGATCTCGGTCGGCCGGGTGTCGAGGCCGCCATAGATGTAGACCTGCTTCATCACGTTGGAGCCGTAGCGGCTGTAAGGCCCCTTCGACGTCTTGGCGATCGCCGCTTCCATCGCGGTGAGGATCTGCCCCGCCAGGCGGCCGCCGCCGATCGCGTCGAACGCGATGGTGGCGCCGGTCGTCGCCAGCGCGTCGGTGAGGTCGGTCATGAAGTTCGGCGACGTCGAGTCCACGACGTATTTGGCGCCGATGTCGCGCAGCAGCTTGGCCTGCGCTTCGCTGCGCACGATGTTGACCAGATCGATGCCGTCCTTCAGGCAGATGCGGTTGAGCATCTGGCCGAGGTTGGACGCCGCCGCGGTGTGCACCAGCGCCTTGTGGCCTTCGCGCTTCATCGTCTCGGTCATGCCGAGCGCGGTCAGCGGATTGACGAAACAGGACGCGCCTTCGGCCACCGTGGTGCCGTCCGCCAGTTGCAGGCAGTCGGAGGCCTTCATCGTCCGGTATTGCGCGTACATCGCGCCGCCGATCATCGCCACGGTCTTGCCGAGCAGTGCCTGCGCCGCATCCGAACTGCCGGCCTTGATCACGGTGCCGGCGCCCTCGTTGCCGACCGGCATCGACTCGTCGAGCCGCCCCGCCATTGCCTTCATCGCCGCGTCGGGCACCTTGGCGGTGATCACCGGTGCGTCGGCAGTGCCTGACGCTGTGGCGGTCGACATGTCGGCCGCGCCGAACAGCAGCCCGAGATCGGACGGATTGATCGGCGTGGCCTCGACCCGGACCACGACCTCGTCGGGTCCCGGCTCGGGAATGCTCACCGGCAGCAGCGAGACTTCGAGGTCGCCGCTCGCCTTGATCAGCGAGCGCAGTTGCAGTCCGGTGATGGCCTCGGTCACGTGTTTCTCCCTGCGCGTTGTTGCGGCTGCACCATGATGCAGCCGGGCGCAGGGTTCAAGGCCGCGTCGATAACGCCCGCGTCATTGCGAGGAGCGAAGCGACGAAGCAATCCAGCTTTGTGCACTGAGCTGGATTGCTTCGTCGGCTGCGCCTCCTCGCAATGACGGCGAGTATCTTAGCGGAACGCCTTCAGCGCCGCCTTGCCGGCGTAGTGCGCGCTCGAGCCGAGCTCCTGCTCGATCCGCAGCAGCTGGTTGTACTTCGCGGTACGGTCGGCGCGGGCCAGGGAGCCGGTCTTGATCTGACCGCAATTGGTGGCGACGGCGAGGTCGGCGATGGTGGAGTCTTCGGTCTCGCCGGAGCGATGCGACATCACCGCGGTGTAGCCGGCCTTGTGCGCCATCTCGACCGAGGCGAGCGTCTCGGTCAGCGTGCCGATCTGATTGACCTTGATCAGGATCGAATTGGCGCGGCCGTTCTTGATGCCGTCGGCGAGACGCGTGACGTTGGTGACGAACAGATCGTCGCCGACCAGTTGGCACTTGCCGCCGACCAGATCGGTCAGTTCCTTCCAGCCGTCCATATCGTCCTCGCTCATGCCGTCCTCGATCGACACGATCGGATAGCGCGCGACGAGATCGGCGAGATACTTGGCCTGCTCCGAGCGCGAGCGGGTCTTGTTCTCGCCGCCATAGACGTAGGCGCCGTCCTTGAAGAACTCGGTGGCGGCGCAGTCGAGCGCCAGCATGACGTCGTCGCCGGCCTTGTAACCGGCCTTGCCGATCGCGGCCATGACGAAATCGAGCGCGGCGTCGGCCGACGGCAGGTTCGGCGCGAAGCCGCCCTCGTCACCCACATTGGTGTTGTGGCCGGCCTTCTTCAGTTCGCTCTTGAGCGTGTGGAAGATCTCCGAACCGCAGCGCAGGCCTTCGGCGAAGCTCGCAGCGCCGACCGGCATGATCATGAATTCCTGGAAGTCGATCGGATTGTCGGCGTGCATGCCGCCGTTGATGATGTTCATCATCGGCACCGGCAGCGTCCGCGCCGAGGTGCCGCCGACATAGCGATACAGCGGCAGGTCGTAGGACGACGCAGCCGCCTTTGCGGTCGCCAGCGAGACGCCGAGGATGGCGTTGGCGCCGAGCCGGCTCTTGTTCGGGGTGCCGTCGAGCTCGATCATGGTCTGGTCGATCTGCACCTGCGCTTCCGCATCCATGCCGCCGAGCGCGTCGAACAGCTCGCCGTTGACGGCCTCGACCGCCTTCAGCACGCCCTTGCCGAGATAGCGGGCCTTGTCGCCGTCGCGCAGCTCGACCGCCTCGTGGGCGCCGGTGGAGGCCCCCGACGGCACCGCGGCGCGGCCGACCGAACCGTCCTCCAGCACGACATCGACCTCAACGGTCGGATTGCCGCGGCTGTCGAGAATTTCGCGGCCGATGATGTCGACGATGGCGGTCATGGATGCCTCTTGAAATGTTATGGGGAACGGGATTTGGCGCTGCTTCTACAGCATGGGACCGGGCGCGAAAAGGCCGCCGGGCTGCCTCCGACGAACGGACAAGCCGCGCCGCCCTCGCATTCCCCTCAGCCGGAAAATGCTTTAGGAGCAAGGACCAACGGAGACCCCATGGCAAAGACCACGTCCAAGACCCCGCGCAAGTCCGTGAAGCCTGAAAGCCTGCAGCTCGGCCGCGTCGTCGAATGGCCGACCAGCCCCGATCACGCCCAGCTGGACCGCGTCCCCAACCCGCAGGCCGACACGGATTATCTTGTCCGCTTCACCGCGCCGGAATTCACCTCGCTGTGCCCGGTCACGGGCCAGCCGGACTTCGCGCATCTGGTGATCGACTACGCCCCCGGCGCCTGGCTGGTCGAGTCCAAGGCGCTGAAGCTGTATCTCGCAAGCTTCCGCAATCATGGCGGCTTCCACGAGGATTGCACGGTGGCGATCGGCAAACGCATCGTCGCCGCCATCAAGCCGAAATGGCTGCGCATCGGCGGCTATTGGTATCCGCGCGGCGGCATCCCGATCGACGTGTTCTGGCAGACCGGCAAACTGCCGAAGAACGTCTGGGTGCCCGACCAGGGCGTCGCGACCTATCGCGGGCGCGGCTGAGGACGATTAAGCCCCGCCGACAATCGCGTTGAAGCGGCGAGGCTCAGGCGAACTGCGCGACACCGTGACCGACGGACCAGTTCTCCTTCGCAGCATCCAGGATGTTGATGAAAACGTCCTCCGGGCGAATGCCGGGATGGTCGCCGAGCAGGTCGGCGGCGCGTCGGAACAGCGCCCTCTTCTGCTCCGCAGTGCGACTGCTGAACACGGTGATCTGGATGTACACGACATCGGCCGTTCGCGCGATGCCGTAGCCGGCCCCATACCGGAAATTGGCGGCTTCGTGTTCGGTGATGGTCATGAATTGATCGTCGTCGGGCACATTGAGAGTTTCGCGCATCGCGCGATAAAGGCTGTCAAAGATGGCTTGCCGGTAGGTCTCCGGCTTTCCGGCCTGCATCGAGATGTGAATGAGCGGCATGGCGAACCTTTCTGATCGGTGGCGAAAAGATTAGCGTCGCACCACGATTTTGGTACTCTATCCATCGCGATATCAGTGATAATAACCGGATATGACAGGACGTCCCCTCGATCTGGATGCCGTGGAAGCATTCGTGCGCATCGCCGAGCTCGAAAGCTTCACGCGGGCGGCCGAGGCGATGCGGACGACGCAGGCGGCGATCAGCCTCAAGCTGAAACGTCTTGAAGAGCGACTGCAATGCAGGCTGATCGAGCGGACGCCCCGCCATGTCCGGCTTTCGTCGCAGGGTGCGGCATTTCTCGACCAGGCTCGCAAGCTGCTGGAGGCGCACGAGCGCGCACTGGCTGTCTTCTCCGCAGCGCGCGAGCGCGTCACCATCGGCTTCAGCGACCACGTCGCTGGTCCGGAATTGCCGGCGCTGATCGCCCGCATGAACGCGCAAGATCCGCAACTGCTGATCGAAATCCGGATCGGATCGTCGGACGATCTGCTGCAGAGTTTCGACCGGCGAGAACTCGACAGCGTCGTTGTCCGCTTTCATGCCGGCCGGAGCGACGGTGAAGTCCTGATCGAGGAGAAGCTGGGGTGGTTCGCGGCTCCGGGTTGGCAGCATCGCTCCGGCGACCCGCTGCCGATCGTTACGATGGCCGAACCCTGTGGCGTACGCGCACTGGCCGCGCGCAGTCTCGATGCGGCGGGCGTAACCTGGGCGGAAGTCTTCGTCGGCGGCGGCGTCGCGACGGTGGCGGCGGCCGTCATGGCCGGGCTCGGCATCGCCGCGCTGGCACCGCGGATGCTGCCATTGGGCGCCGTCGAAGTCGGCCCGCGACTGGGATTGCCCAAGTTGCCGCACTTGCCGGTGCTGCTGCACACCAGGTGCAAAGGTGAAAGATCGCGCGCGGCGCTCGCCGCGCTCTCCGCCGCTTTCAGGAGCGCCGTGCGTAGCTGATCGCACGGCGCGACATCGACCCACATCTTCGCAATCGCGAACCCATGGAACTTCACGACGTCGGGAACGTTTCCTTCGGAACTTCTCGACACCATGCGGAGCGTCCCATTGAATCGGCGGCAAGTTCTCACGGGTCTTGCGGCGATTCCGCTGCTGCAGTCCCAGGCGCGCGTATCGTTCGCGCAGGCCGCGGATAAATCGCAGCCGTTCGATCCCTCGGTGGTGCGCCAGCTTGCCCGCGACCTCGCGGCAAAGCCGTATCAGGCGCCGGACGGCAAGCTGCCCTCGCCGCTGTCGGATCTCGACTACGACGCCTATCGCGCGATCCGCTTCAATCCGGAGCGCGCGCTGTGGCGCGGCGACCACTTGCCGTTTCAGGTCCAGTTCTTCCATCGTGGCTTTCTGTACGCTAACCGCATCAACATCTACGAAGTGACCGGCGGCCAGGCGAAGCCCGTCCCGTATCGCGCCGCCGACTTCTCGTTCGGCGACACCCAGCCGCCATCGCCCGACACCGATCTCGGCTTCGGCGGTTTCCGGATTCACGCCCCGATCAACAAGCCGGATTACTACGACGAGCTCTGCGTCTTCCTCGGCGCATCGTATTTTCGCGCGGTAGCGAAAGGCGAGCAATACGGCCTGTCCGCGCGCGGACTGACCGTCGACACCGGACAGAGCGGCGGCGAGGAATTTCCGCTGTTCAAGGCGTTCTGGCTGGAGCGACCCTCGCCCGACGCTTCGTCGATGGTGGTGCACGCGCTGCTCGACAGCAAGAGCGTGGCCGGCGCCTATCGCTTCACCATCCGCCCGGGCGACACCACGGTGTTCGATGTCGAAGCCGCGGTCTACCCGCGCGTCGATCTGCAGCATGCCGGCCTCGCGCCGATGACCAGCATGTTCTTCTTCGGACCGAACGATCCTGCCGACGCAGCCGACTTCCGCCCCGCCGTGCACGATTCCGACGGCCTCGGCATCTTCAACGGCCGCGGCGAGCAGTTGTGGCGCCCGCTCAACAACCCGCGCGATCTGCAGATCAGTTCGTTCGCCGACCAGAACCCGCGCGGCTTCGGCCTGATGCAGCGCGAACGCAAATTCGACGCCTATCAGGATCTGGAATCGCGCTTTGAAATGCGCCCGAGCCTGTGGGCCGAGCCGATCGGCGACTGGGGCGAAGGCGTGGTCAAGCTGGTCGAGATTCCGACCAAGGAAGAGGTCCACGACAACATCGCTGCGTTCTGGGAGCCGAAGGGGCCGCTCAAGGCCAAGGGCGAGCACATCTACACCTATCGCCTGCATTGGGGGCCCGATACGCCGAAGCCGTCCGCGCTGGCGCGCTTCACCCGCACCGGCGTCAGCGCGCGCGGCGACAACGACCGGCTGTTCGTGCTCGACATCACCGGTGACAAGCTGAAGGGCCTCGACCCGGCGTCTGTTCGCGGCCAGGTCACCACCAACAAGGGCGAGATCCGCAACGTCGTCAGCGTGCCCAATCCGCTGATCGACGGCTGGCGGCTGAGCTTCAATCTGATCATAGATCAGCCGCCGATCGAACTCCGCGCCATCCTGATGGCAGGCGAGACCGCGCTGTCCGAAGTGTGGGTCTATCGATGGGTCCCGTAGTCCGGTCGATGGGCGCGGCCGAGGTAGGGCTGCAGCTGATCGATCCCCTACCCGCCGACGCTCCGCTGGCGATGCCGGTGCAATCCTTCGCCGAAGCTCCCGAGGCCGCACATCGGCCATCGGCCCACTCCGGCCGATGGCGTCGCGCGCTGATCATGCTGGCGACGGCGCTGCTGACCTATGCGGGCGTCGATGAGATGTACGAGGTGCTCAAGGTCGGCGGCGTCACCATCCTCGAAGGCATCGTGCTGGTGCTGTTCGCGGCGCTGTTCGCCTGGGTGTCGCTGTCGTTCGTCTCGGGGCTCGCCGGCTTTGCCGCGCTGCTCCGCGGCTGGCGCGACAGTCTCGATCTCGACCCGGACGGCCCGCTGCCGTCGGTGACCAGCAAAGTGGCGATGCTGCTGCCGACCTACAATGAAGATCCGCAAACCGTGTTTGCGCGGCTGCAGGCGACCCGCGAATCCGTCGACGCGACCGGCAGCGGCCCGCAGTTCGATTGGTACATCCTCAGCGACACCACCGACCCGACCGTCTGGGCTCACGAGGAACAGTGCTTCCTCGCGCTCGCGTCCGACACCGACCGGCTGTTCTATCGCCATCGCGCCGACAATCACGCCCGCAAGTCCGGCAACATCGAGGACTGGGTCAAGCGGTTCGGCGGCAGCTACGACTTCATGGTCATCCTCGACGCCGACAGCGTGATGACCGGCGACGCGCTGGTCCGCCTCGCGGCGGCGATCGAGCGGCATCCCGACGTCGCGCTGATCCAGACGCTTCCCGTGGTGGTGCATGCGCGGACGCTGTTCGCGCGGCTGCAGCAGTTCGCCGGGCGGCTCTACGGTCCAATGATTGCCGCCGGCGTCGCCTGGTGGCACGGCTCAGAAAGCAACTACTGGGGCCACAACGCGATCATCCGGGTCGCCGCCTTCGCGGCGTGCACCGGATTGCCGATCCTGCCGGGACGCAAGCCGTTCGGCGGCAGCATCCTCAGCCACGATTTCGTCGAAGCCGCCCTGATGCGCCGCGCCGGCTGGCGCATCCACATGGCGCCGACGCTGCGCGGCAGCTACGAGGAAGTGCCGCCGACGCTGCTGGACTTCGCGGCGCGCGACCGGCGCTGGTGCCAGGGCAATCTGCAGCACGCCAAGATCCTGCCCGCGCGCGGCCTGCATTGGGTGTCGCGGCTGCACTTCCTGACCGGCATCGGCGCCTATATCACCGCGCCGATGTGGCTGACCTTTCTGGTCGCCGGCATCCTGATTTCGTTGCAGGCGCAGTTCGTGCGCCCGGAATATTTCCCGAACAGCTTCTCTCTGTTTCCGGTCTGGCCCGCACAGGACCCGATCCGCGCCGCCTGGGTGTTCGCCGCGACGATGGGACTGCTGCTGCTGCCGAAGTTGCTGGCTCTGTTCCTGGTGCTGATCCGCCGCGACACAAGGCGAGGTTTCGGCGGCGGCTTCCGGGCGCTGGCGGGGCTTGTCGTCGAGACGCTGATGTCGGCGCTGACCGCCCCGGTGATGATGATCTTCCAGTCCACGGCTGTGGTTCAGATCGTGATGGGGCAGGATTCCGGCTGGCAACTCCAGCACCGCGGCGACGGCTCGATCCCGTTCCGCGACGTCGTGCGGCGCTACGCGCTGCCGACCGCCATCGGCCTCGCCATGGCGATCAGCGCGCTGCTGGTGTCATGGCCGTTGTTCTGGTGGATGACGCCGGTGATCCTCGGGCTGGTGCTCGCGATCCCGGTGGCGATGTTCACCAACCGCACCGCCTCGGTCCGGCCGGCGTTGCTGGCCACGCCGGAAGACATCGCACCGCCGCCGATCCTCGCCCGGGTGCACGCCATCGCCGCGACGCTGCCGGCGTCCAATGACGACGAGGACCCGCTGGTGACGCTGCGCAACGATCGCCGATTGCTCGATCTGCATCTTGTCGGCTTGGCGCACCAGCCTCCGCGTACTCGCGGCCGCGTCGAGGCCGCCTATGCGCTTGCTCGCACCAAGGTTGACGACGCAGAATGCTTCGACGAGGTCGTGGCCTGGCTGAACAAGCCCGAGAAGCGGGCCCTGTTGGGCGACCGCGATCTCCTTGTGCGAGTCGTGGAGATGCCCACGGCAACGGCCGCGTAATCGGCCTCCGCCGCCCGGCCGATTACCAGCTCTGATAGCCCTGATAGTATGGCTGCGGCTGCGGGTAGTAGACGCGGCCGCCGCGGCGGCGCTGGCGCGGATCGACCGGCTGCGGCTCAGGTTCCCGGCCGAACATCCCGCCGAAGAAGCTGTCGCCCCACCCGTCGTCGCCGTCGGCGACCATCGGATTGGCGGGCGCCGTCGGCTTGCGGGTGATGAAGCCGCCCTGCGGTTGATGGCTCAGCACCGCGACGAATTCAGTGCGGTAATTGGTTTCGGCGCTGAGCGGCTCGTCGGAGATCACGATCGAGCTGCGCGGCAGCGCGGTCGGTCCGATCCGGTCCAGCACCTCCTGCGGAATGGTGATGCGGTCGAGCGCCTCGGTCGCCGTGCCGGGCCCGTCGATGCTGACCGCGCTCCAGCGCAGTCCGTCGCCGCTGCGCGCCATCGCGGTGAAGATGTGGGTGCCGATCGGCCGATCCGGATCGCGGATCGTGACCGGAACTTCGATGCTGGTGTCGAACACCTCGCCGCCGCCGTCCGGCGCGGGCTTGTGTGTGTTGCGGCGGACATAGAGCTTCTGAGTGTCGCGGCTGATGTAGATCGACACTGGCTCGAGCGCGAGCTTGGCGTCGGTCGCGAGCCGCGCCGCTTCGGTCTTCTTGGCGAGCGCCGCCTTGGCGGCTTCCTTGGTGGCGTCGGCGACAGCGCGCTTCGACTCGGCGTCGGCTTTGGCGGTGTCGAGCAGCGCCGCTGCCTCGCCGGCCTGCTGCGCCGCTTTCTGCTGCGCCTCTTCGGCGCGCGCCTTGGACTCGTCGGTCTTGGCGCCGGCGAGTTGCCGGTCGGCGCGCTTGAGGCCGGCCTCGGCCGCCGCCTTTTGCTTCTGCAGCTTCGAGAGCGTCGCCTTCAACGGCCCGAGTTCACGCGCAGCGGCAGCCGATGCCTTCTTGGCTTCGTCGGCCGCGGTCGCGGCCTCCTCGGCCTCGCGCGCGAGCGTCGCGACGCGCCCCGGCGCAGCGGCGAGCGCATCCGGCTTCGGCTGCAACAGCGCCGGATGGCTGATGTCGGCGGGCGCGGCATCGTTCGGCGAGACGATCACCCGCATCCCGATCCGGGTCTTGTCGAACAGCTTCTCGGCGAAGCCGAACGGCATCCGCACGCAGCCGTGCGAGGCGGCGTAGCCGGGCAACGGACCGCCGTGCAGCGCGACGCCGTTCCAGGTGATGCGCTGCATATGCGGCATCCAGGCATCGTCGTACATCGTCGACCGATGGTCCTTGTCCTTCTCGACCACCGCAAAGACGCCAGCCGGCGTCTCGCGCCCGGTGGTGCCGGTCGAGACCGGCGCCCGCAGGATCCAGCCGTCGGCGTCGTACAGCGTGACCTGCTGCGACTTGATCGACACGATCGCCATGATCGGCTCACCGGCCTCGCGCGGCGCCACTGCCTCGGTCGGCGCGGATCGCGCTCGTTTGGCCGCCGCAGCGCCGTCGCTCAATGCCGCCAGCGCCACGACGGCCGCCAGCGCCGACAGCACCGCCGTTCTCGCCCGCGGCATCGTCTTGGCGTGTCGTTCGGTGTTTCGTTGCTTGATCACGCCCTGCCCCGCTCGATGAGTGTCCGAAGCTTGATCGCCCGGAAATTGGTCTCGGAAATGACGAGACAGACATTTTGGCGCCCGGGTTTGTTCCCTGACGATGCCACAATGTAACGGCGATTCTCGCCTTTCCGACAACCGCGGCTCACGCCGGGCGCGACGCTTCGACGACCGCGGCATCGGCGGGCGGCCGCGGCCGCAGCACGGCGGCGAGCACCAACCCCAGCGCCAGCATCGTCACCCCCGCCACCAGCAGCGTCGGCACCTTGCCGGCATGGGCAAGCCCGAAACCGTAGGCGATCGGGCCGGTGGTCTGGCCGATGAAGAAGAAGAACGAATGCAGCGACATCGCGGTGCCGCGCGCGGTCTCGGTCAGTTCGCTGGCGAACACCTGAATGCAGCCGTGCAGCATGTAGAAGCCCATGCCCATGGCGATGAAGCAGGCCGCCTGCGCCTGCCACGGCGGACCGAAGGCGATGATCGCGAGTTGCAGGCCGACCAGCGCGCCGCCGCCGATCATCATGCCGTTCACGCCGAGCCGCGGCAGCAGCCGCGCCACTGTGAGCGTGTAGAGCAGTCCGCCGACGGCGAAGCCGGCGATCACCAGGCCGGCGATCGCCAGACTCTCCTGCCCCAGTTCGTGCAGAAACGCCGCAACGTAGGGAAACGCACCCATCACGCAGGTGCCCTCGACCAACACCGCGGCGAAGCAGATCAGCGCGTTGGGATTGCTGAAGATGGTGCGGTAGCCGCGGCGCAGCGCCGCCAGGTCCATCGGCGCGCCGGGACGCAGCGGCTGGTTGCGAAATCCGAACGCCACCGCCAGCGCCGCCACGATCACCAGCAGGCCCAGAACGGTCAGCACGCCGCGCCAGCCGAACACGTCGCCGATCACGCCGGACGCCGAAGCGCCGAGCAGATTGCCCGTCATCGAACCGCCGAGCACGCGGCCGATCGCGACCTGCCGCCGCTGCGGCTCCACCAGGTCTCCGGTCAGCCCGAGCGCCACCGGGAACACCCCGCCCGAGCCAATGCCTGCCAGGATACGGCACAGGAACAGCAGTTCGAACGACGTCGTCATCGCGCCGAGCAGGCTGGCAAGGCCGAGCAGCGCGAGACATACGATCATCAGCCGCGCCTTGCCGAACATGTCGGCGAGCGCGCCGATCGCCGGCTGCACCGCGGCGAAGGTGAAGGCAGTGATCGCCGCGAGGCCCGCGGCGGTGGCGATCGAGACAGAGAATTCGGTGGCGATTCGCGGCAGCACCGGATCGAGCGCCCGCGTCGAGAGGCTCGCGGCAAAGCCTGACAGCGCGATGATGTTGAGCGCCGGCGGCAGACGCGCCGGAGCGTCGCTGCCACCAGTTTGCCCCATCACATGGTGCCGACGCCGGAACGCTTCTTGGCCAGCGCGTCGAACTCCATCAGCGTTCGCAACAACGCCTCGAAGTCGCGCAGCGGCACCATGTTCGGGCCGTCGGAGGGCGCGTGATCCGGATCGGGATGGGTCTCGATGAACACCCCGGCGACGCCGACCGCGACGGCGGCGCGCGCCAGCACCGGCACGAATTCGCGCTCGCCGCCCGACGAGGTGCCTTTGCCGCCCGGCTGCTGCACCGAATGGGTCGCATCGAAGATCACCGGAGCGCCGGTGGTCCGGGCCATGATTGGCAGCGCCCGCATGTCGGAGACCAGCGTATTGTAACCGAACGACACGCCACGTTCGGTCACCAGCACCTTGGGATTGCCGGCGCTGGTGATCTTCGCGACGACGTTGCCCATGTCCCACGGCGCCAGGAACTGGCCCTTCTTGACGTTGACGATCCGGCCGGTCGCCGCCGCCGCCAGCAGCAGGTCGGTCTGCCGGCACAGGAACGCCGGGATCTGCAGGATGTCGACCGCTTCGGCGGCGCGGCCGCATTGCTCGGCCTCGTGCACGTCGGTCAGCACCGGCAATCCGATGCTGTCGCGGATCTCGGCGAAGATCGGCAGCGCCGCGTCGAGCCCGACGCCGCGGGCGCTGGCGGCGCTGGTGCGGTTGGCCTTGTCGAACGACGTCTTGTAGACGAGGCCGATGCCGAGCCGGCCGGCGATCTCTTTCAGCGCCGAGGCGACCTCGAGCGCGTGCGCCCGGCTCTCGAGCTGGCACGGCCCGGCGATCACCGACAACGGCAGCGCGTTGCCGAATTTGACGTCTCCCGCGGCCACCACGGGCGCAGGCGCAATGCTCTTGTTCAACGGACCATCCCTTGTTCGAAGATCAGCGTCGCGCCGGCCACATCCGGCACCACCAGCCGGTCGATGTGACGCGTCGCTCCAATACCATTCTGCTGCAGCAGCCGTTCAACCACGGCGAGGTCCTGCACGGCAATCCGCAATCCGGCGAACCGCGCGCCCTCCGTGTCGGCCGCGACGGCGACACCGTATTGGTCGCGGAACGACACCGGCTCGACGATCTCGATGTCGCCGCGGCCGGTCTGCGCCGTCACCCCGATCGAGGACGCGTGCAGATCGCGCGATCCGGTGAAGGCGCCGAGAAAGATGTGATGATCGGTCGGACTGTCGGCCACCATCACCACCGCAGACGGCGCACGTGCGCCGTTGGCATGAGCCTGGAACGACGGATTCCAGAAGTTCTCGGGATGATGATGCTGGCACACCGCGAAGCCGGCGTCGGACGATCGCGGGTCGCGGGCGAACGCCAGCGAGAAGCCGAGCTCGACGACGCTGCCGTCCGGCCGCTGCCCGTCGCGGCGGAAGGTGAAGACGTCATCGCCGCCGCCGACCCCGGCCGCGGCGTAGCTGCGCGCGTCGGCGGCGGCATCGTCACTCGCCAGCAGCAACATCGACAGGCCTTCGCGCTGCGCCAGATAATCGCGCTGAAACGCGCCGAACGAGAATGCGCCCGCGCGATGCGGCTCGATCTTGTCCGGTTCTGCGACGGTGAGGATTTCGATGAAGAAACGATCGAGCTGCACGATACGATTGTGCGTGCCCCAGGGATGGCGGTTGCGAGCGCCGACGGTGAAGCCGAGACGTTGATACCTCTCCGCCACGGCGTCGAGGTCCCGCACCGCGTGAACGATATGGTCGAGGCCGCGCGGCATCAGCTCGGGGCTTTCATCGTCGCCCGCCGATTACTTCATCGCCGAGAACGCGGTCGGCACCAGGAGCTGGTTGGTGATGTTGTCGACGATCTGGCCGTCTTCCTCGGTTCTCGCCTTCGCCGCCAGCCATTCCGGATCGGACGCGAAGGCGGTCCACTTCTGGTCGCGCTCGGCGAGGCTTTCCCAAGCGAGCAGATAGGTCAGTTCCTGGTTCGACGCGCCGATCAAAGTGGTGAAGAACCCGGCCTGACGGATGCCGTGCTTTTCAAACATCTTCAGCGTGATGGTCTCGAACCGCTTCAGCAGCGCCGGCATCCGGCCGGGCACACAGCGATATGTCCGGGACTCGTAGATCATGGCGAAACCTCCCCGCGAATGTCACCGCCTGCGGCGCGAGCCGTGTTGTGGCAACAATTGCAGGCGAGGTCAAAGCGGGCGGCGCGGCGGACTGCACCGCGCCATCCGCATAGCGCCGGCTCTGCGGCCGCCAGCGTGGCGCGGGTCAGCGCATCTTCGGCGGTGG
This sequence comes from Rhodopseudomonas palustris, assembly GCA_016215605.1. Lineage (GTDB taxonomy): Bacteria > Pseudomonadota > Alphaproteobacteria > Rhizobiales > Xanthobacteraceae > Rhodopseudomonas > Rhodopseudomonas palustris_L. Next base: position 170,291 of record JACRJB010000025.1, read on the forward strand.
AATCTCGCCCGCCGAGCTGGCGATATGCGGATCCACCAGAGTGACCCGCGCGGCGGGATCGGCGCCGAACAGCTTCTTGAAATTGTCCGGCCCCAGCAGCCTGGCCGCCTCGTCGATCAGATGCTGGTTGCGGGAGTTCAGCGTCTGGGCGCTCGGCTGGCCGGTGCCGGGCCAGGCCCGCGCTGCGAAATTCTGGACTTCAGCGCGCAGCTGCAGCAGCCGGGCCAGCGTCCTCGGATCCTGCGCCAGCAGTTCGGCCGCCCGCCGCTCGAATTCGTCCGGCGCCGGAGCCTGCTCGTCGCTCGTCATCGTCAGTCCTCCCGGACGGGCCGCGCGCGCCACCAGGCTGGCGCCCGTGCACGATGCGATCTTGGCGGCCCATGCGCTGTGCTGCAGACCGTAGGTTCCGTAGATGAAGTTGCTCAGCAGATATCCGCGGGCGTTGTGCACGGTCAGCGGCGCGCTGGCGCCGATCCCGGTCGCATACAGCGCCTGATTGGCCAATTGGTGGCAAACGCCGTCGACGCCGTATTGATAGATGGTTCCGCGGGCGGCGGGGATCGTCCGCGAGTCGACGTTGGGACGGACCAGACACTGCGCCACGGTCAGATCGCCGGACTGTTGACCCAGCGCGCCGCTGCGATTGGCCGGAGTGCCGCCCGCGGCATGAAACGATCCCCAGCAATACCAGAGGAACTGATTGGCCGCGACCACCTCGGTGATGGTCGGATAGGCGTGGATGCGATTGTCGTAGCTGGTGACCCAGGTGTGATCGACTGGCGATTCCGACTCCCAGGCCGGGATCGCCCAAGCGTAGAGCATGACCGGCTGCGACATCGCGATCCCTCGATCGGCACGAAGAGAACGTTGACACCGAGCAGGATCGTTCACGCGGAATCGGATGTCTGTCCCGAACTTCACAACTCATCGTTCGAATTCCGTGAAAATGAACGCAGCGCGCAGCGATGTTGCGCATCCCTTGCCAGCAGTTACCTTGCCGACGACGACTCGATGCTCTCGCCGAAGGATGACTGGATGCGCAACCTCCCTGCTCTCGTCTTGGCAATGGTGATCGTCACGCCGGCTGTGGCCGAGACACCCGGCGCCGTCACCGGCGGCAGTCAGGACGTGATGGTCGGCGGCAAGCCGGCGGCGCGGGCGGGCGATACCGCCTCCGACGGCACGATCGTCGAGGGCTCGTCGAACGTCTTCATCAACGGCAAGCCGGCGGCGATCGGCGGCAGCCGCACCGGCTGCGGCGGCGTCGTGGTCGGCGGCGGGGGCTCCGGGGTGTTCATCAACGGCAAGCCGGTGGCGCGCAGCGGCGACGCGACGTCGGGCTGCAAGTAACCATCGCCCGCTCCGACATGGCAGTTCCGTCGAGGCCACGACCGGCCCCTCGCGCCCGGGTCGCCGTCCGCCTGTTGCTCGCGGCGCTCGCGCTCGAACCCGTGTTGCCCGCCGTCATCGCGCAAGCCCAAGCCCAACAGCGCCGCGCGCCGAGCGAACGCGACCTGGTGGCAAGGCTCAACGACGCCTTCCGTTCGCTGCAGGCCGGCGATCGCGACGGCGGCCGCCAGCGCCTCACCGCGGCGCTGCGCGCGGTGCAGGACAGCAACTACACCGCCCTCACCATCCAGGCCTATCTCAACGCCGTGACCTTTTTCGAGCGCCGCCGCGACACCGCGACCGCCTCCGAGCTGTTCGCCGAGGCTGCGAACACCAGCGCCGCCCGCCAGAACAGTCCGGACGCGACGACGCTGTGGTTCGAATATGCCCGCTTCCTCGAGCGCACCGTGCAATACGAGCGCGGCATTCCGGTCGCGGTCGAGGCCCGCAAGCGGATGCGCGCCAGCTATGGGCCGAACGGCGCGCAGGACATCGCCGGCAGCGACATCTTGGCCACGTTGCTGACCAACAACGGCGCGGTGGCCGCCGGGCTCAATCTTTCCGAAGAGACCTATCTCGGGGCGCGCCAGGCACTCGGCGACAAGGAGCCGCTGACCTGGCGCACCGAGAACAATTATGCCGAAGCGCTACGGATGGTCGGCCATCCCGACCTCGCCGCCAGGATCGACGCGCCGCTGTTGAAGAAGCGCATCGCGCATTACGGTGTCGGCAGCATCCAGGCGCTGGTCAGCGCTAGCAATTTGGCGCTCGATCATCTGGCGATGGGCAACGAGGCCGAGACGATGCAGGCGCTGGCGTTGCAGAAGCGTTGTGCCGCCGAGCTCGCCGATCCCACCTCCGAACACGTCGCGCAGGCCGACACCTGGATCACTTACGCCAAGGCGTATTTCCATCCCGACCGCGCGCTGAGCACGGCCGAGCTGGAAGCAATGGCGCGGGTGAAGGACTGGAACGGCGCGCCGGACCTGCTGCGGATCAAATCCGCGCAGCTCGCCGCCGACCACTACGAGCGTCGCGGCGACACCGGCCGTGCGCTGGCGCTGCGCATCGACGCCTATCACCGCGCGCAGCAGACGATCGCGCGGCAACATCCGATCACTTTCGACGCCCTGCTCGGCGTCGCTGTCACGCGGCTCAAGCGCGGCGACGCCGATGCGCTGGAGACGTTCAAAGACGTCGAGCAGCAATCCTTCAATTGGATGCTGCGCGAGGTCGGCACCGCCGGCAACCGTTACGTCGCCGAGACGATGCGCAAGCTCGCCGACGACATCCTCTACGAATACGGCCGTTACGCGCTGATCGATCCGGCGGCAGCCGTCGCCTACGCGGACGCGGTGTCGCGCTGGAAGACGATGGAGGACGGCGAGCGCACACTGCTGCGGCTGACGCTCGACCGCCTGCCCGACGAGCCGACCCGCGATCTCGCCCGCACCGTGCTGCGGCTGTCCGGCCAGCGGCAGGAGATGCTGTCCTCCGGCAAGCTCGACGACGATGCCCGCGACATCTTGAAGCGACTGGACGAGGCGCGGCAGCAACTCGCCGCGCGCGCCGGCGCCAAGCCGCCGGCGGACGTGCGGCTGCCCTCGGTCGAGGACAAGCTCGCGGTGAACGACGCGCTGGTCGATTTCTTCGTCAGCGGCCGCGGCAGCCGAACGAATCCGACCGAGCCGAAGCCGGCAGCGCGGCTGCAGGCGGTCGTGCATCGCCAGGGTAAGCCGCCCCAGGTAATCGACCTCGGCCCGCTCGACAGCTTCACCGCCCCAAGCGTCGACGAAGCGGATCGTACCCAGCCGTTCCGGCGGCTGTACGACACGCTGATTGGGCCGCTGAAGCCGCAGCTTGCGGGCGTCACGCGGCTGTTCTTAGTGCCGGATGCCGACCTCTACAGCCTGCCCTTCGCGATGCTGCAGGACGGCAGCGGGCGCTATCTCGACGAGATCTACGACACCCGGATCCTGACCCGCGCCGATGCGATCGTGTTCGCCGATCAGGACGACAAACTCATCGCGGGCACCAGGGCGGTGCTGGTCGGCGGCCTCGACTACGCCGGTGCGGCGAACCAGCTCCCTTCCACCAAGACCGAGATCGATCGGATCGCCCCCGATCTGCAGCGCCGCAACATCACCAACGTGATGTTGACCGGCGACGCCGGCGAACCGGCGTTCCGCCGCAACGCCGAAGGCGCCGCGCTGCTGCATCTCGCCACCCACGGCTTCTACAAGGCGGCGACCGACCGCACCGACGCGCTGTGGCGCAGCGGCCTCGTCGCCGCACATCCCCTGCTCGACCGTCCGCCCCGCCGCGACGGCGCGGACGGCGTGATCTATGCGCGTGAACTGATGGACTGGAACCTGTCGGCCGCCGACCTCGTCGTGCTGTCCGCCTGTCAGACCGCACTCGGCGATCCGAGCCGGATCGGCAGCGTCCGCGGCCTGCCGACCGCGCTGGCCATCGCCGGCGCCCGACGTTCGCTGCTGACACTGTGGGAAGTCGGCGACGAAGGCACCGCCAACTTCATGGCGCGGCTGTACCAGGTCCTCGCCGACGACAAGCTCGACTACGCCGCCGCCCTGCGCAAAGTCCGCATCGAGGCGATCCACGGAAAGATCAAAGCCGCCGAAGACCCGTCGGTGTGGGCAGCCTTCGTGCTGTTCGAGAACTAATCAGAAGCGCGGCTCAGACCAGCCGGCTCTGCACCAGCGCCGCCTGGATGAAGGACGAGAACAGCGGGTGCGGTTCGAACGGGCGGGACTTCAGCTCGGGATGGAACTGCACGCCGATGAACCACGGATGATCCTCGTATTCGACGATCTCCGGCAGCACGCCGTCCGGCGACATCCCGGAGAACTTCAGGCCGTGCTGTTCGAGGCGGTCCTTGTAGGCGGTGTTGACCTCATAGCGATGGCGATGCCGCTCCGAGATTTCGGTGGCGCCGCCGTAAATCTGGCTGACCCGGCTGCCGCGCTTCAGCGCCGCCGAATAGGCGCCGAGCCGCATCGTGCCGCCGAGGTCGCCGGCCTTCGAGCGCTTCTCCAGCTCGTTGCCGCGCACCCATTCGGTCATCAGGCCGACCAGCGGCTCCGGCGTCGGGCCGAACTCGGTCGAGTTGGCCTGCTCGATGCCGGCCAGATTGCGCGCCGCCTCGATCACCGCCATCTGCATGCCGAAGCAGATGCCGAAATACGGCACGTCGCGCTCGCGCGCGAACTGCGCCGCCTTGATCTTGCCCTCGGCGCCGCGCTGGCCGAAGCCGCCGGGGACCAGAATGCCGTTGACGTGTTCGAGGAACGGCGCCGGATCTTCGTTCTCGAACACTTCGCTCTCGATCCAGTCGAGCTTGACCTGGACCTTGTTGGCGATGCCGCCGTGGCTGAGCGCCTCGATCAGCGATTTGTAGGCGTCCTTCATCCCGGTGTACTTGCCGACGATGGCGATCGTCACCGCGCCTTCGGGATTGCGGATGCGCTCGTTGATCTCGTGCCAGCGCGCCAGCTGCGGCGGCTCCTTGGCGGCGATCGCGAATGCCGCCAGCACCTCGTCGTCGAGGCCGGCGGCGTGATACGCCTCGGGGACCGCATAGATGCTGTCGGCGTCGCGCGCCTCGATCACGGCGCTTTCACGGACGTTGCAGAACAGCCCGAGCTTGCGCCGCTCCTCCTTCGGGATCGGCCGGTCGGTGCGGCACAGCAGGATGTCCGGCTGAATGCCGATCGAGCGCAGTTCCTTGACCGAATGCTGGGTCGGCTTGGTCTTCAGTTCTCCGGCGCTCGGAATGTAGGGCAGCAGCGTCAGGTGGATGTAGATCACGTCGCCGCGCGGCAGGTCGTTCTTGATTTGGCGGATCGCCTCGAAGAACGGCAGGCCCTCGATGTCGCCGACCGTGCCGCCGATCTCGACCAGCACGAAATCATAGTCGTCGTTGGAATCGACGATGAATTCCTTGATCGCGTTGGTGACGTGCGGGACCACCTGGATGGTGGCGCCGAGATAGTCGCCGCGGCGCTCTTTGGTCAGGATGTCCTGATAGATCCGGCCGGTGGTGATGTTGTCCTGCCGGGTGGCGGGCCGCCCGGTGAAGCGCTCGTAATGGCCGAGATCGAGGTCGGTCTCGGCGCCGTCGTCGGTCACGAAGACTTCGCCGTGCTGATACGGCGACATCGTCCCGGGATCGAGATTGAGATAGGGATCGAGCTTGCGAAGGCGGACCTTGTAGCCTCGCGCCTGCAGCAGCGCACCGAGTGCCGCTGATGCCAGACCCTTGCCGAGCGAGGAGACCACGCCGCCGGTGATGAAGATATACCGCGCCATGGGAGCCTACCTTTAAGGCCCTCGGTCCGATTCGCCAAAGCGATTCGTCCCCAACGGGCGAACTTCAGAATGCCTGTGGGTGACGCCGAAAGATCAGCGCCTTCAAAAGATTGCCGACGGCAGCTCAGACTCTCGTGAAGCCGCCGTCAGCGCATGCCGGCAATGCTTACTGCGATTGCGGCGGCGCCGGCGCGGCCGGGGGCTGGCTCTGCGGCTGATCGGCCTGCTTCAACGAGTCGAGCAGACCGCCACCCTGAGAGACCGGAGGCGCCGGGGTCGCCGGCGACTGCTGGGTCGGGACCGACGTCGGGATGATCGTCGTCGGCTTGCGGTTGTAGGTCGCCAGCCACGACAGCAGCAGGCTGGTGACAAAGAAGCCCGCCGCCAGAATCGCGGTGGTCCGGGTCAGTAGATTCGCCGTGCCGCGGCTCGACATGAAGCCACCGCCGCCACCGCCGCCGACGCCCAGGCCGCCGCCCTCGGACTTCTGCAACAGCACAGCGCCGATCAGGCCCAGGACCAACATCAGGTGGATGACGATAATGACAGTCTGCATGATACCCTTCCATCACAAGCCCGGATCGCCGAAAGGCCGACTTGGCGCCAGCGCGCGGCTGCTCGACAGGCTTGCGGGATAAACGAAGTCGCGCGGTGTCTACACGATCGGCAGGGGCATTGTCACCCCCGGACGGCTTGCAAACCGCGACGGTTCAAGCACGTCCTGCCCTCAGTTAGGGGCAACCGGCAGCGATCGCAAGGAAGTCGGCGGCCTTCAGGCTGGCGCCGCCGACCAAGGCGCCGTTGACGTTGGGAACCGCCATCAGCTCGCTGGCATTGGAGGGCTTGACCGAACCGCCATACAGCAACCGCATCCGCTCGCCCTCGGCGTTGAAGCGTTGCGTCAGAGTCTGGCGGATAAAGCCATGAACTTCCTCGACATCGGCCGCGGTCGGGGTCATGCCGGTGCCGATCGCCCAGACCGGCTCATAGGCCACCACCAGATTGACGGCGGTAGCGCCGTCCGGCAGCGAGCCGGCGAGCTGGCCGGCGACGACATCGAGGGTGTGGCCGGCATTGCGTTCGCCCTGGGTCTCGCCGACGCAGACGATCGCCACCAGCCCTGCCCGCCACACCGCCTGGGCCTTGGTGCGGACGATGGCATCGGTCTCGCCATGGTCGGCGCGGCGCTCGGAATGGCCGACGATGATGGCCCGCGCGCCGGCATCCGCCAGCATTTCGGCCGAGATGTCGCCGGTGTGTGCGCCTGAGGCATTGGTGTGGCAATCCTGTGCACCGATTGCGACCGGCATGGCGCCATGCTCATGGGCGGCGGCGAGCCGGTCGGCGAAGGCGGCGATCAGCGTCGCGGGCGGACACACCAGCAGGTCGATGCCCGAAGATACCTTCTTGGCGCCTTCCAGCATGGCGTCGAACTCCGACGCGGCCGCCTTCAGGCCGTTCATCTTCCAGTTTCCGGCAATCAGCGGACGAACGGCGGGGACCGGCATGGACATTCTCGCTTCACGGGGTTGTGCATCCGCTAGCAGAGCCGTCCGCGATGCTCAAGGGCGCGTGATCGCGCAGCCCCGGCCTGCGACCAAAGTCCCCTGCGACGCGATGGCAACGGTAGATCGGCGGTGCGCCGCCGGTTGCGACGCTGTCACCGCCACTTTATGATGGATTTTCAAGCCGGCGACGCTAATTTGCGCCTCCGCGCGCAACCGCGCGGCCGGTTCCCTCCTGCGAAAAAGTGACTCCATGCTTCGAGGAATACGCAACGCCTCATCCAACTGGGTTGGCAAGACCATCATGACTCTGGTGATGGGCGTGCTGATCCTCAGCTTTGCGGTCTGGGGCATTGCCGACATCTTCCGCGGGTTCGGTCGTTCGACGCTGGCCACGATCGGCAGCACCGAGATCAGCACCGAGCAATTCCGGCAAACCTACAACGACCGCCTGCAGCAGATCGGCCGCCAGTTCGGCCGGCCGCTGACGCCGGACCAGGCGCGCGCCTTCGGCATCGACCGCCAGGTGCTGCAGCAGGTGATTGCGGAGGCCGCGCTCGACGAAGATGCGCGCCGGCTCGGACTCGGCCAATCCGACGAACAGACGATGAAGAGCATTCTGGCCGATCCGAACTTCAAGGGCACCAACGGCGCATTCGATCCGAACCGCTTCCAGCAGGTGATCCGCCAGTTTGGCTTCACCGAGCAGCGCTACATCGCCGAGCAGCGCAAGGTCGCGCTGCGGCGGCAGATCGCCGGCACCGTCACCGCCGGCCTCGCGCCGTCGAACACGATGCTGCAGGTCGCGAGCCAATTCCAGAACGAGCAGCGCGCGATCGACTATCTCAAGCTCACCGACGCACAGGTCGGCGCGATCGAACCGCCCTCTTCCGAGGCGTTGGCGGCGTTCTACGAAGACCACAAGGCGCAGTTCCGCGCGCCCGAATATCGCAAGGTCGCGTTCGTCGCGGTGACGCCGGAGTCGATCGCCAAATGGACCGAGGTGTCCGACGCCGACGCGCGCAAGCTGTTCGACGAGCGCAAGGACAAGCTGTCGACGCCGGAAAAGCGGCAGGTGTCGCAGATCGTGTTTCCGAATGCCGAAGAGGCGCAGGCCGCGCGCGCCAAGATCGCCGAGGGCGCGTCGTTCGACGACATCGCCACGCAGCGCGGGCTGAAGCCGGCCGACGTCGAACTCGGGCTGGTCAGCAAGGCCGACATGCTCGACCCGGCGGTGGCGAACGCCGCCTTCACGCTGCCGCTGAACGAGGTCAGCCAGCCGATCAAGGGCGCTTTCGGCACGGCGCTGGTCAAGGTCGGCAAGATCGAGCCCGGCGTGCAGCCGAGCTATGAGAGCGTGGCGGCGACCATCAAGCGCGACGTCGCGCTGGAGCGCGCCCGCGCCAAGGTGCAGGAACTGCACGACAAGATGGAAGACGCCCGCGCGGGCGGCGCCAATGTGATCGAGGCGGCGAAGACGCTCGGCGTCAACGCGGTGACGATCGAGGCGCTGGATCGATCCGGCCGCGGCCCCGACGGGCAGCCGGTCAAGGACATCCCGCAGGGTCTCGAACTGGCGACCTCGGCGTTCAACAGCGACGTCGGCGTCGACACCGAATCGATCAATTTCCAGAACGGCTATGTCTGGTTCGACGTGCTCGGCGTGACGCCGTCGCGCGAACGCAGCCTCGACGAGGTCAAGGATCAGGTCGAGGCGCGCTGGCGCATCGAGCAGGTCACCAGCCGGCTGCGGACGCTGGCGGCTGAACTGGTGCAGAAGCTCGGCACCGACGGCAAGCTCGCCGAGGTCGCGCCGCAGGGCGTCAAGGTCGAGACCGCGACCGGCCTGAAGCGCGAAGGCACCACGCCGGGCGTGCCGGCCAATGTGGTCGAGGCGGTGTTCAGGACGGCGAAGGATGGCTTCGGTCAGAGCCAGGGCGGCACCGGCAACGAGTGGTTCGTGTATCGCGTCACCGACGTCACGATCCCGCCGGTCGATCTCGCCTCCGCGGACGCGAAGAAATTGAAGGATGCCTTGGTGCAGCGGATGAACGACGAGCAGGTCGGCGAGTACATCGCCTGGCTCGAAAAGGACATCGGCACCAAGATCAACGACCAAGCGGTGGCGCAGGCAACGGGGGCGGCGACCAACTGACGATGGCTTGTGCCTTCGCCGGTCGCCGATGGGGACGATGGTTGATTTCAAGGCGATTATCGCAAAGGTCGCGACCGGCGCGACGCTGACGCGGGACGAAGCGACGAATGCGTTCGACGCGATGATGTCGGGCGACGCAACACCGTCGCAGATGGGCGCGCTGCTGATGGGCCTGCGGGTCCGCGGCGAGACCGTCGACGAGATCACCGGCGCGGTAACGACGATGCGCGCCAAGATGCTGACGGTCGCGGCGCCTTCCGACGCGGTCGACGTCGTCGGCACCGGCGGCGACGGCTCCGGCTCGGTCAACGTCTCGACCTGCACCTCGTTCGTGGTCGCCGGCTGCGGCGTCCCGGTCGCCAAGCACGGCAACCGCGCGCTGTCGTCGAAATCCGGCGCGGCCGACGTGCTGAATGCGCTCGGCGTCAAGATCGACATCACCCCGGACCACGTCGGCCGCTGCGTCGCCGAGGCCGGCATCGGCTTCATGTTCGCGCCGACCCACCATCCGGCGATGAAGAACGTCGGCCCGACCCGCGTCGAGCTCGCCACCCGCACGATCTTCAACCTGCTCGGGCCGCTGTCCAACCCGGCCGGCGTCAAGCGCCAGATGATCGGCGTGTTCTCGCGGCAATGGGTGCAGCCGCTGGCGCAGGTGCTGAAGAATCTCGGCTCCGAATCGATCTGGGTGGTGCACGGCTCCGACGGGCTCGACGAGATCACCCTCGCCGGCCCGACCGCCGTCGCCGAGTTGAAGGACGGCGAGATCAAGAGCTTCGAGATCAGCCCGGAGGACGCCGGCCTGTCGCGTGCGCCGGCCGAGGCGCTGAAGGGCGGCGATGCCGAGGCCAATGCGGTGGCGCTGCGCGCCGTGCTGGAAGGCATGCCGGGGCCGTATCGCGACGTCGTGCTGCTCAACGCCGCGGCGACGCTGATCGTCGCCGGCAAGGCGCGCGACCTCAAGGACGGCGTCGCGCTCGCCGCCAAATCGATCGACAGCGGCGCGGCCGAAGCGCGGCTGAAGAAGCTGATCGCGGTCGCCGCGGCGGCGTGAAGTCATCGTTGTCGTCATGCCCGGGCTTGTCCCGGGCATCCCCGTCTCCAGCCGCAGATGCGGTCAAGACGTGGATGGCCGGGACGAGCCCGGCCATGACGGAAGACTAAGCGACCTGATCACAGCATAGTAGGTAGCATCGCCGTGTCCGACATCCTGACCAAGATCGAAGCCTACAAGCGCGAGGAAATCGCCGCCGCCAAGCGCGAGCGCCCGCTCGCCGCACTCGAAGCGGACGCGCGCGCCGCGCCGCCGCCGCGCGGCTTCGTCCGCGCGCTGCGCGCCAAGCACGCCAGCGGCGACTACGCGCTGATCGCCGAGATCAAGAAGGCGTCGCCGTCGAAGGGGCTGATCCGCGCCGATTTCGATCCGCCGGCGCTGGCCAAAGCCTATGAGCAAGGCGGCGCGGCGTGCCTCTCTGTGCTCACCGACACGCCGTCGTTCCAGGGCAGCCTCGATTATCTGGTCGCGGCGCGCGCCGCGGTGTCGCTGCCGGCGCTGCGCAAGGACTTCATGTACGACACCTATCAGGTGGTCGAGGCCCGTGCCCACGGCGCCGACTGCATCCTGATCATCATGGCGGCGCTCGACGACGCGGCCGCGAAGGACATCGAGGATGCGGCGTTCGATCTCGGCATGGACGTGCTGCTCGAAGTCCACGACGCGGCCGAACTCGACCGCGCACTCAAGCTTCGCTCGCCGATGGTCGGCGTCAACAACCGCAATCTGCGCACCTTCGAGGTCACGCTGGCGACCAGCGAGGCGCTCGCGCCGCTGATCCCGCGCGATCGGCTGATGGTCGGCGAGAGCGGCATCTTCACCCCCGACGATCTCGCCCGCCTCGCCCGCGTCGGCATGTCGACCTTCCTGGTCGGCGAGAGCCTGATGCGCCAGCAGGACGTCGCCGCCGCAACCCGCACGCTGCTCGCGCGCGACGTGACGCTGCGCTCGACCGGGACGAAATAGTGCGCATCGCCCCGCTACCGGGCGCTCACCCTCCCCTTGAGGGGGAGGGTCGGCACGCGGCGCGCCTCGCGCGGCGCGTGACGGGGTGGGGTGACAGCCCTTGGACTCTGCTCCGCTTCGCGACCAACCCATTGCCCGCGGCTTCACCCCACCCCGGACGGCTGCGCCGTCCGACCCTCCCCCTCCAGGGGAGGGTGAAGAAGCCGCGCGTCCTCGTCACTCTCTCAGCGTGAGTCCTGCCCGTGGCTAAGAAAACGACCAAGTCCGCTGCGCCCTCGCCCGCCCTCACCCACATCGGCAGCAGCGGCGAGGCGCGGATGGTCGACGTCTCGGAGAAATCCGCGACCGAACGCGTCGCAGTGGCCGAGGGCCGCGTGGTGATGAAGAAGGCGACGCTCGAGCTGATCCTGAGCGGCGACGCCAAGAAGGGCGACGTGCTCGGCACGGCGCGGATCGCCGGCATCATGGCGGCGAAGCGCACCTCGGATCTGATCCCGCTGTGCCACCCGCTGGCGCTGTCGAAGGTCACGCTCGACATCACCCCGAACGCCAAGCTGCCGGGCTGCGTCGTCCGCGCCACCGTCAAGGTCACCGGCCCGACCGGCGTCGAGATGGAAGCCTTGACCGCGGTCTCGGTCGCGTGCCTGACGATCTACGACATGATCAAGGCGGTCGAACGCGGCGTGCGGATCGAGGGTATCCATCTACTCGCCAAGACCGGCGGCAAGTCCGGCGACTATGTCGCCGGCGCGGCGTCCAAATAGGATAGGCTGCAGCGGCGGTCGCGAGAAACACAACGCCGATGCCCCCTGTTTCGACACCAGCTCCCCCGCCGACTGGCCTCAGCGAGGCCGAAGCCGCCGCGCGGCTAGCCAATGAAGGCCCCAACGAACTCCCCAGCCCCGACCGACGGACGCTGTTCGGGATCGTCTGGGAAGTGCTGCGCGAACCGATGCTGGCGCTGCTGCTCGGCGGCGGCGTGGTCTATCTCGCGCTCGGCGATTTCAAGGAAGCGTTGATCCTGCTGGTGTTCGCCTCGCTGTCGGTGGTGATCACCGTGGTGCAGGAGAGCCGCACCGAGCGCGTGCTCGAAGCGCTGCGCGACCTGACCAGTCCGCGCGCGCTGGTGATCCGCGACGGCGAACGCAAGCGGATTGCCGGCCGCGACGTGGTGCGCGGCGATCTGATGGTGCTGTCGGAAGGCGACCGCGTCGCCGCCGACGCGGTGCTGCTGTCGGCCGAGGACGTCCAGGCCGACGAGTCGCTGCTGACCGGCGAATCCGTGCCGGTGCGGAAACTCGCACGCGGCGACGCCACCGCCGCGGCGCCGCAGCGGCCCGGCGGCGACGACCAGCCGATGGTGTATTCCGGCTCGCTGGTGGTGCGCGGCAGCGGCATCGCGGAAGTCGTCGCCACCGGCCCGCGCAGCGAGATCGGCAAGATCGGACAGGCGCTCGGCACCGTGCAGGCCGAGCCGCCGCGGCTGCAGACGCAGACGCGCAAGCTGGTGCGCATCTTCGGAATTGTCGGCGGCTCGTTCAGCCTGCTCGTGGTCGTGCTGTACGGCACGCTGCGCGGCAACTGGCTCGACGCGGTGCTGGCCGGCATCACCGTCGGCATGTCGATGCTGCCGGAGGAATTTCCGGTGGTGCTGACGGTGTTCATGGCGATGGGCGCGTGGCGGATTTCGCAGGCGCGGGTGCTGACGCGCCGCGCTGCGGCGATCGAGGCGCTGGGCTCGGCGACCGTGCTGTGCACCGACAAGACCGGCACGCTGACCGAGAACCGGATGTCGATCGCCGAATTGCGGCTGCCGTCCGGCGAGATCTTCCGCCCGAAGAAGGCCGACGCCCTGCCCGGCGCGTTTCGCGACCTGCTCGAAACCGGGCTGCTCGCCGCTGCGCCCGATCCGTTCGACCCGATGGACCGCGCGCTGCACCGGCTCGCCGGCGATCACCTGCCCGACGGCGCCGGCGCGCGCAGCATGGTGCACGCCTACGGACTACGCCGCGACCTGCTGGCGATGACGCAGGTGTGGCGCGATCATGACGATCCCGGCGATTTCATCGTCGCTGCCAAGGGCGCGCCGGAAGCGATCGCCCGGATGTGCGGCCTGAACGACGCCGAGCTGCGCCGGCTTTCGGAGACCGTCGACGCGATGGCCGGCGACGGCCTGCGCGTGCTCGGGGTCGCCCGCGCGGCGCATCCGGACGACGACTGGCCGGAGACCCAGCTCGGCTTCCGCTTCGACTTCCTCGGCCTGGTCGGCCTCGCCGATCCGCTGCGCGATGCGGTGCCCGCGGCGGTCGCCGATTGCCGCACCGCCGGCATCCGCGTGGTGATGATCACCGGCGACTATCCGGCGACCGCGCAGGCGATCGCGCGGCAGGCCGGCATCGCCGCGGAGAACTGCGTCAGCGGCGAGGAGATCGCGCGGCTCGACGACGCCGCGCTGGCGCAGCGGCTGCAAGGCGCCACCGTGTTCGCGCGGATCATGCCGGAGCAGAAGCTGCGCATCGTCGATGCGCTGAAGGCCGATGGCGATGTCGTCGCCATGACCGGCGACGGCGTCAACGACGCGCCATCGCTGAAGTCGGCGCATATCGGCATCGCCATGGGCGGCCGCGGCACCGACGTCGCCCGCGAGGCGTCGTCGATCGTGCTGCTCGACGACGACTTCGCCTCGATCGTCAAGGCGATCCGGCTCGGCCGGCGGATCTACGACAATCTGGTCAAGGCGATGGGCTTCATCTTCGCCGTCCACGTGCCGATCGCCGGCCTCGCGCTGCTGCCGCTGCTGTTCGGCCTGCCGATCCTGCTCGGGCCGATCCACATCGCGTTCCTGGAGATGATCATCGACCCGGTGTGCTCGATCGTGTTCGAGGCCGAAACCGCCGAGGACGACGTGATGCGCCGCCCGCCGCGCGATCCGGAGCAGCCGCTGTTCACCGGCGCGCTGATCGGCTGGGGACTGGTGCAGGGCCTGCTGGTGTTCGCGCTGGTCGCCGGCGTGTTCGTGATCGGCCAGATCCGCGCGATGCCGGAGACCGAACTGCGCGCGCTGACGTTCTTCGCGCTGGTGCTGAGCTTCGTCTGCCTGATCTTCGTCAACCGCTCGTTCTCGACCTCGATCCTTGCGGCGCTGCGCCGGCCGAACCCGATGCTCGCGGTGGTGCTGGTGATCGTCGGCTGCGTGCTCGGCCTCAGCCTCGCCTGGCCGTGGCTGCGCGACCTGTTCAAGTTCGGACCGCTGCACTGGGACGATCTCGGATTGACCGCGGGCGCGGCGCTCGCGGTGCTCGTCGTGCTGGAACTGATCAAGCCGCTTTGGCGCGGCCGGATCGGTAGCGCGCGGCGACCGGCTTAAGGCTGATCGACCAAGCCTGATCATTTAAGCCTGATCGCCGAGGTCGTGACGCTGCTACGCGGAGATCCGATCGACCGCGTGGCGGTCGATCACGAAGCGGCTGGTATTGGCGCAGTCCTCGCAGCGATAGATGTGACGCTCGAACTCATAGCAGCGCTGCCCGACCGGCCGCGGCTCGACCCGCGCGAGCCGCATGGTCGCGCCGCAGACGGGGCAGCGCGCGGGATCGAACGTGCTTTGATTGGTGCGCCAGACCATGATGCCTCCTCCCCACTGGCTGAACCTGTTCGAACGACTCGCCATCGGCCGGGCGGCCGAAGCCGCCGGGCCTGAGCGCGGCGCCGCCTTTCGGCGGCGGATCGTCGTCGAGCCGGCGCAGCGCCGCGAGGATCGAGGACAGCGGCACGGTCCGGCCCGAACCCGGCACCGCGCGCAGCCAAGGCTGCTGTTCGACCGCGTTGGCGTCGGACGCCCATGAGGAGAGGATCACCCGCTTCTCCGCCGTGCTCAGCGCGTCGTCGCGCAGCACCTGGGCGGGATCGTCATGGACCGCAGCGGGATGTTGCAGGGACCCGGCCAGCGGGCCGCGTCCCAAGATCGAGTCAATCGTCGTCGCATGCATCTCGTTTCTCCCGAGCTACTCCTTTCAGAACGGGACGGACCGAAAATTAGAAAACCCGGCGGCGCTTTCAAGTCCCCCGTTGAAATTTTTTCGGACCGCGATGCATCGGTGTACCAGCCCCCTCTTGACGCTGCCGGCCCCCATCCCAAATCGATCAGCGCGCCCGCGACGGCGCGGGTGCGCTTCGGACATTCCAGATCCGATTAGTTCAGGACTGGAGAGGTCAACACCGACGTGAGGAGGCATCCATGAACATGCGCGACATGATCCCCTGGAGCCGGGGAAGCCAGCCGCTGGCGCGGGCGTTCGACGGCGATCCGTTTTTGTCGTTGCACCGCGAAATGAACCGGCTGTTCGACGACGTCTTCCGTGGCTTCGACGCGCCTGCGCTGTCGAACCGCCTGGCGGCGTTCGGCAACGTCTGGCCCAAGCTGGAAATCGCCAACACCGAGAAGGAGCTGAAAGTCTCCGCCGAAGTCCCCGGCATGGCGGAGAAGGACATCGAGGTGTTGCTCGACGACGGCGTGCTGACGATCCGCGGCGAGAAGACCTCGGCGACCGAGGACAAGGACAAGCAGTTCAGCGAGCACTTCTACGGCAAGTTCGAACGCCGGGTGCCGCTCGATGTCCCGGTCGCCGCCGACAAGGTCAGCGCCGCGTTCAAGAACGGCGTGCTGACGGTGACGCTGCCCAAGGCGGAGCCGATCCCGGCCACCTCGAAGCGGATCGCGATCCAGCCCGGCCAATGATCGCCGGACCGATCGCAAGTAAGTCCTCGTTAATCATCGATCGCCCGGCCCCCGTGCGCGGAGTGTCGCACCCGGGGGCCGAGCGCCGGATCGCGACACTTAGCAGCGACTCTCGCGTCAGCCTGCAAACAGGAAATTAACACGTCTAAGGTGCAATCCTCGGGTCCGTCGACTTCGGCTTCGCAGACCTCGAGACCTTGCAATGACCCAACCGCGACGATTTGCACGTGTGCGCCCGAGTGGGCTGATATCAAGTGAAGCAAGCCTGATCGTCGGCCCGAAACTGCCGGTCATCCCGTGCCGGATGGTGGACTACTCGGCCGGCGGCGCCTGCCTCGAGCTGAACAGCGAGACGACACTGCCGCCGCGGTTCGAATTGCTGCACGGCGGCACCAAGAAGAAATGCCGGCTGGTGTGGAAGCGCGCCCGCCGGATCGGCGTGTCGTTCTGAGATTTCACCTAAGCTCGTCTGACTAGCGGCTTGTCAGCGCTGCAGATCCGGCGGCAGCGGCGGGTTTTCGCGCAGCAGGCTGATGGTCACCCGGCGGTTGGCGGCGAGCGTCGGCGCTTCCGGAAACAGCGGTTCGCCGTCGCCCTTGCCCGCCACGGTCACCACCCGGCCGGCCGACAGGCCCTCCCGCTTCAGGATCTGGCGCACCGCATTGGCGCGGCTGGTCGACAGATCGAAGGCATCGAACTCGTCGCCGGCCTGCACCGGCGTGGCGGCGGTGTGACCGACGATGTTCAATTTAAGCGCGGTCGCGCGCAGCGGCCCTGCCAGTCGGGCGATCAGCATGCGGGTGCGCTCGTACGGCACCGCCGAGCCTTCCGGAAACATCGGCCGACCGTCCTGATCGGTGAGCTCGAGATTGAGCCCGGACGGTGTCTCCTCGAACACCACATTCTTGGACATCTCGGCCAGTTCCGGCACGTCCTGCAGCGCCTGGCGCAGCGACGCCGACGCCAGCGCGAATTCGCGCTCGGCCTTGGCCTTGGCCGAACTCGCGGCATCCTGTGGACTGGCGGCCGCGTCGGACGAAATCGTGCTCTTGCTGCGGGGCTTGTCCTCGACCATATGGCCGTCGGTTTCGACGATCCCCGAATAGCGCATCTCGCGCTGGACGCCGAACGCGTCGCGCATCGAGCCGGCGACGATCTGCAGCTTCTTGACGTCCTGGGTCGAGTACGACACCAGCACCACGAAGAAGGCGACCAGAAGCCCCATCAGGTCGGCGAAGGAGACGTACCAGCCATGACCCGAGTGCTCGTCCTCGAGCTTCTTCTTGCCGCAGCCCTTTCCGGTCAGCATTGGCGACAATCCGGTGCGGTCAACATGCCAATCGGCAGGTCATAGTCGGGGTACATGAGCGGATCGCCGCTGATCGAAACAGGCGTCGCGATCGTCGGGCACTTCTGGAAGAAGGGGTCGCCGCGCAGCCTCTGCCGTTCTAGACGGGGCGCATGAAGAAACGGTTGTCGATCGCGGACAACTGATCCTTAACTCGCCGTCTCCACGTCAAGATCTCGTTGCGCATTTACCGCCAGTCGCCATCGTCCCCCGTTCCTGCTAGGTCGTCCCACATGACAACGACTCTCACACCCGGCGCGGCCGACGCGCTGCTGTTCGATCTCGGACGCGTCGTGATCGACTTCGATCTCGCACGCACGCTCAAAGCCTGGGCGGTCGAACTCGGCAGCGATCCGACCGCCATGGTCGCGGCGCTGGCGAGCAACCAGACCTTCCATCGCTACGAAACCGGCCACGTCACCGACGCGGAGTTCTTCGCCGCGGTGCGCGAGGCGCTGCGGCTCGACCTGTCCGACGAGCAGTTGCGCGACGGCTGGAACGCCATCTTCATCGGCGAGATGCCGGGCATCGCGCCGCTGCTGGAACGCGCCGCGCGGCATCTGCCGCTGTATGCGCTGTCCAACACCAACGACGCGCATATCGCGCATTTTTCGGAGCATTTTGCCGAGCTGCTCCGGCATTTCCGCGAATTGTTCCTGTCGTCGCGGATCGGGATGCGCAAGCCGAACGCGGAGGCCTATGATTTCGTCGTCAAGGCGATCGGCGTGCCGCCGGAACGCATTGTGTTCTTCGACGATCTGGCGGAAAACATCGCCGCCGCCCGCGAGCACGGGCTTCAGGCCGTCCATGTCCGCTCCAGCGCCGACGTGGCGCGGGCGCTGGATCAACTCGGGCTGTAGCCGCCCGCGAACGAGTGCTGACCGATTGCAATGACCGGCGCCGCCACCGACCTCGCCTGGGACTATCCAGACCCGTTCACGCTGACGATGGTGCCCGGCCCCGCCGACATCGACGGGCTCAACCACACCAACAATTCGGTCTATGTGCGCTGGTGCGACAGCGTCGGCTGGGCGCATTCCGAGGCGCTCGGTCTCGCGCTTGCCGACTGGCAGCGGATCGACCGCGCGATGGCGATCCGCCGCGGCGAATACGACTACCTGTTGCCGAGCCATCTCGGGGACGAATTGCTGCTAGGCACCTGGGTCTATGGCAGCGACGGCAAGCTGCTGATGGAGCGCCGCTTCCAGCTGATCCGCCTGCGCGACCGCGCCACGGTGATGCGCGGGCGCTGGCAGCTGGTCTGCATCGAGATGTCGAGCGGCCGCCCGCGCCGCCTGCCGCCGGAATTCGCATCGGTGTATCTGCCGGTGATGGTGCGGCCGAACGACGACGCCGGCGCGGCCACGCCCGGCCCGGCCTGAGCGCGCCGAAACCTTACTGCGCCGGCGGCGTCCGGCAATCCATCGAATACACCAGCTCGCCCTTGGCAGTGCGGCCGATCGGCTGGCACGGGACGTAGTTGCGCGCAGCGGCCGACGCGGCGGCCGACGGCGCTGCTGCCGGCGGGGCAGCGGCGGCTGGCGCGCTCGCCTGCGGCGCGGGCGCGGCCGGCGGGGCTGCAGGTGCAGGCGTTTCCGGCAGGCTGACGGACGGCGGCGCATAGTCCGGGTTGGCGGACGGCATCCAGCCTTGGCTCCAATCGTGCCGGATCGCATAGGTGCTGCCGAACGCGATCAGTCCGACGACGCCGACGATCCGCAGCAGCCATTTCGCAAAGTCGTCACCCATCTGCGTACTCCCAGCCGTCCGGCGGACCAAACTCACCGCCCTCTCGTCCTACCGCCCGCTGCGCTATTCGGACAATTAGGATTTCGTTTGACCTCGGGATCATAGACGCGGCCGGGATGATGCCACTGATCTTGCGCAACCGGCGCGAGGCCCCTAAAGCCGAGTCATGACACGCCCGATGCCACGCCGTCCCAGCCCTGCCGGACCCGTGCGGTCCACCCGCTCCGGAGCGCCCCGATGGCGCTGATGCCGGTCGCCGATGCGTTGGCCGCGGTGCTGGACGGCGCCTACGGCCTGCCCGAGGAAATGGTGATGCTCGACGACGCGCATGGCCGTGTGCTGGCGCGCGATCTCGCGGCGCTGCGGACCCAGCCGCCGCAGGCGATGTCGGCGATGGACGGCTACGCGGTGCGCGCGGCGGACGTCGCGACCGCGCCGGCCCGGCTCACCGTGATCGGCGAGATCGCCGCCGGCCGGCCGGCCACGCAATCGATCGGCCCCGGCGAGGCGCTGCGGATCTTCACCGGCGGCGTGATCCCCGACGGTGCCGACACCGTGGTGATCCAGGAAGACACCGTGCGCGACGGCGACCAGGTGACGATCACCGAGGCGGCGCGGCCCGGCCGCCACATCCGCCCCGCGGGCATCGATTTCACCGAAGGCGAGGTACTGCTGCGCGCGGGCTATCGACTCAGCGACCGCGACCTCGCGCTCGCCGCCGGGATGAATCATCCGGCGCTGCAGGTGCACCGGCGGCCGCGCGTGGCGATGCTCGCCACCGGCGACGAGCTGGTGATGCCGGGCAGCGCGCTCGCGCCCGGCCAGATCGTCTACTCCAACGGCTACGCGCTGCGGGCGCTGGCGCGCGCCGAAGGCGCCGAGGTGATCGACCTCGGCATCGCCGCCGACACCGTCGAAGCCACCACCGCCGCGATCCGGCGCGCCCGCGACCTCGGCGTCGATCTGCTGGTGACCACCGGCGGCGCATCGGCCGGCGACCACGATCTGGTCAAGCAGTCGCTCGAAGCCGAAGGCACCGCGATCGCGTTCTGGAAGATTGCGATGCGCCCCGGCAAGCCGATGATGCACGGCCGTCTCGGCCCGATGCGGGTGATCGGCCTGCCCGGCAATCCGGTGTCGTCCTATGTCTGCGCGTTCCTGTTCATGGTGCCGCTGATCCGGGCGCTGTGCGGGATGCGCGAATCGATGCACCAGCGCCAGCCGGCGCGGCTCGGCGGCGACCTCGCCGCCAACGATCAGCGCGAGGACTATCTGCGCGCCCACCTCACGCTGCGCGACGACGGGCAATGGCTGGCGACGCCGGTCGACCGCCAGGATTCGTCGCTGCTGGCGCGACTTTCCGCGGCGCAGGGCCTGATCATCCGCCCGCCGTTTGCGCCCGCCGCCGCCGAAGGGGCGCCCTGTCTCATCCTTAAGCTACCGCTATAGCGATCGGCGAATTTGTTGACCTCAAATTAAGAGGTTGCGGAACACATACTGAACATATAGTGTCCGTTCATGATTTGTTTCGAGTCATCGCGCTTCGCCTGATCAATCACCGAGCGATGTTCACGGCGCGATGAACGGATGGCGCGACGAGACGGCGATCGTCGCCAGACTGGGGAATGGTCGAGATGCTGACGCGCAAGCAATTTGAGCTTCTGAAGTTCATCAACGAGCGGCTGAAGGAAGCCGGCGTTCCCCCATCGTTCGACGAGATGAAGGACGCGCTGGACCTGCGCTCGAAGTCGGGCATTCACCGTCTGATAACGGCGCTGGAAGAGCGCGGTTTCATCCGCCGCCTGCCCAATCGCGCCCGCGCCATCGAGGTGATCAAGCTGCCCGATCTCGGCGGCAACAGCGGCGGCGGCCGCCGCGGCTTCACCCCGAGCGTGATCGAAGGCAATCTCGGCAAGGTCCGCCCGCCGAGCCCGCAACACGCCGACGACGATTCCGACCGCAGCGTCGTCGCCGTGCCGGTGATGGGCCGGATCGCCGCCGGTACGCCGATCGAAGCGCTGCAGACCCGAAGCCACACCATCAGCGTGCCGCCGGACATGCTCGGCTCCGGCGAACATTACGCGCTCGAAGTGCGCGGCGATTCGATGATGGATGCCGGCATTCTCGACGGCGACATGGCGCTGATCCAGCGCAACGAAAGCGCCGAGACCGGCGACATCGTGGTGGCGCTGATCGACGAGGAGGAAGCCACGCTGAAGCGCTTCCGCCGCCGCGGCGCCTCGATCGCGCTGGAGCCCGCCAATTCCGCCTATGAGGTCCGCATCCTGCCGCCGAACCGGGTGCGGATTCAGGGCAAGCTGATCGGGCTGTACCGCAAGTACTGAGCGGCGAGCCGGACGCGCCGGGACGCTCAATCCTCGTCGTGCTGATCCGGCGGCGGCGGCGTGGCGTCGATCGGTGCGGGACGCGGCGTGGCGCGCGATGACGGATCGTCGACCGGCGGTTCGGCGGGCGCAGGCGACCACGGCCGGTCGAGGCCCTTGCGCCGAACCGGTTCGATCACGAATTCACCCCTGCCCGCGATCCTTCGCAGCGCCAGCGCGCCGCTGTCTTTCAGCATCTCGGCGTTGATCAGCCGCGCCGCGCAGTCCGGCGGCGGCTGCGCCAGCGCCACCACCAGCGTCGCCCGCGCGCAATCGTCGGCCACGCCATCGCTGCGCAGCGACAGCGCCACCAGCGCGCCATCGGCGAGCGCCGCGACGCAGCCGTCGGCATCGCAGGACACGCCGTCGCGCAGCGAGGCCGCGTCGAGCGCGCGCGCATCCGCGTCGGCCGCGAGCCACTCCTTCAGCTTGAAGCTGTCGGCGGCGCTCTGCATCACCCGCAGCCGGCCGTCGAGCCCGCGCAGCGCCATTTGCCGGCCGTCGCCGGCGATCAGGATCTCGGGCTGCCGCGTCAGCAGCGCCCAGCCGGTCGCGATCGTCAGCAGCAGCAGCCCGGCATAGCGTAGCGGCGTCCGCATCAGGCCGAGCAGGACGATGCCGAACGACGCCAGCAGCAACGGCCCGGTGCCGAACGAAGCGATCCGGCCGATCGCGCCCGGCAACGACGCGACCCACAGCGCCACCACGACCATCCAGTCGATGCCGATCTCCATGATCCGCCAGAACACGCCGTCGAGGCCGAAGGGCATGGCCGCGAGGCCGAGCAGGCCGGCGGGCATCACCACGGCGGAGACCATCGGCATCGCCAGCAGATTGGCGATCACGCCGTAGGGCGTGACGCGGTGGAAGTGATAGGCCGCATAGGGCGTGGTCGCGAGCCCTGCGACCAGCGATGCCAGCGCCAGGATCGCGATCTCGCGCCCACCCCACAGCGCCGCGCGCGCGGTCGCCGAACTGTCGGCGGAGGCGAACAAAGCCGGCATTCCGATCTGCACCAACGCGACCAGCCCCAGCGTCGCCGCGAACGACATCTGAAAACTCGGATGCACCAGCGCTTCCGGCGCGATCAGCAGCACGATCAGCGCCGCGATCGCCAATGTGCGAAAGGTGATGGCGCGGCGGTCGACCATCACGGCGATCAGCACCACCGCCGTCATCAGGAACGAGCGCTGCGTCGCGACCTCGGCGCCGGACAGCAGCAGGTAGAATCCGGCGGCAACGAACGCCGCCGCGGCCGCGACCTTCTTGATCGGAAACGTCACCGTCAGCGCCGGGATCAGCGCCAGCAGCGCGCGCACCGCGAAGAACACCACGCCGGCGACCACCGCCATGTGGTAGCCGGAGATCGACAGCACGTGGCCGAGCCCAGAGATGAACATCGCGTCGTTGACCGGCGTCGAGATCGCGTCGCGGCGGCCGGTCAGCAGCGCGGTGGCGATCGCGCGCTGGTCGCCGCCCAGCACGGCGCGGATCCGCGCGTCGATCGCATCGCGCAGCCCCTGCATGATCGCCGCATAGCGCAGCCGCCAGCCGCCGTCGCCCGGCGGCGGCTGCGCGGTGATCGCACCGAGCGCGAAGCCCGACGCGGCGATGCCCTGGAAATACAAATCGCGGCCAAAATCGTAAGCGCCCGGCCGCAGCGGCGACAGCGGTGGCAACAGCCGCGCCTTCAGCGCGACGAAACTGCCGACCGCGGGCGCGGCGCCCTTGCGCACCGACAGCCGCACGCGCGGCAGCAACGGGGCGCGGCCGGCCGTGTCCATCTCGGTGACGCGCAACACGAAGCGATCGGTGCGCTCGCGCTCCTCGCGGGTTTCGACGAAGCCCTTCAGCGTCGCCGCCTGCACCGGCTTGGCCAGCACCGGATGCGCGATCCGCTGCGCCTTCAGCGAGACGGTGGCAAAGCCGGCCGCCAGCGCCGTGATCAGCACCGCGAGCGGAAACGCCCTGTTGCGGCGGAGCCCAAACGCCGCCACGCCGAACGCGCCAGCGGCCAGACAGGCGACCCAGGCGACCGGCTCGTGGTCGGCCGTAAAATACAGCGCGATGCCGGCGCCGAACGCCACCGGCACGAACGGTAGCAGCCGGCCCGGGCCGGCCTCGGCGCGGGCCCATTCGCGGAGCGTCTCGGCCAGCGCCGGCCAGAACCACGCGCCCCACGGCGCCAGCGCGCCGGCCGTCGCCGAGGCGCGCGTCGGCCAGGTCCGTACCTTGGCCCGTGCGTTGGTCCGATCGCCCCGCTCCACCGCGCCCGCCCCTCAAACAGCGCGGCGGCGAGACTGGAGCAGATCAACATCGCCGGCAATGATTGCCGACGATGAGCGTCAGCTTTTACCGCCGACTTCCTTGGCGAAGGTATCACGTAGCCCGATGGTGCGATTGAACACCGGCTTGTCCGCGGTCGAGTCCTTGTCGCGGACGAAGTACCCCTGACGCTCGAACTGCATCGGCTCCGCCGAATTGCTCGCCGCCACCTCGGGCTCGATCCGCGCATCGGTCAGCAGTTCGAGCGACTGCGGATTGAGGTCGGCGGCGAAGGTCGCCGCGCTCGGCGCCGGATTGGCGAACAGCTGATTGTAGACCCGGATCTCGGCGGGCACCGAGTGCTCGGCCGACAGCCAGTGGATCGTGCCCTTGACCTTGCGGCCGTCCGGCGCGTTGCCGCCGCGGGTTTCCGGATCGTAGGTGCAGCGCAGCTCGACGATCTCGCCCTTGTCGTTCTTCACCACCTCGCGGCACTTGATGAAGTACGCGTAACGCAGCCGCACTTCGTTGCCGGGAAACAGCCGGAAGAACTTCTTCGGCGGCGTCTCCATGAAATCGTCCTGCTCGATGTAGATCTCGCGGCCGAAGGTGATCTTGCGGGTGCCGGCGGACGGATCGTCGGGATGGTTGATCGCCTCGAGCTCCTCGGTCTGGCCTTCCGGATAGTTCTCGATCACCACCTTCAGCGGCCGCAGCACCGCCATCCGGCGCTGCGCGGTGCGGTTCAGCTCCTCGCGGATGCAGAACTCCAGCATGCCGACGTCGACCACGCTGTTGGCCTTGGCGACGCCGATGCGCTTGACAAGTTCGCGGATCGCGGCCGGCGGCACGCCGCGGCGCTTCATCCCGGCCATCGTCGGCATCCGTGGATCGTCCCAGCCGGCGACGTGGCCGCCGCGCACCAGCTCGGTCAGCACCCGCTTCGACAGCAGCGTGTAGGTGATGTTGAGCCGGGCGAATTCGTACTGCTTGGGCTGCGACGGCACCGGCAGCTTCGACAGCAGCCATTCGTACAACGGCCGGTGATCCTCAAATTCCAGCGTGCAGATCGAGTGCGTGACGCCCTCGATCGCGTCCGACTGGCCGTGCGCATAATCGTAGCTCGGATAGATCGACCATGTGTCGCCGGTGCGCGGGTGATGCGCGTGCAGGATACGGTACAGCACCGGGTCGCGCAGATTGATGTTGCCCGACGCCATGTCGATCCTGGCGCGCAGCACGCGCGCGCCGTTCGGAAATTCGCCCGCCTTCATCCGCCGGAACAGGTCGAGATTCTCCTCGACGCTGCGATCGCGGAACGGACTGTTCTTGCCGGGCTCGGTCAGCGTGCCGCGGGTCTCGCGGATCTCGTCCTGCGACTGGTCGTCGACATAGGCGTCGCCGTTCTGGATCATCAGCTCGGCCCAGGCGTAGAGCTGCTCGAAATAGTCCGAGGCGTAGAACACGTTCTTGCCCCAGTCGAAGCCGAGCCAGCGCACGTCGTCCTGGATCGAGTCGATGTATTCCTGCTCTTCCTTGGTCGGGTTGGTGTCGTCGAACCGCAGATTGCAGCGGCCGCCGAATTCCTTGGCGACGCCGAAATTCAGCGCGATCGATTTGGCATGGCCGATGTGCAGATAGCCGTTCGGCTCCGGCGGGAACCGGGTCACGATTTCGGCGTGCCGGCCGGCCTCGAGATCGGCCTGGACGATATCGCGAATGAAGTCGCGCCCGGCCTCGGAGGTTGCTGCGTCTGCCGTCGTCATGAATCGATCTTTCTGCCTGGTCGGAACCCGAGGGCGGTATCTGCCAAATCCGGGGCCCCGCGCCAACCCCCGAAGGCTGCGCGGAACACTTTAGTTATGCGCCGATCCTGCTATACACCCTCCGCGCCGCTCCGGCGCGCTTCCAATCCAAGTTCAGAATGACCCGACCCGTCGTCACCCGCTTTGCGCCCTCGCCCACCGGCTTCCTCCATATCGGCGGTGGCCGCACCGCGCTGTTCAACTGGCTGTACGCGCGCAAGCACGGCGGCAAGATGCTGCTGCGAATCGAAGATACCGATCGCCAGCGCTCGACCCAGCCGGCGATCGACGCCATCCTCGACGGGCTGAAATGGCTCGGCATCGAGTGGGACGGCGACACCGTCTACCAGTTCGCCCGCGCCGCCCGGCATCGCGAGGTCGCCGAGCAGTTGCTGGCCGCCGGCAAGGCCTATCGCTGCTACGCGACCGCCGAGGAACTGACGGCGATGCGCGACAAGGCCCGCGCCGAGGGCCGTTCGAAGCTCTACGACGGCAGCTGGCGCGATCGCGATCCGTCCGAGGCGCCGGCCGACATGAAGCCGACGATCCGGCTCCGGGCGCCGCTGACCGGCGAGACGGTGATCGAGGATCAGGTTCAGGGCCGCGTGGTCTGGCAGAACGAAAACCTCGACGATCTGGTGCTGCTGCGCGGCGACGGCACCCCGACCTACATGCTCGCGGTGGTGGTCGACGACCACGACATGGACGTCACCCACATCATCCGCGGCGACGATCATCTCATCAACGCCGCGCGGCAGAAGCAGATCTACGATGCGATGGGATGGGAGCTGCCGGTGATGGCGCACATCCCGCTGATCCACGGCCCGGATGGTTCGAAGCTCTCCAAGCGCCACGGCGCGCTCGGTGTCGACGCCTATCGGGCGATGGGCTACCTGCCGGCGGCGCTGCGCAACTATCTGGTCCGGCTCGGCTGGAGCCACGGCGATCAGGAAATATTTACCACGCAGGAAATGATCGACGCGTTCGATCTCGGCGCCATCGGCCGCTCCGCGGCGCGGTTCGATTTCGCCAAGCTGGAAAGCCTCAACGGCCACTACATCCGCCAGACCGACGATCAATCTCTCGTGACCCTGCTCGAGGATCTGCTGCACTACGTCCCGCAGGGCCCGGCGATCGCCGCCCGGCTCACCGACACCACCCGCGCCCAGCTGGTCCAGGCGATGCCGGGGCTGAAGGAGCGCGCCAAGACGCTGCTCGAACTGCTCGACAATGCCGGCTTCATCTTCGCCGACCGACCGCTCGCGATCGACGCCAAGGGCCAGGCCGTGCTGACGCCGGAAACCCGCGCCCTGATCGGACGTCTCCGGACCGCGCTGGAGGACGTGTCGCCGTGGTCGGCGGCGACCGCTGAGGCGGCGATGCGGACCTTCGCCGAGCAGGCCGGGCTCAAGCTCGGCGCGGTCGCGCAGCCGCTGCGTGTGGCGCTGACCGGACGGACCACGTCGCCCGGGATTTTCGACGTCCTGGCGGTGCTGGGGCGCGAGGAATGCCTGTCCCGCCTCGCCGATCAGGCCGCGTAGCGCGCCCGGGATCGCCCCGGAGACCGGCCGTCTTGCGGTGCACACAGCAATAAGCTACCCATTCCGCGTGTGCTTTTAGGCCAACCAGTCTCGCTCGCATCTCCGGTGCGCCGCCGCTGGTTTCGACAACGAACATCGGGGACCACACGATGGACGCAACGACAAACAAGACAGCAACGCTCACGGTTGGAAACAACACCTACGATCTTCCGATTCTGACCGGAACGGTTGGCCCGGATGTCGTCGACATCGGCAAGCTTTACGCCCAGTCCGGGCTGTTCACCTACGATCCGGGCTTCACCTCGACGGCGAGTTGCCAGTCCAAGATCACCTATATCGACGGTGACGCCGGCGTTCTCGAATACCGGGGCTACCCGATCGAGCAGCTCGCCCAGCAGGGCGATTTCCTCGAGACCTGCTATCTCTTGCTGTACGGCGAACTGCCGACCAAGGAGCAGAAGGAAGATTTCGACCTGCGCATCACCCGGCACACCATGGTGCACGAGCAGATGGCGCGGTTCTTCCAGGGCTTCCGCCGCGACGCGCATCCGATGGCGGTGATGGTCGCGTCGGTCGGCGCGCTGGCGGCGTTCTATCACGACTCCACCGACATCAACGATCCGAAGCAGCGCATGATCGCGTCGATGCGGATGATCGCCAAGATCCCGACGCTGGCGGCGATGGCCTACAAGTACTCGATCGGCCAGCCGTTCATGTTCCCGAAGAACTCGCTGTCCTTCGCCGGCAACTTCATCCACATGTGCTTCGCGGTGCCGTGCGAGGAGTACAAGGTCAATCCGGTACTGGCAGCGGCGCTCGACAAGATCTTCACGCTGCACGCCGACCACGAGCAGAACGCCTCGACCTCGACGGTGCGGATCGCCGGCTCCTCGGGCGCCAACCCGTTCGCCTGCATCGCCGCCGGCATCGCCTGCCTGTGGGGCCCGGCGCATGGCGGCGCCAACGAAGCCGCGCTGCAGATGCTCAAGGAGATCGGCTCGGTCGAGAACATTCCCGAGTTCATCACCAAGGTGAAGGACAAGAACTCGTCGGTACGGCTGATGGGCTTCGGCCACCGCGTCTACAAGAACTACGATCCGCGCGCCAAGATCATGCAGCAGGTCTGCCACGAAGTGCTGGCGGAAACCGGCCATCACGGCGATCCGCTGCTCAAGGTGGCGATGGAGCTGGAGAAGATCGCGCTCAGCGATCAGTACTTCATCGACCGCAAGCTGTACCCGAACGTCGACTTCTATTCGGGCATCACGCTGAAGGCGATGGGCTTCCCGACCGACATGTTCACCGTGCTGTTCGCGGTCGCCCGCACCGTCGGCTGGATCAGCCAGTGGAGCGAGATGATCGAGGATCCGCAGCAGAAGATCGGCCGTCCGCGCCAGCTGTTCACCGGCGCCGCCAAGCGCGAATACGTCCCGATCGACAAGCGCGGCTGATCGCTCGCGCCTCGTCCAAAAAGAAACGGCGAACCGCCAGGCGGTTCGCCGTTTTGCTTTGTGGCAAGCGTCCTAGATGGGTTGATCGCTTGATTGAAACGATCCGACCTTGCCGAAGGCCCTGAGTCCTCATCCTGAGGAGCCCGGCGAAGCCGAGCGTCTCGAAGGATGGGGCAACGCAGTGGTTGCGGCGCATGGTACGAGACGGCGCTACGCGCCTCCTCACCATGAGGTCGTGCGTGTGGCAGGAGTTGCGGATCTTCAGCTCCGATTCGATCAGAAGCTGAATTGCTCTAGTAACGCGCATGATCCGGCAGCGCGCGGAATTCCTGCCAGACCTTCTGCGCGTCGCTCCGCATCATCTGAGCGATGCGAACTTTGCGCTTTGCGTAAGGGTGCTTCATATCCGCGCCGATGTTCGAATCGTCGAACAGATCCGCATAGTCGGTCCACGACGCCGCGAAGAAGATCCGGTCGAGCCGCGCCCAATAGGCTGTCGCGTAGCACATCGGGCAACATTCGCAGCTCGTGTACATGGTGGCGCCGCGCAGGTTCGGCGCGCCGACCTTCTTGCAGGCGGCGCGGATCGCATTGACTTCGGCGTGCGCCGACGGATCGTTGTCGCGCAGCACGCTGTTGCCGGTCGCCGCGAGCACTTCGCCATCGCGCACGATCACGGCGCCAAACGCGCCGCCGGTCTTTTCGATCACGCCGGCCTTGCGCATCAACGCGATCGCCTGGGTCATGTGCTTGCGATCCTGTTCGGTGATCGCGGCAGAAGCCGCCGGTTTGGCCTCCGCGACCGTCGCGCCTGCCGGCACCATGGCGGCGCCGAACGCCGCAGCGCCGGTCGTGAGGAAATTCCGGCGATGGACGACGGTCGCTGACGCGAACAACGTGTCGAGTGGCGATGCGGCTTCGATGGGGGATTTGGTCATGTCGGCGAACTCCGGTTGCCGCGATACGCATGCACTCCGATGCGCGGCGCGAACGGAGCTTCGGTGCGTCCGCACGCTAGTTCCGACAGATTGAGAATTGATTGCAACAACCCCGACCACAATCGGCGGGCGATCGTCTCAGTGTTTGCGCAGCACGCTCAGGACGATGTCGGCCGCCTGCGCGCTCGGGCTCTGCGCACCGGTCGACAGGATTTCGTCGATCCGGGCGAACGCCGCGAGCTGGCGCGCCCGCGCCGGCGTATCGGCCAGCACCTCGCGCAGCGCCGGCACGAGCTTGTCCGGCACGCAGTCCTCCTGGATGAATTCCGGAATGACGTTTTCGCCGACCACGAGATTGGCGAGGATCACCGAGGCCGAGCGGATCACCCGCTTGCCGATCCAGGCCTCCATCGCGCCGGCCTTGTAGACCGCGACCATCGGCACATGCGCCAGCGCCAGTTCGAGCGTCACCGTCCCCGACTTGGCGAACGCCGCGCGCGCGATCCGGAACGCCGCCTTCTTCTCGGCGTCGCCGACCACGATGCGCGGCTGCACCGGCCAATCGCGCACGCCGGCCTCGACCGCTTCGCGCAGATGCGGGACGGTCGGCAGGATCAGTTCGAGATCGCCCTGCTCCGCCTGCAGCCGCCCGAGCGTTTCGCCGAACACCGCCATCTGGTGAAAGATCTCGCTGCGCCGGCTGCCGGGCAGCACCACCAGCACCGGCGGCTCGGCGTCGCGCCGGGCCTGTTCGGCCGGGCTCGGTCGCAGCTGCTCGATCTGCTCGGTCAGCGGATGGCCGACATAGGTACACGGCGGACCGCGCAGCCGGCGATATTCCTCGGGCTCGAACGGCAGCAGCGCCAGCACGTGATCGACATAGGACCGCATCGCCCTTGCCCGGCCGGGCCGCCACGCCCACACCGTCGGCGACACGTAGTTGACGATCGCGATCGACGGATCGCGCGCGCGCACCCGCCGCGCGACGCGATGGGTGAAGTCGGGGCTGTCGATGATGATCAGCATGTCCGGTCGGGCGCGGTGCACGGCCTCGGCGGTGCTGCGGATTCGGCGCAGGATCGACGGCAGCCGCCGCACCACGGCGGAGATGCCGATGATCGACAATTCCTCGATCGGAAACAGCGAGACGAGGCCCTGCTCCGCCATCGCCCGGCCGCCGACGCCTTCGAACACCACGCCGTCGCCGAGCCGCAGCTTCAGCGCCTGCATCAGCGCCGCGCCGAGCCGGTCGCCGGATTCCTCCGTCGCGATCACGAACACGCGGCGCGCCGTGCCGTGGGCCGAGCGCACGGCCGTCACGCCTCGACCCCGGTGACGAACAGTCCGGCCCTGTCGGCGGCGGCGATCATCGCCTGCGGCTCGGCGACCAGCGTGTTGCCGGCGGCCACCGCGACGCCGGCGAGCCCGGCGGCAGCGACGCCGTCGATGGTGCGCGGGCCGAGCGTCGGCAGATCGAAGCGCAGGTCCTGACCGCGCTTCGGCGCCTTGACCAGCACGCCGCGGCCGGGCTTGGCGGCGATCTTGCCCTGCGCCCGCAGCCGCGCCAGATTGGCGAGCAGCGCGTCGGTGCCGCCAATGTCCTCGACGGCCACCACATGGCCGTCGATCACCACCACGGCCTGGCCGATGTCGAACGGGCTCAGCGCCGCCAGCACCGCCTGCCCCTTGGCGACGTCGGCGCGATGCCCGGGATCCGGCGCCGCTGTGGTGAGTTCGCCGGCCGGCATCAGCAGCTCCGGCGCGACATCCTTGACGCCGTACAGCCGAAAACCCTCGCCCTCGAAGATCCGGCCGATGCTGGTGAGCAGATGGTCGTCGCCGCCGCGATACGCGGCCATCACGCTCGGCAGCACCCGGACAGCGCCCCAGTCGAGCCGGACCGAGGTCAGCGACGGGCGCACCACCGAACCGATGAACATCACGTCGCGGCAATGCGCGGCGCGCAGCAGCCGCTTCAGGCGGCCGTATTGGCCGATCGAGATCCAGTGATGCTGGAAACGCGCGATCTCGTTCGGATCGCAGAAGCCGCGCAGCCCGATCAGCAGCGGCTCGATCTGCCGCGCCTGCATCGAGTCGGCGACCGCGAACGGCAGCACGCCGCCGCCGGCGATGACGCCGACCGGCGAGCCGATCTGCGGACCGGGAGCCGTCATGGCGCGGCCGCCGCTGGTCTAGCCGTCGGTGTCAGTGTCGCTATCGTCGCTGGGAGCGCCGTCCGCCACCGAGCACAGCGGCCGGCGGCGCCGGCCGAGGCGCTTGCCGTCGTCGATGAAGGCGACGATCTCGGCAATGGCGGGATCTTCGATGGTGCGCGGTCGCACCCGCTCGAGCCGTTCGGCGAGCGAGCCCGGGCTGTAGAACAGGTCCTTGAAGAACGAGCGAACAAGGTTGAGCCGCTCCCTGGTGAATTTGCGGCGGCGCATGCCGACGATATTCAACCCGGAGAGCTTCGCATAGATGCCGTTGGCGAGCGCATAGGGAATGACGTCGTCGCGCACGCCGCTGATGCCGCCGAGCATGACCTGGGCACCGACGCGGGTGAATTGCTGCAGCACCGTCATGCCGCCGATGAAGGTGTAGTCGCCGATCTCGCAATGACCGCCGAGCGTCGCCGCATTGGCGAAGATCACGTCGTTGCCGACGATGCAGTCGTGGCCGACATGGCTGGCTGCCATGAAGAAGCCGCGGTCGCCGACCCGGGTCACCCCACCGCCGCCGACCGTGCCGGTGTTCATCGTCACGTTTTCGCGGATGGTGCAGCTGTTGCCGATCAGCAGCTTGGTCGGCTCGCCCTTGTAGCCGGTCGACTGCGGCGCGCCGCCGAGCGAGGCGAACGGGTGGATGGTGCAGCTCTCGCCGATCGTGGTGTGGCCGGTGAGGTTGACGTGGCTGATCAGGCGGGTGCCGGCGCCGATGGTCACATCGGGGCCGACGGTACAGAACGGCCCGATCGTCACGTCGGCGCCGATCGTGGCGCCGTCTTCAATTCGCGCGGTGGGGTCGATGCTGCTCATGAAATCCGGGTCAATCCGTCAGCATCGCGCCGACATCGGCTTCCGCGACGGTCTGGCCGTCGACGATCGCATCGCCGTGGAACCACCACATCGTCTTGCGGCGGCCGATGCTCTTCATGTGATACTCGATCGTATCGCCCGGCAACACCGGCTTGCGGAACTTGCACTTGTCGATGGTGAGGAAATACACCGCGCGCGGCTTCTCGGTGCCGGTCACCGACATGATGCCGATCACGCCGGCGGTCTGCGCCATGCCCTCGATCATCAGCACACCGGGAAACACCGGCCGGTCCGGAAAATGCCCCTGAAACGCCGGCTCATTGACCGTGACGTTCTTGACGCCGATGCCGCTGTAGTCCTCGCGGATGTTCTTGACGCGATCGATCAGCAGAAACGGGAAGCGGTGCGGCAGGGTCTTGAGGATGGTGTTGATGTCCACATTCTCGAAACGTATCGGCGATTCCATCAGCCCCGGTCCTCATCTTTGCCGTCGCCGGATTTCGGCGCCGTCCCCGCACCGCCCCGCAGCAATCGCTCGACCGCGACGATCTCGCGGAACCACTGCTTGGTGGGCTTGGCGAAGTAGCCGCCCCAGCGCTCGCCGGCCGGCACGCTGTCCTTGACCGCGCTCATCGCGGTGATCTGCGCACCGTCGCCGATCAGGACGTGATTGTTGATGCCGACCTTGGCGCCCAGCGCGACGTTGTCGCCCAGCGTCAGGCTGCCGGCAAGGCCGCATTGCGCTGCGATGACGCAATGTCGACCAATTGTTACGTTGTGGCCGACCTGGACCTGATTGTCGATCTTGGTGCCCTCGCCGATCACCGTGTCGCGCAGGCCGCCCCGGTCGACCGTGGTGCCGGAGCCGATCTCGACGTCGTTCTGGATGATCACCCGGCCGACCTGCGGCACCTTCTGATGGGTGCGGGCGAAGATGAAGCGGAAGCCGTCCTGCCCGATGTGGCAGCCGGAGTGGATCAGGACGTTGTTGCCGATCAGCGCGAACTGGACCGTGGTGTTCGCGCCGATGTTGCAGTCGCGGCCGATCTTGACCCCGCTGGCGATCATCGCGCCGGATCCGATCACGCTGCCGGCGCCGATCTCGACGTCGGGACCGATCACCGCCAGCGGATCGACGATCACGCCGTCCTCGAGCCGCGCGGTGGGATGGATCACCGCCGACGGGGCGATGCCGGCGCTGCCGAAGCCCGACATCGGCCGCATCGCGTCTTCGTGGATGTGGCGCGCAAAGGTGACGAACGCCCGGATCGGGCTCTTCACCCGCAACACGGCCACATGGGACGGCACGCGGTGTTCGTACCGCTCCATCACCAGGCATGCCCCGGCCTGGGTCTGCTCCAGTTCCGCGACGTAATTGAGGTTTTCGAAAAAGCCGAGATGCATCGGCC
The DNA here is from genome assembly GCA_016215605.1 of Rhodopseudomonas palustris. GTDB lineage: Bacteria > Pseudomonadota > Alphaproteobacteria > Rhizobiales > Xanthobacteraceae > Rhodopseudomonas > Rhodopseudomonas palustris_L. The sequence goes on from JACRJB010000025.1 coordinate 204,352, forward strand.
CGGCATCGTCGAGTGCGGCGATGCCGGTGATGACGCGGTCGCCCTGGGAAGGGTCGACCAGCTCTGCCTTCGTCAACGCGGCGATTTCAGCCAGCGTGGACGAAGGACGCGGTTTAAAGAACAAGGTCGAGGTCATCCTGCGGTCGCAGTCCGGACCGCGGGACTTAGAACGAAGTCCCGCCGCCGAATTTGAATTCCTGGACGCGGTCGTACTTACCCTTGGTGATCGGGATCGCGTAGTCGAACCGCAGCGGACCGAACGGCGAGGCCCAGATCAGGCCGACACCGACCGAGGTGCGAACCGTATTGGTGTCGTCGTAGTTCAGGCCGGAGCACGTACCGATCGTGGTCTGGCTCGCCGGGATACAGCCGGGCCTGTTGACCTCGTTGGTGACCGTCCACGACGTCGGGCCCTTGTAGTCGAACAGCGAACCGGCGTCGGCATAGACGGCGCCCTTGAGCCCGACTTCCTTCGGCAGGAACCAGAACGGCATCTGCAACTCGAGCGAAGCGCCCCAATAATTGGTGCCGCCGAGGGCGTCGCCGCCGTAGCCGTAGAAGGCGTACTGGCCGATGTCGCGCGGACCGATGCCGTTCGGCGCGAAGCCGCGGACCAGGTTCGGACCCATCTGGAAGTGGTCCAGCATGCGCAGCTGATTGCCACCATAGGAGCTGAGGTTACCGGCCTGCAGATGGACGATACCGACCAGTTCGGACACCAGCGGGGTGTAGTACTTGGCGTCGAACGCGGTCTTGAGGAACTTCACGTCGCCGCCGACGCCGGCGAAGTCCTGGCGGAAGTCGACCAGCAGACCGTCGGTCGGGTTCCGGGTGTTGTCCAGCGTGTTGTAGGTCAGGGTGTAGCCGACCGACGAGGTCCAGTAGGCGCCATTGGACAGGCCGATACGGACCGGGAGCGAGGCTTCGCCGTCGCCGTAGCAGCCCAGCACGCCGTAGCTGGTGCTGTTGCGGTTGCCGGCGGCGATGAACTGCGGCGTCGGGAAGTAGCTCGCCGAATTCAGGTTGTTGTTACAGTTGTTCAGGTACGACGGCAGCGTGATTTCCTGCCGATACAGCGAATAGCGCAGCTGCAGGGTCAGGTCTTCGCGCAGCGAGAAGCCGAGCCGCGGGCTGATGCCGAGCGTCTTGGTGCCGTACGAGACGTAGCTGTTGGCCAGTTGCTCGCGCTGATACAGGTCGAGGCCGAGCGCGACGCGGTAGTCGAGCAGATAGGGCTCGACGAAGGACAGCGAGTAGCCGCGGGCGTACTGGCCGTACTGCACCGTCGCCTTGGCGAACAGGCCGCGGCCGAGGAAGTTGCGCTCCGAGACGCTGACCTCGCCCAGCGCACCGTCGCTGGTCGAATAGCCGCCCGAGACCGAGAAGTCGCCGGTCGATTTCTCTTCGAGATTGACCACCAGGATGACGCGGTCGCTCGACGAGCCGGGCTCGGTGGTGATCTTCACGGACTTGAAGAAGTCGAGGTTCTTCAGCCGGCGCTCGGCGCGATCGACCAGCGCGCGGTTGTAGGCATCGCCTTCGGAAATATCGAACTCACGCCGGATGACGTAATCGCGGGTCCGGGTGTTGCCGACCACGTTGATGCGCTCGATGTAGACCCGGGCGCCCTCCTCGATCGAGAACACGATCGAGACGGTGTGGGATTCGAAGTTGCGATCGCCGCGCGGACGCACGGTCGCAAACGCATAGCCGCGCCGCGACATTTCGATCTGCATTTCCTCGACGGACTTCTCAAGCGCCTCGGCATTGTAAAGCGAACCGACATTCACCCGCGAATAGCCGCGCAACGAAGTGGCGTCGAAGTTCGGAATGGTCGATTCGAAGGTCACCGACCCGACGCGGTACTGCTGGCCTTCCTCGATCTTGAAGGACACCAGGAAGCCCTTGCGCTCCGGATCGTACTCGGTCAGCGCGGCGACGACCTGCACGTCGGCATAGCCGTTCTTCAGATAGAAGCGGCGAATCAGGTCGCGATCGGCCTCGACACGGTCCGGATCGTAGACGTCGCCCGAGCCGAGGAAGCTCAGCAGGTTGGTCTCGCGGGTCTTGATGACGTCCTTCAGCCGGTACGACGAGAACGCCTGATTGCCGATGAATTCGATCGACTTGACGCCGGTCTTGGCGCCTTCGTTGACGACGAAGATCAGATCGACGCGATTGTTCGGCTGCTCGATGATCTGCGGGTCGACGCGGACGTCGTAACGGCCCGAGCGGCGATAGATTTCCGCGATGCGCAGCGCGTCGGACTGCACCGCCGGACGCGACAGCGTGCCCCGGGGCTTGGACTGGATTTCAGCCTGCAGCTGCTCGTCCTTGATCTTCTTGTTGCCCTCGAAAGCCAGCCGGCCGATCACCGGGTTTTCGACGACGCTGACGACCAGACGGCCACCGCCGCCCTGGTTGATCCGGACGTCCTGGAACAGGCCGGTCTCGATCAACGCCTTGAGGCCGTCGTCGATGCTGCCCTGATCGAGCCGCCCGCCCGGGCCCGGCTTGAAGTAGGAGCGAATGGTATCGGCTTCGACCCGGCGGTTGCCCTCGACCTGGATCGAGGAGGCAGACTGCGCGGCCGCAGGCGACGCCGTCAATACAGCGGTCGCCGTCGTGGCGACCGGTACGGCGAAAAACACCAGGGCGGCAGCAAGAAGTCCCCCCCGCAACACTCGCATTCCAGCATTCATGCGCAACGCGCCCTTGTCATTCCAGTGCCCACGCGCAGCCCCCGCGCCGGCAGAATCCCCAACTTGCCTTGCTTGTAGACAATTTTGCCAACGGGGCAAACGTCCTTTCGCAGTGCGATTTCAATTTCATTCCAACACGTTGCCCATCGGCCACGATTGCAAGAAACGTTAAGACGAAGCGAGGTGCAGAATATCGTTGTAGGTCGCGAAAACCATCAACATCAGCACCAGCCCCAGCCCGATCCGGAAGCCCATTTCCTGCGCCCGCTCGGACAACGGACGACCACGGACCGCCTCGATCGCATAGAACATCAGGTGGCCGCCATCGAGCAGCGGTACCGGAAACAGGTTGAGCAGCCCGATCGAGATCGACAGCACCGCCGCCAGATGCAGCAGCGGCGTGAAGCCGATGGTCGCGACCTGCCCAGAGATCTGCGCGATTCGCAACGGACCGCCGAGCTGGTCGGCCGCTTCCCGGCCGGCGAACAGGCCGCCGATATAAGAGAAGGTGCGATCGACGACGAACCAGGTCTCCTTGACGCCCATCCAGAGCGCGACCGCCGGGTTGACCCGCTCGGTCACCACCTCGTTGGCGGCGGTCGAGCGGCTGATTCCCAGCAGGCCGAGCCGCTGCACATTGCCGAACCGGTCCTTGATCTCGCGAAGCTGCGGGGTGGCTTTCAACTCAAGGGTTTCGGCGCCGCGCTTCACGGTGAACTTGAGCTCCCGGCCGGCCTCGCTGCCGACGGTGCGCTGCATGTCCTGGAAATTGTGAATCGTGCTTCCGTCGATCGCGACGATGACGTCACCGGGCTTGAAGCCGGCGGTCTCGGCGGCGCTGCCCGGCTGGATGTTGTCGACCCGCGCCGAGGTGCTCGGCACCCCGAACACCGCGAACAGGAAGGTGAAGAGCACGATCGCCAGGATGAAATTGGCCAGCGGACCGGCCACCACGATCGCGGCGCGCGGCCCGACCTTCTTGTGGTGGAAGCTGACCGAGCGCTCCTCGGCGCTCATTTTCGACAGCGAATCGGACGACGGCGTGCTCGCCTCGCTGTCGTCGCCGAAGAACTTGACGTAGCCGCCGAGCGGGATCGCCGACAGCTTCCAGCGGGTGCCGTGGCGGTCGTTGAAGCCGGCGATCTCCGGGCCGAACCCGAGCGAGAACGTCAGCACCTTCACGCCATTCCAGCGCGCCACCAGAAAATGGCCGAGTTCGTGGAAGAACACCACAATCGTCAGCACGAACAGAAACGGCACCACGTAACCCACGATTCCGTGGCTCAACGTGTTGAATCCGTTCATCAAAAGATCGGCCATCCCATTCCTCTCAAGCAGAACCGACGGCCCTGTTCCCGAAACCTCTAGGATGCCTTTGCGGCAATTTGAGGCAATAGGGTGGCAGCCATTTTTCGGGCGCTATGGTCAACGGCGATGGCGTCGTCGGCGCTGCCGAGCGGCGCCAGGTTGCCGGCCCGGATCCACTCGTTCAGGGTGTCCTCGACCAGCCGGGCGATCGCCCCGAACCGGATCTTCTGCGCGATGAATGCCGCGACCGCAACTTCGTTCGCTGCATTGTAGACCGTGGTCGCGCCATGGCCGGTGCGCAGCGCGTCATAGGCCAGCCGCAGCCCGGGGAAACGCTCGAAGTCCGGCGCCTCGAAGGTCAGCTGGCCGATCTTGGCGAGGTCGAGCCTGGCGGCGCGGCCGACGATGCGGTCCGGCCAGCCGAGGCAATGCGCGATCGGGATCCGCATGTCCGGGGCGCCGAGCTGGGCGACCACCGAATGGTCGGCGAACTCGACCAGGCCGTGGACGATCGACTGCGGGTGCACCAGCACGTCGATCTCGTCCGGCGACAGCGCGAACAGATACGACGCCTCGATCACCTCGAGGCCCTTGTTCATCATCGACGCCGAATCGATCGTGATCTTCTGGCCCATGCTCCAGTTCGGGTGCTTCAGCGCCTTTGCCAGCGTCGCCTGCTCGATATCGGCGGCGGCCCAGGTCCGGAACGGCCCGCCCGAGGCGGTGATGATCACCCGGGTCAGTTCGTGGCGGTTGCCGGACGCCAGCGCCTGGAACAGCGCATTGTGCTCCGAGTCGGCCGGCAGGATCCGGGCGCCCGCCTCAACCGCCCGCTTCATGAAGAAGTCGCCGGCGCAGACAAGGCACTCCTTGTTGGCGAGCGCCACCGTGGTGCCGCGGTCGACCGCGGCCAGCGCCGGCTTGAGGCCGGCGGCACCCGAGATCGCCGCCATCACCCAGTCGGCCGGCCGCGCCGCGGCCTCGATCACCGCGCTCTCCCCGGCCCCGCAGGCGATGTCGGTGCCGGCGAGCGCCGCGCGCAATTCGCCGAGCCGGGCCGGATCGGCCACCGCGACGAATTTGGCGTTGAACTCGCGGGCGAGCTTGGCCAGCCCGGCGACGTTGGCGTTGCCGGTCAGCGCCTCGACCCGGTATTTCTCCGGCGCAGCGCGCACCAGATCCATCGTGCTGTCGCCGATCGAACCGGTGGCGCCGAGGACGCTGATGCTGCGCACGCCATCATGGGCGGCGCCGTCGTTCTTCAGAGGGACTGCACTCATCGGATCACCACACCATAAGACCGCGGCCAATACCATCCAGCGATCCACGCGTCAGCCCGATCAGGGCAGCCACCGCCACCGCCGCGACATAGCCGTCGAGCCGGTCGAGCAGCCCGCCATGGCCGGGAATGATGTGGCTGGAATCCTTCACGCCGAACCGGCGTTTGACGGCGGATTCGAACAGATCGCCGAGTTGGGAAACAGTTGAAAGAACCACCGCAAGGATCAGCAGCGGCAAGGCTTTTCCGAATCCGGCCAGGGCGAAGCCGAGCGCCACCACCAGGCTGAGGACGAGGCCGCCGACGGCGCCCGCCCAAGTCTTTTTCGGGCTGACGCGGGGCCACAGCTTCGGACCGCCGATGCTGCGGCCGGCGAAATAGCCGCCGATATCGGTGCCCCAGACAATGAGAAGAATCAGGATCAGGGCGGCGAAGCCGTGGTCCGGATCGAGCCGGACCAGGATCGAGGCGATCAGCGCGATCGCCGCATAGCCGAGCCCCGACGCGGTCCAGCGCCGCGGCTGATCGCCGAGCACCACCAGGCCACCGACGCCGAGCACGGCCGCCAGCGCCGCCGGCCCGGGCTTGTCGAACATCAGCCCGATGCCGCACACCAGCAGCGTCAGGCAGCCGATCACCAGCACGCGGAAGTCGCGGGCGGCGCCGACGATCGACAACCATTCCAGAAACAGACCGATCGCCACCAGCGTCGCAAGCACCGCCCACGCCCAGCCGCCGAAGTAAGCGATGGCGATCGCGGCCGGCGCCAGCACCACGGCGGCGGCGACACGCAGCACGAAATTCCGGGAGCCCTGCTCGGCCGCCGGCGCTGGCGCCGCCTTGTCCTGGCTCACGCGTGTCACGATCCTGTTTTCGCGGCCAGACCGCCGAACCGGCGCTCGCGCCGGGCATATTCGGCGATCGCGCCTTCCAGCGCGGCCTTGTCGAAGTCCGGCCAGTGAATCGGCACGAACACCAGTTCACTGTACGCCGCCTGCCACATCAGGAAATTCGACAATCGTTGCTCTCCGCTGGTGCGGATGATCAGGTCGGGATCGGGGATGTCGGGGGCGTCGAGATAGCGCCCCAGCGTCTCGATATCGATCGTCGCCGGATCGCGCTTGCCCTCGGCGACCTCGCGCGCCAGCCGCTGCGCGGCATTGGCGATCTCCTGCCGCGAGCCGTAGTTGAACGCGACCACCAGATTGAGCTTGGTGTTGTCGCGGGTCAGTTCCTGCGCTTCGTCGAGCATCGCGCACAGATCGCGGTCGAGCCGATCGCGTTCGCCGATCACCCGGACGCGGACGCCGTCGCGGTGCAGCGACGCCAGATCGTTGCGGATGAAGCGCCGCAGCAGGCCGAACAGGTCGCCGATCTCGCTTTTCGGGCGGGTCCAGTTTTCCGAGCTGAACGAGAAGATGGTCAGATACTGGATGCCGAGCTCGTTCGCCGCCCGGACGACGCGGCGGAGCGCCTCGACGCCGCGGCGATGGCCCTCGGCCCGCGGCAGGCCGCGTGCGGCGGCCCAACGGCCGTTGCCGTCCATGATAATGGCGACATGCGCCGGAATGGCGGGCGGATCCGATCGGTCAGTCGCGGTGGCGGCAGCTTTCGACATAGGTCAATTCCCGAAGCGTCATCCCGCGAAGAAGTACCCGTTCGCCGCCAGAAATTTTTCCAGATCAATAAGTTATGGCAGCGGTGATCACAAGACCCACGTCCGCCACGGTCGCACTAGGCCTGATTCTCTCATCATAGCGAATGCATTTTGCCGGGCTGTGATCGCCCGACGCAGGCTCCGGCCTCGCCGTCACCCTGCCCCGGCCGGTCGCAGGCGCGACCCCGGCGCCGCGCAAAGCGGCGCCGAGCGGAAAACTTAGACGGTCAGGATTTCCTTTTCCTTGCCCGCGAGCAACTGATCGATCTCGGCGATCGCCGCATCGGTCACCTTCTGCACGTCCTGGTCCAGCCGCTTCTGATCATCCTCGGAGATCTCGTGAGCCTTCTCCAGCTTTTTGATCGTATCAAGGCCGTCGCGGCGGACGTGCCGGACCGCGACGCGGGCGGCTTCGGCGTATTTGTGCGCGACCTTCACCAGCTCCTTGCGGCGATCCGCATTGAGCTCGGGGATCCGGAGCCGCAGCACCTGCCCTTCGGTCGCCGGGCTGAGGCCGAGGTTGGAATCGACGATCGCCTTCTCGACGGCCTTGACCATCGACTTATCCCAGACCTGCACCGACAGCAGCCGCGGCTCGGGGACCGAGACGGTGGCGAGCTGATTGAGCGGCATGTGCGTGCCGTAGGCGTCGACCTGAACCGGCTCCAGCATCGAGGCCGAGGCACGGCCGGTGCGCAGACCGTTGAGCTCGTGCTGCAGCGATTGCGACGCGCCCTGCATCCGGCGCTTCAATTCATTGATGTCGAACTTCTCGGACTGCATGCCAGTCACTCCTTCCAGAATTCTGATCCGTCATTGCCACGGCGCCCTGCGACGCCAGGCGCATCAACCAGCCACGACGGTGGCCCTGCCCGCGCCGCCCAGCACGGCGCCGATCGAACCCGGCTCGGCGATCGAGAAAACGATGATAGGCAGCGAGGTTTCGCGGGCAAGCGCGAAAGCCGTCGCATCCATGACCTTGTAGCCGCCGGCCAGCGCTTCCGAATGCGTCAGCTTCTCGAACCGCTTGGCGTTCGGATCGCGTTTCGGATCGGCGGTATAAACACCGTCGACATTGGTCGCCTTCAGCACGGCGCCGGCGTCGATCTCGGCGGCGCGCAGCACCGCGGTGGTGTCGGTGGTGAAATACGGATTGCCGGTGCCGCCGGCGAGCAGCGCGATGCCGCCTTGCGCGAGCGTCTCGAGCGCCGCGGCCCGAGTGTAGAGATCGCAGACTTCCGGCATCAGCAGCGCGGAGAACGTGCGGGCGGGCTGGCCGTGGCGGCGCAGTGCTTCGCCGAGCGCCAGGCAGTTCATCACCGTCGCCAGCATGCCCATGGTGTCGCCGGTCGGGCGCGACACGCCGCGCGCCGAGACTTCGACGCCGCGGAAGATGTTGCCGCCGCCGACCACCACCGCGATCTCGACGCCGAGATTGCGGGCCGCGATCAGGTCGCCGGCGACGCGGTCGATGGTGGGCTGATCGATGCCGTAGCTTTGGGGGCCGGCGAAATACTCGCCCGATAGTTTGACCACCACACGACGATAGATCGGCTCACCCATGATGCTGTCGCGTCCCCGGTGGGTTCGCTCCCGGCCGGATCGGCCGGGAGTCCGTCTCGTGAAAAGCGATTACTTCTGGCCCAATTACTTCTGACCGGAGGCCGCGGCGACTTCCGCCGCGAAGTCCGACGTCTGCTTCTCGATGCCTTCGCCGAGCGCGTAGCGGACGAAGCCGGTGATCTTGATCGGCGCGCCGACCTTGCCCTCGGCTTCCTTCACCGCCTGGCCGACGGCCTTGCCCTTCTCGTCGTGGATGTAGGCCTGCTCGAGCAGGCAGACTTCCTTGTAGTAGGTCTTCAGGCCGTTCTCGACGATCTTCTCGATCATGTTCTCCGGCTTGCCCTGCTGGCGATACTTGTCGGCCATCACTTCGCGCTCGCGGCGGACGACGTCCGGGTCGAGCCCGGCCGGATCCAGCGCCTGCGGGTTGGCGGCGGCGACGTGCATCGCGAGCTGGCGGCCGAGCGCCGCGAGTTCGTCGGTCTTGCCAGTCGATTCCAGCGCGACGATCACGCCCATCTTGCCGGCGCCGTCGATCACGGCACCATGGACGTAGCTTGCGACCACGCCCTGCGACACTTCCAGCGCGGCAGCGCGGCGCAGCGTCATGTTCTCGCCGATGGTGGCGATCGCGTCCGAGATCGCGGCCGCGACCGTCGAGGAGCCGACCGGCGCCGCGTTGATCGCGTCGACGCTGGCGCCGACCTTGAGCGCGACCTGGGCGATCATCTTGACCAGGCCCTGGAACTGCTCGTTGCGCGCGACGAAGTCGGTCTCGGAATTGACCTCGACGACGACGCCCTTGGTGCCGTCGGTGAGCGCGCCGATCAGGCCTTCGGCGGCGACGCGGCCGGCCTTCTTGGCGGCCTTCGACAGGCCCTTCTTGCGCAGCCAGTCGATCGCGGCTTCCATGTTGCCGTCGTTCTCGTTCAGCGCCTGCTTGCAGTCCATCATGCCGACGCCGGTGGTCTCGCGCAGCTCCTTGACCATCGCTGCAGTAATCGTTGCCATGCTCGTAGTCCTTTGCCTGTCAGGGCGCGCTGCGCGGCTGAGGCGCGCGGCACGCGATCAGGAATGTCATTACAGATTCTGACGACGGAACGTTGCGGCCGGATGTCCGGCCGCAACGGATCGCATTACTCCGCCTCGGCGACCAGACCCTTGGCCTGGGTGACCCAGCCGTCGGCCCGACCCGGCAGACCGACTTCTTCGCCGATCTGGTGCGCGGTGTCCGGGGTGAGCTCGGCCAGTTGCCAGTAGTGGAAGATGCCGAGGTCGTTGAACTTCTTCTCGATCGCACCGGACACGCCGGTGAGCTTCTTGAGGTCGTCCGGCGTGCCGCGCGGACCCGACAGGCCCTGGAAGCCGGTCGCCTGCGCGGCCGGCAGGTCTTCGCGCAGCGGACGCGACGCCGCGCCGATGTCGATGCCGGAATCGCCCTGGGCGCGCCCAATGCCGTCGATCACAGCGCGGGCGATCAGGTCGCAATACAGCGCGATGGCGCGGCCGGCGTCGTCATTGCCCGGCACCAGATAGGTGATGCCCTTCGGATCGCAATTGGTATCGACGATCGCCGCCACCGGGATGCCGAGGCGCTGGGCTTCCTGGATCGCGATGTCTTCCTTGTTGGTGTCGATCACGAAGATCAGGTCCGGCAGACCGCCCATGTCCTTGATGCCGCCGAGCGAGCGGTCGAGCTTGTCGCGCTCGCGCTGCAGCGTCAGCCGCTCCTTCTTGGTGTAGGCACTGGCGTCGCCCGAGTTCAGCACGTCGTCGAGATGACGCAGCCGCTTGATCGAGCCGGAGATCGTCTTCCAGTTGGTCAGCGTGCCGCCGAGCCAGCGCGAATTGACGAAGTACTGCGCCGAGCGCTTGGCGGCATCGGCGACGGCGTCCTGCGCCTGGCGCTTGGTGCCGACGAACAGCACGCGGCCGCCCTTGGCGACGGTGTCGCTGATCGCCTGCAGCGCGCGGTGCATCAACGGCACGGTCTGCGCGAGGTCGATGATGTGGATGTTGTTGCGGGCGCCGAAAATGTACTCCGCCATTTTCGGATTCCAGCGGTGCGACTGGTGACCAAAGTGCACGCCAGCTTCGAGCAGCTGACGCATGGTGAATTCGGGAAGTGCCATAGGTTTATTCTCCGGTTGGTCCTCCGGAAGCGTGTGAGCAACGAGCGTGGGGACAGGACAATCCTGCCTTCCGGCCCGGTGCCACCGGACGGCGATTAAGCCATGCTTCCGTGTGAGATGGCGCGGGTTATAGCCGGATTCCCCGATAACGCAAGGCGAACCGGCCGCTTCCGGCCCAGTCCGAGGCCGCGGCGCCGCCAGGCCCGCCCGGTCCGAAATCCGCCCAAGATGCTGCCGAAGCGGCGGCCCGGCAGATCGTGGCAGCTCCGCGCGCGGGGCATCGGGTCAAATCCCCTCCCCGCAACCGGATGTTGCCCGGCCTCAGCAGGTCTTCTCCTCCGGCCGGCACTTCTTGGGCGGACCGGCAGGCCGTGGCGGCGGGGCGGCTCTCGGCGGGGCCGGCGGCGGGGCGCCACGCGGCGGCGACGGCGGGGCGGCCATCCGTGGCGGGGCCGGCGGCGCCACATGGGGCGGCGGCGCCATCCGCGGCGCCGGCGGCGGAGCCACGCGCGGTTCGATCCGTGGGGGCGGCGAGGCCATCCGCGGCTCGGCGCGCGGCGGCGGAGCGACGCGGGGCGCGACATGCATCGGCGGCGGCACCGGCTTAGCCACCGTCGGCGGCGCCGGCCGCGTCAGCTGCGGAGCAGTCGGCCGCCGGTCCGCAGCACCGGCCGGCGGACCGGCAGGACGGGCGGGCGTCACCACCGTCGGCGTGCGTCGAAATGCGGCCGCAGCCGCCGGATTACCGGTCTCCGGCCTGGCCGCGGTGGCAGCGCCCGGCGGCGGCGCTTGCAGTTTCTGGCCCTGCGGCGGTCCCGCGCGCAACCCGGCAGCCCCTGCAGGACCAGGACCCGGCCGGCCAGCGTTCGGCACCGGCGACGCCACCCGCGCACCGGCAGCCGTGCCACCGGGAGCCGGCGGCAGTCCTTTGGTGCCCGGCACCGGCAGCGCCTGGGCACCCGGCGTGGCGGTCCCCGGGGCGCCCGGACCCGGCCGCGCCGGACGGGCGAGCGGAGCCGCGCGTTGGCCGGGACGACCCAAGACGGTGCCCGGGGCCGACGACGGAGTTCCGGCCGGCGACGCGGCAGGTGCCGGAGTTGGCGTTGCCGAGGGAGTCGCGGCAGCGGGCTGCTGCACCAGTCGCGGCCCGCGCAGCTGCACGCCGGGCCGCGCCGCGAAGCCGCCCTGCGGCGCGGTGGCGATCGATGCGCTCGGCGGCAGCGGCGCCTTGCCCTGCTGGATCAGCGCGGCGCGGTGCATCACCGCAGCGGGCAGCGCCGCGCCGATGACGCCGCCGGCCAGCGCGGCCGACGCGACGCCGGCCCGGCTCGGCTCGACCGCCGGCGCAGCTCCGGGCGCGGCGGCAACCGGCGGCGCGACCAGCGGCGCCGCCGGATTGGCGGCGACGGCCGGCGGCTGATTGATCACCTGGTTGATCCCGGTGGTGTTGTGGATGTTGGCGAAGATGATGTTGTTCGGCGGCGGCTGCACATAGACCGGCGGCTGCACATAGGCCGGGATCGGCACGAACAGCGGCCGCGGCAGATAGAACAGCCCGATCGGCGGCGGCGGGGGCGGCAGCACCACGAAATCCGGCGGCGGAGGCGGCAGGAAGTATACCGGCGGCGGCGGAGGCGGTGCGAAATCGAATTCGGGATCGCTGAACATCAGCACCGGCCGGTCGACATAGACGATCTCGTCCGGCGGCGGCGGCGGTACGTCGTAGTCGATCACGGTGAAGCTCGGCGGCGGCTCCAGCGCGGCGGCGAGGATCGCGAGGCGGCGGCGCGCGTCGGCCGCGTGCGGCCCGCGCGGATAGCGCCGTAGATACGACCAATAGGCGTCCGGCGTATCGACCCGATAGGTCCGGCGCCAGGTGATCGCCTCGCGGCGCGCCGCGACGATCGCCCTCACCCGCTTCGCCAGCGGATCATCCGGATACGCGGCGAGAAACTCTTCGTATCCCTGCAGGCTGTCGCGATCGAGCGCGGCGGCGTAGGCCTCCGCGGCGGCCATGTCGCGGATCGGCTTGCTGCGCAGCGCCTGATCCGGCGCCGGCAGCGGCGGCGCATCGGGCGCGCGATCGAAGAACATGAACGACGTCTCGACGGTCCGTGTGTCCCACGGCACCTGCGCGCCCTTGGTGGTCTCGTTGACGCGGAGCCGGACGCGATCGAACAGTTGCGGCAGCGTCAGGCCGCCGCTGCGGATCATCTCGGCCAGCGCCTGCGCATAGACGCCGTAGGCGCCGCGCTCCTCCGGCGCGACCGTGCCCGGCGCGGCGTTGAAGGCGATCAGCATCTTCGGGTTCGGCTCGACCATCGCCAGACCGGAGGCGATCGAGCCGCCCGGCACGAACGGCTGCTCGCGCGCCAGATCGAGCACGACGACGCTGGTCTTCAGCGGCAGCGCCGCGAGCTGGCGCAGGTAGTCGCCGATCCGCAGGCCTTCGGTCGGAATGTCGGTGTCGCGCGCGATCCGCGAGTCGACCGGGATGAAGTAGTTCTCGCCGGCATATTGCACGCCGTAGCCGGCGAGATAGACCGCGGCGACGGTGTCGGGGCCGGCCTCTTCGGCCTTCTTCATGAAGTCGCGGAACGCGCCGCGCAACGTGTCGCCGTCGAGATCGCGCGCGCCGCTGACGTCGAAGCCGGCGGCCTGCAGGGTCTGCGCGATCAGGCCGCCGTCGTTGGCGGCGGTGGAGAGCGGCGCCTTGGCATAGGCGGCGTTGCCGATCACCAGCGCGATGCGCTTCTCGGACGGCTGCGCCGCGGCGCTGTCGACGACGAGCGCGCCGGCCAGAACCAGGGCGGCGGAGACGAGAGAGAGGAGCTGGGTAAGACGCATGGTCGTGACCTGATGCAGGATCGCCATCGCGACGGCTTGACGTCGCGGCGGCATTTCGCGCGGCGCGAGCTGAACATCGATTGAATAAATCGCGCCGCAAATATGGCGCGGGCTTGGTGACGATCGAAGGACATCGCGCGGCGATGCCATTCACGTGATCGCCGTGCATCCGGCGGCGCGGCGCCGGCCAGGTTCGACGCGTTGCGCCGGCGGCGTCAGAGCGTCTCGACCAGCTCCACCCCGGACACCGCCTTGATGGCTCCGGCGATCTGCGGCGAGACCTGGAACCGGCCCGGCAGTTCGAATTCGACCTCGGTCTGCGGATCGAGCCGCAGCACCAGCGCGATGTTGCCGCCGGCGACTTTCGAATCCGGCGGCTGCAGCCGCTTGGTGATCGACTCCAGCGGCTTGGTATCGCGCAGGAAGATCCGCAGGCCCTTCTGCGTCTTGGCAGCGGCGGCATCGAGCGGTTCGGCGTGCAGCACGCGGGCGCGAACGTCCTCGCCCTGCAGTTCGGCGCCGAGCTGCAGCAGCACCGCGGCGCCCGGCTCCAGCACGTCGCGATATTGCGCCAACCCCTCGGAGAACAGCACCGCCTCGAAATGCCCGGTCGGGTCCGACAGGCCCATAATGCCCATCTTGTTGCCGGTCTTGGTGCGCCGCTCCATCCGCGACACCACGGTGGCGGCGACCTTGCCGGCGGTCGCGCCGGATTTCACCGCCTTGCAGAAATCCGCCCAGGACTGCACCCGCAGCCGCTTCAGCGCGGTGGCGTAGTCGTCGAGCGGGTGGCCGGACAGGAAGAAGCCGATCGCATCGTATTCACGGCGCAGCCGCTCCGCCGGCAGCCACGGCTCGATCTGCGGCAGCACGATCGACGGCGCGTCCGGCAGACTGCCGAACATGTCGTTCTGGCCGCTGGTGGCGGCCTCGTGGCTGCGCTGGCAGGCGGCGATGATCGCATCGGCACCGGCAAAGACTGCGGCGCGGTTTGGGTTGAGACAATCGAACGCGCCGGCGGCGGCGAGACATTCGATCACCCGCTTGTTGATCGCGCGCGGATTGACCCGCGCGGCGAAGTCGGCGAGCGAGGCGAACGGCTTGTCGCCGCGCGCGTCGACGATCATCTGTACCGCGTGCAGGCCGACGCCCTTCAGGCCGGCGAGCGCGTAGTAGATGGTGTTGTCGCCGACCTCGAAGGTCGGACCGGAGCGGTTGACCGACGGCGGCTCGACCTTGATGCCGAGCCTCTGCGACTCGGCGCGGAATTCCGAAAGTTTGTCGGTGTTGTTGAGATCGAGCGTCATCGACGCGGCGATGAACTCGACCGGATAATGCGCCTTCATGTAGGCGGTGTGGTACGACACCAGCGCGTAGGCGGCGGCGTGGCTCTTGTTGAAGCCATAGTCGGCGAACTTCGCCAAGAGATCGAAGATGGTGTCGGCGGAGTCCTTCGGCACGCCGTTCTTGGTCGCGCCCTCGACGAAGATCGCGCGCTGCTTCTCCATCTCGGCGCGGATCTTCTTGCCCATCGCGCGGCGCAGCAGGTCGGCTTCGCCGAGCGAATAGCCGGCCATCACCTGGGCGATCTGCATCACCTGTTCCTGGTAGATGATGACGCCGAAGGTCTCCTTCAGGATCGGCTCCAGCATCGGATGGAGATATTCCGGCTCCTCGTCGCCGTGCTTGCGGGCGCAATAGGTCGGGATGTTAGCCATCGGGCCCGGGCGATACAGCGCGACCAGCGCGATGATGTCCTCGAACCGGTCGGGCCGCATGTCGACCAGCGCACGGCGCATGCCCTGACTTTCAACCTGGAACACGCCGACCACATCGCCGCGCGCCAGCATCTGATAGCTCGGCGCGTCGTCGATCGGCAGCGTCGGCAGGTCGACCGCGATGTCGCGCTGCTTCAAGAGCTTCACCGCGACGTCGAGCACCGTCAGCGTCTTCAGGCCGAGGAAGTCGAACTTCACCAGGCCCGCCGGCTCGACCCATTTCATGTTGAACTGGGTGACCGGCATGTCGGATTTCGGATCGCGATACATCGGCACCAGATCGCTCAGCGGCCGATCGCCGATCACGATGCCGGCGGCGTGCGTCGAGGCGTGCCGGGTCAGGCCCTCGAGCTTCTGCGCGATGTCGAAGGCGCGCGCCACCACCGGGTCCTCGTCGCGAAACGCCTGCAGCTTCGGCTCGCTTTCGATCGCCTGCTTCAGCGACACCGGCGCGGCCGGATTCTGCGGCACCAGCTTGGTCAGCTTGTCGACCTGCCCGTACGGCATCTGCAGCACGCGGCCGACGTCGCGCAGCACGCCGCGCGCCTGCAGCGTTCCGAAGGTGATGATCTGCGCGACCTGGTCGCGGCCGTAGCGCTGCTGGACGTATTCGATCACTTCGCCGCGGCGGTCCTGGCAGAAGTCGATGTCGAAGTCCGGCATCGAGACGCGCTCGGGATTGAGGAAGCGCTCGAACAGCAGGCCGAACTGGATCGGATCGAGGTCGGTGATGGTCAGCGAATACGCCACCAGCGAGCCGGCGCCGGAGCCACGGCCCGGCCCGACCGGAATGCCGTGCGCCTTCGCCCATTTGATGAAGTCCGACACGATCAGGAAGTAGCCGGCGTATTTCATCCGGGTGATGACGTCGAGTTCGAAGGCCAGCCGCTTGTGATAGTCCTCCTCGGTCATGCCCTGCGACAGGCCGTGGACGCGCAGCCGCATCTCCAGCCCCTGCTCGGCCTGGCGCCGCAATTCGGCGGCTTCGGCGGCGGCCGCCTCCTCGGCGTCGCTGACGCCGGCGCCGACGGTGAACAGCGGCAGGATCGGCTTGCGGGTCAGCGGCCGGTAGGCGCAGCGCTGCGCGATCTCGACGGTGGAGGCCAGCGCCTCCGGCAGGTCGGCGAACAGCACCGCCATTTCGGCGCGGGTCTTGAAACGGTGGTCGGGGGTGAGCTGGACGCGATCGGTCTCGGCGATCAGCTTGCCGGAGGCGATGCACAAGAGCGCATCGTGCGCCTCGAAATCGTCGGCGGTGGCGAAATGCGGCTCGTTGGTCGCGACCAGCGGCAGCCCCATGTCGTAGGCGACGTCGATCAGGCCGGCTTCCGCGCGCCGCTCGAAATCGGTGTTGTGACGCTGCAGCTCGACATAGAGCCGATCGCCGAACGCCTGCGCCAGCCGCTCGCAGCGCAGCCGGGCCAGCGCCGGATCGGTCAGCATCGCCAGCGAGATCGGCCCGTCCGGTCCGCCGGTCAGCGCGATCACGTCCTCGGTCTCGCCGTCGAGCCAGTCGAATTTGATGTGCGGCGCCTGGTTCACCGGCGTCTCCAGGAACGCCCGCGAATTCAGCCGCATCAGGCTGCGATAGCCGCGCTCGCGCGTCGCCAGCAGCACGATCCGCGACGGCGCCGCCACCGCCGTGTTGCGCGAGGTCGGGTCCTGGTCGCCGAAATCGATCCCCAGTTCGAGGCCGACGATCGGCTGGATGCCGCTGCCGGCGAGCTTGTCGGAGAATTCCAGCGCGCCGAACATGTTGTCGGTGTCGGTCAGCGCCAGCGCCGGCTGGTGGTCCGCCTTCGCCAGCTCGGCGAGCTTGGCGATCTTCATCGACCCCTTCAGCAGCGAATACGCCGAATGAACGTGCAGATGGACGAATCCGGGTTGGCTCATCGACGTCGCGGCTCTCGATCGGGCGTGGGGCAGATTGCGGTGAAGGTGCTCGGCCGGCGCGCGCTGCGCAGCCGACTCGGCCGGAATGGTGGTCCGCCGGGCACCGCCGCGCAAGGCGGCCGCGCGACCTTATCCCCGCTGTCTGCGCCGCGCCGGCTGCAACCGGCGCCGCCCTGCCCGGCTCAGAGCTGCGGCAGCACCTGGGCCCACACCGCCACCATGCCGATGAACAGCGCAATCGACGTCAACGCCGCAGCTTCCTGGATGAAGACCTTCAACATCGTCCGCTCCCTGACCACGTGAACATACGCAGAACATTGTTCTCATTTTGTTCTAGAGTCAAGGTAGCGGAGTCGGGGCGAACCGGAAGCGTTAACGAACCGTCTCTATCCCCGTTGTTCGCGGCGGACTATTCGGCCCGCCAAGGCGTTGATGTACAAGGACCGCGGACGCACGGGATGCGCGTTCTGCGGTCGAGTCGGCGCTCGACCTCGGCCCGATCGGGTTTGTCACCTCGCGGAGATTCGGATGCGCGTTTCATCTCTCGTTCTGCTGGCTGCCACGGCCTTTCCGCTCGCTTTGCCCGCGGCGGCCGCGGTGCAGGCGCCTTACGACAACTATCCGGTCTGCCTGCAGGTCTACGGCCCGGTGCGGTTCATCGAATGCCGCTACGTTTCGATCGAGCAATGCCGGCCCGCCGCGCAGGGCATCGCCGGGCAATGCGTCACCAATCCGTGGTATCAACCGCCTGCGGGGCCGGCGCAGCGCCGCCGCGGGCGCTGAGCGCCGCGCGATCTGAAGGAGGTCGAGATGCGCACATCATTGCTGGTCGCCATGCTGGCGCTGCTCGGGCTGACCGACGTCGCGGCGGCGCGGGACTATCCGGTCTGCCTGCGCGTCTATCACAACTACCGCGACTGGTACGACGAGTGCAGCTACGACACCATGCAGCAATGCCGGATGTCCGCCTCGGGCCGCGCCGCCGACTGCATGACCAATCCGTGGTACACCGCGCCGCAACAGCGGGCGAAAAAGCGCAAGTATCGCCGCCAGCACTGAGGCCGCCCGCATCGTCCCCAGCCAAGTCATTCCGGGGCGCGCCGCTTGGCGCGAACCCGGAATCCCGAGGTTGTTTGGGGAAGCCGTGGCGCCGCGGTGCCCGCTTCAGATTCCGGGTTCGCTCGCTTGCGCGAGCGCCCCGGAATGACGCACTGAAGCCATCTACTCCATCTCGACGATCACGCCGTTTTCGAGCGACACCCGGCGATCCATGCGGCCGGCCAGTTCCATGTTGTGGGTGGCGATCAGCATCGCCACGCGGGTCGCGCGCACCAATTGCATCAGTGCCTGGAAGACGTGGTCGGCAGTGTGCGGGTCGAGATTGCCGGTCGGTTCGTCGGCGAACAGGACGCGCGGCGCGTTGGCGACGGCGCGCGCAATGGCGACACGCTGCTGCTCGCCGCCCGACAATTCCGCCGGCCGGTGGGTAATCCGGTCCGCGAGGCCGAGATAGGCCAGGATCTCCTTGGCGCGGCTGACGGTCTCGCTGCGCTTCAGGCCGCGGATCATCTGCGGCATCATCACGTTTTCCAGCGCGGTAAATTCCGGCAGAAGCCGGTGCGACTGGTAGACGAAACCGATATCGGTGCGCCGGATCTGGGTGCGCTCGGCATCGGTCAGCGCCGAGGTCGCGGCGCCGCCGACATAGACCTCGCCGTCGTCGGGATGTTCGAGCAGGCCGGCGATGTGCAGCAGCGTCGACTTGCCGGAGCCGGACGGCGCCACCAGCGCCACCGACTGCCCCGCCCACAGCGCCAGCTTGGCGCCGTCGAGGATCGTCAGCGTGGCTTCGCCCTGCGTGTATTGCCGCTTGATGTCGTGCAGGTAGACGACCGGGATGTCTTCCGCGTCCTGCTCCATGGCCCCGGCCTCACTCATAGCGGAGCGCATCGACGGGATCGAGCCGGGCCGCGCGCCACGACGGATACAGCGTCGCCAGGAACGACAGGGTCAGCGCCATGATCACCACCGCGCTGGTCTCGGCGAAATCGACTTCCGCCGGCAGCTTCGAGAGGAAATACAGTTCCGGCGAGAACAGCTCGGTGTTGGTCACCCAGGACAGGAACTGCCGGATCGATTCGATGTTCAGGCAGATCACCAGCCCGACCACGAAGCCGGTCAGGGTGCCGACCACGCCGATCGCCGCGCCGGTGATCAGGAACACCCGCATGATCGAGCCCTGCGTCGCCCCCATGGTGCGCAGGATGGCGATGTCGCTGCCCTTGTCCTTCACCAGCATGATCAGGCCGGACACGATGTTCAGCGCCGCCACCAGCACGATCAGCGTCAGGATCAGGAACATGACGTTACGTTCGACCTGCAGCGCATTGAAGAAGGTCGAATTGCGCTGTCGCCAGTCGACCAGGAAGACAGGTCTGCCCGCGGCCTCGGTGACGCTCTTGCGGAAGGCGTCGATGCGGTCCGGATTGGTGGTGTAGACCTCGATCGCCGTGACGTCGTTGTTGCGGTTGAAGTAGGCCTGCGCCTCCTTCAGCGGCATGAACACGAAGGTCGAATCGTATTCCGACATGCCGATCTCGAACACCGCAGTGATCTTGTACGGCTTGATCCGCGGCGTGGTGCCCATCGGCGTCACCGCGCCGCGCGGCGCCACCAGCGTGACGCTGTCGCCGGCGTGCAGCGACAGCTGATCGGCGAGCCGGCGGCCGATCGCGACGCCCTGCCCCTCGTCGAAGCCTTCGAGGGTGCCCTGCTTGATGTGGTTGGCGATCGACGACAAATTGTTCAGGTCGTCGGCGCGGATGCCGCGCACGAACACGCCGGACGCGTTGAACGGCGACGACGCCAGCGCCTGGCCATCGACCACCGGCGCTGCGAGCTTGATCCCCGACACGCCGCTGATGCGGTCGGCGACCTCTTTCCAGTCGGTCAGCGGGCTTTCCAGCGGCTGCACCAGCAGGTGGCCGTTGAGGCCGAGGATCTTGTCGAGCAGTTCCTTGCGGAAGCCGTTCATCACCGCCATCACGATGATCAGCGTGGCGACGCCGAGCATGATGCCGAGGAACGAGAAGCCGGCGATCACCGAGATGAATCCCTCACGGCGGCGCGCACGCAAATAGCGCCCGGACAGGAGCCATTCGAATGGCGCGAAAGGAGGAGTTCGAACTGGCTCGTTCATGCTGTGATCCATGCTCCGAATTTCACACGATTCGGGCTAATTTCAGCCGAGCCGCCGGTGGATAAATCTCACGGCGTCAGCCGTGCGACCGCCTCCGCCAGCGCGATGGTCTCACGCGAACCGTCACTGCGGCGCTTCAATTCGACCTTGCCCTCGGCGAGGCCCTTCGGCCCGACCAGCACCTGCCACGGGATGCCGATCAGATCCGCCGTCGCGAATTTCGCGCCGGCGCGCTGATCGGTGTCGTCGTACAGCACGTCGACGCCCTTGGCGGCGAGCTCCTTGTAGAGCTGCTCGCAGGCCGCGTCGGTCGCCGCGTCGCCCTGCTTCAGGTTCAGGATCGAGACCCGGAACGGCGCGACTTCTTCCGGCCATTTGATGCCGTTCTCGTCGTGGCAGGCCTCGATGATCGCGCCGACCAGACGCGACACGCCGACGCCGTAGGAGCCGCCGTGGATCGGCGCATCGACGCCGTCGGGGCCGGCGACATTGGCTTTCATCGAGTCGGAGTATTTGGTGCCGAAATAGAATATCTGGCCGACCTCGATGCCGCGGGTGTTGAGCCGGTTGGCCTCCGGCACCTCGCGTTCGTAGCGCTCGGGCTCGTGGACGTCCTCGGTCGCCGCGTAGACCGAGGTCCACTGCTTGATGATCGGGGTCAGGTCGCCGTCGTAATCGACGGTCTCGTCCGGCACCGGCAGGTTCAGCACGTCACGGTCGATGAACACGCCGGACTCGCCGGTCTCGGCCAGCACGATGAATTCGTGGGACAGGTCGCCGCCGATCGGCCCGGTCTCGGCGCGCATCGGGATCGCCTTCAGGCCCATCCGCGCGAATGTCCGCAAGTAAGCGACGAACATCCGGTTGTAGGATTTGCGCGCCGCCGCCTCGTCGACGTCGAACGAATAGGCGTCCTTCATCAGGAATTCGCGGCCGCGCATCACGCCGAAACGCGGACGCTGCTCGTCGCGGAATTTCCATTGAATATGATAGAGATTGAGCGGCAGGCTCTTGTAGGACTTCACATAGGCGCGGAAGATCTCGGTGATCATTTCCTCGTTGGTCGGCCCGTACAGCAGCTCGCGCTTGTGGCGGTCGGCGATCCGCAGCATCTCCGGACCGTAGGCGTCGTAGCGGCCGCTCTCGCGCCACAGGTCGGCGAGCTGCAGCGTCGGCATCAACAGCTCGATCGCGCCGGCGCGGTTCTGCTCCTCGCGCACGATCTGCTCGATCTTCTTCAGCACCCGATGGCCGAGCGGCAGCCAAGCATAGATGCCGGCGGCTTCCTGGCGCAGCATCCCGGCGCGCAGCATCAGCCGGTGCGAGACGATCTCGGCTTCCTTCGGGTTTTCCTTCAGGATCGGCAGGAAGAATCGCGACAAACGCATGGGATTTGCTCAAGAATCAGGGGAAAGCAGGTTTGCGCCAGTGAAACCGGATCAGGCAGCAAAACACAAGGGCGCGGCCGCGCAACTTTGCGAAAACTGCCGGAATTTGCGCCACTTTACGCTCATGATCGGGCGCATGACTAGCGGATCACCACCGACGCCTCGATGCTCACTTTGTCGAAATCCGAGATCAGAATGCCGAGCTTCAGCATCCAGCGCCCGGGCAACGGCGCCGACATCCGCACCCGCCATTGCCCGTCGGGCTGACGCTGCGCCTCGGCGGAGGCGGGCTCGATCCCGGCGGCGGGATTGGCCAGCGTCACGGTCAGCGCCTGCGCCGCGAGCGGCGCCTCGTCGGCGGTCTGCAGCGCAACGGCGATGTCGATCGGCCCGGCGTGCCCCGGTGTCAGGGTGACGTTGGCCATCGCCCGCTCGGTGTGGAGATGGGCGAAGACGCTGTCGTCGACGGCAACGGCGGCCGCGCGAGGCGGCGGGGTGAACCGCCACAGTCCGACCACGCCGAGGATCGCGATCACCAGCACCAGTTCGGCGGCAATGGTCCGGCGCAGCGCCTGCGCGGCACGCGGCGCGCCGGCGGCGAGAAGCGGCGTCAGCCGCTGGCGATTCCACAGCGCGATCAGCAGCAGCAGCACGACCAGCGCGAGTTTGGCGATCAGGATGCGGCCGTAGTCCGACGTCCACAGCGCCGCGACGCGGCCGAGCTGCAGCGCGCCGAGCACCACGCCGCTGATCAGCAGCGCCGCGATCGCCACCGGGATCGCGCGCGAGAACCGCCGCAGCGCAGCGTCGGCCGCCGCGCGGTCGGTCCCGATCGCCACCGCCAGCGGCACCAGCGCGCCGATCCACAGCGCCAGGCTGACGCCATGGATCAGCACCGCCGAGGCCGCGAGCCAGCGCGGCTCGGCGGTCGCCGCATGACCGCTCGCGGCGAGCGCGGCGCCGACGCCGAGCACCGCGCCGAGCGACAGCAGCCGCGCCGGCGCGCCGCGGCCGAGCAGCGCCAGCAGCGTCAGGCCGAACGCGACGGCGGCCAGCGTTGCCGAGCGGCCGAACGAGCCGGACGCCCCTTCTCGCCACACCGCGGCGGCGCCGAGCCGCGCGAAAGGAAGGTCGAGGATGTCGAGGCCCTGCAGCCCGACCGACAGCGCCAGCGCGCCGAGCCCGGCGATCGCCGCGGCCGCACAGCCGGCGACGACGACGGGCGCGGCCGCCGCCGTGGCGATCCAGGCCAGGAAGAACGCGCCGCCGGTGGCGGCGAGCAGCATCAATTCGCCGACGATGCGCGTCGCCCAGATCGCGGTCCGCCGCGCCGGATCGTCGGGCACGACGATCGCCGGCAGGCTGGCTCCGGGCGCGCCGATCCAGAACGTCAGCGAGCCGCCGACCGGATGGCCGTCGGCCGACACCACGCGCCAGCTCAGCACATGCCCGCCCGCCCCGAGCGGCATAGGCGGCGCGAAGCTCAGCCGGTCGCCGTCGCCGGCGATCTCGGTGATCGGGCTCGCGCGGCCCTTGGCATCGATCAGCTGCAGCGCCAGCAGCGTGACCGGCTCGTTGAAGGTCAGCGTCATCGTCGCCGGCGCGGCCGTCAGCACCGCCTCGGCGGCGGGATCGCTGGCGACCAGGCTGGCATGGGCCAGCGCGAGCGACGGCAACACGAGGACGGCGAGCGCCATGCCCCATGCCAGCCATCGCCCGCACGCGCGTCCCATGGAGCGGACGCAGGCCGCGGTCACGGCGCCTTCGGCTTCAACCGCAGCCCCGGCGCCGGCTCCTTGAGGCCGTCGGGCGTCTGCCCGGCGGCCGGGATTTCGATCCAGCGATGCACGCCCTTCTCGCACTCCTGCACCACCGGGAAGTACAAGGTCTTTCCGGCCGCGTCGGGCAGCTTCATCACCAGGCCGAACGTGTCGTAGTACGCGTCGGGCAACGGCCCGCCGCGCCACGCCACCTCGTCGACCGTCTCGGTGATGGTCTTGCCGTGCAGCTTGGGCTGCTCGCCCTCGATCTTGCGGGTCTTGATCTCGATGCTCCAGCCGGGCTTCATCTGCGGCTTCACCGACAGCACGCCGTCCGGGATCTTGACCCGGACCGCGAGCGTGGCGGTGCCGTCGCAGCCATGCGGCACGCTGAGCGCCGTCTGGACGTAATTCCCGGCCACCGCCTCGTTGGGCTGCAGCGAGACGTGCGCAACGGCCGGTCCGGCGATCGACGCTGCGACCGCAGCGGCGGCCGCGTACTGACAGATCCGCCGCATCACATCTTCATCCCGGAATGACCCTTGTGGTCCATCTTCATCATGCTGCCGCCGGTGTCGCCCGGCGCCTTGGCGCCGACGCCGGCGACGTCGAGCGTGACCTGCACCTTGCCGGCCTTCTCGAACTGCAGCGTCACCGGCACCTTCTCGCCTTCCTTCAGCGGGCCCTTCAGGTCGATCAGCATGACGTGATAGCCGCCGGGCGCGAGCTTGACGGTCTTGCCGGGCTCGATCGCCAGGCCCTTGTCGAGCTGGCGCATCTTCATGACGCCGTTGTCCATCGACATCTCGTGGATCTCGAATTTGCCGGCGATGTCGGCAGAACCGGCGACCAGGCGGTCGGCCGTCGTGCCCTTGTTCTCGATGGTCAGGAAACCGCCGGCGACCTTGGCGCCGCCCGGCGTGGCCCGGCTCCAGGCCTCGGTGATCACCAGATCGCCGGCCTTGATCTCGGCCGCCTGGGCGGCGGCGACGGACAGCAGGCTGACGAAGGCGGCGGAGGCGAAGCTACGGAAGAGTCTGTTCATGGTGGGATCCTCATGGGAGTGGTTGGAAGATGCGGGCCGATCGCAGGCGACGATGCGCGAGGCATCCGTCGCCGTCCGGTCCGATAGGCAGTTGGGAAAGCGGCAGCGCGACGCTGCGACGGCTCAGGCCGTCAGACGGCGAATCGCGACGGCGGCGCCCGGGCCTGGGCGTTGACGCCCGCGCGCGCGGCGGGCGGCGCCTGTTCGGTCAGCGACCAGGTCAGCCGCTGGTGGACCCGGGCGATGGTCGCAAAGTCCCCCGGCGACGCGGCGGGCGCCGGTCCGCCGCCCAGCCCGACGGCGCAGATCGCGCAGCAGCCGCCGTCATGCGGCAGGCTCGCGGGCGCCTCGTCACGATCGGCGGACGCCATCGCGGCACAAAGGTGGACGGAGGAATGCGGATCGGCGATCGCGGCGGCGACGAAGCGGAACGCGCCGATCGGCGCCAGGAGTTGCACCAGAAGCGCGACCGCGAAGATCGGAATCATCCGCCCGAGACGTCGGCGCATCACGGCCTGTCCTCCATCCTGGCGAAATAACATGCAGTATTACCGCTGTCGACCGCCGTCCCTGTCACCCCCACCTGAGCGAGCAATGTCAGGCGCAAATGACAATTGCCATCAAATGGTGAGTTTTCGTTCATTTCGCATCGCGCCTTAAATTTGAACATTCGTTGCCGAAAATGGTGACAAGTCGAAAAACTTCGGCTACCAATATGACAACAGGCATAGCCCTACGGCGAAAGTCTGGTGGTCCAAGTCTCGGGAGGAACCCTGACGCGCAAAAATGCAGCGTCGCCCGTCAAACAAAATAATAAGTCCAGCTCCGACGGGAAAATATTAGGGTCGACACAGTTTTCAGCAGGGCACCCGCCCTGCTTTTTCTTTTTCAGAACACGTTCAGCCTCGTTGGTCTCGCGCGCGCACTTCGTTTCGAGCGAGCGTCCGTTCGGCGGAGCGACTGCTCGGCGATTCGCGCAGCCGGCCAGGCCGACTCATCGTCGGATCAAATCAGCGAATCGCTCCATGCGAATCGATCAAACGTCGACGGCGTGATCCGTCATGCCTTCCGTCCCGAAGATTCCGACATAGCGCCGGACTTCTGCGGCGGGACCGGTGGCCTTGGTGGGATTATCGGACAGCTTCACGGCCGGGCGACCGGCCGCCTCGACGACCTTGCACACCAGCGAGATCGGATCGAGCGCGTTGCCGCCGTTCGGTGCGCAACCGCGGAAATCGTTGGTGAGGTTGGTGCCCCAGCCAAAGCTGACCCGGACGCGATCCTTGAAGTGCCGGAACGATTGTTCGATCGAGTCGATATCCATACCGTCGGACAGCACGAGCAGCTTCTCCTTGGGGTCTCGCCCCTTGGCTTGCCACCACGCGACGAATTCGTCGCCGCCCTCGATCGGCGGCTTGCTGTCCGGACGCGCGCCGGTCCAATCGGAAATCCAGTCGGGCGCATTGCGCAGGAACGACGTCGTACCGTAGGTATCTGGAAGAATGACCAGCAGGTTGCCGTCATAAAGATTGCGCCAATCGTCGAGCACCGCGTAGCGCGATGCCGCGACGCGCTGATCGTCATCGCCGGCCAGCGCCGCATAGACCATCGACAATTCGTGCGCGTTGGTGCCGATCGCCTCGGAGCCGATTTCCATCGCGACGTGGACGTTGCTGGTGCCGATGAAGGCGTCGCCGATTCCTTCCTGCAAGGCTTCGCAGCACCACCTCTGCCACAGATAGCCATGCCGGCGACGGGTGCCGAAATCACCGACCTTCAACCGCCCGGTCGCCTTCAGCACCTGCAATCGCTCGACCTTGCCCCACAGCTTCGCCTTGGCGCGTGCGTACAGGACGTCGAGTTCGAAGCGCCCCATATTGCGCATCGCCTTGCGCGCGCGCAGCTCGTTGATGATCGAGAGCGCCGGAATTTCCCACATCGTCGTGAGCGACCACGGCCCGGCGAACCGAAGTTCGTACTGACCGTCGCGAACTTCGATCTCGTAGTCCGGGAGCGCGAAGTGCTCGAGCCATGACAGGAATTCGGGCCGGAAGATCTGCTTCTTGCCGTAGAACGTATTGCCGGCGAGCCAGATCATCTCCCGCTTCGAGAAGCGCAGCGTCCGCGCATGGTCCAGCTGCGCGCGCAGCTCGCCGATCTCGATCTCGTCGGCGATGCGGATCGCCTTCGACCGATTGATCACCCCGAACGTGACCGGCGTCTCCCGGTGCTTCATCCAGATCAGCTGCAGCATCAGCAGCTTGTAGAAGTCGGTGTCGAGCAGCGTCCGGACGACCGGGTCCATCCGGTAATTGTGGTTGTGAACCCGGGTGGCGATATCGGTGAAACTCATCTCGGAAAACTCTTGAAAGTGGGCTGACGCCGGCGCTCGGAAAACAATTCGATGGGCGACGAGAGGATCTTTGAGACCGGCCGCCCCTGACCGTTTTTTCAGGGAGGCGATCCGGTCCGGCTATTCAGCCGAGTCATATCATGCCTGGCAAACGGAGATTTAGGCCGTTGGTATCAGTTGGCGCGCTGCGATCGCGACGCGCCGCCATGCCGGCGCTACAGCGGGAATCCCATCAGCTTCGACAGCCGCTCGATGCCGAGCCATCCGGAGCGATAGGCGTACAGCGCGACGGCGAACAGGACCGCCGAAATCACCGTGGTCCACAGCGCCTTGCGTGCCAGCAGCGTCGCGACCGGCGCACCAGGATCGCTGCCGGGAACCTCGTCGCCGGTCTCACCGACCTCGGCGCGATTGCGGACGCCGAACGGCAGGGTCATGAAGAACACGACCCACCACACCACGAAGTAGATCGCCAGCAGACTGCCGATCTGGCTGAACATCGCCTTAGGACTGCTCGATCTCGACCAGCGCGCCCGAGAAATCCTTCGGATGCAGGAACAACACCGGCTTGCCGTGGGCGCCGATCTTGGGCTGGCCGTCGCCGAGCACGCGGGCGCCTTCCTTGATCAGCGTATCGCGCGCCGCGATGATGTCCGGCACTTCGTAGCAGACGTGATGGATGCCGCCGTCGGCGTTGCGATCGAGAAACTTGGCGATCGGCGAGGCTTCACCGAGCGGCTGAATGAACTCGATCTTGGTGTTCGGCAGCGTCACGAACACGGTGATGACGCCATGATCCGGCAGCGGCACCGCGTCGGAAATCTCGGCATTGAACGCAGCGCCGTAGATCTTCGCCGCCTGCTCCGCATCCTTCACCGCGATCGCCACGTGATTGAGCCGGCCCAGCATGATACGTCTCCGTCGTTGTTTCTTGTTGTTGTCGCTCAAACCTTCAGCACGTGCACGAAGCACAGCGGCTTCTTGCCCCACTCCGCCTGCACAGTCGAGCGCACCGTTCGCCGCACCGATTCCGCGACCGCATCCGGATCGCGCCGGCGCGCCTTCGGCAGGCCCTCGACGGTCGCCACCACGGCATCGAACACGATGTCGTCGAGCGGCTCGCCCGCGCTATTATTTTCCGGAATGCCGATCAATTCGACTTCCGGATCGTCGACCATCTCGCCGGCCTGAGTCAGCGCCAACGCCACGAAGGCGCATCCGGCGAACGCCATCTTCCGGCGTTCGACGACCGCACGCGACTTCTCCTCTTCGAGGATGGTCCCATCCTTGTAGAGACGGCCAGACGGCAATTGGTCGATGACCGCCGGATCGCCCGGCCCGAGCCGGACCAGATCGCCGTTGCGGATCGTCATCACTTTGGGCACGCCCATCTGGCGCGCCAGCTTGGCGTGCTCGTTGAGATGCAGCGCCTCGCCATGCACCGGGATCAGCAATTGCGGCCGCACCCAGGAGATCATCTCGCGCAGTTCTTCGCGGCGCGGATGGCCGGAGACGTGCACCAGATGATCGCGGTCGGTGATCACCTCGATGCCCTGATTGACCAGCCCGTTGATGATGCTGCCGACCGCCCGCTCGTTGCCGGGGATGGTGCGCGAGGAGAAGATCACGCAGTCGCCCTTGTTCAGCGTGACTTCGGGATGATCGTCGCGCGCGATGCGCGACAGCGCGGCGCGCGGTTCGCCCTGGCTGCCGGTGCACAGCGCCAGCACCTTGTCGGGCGGAAAGTGCCCGTAATATTCGGGCCCGCGGAAGCCCTGGACGCCGTCGAGATAGCCGCATTCGCGCGCCACGTTCGACACCCGGTCCATCGCCCGACCGACCAGCACCACTTCCCGGCCCGCCGCCTTCGCGGCGTCGGCGACGGCGCGGATACGGCCGACATTCGACGCGAAGGTCGTCACCGCGACGCGGCCCTTGGCCGACTTGATCAGACCGGTGAGCGAGACCCCGACCTCGGATTCGGACGGCGAACGGCCGTCGCGCACCGCGTTGGTGGAATCGCCGATCAGCGCCAGCACGCCCTCGTCGCCGAGCTCACGCAGCCGCTTCTCGTCGGTCGGGGGACCGACCACGGGGGTCGGATCGATCTTCCAGTCGCCGGTGTGCAGCACCAGGCCCGCCGAAGTGCGGATCGCCAGCGCGTGGGATTCCGGAATCGAATGCGCGACCGGGATGAACTCGACGTTGAACGGACCGAGATCGATCCGGCCGCCGGACGGCACTTCGGTGATCGGGATCTTCAGCGTGGTGCGTTCGGCCGCGAGCTTGGCGGCGAACAGCGAGGCGCTGAACTTGGTGGCGTAGATCGGGCAGCGCAGCTTCGGCCACAGATCGATGATCGCGCCGAAATGATCCTCGTGGGCGTGGGTCAGCACCAGCCCGACCAGGTTCTTCTTCTCTTTCTCGAGGAAGCGGATGTCCGGCATGATCAGATCGATGCCCGGCAGATGCTCCTCGTCGCCGAAGGAGACGCCGAGATCGACCGCCAGCCAGCTCCGCTGCTGGCGGTTGCCGAGGCCGTAGATCGACAAATTCATGCCGATCTCGCCGACGCCACCCAGTGGCGCAAAAGTCAGTTCGTCCGGCCGCGCCATCATTTCGCTCCTGCTGATGCAGCCGTTCTGAAATACACATCGCCAGCCGAGACCGGCACGCGCCTGCCGTCGGAGGTGCGCACGATCAGGCAGCCTGTTTCGTCGATCGTATCAAAAATGCCGTCGATAGTCGTTGATCCGGATTGGATCGACACCGGCTCGCCCAGCCTCGCGGCGCGCGCCAGCCATTGCTTGCGGATCTCGCCGAAGCCGCGTCCCTCGTCCCAGATGCCGCGGACCTCCGCCCAGGCGTCGGACAGCGCCGCGAACAGATCCTCGGCGCCGACCTCGATGCCGAGCCCGCGCAGCGACGCGGCGGGATACGGCGTATCGTCGGGCGCAGCGACCACATTGGTGCCCATGCCGATCACGACCGCGAGCCGGTCTGGGCCGACGCTCTCGGCCTCGAGCAGGATTCCGGTGAGCTTCTTGCCGTCGGCCAGAACGTCGTTCGGCCATTTCAGGCGGAAGTCGACATCGGCGCCGCCGCGCGCGCGGGCCTCGAGGCTGACCTGCTGCAGCGCCCGTTCCAGCGCCAGACCGGCGGCGAAGCTGAGCGTCGCGGCGACGCCGGGCGGCACGCGCAACACTTCGAGAACGGTGGCTGCGAGATTGCCGCGCGGCGCGATCCAGGCCCGCTGCCGGCGGCCGCGCCCCGCGGTCTGTTCGGTGGTGACGAACCACATCGGGCCCGCCTCCCCGGCGCGCGCTTGCGCCAGGGCCTCGGAATTGGTCGAGCCGATCGCATCGAAGGCGGCGAGCCGATAACCCGCCGCCCTGGCTTTTGGCCCGAGTTGAAGCGCCATCTAGAACAGCGACTTGGCTGCCGCCGTCGCGGCGTTCACCAGCGGCGCCGGATAGATGAAGAACAGCATGTTGAACAGGCCGGCGATCGCCAGCACGCCGCGCAGCTCCAGCCGGACGCGGTCGATGCCGGGCGCCGGCTCGTCGAAATACATCACCTTGATGATCGCCAGATAGTAGTACGCGCCGACCACGCTGGTGACGACGCCGATCACCGCCAGCGCGAACAGCCCGGCCTTGATGGCCGCCATGAACACGTAGAACTTGGCGAAGAAGCCGGCCAGCGGCGGGATGCCGGCCATCGAGAACAGCAGCATCGCGAAGAAGAACGCCAGCAGCGGATTGGTGCGGGACAGGCCGGCGAAATCGCTGATGTTCTCGACGTGCAGGCCGTTGCGCCGCATCGCCAGGATCACCGAGAACGCGCCGAGCGTCATCGCGACGTAGATCGAGATGTAGACGATCACGCCCTGGGCGCCTTCGACGGTGCCGGCCGACAGCCCGACCAGCGCGAAGCCGATATGGCCGATCGCCGAATACGCCATCAGGCGCTTGATGTTCTTCTGGCCGATCGCCGCGAACGAGCCGAGCGCCATCGAGGCGATCGCGACGAACACCACGATCTGCTGCCATTGCGGCACGATGCCGGGGAACGCGGTCAGCGTCACGCGGGTGAAGATCGCGAGGCCAGCGACCTTCGGCGCCGAGGCGAAGAACGCGGTGACCGGGGTCGGCGCGCCTTCGTAGACGTCCGGCGTCCACATGTGGAACGGCACCGCCGAGACCTTGAAGCACAGGCCGGCGAGCAGGAACACCAGGCCGAACACCAGGCCGATATTGCCGTCCTTGGCGGCGGCCGCGATGCCGGCGAACTGCACCGTGCCGGTGAAGCCGTAGATCAGCGAGGCGCCGTACAGCAGCATGCCCGACGACAGCGCGCCGAGGATGAAATACTTCATGCCGGCTTCGTTGGACTTGGCGTCTTCGCGGTTGCTGGCGGCGACGACATAGAGCGCCAGGCTCATCAGTTCGAGGCCGAGATACAGCATGATCAGGTCGCCGGCCGAAATCAGCAGCATCATGCCGGCCGACGACAGCAGCACCAGGATCGAATATTCGAACATCCGCCGCGTCGGATTGGCCATGATTTCCGCCGACAGCACCAGCGTCACCGCCGAGCCGATCAATGCCAGCACCTTCAGGAAGCGGGCGAAGTCGTCGACGATGAAGCTGCCGCCGAAGGTGACGAGCTTGCCGGCCGGCAGCATCAGCACCAGCGCGCCGGTGGCCACCAGCAGCACGACGGCGAGCGTGGTGACGAGGCCGGTGGTGCGCTGCCCGCGATAGGCGCCGAGCATCAGCAGCAGCATCGCGCCGATCACCAGCACGAGCTCCGGCAGGATCGGTTGCAGCGAATAACCGGCGGTTTCGAAGTTCATAGCGTGCGGTCCTTGCCGGTTACGGAAGCGCGGCTGCCTTCACGGCAGTCACGGCGGCGGCGTATTGGTTGACGAGCTGCTGGACCGAGGCGGCCGACATGTCCAGCACCGGCTTCGGGTAGAAGCCGAACAGGATGGTCAGCACCACCAGCGGCGCGAGGATGATCCCCTCCCGCCAGGTCAGGTCCTTGATGGTGGCGAGCGACGGCTTGGTCAGCGCGCCGAACACCACCTTGCGGTAGAGCCACAGCGCGTAGGCCGCCGACAGGATGACGCCGAGCGTGGCGAAGGTCGCGGTCGGGATGTTGACGCGGAAGGTGCCGAGCAGCGTCAGGAACTCGCCGACGAAGCCCGAGGTGCCCGGCAGGCCGACATTGGCCATGGTGAACACCAAGAACACGAAGGCGTAGATCGGCATCCGGTTGACGAGGCCGCCATAGGCGGCGATCTCGCGGGTGTGCAACCGGTCGTAGATCACGCCGACGCAGAGGAACAGCGCGCCCGACACGATGCCGTGGGAGATCATCTGGAACACGCTGCCGGCGACGCCCTGGGTGTTGCCGGCGAAAATGCCCATGGTGACGAAGCCCATATGCGCGACCGAGGAGTAAGCGATCAGCTTCTTGATGTCCTCCTGCATCAGCGCGACCAGCGACGTGTAGACGATCGCGATCACCGACAGGCTGTAGATCAGCGGCGTGAAATACACCGAGGCATCCGGGAACATCGGCAGCGAGAACCGCAGGAAGCCGTAGCCGCCCATCTTCAGCATGATCGCGGCCAGCACCACGGAGCCCGCGGTCGGCGCCTCGACGTGCGCGTCGGGGAGCCAAGTGTGCACCGGCCACATCGGCATCTTCACCGCGAACGAAGCGAAGAAGGCGAGCCACGCCCAGGTCTGCAGGTTGCGCGGCACGGCGGTGTGCATCAGCGTCGGGATGTCGGTGGTGCCGGCGGTCCAGTACAGCGCCATGATCGCCAGCAGCATCAGCACCGAGCCGAGCAGCGTGTAGAGGAAGAACTTGAACGAGGCGTAGACCCGGCGCGGACCGCCCCAGACGCCGATGATCAGGAACATCGGGATCAGGCCGCCTTCGAAGAACAGATAGAACAGCACCAGATCCAGCGCCGAGAAGGTGCCGATCATCAGCGTTTCCAGCACCAGAAACGCCATCATATATTCGCGCACCCGCATCGTGACCGACTTCCAGCTCGCGAGGATGCAGAACGGCATCAGCGCGGTGGTCAGGATCACGAACGGCAGAGAAATGCCGTCGACGCCCATGTGATAGGTGATGGTGGCGCCGAGCCACGGCGCTTTTTCGACGAACTGGAAGCCGGGGTCGGCGGCGTCGAAGCGCGCCACCAGGATCAGCGACACCGCGAAGGTGATCAGCGTGGTCCACAGCGCGATCCAGCGCGCATTGCCGCGCGCCGCGTCGTCGTCGCCGCGGCTGAGATAGACCAGCGCCGCGCCGACCAGCGGCAGGAAGGTGACGACCGACAGCACCGGCCAGGTCATGATTGAAGCCGACATTAGCGGCCTCCCCCGCCGAGCATGAACCAGGTGATCAGACCGGCCACGCCGATCAGCATCGCGAAAGCGTAGTGATAGAGATAACCGGTCTGCAGCTTGACGACGCCGCGGGTGACGTCGAGCACGCGGGCGGACACGCCGTCCGGCCCGAGACCGTCGATCAGCATGCCGTCACCCTTCTTCCAGAGCTGCCGCCCGATCCACTTCGCCGGCCGCACGAAGATCACGTCGTACAGCTCGTCGAAGTACCATTTGTTGAGCAGGAAATTGTACAGCAGCGGATGCTGGGTCGCGAGTTCGACCGGCAGATAAGGCCGGCGGATGTAGAACATCCACGACACCAGGAAGCCCAGCACCATCATCACCGTCGGCAGGTAGGCGATGCCGGCCGGGATGTGGTGCATCTCCTCGATGATGCCGGGATGCATCTTCAGCGAGGCGCGGAAGAACTCCTCGATGCCGTGGCCGGCGAACAGCTCCTTGAACGGATAGCCGGCGGCGAGCGCACCGACCGCGAGGACGAACAGCGGGATCGTCATCGTCAGCGGGCTCTCGTGCGCGGCTTCATAGTGCTTCTGGTCGTGCGGCTCCCCGTGGAAGGTCTTGAAGATCAGACGCCACGAATAGAACGAGGTCAGCAGCGCGGCGACGACCGTCATCAGGAAGCCGTAGAACGCCATCGGATTGTGCGAGACGTAGGCCGCCTCGATGATCGCGTCCTTGGAGAAATAGCCGGCGGTCAGCGGGAAGCCGGTCAGCGCCAGCGTGCCGATCACCATCACGATGTAGGTGAAGGGGATCTTGTCCTTCAGCCCGCCCATGTGACGGATGTCCTGCTCGTGGTGCATCGCGTGGATCACCGAGCCCGCGCCCAGGAACAGCAGCGCCTTGAAGAAGGCGTGCGTGAACAGATGGAACATGCCGACCGAATAGGCGCCCGCGCCCATCGCCACGAACATGTAGCCGAGCTGCGAACAGGTCGAATACGCCACAATCCGCTTGATGTCGTTCTGCACCAGACCGATCGTCGCGGCGAACAGCGCGGTGGTGCCGCCGATCAGCATCACGAAGGCCTGCGCGGTCGGCGCCAGTTCGAACAGCGGCGACAGCCGGGCGACCATGAAGACGCCCGCGGTGACCATGGTGGCGGCGTGGATCAGCGCCGACACCGGGGTCGGGCCTTCCATCGCGTCCGGCAGCCAGGTGTGCAGCAGGAACTGCGCCGACTTGCCCATCGCGCCCATGAACAGCAGCAGGCAGCACAGCGTCAGAGCATCGGCCTGCCAGCCGAAGAAGTTGATGGTCTTGCCGGTCAGCCCCGGCGCGGCGGCGAAGATGGTGTCGAAATCGGTCGAGCCGACCAGCATGAACACCGCGAAAATGCCGAGCGAGAAGCCGAAATCGCCGACGCGGTTGACGACGAAGGCCTTGATCGCGGCGGCGTTGGCCGAGGGCTTCTGGTACCAGAACCCGATCAGCAGATAGCTCGCCAGACCGACGCCTTCCCAGCCGAAGAACAGCTGCACCAGATTGTCGGCGGTCACCAGCATCAGCATCGCGAAGGTGAACAGCGACAGATAGCCGAAGAACCGCGGCCGATGCGGGTCCTCGTGCATGTAGCCGATCGA
The DNA here is from genome assembly GCA_016215605.1 of Rhodopseudomonas palustris. Taxonomy (GTDB): domain Bacteria; phylum Pseudomonadota; class Alphaproteobacteria; order Rhizobiales; family Xanthobacteraceae; genus Rhodopseudomonas; species Rhodopseudomonas palustris_L. Next base: position 239,279 of record JACRJB010000025.1, read on the forward strand.
ATACAGATGGACGAGGCACGACACCGTCGTCACCACCACCAGCATCACCGCGGTCAGGGTGTCGACGCGCAGCGCCCACGCGACCTGCAGGTCGCCCGAATTGATCCACGGGAACAGCGCGACGCGGGCGTCGTGGTGCATGAAGCCGACATCGACCAGCGTCACCCAGGACAGCGCGCAGGAGATCAGCAGCAGCGCGGTGGTGATCACCTCGGTGGTGCGCGAGCCGAACGCCGCCGGCTCGACCGGGCCGTGGCCGTGATCGTCGTGGCCGTCGTCGTGCCCCGCATGGGCGTGGGCATCGTGACCGTGGGCGTCATGGCCGTGCGCGCCGTGGCCGTGGCCATGGTCGCCGTGCTCGACGGTGTCGCCGCTCGGGTTGCGGGCATGGGCGCCGGCCAGAGCGATCAGCGCTGCGATCAGCGCGCCGATCAGCGGCAGGAATACGATAGCCTGGATCATGCGCGCGCCTTCGCTTCGAGCCGGATCGCGCCGCGGGTCCGCGGCGGTTGATGGACGATCATGCCCTAGCCCTTCATCAGGTTGATATCTTCAACCGCGATCGTGCCGCGGTTGCGGAAGAACACCACGAGCACCGCCAGGCCGATCGCGGCCTCGGCCGCGGCGACGGTCAGCACCAGCAGCGCGAACACCTGGCCGACGATGTCGTTGAGATAGATCGAGAACGACACCAGGTTGATGTTGACGGCGAGCAGGATCAGCTCGATCGACATCAGGATGATGATGACGTTCTTGCGGTTGAGGAAGATGCCGAGGATGCCGAGCGTGAACAGCACGGCGGCGACCGACAGGAAGTGACCCAGACCGATCTCGTTCATCGCACCCACTCCGCGGCGTCGCTGTCGGACAGTCCCTGCCCCGGCTTGACCTGACGGATCGCCATCGCGGCCTCCTTGGTCCGGGCGTTCTGCTCGGCGATGTTCTGCCGCTTCACCGACTTCTTGTGGCGCAGCGTCAGCACGATCGCGCCGATCATCGCCACCAGCAGGATCATGCCCGAGATCTGGAAGTAGTGGATGTAGCGGGTGTACAGCACCAGGCCGAGCGCCTCGGTGTTGCTGACGCCCGCCGGGATCGGCGCCGTGATCGTCTTGGTGACGGTCGGCGTGATCACCCAGCCGCCGGCGAGCAGCAGCAGCTCGGCGAGGAAGATGAAGCCGATCAACAGGCCGAACGGCAGATATTCGAGGAAGCCTTCGCGCAGCCGGCTGAAGTCGACGTCGAGCATCATGATCACGAACAGGAACAGCACGGCGACGGCGCCGACATAGACCACGATCAGGATCATCGCCAGGAATTCGGCGCCCATCAGCACGAACATGCCGGCGGCGTTGACGAACACCAGGATCAGGAACAGCGCGGAGTGCACCGGGTTGCGCGCGAACACCACCATCACCGCGGCGGCGATCGCGGCCCCGGCGTAGAGATAGAAGAACAGGACAGGCATGGACATGGCGTCAGCTCACCGGTACGGCGCGTCGAGTTCGATCGACTTTGCGATCTCGCGCTCCCAACGATCACCGTTCGCGAGCAGCCGAGCCTTGTCGTAATACAGCTCTTCGCGGGTCTCGGTGGCGAATTCGAAGTTCGGCCCCTCGACGATCGCGTCGACCGGGCAGGCCTCCTGGCACAGCCCGCAATAGATGCACTTCACCATGTCGATGTCGTAGCGCACGGTGCGGCGGGTGCCGTCGTTGCGCCGCGGACCGGCCTCGATGGTGATCGCCTGCGCCGGGCACACCGCCTCGCACAGCTTGCAGGCGATGCAGCGCTCTTCGCCGTTGGGATAGCGGCGCAGCGCGTGCTCGCCGCGGAAGCGGGGCGAGATCGGATTCTTCTCGAAAGGATAATTGATCGTCGGCTTCGGCTTGAAGAAATAGCGCATGGCGAGGAAGAACGCCGATACGAATTCCGTCAGCAGCAGCGAACGGGCGGTTGCGTTGATATTCATGACGGCCTCATTTCGGCGCGAGCCCCGCGAATTGCAGGACGGCGGCGACGATCACCACCATCGCCAGCGACAGCGGCAGGAACACCTTCCAGCCGAGCCGCATCAGTTGGTCGTAGCGGTAGCGCGGCACGATCGCCTTCGCCATCGCGAACAGGAAGAACATGAAGAACGCCTTGAGCAGGAACCAGACGACTCCCGGGACCCAGGTGAAAGGCGCGTACGGCACCGGCGGCAGCCAGCCGCCGAGGAACAGGATCGTCGCCATCGCGCACATCGTGGCGATCGCGACGTATTCGCCGAGCACGAACAGCATGTAGGGCGTGGCGCTGTACTCGACCATGAAGCCGGCCACCAGTTCGGACTCGGCTTCGACCAGGTCGAACGGCGGGCGGTTGGTCTCGGCCAGCGCCGAGACGTAGAACACCACGAACATCGGGAACAGCGGCAGCCAGTACCAGCCCAGCATGCCCCATTTCGAGTTCTGCGCCTCGACCACCGCGGTCAGGTTCAGCGAACCGACGCAGAGCAGCACGCAGATCACCACGAAACCGATCGAGACCTCGTAGGACACCATTTGCGCCGCCGAGCGCAGCGCGGCGAGGAACGGGTATTTCGAGTTCGACGCCCAGCCGGCCATGATGATGCCGTAGACCGACAGAGACGACACCGCGAGGATGTAGAGCACGCCGACGTTGATGTCGGCGATCACCCAGCCGGCGTTGACCGGGATCACCGCCCAGGCGGCGAGCGCCAGCACGCAGGTCACCAGCGGCGCCAGCAGGAACACGCCCTTGTTGGCGCCGGACGGGATCACCGGCTCCTTCACCACCATCTTGATCAGGTCGGCGAACGACTGCAGCAGCCCCCACGGGCCGACCACGTTCGGGCCGCGCCGGATCTGCACCGCCGCCCAGATCTTGCGGTCGGCGAGCAGCACGTAGGCGATGGTGATCAGCAGGATGGTCAGCAGCAGGAAGCTCTGACCGATCACGATCAGCAGCGGCAGCAGGTTGGTCATGAAGAAATCAGCCATGGGTCCCGCCTACTCCGCCGCCGTCAGCATCTGTCCCGACGCGAGGCGGGAGCATTCCGCCATCACGGCGGAGGCCCGCGCGATCGGGTTGGTCATGTAGAAATCGGCAATCGCCGGCTTGAGCGGCGCCTTGTCGACGCTGCCGCCGGCGGCGGCGAGCGTGCGCACGGCGCCGGCGTCACCGGCCTCGATCTGGTCGACCCGCATCAGATGCGGCACGGCGGCGAAGATCGCCTTGCGCAGCGCCGCCAGCGAATCGTAGGGCAGCTTCTGGCCGAGCGCGTCCGACAGCGCCCGGATGATCGACCAGTCCTCGCGCGCCTCGCCCGGCGGGAACGACGCGCGGTTGGCGATCTGCACCCGGCCCTCGGTGTTGACGTAGATGCCCGACTTCTCGGTATAGGCCGCGCCCGGCAGGATGACGTCGGCGCGATGCGCGCCGCGGTCGCCATGGGTGCCGATATAGACCACGAAGGCGCCGTCCGGCAGCTTCACCTCGTCGGCGCCGAGCGAGAACAGCACGTCGACCGCGCCGGCGGTGCTCATCTGCGCCGCGTCGATGCCGTCGGTGCCCGGCACGAAGCCGATGTCCAGCGCGCCGACGCTGGAGGCCGCCGGGTGCAGCACGGCGAAGCCGTTCCAGCCGTCCTTCAGCGCGCCGACATCGACCGCGAGCTTGGCGGCCGCCGCCAGCAGCGCCGCGCCGTCGCGGCGCGAGGTCGCAGCCGCGCCGATCAGCACGATCGGGTTCTTGGCGTTCTTCAGCGTCTCGGCGAACGAATGCTTGCCCGACGCGATGTCAGCCAGCGTGTCGGCGCCGGCGCCGAGATACTCGGTCGGATAGGTCAGATCGGCCTGCTCGCCGATCACGCCGATCGGCAGGCCGCCGGCGCGCCAGCGCTTGCGGATGCGGGCGTTGAGGATCGCCGCTTCCTTGCGCGGGTTGGAGCCGATGATCAGCAGCGCGTCGGCCTGTTCGATGCCGGCGATGGTCGGATTGAAGATGTAGGACGCCCGCCCCGCCTTCGGGTCGAACGACGCGACGTTCTGCGCCGCCAGGTTCGACGAGCCGAGCGCCGCCAGCAATTGCTTGAGCGCGAACATCTCCTCGACCGCGGCGAGATCGCCGGCGATCGCGCCGATCTTGTTGCCATTGACGCCGGCGAGCTTCGCCTTGATCGCCGCGAACGCTTCCGGCCAGCTCGCCGGACGCAGCTTGCCGCCGTCACGGACGTAAGGCCGGTCGAGCCGCTGGGTGCGCAGCCCGTCGATGACGTGGCGGGTCTTGTCGGAGATCCACTCCTCGTTGATCGCCTCGTTGACGCGCGGCAGGATCCGCATCACCTCGCGGCCGCGGGTGTCGACCCGGATCGCCGAGCCGACGCCGTCCATGACGTCGACCGACTGGGTCTTGCCGAGCTCCCAGGGCCGCGCCGCGAACGCGTACGGCTTCGAGGTCAGCGCGCCCACCGGGCAGATGTCGACCAGATTGCCCTGCAGCTCCGAGGTCAGCGCATTCTCGAGATAGGTGGTGATCTCCATGTCCTCGCCGCGGCCGGTCGCGCCCATCTCCGGCACGCCGCAGACTTCGGCGGCGAAGCGCACGCAGCGGGTGCACTGGATGCAGCGGGTCATCGAGGTCTTGACCAGCACGCCGAGATACTTGTCCTCGACCGCGCGCTTGTTCTCGGCGAACCGGCTGGTGTCGACGCCGTAGCCCATCGCCTGATCCTGCAGGTCGCACTCGCCGCCCTGATCGCAGATCGGGCAGTCGAGCGGATGGTTGATCAGCAGGAACTCCATCACGCCCTCGCGGGCCTTCTTCACCATCGGAGACTTGGTGTTGATCTCCGGCGGTTCGCCGTTCGGGCCGGGCCGGCAATCGCGCACGCCCCAGGCGCAGCTCGCCACCGGCTTCGGCGTGCCCTTGAGCTCGACCAGACACATCCGGCAGTTGCCGGCGATCGACAGCCGCTCGTGATAACAGAACCGCGGAATCTCCGCGCCGGCCGACTCGCAGGCCTGCAGCAGGGTGTATTCCGGCGGAACCTCGACTTCCTTGCCGTCGACGATGATCTTGATCATATCGTTCCAGTCACTCTCATAGTCGGCGAACGATCAGTGCGGCTGATCGGATAGTTCGAGACGACGCTCGATCCGATCGACTCGTTCTTCCAGGCGATCGAGCCGGCGGTTGACGCCAGCCAGACCTCCCTCCACTCCAGTCAGTCGGACCTTCACGTCCCGCAGATCGTCCGCCATGCGTTCGGTACGCTGGTCGATCTTGCGAAGCATCGCGAGCAGGAGATTGTCCGGACCCTGTTCCATTTCGACCCCCTACTCCGCCGCGACCATGTGCGCCGGATCGAGCACGCCCTGATCGTCGAGCGTGGCCTTGCGCGAGAAATCGTCGATGCGGCGCTCGATCTCCGGACGGAAGGCGCGGATCAGGCCCTGGATCGGCCAGGCCGCGGCGTCGCCGAGCGCGCAGATGGTGTGGCCTTCGACCTGCTTGGTGACTTCCAGCAGCATGTCGATCTCGCGCTTGTGCGCGCGGCCGTGCACCATCCGGTCGAGCACGCGCCACATCCAGCCGGTGCCTTCGCGGCACGGCGTGCACTGGCCGCAGCTCTCGTGCTTGAAGAAATAGCTGATGCGGGCGATCGCGGCGACGACGTCGGTGGACTTGTCCATGACAATGACGCCGGCGGTGCCGAAGCTCGACTTCACCGCGCGGGTGCCGTCGAAATCCATGATCAGGTCCTGGCAGTCTGCCGCCGGGATCAGCGGGCACGACGCGCCGCCGGGAATGATCGCCAGCAGATTGTCCCAGCCGCCGCGGATGCCGCCGCCGTGCTTCTCGATCAGCTCGCGGAACGGAATGCTCATCGCCTCTTCGACGACGCAGGGCGTGTTGACGTGGCCGGAGATGCCGTAGAGCTTGGTGCCGACGTTGTTCGGGCGGCCGATGCCGGCGAACCACGACGCGCCGCGGCGCAGGATGTCCGGCGCCACCGCGATCGACTCGACGTTGTTGACCGTGGTCGGGCAGCCGTACAGGCCGACATTGGCCGGGAACGGCGGCTTCAGCCGCGGCTGGCCCTTCTTGCCTTCGAGGCTCTCGAGCAACGCGGTCTCTTCGCCGCAGATATAGGCGCCGGCGCCGTGCGCGACGTAGAGGTCGAACGGCCAGCCGTGGACGTTGTCCTTGCCGATCAGCTTGGCCTCGTAGGCCTCATCGATCGCCGCCTGCAGATGCTCGCGCTCGCGGATGAACTCGCCGCGGACGTAGATGTAGCCGACATGGGCGCCCATCGCGCAGCCGGCGATCAGGCAGCCTTCGACCAGCGTGTGCGGATCGTGCCGCATGATCTCGCGGTCTTTGCAGGTGCCCGGCTCGGACTCGTCGGCGTTGACGACGAGGTAGCTCGGCCGGCCGTCGGCATTGTCCTTCGGCATGAAGGACCATTTCAGACCGGTCGGGAAGCCGGCGCCGCCGCGGCCGCGCAGGCCCGACGCCTTCATCTCGCTGATGATCCAGTCACGGCCCTTGTCGATGATCGCCTTGGTGCCTTCCCATTGGCCGCGACGGCGCGCGCCTTTGAGGCCCCAGTCGTCGAGCCCGTACAGGTTCCGGAAGATGCGGTCCTTGTCGTCCAGCATGGCTTGCGGCGTTCCCTGTCAGCGATTGGATTGCATGTAAGCGAGCCCGGCAGCGCATCCACCGAAGGTGAGCGCCCAGATCAGGCTCGATTCAAGTGTCGCACTCAACGCGTAGCGCTGCAGCAGAAAAATGAATCCGGCAGCGACCACCGCGTGCATCGCGATATAGACCGGCTGGCGCATCGTTTCGGCCCTCTCGACGCGGCCCAAGGCCGCTTTGTTCGGCGCGGTCATGATGGCGGGTTCTTTTCGCTGGCGTCCGCAGCCGGCGCTTTCGGCGCCGGGCGTTCCTGAACATTCGCCGCCTCGGTCGCCTTCTTCGGCTCCTGATCGGTCAGCGCCGGACCGTCATGGGTGTCGGTGGCGACGTTGATACCACCGTGCTTCAGCGTGGTCGGACCGGTACTCGGCGCAGCGTACTGACGGCCGTTCTGCGGACCGGGCTTCGGCGGGTTTCCGGCGGCGAAACCGTCGAGCACCTTGTTGAGGCTCTCCGGCGTGAGATCCTCGTAGGTATCCTTCCAGATCTGCACCATCGGGGCGTTGACGCAGGCGCCAGCGCACTCGACCTCTTCCCACGAGAAGTCGCCGTCGGCGGAGAGGTGGAACGGATCGTGATGGATGCGGCTCTTGCAGACCTCGATCAGCTCGCCGGCGCCGCGCAGCCGGCACGGCGTGGTGCCGCAGACCTGGACGTGCGCCTTTTTACCGACCGGATTGAGCTGGAACATCGTGTAGAAGGTCGCGACTTCGAGCGCGCGGATGTGCGGCATCTCCAGCATGTCGCTGATCGCGCGGATCGCCGCTTCCGGCAGCCAGCCGCCGCACTGCTCCTGCGCCCGCCACATGATCGCGATCACCGCCGAGAACTGGCGGCCGGGCGGGTATTTGGTGATCTCGCGCTTCGCCCAGGCGAGGTTTTCCTCGGTGAAGGCGAAGCTCTCGGGTTGCAGCTCCTTGGGAGCCAGACGACGAACGGACATGATCAGTTTCTCATCGCGCGTTTGGCCGCGCTCGCATTCAGATTTTCGATCCGGGACTGCCAGAACGCGCTCGCAGTGCCGACGACGTTGTAGCCGACATTCGACGCGACCTTGATGCGGTCGAGGATGGACAGGTCGACGACGGCCTCGAACCGGTTGCTGCCGGGGTCGTAGACCACCAGCTTCAGCGGCGTGTGGTCGAGGATGAAGCGCGACACGGTGTGATCGCGATCGCTGCCGTGCTCCTCGCAGAGGATGGCGGTGTCTTCCTTCAGCAGCCGCTCGCCGCCGCGGATCGCGTCGATCTCGACGCCTTCGACGTCGAGCTTGACCAGATACTTGCCGCCGACGGCGATCTTGCCGTCGTCGAGCAGATCGTCGAGCCGCATCACCGGAACGTCCTCACCGGCGGCGTCGGACTTGCCGACGATGCTGAACGCCTCGTGCTTGGTGCCGGACAGCCGCGCGGTGCCGCGGGCGGCGCCGATCGCGCATTTCATCGTCTCGAAGCGATTGCCGTTGACCCGGGCGTTGTGCGTCAGCCGGGCGAAATTGTCGCGCGACGGCTCGATCGCGATCGCGCGGTGCGCGCCGAACGGCTTGCTCGATACCAGCACCGACCAGTAGCCGTAATTGGCGCCGCAATCGACCAGCGTGTAGTCGACGTCGACGGAATCCGCGAACAGCAGATCGAGCTCGATCTCGTAGCGATACGAGCGTTCGAGCAGCTTGCTCCAGTAGCCGTCGGCGTACGGGAACACGAAGGTCGCGTCGGGATTGAGCTTGATGGCAATGTCGCGCTGCGGCAGCGCCTTGCGCATCAAATTCGCCGCGGCGTTGTAGCCGCGATACGAGAACGTCGAGGACACCCGTGCGCCCATCACCAGCGCGTACGCCGCCGCCCGCTCGAGGGCGGTTGCGCCCTCGAGCGCGCCGGTGGCGCGGTCGAACTGGATGGGCGGAGGCGCGATCACCGATCGACCTCTCCGAACACGATGTCGAGCGAACCGAGGATCGCCGAGACGTCGGCGAGCAGATGGCCGCGGCAGATGAAGTCCATCGCCTGCAGATGCGCGAAGCCCGGCGCGCGGATCTTGCACTTGTACGGCTTGTTGCTGCCGTCCGAGACCAGATACACGCCGAACTCGCCCTTCGGCGCCTCGACCGCGACGTAGACCTCGCCTTCCGGCACGCGGAAGCCTTCGGTGTAGAGCTTGAAGTGATGGATCAGCGATTCCATCGAACGCTTCATCTCGCCGCGGCGCGGCGGGAAGATCTTGTTGTCGTCGACCGCGACGCGGCCCTGGCCGGCGGGCTCGCGCAGCTTGGCGATGCACTGCTTCATGATCTTGACCGACTGCCGCATCTCTTCGACGCGGATGCAGTAGCGGTCGTAGCAGTCGCCGTTCTTGCCGATCGGAACGTCGAAATCCATCTCGGCGTAGCATTCGTAGGGCTGCGATTTGCGCAGGTCCCAGGCGGCGCCCGAGCCGCGCACCATCACGCCGGAGAAGCCCCACTCCCACGCCTGCTCCAGCGTCACCACGCCGATGTCGACGTTGCGCTGCTTGAAGATGCGGTTGTTGGTCAGCAGCGTCTCGAGATCGTCGACCGTCTGGATGAAGTTGTCACACCAGGTGTCGATGTCGGCGACCAGCTGCGGCGGCAGGTCCTGGTGGACGCCGCCGACGCGGAAATACGCGGCGTGCATCCGGCTGCCGGAGGCGCGCTCGTAGAACATCATCAGCTTTTCGCGTTCCTCGAAGCCCCACAGCGGCGGCGTCAGCGCGCCGACGTCCATCGCCTGCGTGGTGACGTTGAGGAGATGCGACAGGATGCGGCCGATCTCGCAATACAGCACGCGGATCAGCTGGGCGCGGCGCGGCACTTCGATGCCGAGCAGCTTCTCCGCCGCGAGGCAGAACGCGTGCTCCTGATTCATCGGCGCGACGTAGTCGAGCCGGTCGAAATACGGGATCGCCTGTAGATAGGTCTTCTGCTCGATCAGCTTCTCGGTGCCGCGATGCAACAGGCCGATATGCGGATCGACCCGTTCGACCACCTCGCCGTCGAGCTCCAACACCAGCCGGAGCACGCCGTGCGCGGCCGGATGCTGCGGCCCGAAATTGATCGTGAAGTTGCGCAGGCCCGGGGCCGAGCCTTCGTGAGCGGCGACGGCGGCATCAGCCATGGGACAAGCTCCGAAGATGGGCGAGTAGCGAATGGCGAATAGCGAATGGGATCACGGCTTCACCCCTGCCTTCTCGTCACCCGGCAGGATCGGATAGTCCGCGCCTTCCCACGGCGACAAGAAGTCGAACTTGCGGAATTCCTGGTTGAGCCGCACCGGCTCGTAGACCACCCGCTTCTGGTCGTCGTCGTAGCGGACCTCGACGAAGCCGGTGAGCGGGAAATCCTTGCGCAGCGGATGGCCGTCGAAGCCGTAGTCGGTCAGCAGCCGGCGCATGTCGGGATGGCCGGTGATGACGATGCCGTACAGATCGTAGACCTCGCGCTCGAACCAGTCGGTGCCCGGAAACACGTCGATGATCGACGGCACCATCGTGGTCTCGCCGACCTCGGCGCGCAGCCGAATGCGCGCGTTCAGCGTCGGCGACAGGAAGTGGTAGACCAGATCGAACCGCGGCACCCGGCCGGGATAGTCGACCGCGGTGACGTCGACGATGTTGACGAAGCGGCAGCGCGGATCGTCACGCAGGAAGCGCGCGACCTCCACCACCTTCGCGGCGTCGATCGTCACCGTCAGCTGGCCGTACGCGACCGCGTGCCCGATCGCGGCGCCCGGCAAGGCGCCGACGATCGTCTGACCCAGGGTGTCGAGCCCGTTGTCGTCCATGAAGCAGCTTTCTTCTTCAGCGTTCGCGGTTCAGCGTTCGATCGTGCCGGTCCGACGGATCTTCTTCTGCAGCAGCATCACGCCGTACAGCAGGGCTTCTGCGGTCGGCGGGCATCCCGGCACGTAGATGTCGATCGGGACGATGCGGTCGCAGCCGCGCACCACGGAGTACGAATAGTGATAATAGCCGCCGCCGTTGGCGCAGGATCCCATCGAGATCACGTAGCGCGGTTCCGGCATCTGATCGTAGACCTTGCGCAGCGCCGGAGCCATCTTGTTGGTCAGGGTGCCGGCCACGATCATCACGTCGGACTGCCGCGGCGACGCGCGCGGCGCGAAGCCGAAGCGCTCGGCGTCGTAGCGCGGCATCGACAGCTGCATCATCTCGACCGCGCAGCAGGCGAGACCGAAGGTCATCCACATCAGCGAGCCGGTGCGCGCCCAGGTGATCAGATCGTCGGTGGCGGCGACGAAGAAACCCTTGTCGGACAGCTCGCGATTGACGTTGAGGAAGAACGGATCGTCGGCTCCGACCGGCTTGCCGGTATTCGGATCGATGATGCCGCTCGGGGCCCGCGCGATCATCGGCTGCGCGCCTTCCGGGCGGAGCGACGGCGTCTGCTGCATGGCGTTCGGACTCAATCCCATTCCAGCGCGCCCTTCTTCCACTCATACGCGAAGCCGACGGTCAGCACGCCGAGAAACACCATCATCGACCAGAAGCCGGTTGCGCCGAGCTTGCCGAACGCCACCGCCCAGGGAAACAGGAAGGCGACTTCGAGATCGAAGATGATGAAGAGAATGGCGACCAGGTAAAACCTGACGTCGAACTTCATGCGAGCGTCGCCGAAAGCGTTGAACCCGCATTCATAAGCCGAGAGCTTTTCGGGGTCGGGCTGCTGATAGGCGACGGCAAAAGGCGCCACCAGCAGCACGAAGCTCAGTCCAGCCGCAACAAGAATGAATACGACGATTGGTAGATAGTTCGGCAGGATGCCGCTCATCACCGTTCCCTATCCCGCGGTTGGTGCACCGCCGCAGACTCGTTTGCATTTGAATTGTTCTACCGCTTAGCGCAGTGCAACAGGGGGCGCAAGACAAGCTGTGTTGACAACGAGGTACCTCGCCATGCGGACATGTCCTAGGGTTTTGCCGGACACACTTTCAAACCGCCGTTCAAAGCTTGGCTGCAAGCACTGAAATCGGCCGTATACCTCCCGGAAACCATACCGGAATTGGACGAAACCATTTTCGGAACCCGCGAAACTTTCCTGAAACACACGCCGGGTATTTGTCTGTGCATCGAAGCGGCAACAAGCACCGCGCGGAGGCGACAGATGAACCACTCCATTCATTCGGCGGATCGGGCCACCCACCTGAAAATCGTGGTGGTCGCACTGGTCGCCGGCATCGCCGTCACCGCCTTCAGCATTACCGCCCGGGTCAGCTCCGACTACAGCCAGACGGCCCACGTCGTGAAGCCGACCAAGCAGATCACCATCACCAGCTCCGAGACGTCGACGGTGAGATAAGCCGCAGGGCGGCCTTCGCACCCTCCCGTCACGGATCGTTGAGATCGGCCGCCTCCGGGCGGCCTTTGCTTTTCCGGCCTGTGACGATTCCGAGGGGCCAGCGCCCGCCCCGGCCAGTTCTCCACAACATGCCGAACCGAACCCGCAGCGCGGCCGGCCGCGTCACGCGCGCCGTCGACACGGCAGCGTGGCCTCGTCAGGCGCAAGCGCACGCCGGCGAGCCATTGCGCGCGCATCAAGATGCGTTGCGGGCGAGATCATCGAGGATTGTGGGGGATCGCTGCGGTTTTCGCCAAACGCCTGGTTTTACAGGGCTAAATGGCGCGAGAGACGGGGCTCGAACCCGCGACCTCCGGCGTGACAGGCCGGCGCTCTAACCAACTGAGCTACTCCCGCGTGGTTGCGTCACCGCGCAGGCGGTCGATCTACCGGGGCGCCCTTCTCAAGTCAAGCCGATTGCGCGACGGGAGCGTTTTCGCGCGCCGGACGGCGCTGTTGTCCTTTGATGTCGGCGATTTTCGGGCCGCCAATGCAAATAATGGGCTGTTTACGGGCGAAACAGCGTATGCAGCGCCCACCCGAATCGTCTAAGGCCTGCTACGTCTTAGTTTCCTAAGCCGCTACAAAACCCGGAGGGCTAAATATGGCGAAGAAAGCAGTTGCGAAAGCCGCGACACCCACCACCGTCACCCTGAAGCATCTCGCTGCGGCGCTCGCCGAAGAGCACGAGCTGTCGAAGAAGCAGACCGAAGCGATTCTCGGTGACCTGGTCACCCGCATCACCAAGCATCTGAAGAAGGGCGAGCGCATCCGCATCGTCGGCCTCGGCATCCTCCAGGTCCGCAAGCGCGCCGCCCGCACCGGCCGCAACCCGGCCACCGGCGAGACCATCCAGATCAAGGCCAGCAAGAAGGTCGCGTTCCGCGCCGCCAAGGAACTCAAGGAAGCCATCTAGAACGTAGGTTGGTAAAAGTGTAAACGAAATCTGCCATTTGGGCCTGGAAACTCGATGTTTCTGGGCCCAAATTCATTTTATAAAGTGTAAACGAGTAGTGCATCAAATCCGCAAGATGTGCGTTTTTGTAAACGAAAATACCAGAAACGACTGCGAGACAGCGACTTATTGAAATCGTCCGAGTTGCAAAATTTGCAACTGTAACCCCGCAGCGAAGAATGACAGCTATCGCCCGAGTTTGATCATGGGCGTGGTGTGCATAATCGGTTCACAGAGATTTATCCGCTGACCACCAAGGTCATCCGTCTGCCTGAGGGCGACCGGCATGTCCTCACGGTGAACGCGAAGGGATTCCCGGTCGACTGGCCGAACCTGTATTGCATGATCTCGCTTCGGCCCAGCAGCATGGCGCTGTCTACGATGCAAACCCATGCCACCGCGATCTGCATGCTGCACAACTGGTGCGGGGACCAAGGTATCCCGCTGCAGGAGCGCATCGAGAAGCTCGACCTCTTCACGATGTCGGAGATCGCCGCCCTGCGGTTCGCCATGAGGGTAAACCGATCGCCCGGCAGCGAGTCCGCCACCGTCGAGCCCCCTCATTGGTCCATGCGCCTCAAGGCGATTTCCGCCTACATCGCCTGGCACGGCGACCACGTGCTCTCCAGGATGTCCGCCCGCGACGAGAGGTGGCCGGCAGCCCGCAAGAGGCTCACGGCAACATGCAAGCGGATCAACGGCACGATCAAGCACAGAAAAGGCAAGAAAAAGGAGGGACTCGAAAAGGATCAGCAGACCGCCCTGGCAACTGGGATCAGCCTCGGTCACCCGAAAAACCCGTTCAACGCCAACGTCCAGCCGCGCAATCTGGCGCTGATCGCGGTCTATTCGGAAGGTGGACTGCGGCGCGGCGAAGGCGGAGGCCTGAAGATCTGCGACATGCATCTGAACGGAAACGAACCCTACATCGAAGTGGAACGCCGTCCCGACGATCCGGACGATCCGCGCGCCCAGGAGCCGAACACCAAGACCGAAGCGCACCCGGTACCCATCGGCACGAAAGTGGCGCGGCTGCTTGGCGACTACATGATTTACGACCGACCGAACTACAAGAATGCCAGGAAGTCGCCCTACGTCTTCCTGTCGCAGGAAGGCCAGCCGCTGTCGCTCAGTTCGATCGACCAGGTTTTCCGGGCGCTTAGAGCGGTGCCCGGCGTCCCCAAGGATTTCTCCCCCAATTCACTGCGCAGGACCTGGAACGACCGCGTCGGCGATGCTGCGGAGCTTCTTGGCATCGCTCCCGAACTCGAGATGCAGATCCGCAATCAAGCTCAAGGCCGCGTCCGGCACTCCGGCGAGGCCATGGACTATCAACGTGGCCGCCTGCGCCGGCGCGGAAACGCAATCGCGATCCGAATGCAGGACATCGCCACGAAGGACGGCAAGAATGACTGATTTCGCGCTTGTTTCGAAGGAGCCGTACGATTTTCCTACGCAAGGCATCCTCTACGATCTCGCAGGTTTGGAGGTCGATGCCACCGGCTGGGGGTGGCAGCTCAATCACCCCGTCCGCAATCTCAGCCTTAATTTTCACCAGCTCAAGATCAAACCCGGCACTATTCTAAGTGCTATCGCCGCCTTCTTGGCCGACAAAATCGCGGATGCGTCGCCAGATCACGTGAGAAACACGTTCGAAGCACTCACATACATTCATAAGTGTGAGCACATCCGAATGTGCATTAAGACCGGGGCGGATGTTGACGAGCGCGTCATCGCCGAACTGCGTCACATGCCCAATTTCGCAGAGTCGCGCCTTCACTACATCCGCGACTGGTACCTGTGGTGTGCCGATCAGGGTCTTCTGCAATTCACCGAACAGACTGCTGAAAGGCTCGAGGAGCTTTCGATCCCCGGCAACCCCACTGGGGAAGCCGTTCGTACTCGGGACCCTTTGAAAGGCGCCTTCGACGAGTTCGAGTTCACTGCGCTCAAGACCAAGCTGAACGCCACCGGCCGCGAAGTGCTGACGGCAATGGAATACGCATTGCTATGGCTTGCGATCGCGCTCGGCTGCAACCCTCTCGCCTATGCACTCCTGCGCGAAGAGGATTTCAAGCCGATGAAGGATGTCGAAACCGACCACATCTATCCGCAACTGCATGTGCCCCGCATCAAAAAGGGAAACACCCACTACCGATCGCAATCTCACGAAAAGATGCTCAACGACATCGTCGGCAGCGCCGTGACCAGCCTCATCCTCGCCAATCAGGCCTCCCGTGAGCAGCAGCAGTGGCCGGAAGGCTGCGCATACCCGCTGTTTCCCCGATTTTCGATCGATGAAAGCCGATCCGAGGGGCCTTACCGCGAATTCGCCATGCATCTCCGATCGGAAGAGATCTCGCCCATCCTGCAGAGTGCGGTAGACAAGCTCGGGGTGAAATCTCACCGCACCGGCGACTGGCTCAAGGTCAACGCCCGTCGTTTCCGCAGGACCTACGCGACGCGGGCAGTCGAGGAAGGTGTGAGCCCGATGGAGCTCGCGGTCATGCTGGATCACTCGGATCTCGGCACGGTCATGGTCTACTTTGAGACTCGGGCGTCCCAGGTATTCCGCCTCGATGCCGCCGTCGCCGTCAAGCTCGCACCGCTCGCCGACGCGTTCATGGGGCGCATCGTTCGTGACGAGGCCGAAGCCGTGAACGGCGACGATCCTTCCAAGCGCATCCCTTGGTACCGACGGCACAAGGAGAAGCCCATCGAGAAGGCAGGCAACCTCGGGACCTGCGGCTCCGGTCCATGCGGCCTGCGCGCACCCATGAGCTGCTACACCTGTTTTCGCTTCCAGCCTTGGAAAGATGGGCCCCATCGCGAAGTCCTCGACTGGCTCTGCTTGGAACGGGAGCGGAAACAGGAAGACAGGCTCGATCCCCAAATGGTGAAGCTCCATGACGCCACGATCTTCGCGGTGGCCGCCGTCGTGCGTGCCTGCGAAGGAGAAACGACATGAACGTCCACGCCCTACCCGACCTCCAGCTTCTCGATGCAAGATCCGCGCTGGAGGCGCTGACGACACGGGCTCGCGCGCTAGGGTCTTTCGGAAAGGACATCGTCTTCGACGAGCCTATCTGGGACCTTTCTAACGTGAAGCGGGCCGTCCCCTCGGCGGCTCAAACAGCTCGTCTCTTCTTCACCCGCCATACGCTGCGGGAAACCAGAAGTATGGAAGGCCGCGAAGCGTTTCGCACCGACTTCGCCAACCTGATCAAATCGCTGATCGTGTTGCGCGAGTTGTCCCGAAAGTCCGGACCGGACATCTACAAGAAGTTGCTGCAGGCGTCGCGACACCTGTACGAGACGCTCTCTGACCGGGATTTTGACCCGGGGAGCATCACTTCGGAAGATTTCGTGGCCGCAGCCACAGCCATCTCCAAGCAGGAGGGCGCAACGAGAAAATCCCAAGGCGATCGACTGGAAGAGATCGCCGCCTTCATCAACAAACACGGGCTTTCGCGCTTCCGTATCAGCTTCCGCAGCAACGTCGTCCGCATGGAGCGGGACAACCGGACCAGCGACAGCGCCAAACTGGCAAGGGCCAAAAAGCTTCCATCCGAAGAGGTCATCGACGCCGTCATCGCGATGAGCAACGAGGTCCGTAACAACGGCGACGACGCCGATATCCTGCGGGCTTCGGTCATCGAGGTGATGTTGTCGGCGCCCTGGCGCATCAACGAACTACTCAGCGGCCCTCACGACTGCCTGCGAAAGGGCCAGAAGACCGATCCGCAGACCGGCGAACGGTCCGACGCGTACGGTCTCAACCACCTGGGATCGAAGGGCGCCGACGACGACGTCAAATGGTTTCCGACCCCCATGGTCGATGTCGCCTTGCGCGCCCTCGACGACATCCGACGGATCACGCAGCCTGCCAGGAATATCGCTGAGTGGATGGAGGCCCATCCGGGCCGGGCCCATCTTGCCGAACCGTGGCGCCTCGGTGATCCGGAGATGTACCTTACGATGAAGGACGTCGCCGATGCTCTCGGCCTCGCGAGCAAGGAAGCCGCCACGTACTGGCTGGCTGCCCACAAGGTCGATCGTTTCAAGCGCGACCACCGCTTCTGGTGTCGTCTTGCAGATCTCGAAGCCGCCGTCGTGGCGAGCCAGCCCGTCCTTGCACCCGGCTCGCCGCCATTGTCCAAATATCTGTTTCTGGTGCCGGATCACTTCTTCCGAACCGACATGGCAACAGTCCATCCGATCATCAAAGTCGTCGGCATCGCCCAGATTCATTGCTTTCTTTCGACAGCAGGAAAGCACAAATCCGTCTTCGAGCGTCTGGGCATCGCGGACGCCGAGGAACGTCCCTACGTGGTGACCACCAAGGCATTTCGGCACTACCTCAACACTATCGCCCAAGAGGGTTGCCTGCCCCAACTCGACATCGCCCGCTGGAGCGGACGCAAGCGCGTCGAACAGAATGCCGCATACAACCATACCGGTGGCGTACATCTGGGGAAACAGCTGCGATCGATGCTCGATACGGGCCACGTGGACGGGCCCATCGCTGCTACCGTCGATGCGCTTCCGCTCGCCGACCGCGACCGGTTCTTGAAGTCCCGCTTCGCTACCGCCCACACGACGGACATCGGCGTCTGCATCCAGGACTGGAGCATGGCACCCTGCCCAAGCCATGGCGCCTGCGCAGGCTGCGGCGACCATCTGGTGATCAAGGGCAATGAGACCCACAAAGGCCGCGCCGAACGCCTCCTGGTAGAGCATGAGACCATGCTTGCATTGGCCAAGGCGGAGATGGACTACGGCAACTCTGGCGCCGGCCCCTGGGTGGAGCACACTGAAAAAATGGTCAATGGCTTGAAGAAGACGATCGCCGTGCACGCCGATCCGGACACGCCGGACGGGACCTTAGTCCAGGTTTGAGATCCGATGATCCAGCAATTATCGTCTGTGCGGAGACTGCCGGCGTGAGCAAGTCCCTCCTTCCCGAACTTCTCGAGGCTCTCGAAGCCTACCTCGACGAGCGCGCGCGGACCTGGCTCGACCAGGTCGGCGATCGTCAGCCGACGCTGCCGTCCACCTCAGACGGCAAGGTCAACGTGCGGGCCATCATCACCGCCTTGGGTCGACCGCAGTCGCAGGAGCAGCACCTCTTCAAGAAGTCCGAATTGCGCGCCGCCATCAACGCCGTCGCCGGCGAACAGGGTCTGAAGGCGATCGGCGACCGGCTGCGCGAACAGGACCTCGACAAGGAGGTCGTCGCAAAGATGCGCCGGACCAACATGCGCTCCGGCGAACTGTCCAAACTGGTGGCCGAACAGGCCTCCGTCATCGAACGGCAGCGCCGCACGATCGAGAGCCTCCGCGAGCAGATGCGCATGTTCGAGGAAACGGGCCAGACGCTGCGGACCCGCCCGGTGCTGCCGTGAGGATCACCGTCGACAGCATCGTCTCCGAGCGGCCGTACGGCATCATCTTCGCCGGCACGGTCAACACCGGGCAACGCCTGCGGGTGCGGGCCTCGCTCGATAATCTGTTGGGCATTCCCACGGCCGGCGATACCTGGGAGATCGACGGCGAGATCCGCCAGTCGTCGTTCGGCCCCCAGATCGCCGCCACGGCGGGGCGCCGGATCCTGTCCTCGGGCCACCTGATCAGGCAATTCCTGGCAAGCCACGTCCCCGGGGTGGGCCAACTGCGGGCAGGCCGGCTGTGGGACGCGTTCGGCGAGAACCTCGGCGAGATGCTGGCGACCGAAGACATGTTGGACGAGATCGGTGCGATCATGTCGCCTGACAAACCCGTCCTCGGTCAGCGCCTGGCGTTGCTCGTCACGTCGGCGTGGAAGGCTGCCAGGGGCGAGGCGGAGCTCGTCAACTGGCTCGACAGGCAGGGCGTGCGTGACATCGCCGTGGTCCGCCGTCTGCAGCGCGTGCTCGGCGATACGGCCGCCCAGGTGCTGGCCGCCAACCCCTACGTGATGGTGCCGCTGCTGTCGTGGAAGCGGATCGACGAACTGGGCCGCCGCCTGCTGCGCGAGGATGGCCGGGATCCGGCGACCGATGCGCGCCGCCACGTCGGTGCCGCCGACGAAGCCGTCAAGCAGATGCTTCGACGCGGCGACACGGCATCGCGGGCCTCCGCTATCGAGGTCGCGGTCGCGTCCCTCCTCGATATCGACAAGGGGCGGACGGCGCCGGTCCTCGCCGCGGCGATCGCCAACGCCGCCGTGCTCGCCGACCGGGACCTGATGCGCGCGCCCGGCGCCGCCGGACTTGAGGACGCCCTGACGGCGCGCCTCGCCGCCCTCGCCTCCCGCCCCTTGGAAGCCCGTCTGAGCGCCATGGCGCCGAGCCGCTGGGCCGAACTGCTCGCGGACCTGACCGGTCCACACAAGCCTCTGGGCGAGGAACAGCGCGCAGCAGCGGTCGCGATGATGTCGCGGCCGCTGGCCTGCATGATCGGCGGCGGCGGGACCGGCAAGACCTACACATGCAAGGTCGTCTGCGACCTCTGGACACATCTCGGCGGCGACGTCCTGCTGTGCGCGCTCGCAGGCAAGGCCGCGCTGCGCCTGTCCCGATCGACGGGACGGCTTGCCAAAACCCTGGCCCGGACCCTGGCCGAACTGAAGGAACGGCAGGATATCGAGGAGCGCCTGGCCGATCCCGAAACCACCAACGAGGAGGCCGACAAGGACCGCCGCAAGCTCGATGGGCTGAGCCAGATCACGGACCGCACCCTCGTCGTGATCGACGAAGCCTCGATGGTCGATCTGCCGACCCTCCACGCGATCGCCAGGCGCCTTTTTCCGGAAAGCCGGCTGCTGCTCGTCGGCGACCCGGCTCAGCTGCCGCCGATCGGTTTCGGAATCGTCTTCCACAAGCTGGTGAAGGATCCGTCGATCACGCTGCCGCTGACGCAGGTGCATCGGCAGGCGGCCGCGACCGGCATCCCCGCGGCGGCCGCCATCGTCCGCGCCGGCGACATGCCGGACTTCTCGACGTTCACCGGCGCCGGAACCGGCGTTTCGTTCGTCGACTGCCGTCCCGACGAGATCGCCCAGGCCCTCGACGGTGTCGTCGCCAGGCTCGGCGACCCGGCCGGTCTTCTCGTCGTCACCGCGACCATCGCCGGCGCCGCTGGCGTCGAGGAGACCAACGCCCGCTTCCACCGCCGTCACGTCGATGCCGGACAGGCCGAGATGAAGGGCTTCTTCGGCCGCAGCTTCTCCGTCGGCGAACCCGTGATCTTCGGCAAGAACGACTACCGGGCCGGCCTGTTCAACGGTCTGATGGGACGGGTGACCGCAATCGACCCCGGCAACCGGGAGATCGCGGTGGTGTTCGACGGCGACGCGCTGCCGAAAACGCTCGGCGCCGAGCACCTAGTCGATCTCGACCTCGCCTACGCCGTCTCCTGCCACAAATGCCAGGGCTCGAGCGCCGGACGGGTCGTGGTCCCGATCTATCCGAGCCGTGTCGTCGATAGGTCATGGCTGTACACCGCCATCACCCGCGCGGAACAGCAGGTCGTCTTCGTCGGAGACCGAGCGGCCTTCGCCACCGCTGTTGCGAAGCCTCCCGCTGCCGAACTTCGGACGACCGGATTCATGTGGCCGGCACCCTGCCAAGCGCCTGCGGACACCCGATCGATTGCTTGACTGATCCCCGGCGTCGCCCTCACGCGGCCCGTCCGGTGACGGCGCGCACAGCGCGCAAGGGAGGGTCCGCGCCGCAGGCGTGGATGCCCTTGCGCGCGAGCACGGCGGCGCCAGGGTCTTGAGCGGGAGGGAGATGCCGGGGATCCTTTCATGATCCCCGGTGAGCCTGAACAGACGCTTTCTGCGTCCCTACCTTGTTTTTCTACCGAAAATATACTATGTGTCATAATGAGGTAGAAATGAGTCAGCTTGAACCCATTACCATGGACCGCGCCCAGATCCGGCATCTCGAAGATGTCCGCGAACTGTGGGCCCGCTACGACATGGTCTCCTCGCTGCAGGAGCAGTTCAAGGGTGCGATGGGCTGGAAGAAGGTCGGCGCCGCCGAGTACCTGACGACCTACTTCACCGATCCGATCACCGGCAAGAAGCACATGAACTCGCTGGGCCGGCGCTCTCCGGAGACCGAGTTCAAAAAGGTCGAATTCGACCGCGCCCGCGCCGAGGTCGACAAGGCCATGGCCGAACTGAAGCGAGACATCGAGCCGCTGATCCGGGTGGGCAAGGCGCTTCGGATGGGGCTGCTGGAGCCGATCGCCGGCGATGTGTTGCGGGAGCTGTCCCGCAAGGATCTCCTCGGCGAAGACCTGATGATCATCGGCAGCGCCGGCCTGCATCTCTATGAGGCGGCCGCCGGCGCCCTGCTGCCGCGCTCGCTCATCGTCGAGGGCGACCTGGACCTGATGTCGTCGGCGGAGAGTCGCCAGGAAGCGATCGATGCCCTGCTTCCGGTCGTCCGCCTCGCGGACAAGTCCTTCGCCCTTCATGGCCCCTCCCGATCGTTGCGGACCGACAAGGGCTTCCGGGTTCACATCCACACCCGCCGCTCCATCGGCCGGGCCATCGATCAGCTTAACGGCGCCTCGGACGAACAGATCTCGGTGCTGCAGGAGATGATCAGGCTGGAGCCGGTGAAGGCGGTCGCGATCGCTCGGGACGGTATTCCCGTCGGAATGACCGGGATGGACCCCCGCGCCTTCGCGCTGACGAAGCACGCGATGGCCACGATGGACCCCGGAAGGGATGGCCCCGCCACCCGCATATTCAAGGACCAGGCCTACGCCGTCGGCCGCCTGGTCGAGCGGTTCGGCTCGAGACCCTTCGAAGACTATCAGATGTCCGCCTTCCCCGCCTTCGCCGAGTCCATCGAGACCGGCGATCCGGAGGCCCAGGACGCCATCGGAAGATTCCTGCGGTTCTGACACCGCCCTTCGTACCGCGTGCGTGTATCGTATGAGTGAGACCAGTTTCAGCTTCGGCGAACCGGTAGAATCAGCTTATCCGTCAGTTCCGAATCCTTCACCGGCGGAATTGATGGCGAAGCGGATTGTCGACTCGTTGCCGCGCAAGGGCGCAGGGCGCATGCCGCCCGGGCCGCGGAAGAAAGCGCGTCCGGCAGCTCGCGGCATCCGCGTGATCCTCACCAGAGGCACCGTCGACAGTATCCGCAGCACCATCCTGGCTTGGCCTCACTCCAAAATCACCTGGGAAGCCATCCGCGCGGCCGTCAATTCGAAGCTAGGCACAGAGTGGACGCGCCAGGCCCTCCAATCGCATGCCAAAATCAAGAAGGCCTACGCCGATACGAAGAAGCGCCTTCGTGAGGACCCAGATGCTGCCCCGAAGAAACGAAAGGCAACCACAAGGGACACGGTGGTCCCGGTGTTGCAGAGCCGGATTCGCTTCCTGGAAGACCGCGTAATCGAACTTGAGGGTGTCATCGAGGAATATGAGAGCAAATTCCTCCGCTGGCAGCGAAACGCGTATCTTGCGGGAATTCCGCTTTTGAAGCTGGATGGCACAGTACAAACTGTCGATCGCGGCCGAACCGACAAATGATCTCGTTTACATTTCAATTCGCAGAATCAATCTAATGCCCATAGAATATGGCCAACTTACATACTTACAATTATGACCTACGCTTTAGCCGTCTAAGGTTTCCGGTTCGAACCAACCACGCGATCCCGGGCGCCGCCGCGCGGCTGCCCGGGATGGCGACTTCCAAAGACCCCGGTATTCCGGGCTTGCGAGGTCTGGCGGTCCTGCAGTGAACTCCTCACCGATCCGCACCAGCCCGATCGATTTCAGCCACGGCGTCACCGAGCGCTTCCTGCGCTACGTCGCGATCGACACCCAGTCCGATCCCGCCTCGCCGACCTGCCCCTCGACCGACAAACAGAAGAATCTCGGCGCCCTGCTGGCGCAGGAGCTGCGCGACCTCGGCCTCGCCGACGCGCATCTCGACGACCACGGCTACGTCTACGCCACGATTCCGGCGACCACCGCCAAGCCGAACGTCCCGGTGATCTGCTTCTGCTCGCATATGGACACCTCGCCCGATTGTTCAGGCGAAGGCGTCAAGCCTCAGATCGTGCAGAATTATCAGGGTGGCGACATCGTCCTAAAGGCGGACCCGACCCAGGTCATCCGTGCCGCCGAGCATCCGGCGCTGGCGCAACAGATCGGCCACGACATCATCACCACCGACGGCACCACCCTGCTCGGCGCCGACAACAAGGCCGGCATCGCCGAGATCATGGACGCCGCCGCGTTCCTGCTGGCGCATCCGCAGATCAAGCACGGGCCGCTCAAGATCCTGTTCACGCCCGACGAGGAGATCGGCCGCGGCGTCGACAAGGTCGACCTGAAAAAGCTGGGCGCCGATTTCGCCTACACGATGGACGGCGAGACCGCCGGCAATATCGAGGACGAGACCTTCTCGGCCGACGGCGCCGTCGTCACCATCCACGGCGTCAGCGCCCATCCCGGCTTCGCCAAGGGCAAGATCGAGCACGCCATCAAGATCGCCGCCGCGATCGTCGAGCGGCTGCCCAAGGACGGCTGCTCGCCGGAGACCACCGAGGGCCGCGACGGCTTCCTGCACCCGATCGGCATCTCCGGCGCGCTGGAGCAGGCGACGATCGCCTTCATCGTCCGCGATTTCACCGAGGCCGGGCTGCAGGAGAAGGAAGCGCTGCTGCAGCGGATCGTCGACGAGGTGATGCGCGATTACCCGCGCTCGACCGCGACCATCGAGATCAAGCAGCAATACCGCAACATGAAGCAGGTGCTGGACCGCCATCCCGAGTTGGTCGCCAATGCCCGCGAAGCGATCCAGCGCGCCGGGCTCACGCCGGTCACCACCGCGATTCGCGGCGGCACCGACGGCTCGCGGCTGTCGTTCATGGGCCTGCCCTGCCCCAACATCTTCGCCGGCGAGCACGCCTTCCACTCCCGGCTCGAATGGGTCAGCCGTCAGGACATGGAAGCCGCCGTCCGCACCATCGTGCATCTGGCGATGATTTTTGAAGAACGGGCATAGCGACGCCGGCGCGCGCTGAGGCGTTTCTCCATACCGGCCATCCGACTCCGCCACGGCAACCGATCCTGTATCGAAATGATGAGCCTGCCGGCCGTTCGCCTCCGCACCGCGACGCCGCATTCGATGGACCGATTTCCGGGAATCTGATCTGGGTTCCATGTCGCCCGTCGGGGATCGGGCGCGACATGGCGGAGATCGGCGAAATGATGTGGGGACGCGTCGCAACGCTGCCGCCCTCGCGAGGACTCTCGCGCGGGACGGCGATCATCGCGGCACTGCTGTGCACGCCGCTGCTCCTGACCGGCTGCAAGGAGCAGAACACATACGCGGCGCCGCCGCCCGCCAAGGTCACGGTCGCGCCGCCGACCCGGGCGCCGGTCACGCTCTATGCCGAGTTCACCGGCAACACCGCCCCGGTCGCCTCGGTCGATCTGGAAGCGCGGGTGCAGGGCTTTCTGGAGAGCATCGACTACCGCGACGGCGAGGCGGTGAAGAAGGGCCGCGTGCTGTTCAAGATCGAGCCGGCGCAATATCAGGCCCAGGTCGATCTGCAGCAGGCGCAGCTCGACGGCGCCAAGGCCAAGCAGGTCAACGCGCAGCGCGAATACGACCGGCAGGCCACCCTCGGCGCGAAGGAAGTCGCCACCCAGCGCAATGTCGACGACGCCCAGACCGCCCTGGCGTCCGCCATTGCCCAGGTCGCGGCCAGCGAAGCCTCGCTCAAGCTCGCCAAGATCTCGCTCGCTTATGCGACGGTCAGCGCCCCGTTCGACGGCGTGGTGACGCGCCGCCTCGCCAATGCCGGCGCGCTGGTCGGCTCATCCGGTCCGACCAAGCTCGCCACCATCCTTCAGGTCGATCCGCTCTACGTCTATTTCAACATCACCGAGCAGCAGCAGATCAATCTGCGCGACGCGCTCGCCAAGCAGGGCAAGACCCTGAAGACCATGCGCGAGGACGGCCTCGAGCTGCCGATCCAGGTCGCGCTGTCGGCCGACACCGCATTTCAATATGTCGGCAAGGTCGATTACATCGCGCCGCAGGTCGACACCGCGACCGGGACGCTGCAATTGCGCGGTGCGCTGGACAACAAGGACGTCGCGCTGGTGCCCGGCCTGTTCGTCCGGATCCGCGTGCCGGTCGGCAAGATCGACGAGGCGCTGCTGGTCGACGACACCGCGGTGATGTCGAACCAGACCGGCAGCTACGTCATGGTGGTCGGCAAGACCAACGTCGTCGAGCAGCGCGCGGTGACGCCCGGCCCGGTGGAGGGGCAGCTCCGCGTCATCAGCAAAGGGCTGTCCGCCGACGACAGAGTGGTGATCGGCGCCATCCAGCGCGCGGTCGCCGGCAACACCGTGGACCCGGTGGCGGGGGCCATGGCGCCCGCCCCGACCGCCCCGAAACCCGCCCCCGCCGCCTTGACGCCCGGCACCGGCGCCACCAAGCCCTGATCATCGGCAGTCACGAGGCGTCCCATGTTCTCGCGCTTCTTCATCGAACGGCCGGTGCTCTCCAACACGCTGGCGTTCCTGATCGTTCTGCTCGGCGCGCTGTCGCTGATGCGGCTGCCGGTGTCGCAATATCCCGACGTGGTGCCGCCGACGGTGTCGGTGACGGCGACCTATCCGGGCGCCAGCGCCCGCACCGTAATGGACTCGGTGGCGCTGCCGATCGAGCAGCAGGTCAACGGCGTCGAGGGCATGATCTACATGCAGTCGACCAGCGCCAGCGACGGCAGCTACAGCCTGGTCGTCACCTTCGACATCGGCACCGATCCGAACATGGCGCAGGTGCTGGTGCAGAACCGCGTCTCGCTGGCCAGCGCGCAATTGCCGACCTCGGTGTCGACACAGGGCCTCAACGTCAAGAAGAAGTCGACCGCGATCCTCGAATTCGTCAGCCTGTATTCGTCGGACGGCCAGTACGACAACCTGTTCCTCGCCAACTACGCCAAGATCAATCTCCAGAACGAACTGGCCCGGCTGCCCGGCGTCGGCGACGTCTCGGTGCTCGGCTCCGGCTCCTATGCGATGCGGATCTGGCTCGATCCGGACCGGCTGCAGAGCTACGGCCTGACCCCGAGCGACGTCGTGAACGCCATTCGCCAGCAGAGCAGCGAAGTCACCGCCGGTCTGGTCGGCGGACCGCCGACCCCGAACATGGTGAACTTCCAATACGCGCTCGACGTCACCGGCCGCTTCAGCAACGCGGCCGATTTCGAGACCATCGTGGTCAAGGCCGTCGACGAAGGCGGCGGCAAGCTGGTCCGCGTCGGCGATCTCGGCCGCGTCGAACTGGGCGCCGCCTCCTACGGCCAGACCGCGACGCTGGACGGCAAGCCGTCGGCCGCGATCGCGATCTCGCTGTTGTCCGGCGCCAATGCGCTGACCGTGGCGCAGTCGGTCAGCGCCAAGATGAAGGAAATGGCGAAATCCTTCCCGGCCGGGCTGGACTACAAAGTGTCGTTCGACAGCACCAAATTCATCACCGCCTCGGTCGACGAAGTCTACGAGACGCTGATCATCGCCGCGGTGCTGGTGCTGGTGGTGATCCTGCTGTTCCTGCAGGACTGGCGGGCGATGCTGGTGCCCGCCACCACCGTGCCGGTGACCATCATCGGCGCCTTCGCGGCGATGTCGCTGATGGGCTTCACGGTCAACACCACCAGCCTGTTCGCGCTGGTGCTGGCGATCGGCATCGTGGTCGACGACGCCATCGTCATCGTCGAGGGCGTCGCCCGGCACATCTCGGGCGGGATGTCGAGCCGCGAGGCCGCGGTGAAGGCGATGTCCGAATTGTTCGGCCCGATCATCGGCATCACGCTGGTGCTGATGGCGGTGTTCCTGCCGGCCGCGGCGCTGCCGGGGCTGACCGGCAAGATGTATCAGCAGTTCGCTTTGGTGATCGCCGCCACCGCGCTGATCTCGGCGGTCAACGCGGTGACGCTGAAGCCGACGCAATGCGCGCTGTGGCTGCGCGCACCGGTGCCGCCCGAACAGCGTGCCTTCGTCTATCGCGCGTTCAATGCGGTCTATGCGCGCTGCGAGACTGTGTACGCCGCGCTGATCCGCCGTCTGGTGGCGTTCAGCATCCCGACCACGCTGGTCGGGCTCGCTTTGATCGGCGTCGCCTTCTACGGGCTGGCGCGGGTGCCGACCAGCTTCCTGCCGGCCGAGGATCAGGGCTATTTCATCGTCAGCCTGAAGCTGCCGGATGCCGCCTCGGCGCGGCGCACTGAAGCGGCGGTCGCGAAGGCGGTCGAGATCGTGCGGCAGACCGCCGGCGTCGAGAGCGTGATCGGGGTGTCCGGCATCTCGCCGCTCGACAACAATGCCACGCTGTACAATGCCGGCATGCTCTATGTCGTGCTGCACAACTGGGACCAGCGCAAGTCCGCCGACCTCGGCATCGATGCGATCGTCGCCAAGGTGCGTCAGGCGCTGCTGAGCGTCGACACGGCGACCGCGATCGTGCTGCTGCCGCCGCCGATCCAGGGAGTCGGCAATTCCAGCGGCTTCACCATGATGGTGGAGATGAAGAACGGCAGCTCCGATTTCCTCGCGCTGCAGAATGCGGCCGGACAGCTCGCCGCCAACGCCTCGACCCAGACCAGCATCGCCAACGCCGCCTCGACCTTCAAGGGCAACGTCAAGCAGCTGCGGCTGGTGGTCGATCGGATGAAGGCCGAGACGCTCGGCGTCACCGTCGGCCAGGTGTTCTCGGCGGTGGAGAGCTATCTCGGCTCGACCTACGTCAACCAGTTCACCAAGTTCAACAACGTGTTCCAGGTCTATGTGCAGGCCGATGCGCCGTTCCGGCTGCAGCCCGCCGACGTGTTGAAGCTGAAGGTGAAAGGCACGAACGGGCAGATGGTGCCGCTCGGCGCGGTCGCCCATCTCACCGACGACGTCGGGCCGCCGCTGGTGACGCTGTACAATCTCTATCCCGCCGCCACGATCGTCGGCAGCCCGGCTTCTGGCTTCAGCTCGGGCGAGGCGATGACGCTGATGACCGAGGTCGCCGCCAAATCGCTGCCGCCGTCGATGGGCACCGCCTGGACCGGGATGTCGTATCAGGAGCAGGTCGTCGGCAACCAGATCTACTACGTGTTCGCCGTCGCTTTGCTGCTGGTGTATTTCGTGCTGGCGGGCCAATACGAAAGCTGGCTGCAGCCGCTGGCGGTGATCCTCGCGGTGCCGCTGACGCTGCTCGGCACCGTCGCGGCGCTCGAATGGTCGGGGCTGCCGAACGACCTCTACACCCAGATCGGCATCGTGCTGCTGATCGCGCTCGCCGCCAAGAACGCGATTCTGATCGTCGAATATGCCCGCGAGAAATGCGCCGAGGGCCTGCCGGCCGCCGAGGCCGCGGTCGAGGCGGCGCGGCTGCGCTTCCGCCCGATCCTGATGACGTCGTTCGCCTTCATCTTCGGCATGCTGCCGCTGGCCTTCGCGTCCGGCGCGGGCGCCGGCGCGCGCACGTCGCTCGGCATCGCGGTGGTCGCCGGCATGCTCGCCTCCACCGGGCTGGCGGTGTTGTTCGTGCCGGCGTTTTTCACGGTGCTGGAGCGGCTCGGAACGCCGCGGGCCGTGGCGGCCGAGACGCCGCCGGCGGGATGAGACCACGCCGGAACGGCCGGCTCAGTTCGGCGCAGTGGCCGGCTTGCTGCGCTTGACGGGCGCGGGCTTCGCCGCGGCCTTCTGCGTCTCGCCGCCCCGCACATTGCCCCACGGGTCGACCGGCCCGGACGCATTGGGAACGTTGCTCAGCGACCGCTTGTAGGCGCGCTCGGCCTGCTTCTCGGCCTCGATCTCGTTGCGGCTCTTCTCGGGGTCCGGATCGCCGTATTTCTGCATCGGCGCGGTCTGCGCAAACGCCGGCCCGGCCAGCAGCGCAAATGTCACGATGGCAGTCACAATCCTCATGCTGTCCTCCTGAACCGGCGTTCGTCTGCATATCACTGCGCCCGCCGCGGCGCCATCGCATCGATCCTCGCCATCGCGGAACAAGGCGGCACGCGCGACGGCGAACAGTTCGGATGCAAATGCGACGCGGACGTCCGACTGCAGCTCCCAGTGCAGCGTCTTTCCCGCCGTGCGTTCCAGCGCCGGCGCGCGCCGGGAGGAACGATCACAGCTGCCGACGATTGGCCCCGCGTGCAACCAAGAAAATCACGGAGTGAAACGATGCGGAAGGCAGTGACGACGATTGCTCTGGTAACAGCTTTGATGTTCGGCGCCAGTCAGGTGATGGCGCAAGGCGGCGGCGGTGGTGGCGGAGCCGGCGGCGGTGGTGCGGGTGGTGGCGGCGCAGGTGCCGGCGCCGGCGCGGGCGGAGCCGGCGCCGCAGGTGGGGCGGGAGCCGGTGGCGGCGGACCGGCCAATTCCGATCGCGGCGGTCAGGGCGCCGGCAGCGCATCCGGGGCGACCAATTCGATGCCCCCGCGCTCCGACGGACAGTCGGGCGCGACCACCGGTGGCGCGCCAATGAAGCGCTGACGTCCGGGCGGGCGGCACGCCGGCGCGCCGCTCGCGCTGCGGGTGCAGTCGTCCGGCAAACAGTCTTTGCGACGACCAGCCGAGTCCGGGAGCGCATCGTCGCATGCGCGACCGGCCTCCGGCGTGGCGGACTACAGATGATCATCGAAGGGGCTGGTGGGCGGCGAGAGATTCGAACTCCCGACCCTCTCGGTGTAAACGAGATGCTCTAACCAGCTGAGCTAGCCGCCCGCACCGCCTGTTTACCCTCTGGGCGGGAAGCGATGCAAGGTCGGCGGGATCACCCCATCGGCCGTCCAGGCACCGCATCGATCTCGTCCAGCCACGGCACCGCCGACCGGCACCAGATCTGCCGCGTCGGCTGCAGCGCCTCGCGCTGGCGAATGCTGCCCCAACGGATGCCCCACTCCGTGGCACCCTCGCCGTGGCTGAACAGCGGCGTGCCGCACGCCGGGCAGAAATGCTGCAGGCGGCGCGCCCCGCTGCCTCCGATCTTCACGTACACCTTGGCTTCGCCGGTGATGCGGATCGTGTCGCGCGCGGCCGCTGCCGTGAGGCGAAACGGCGATCCGGTCAGCGTCTGACAATCCGTGCAATGGCAGATCGACACCCGTGCCGGATCGACCGCGGCTTCGAACTTCACCTGCCCGCAATGACATTGCCCATCGATGTCCATGCCCATCCTCCCTTTCACCGCATCTTGCCCGCACTGCGCCGCACCCGCCAAACGCAAACGGCGCCCCGCAGGGCGCCGTTGATGTCGTGTCGGGCTCGCGCCGCTCAGTGCGCGGTCAGACCGCCGGCGGCTTCGTCGCCTTCCTGGCTCTCCGGCTTGCCGGGGAGCTTGGTGTCCTCTTCCCAGACGATCGGCACCGGGGCGCGGACCAGCGCGTTGGCGATGACCTCGTCCATCCGCGCGACCGGGATGATGTTCAGACCACCCTTGATCGCGTCCGAGATCTCGGTGAGGTCCTTGGCGTTGTCCTCGGGGATCAGCACCGTCTTGATGCCGCCTCTGGCCGCCGCCAACAACTTCTCCTTCAGACCGCCGATCGGCAGCACCCTGCCGCGCAGCGTGATCTCGCCGGTCATGGCGATGTCGCGCCGGATCGGAATCCCGGTCAGCACCGAGACGATGGTGGTGGCCATCGCGACGCCGGCCGACGGACCGTCCTTCGGGGTCGCCCCCTCCGGCACGTGGACGTGGATGTCGCGCCGCTCGAAGAACGGCGGCTCGATCCCGAAGGTGATCGCGCGCGAGCGGACGTAGGACGCCGCCGCCGAGATCGATTCCTTCATTACGTCGCGCAGATTGCCGGTCACCGTCATGCGGCCCTTGCCCGGCATCATCACGCTTTCGATCGTCAGCAGCTCGCCGCCGACGTCGGTCCACGCCAGACCCGTCACGACGCCGACCTGGTCGTCGCTTTCGATCTCGCCGAACCGGAACTTCGGCACGCCGAGATAGTCCTCGATCGCCTTCTCGGTGACCTTCACCGACTTCTTCTTCGAGAGCATCAGCTCCTTGACCGCCTTGCGGGCGAGCGTGGAGAGTTCGCGCTCGAGATTACGCACGCCCGCTTCGCGGGTGTAGCGCCGGATCATCAGGAGCAGCGCGTCGTCGTCGATCGACCACTCCTTGGAATCCAGGCCGTGCTTGGTCAGCGCCAGCGGGATCAGATGCTTGCGCGCGATCTCGACCTTCTCGTTCTCGGTGTAGCCCGCGATCCGGATGATCTCCATGCGGTCCATCAGCGGCCCCGGGATGTTCAGGGTGTTCGCCGTGGTGATGAACATCACGTTGGACAGATCGTAGTCGACCTCGAGATAGTGGTCGTTGAAGGTCGAGTTCTGCTCGGGGTCGAGCACCTCGAGCAGCGCCGAGGACGGATCGCCGCGGAAATCGGCGCCCATCTTGTCGATCTCGTCCAGCAGGAACAGCGGGTTCGAGGTCTTGGCCTTGCGCATCGACTGGATGATCTTGCCGGGCATCGAACCGATGTAGGTGCGGCGGTGACCGCGGATCTCGGCCTCGTCACGCACGCCGCCGAGCGACACGCGCACGAACTCGCGGCCGGTCGCCTTGGCGATCGACTTGCCGAGCGAGGTCTTGCCGACGCCGGGCGGACCGACCAGGCACAGGATCGGACCCGAGAGCTTGTTGGCGCGCGACTGCACCGCCAGGTACTCGACGATCCGCTCCTTGACCTTCTCCAGCCCGTAGTGATCGGAGTCGAGCACGGCCTGCGCCGCCTCGAGATCCTTCTTCACCTTGGACTTCTTGTTCCACGGGATCGACAGCAGCCAGTCGAGATAGTTGCGCACGACGGTGGCTTCCGCCGACATCGGCGACATCTGGCGCAGCTTCTTCAGCTCGTGCTGCGCCTTCTCGCGGGCTTCCTTGGTCAGCTTGGTCTTGGCGATCTTCTCTTCGAGATCGGCGAGCTCGTCCCGGCCCTCGTCGTCGCCGAGTTCCTTCTGGATCGCCTTCATCTGCTCGTTGAGATAGTACTCGCGCTGGGTCTTCTCCATCTGGCGCTTGACGCGCGAGCGGATCCGCTTCTCGACCTGCAGCACCGAGATCTCGCTCTCCATCAGGCCGAGCACCTTCTCCAGGCGCGCGGTGACCGACAGCGTCTCCAGGATGCCCTGGCGATCGGCGATCTTGACGGCGAGATGCGAGGCCACGGTGTCGCCGAGCTTGGCGAAGTCGGTGATCGACTGCACCACGCCGACGACCTCGGCCGAGATCTTCTTGTTGAGCTTCACGTAGCTTTCGAAATCGGACACCACGGAGCGCGACAGCGCTTCCGCCTCGACGCTGCTCGCGTCGGTGTCGGCGATCGCCTGGGCCTGCGCCTCGTAGTACTCGACGCGATCGGTGTAGTTCTCGACCTTGGCGCGCGCGAGGCCTTCGACCAGCACCTTGACGGTGCCGTCGGGCAGCTTCAGCAATTGCAGGACGCTGGCGAGCGTGCCGATCTCGTAGATCGAGCCCGGAGCCGGATCGTCGTCCGACGCGTTCTTCTGCGTCGCCAGCATGATCAGCGCGTCGTTCTTCATCACCTCTTCGAGGGCGCGGATCGACTTCTCGCGGCCGACGAACAACGGCACGATCATGTGCGGGAAGACGACGATGTCGCGCAGCGGAAGAACTGGGTAGTTGTGGCTTTCGCCGAAGACGATGGTCGGCCTTGGTTTCGTGGCGGTCATGGCCCGTTCCTTTTCGTTGTGCCCCCTTGCTCGTGGCCCGCCCCCCGGCGCAGCCACCACAAGGTGCCGAGTGTACCGGCGCGTTTCGGCCGGCTCAGGCCCCACTCGTCCGGATTTGAAGGCGAATCCTGATAACGCTTGTCATCGCCGTGAACATTAGGTGGCTATCCAGCCGTGGGGTGTCAAGTCGTGGAAAAGGCGCTGGTTTGTCAGGCATGGGCGGGCGGATGCCGAGCCATCTGCCGAGACGAAAACGGGCTGCCGAGAGGTCTCGGCAGCCCGGTATCGAAGGACCATTCGCGCGGATGAGTCCGTGCGGTGGGTGACCATCAGGCGCTGGCGCTGCTCTCGGCCGCGCGATCGGCGCGGTCGGCGTAGATGTAGAGCGGACGCGCCGTCCCATCGACCACTTCGCGCGAGATCACGACTTCCTCGACGCCTTCCAGGCCCGGCAGATCGAACATGGTTTCGAGCAGGATGCTTTCGAGGATCGACCGCAGGCCGCGGGCGCCGGTCTTGCGCTCGATCGCCTTGCGGGCGACCGCGCCCAGCGCCTCGTCGGCGAAGGTCAGCTCGATGTTCTCCATCTCGAACAGCCGCTGATACTGCTTCACCAGCGCGTTCTTCGGGTCGGTCAGGATCTTCTTCAGCGAGGCCTCGTCGAGATCCTCGAGCGTCGCCACCACCGGCAGACGGCCGACGAATTCCGGGATCAGGCCGTACTTCAAGAGATCCTCGGGCTCGACGTGACGGAAGATTTCGCCGGTGCGGCGATCTTCCGGCGCGAGCACCTGCGCCGCGAAGCCGATCGAGGTCGACCGGCCGCGCGCCGAGATGATCTTTTCGAGGCCCGCGAACGCACCACCGCAGATGAACAGGATGTTGGTGGTGTCGACCTGCAGGAACTCCTGCTGCGGATGCTTGCGGCCGCCCTGCGGCGGGACCGACGCGACGGTGCCTTCCATGATCTTGAGCAGCGCCTGCTGGACGCCCTCGCCCGACACGTCGCGGGTGATCGAGGGATTGTCCGACTTGCGCGAGATCTTGTCGATTTCGTCGATGTAGACGATGCCGCGCTGCGCCCGCTCGACATTGTAGTCGGCAGCCTGCAGCAGCTTGAGGATGATGTTCTCGACGTCCTCGCCGACATAGCCGGCTTCGGTCAGCGTCGTCGCATCCGCCATCGTGAACGGCACGTCGAGGATACGAGCAAGGGTTTGCGCCAAAAGCGTCTTGCCCGAGCCGGTCGGACCGATCAGCAGGATGTTCGACTTCGCCAATTCGACGTCGTTGTGCTTGGTCTGGTGGTTCAGCCGCTTGTAGTGATTGTGGACCGCGACCGAGAGCACCTTCTTCGCATGGTTCTGGCCGATGACGTAGTCATCGAGAACCTTGCAGATTTCCTTCGGGGTCGGAATGCCGTCGCGCGACTTCACCAGCGAGGATTTGTTCTCTTCGCGGATGATGTCCATGCACAGTTCCACGCATTCATCACAGATGAATACCGTGGGGCCGGCGATCAGCTTGCGGACCTCGTGCTGGCTCTTTCCGCAGAACGAGCAGTACAGGGTGTTCTTTGAATCGCTCGTACCGACCTTACTCATTTCGTTCTCCGTCCGCAGTTCGGTCTTCTCTGGTGACCGCCTCTCCCGGCTGGACCCGGCAGATTTGGTATAGATGGAGCAAATCCCGTACCAGAAAAGACCCCCCGCACTTCTGTGGCCGCACCAATCGCGACCGCTTCGAATCCCCCAAACACTTTCGTCGATCAGGTTCAGCCAATCATGCTGTCACCCGTCTATCAAGATTTCGCTAATCGGCAGCGTGCCGAGGCCCGTGACATTAGCGTGATTTGCCGCGTGTGCGCGACCCCGCATTCCTGAAAACAGGGCAGAGTTGCGCGATTGCCACGCGTGAACCGGCACGAAAGCGGAACATCTAGCCTGTTCCTGAGGGTTTCACGAGGCTCTGGGCGAGCCGGCAGCCCGGATCAGGATGCCTTCGGGCCCGGCGCCGACTCTTCGGCGCGCTTGTCGATCACCTTGTCGACGATGCCGAAGTCGCGCGCCATCTCGGCGGTGAGGAACTTGTCGCGCTCCAGCGCGTCCTCGATCGCCTTGTAGGTCTGGCCGGTGTGGTGAACGTAGATCTCGTTGAGCCGCTTCTTCAGGTTCAGGATCTCCTGGGCGTGCAGCATGATGTCGGTGGCCTGGCCCTGGAACCCGCCCGACGGCTGGTGCACCATGATCCGGGCGTTCGGCAGCGAGAACCGCATGTCCTTGTGGCCGGCGGCGAGCAGCAGCGAGCCCATCGAGGCGGCCTGGCCGGTGCACAGCGTCGACACCGGCGGGCGGATGAACTGCATGGTGTCGTAGATCGCCAGACCCGACGTCACCACCCCGCCCGGCGAGTTGATGTACATCGAGATTTCCTTCTTCGGATTCTCGGCTTCGAGGAACAGGAGCTGGGCTACGACCAAAGTCGACATGCCGTCCTCGACCGGGCCGGTCAGGAAGATGATCCGCTCTTTCAGGAGGCGCGAGAAGATGTCGTAGGCCCGTTCGCCGCGGTTGGTCTGCTCGACCACCATCGGCACGAGGTTCATGTAGGTTTCCACCGGATCGCGCATAATTCACCTGAGGGTTGTCGAAGACGACGGCTCGCGGGACCAGGACGGACGGCTCCGCAGCAAGCGATCGTCCCGTGATGCAGGACGTGAAGCGAGTGCTCAGATATGGGCCGATTGCCCGGCGACAAGGGTGAGCCCTGCTTCTGAGCCGAGTTGATACTGATTCGGCGGGCGACGGCAAAATAGTCGGGGCCGAATCGCCGCGCTTTCAAGCCGCATCGTTAACGCCGCCTCACGACGCGAAACGGCCGCCGTGACGGGTGTCACGGCGGCCGCTGGAATAGTTGTAGAAGACCGGCTCAGGCGGCGGTCTTGTCGTCGTCGTCCTTGTAGAGCTCCTCGCGGGTGACCTTCTTCTCGGTCACGTTGGCGAGTTCGAGGATGAAGTCGACCACCTTGTCTTCGTAGATCGGGGCGCGGAGCTGGGCCAGCGCCTCGGCGTTGCTGCGATAGAAGTCCCAGACTTCCTTCTCGCGGCCGGGCATCTGCCGGGCGCGCTCGATCACGGCGCGGCTGACCTCGTCGTCGGTGACCTGGATCTTGTTCTTCTCGCCGATCTCGGACAGCACCAGGCCGAGACGGACGCGGCGGTCGGCGATCTTGCGATATTCCTCGCGCGCCGCCTCTTCCGTGGTGTCCTCGTCGGCGAAGCTCTTGCCGTTCTGCTGCATCTCGGCGTTGATCGACTGCCACATCACCGCGAATTCCTGCTCGACCAGCGACGGCGGAGCATCGAACTTGTGGGTCTCGTCGAGGCGGTCGAGCAGCTGGCGCTTGACCCGCATCCGGGTGGCGCCGGCGTATTCGGCGGCCAGCCGCGCCTTGGCGGCTTCCTTCAGCTTGTCGAGCGATTCCATGCCGAGCGTCTTGGCGAATTCGTCGTCGATCGTGGTGTCCTGCGGCGCCTCGACCTTGGTGGCGGTGGTCTCGAACTCGGCCGGCTTTCCGGCCAGCGTGTCGCTGGCGTAGTTGGTCGGGAACGTCACCTTGACGGTGCGGGTCTCGCCGACGGCGATGCCGACCAGCTGGTCCTCGAAGCCCGGGATGAAGCTGCCCGAGCCGATCACCACCGGGATGTCTTCGCCGGTGCCGCCGTCGAACGCGACGCCGTCGATGGTGCCCTTGAACGAGATCGTCACCCGGTCGCCGCTCTCGGCCTTGGCGCCCTCGGCCTTCTCGGCATAGGCGCGGTTGGCTTCGGCGATCCGCTTGATCGCGTCGTCGACGTCGGAATCGGCCACGTCGACCACCGGCTTCTCGACCGAGAAGCTCTTGAAGTCGGCCAGTTCGATCGCCGGCACCACTTCGATCGCGACGGTGTAGTTCAGGTCCGATTTGCCGGCGAGGATGTCCTCGACCTCTTTCTGGTCCTGCGGCATCGTGATCTTCGGCTCGGTCGCGAGGCGGAAGCCGCGCTCGGCGAAGATGCCGTCATTGGTCTCGCGGACCAGCTTGTCGATGGTCTCGGCGGCGACCGAGCGGCCGTAGACCCGCTTCAGATGGCTGACCGGGACCTTGCCGGGACGGAAGCCGTTCAGCTTCACCTTGTCCTTCAGGTCGACCAGACGCGCATCGACCTGGGCGTCGATGTCCGCAGCCGGGACACTGACCTGGAATTCGCGCTTCAACCCGTCGGCGACGGTTTCCTTGACCTGCATGGCGTCGATCTTCTTCCGTGTGATCCAGCCGGGCGGCTGGAAGTGTCGAGTGTTGCGATGCGCGGCGTCTCGCCTGCACCTGTGGCTTGGCGGGCGCGTGTCCCTGCGGACCCGGCCAACCGGAAATGCGTCATGAGCAGCAGCACTTGCGTGGTGCGGGCGGAGGGACTCGAACCCCCACAACTTTCGTCACTGGAACCTAAATCCAGCGCGTCTACCAATTCCGCCACGCCCGCGAAGAGCATCATGCCCGGCCGCGATGCCGCGGGCGGCGGGCTTATAACATGACATCT
This sequence comes from Rhodopseudomonas palustris, assembly GCA_016215605.1. Lineage (GTDB taxonomy): Bacteria > Pseudomonadota > Alphaproteobacteria > Rhizobiales > Xanthobacteraceae > Rhodopseudomonas > Rhodopseudomonas palustris_L. Next base: position 276,628 of record JACRJB010000025.1, read on the forward strand.
CGGTTGTGCATCAAGAAAATCCCGATTGCGCGCCGCGCCGCGGCGGCCCGCCGCAGTGGACAGGACAGCGCGAACATGGTCCGCATCGGCGATGACCAACGCCCTCTTCCCGCTGTCGCGCCGCACCCTGCTGACAACGCTCGGCGGCGCCGCGCTCGCCGGCCTGCCATTCGCCGGCGCCGCCCAGACCGCAGCGCCGCGCAAGACGCTGACGCTGCGCGCGACGATCGGCAACACCGTTCTCAAGCCCGGCGCCGATCCGGTGGCGCGACCGGCGCTGACGGCGGCCGAAACCGTCGCGCTGCGGCGCGGTGACGACCTCGCGGTGCGGTTCGAGAATGGGCTGACGCAGCTGGCGCTGCCGAGCTGGCGCGGGCTCGATGGCGTCGCCGCGGCCGAGCCGCTGGTCGGCCGTCAGCCGGTGCCGCCCGGCGGCACCGACAGCTTCATCGTGCCGCTGCGCTCGGCCGGCACGCTGCTGGTCGACCTCCGGCTCGCCGCCGATGGCGGGCCGGCGCCGATGCCGGCACTGCCGCTGGTGGTGCAGGAGACCGCGCCGCCGCAGCTCGACGGCGACGAGGTGGTGCTGATCGAGGATGCCCGGCTCGGCAGCGACGGCAAGCCGCTCGCCGCCGGCACAGAACCCGGCGACGCGCCCTGGCTCTACACCGTCAACGGCAAGCCGACCGCGGACATCGCGCTGCGCGCCAATGGCCGGTTCAGGCTCCGCTTCATCAACGGCTGCCAGCGCAATGTGATCGCACTGAGAATCGACGATCACGAGGTCCGCGTCATGGCCCTCGACAGCCAGCCGTCCGAACCGTTCCTGGCCCGCAACGGCACACTGGTGCTGGCGCCCGGCGGGCGCGTCGACGCGCTGCTCGACGCCGCCCGGCCGCCCGGCTCGACCGCCGCGATCACCCTGCTCGACGGCGGCAAGCCGACGCCGATCGCCCGGCTGGTCTATGCCGGCGAGCCGCCGCTGCGCGCGGCGCCGCTGCCGCTGCCCGCGGCCCTGCCGAGCAACGGCCTGCCCGCCCAGCTTCAGCTCGGCCAGGCGCTGCGGGTCGAGCTGCCGCTCGGCGCGCTGACTTCGGCGCAGCTCGACTGGTTTTCGCCCGGCGCCTTCACCCCGGCTTCCGGCCCGGCGTTCCAGGCCAAACGCGGCCGCACCGTGGTACTGGCGCTGACCAACCGCGCCACCCAGCCGATGATCTTCCATCTGCACGGCCATCACTTCCGGCTGCTCGACCGGCTCGACGACGGCTGGAAGCCGTTCTGGCTCGACACGCTGGCGGTCGACGCCGGCCAGACCCAGCGGATCGCCTTCGCGGCCGAGCATCCCGGCCTGTGGCTGATGGAAGCATTCGCCGCGAAATGGTCCGCGCCCCGGCTGCTGCGGAGCTACCTGGTGACTTGAACGGCGGGGCCCAAGCCTCAGTGACTCCGAAGCTTTGCGGAACCCAAAGTCAGTACTCGATCGCCAGTTCGTCATAGACGCGGCGGGTCACCGCCGGCAGCGTCTCGGTCAGATCTTCGGCGATCAGGCCGGGCCCGGCCTCGCAGGCCGCCTCGCCGTGCATCCATACTCCGATACAGGCCGCTTCGAACGCCGCCACCCGCTGCGCCAGCAGTCCGGTGATGATCCCGGTCAGCACGTCGCCGGCGCCGGCGGTCGCCAGCCAGGGCGGCGCATTGAACGCGATCGCGGCGCGGCCGTCCGGCGACGCCACCACCGTGTCCGGCCCCTTGAGCAGCACCACGGCCCCTGAGCGCTGCGCAGCTACGCGGACTCGTTCGAGTTTCGAGCGAAGTGGATTTTTGTTGCTCATGTCGCTGAACAGGCGCGGGAATTCGCCCTCGTGCGGGGTGAGGACAACCTGTGGATTGGAACCGGATTTGATCGCCTCGAACAGCGTCTCGGGGGCGCCGGCAAACGCCGTCAGCGCATCGGCGTCGAGCACCGTGCCGGCACCGGCGGCCAGCGCCGCCAGCACGTTGCCACGGGTGCGGTCGTCGACCCCCGCCCCCGGCCCGATCCCGACCGCATTGAAGCGGCGGTCGGCGAGCATCCCGGCCAGCTCTTCCGGCGTGTCGATCGCCCGCACCATCACCGCCGTCAGCGCCCCGGCGTTCACCGCGAGCGCCTCGCGCGGCGACGCCAGCGTCACCAGCCCCGCCCCGGCCCGCAGCGCGCCGCGGGCGGCAAGCCGCGCCGCGCCGGTCTGCGACAGTTCGCCGGAGATCACCACGGCATGGCCGCGGCCGTATTTGTGGCCGTCGGCGCGCGGCACCGGGAAATGCGGCAGCCACAGGTCCGGATCGTTCTCGAACGCCTGCGGCCGGATCTCGTCGAGCACCGCCGGGTCGATGCCGATGTCGGCGACCCGCAGCTTGCCGCAATACATCCGGCCCGGCACCAACAGATGCCCCGGCTTGCGGCGGAAGAACGTCACCGTCTCGCGCGCCTTGATCGCGGCGCCGAGCACCGCGCCGCTGGCGCCGTTGATGCCGCTCGGCAGATCGACGGCGAGCACCGGCACGCCGCTGGCGTTGACCGCATCGATCATCTCCAGCGCCTGATCCTTGACCGGGCGGTTGAGGCCCGAGCCGAACAGCGCGTCGATGATCAGCGCCGGCGTTCCGATCGACTGCGGCAGGAACGGCAGCAGCGGCCCCTTCCACTCCCGCGCCGCCAGCGCCGCATCGCCCTTCAGGGCGTCGCGTTCGCCGAGCAGCATGACGTGGACGGTGCGGCCGAGCGCCACCAGCTCGGTGGCCGCGATCAGGCCGTCGCCGCCATTGTTGCCCGGCCCGGCGATCACCAGGATCGGCCCGGTCTCGGCAATTTCGATCGCCGCCTGGGCGACGTGGCGTCCGGCGTGCAGCATCAGCGCGAAGCCGGACGATCCCCAGGCGATCGTCAGCAGATCCGCGCGGTCCATTTCAGCGGGAGTCAGCAGCTCCATGCCCAATTCCCAGTACTCTCGCCTCACACTGAGGCAGTCGCGGCGCCGACGCGCCTAGTCTCGTCGCATCTATTGCCTAGATAGTAGGCTTAACGCCTTCCGATTAGTCAGGCGCATTTTGCGCGAGCCACCAAAGTCTACGCGGACGCGGCCTTAATAATCTGATAACGCTCCATAATCGGCCATCTTGGCAACTTGGCATGGACCCTGCTTTTACGGAAGCCATGTTTCGATCCCCCGCGCTCGCCGATCTCGGCGGGGCGTGCGCGCGACCGTCTCCGGTTTCCAGGCATGTCCCGGCCGCAGATGGAGCTGCTCACCCATTCGGCTCGCGGTGTCATCGATCCACTGCGCAGCGCCGCGCAATCTGGCATACAACTGCCGAGTCACGACGTTGGAAGTCCGGGGAGAGTCTAAGTGAAGAAAATCGAAGCCATCATCAAGCCGTTCAAGCTCGACGAGGTCAAGGAAGCGCTTCAGGAAGTCGGATTGCAGGGCATCACCGTGACCGAGGCCAAGGGCTTCGGCCGGCAGAAGGGTCACGCGGAACTGTATCGCGGCGCGGAATACATCGTGGACTTCCTGCCGAAGGTGAAGATCGAGATCGTGATCGCCGACGATCTGGTCGAGAAAGCGATCGACGCGATCCGCCGCGCCGCCCAGACCGGGCGCATCGGCGACGGCAAGATTTTCGTCTCCAACATCGAAGAAGCCATCCGCATCAGGACGGGCGAATCCGGACTGGACGCCATCTGATCCACCGGCCTATCACCTTCAGCCTGATCGCATCACCAAAGCGGCCGATTTCGGCCGCCAATTCACGACGACCTTAAGCACAAGGGGTACTCATGACCACCGCCAAAGAAGTCCTGAAATCCATCAAGGACAACGACGTGAAATACGTCGATCTTCGCTTCACCGATCCGCGCGGCAAGTGGCAGCACGTCACCTTCGACGTCTCGATGATCGACGAAGAGATCTTCGCCGAGGGAACCATGTTCGACGGTTCCTCGATCGCCGGCTGGAAGGCGATCAACGAGTCCGACATGATGCTGATGCTGGATCCGTCGACCGCGGTGATCGACCCGTTCTTCGCCGAGACCACCATGGTCATCACCTGCGACATCCTCGAGCCGTCGACCGGCGAGCCCTACAACCGCGACCCGCGCGGCATCGCCAAGAAGGCCGAGGCCCAGGTCAAGGCGATGGGCATCGGCGACACCGTGTTCGTCGGTCCGGAAGCCGAATTCTTCGTGTTCGACGACGTCCGCTATTCGGCCAATCCTTACAACACCGGCTTCAAGCTGGACTCGTCGGAACTGCCGACCAACTCCGACACCGAGTACGAAGGCGGCAACCTCGGCCACCGCATCCGCACCAAGGCCGGCTACTTCCCGGTCCCGCCGCAGGATTCGGTGCAGGACATGCGCTCGGAAATGCTCGGCGCGATGGCCCGCATGGGCGTGAAGGTCGAGAAGCATCACCACGAAGTCGCTTCGGCCCAGCACGAGCTCGGCATGAAGTTCGACACCCTGACCCACATGGCCGACCAGATGCAGATCTACAAGTACTGCATCCATCAGGTCGCCCACATCTACGGCAAGACCGCGACCTTCATGCCGAAGCCGGTGTTCGGCGACAACGGCTCGGGCATGCACGTGCACCAGTCGATCTGGAAGGGCGACAAGCCCGTGTTTGCCGGCAACAAGTACGCGGATCTCTCCGACCACGCGCTCCACTACATCGGCGGCATCCTGAAACACGCCAAGGCGCTCAACGCGTTCACGAACCCGACCACCAACTCGTACAAGCGGCTGGTGCCGGGCTACGAGGCCCCCGTCCTGCTCGCCTATTCGGCGCGCAACCGTTCGGCCTCGTGCCGGATCCCGCTGGTCACGAGCCCCAAGGCCAAGCGCGTCGAGGTGCGCTTCCCTGATCCGGCCGCCAACCCGTACCTCTCCTTTGCCGCCATGCTGATGGCGGGTCTCGACGGCATCCAGAACCGGACCCACCCCGGCGAGCCGATGGACAAGAACCTCTACGACCTGCC
>JACRJB010000003.1 GCA_016215605.1 Rhodopseudomonas palustris
GCAACTGGCGCGCCGCGCGCACGGTCAGCTTCTTGCCGGCTTCGAGCACGACCTTGCCGGTGTCGGCGTCGATCAGATCGTTGACGGTCGAGTAGCCGCGGAAGCGGTTGGAGTCGAACGGAACGCGCCAGCCTTCCTTGATCCGCTTGTAGAGGATCTTCTTGTAGAACGTGCTGAGGATCTCTTCGCCGTCGAGCCCGAGGGCGAACATCAGCGACGTCACCGGAATCTTGCGGCGACGGTCGATACGCGCGAACACGATGTCCTTGGCGTCGAACTCGATGTCGAGCCAGGAGCCGCGATACGGGATGACGCGGGCCGCGAACAGCAGCTTGCCCGACGAATGCGTCTTGCCCTTGTCGTGGTCGAAGAACACGCCCGGCGAACGGTGCATCTGCGAGACGATGACGCGCTCGGTGCCGTTGACCACGAAGGTGCCGTTCATCGTCATGAGCGGGATGTCGCCCATGTAGACGTCCTGCTCCTTGATGTCCTTGACCGAACGGGCGCCGGTTTCCTCGTCGATATCGAACACGATGAGGCGCAGCGTCACCTTCAGCGGCGCCGCATAGGTCATGCCGCGCTGGCGGCACTCGTCGACGTCATACTTCGGCGGCTCGAATTCGTAGCGAACGAATTCCAGCATCGAGGCGTTGGAGAAGTCCGAGATCGGGAACACCGACCGGAACACCGCCTGCAGACCCTCGTCCTCCCGGCCTCCGGGAGGCTCGGCGACCATCAGGAACTGGTCGTAAGACGCCTTCTGAACCTCGATGAGGTTCGGCATCTCGGCGACTTCCCGGATGTGACCGAAGAACTTGCGAACGCGTTTGCGACCGGTGAACGTCTGCTGCGCCATCGTGGCCTCTCATGTCGTCGCCCGGCGGGGCGAACCTTCCGAAGCGCGATCCGAATCGCCCCCGGGTTGAATTACCGCACATCCGAAATTCAGCAGTCGAATATCAGGAACTAAATCCTAAACCCGAACAACACTAAACCCGAACGCAAAACGACGCGCGGGGCGCTCGACGCACCCGCCCGTCAAAACCATCTCGTCACAGACCGAAAAAGCCCGAAATTGCTGATTCTCCCAAAGGCTGCGCGGAATGTTACCATGTCCATCGCGCCTGCGCTTTCGTGCTGCCCGACCAATATGGGACGACAATGTGGAGATTCGAGGGGTTATCCCCTCCGGTCCCCACACAATCCTGTGACGGTCCCGTCGAGCCGGTGGATCCTCCGGCCCGCGACCGCCGCGACTGGAGCCGGCGAACCGGCTCCACCCGCTCTGGCATCAACGACCAAGTCGCCATGGTCATGGATGCCTTTGTTCGCCCCAAGCCCGCCCCCTCAGTCGTCATGGCCGGGCTTGTCCCGGCCATCCACGTCTTACTGGCGGCAGATCCCCGAGTCTCGCTGACGCTCGCCCGGGGATCTCGCTCGAGTAACCTCTGGTTACTTGAGCTCGACCTTGGCGCCAGCCTTCTCGAGCTGGGCCTTGAGCTTGTCGGCTTCTTCCTTGTTGACGCCTTCCTTGACCGGCTTCGGAGCGCCTTCGACCAGGTCCTTGGCTTCCTTGAGGCCGAGACCGGTGATCGCGCGCACTTCCTTGATCACTTCGATCTTCTTGTCGCCAGCCGAGGCGAGAACGACGGTGAACTCGGTCTTCTCTTCGGCGGCGGCGGCGGGGCCAGCGCCCGGCGCAGCGGCAACGGCCACGGCGGCGGCAGCGGAGACGCCCCACTTTTCTTCGAGGAGCTTGGCGAGCTCGGCGGCTTCGAGCACGGTGAGGCTCGAGAGGTCGTCAACAATCTTCTGCAGATCAGCCATTGAATCAGTTCCTTACGGGTATCAGTTCGAACCAGGGTTGAATGAGATGAAGCGTCAGGCCGCTTCGCTTTTGGAGGCATAGGCCTGAACCACGCGCGCGACCTTGGCCGCGGGAGCCGTGGTGAGCTGCGCAATCTTGGTGGCCGGCGCGACCAGAAGGCCGACCAGCTTGCCACGCAGTTCATCGAGCGACGGCAGCGAGGCCAGAGCCTTCACACCGTCGACGTTCAGGACAGTTTTGCCCATCGAACCGCCGAGGATGACGAACTTCTCGTTCGCCTTGGCGAATTCGACGGCAACTTTCGGCGCCGCCACAGGATCGCTCGAAGTCGCGATCACGGTCGGTCCCTTCAGCAGGGAGCCGATTGCAACGACGTCGGTGCCTTCAAGAGCAATTTTGGCGAGACGGTTTTTCGAGACCTTCACCGACGCGCCCGCCTGCTTCATCTGCGCACGCAGCTTCTGCATCTGGGCTACGGTGAGGCCGGAATAATGAGCGACGACCGCGACGCTGGTGGTCTGGAACAGACCGTTCAGCGCTTCGACCGCCTCTTTTTTTGCCGCTCTTTCCACAGCAAGCTCTCTCCGGTTGGCAGTCTCTGCGAACAGGACCGCCGGGTTGCACCCACCGCCCTGCCCTCACCTGACCTCAAGACACACGGTCTTCAGACACCAAGGGCAAGACGATCTTGAACAGCCTGCCCTCCCGATCCGGACGACGGCCGAAGCCATTGCCCTCACGGGGTGTCGAGGTTCGAACCCACTCCACGCCCACCGCACGCGGCGGGACGCAAAATCCGGTTTTCACCCGTCTATGCAGGCCATGCGATTAAGCTTCTGAAGAAACGCAATGTTTCGACGTCGGCGCCTGCAGTCTTGGACAGGACCAAGGTCGTTCGGACCGCCCGCCCGGCGAACCGGAACGAACCTTCCTGCGACCCCTGCCCGCATCCCCCGAACCGACGGCTTTCCTTTCCTTCGAGCGATCCAGGAGGTGGACGACTTGAAGGAATGGTCTCCTATCGATACCGGTGATCGGAATGCGCGCACGGGCGCGCCAGCAACGGCCAGCACGCCCGGAAGGAACTGTTTAGCGAGTCTTACCGGGGTTGCCAAGTCCGTTTTGGCGAAAACGGCATCTTTTATGCAAGGGCGGCCTCCTCCGGGCGACAGACCTTCGGGGCGACAGGCCTTCAAGCCGCCCGTCAACGCCGCAGGCTAAAGCTCGCCCACGATGTCCGTTTTCGAGAAATCGTTGCCGATGAAGAGGAGACGGCAGGAATATTGCTTCGCCACATCGTACGCGAAGCAGTCGCCGAAGTTGAGACCGGCCGGGTGCACCCCCTTGCCCCAGCGCTGGTAGGCCTCGGCGACGCGACGCGCCGTCACGGCCGTCACGCTCACGATTTCGAAGCTGAGCCCCTCGATCAATCGCTCCATCTCCTCGGCAACACCGCGCCGCGTCGCAACCACCAGCGCTTCAGAAAGGGTCCCGGCAGAAATCACCAGCTTGCGGCCGCCGGATACGGCACGGACACAGGCCTCGCTTTCCGGCTCCTCGAGTACGATGGCCATCAGTGCCGAAGTATCGACCGCGATCATTTCGGCAGGCCGTCCTCGTCATAGAGGAAATCCTGACTACGGGCAGCGCTTGGACCTGGAGTCACCTTTGCGGCCGCGGCAGCCTGAACCTCACGGATCACTGCGATGCGGGACTTGGCATCTGGCAGCGCTCTGACCGGAACCAGACGTGCCACGGACTGGCCGTGCCGGGTCAAAATCACTTCGTCACCTGCTTCGGCTCGCCGCACCAGTTCGGTCAGCTGCCCCTTCGCTTCGGACACGCTCACACGCATCTTGCGCCTCCCGATCTGTCGCGCCGCTCAGCAAGCAGCCTCATCGAGAGAAAATGGACCATTTCATGGTCCATTTCAAGGCGCACTCGTGGACAGCCTGCCCTTGCAGTCTGCCCTTTGACATCTTCGGGCACGCCGCGCCCAAGGCGGCCAACGCCTTGTTCGGCTCGCGGCACTGCTTCCGAGTGCCGGCGCCGCTCGGCCAGCACCGGAATGCCAACCCGGCCGATCAGCTCATCTTCAGCCTCGGGATGAAGCAGCTTGACCATGTCTATGGCGCAATTGCAGTTTGGTCGCGCTCACGCCACCTTGTAAGGCAGCTCCCGCCCCGCGAAAAATGCCGCCAGATTGGCCAGCACGCAGTCCTGCATCGCGACATGCGCGTCGAGGGTGTGGCCGCCGATATGCGGCGTCAGCACCACGTTCGGGAACTCGCTGAGGGCATCCGGCGCGTAGGGTTCCTGCTCGAACACGTCGAGCCCGGCGCCGGCGATGGTCTTGTCCGCCAGCGCGGCGATCAGCGCGCGCTGATCGATCACCGAACCGCGGGAAATGTTGATCAGCACGCCGTCGGCCCCGAGCCGCTTCAGCATCGCACCGTCGATGATGTGCTCGGTGTCCGGCCCGGCGCGGACCGCGATCAGCAGCACGTCGCACCAGTCGACCAGTTCCCCGAGATCGCCGACATGGCGATACGGCACGTCATGACGGCTGCGGCTGTGATACGCGACCTCGGTCTCGAACGAGGCGACGCGGGCGGCGATCTTGCGGCCGATCTCGCCCATGCCGTAGACGCCGACCTTGGCGCCCGTCATGCCGCGCGGCGGCTTGAGCAGCGGCGATGGCTTGGCGCCGGACCAGCCGCCGCTGCGCAAATACGCATCGGCCGGCAGCAAGCGGCGCATCAGTGCCAGCAGCAGCGTCATCGCCAGATCGGCGACCGCCGAGGCATTCGCCGCCGGGCTGTTGCCGATCACGATGTTCCGTTCGGCTGCCGCCTTGAGATCGACGCCGTCATAGCCGGTGCCGTAGCAGACGATCGCGCCGAGCGACGGCAGCATATCGAGAGTCTCGCGACCGAGCGGTTGACCGCCCATGGTGAGCAGCGCGCGCACGTCTTTGAGTTCGGCGGCGCTGAAGACTTCGTTCGCAGGCTTGCCGCCGGTCTCGAGCAGCTCGAACCGTTCGCCGAACCGCGCCAGCATCGACTTCGCGAACCGCGAAAACACCAGAACCTTGTCCGCCACGCCGGGCTCCTTCCCTGGTTTCTTGATCTTGAAGGCAAAACAAAGGGGCGGACGGGTTTGCCCCATCCGCCCCTGGTTTGCCTCAGCTTTGTCTCAACGCGACGGCGCGTTTAGGCGATCGTGCCGGGCTCGACCTTGACACCCGGGCCCATCGACGACGACACCGCGACGCGCTGGATGTAGGTGCCCTTGGCGCCGGTCGGCTTGGCCTTGGTCACCGCATCCGCGAGCGCCTTGATGTTCTCGACCAGCTTCTCCTCGGTGAACGAGGCCTTGCCGACGCCGGCCTGGACGATGCCGGCCTTCTCGACGCGGAACTCGACCGAGCCGCCCTTGGCGCCCTTGACCGCGCCGGCGACGTCCATCGTCACCGTGCCGATCTTCGGGTTCGGCATCATGCCGCGCGGACCGAGCACCTTACCGAGACGGCCGACCAGCGGCATCATGTCGGGGGTGGCGATACAACGGTCGAAGTTGATGTTGCCGGCCTGCACCTGCTCCACCAGATCTTCCGCGCCGACCACGTCGGCACCCGCCGCCTTGGCTTCATCCGCCTTGGCGCCGCGCGCGAACACGCCGACCCGCACGGTGCGGCCGGTGCCGTTCGGCAGCATCACCACGCCGCGGACCATCTGGTCGGCGTGACGCGGATCGACGCCGAGATTGAGCGCGACTTCGATGGTCTCGTCGAACTTCGAGGTCGCACGCTCCTTCACCATCTTCACCGCTTCGTCGAGCGGATACAGCTTGGTGCGGTCGATACCCTCACGGGCCTTCTTCAGACGCTTACCGATTGCCATGTCCGTTACCCCTCGACCTGGAGGCCCATCGAACGGGCGGAGCCCTCGACCATGCGCATGGCCGACTCGATGGTGTCGCAGTTCAGATCCTTCATCTTCTTCTCGGCGATCTCGCGCACCTGCGCCGAGGTCACCTTGCCGGCCGAGTCACGGCCCGGCAGCTTCGATCCGGACTGGATCTTGGCCGCCTGCTTCAGGAAGAAGGACATCGGAGGGGTCTTCATCTCGAAGGTGAACGAACGATCGGCGTAGATCGTGATCACCACCGGAATCGGGGTGTTCTTCTCTTCCTTCTGGGTCTGCGCGTTGAACGCCTTGCAGAACTCCATGATGTTGAGGCCGCGCTGACCGAGCGCGGGACCGATCGGGGGCGACGGGTTCGCCGCACCGGCCGGCACCTGCAACTTCAGGTATCCGGTTACTTTCTTTGCCATATCTGTCTCCTGTTGCGCCGATCGCGACCGGCGCCGGTTCAGGGGTCGTGGTGCGGTACGTTGTCTCCGGCTGGCAACCCGGACGCACCTTCCACGGATGAACACCCGCGGCGGCTGTCGCCGCGACGGGTAAGGGCGTGCGGATACACGAGAACGCGGCCGAAGGGAAGCCCGCGGCCGGGCTTTCGGCCGGTTCCGAGCCGACGACCCGTTTCAGGCGACCATGCGCGGCCCGGGCCGCCCGCCCTCGCGGGCCAGAATGGCGTCCGCGTCGAGGCTCGAAATCGGCACCCGTCGGTCGCGCGGCACCTCGCCGGCGAGCTGCAGCAGCAGATAGCGGCCGCAGCAGACGCGAAGGAAAGACGAGAAGTTCTCGACCTTTCCATGGGCCTCCAGAAGCTCCGCATGAAGCTTGGCGAGAAGCTGCGGCAGGCTCATCTGGTCGCGCGCGGCGATCTCCTCCAGCACCTGCCAGTGCAGGTTCTCCAGCCGGATGCTGGTGGAAAAGCCGTCGAGCCGGACCGAGCGCAGGCGGCTCTGCCACAGCTCGGGGTCGGCATTGATGAAGAGCCTGCACATGCGCGCACCTCTGGCGAGAAAAGCCGGCCGATCCACGATGCTAACGCGGATCGGCCGGAGCCGCTACTCGCCTCAGGCGGCCAGCGACAGTCCGGAATGGCTGATCGAGGTGCCGAGCACATCGAGGAACTGGGCGAGCCAGGCCGGATGCGCCGGCCATGCCGGGGCGGTGACGAGATTGCGGTCGGTGACCGCGGCGTCTATGGCGATGTCGGCGTAGATGCCGCCCGCCAGTTCGACTTCCGGACGGCAGGCCGGATAGGCCGAGCAGGTCCGCCCCTTCAGCACGCCGGCGGCGGCGAGGATCTGGGCGCCGTGGCACACCGCCGCGACCGGCTTGCCGGCGTCGAAGAAGTGCCGGGTCATCTCGATCACGCGGGCATTGAGCCGCAGATATTCGGGGGCGCGGCCGCCGGGGATCACCAGCGCGTCGTAGCTCTCGGGCTTGACGTCGTCGAACGACGCGTTGACCGCAAAATTATGGCCGCGCTTTTCCGAATAGGTCTGCGCGCCTTCGAAATCGTGGATCGAGGTGGCGATGGTGTCGCCCGGTTTCTTGTCCGGGCAGACCGCGTGCACGGTGTGGCCGACCGCGAGCAGGGCCTGGAACGGCACCATGGTCTCGTAGTCCTCGCCGTAATCACCGACGATCATCAGGATGCGCTTGCCAGTCATGGGTTCCTCCGGGATCGCCCGCCTGAAATCGGCGGGTCGACGGAGGATAGGCCGGCGCGGCGCGGCGCTGGTGTTAACCGGATATCACGCGGCTGGCCGAAGCCGGCCCGGCGCCCGGATCAGACCTTCTCGACCTGGCCGAATTCGAGCTCGACCGGGGTGGCGCGGCCGAAGATCGACACCGCGACCTTGACGCGCGAACGGGCCTCGTCGATTTCCTCGACCACGCCGGAGAACGACGCGAACGGGCCGTCGGCGACGCGGACGTTCTCGCCGATCTCGAACGACACCGACGCCTTCGGCCGCTCCACGCCTTCCTGCACCTGGTGCAGGATGCGCATCGCTTCGGCTTCCGAAATCGGCATCGGCTTGTTCTCGGCGCCGAGGAAGCCGGTGACCTTCGGGGTGTTCTTGATCAGGTGGAAGGCTTCGTCGGTGAGGTTCATCTTCACCAGCACGTAGCCGGGGAAGAACTTGCGCTCGGCGTCGACCTTGCGGCCGCGGCGCACCTCGGTGACCTTCTCGGTCGGCACCAGCACCTGCTCGAACAGATCCTCGAGGCCGCGCTGCTTGGCCTGCTCGCGGATCGATTCGGAGACCTTCTTCTCGAAGTTCGAATAGGCGTGGACGATGTACCAGCGCATGCTCATGTCGAGGGGCCTGCCGTTAAACGCCGAGCACCAAGGTGATCAGAATTCTGATCACCTGGTCGGCGGCAAAAAAGAAAATCGAAGCCAGCGCCACCATCACGAACACCATGATGGTGGTGATGGTGACTTCGCGGCGCGACGGCCAGGTCACTTTGGCGGTTTCGCTCCGCACTTCCTGCAGGAATTTGAACGGGCTGAAAGCCATCGTGTGATCCAGATCAGTCGGTCGATTGTCGGGGTTTGCGAAAACCAGACAGCCCTGTTGCGCCCAACCCCGGCGGCTCCGCCGGGGATGAGCCGCCAACCGGGCTCTGTTTTCGGGAAATCAAGCCGCGCCGGAAATCCGCAAAACGGGCCGACAGCGAGTGAGGCCTTTTATGGCGAGTTCGCGCAAAGGTCAAGCTGGCGGGGGTCCCGGGGCGCCGCCGGCGACGCCGCCCGCGGCGTCCGGCCGCACGAAAATCGATCCGTCCGCCAGATACTTGTACCGGCGGCGGCGCGGTGCGCGACGGGGCGCCTTACCCGATCCCGACCCCGAGCAGCGTGTCGACCAGCTCGCGGTCGGCCCGGAGCTGCGGCGCCTGCCCGCTCCAGACGATCCGGCCGCGTTCGATCACCATGACGTCGGCGGCGAAGTCGAGCGCGCGCTCGATCTGCTGCTCGACCAGCACCACCGTCATCTCGCCGCTCCGCGCCAGCTTGACGATCGTCTCCATCAGCTGATCGCAGATTACCGGCGCCAGGCCTTCGAGCGGCTCGTCGAGCAGCAGCACCTGCGGCTTGCCGAGCAGCGTGCGGGCCAGCGACAGCATCTGCTGCTCGCCGCCGGAGAGCTGCATCCCGCCATGGTTGCGCCGCTCCGCGAGCCGCGGAAACATCGCATAGACCTCGTCGAGCTCGGTCCGCGGCCGCCCCTTGAGGCCGGTGAACAGGTTCTCCTCGACGGTCAGCGAGCGGAAGATGTCGCGGGTCTGCGGCACGTAGCCGAAACCGGCGGCGGCGCGGGCGAAGGTCTTCAGTCCGGTGACGTCGCGGTCGCCGATCCGGACCGTGCCGCCTTTGTGCGTGGTCAGGCCCATCAGCGTCGCCAGCAGCGTGGTCTTGCCGACGCCGTTACGGCCGAGCAGCGTCAGCCGTCCGCCGGCCGGCACGGCGAAGCTGATGTCGCTGAGGATGCCGACCGAGCCGTAGCCGGCGGCGAGACGCTCGACCTCAAGACGCGCGGCGGGCATTGGCATAGCTTCCCAGATAGGCCGCACGGACGGCGTCGTTTTCCTTCACCTCGGCGGGCGTGCCTTCGAAGATCAGTGCGCCGTTCGCCAGCACCAGCACGCGTTTGGCGAATTTGAACACCAGATCCATGTCGTGCTCGATCATCAGGATTGCGATCTCCGGCGACATCCGGCCGATCGCCTCGAGGATGCGCGGCGATTCGTCGTGCGGCACACCGGCGGCCGGCTCATCCAGCACCAGCACCCGCGGCTTCATCGCCAGGCCGATCGCGAGATCGAGCAGCCGCTGCTGGCCATAGGCCAGCTTGGTCACCGGCGTCGCCGCCAGATGACCGATGCCGAGCAGGCTGAGCACGCTCTGCCATTCGTCGCGCACGTCGGCCCTGTCGATCACCGAGGAGAACATCCGCTTGGTCAGGCCGCGCCGCTGCATCACCGCCAGCGCCACGTTCTCGGCCACCGTGAGGCTGGTGAACAGCCGCGTGACCTGGAAGGTGCGCACCAGCCCGCCACGCACCCGCTCGGGGATCGAGGCGGTGGTGACGTCCACGCCGCCCAGCAGGATGCGGCCACCCGACGGCAGCAGGTCGCCCGAGAGCTGATTGACCAGCGTGGTCTTGCCGGCGCCGTTGGGGCCGATCAGCGCGACGCGGTCGCCGCTCGACAAAGTGAAGGAGACGTCGTCGGTGACGCGCAACCCGCCGAACGATTTGGACAGACGCTGGACGTCGAGCAAGGCGGTCATCGCGCCGCCCTCCTCTGGCGCAGATCGCCGATCCGCCGCGTCACCTCGTTGACGAGCCCCTTCGGGAAGAACAGCACCACTACGATCAGCAACAGGCCGATCAGGATCATCCAGTGAAAGGGGCTGGCCGCGGAGACGTAGTGGTGAAACAGCTCGAACAGGATCGCGCCGATCAGCGCGCCCCACAGATTGCCGGCGCCGCCGAGGATCAGCATGATCAGCGCTTCCGCAGAGCGCTCGAAGCCGACGCTGTCGAGGCCGACCACGCCGGTGTTGATCGCGGTCAGCGCCCCGCCGAGGCCGGCGACCGCGCCGGCGACGCAGTACATCACAACCAGCCGCGGATAGACCGCGACGCCGATCATCCGGGCGCGCAGCGTGTCGTCCTTGATGGCGCGGCACATCAAGGCGAACGGCGACCGCGAAAACCGCAGCAGCGTCACCATCGTGACCAGCAGCACGATCACCGAGAAGATGTAGCCGGTGCGCCCGAACATGTCGAAATTGAACACGCCGAACACCGGCCCCGGCGCAATTCCGGCGAGACCGTCGCTACCGCCGGTGATCGACGACAACTTGTTGGCGAGCGCCGCGACCAGCTGGCCGAACGCGATCGACAGCACCAGCTGCGGCAGGCCGCGAAAGCGCGTCACCAGCAGGCCCGACATCAACCCGGTGGCCGTGCCGGCGATCACGCCGGTCAGCAACATCAGGATCGGATCGGTGACACCGGCGAGACAGACATTGCCGGCCGCATAGGCGCCGACGCCGAACAGCGCGGCGTGGCCGAGCGTGGCGACGCCGCAATAGCCGGTGACCAGATCGAGCGAGATCACCAGGAATGCGAGGCCGATGACCCGGATCAGGAAGGCGAGATCGTCGGGAAACACGAAATAGCCGATCGCGCCGACGACGGCGATCACCGCGGCGGCGATCAGGTCGTTGCGAAGGCCCGCGGCGGCGGATTGCGGTGCGGAGGTGACGGACAGCGTCGCCATCTCAATGCGCCTTTCCGAACAGGCCGTGGGGAAACACGTAAACGATGACGATCACTGCGACATAGAAGAAGAACTCGCCGAATTCCGGGGCCAGATATTTGCCGGTGGTGTCGGCGAGGCCGAGCAGCAGCGACGCCGCCATCGCGCCGGTGACCGAGCCGGCGCCGCCGACCGAGACCACCACCAGGAACGTCACCATGTAGCGCAGCGCGTAATACGGCTCGACCGGCAGCAGTTCGGCGCCGACGACGCCGCCGAACGCGGCCAGCCCGACGGCGAGCGCGAAGGTCGCCGAATAGACGATCTGGGTACGGATGCCGAGGGCTTCCGCCATGTCGCCGTTGTCGACCGCGGCGCGCAGCCGGACGCCGAACTCGGTCTTCTCGATCAGCAGCCAGAGCGCCACCGCGGTCACCACACCGCAGCCGATCACGAACAGCCGGTGCGCCGGAATCATCCGCAGGCCGAGGTCGAACGGCCCCTTCAGCAGGTCGGGCAGCGGAATCGGCTTCGAGGTCGGGCCGAAGATGTAATTGGCGATGCCGACGATGAAGAAGGTGATGCCGATCGTCAGCAGGATCTGGGTCAGTTCGTCGGAGCGACGATAGATCCGGCGATACAGCAGAAACTCGAACGGGACCGAGACGATCACGGTGCCGATAACCGCGATCAGGATCGCGATCGGATAGGACACGCCGAGCGACGTCAACGCGAACGAGGCGAGATAGCCGCCGATCATCGCGAACGCGCCGTGGGCGAGGTTCACCACCCGCATCAGGCCCATCATGATCGACAGACCGATCGAGATGGTGAACAGCACCATCCCGTAGGCGAGCGCGTCGGGGAGGATTCCGAGCAGCGTCTGCATCACATCCCCGCGGCAGCGACCGCAGCGGCGCGGACCCGCGACGAAGGTGATGTCGAATTGTCCCGCTCAGCCTTCACGACCGCCCTCGTGCTGTTCGTCCAGAGCGGCCGTGCGGCCGCCCGCCCCTGTTATACAGAACGCCCTCCGCGTTCCAGCGCGGAGGGCGGTCCAGTTTACTGCTTTGCGAGGCCCCAGTCGGGCTGCGCCTTGAAGGTGTCGATCTCCTTGTTGATCAACTTGCCGTCGGCCTTTTCGACTTCGCGCAGATAGACGTTCTGCGTGATGTGCCGGGTGTCCGGATCGATCGATACCGGACCGCGCGGGCTCACCCACTGCATGCCCTTCACCGCGGCGATCGCCTTGTCCGGATCGCTCTTGCCGCCGGTCGCCTCGATCATCTTGTAGATCAGGCGCGCGCCGTCATAGGCGGCGACCGACGTCATCGTGACCTCGTCGAGCTTGCCGCCGCCCTTCTGCAGCAGCGCCAGAAACGCCTTGTTCTCCGGCGAGTCGTGCGACACCGCGTAGTGGTAGGTCGACAGGATGCCGAGGCCGGCCTCGCCGATGTTCGGCAGGTCGGGTTCGGTGACGACGTCGCCGGTCGACATCAGCTTGACGCCGCCCGCCTTCAGTCCGTTGTCGATATAGGCCTTGACGAAGCCCAGCGTCGGAGGACCGGCCGGCAGGAAGGTGAAGATCATGTCGGCGCCCGAGTTCTTGATGCGCTGCATGATCGGGCCGAAGTCGGTGGTGTTGAGCGGCATCCGGATCGCCTCGACGACCTGGCCGCCTTCGGTCTCGAAGGTCTTCTTGAACGCGGTCTCCGCATCGATGCCCGGACCGTAGTCGCTGACGGCGATCGCGACCTTCTTGGCGCCCTTCTGCTTAGCGACCTTCGCCGCCGGCACGGTGTTCTGGAACATCGTGAACGAGGTGCGGACGATGTACGGGCTCTTCTCGGTGATCGACGAGGTCGCCGCGTTCAGCACCACCATCGGCACCTTGGCTTCCTGCAGCAACGGCGCCACCGCCATCGCATTCGGCGTGAAGTACAGGCCGGCGAGATACTGCACCTTCTCCTTGACGATCAGCTCCTGCGCCAGCGCCTTGGACTGCGCCGGATTCGGCGACACCTCGTCACGATAGACGAACTCGACGGTGTGGCCGGCGACCGTGTTGCCGTGCTCGGCGACCCAGGCGTCGATGCCCATCTTGTAGTTCTTGCCGAACAGCGCGTACGGCCCCGACATCGTGCCGATCACGCCGACCTTGATGGTGTCGGCCTGCGCGGCGCCGACGCTCAACGAAATCGCCGCGGCTGCGCACAGCCACCCAAGAGTTTTCACCATTCGTCTCCCTCTCCTCTGCCTGATCTGATCGTCTGCGTTGCTGTCTTGGCTCAAAACATCTCGAAATATTCGCGCTGCTCCCATTCCGTCACCTCGGCCTGGAAACGCTCGATCTCGGCGTTCTTGATGAACGTGTAGTAGTCGATGAACTCGCCGCTCATCGCGGTCCGGAAGAACGGATCGTCGCGCAGCGCGAAGATCGCCTCGCGCAACGATTTCGGCAGCAGGTCCGCCTTGGTCTCGTAGGGCGTGTCGGCCGACGGCCCGGGATCGAGCGCGCGGTCGACGCCATCGAGACCCGACAGGATCTGCGACGCCATGTAAAGATACGGATTTGCCGCAGGCTCGCCGACCCGGTTCTCGATCCGCGTGGCGTTGTCTCCCGGCCCGCCGAGCACGCGCAGCATCACGCCGCGATTGTCGCGTCCCCAGATCGCCCGATCGGGCGCCAGCGAATACGACCGGTAGCGCTTGTAGCCGTTGATGGTCGGGGTCGTGAACACGGTTGCGGCGCGGGCGTGCTGCAGCAACCCGGCGAGATAGTGCCGGCCGAGATCGGACAGCACGTCCGTCTCCGAGACGAAGGCGTTGCGGCCGCCGTCGCGCGCGATCAGGCACTGGTGCAGATGCCAGCCGGACGACACCACGTTGGGAATCCGCGGGCGGCACATGAAGGTGGCGTGATAGCCGTGGCGGCGGCAGATCTGCTTCACGGCGCTGCGGAACAGCACCATCAGATCGGCCGGCATCAGCCCCACGGTCGGCTGGAAGGTGAATTCGCACTGGCTCGGACCGAACTCGACCTCGATCGAGCGCAGCGGAAGTCCGAGCGCGACGATGTCGCGACGGATCAGTTCGAGCACCGGCTCCATCTGATCGTAGCGCTGCTCGGTGAGATATTGATAGCCGTGCGACAGCAGGCTGACCTCCGGCGGCTCGCCGGGCTGGCCGGCGTGCTCGGGGCGCATCTTCGGGTCTTCGACCTTGAAGACGTGAAACTCGACTTCCAGACCCGCCTTGTAGTCGTAGCCGCGGTCCGCCAGCTTCTGCAGCACCGAGCGATACAGGTTGCGGGTCGCGAACGGCACCGCGCGCCCATTGGCGAAGTACAGGTCGCACAACACCCAGCCGGTGTTCGGCGCCCAAGGCAGGATGCGAAACGTCGTTGGATCCGGCAGCATGACGACGTCGGCGCCGCCCTGCATTTCCGCCATGCCGAAACCGCCGCCGGCCTGGAACACCGGGAACACTGTCTTGTGCGAGGTGTCCTTAGCCAGCATCGTGGTGGTGATGGAGGCGCCCGAATCGAGGCAGTTCAGCGCTTCCGACGCCACCAGCGTCTTGCCACGCAGAATGCCGTGCTGATCGGGAAACGAGAACCGAATGGTCTCGAGACCATGCTCCTCGGCGATCCGCCGCACCCTGGCGGCGGCATCCTTCTGTTCGTCGGACCAGAGGCCGTACTTTTCAACCAGACTCAACGCGCGATCCTCGATCCGTGACGCTGTCCCACGCTCATTCCGCCGCCGTCAGATGCGGCACCTTGGCGGCGATCTCCGCCGGCACCGGCGCTGCCCACGGCGCACCGCGGCGGCGCTTGACGTCGACCTCCATCCAATAGGTTTCCCAGCCGCGGGTCGGCCCGATGCCGTCCATCGTCGCGGGGCCCTGAATCGCGCGCGCGCTCGCCTCGTCGAGCGACAGCAGCGGCTTGCCGCCGGCCTCGGCCTTGGCGATCTCCTGGCGCAGCAACCGGCGATACTGGATGATCGCCTTGTCGCTCTGTCCGAGATGCTCGCGGGTGCGATCCTGGATCGGCCCCATCGACTCCACCGCCCACTGGTCGTGGACGTTGATGTCGGCGCCCATGCCGGTGTAGGTCGCGGTGGCCTGCTCGTGCGGGTCGAAGCCGTAATCGTTGGTCTTGTTGCGGCGGGACTTGTAGTCCGGCAGCTCGTAGAGTTCGAGCCGCTGATCGCGCATCTTCACCTTGTCGACCGGCTTGGTGTAGCTGGTGAAGATCGCGTACCAGTAGCAGTTGTTGTCGTCGACCGGGACGTGCCACTGCGTGATCGTCATCTCGGTGCTCATCGGGATGACGAAGCCGTGCGGGAACAGCTGATTGGTGACGCGCACATGGGTGCGCTCGTCGTCGATCTGGCGCAGTGCGATCAGCCGCAGCCCGTATTCGGTGTGCTCGACATTGATGATCGGGCGATCGTATTCGCGCAGCACCTTGGTCATCGGCAGGTCGCTGCCGGCGGAGGCGCCGCGGAACTGCTTGCCGTAGGCCTGCGAGGTGTCCTCGTCCTCGAAGAAGCGATGCAGGAACGAGGCGTGCGCCGGATCGATGCCGACTTCCAGCGCCTGCAGCCAGTTGCACTCGAACAGCCCCTTGAACGCGAACACGTGGCTGTCGGGCGCGACGAAGCAGTCGATTTCGGGAAACGCCGGCGGCTCACCGGCGCCGAGATAGGTCCACAGCATGCCGCCCTTGGCGACCACCGGAAATGCGCGCTGCTTGATGTTCTGGCACAGCACCGAATTGGCGGGCTCCGCCGGGGTCTCCAGGCACTTGCCCTCGACGTCGAACAGCCAGCCGTGGAAGGCGCAGCGCAGTCCACCGCCTTCGAGCCGCCCGAAGGCGAGATCGGCGCCGCGATGCGGGCAGTCGCGATCCATCAGGCCGTAGCGCCCCTGCTCGTCCTTGAACAGGACGAAGTCTTCGCCGAGCAGCCGGACCGGCTTGATCGGTCGCTCACCCTCGAGTTCATCGACCAGAGCGACCGGCTGCCAATAAGCCCGCATCAGCTTACCGCACGGCGCATTCGGTCCGATCCGTGTGATCAGGTCGTTCTGCTCCTGACTCATCATGGGCGTTGGCCTCCTTCACAGGTCCAGGAGCGACTTGATGGCCCGCAGGCTGCCGCCCCGCTTCTTGTTCAATAGACGAACAATCGTTCGTTAAAGTAAGAATGCCTCTTAGGAGCACTCTAGGCAAGCCCATTTGCGATCCAGTCGCTGCCCATCCCGGATGCAGGTCCGGCCGGAGGTCATTGGACGAGCTCAAACGACCGCCTGACGCCCTTGTGTTCGCAGATTGAACAAGGGTATTATGGCCCTCCCTCCCTCTCGATGCCGTCCATGCCCAAACTGAAGCGCGACGACGCAGATCAACCCGGTCCCGAATACATCGAAAGCCTGGCGCGCGGTCTTCGGCTGATCGAGGCGTTCGGCGCTGAACGTCGACCGATGACGTTGAGCGACGTGGCCAAGGCCTGCGGCCTGCCCCGCGCCACCGCGCGCCGCATTCTGCTGACGCTGCAAAAGGCCGGTTACGTCGCCAGCGACGACCGGCTGTTCGAATTGACGCCACGCGTGCTCGGGCTGGCGTCGGCCTATCTGGCGTCGAACCAGATCAGCGCGCTGTTGCAGCCGGCGATGGACCGCGTGTCGGATCAGGCCAAGGAAGTCTGTTCGCTGGCGATCTGGGACGGCGACGACGCGGTGTTCGTCGCACGGTCGAGTCCGGCCCGGGTGTTTTCGGCCGGCATCGACCTCGGCTATCGGCTGCCGCTGTTCTGCACCTCGGTCGGCCGGGTGCTGCTCGGCCGGCTCGACAACGAGGCGCTGGCGGCGACGGTCGAGCGGATGACGCTGACGAAGCAGACCGACGCCACCCTCACCGACAAGCCGACGCTGGTGGCGACCATCATCGCCGATCGCACCAAGGGCTATTCCCTCGTCGACTGCGAGGCCGAGCCGGCGTTCCGCTCGATCGCGGTCCCGATTCGGCGCTACGACGGGATGATCGTCGCCGCCGCCAACATCGGCGCCCATGTCGACCGCATCACCACCGGCGAAATGATCGACCGCTTCCTGCCGCCGCTCAAACGCATGGCCGACGACGTCCGTCCGTTGATCGTCTGATTTGCGCGCCGCGCAGCGGCGCTGCACGCCGGGCCCCGGCATCCGCCCGCAGATCAAACGGACGCAGGCCGAACCTCGCCCACCAACCGGGTGGGCGCGCTTTATCGACTGAAATGATTGAATAATTCTAGCTGCTGGCAGGAGTGGCAGGGCTCGAACCTGCGACCCCCGGTTTTGGAGACCGGTGCTCTACCAATTGAGCTACACTCCTACGCCGACGTTGCCGCCGGTTTGCGCGGTTGAAGCATAAGCGGTGGCCATCTGGCAAGTGGGATGCGCGATTAGGCTTTGGTCTATTCGCCTCGCCCCGCGGGAGCGGCTCCGTCCGGCGCTTAAGGCTGGCGCTTGCGCTGCGGCGCCAACGCGCATTTCTTGTTTTCGCCTGTCCCCGGCGCGTTCTCGAACACGCAGCGGCTCGGCGGGGTGCCACAGACCTTGTCGAGTTCCCGGAAGCCGACGCAGTGGCCATCCGGCGCGCGATAGCCGGGGCCGCCCTTGCAGCCGCAGCCTTTGCATGGCGGGCGGTCCGGACAGCTGGCCTGTGCGGCCGGTGACCCAACTGCAGCCAAAAGAAAGGCCGCGAGCACGATGAAGCGTGCTCGCGGCCCTAATCGATTGTCAGCGATCGCCCTTACTCGATGATCGCAGCGACGACGCCGGCGCCGACGGTGCGGCCGCCTTCGCGGATGGCGAAGCGCAGCTTCTCTACCAACTCGATCGGCACGATCAGGTGCACTTCCATCGCGATGTTGTCGCCCGGCATCACCATCTCGGTGCCTTCCGGCAGATGCACGACGCCGGTCACGTCGGTGGTGCGGAAGTAGAACTGCGGACGATAGTTGGTGAAGAACGGGGTGTGACGGCCACCCTCTTCCTTCGTGAGGATGTAGGCCTCGGCCTTGAACTTGGTGTGCGGCTTCACCGAACCCGGCTTGCACAGCACCTGGCCGCGCTCGACGTCTTCACGCTTGGTGCCGCGCAGCAGCGCGCCGATGTTGTCGCCCGCCTGGCCCTGATCGAGCAGC
>JACRJB010000026.1 GCA_016215605.1 Rhodopseudomonas palustris
GATGGTGATCGCCTCCGGGATCGTGACTTCGCGGATTAGCTTTTCCTTCGGCTCGTTCGAGGCGTGGCCCTTCAGGCGCTGGGTGCGGCGGCGGAACGAGGCGATCGAGCGTTCGCGGACGTCGTCGGCGTTGAGCGCGGTGACCAGCGTCAGGCGGCCACGCTGCTTGGATGCGCCGGGCTTGGCGGCCGGCTGCTTCGGCGGGGGCGCCGGACGGGCGGGACCGCCGCCGGGACCGCGGCGCGCCATGCGCGGGGCCTCGTCGTCGTCGCCGGCCTCGGCGGCGACGGCCGGCGGGCGGGTCGTGGTGGGGGTCACCGGCGTGCGCGCCGGGGGGGTGGCGGCGCCCGGGGCGCCGGCCGGACGGCCGGCCTCGGCCGGCTTGCGCGCCGGCTCGGTCTCGCCGAAGCGCTTCTTGGCTTCGGTCTCGGCCTTGCGCTTGGTTTCTTCCTCGTGGCGGTGACGCTCTTCCTCGGCCTTGCGGCGGGCTTCGGCGGCTTCGCGCTCGGCCTTCTCGACCAGCTCCTGGGCGGCGCGGCGCTGCGCCTCGATCTCGGCCTGCTTGCGCTCCTCGACCTCGCGCACGCGCGCGTCGGCGAGCGCGGTGGCGCGGGCGCTGCGCTCGTCCTCGGTCAGGGTCCGCAGCACCATGCCGCTGCGCGCCTGCTGCTGCGGCGACGGGCGGGGCTGCTGGCGCGGCGACGGCGCGGCCGGCGCCGGGGCGGGCTTCTTGGCGACTTCGGGCGCTGCCGGCTCCGGCGCGCCATCGCCGCCGATGCGACGCTTGCCGCGCTTTTCGACCACCACCTGCTTGCTACGGCCGTGGCTGAAGCTCTGGCGCACGACGCCCTGCTCGACGCGCGGCTTGAGCGTCAAGGTCTTGGACGGCATCGACAGAGTCTTGTCGCCAGGAGTTTTCGTATCAACCATTCAGTCGTCCCAATCTCTCAACGTTGTGCGCGTTCGCACAGACTTCGTCAGCAGCTTCGTCGTCAGCGGCGTTGGCGTCAGCGGGGCTGTCGTCAGCAGCGTCTTTCGGCGTGGTGATCGGCGTTCCTGCAATAACCGCAGTGGCATTGCCGTCGTCCGCCAGCCGGTATCGGACCAGAATCTGGCAGCGCGACAGGAATGTTTGTCCGGCCGGGCCCGCAAGCAGGGCAGCATGTATCACATTTGACCGCCCCAATGCCAAATCCAATTCTTGGGAGTTGAGCACCGCAATGACGGGAAAATCCCGCGACCCGGTCGCAATCCCGTCAATTTGCCGGGAAAGCGCGTCGAGCTTGCGGATTCCGTCGGCGGCGCCGTCGGCGGCATGCAGCATCGCCACCGCCTCGCGGCTTTTCAGCGCGGTGCCGACCTTGCCGAAACCGGTCACCACCTGGCGGGCCTTGGCGGCGATCGACAGCGCGTCGCAGGCCGATTGCGCCAGCAGCCGGTCGATATCGTCCGCCAGCGTCGGCGCCGCCTTGACGTCGCGCTTGAAGCCGCGGGCGAACACCTTGCGGCAGACCGCCTGCTCGACCATTGCCCGCGACGCCGTGACCCACAGGCCGCGGCCGGGCAGCTTGCGCTTCAGATCGGCGACCACCTCACCGGTGGGCGCGACCACGAAGCGGATCAGTTCGGACGTCGGCCGAACCTGCCGCGTGACCGCGCACATCCGCTCGGTCGCGGACTTGTGGGTCCGCGGTCCCTCGTCGAGATCTGCAGCATCGGCGGCAGCGAGCATTCGGTCGACAGGCCTTTCATGTCTCGAGACGCATGGGTTCGGATCGCGAAGCCACGGCGGTCACTCCGCCTCCGCTTCGGTCTCCGCGCCGGCGTCCTCGCCCCGGGTCTTGGCGAGTTCTTCTTCGGTGATCCAGCCGGCCTTGACGCGGGCCTGCATGATCAGATCTTCGGCGTCGTCGCGCGACACCTCGAGGCCGTCGAGAATGCCGGCGAATTTCACCGGCTCGGCGCCTTCCTTGCGCTCGGTCCAGCCGACCAGATCGTCGGTGGCGCAGCCGGCGAGATCCTCGACCGTCTTGACGTCGCCTTCGCCGAACTTGACCAGCATCTTCGAGGTGACGCCGGGGACGTCCTTGAGCGCGTCTTCCACGCCGAGTTCCAGCCGCCGCGCTTCCATTTCCGACTCCACCCGATCGAGATATTCGCTGGCCCGAGCCTGCAGCTCGGTCGCGGTTTCCTCGTCGAAACCTTCGATCGAGGCCAGTTCGCGGATGTCGACGAGCGCCAGTTCCTCGACCGAGGTGAAACCTTCGGAGGCGAGCAACTGACCGACGACTTCGTCGACGTTCAGCGCTTCCATGAACACCCGGGTCGAATTTTCGAAATCGGCCTGGCGGCGCTCGGATTCTTCGGTCTCGGTCAAAATGTCGATGTCCCAGCCGGTGAGCTGCGACGCCAGCCGGACGTTCTGGCCGCGACGACCGATCGCAAGGGATAATTGGTTATTGGTGTCCGGAACGACAACCTCGATGCGTTCGCGATCTTCGTCGATCACGACCTTCGAGACTTCGGCCGGCGCCAGCGCGTTGACCACGAAAGTGGCGATGTCCGGCGACCACGGGATGATGTCGATCTTCTCGCCCTGCAGCTCGTTGACCACCGCCTGGACGCGCGAACCGCGCATGCCGACGCAGGCGCCGACCGGATCGACCGAACTGTCGCGCGACACCACGCCGATCTTGGCGCGCGAGCCCGGATCGCGGGCGACCGCCTTGATCTCGACGATGCCGTCGTAGATTTCCGGCACTTCCTGCGCGAACAGCTTGGCCATGAACTGCGGATGGGTGCGCGACAGGAAGATCTGCGGGCCGCGGGTCTCGCGGCGGACGTCGAAGATGTAGGCGCGGACGCGGTCGCCGTTGCGGAACGACTCGCGCGGCAGCATCTCGTCGCGGCGCACGATCGCTTCGCCGCGGCCGAGATCGACGATCACGCTGCCGTATTCGACGCGTTTGACGACGCCGTTGACGATGTCGCCGATGCGGTCCTTGAACTCCATGTACTGGCGGTCGCGCGCGGCCGCGCGCACCTTCTGCACGATCACCTGCTTGGCCGACTGTGCGGCGATGCGGCCGTATTCCAGCGGCGGCAGCGTGTCGGCGATGGTGTCGCCGATCTGCGCGCCCGGATTGGCGCGCTGCGCGTCCTTCAGCGAAATCTGGTTGGCGGCGTTCTCGACCTGGTCGACCACCAGCATGTGGCGCGACAGCCGCAGCTCGCCCTTCTTGGCGTCGATCTCGGCGTGGACGTCGGTCTCCGAGCCGTAGCGGGCGCGCGCCGCCTTGGCGATCGCGTCTTCCATCGCCGCGATCACGATGCCGCGGTCGATCGATTTCTCCCGCGCCACCGCGTCGGCGATCTGCAGCAATTCAAGCTTGTTGGCGCTGACGGCCATGGTCAGTCTCCCTCGGACAGGTCGGTGTCGCCACGCCGCAACCTGTCGGCGGCGAGACGATGTTTCTTGGTATTGGTCGGCTTCGGCTTGGCGGCCGCTTTCGCGGGCGGCTTCGGCTTGGGCTTCGGCGCGTTGCTCTTCTTCGGATCGCTGCGCTTGGCGTGCGGCGGCGGCGGCGGCGCGAGCCCGAGGCTCTGCTTCAGCTCGCGTTCGGCCTGCTTGCCGCGGCGCATCGATTCCGCGATCAGTTCGTCGGTCAGCACCAGCCGGGCGTCGGCGATGTCGTGCATCGGCAGCAGCACCAGCGGGTCTTCGTCCTTGACGCCCTCGCGCTGGATCCGGATCGCGTCGCCCTCGACGCCGTCGAGCAGGCCGCGATAGCGCTTGCGGCCCTGATGCGGCACCGCCATCTCGATCTTCACCAGATGGCCGCTGTAGCGGGCGAAATCGCTCCGCCGCACCAGCGGACGGTCGATCCCGGGCGACGAGATTTCGAGCCGGTAGGCGCGGTCGATCGGGTCGGTGACGTCGAGCACCGGCGACAGCGCCTTCGACACCGCCTCGCAATCGTCGATCAGCATGGTGCCGTCGGGCCGCTCGGCCATGATCTGCACGGTGCAGCCGGCCTCGCCCGACACCTTGATCCGCACCAGCCGGTAGCCCATCGCCACCAGCACCGGTTCCGCGACCGCGCTGAACCGCGCGGCGACGCCGGGCTCGACCACCAGGCGCGGCTCGGCCAGCAAATCGGGAGCAACGGAATCGGCGATCGGATCGGTCATGTTCGGGTCGAACGGGCTCTGGCGGTCAGGTTGGGGCAGTCTCGGCGGCTTCCGGTTGTTGTCGGCGGCAATCGGACGGTCGGTCCGGGCGATGCGATCGGGTAATAAAAAAGAGCGGGTCCCGGGGGGCCCACTCTCGATACGCGGTCGTATGAGAATTTCTGAGTGGCGGTGATATAGCCGTTTTCGAGCCGAGCGGCAAGGGCCGCCAGCGCCGCCGCGGATCGCCGGCGGCCGGAGCCGGGCCGGCCAACCTGGTTCCTCGATACCTGCCAGCCTAACCCTTCGTTCATGCAGGCGTTCTAGGGTCCGGCGCCCGCCGCATCTGGCGCGGCTGAGAAACTGGATGTCCACGGCCTTTCCGCTGCCCCCTGAACTGGACGACGTCGTCGACCGCGGTACTCCGGAACGTCGCGCCGAAGTGGTGCGGCGGATCGCCGACCTGTTCGTGCAGGGCGCCGCGCGCTTCAATGCCGGACACGTCCAGGTGTTCGACGGCGTGCTGCTGCGGTTGCTGCCGGAGGCCGAGGCGGAGGCCGAGCTGCGCAGCGAGCTGGCGCGGCGGTTCTGCTCGCTCGGCAACGCGCCGCCGGCGCTGATCGGGCAACTGGTGCAGGATGAGGACATCGCGATCGCCGGGCCGCTGCTGCGACGCTCGAGCCAGATCGCCGACGACACGCTGGCGGCGCTGGCGCGCTCGCGCGGACAGACGCACCTGATGGCGATCACCGAACGCACCGTGATCGCGCCGCCGATCACCGACGTGATCGTCCGCCGCGGCGACCGCGAGGTGCTGCGCGCGATCGCGCTCAATACCGGCGCCGAATTCTCGAGCTCCGGCTTCGACGGCCTGATCCGCCGCGCCGCGCAGGACGGCGTGCTCGCCGCCGCGGTCGGCGCCCGCGACGACCTGTCGGCGCCGCGGCTGAAGGATCTGCTGGCGTCCTCGGCCGAGTCGGTGCGGCGCAAGCTGATCGAAGCGGCGACGCCGAACGCGCGGATCGCGATCAACCGCGTCCTGCGCGAACTCGCCGGCGAGCCGACGCAGCCGGTGGTGAAGCGCGACTTCGCGCCGGCGCAGCGCGCGATCGTGACGCTGCATCATCGCGGCGACCTCGGCGAAGAGGCGGTGCTCGATTTCGCCAGAGCGTTTCAATACGAGGAGACGGTCGCGGCGCTGTCGGCGATGTCGGGCGTGCGGATCGCGACGCTCGACCCGCTGATCGCGGGCGAACGCCACGATCCGATGCTGATGCTCGGCAAGGCGCTCGGCTTCGGCTGGATCACGGTGCGCGCGATGATCGGCCTGCAACTCGGGCCGGACCGGATGCCGGCGTCACCCGACGTCGAGGAGGCGCGGCAGAATTTCGAGCAGCTGGCGCCGCAGGCCGCGCAGCGTGTGGTCGGCTTCTGGAAGATGCGGCCCTCGGTCGACTGAGGCGTGCGCCGCCTGCTCCGCAAGCGCGGAGGAACCACGCGTCATGCGCATCAGGCGGCGAGTCGCCGGAAGCGCAGATAGGCGGCGCGGCGGCCTTCGCGCTCGGCTTTGCGGCCGTAGCGGGTCATCGTGTAGTCCGGCCACGGCTTGCGCCAGTCGTCGGCGCGCTCGGCACTCCAGTCGAAATCCGACGCACGCAACAGATGCGCCAGCGTCCACGCATTGTAGCTGTCGATGTCGCTGACGAAGCGGAATTCGCCGCCCGGGGTCAGCGCCCGCGCCATCGCGCCGACCATCGCATCCTGCACGAAGCGTCGCTTCCAGTGCCGCCGCTTCGGCCACGGGTCCGGATGAATTAAGTCAATTCTGAGCAGTGCGCCGGCGGGCACCCAGGCCATCAGCTCGGCCGCATCGCCGGCGAACAGGCGAATGTTGCTGATGTTGTCGTGTTCGATCCGGGCCAGGATCTTGGCCATGCCGTTGACGTAGGGCTCGGCGCCGATGAAGCCGATCTGCGGATGCGCCAGCGCCTCGGCGATCAGATGTTCGCCGCCGCCGAATCCGATCTCGAGCCGCACCGCCTCGACCGGCGAATCGAATAGTTCCGAGAGCGCGGCCGGCGCCGGCATGCCGATGTCGAGCGCGAGATGCGGCAGCAGATTGTCCACGAGATCGGTCTGGTGCGCGCGAAGCTTGTGACCCTTGCGTCGTCCGAAAAACGAACCGTGCTGATGGACGGAGTCATTCATGTCGATGAACACTTGTTTATGTTTGTGGGCCAGCTGATCGATTCGTCTGAACGCGATGATCAATACTGATCATATAACAGCCAGCGTGGCGTGCAGAACAGGAATTAGTTCAACCCACGAAACGCAACCGCCGCGATCCGCGGCACTGAATTAGTTCAGCACTGCAGATCGCGGCGGCGGTTAATCAATCGCTAAGATCAGCGCGACTCGCCCGGCTCGCGCGCGGCGATTTGTTCGACCAGATCGACGATGCTGCGACGAAGCTTCGCGTCGCTGATCTTGGTGAAAGCCCGCGTCAGCGCCAGGCCTTCCGAGGTCGCGAGAAAATCAGAAACATACGAAGGCGACGGCGCTTCGCTGAATCCGGCGCCATTGGCGAGGCCGCCGCTCGGGCCGCCTTCGAACAGAAACGACACCGGCACTTGCAGAACTTCCGAGATCTGCTGAATACGGCTGGCACCGACGCGATTGGTGCCCTTCTCGTATTTCTGCACTTGCTGGAAGGTCAGGCCCAATGCTTCGCCGAGCTTTTCCTGGCTCATACCAAGCATGATGCGCCGCATGCGCACACGGCTGCCGACATATTTGTCAACAGGATTGGGCGCTTTGGTCGACATCTCACTTACTCCTCAAGGCACATGCATACGCGAACGGAAAGCGAATGCGGGTTGGAATACGCCTTAAATATCGGAGCCGTCAAATGTCTTCGGATGCCGGCGTTAATATACGCCAATGGAAAGTCGCAAATAACGCACGTGCGAATTCTACCGAACTTAATCTCTGGTTGCGCCCGCCGCTTTGCGTACTATCGCCGGGTTGATCGTCGTCTTCGTAATAGTACAAGCATCATCGACAACGCAACTAGAACAGCAGCGGGAAGCTCGCCGACACGGGCATAAACTGTCGGGGAAGTCGGCGCCGGTAGTGTCGCGTCGAGCACACCTTCGATACCGAGATCGAGCCGCCCGACGATCCGCCCCACCGGATCGATCACCGCAGAGATACCTGTGTTCGCAGCGCGCACCAGCGGCAGACCCTGCTCGACGGCGCGCATCCGCGACTGCTGCAGATGTTGATACGGACCGGTGGAAATGCCGAACCAGCCGTCGTTGGTGAGGTTCAGCATCCATCCCGGACGGCGACCGCCGACGTCGATTTCGTCGGGGAAGATCGCCTCGTAACAAATCAGCGGCAGCAGCGCCGGCGCGTTCGGCAGCTCGATGTTCTGCCGCTTCACACCGGCGAGAAACCCACCCTGCACCTTGGTGAGCTGCACGAATCCGATCTTCTCCATGAAGTTCTGAAACGGCAGAAACTCACCGAACGGCACCAGGTGCAATTTATCGTAGACGGACAGCAACGTGCCGTCGTGATCGATCGCATAGATCGAATTGTAC
This sequence comes from Rhodopseudomonas palustris, assembly GCA_016215605.1. Classification (GTDB taxonomy): domain Bacteria; phylum Pseudomonadota; class Alphaproteobacteria; order Rhizobiales; family Xanthobacteraceae; genus Rhodopseudomonas; species Rhodopseudomonas palustris_L. Next base: position 7,776 of record JACRJB010000026.1, read on the forward strand.
GCACGGGTAATGCGGCGACCTGGTGGCAACTCAGGCGGCCGGACCGTTCCGGTCAGTAGAATGGTGCCTTTGGGCAACAGTGCGGCGATCTGCGCCAGCGCGTCGGCTTCGCGCGCAAGGAAGAACGGAAACGCCGATTCCGGCCAGATCAGCAGATTGACGTCACGCACGCCTGTCGCGTTGGGGCCGGTCGCACGATCCGACAGCGTCAGGTATTTCTGCATCACCTCCGCCTTGGCGGAGTAGTTGAAGCGCTGATCCTGCTGCACGTCGGGCTGCATGATCCTGAGCCGCACGCCCTCGACCCATCGGGTCGGCGTCAGTTGCAGACGCACGACGCCATACGCCGCCATCGCGATCAGCACGCCGAGCGCAGCGGTCGGCGCGAGCCAGCGCCGGCGCGTATCGGCGCTGTCGTCGAACAGCACCGCGGGGCTGGCGAAGATCGCCACCGCCAGGAAGGTGAGGCCCCAGAGCCCCACCAGCCCGATGCTCTGCGCCAGCGCCAGCGGCTCGGTCAGCGCGTAGCCGAACGCGTTCCATGGAAAGCCGGTGAGCAGATGACCGCGCAGCCACTCGCCGATCGTCAGGCTGACGGCGAGCGCCAGCACGCGCATCGCGTCCGGCGTCCACAACAACCGCGCCAGCGCGAAGCCGAGCGCGCTGAACAGCGCGAGGTAAGCGGGCAACCCGCAGATCGCGGCCGGCAACAGCCAGGCGAAGGTCTGGGCATCGACCAGGAACGCGTAGCCGATCCAGTACAGTCCCGGGACGAAATAACCAAAACCGAACCACCAGCCGGCGAGCGCCGCCGCCGGCACGCCGCGCCACTTGCCGGCACCGGAGCCGTCGATCAGCCACACCACCACCGGGAAGGTGACGAACAGGATCGGCCAGGCGTTGAACGGCGCCATCGCCAGCGACGACAGCGCGCCGGCGAGGCAGGCGATGGCCGCGCGCTTCCAACCCCATGCGAGGATGATGCTCGATGCGGCTCGGCTCAGCAGATGGGGCAATGTCACGTCGTGCTCGCTCACTCGCCGGGCGGCGAAGGATTTGGACTGGTCGGATCGGAGGATGACGGCGTGGGCTGATCGGACGCCGGCTCGCGGCGCCGCGTCTCGCGCGGCCGCGCCGCGGGGCGCTCCTTGCGGATGCCGATGCGCAGCCGCTTGACGCGGCGCGGGTCGGCGTCGAGCACTTCGATCTCGAAATTGCCCGGGCCGGAAATCACCTCGCCGCGCACCGGCAGCCGGCCGACGTGATTGACCAGATAGCCGCCCAGCGTCTCGACGTCCTCGCCGGCCTCGCCGGGCACGAAGCCGTCGCCGATCATCGCGCGCGCGTCCTCGAGGCTGGTGCGGGCGTCGGCGATGAACGAGCCGTCGGCCTGCTTGACGATCGACGGCGGCTCGGCGCTGTCGTGCTCGTCGTCGATCTCGCCGACGATCTGTTCGACGATGTCCTCGATCGACACCAGGCCGTCGGTGCCGCCATATTCGTCGACCACCAGCGCCAGATGGGTGCGGGCGGCCTGCATCTGCGCCAAGAGATCGATCGCCCGCATCGACGGCGGGACGTATAGCAGCTTGCGGATGATGCCGGTCTCGGTGAGCGGCATCTTCAGATCGATGGTCTTGAGATCGAGCCCGGCCGGCAGCGCCTTCTTGCGCTTGGCCACGGTCTCCGGCGCGACCTTGGCCTTCGCCGTCATGAAGGCGACGAGATCGCGGATGTGCACCAGGCCGACCGGATCGTCGAGCGTTTCGTTGTACACCACCAGGCGGGAATGCGCCGCGCCCTGGAACAGACTCATCAGTTCGCCGAGCGGACTATCCTGCTTGATCGCGACGATGTCGGCGCGATGCACCATGACGTCGGCGATGCGGCGCTCGTGCAGCCCGAGAATGTTGCGCAGCATGGTGCGCTCGAGCGCGGTGAAGCCGGTGTCGTCCGGCGGGCTGGTGTCGAGCACGACCTGCAGATCGTCGCGCACCGAGCCGGGCTTCCAGCCGAACAGCGAACGGATCGCACGGATCAGCCAGGCCGCGCCGACCGGCCGCAGCACCTCGCCCTGATGCACCACCGCCGGCAATTGCCCGCGGGATAAGTCCTGATCCGATGGCTGCGCGGTCGCCCGCGTACTGTCGCCGTCCGGCATGTCAGCTCACCCGATCCTGATCGGCATAGGGATCCGGAATGCCGAGGCCCGCGAGAATGCGGCGTTCGGCGCCTTCCATCGTCTCGGCCTCGGCGTCGGTCTCGTGGTCGTAGCCGACCAGATGCAGGAAGCCGTGGACCGCCAGATGGCTGAGATGATGATCGAACGGCTTGCCCTCGTCGTCGGCCTCGCGGCGCACGGTCTGGTACGCGATCGCGATGTCGCCGAGCATTTTTGGCGCACCGTCGACGTCCTGATAGTCCGGCTGCGACGCCGGAAACGACAGCACGTTGGTCGGCTTGTCGAAGCCGCGATAGGAGGCGTTGAGTTCGCGGATGCCGTCGTCGTCGGTCAGCATCACCGCGAGTTCGGCGCCGCCGGTCTCGGCGCCGATCATCGTCGCGGCGGCTTCGATCGCGCGCAGCACGGTCGCTTCGGCGGAGACTTCGGATTGCCAGCAATCGGCGGCGATCACGATCTCGGTGTCGGGAATGGCGGAACTACTCATCGGCCTGAAAATACTGCCCCGAGCCGCCCCGATGCAATCGGCACGGCTCCCGGTTTTGAATTGTGACATCAGTTTGCGCTGCCCGCCGGTTTCGGCGGCGCCCCCTCGTAGGCGGCGACGATCCGCGCCACCAATTCGTGACGAATCACGTCCTCGGCGGTGAACTTGACCTGGGCGATGCCCTCGACGCCGGCCAGCAGCTTGACCGCCTCGGACAGCCCCGAGGTCGCACCGTTCGGCAGATCGACCTGGCTCGGATCACCGGTGACGATCATCCGCGAGTTCTCGCCGAGTCGGGTGAGAAACATTTTCATTTGCATCGAGGTGGTGTTCTGCGCCTCGTCGAGGATGATCGCCGCATTGGTCAGGGTGCGGCCGCGCATGAACGCCAAGGGCGCGATCTCGATCTCGTTGGTCTGCAGCGCGCGCTCGACGATCCGCGAATCCATCAGATCGTACAGCGCGTCGTAGATCGGGCGTAAGTAAGGATCGACCTTCTCACGCAGATCGCCGGGCAGAAAGCCGAGCCGCTCGCCGGCCTCGACCGCGGGCCGCGTCAGGATGATCTTGTCGACTTCCTTGCGCTCGAACAGTTGCGCCGCATGCGCCACCGCGAGCCAGGTCTTGCCGGTGCCGGCCGGGCCGACGCCGAACACCAGTTCGTGGCGCTTCAGCGCGCGGATGTAGGAATCCTGCGCGGCGGTGCGCGCCCGCACCGGGCGCTTGCGCAGATTGATCGCCTCGAACGCGCCGGCGGCGGGCTTGGAGTCGAACTCGAACAGCGAGCCCTGCGCGATCACCGCGCGGATCGCGCCGTCGACGTCGCCCTGGCTGAGATCGCTGCCCGACACCGCCTGCGCATACAGCGTTTCCAGCACCCGCCGCGCGGCGTCGCAGCCCTCGCGCGAGCCGGCGATGGTGATGTGGTTGCCGCGCGAATCCACCACCACGGCGAGCCGGCGCTCGATCTGGGCGAGGTTCTGGCCATACGGGCCGACCAGCGCCGAAGCGGCGCGATTGTCGTCGAAGGCGACGACGACTTGCGTTTCGGGTTGGGACAGAGGTTCGCGATCGAGCTTGCGGCGGGAAATCAGCGAGGACGAATCCGATGCGCTTTTTGCCAAGGGGCTCAGGCTCCAGTGGCGGCCAGAGGACGAGCATGCTGCGGCGGCGTGGCCGCCAGTTCGCCGAGCAGGCTGTAGCGCTCGAGGCTGTCGACCCGCACCGGCAGGATCTGCCCGACGAGGCTGTCGGGCGCCGTCCCGGGTGCCGGGAAGACGTGGGCGGGCTGCAGATAGGCGGTGCGGCCGACGATCTGACCCGGCTTGCGGCCGGCGCGTTCGAACAGCACGTCCACGGTGCGGCCGATCGAGGCCTTGTTGAAGGCCGATTGCTGAGCGTCGATCAATTGCTGGAGCCGCTCCAAACGCTCGTCCATCACCGCCGCAGGCACCATCTCCGGCATGTCCGCCGCGGGCGTGCCGGGCCGCGGCGAATATTTGAACGAATACGCACCAGCGTAGCCGATTTGTGTGACCAGCGCGAGAGTGGCGGCGAAATCCGCCTCGGTCTCGCCGGGGAAACCCACGATAAAATCCGAGGAGAACGCGATCTCCGGGCGCACCGCGCGGAACCGGTCGATCACCCGGCGATAATCCGCCGCTGAGTGCTTGCGGTTCATCGCGGCGAGGATCGGGTCCGAGCCCGACTGCACCGGCAGGTGCACGAACGGCATCAGCGCCGGCAGATCGCGATGCGCCGCGATCAGCTCGTCGTCGACGTCGTTGGGATGGCTGGTCGAATAGCGCAGCCGCACGATACCCGGGACCGCGGCGAGCCGCTGCAGCAGCCGGCCGAGCGTCCAGGCGCGGCCGTCCGGTCCGTCGCCATGATAGGCGTTGACGTTCTGGCCGATCAGCGTGACCTCGCGAACGCCGTTGTCGGCAAGACGCTTCACGTCATCGAGGATCGCCGCCACCGGACGCGAGACTTCGGCGCCGCGCGTATAGGGCACCACGCAGAAGGTGCAGAACTTGTCGCAGCCTTCCTGCACGGTGACGAAAGCCGAGATGCCGCGGGCGCGGATCGCTTCCGGCCGCGGCTGCGGCAGGAAGCCGAACTTGTCCTCGACCGGAAACTCGGTTTCCAGCGCGCGGCCGGCTTGCTTCGCCTCCGCCAGCAGGCGCGGCAGATGGTGATAGCTCTGCGGGCCGACCACGACGTCGACCGCGGGCTGACGGCGCACGATCTCCTCGCCCTCGGCCTGGGCGACGCAGCCGGCGACCACGATCTGCATCCGCCGGCCGGCGCCGGCGGCCGCTTCGTCGCGCGCCAGCCGCAGCCGGCCGAGCTCGGAATACACCTTCTCGGAGGCCTTCTCGCGGATGTGGCAGGTGTTCAGGATCACCAGATCGGCGTCGTCCGCCGTCGCCGTCTCGACAAAGCCTTCCGGCGCCAGCACGTCGACCATGCGCTGGGCATCGTAGACGTTCATCTGACAGCCAAATGACTTGATGTGCAGCTTGCGCGGCTGATCCATGGAACCCGAGACTGCGTTGAAAAGGCGGCCGTCTGACGGCGCGGCCCCGAATTACAGGCTTGGACGGCGGAAATCCAGCATCGCCCGCCCGGCCTACCGGCGCGGCGCCCGAAAGCGCAGACGAAACAATCCGCAAGCGGCCTTGTTCATCGCCGCTTCATCTACATTAAACCTCTGTCATTGCTGACGAAAACGGATTTTGCGTGAGCCGACTCACGGTTCACAGGGCGCCGGGCTGCGATCCTCCGGCTGCGCTCGCTTCAAACCGCGACGAGGTGTCAGCGGGGCAGCGCGGAACAAGCCAAGGAGACCACCATGCTGAAATCCATTCTGATCGCATCGGCCCTGATCGCCGCATCGTCCGGCGCGTCGTTCGCCGCCACGCCGTGGATCAACGCCACCCAGAACGCCCAGGGCCACCGCATCTTCCACGGCGTGCAGTCCGGCCGGCTGACCTATCACGAGACCAAGAGCCTGCTGAAAGGCCAGGCGCATGTGCAGCGGCTGGAGACCCAGGCCAAGGCCGACGGCGTGGTGACGCCGCTGGAGCGGGCGCGGATCCGCACCGCGCAATCGGTGCAGAGCGTCCGGATCTTCTGGAAGAAGCACAATTGATGCAGCCTGCCGCCGGATCGCCGCACCAACCGCAGCCGGCCGGCGACGGCCGGCTGTCGCGTTGATACTTGATCGGACGCGTCGTCTTCGCGCGAGCCGGGCCTGTTTCGCCGCCCACAAGCTAACCGATCAGCGCCGACAGTTGCCGCATATCTGCGAACACCTGGGCGGCCCCCGCGGCGCGGAGCCGGGCGTCCATGCCGGGCAGGCAATGGCTGCCGCCGACGAAGCCGAGCACCGTCATCCCCGCCGCCCTGGCGCCGAGGATGCCCGGCACGCTGTCCTCGATTACCACGCAGCGCGCCGGCGGCACGCCCATCTGCCGCGCCGCATGCAGAAACAGATCCGGCGCCGGCTTGCCGTTGTCGACCTGCTCGGCGGAGAACAGATTCGGCGCGAAGCGCGCGTGCAGGCCGGTCCGGGTCAGCGCGAAGGCGATGCGCTCCAGCGTGCCGCTGGAGGCGACGCAGACCGGCTGCGCCAGCGCGTCGAGCGCCTCGTTGATATGGGGGATCGGTTCGAGGCTTTCGGCGAAGCTGCGCAGCACGTCGGCGACTAACTGCGCTTCGAGATCGTCGCCGAAGGCGCGGCCGAGTTCGGCCTCGATCTCTCGCCGCGCCTCGCGACCGGAGCGGCCGAGGAACCGCTCGGCGACCTGTTCGGTGGTGATCGGATAGCCGTTGCGGGTCAGCGTCTCGGCGTGGACGCGGCAGGAAATCACTTCACTGTCGACCAGCACGCCGTCGCAATCGAAGATGACGAGATCGCAGCTCAATTCATTTCCACCGTCATGCCCGGCCTTGTGCCGGGCATCCACGTCCTTCAGCGCCGGCCATGTTCAAAGACGTGGATGGCCGGGACAAGCCCGGCCATGACGGAATTTGAGAGCAGGCGGCCCGAAGAGAGCATCGAGCGATCATGCCGAAAGGAATCCGGCCAAGCTCAGGCCTTGTCGTCGTCGAGCGGGACGCAGTAGAGTTCGAGGCGGTGATCGACCAGCTTGTAGCCGAGCTTGCGGGCGATCTCGGCCTGCAGCTTCTCGATCTCTTCGTTGGTGAACTCGATCACCTTGCCGTCGCGCAGATTGATCAGGTGATCGTGGTGGCTGTCGCGCATCTGCTCGTAGCGGGCGCGGCCTTCGCGGAAGTCGTGCCGCTCGATGATGCCGGCGTCCTCGAACAGCTTGACGGTGCGGTACACGGTCGAGATCGAGATCTTGTCGTCGACGGCGACGCAGCGGGTGTAGAGTTCCTCGACGTCGGGATGGTCGACCGACTCGGCGAGAACCCGCGCGATCACGCGACGCTGTTCCGTCATGCGCATGCCGGTGGCGGCGCAGCGGGCTTCGATTTCAGTGGCCTTCAATTCGGACATCGGCGTCAACGCATTGTTTGAATTGGACGGAGCGACGAGCACTTGTGCCATCGCGCGGAAACTAGGACAAGTCGCGACGCATTATCAATGCGTTCAATTGTTCTCCGTCGGGCTGCCGGTAGTAGCGCTCGCGGCGTCCGACAATCTCGAAACCGGCACGCTGGTACAAACGCCGCGCCGGCTGGTTGTTCTCCTCGACCTCGAGAAACACTTTGGCGACACCGCGGCCGGCGAGATGACCGAGATGCGTCAGCAGCAATTCCCGTGACAGCCCGCGTCCCCGGTAACCGGAGGCCACGGCGATCGAGAGGATCTCGGCTTCATCGGCCCCGAATCGCGAGGCGATGAATCCAATGATCTTACGACCCATACGCAATCGGTGCACCAGCGTGTTGCGCTGGCTCAAAAGGTCGGCAAATTCCTCTTCGCTCCAGCCGCTGTGGAACGACGCGGCATGGAGCTGCGCCAGCTTCGGGCTGTCGCGCAGCGTCGCGGGTTCGACCTGGGCCTCGGCGTACCCCCAGAATTCGGCCAGCCATGTCATCATGTGAGCAGCGTCATGCGGCGGGCTGCTGCGAACGCGCCAGCGCGTCGGTCTGGGGCTTGGCGTCCGGCGCACGCAGATAGAACGGCCGCGCCGGCGTCGCCTCCGGATTGGCGGCGGCGCCGAGCCAGGCGACCCACAAGATATCAGGGGCGGGCTGCTGATCGATCAGCGGCGCCGGCGGCGTCAGCGCCGGCCAGCGCGCGGCGAGTAGATTCGCCGCATTGCCGACCAGCCGCGGCGCGCCGTGGCGCACGGTGTCCAGCGCCTCGGAGATCGGGCCGACGCGCGGCGGCACCAGGCGCGTGCCGTTGCCGCTGACGAGTTGATAGTAGACCTGATCGTGCCGCGCATCGATCGCCGACAGGATCGGCGTGTCGTCGCGCTCGCTGACCAGTGGCGCCGCGAAGGCGGACAGCGTGGTCAGTCCGACCACCGGCCTGTCGGCGGCGAGCGCGATGCCGCGCGCGGCGGAGAGCCCGACGCGCAGACCGGTGAAACTACCAGGCCCGGTGGTCACGGCGATGCGGTCGAGGTCGGCAAAGCCGATGCCGGAGGATTGCATCACGCGGCCGAGCAGCGGCATCAGCGCCTCGGCATGACCGCGCTGCATCGGCTGCGATTCCCGCGCCAGCAGCCGGTTGGACTCGGTGTCCAACACGGCTGCAGCGCAGGCGTCGAGCGCGGTATCGATGGCGAGGATCAACATTCGCCGAGCATATCAGCAATGCAACGGGCACGTCATGCCCTGGCGGACACGATCGACAGAGATTCGCTGACACCACGCCGCAGGTCGCAGCGCAGCATCCGGCCGGCCGGGCACGCCCGCTTGGTCCGATGGCGCGCGGCGATCAGACCGGGCGGACTTCGACCACTTCGGGCACGAAATGCTTCAGCAGGTTCTGGATGCCGTGCTGCAGCGTCGCGGTCGAGGACGGGCAGCCGGAGCAGGCGCCCTTCATGGCCAGATAGACGATGCCGTCCTTGAAGCCGCGGAAGGTGATGTCGCCGCCGTCATTGGCGACCGCCGGCCGCACCCGCGTCTCGATCAAGTCCTTGATGATCTCGACGGTCTCGGCGTCGCCCTCGGCGAAGAACTCGTCGTCCTCGTCGTTCGCGTCGCCGTCCGACTTGCCGTCGGCCAGGATCGGCGCGCCGGACATGTAGTGCTCCATGATCGCGCCCAGGATCGCCGGCTTGAGATGCTGCCAGTCGCCGCCGTCCTTGGTGACGGTGACGAAATCCGAGCCGTAGAACACGCCGCTGACGCCGTCGACGTCGAACAGCCGCTCCGCCAGCGGCGAGCGCGCCGCCTGGCTGCGGTCGGTGAATTCCATCGTGCCGCTGTCGAGCACGACGCGGCCGGGAATGAATTTCAGGGTGGCGGGATTCGGCGTGGGTTCGGTCTGGATGAACATCAGGATCTCCGTCGTCGCCGGTTCAAGGCCGGTGCGTGGTTGTGTGTCTAGCAGATGGCGTCGCCGAACGCACGATCAAGCCGGCGAGCCAAAGGTGGAACGCCATCGCGGCTTGAAAGCATTCACCTTTTCGAATTTGGCGGGCGTGACCTCAGGCCAGCGCGTCGATGTCGTCGTCGGTCAGGCTGGACGCCACGATCACCACCGGAACCGGAAAAACGCCGAGATGGCGGACCATGGCGGTGACGATCGGACCCGGGCCTTCGGGGCCGTCGCTCGCCGCCAGCACCAGCCGGGTGATGTCGACGTCTTGCTCGATCGCCTTGCGGATCTGGGCGATGGTGTCGCCCTCGCGGATCACCCGCTCCGGGGTGATGCCGGCGACGCCGTTGGCGCGGCCGGAAGCGCGGTCGAGCGCCTGTTCGGCGACCTCGATCGCCTCAGCACGCATCACGTCGGCGACGCCGAGCCATTGCTGATTCTGGTCGGGAATCTCGATCACCCGCAGCATCACCACGCCGCCGCCGCCCCGCACCGCCCAGCGGCTGGCATAATACACCGCGCGATCCCATTCGGCGGTATCGTCGACCACCACCAGGCATTTCGGCTTGTGGCCGGATTCGTAACTGCGTCGCTGGCTGCTCATTGATGCCCCCGGAGTTCCCCGCGCGCCCGCGCAGCGACGCGATGCTGCCATGGCGGCGGCGGGAAGGACAAGGTGCCCGCCACAGGCAAAGCCGTCATGCGCGGGCTTGACCCGCGCATCCATCAATCTCGGAAGAGTCTTTACGAAGAAGATGGATGGCCGGGTCAAGCCCGGCCATGACGGAGAGAGACGTTCAGCTCTTCTTCCGCACCATGCCCATGATGTCCTTCACGGCCGTCATGGTTTCGGCGGCGATGACACGGGCGCGGTCGCTGCCGGACGCCAGCACGCTGTCGACATAAGCGTGGTCGGCCGACAGCCGCTTCATCTCGCCGGCGATCGGCGACAGCTTCTCGACCGCGAGATCGACCAGGTTCGACTTGAACGCCGAGAACTGCGCGCCGCCGAATTCGCCGAGCACGTCGGCCTTCGGCTTGCCGGCCAGCGCGGCGTAGATGCCGACCAGATTGTCGGCCTCGGGACGCGGCTCCAGGCCTTTCTCCTCGCTCGGCAGCGGCTCCGGATCGGTCTTGGCCTTGCGGATCTTCTGCGCGATGGCGTCGGCGTCGTCGGTGAGGTTGATGCGCGAGTAGTCCGACGGATCCGACTTCGACATCTTCTTGGTGCCGTCGCGCAGGCTCATCACCCGCGTCGCCGGGCCGGTGATCACCGGCTCGGGCAGCGGGAAGTAAGCGTCATCGAACCCCTGCGCCGCGATCGAGGCGGCGAAATCGTTGTTGAACTTCTGGGCGATGTCGCGGGTCAGCTCCAGATGCTGCTTCTGGTCCTCGCCGACCGGCACGTGGGTGGCGCGGTACACCAGAATGTCCGATGCCATCAGCACCGGATAATCATATAGTCCAATCGAGGCGTTCTCGCGGTCCTTGCCGGCCTTCTCCTTGAACTGGGTCATGCGGTTGAGCCAGCCGAGCCGGGCGACGCAATTGAACACCCAGGCCAGCTCGGCGTGTTCGGCGACCTGGCTCTGGTTGAAGATGATGTGCTTGTTCGGATCGATGCCGGCCGCGATGAACGCCGCGGTGACCTCGCGGGTGTTGCGGCGCAATTCGTCCGGGCCGCCCCAGACCGTCACCGGCACCGTGATGGCGTGCAGATCGACCACGCAATAGATGCAGTTGTGGGTCTCTTGCAGCTTCACGAAATTCACGATCGCGCCGAGGTAGTTGCCGAGATGCAGATTGCCGGTCGGCTGGACCCCGGAGAAAACCCGCTGCGTGATGGCCATTGGTGGTGTTCCTGCGCGTACTGGGAAAGGCGCCGTGAAGTGGCACAAGCGCGCTAGCCGCGCAAGCCGCGCGGCCGCCGCAGCGCGCCGAGCGCCGCCGCCGGGCGCACCACCCCGAACAGGATCAGCAGCGCCGCATAGATGATCAGACCGCCGGCGATCAGGACGCCGAGCACGGCCGCCTGCGCCAGCGTCGAGGCCTGCGCCGCCCACGGCAGCATGAAGCCGGCCTTCAGCGCCAGCAGGGCGCCCATCGCGCCGGCCGCGAGCACGATCAGCGCCACCCGGCGGCGCGCCGCGCGGTCGATCGCGACGCCGAAGCGGGCGAGGCCGCGTCCCAGCAGCAGGGCTGCATTGCTCCAGGCGCCGAGCGCGATCGCAGCCGCGACCCCGCTCGCCCCGAACAGCCGCCCGAGCAGCAGCGCCGCGGCGAGCGCGACGCCGATCGCGCCGAGCGTGGCGAGCAGCGGCGTTCGGGTGTCCTCGCGGGCGAAGAACGCCGCCGACCAGTTTTTCGCCAGCACCTGCGCCGGCAACCCAAGCGCCAGCAGCGCCAGCGCCTGCGCGGTCGCGGCGGTGTCGGCGGCGCCGAACGCGCCGTGCTCGAACAGCACCCGCACGATCGGTTCGCTCAGCACGATCAGTCCGACCGTCGCCGGCAGCGCGACGCCGAGCGCGAGTTCGAGGCCGCGTGAGGCTGCCTCCGACTGTGCCGCGCGATCTTCGCCGCGCACCGCGCGCGCCAGTTCCGGCACCAGCACCGCGCCCATCGCCACGCCGACGATGCCGAGCGGCAGTTCGATCAGCCGGTTGGCGAAATACAGCCACGACACCGCCGACGGCTGCGACGACGCCACGATGGCGCCGATCACGATCAGCAGTTGCGGCCCGGACCCCGCGATCATGCCGGGGATCGCCTTGGCGAAGAACGCCTGCATGGCGCTGTCGAACGACACCCGCAGCGGCGTCGCCAGCCTGTCGCCGCGGCCGTTGAAGATGAGAATGGAAAGCTGCAGCAGCCCGGCGAGACCGACGGTGGCGGACAGCAGCCACGCCGACACCATGTCGTCGTCGCTCGCGAACAGCAGCACCAATGTGACGGCGATCAGCGCGCCATTGAACAGCAGCGGCGAAAACGCGGTGAGCCCGACTTTGCCCTGGGCGTTGAACAGCCCCATCATCACCGCGACCGGGCCGGCGAACGCGAGATAAGGCAGCATCAGCCGCGCATCGCGGGTCGCCATCACCAGCGTCGGATGGCCGATGAAGCCCGGCGCCAAGAGCGCGATCAGCAGCGGCATGAACACGCCGAGCAGCAGCGCCAGCACCAGCGTCGCCAGCGCCACCGTGCCGAGCAGCCGGCCGGCGAACGCGGCGGCCGCAACCGGACCATTGTGCTCGCGCACCCGCAGCCACGCCGGCACCAGCGCCGCGTTCAGCGCGCCCTCGGTGAGCAGCCGCCGCGCCACATTGACGAGCTGGAACGCCAGCAGGAACGCGTCGGCGACCACCCCGGCACCGAGCAGCGCCGCGACCAGCGCATCGCGAACGAATCCCAACAAGCGTGACGACAGCGTGCCGGCGGAGACGGTGAGGAGCGGACGGATCATGCGAGGCTTATAGCCTGATCGGCGCGCCGGCACCTCGTTTGGCGAGGTTGATTTGCTGTTTGCTCTCAGTTGGGTAGCCGATTGGTAAAGAGCCGCCCGGGACCAACGAAGCCCTCATGGTGAGGAGGCGCGCAGCGCCGTCTCGAACCATGAGTTGCGGGCCTGTGGCCCATCCTTCGAGACGCCCCGCTTCGCCCTGCGGGCTTCGCGAGGCTCCTCAGGATGAGGACGTGCCCGTACTTCCGTAGAAGCAGAGGATTCGCCTGGTGCTGTTCAGAGCCCCCCGCGCTTGCCGCGGCGCCGCGGAACGTGATAGGTCGGCGCGCCTTTCGCGTGGCCGGCGATGCACCGGCCCTGCCCGCACAACGCGGATTTCCCTCCCCTCGCCGCAACGGATCGATTTCGATGAGCTCAGCCCAATACGACGTCCTCGCCATCGGCAACGCGCTGTTCGACGTGCTGGTGCGCACCGAGGACGACTTCCTGCTCCGCCACAAGATGACCAAGGGCGGCATGGCGCTGATCGACGAGGCCGGCGCCGCGGCGATCTACGCCGACATGGGCATGGCCACCGAAATGTCCGGCGGCTCGGCCGCCAACACCATCGTCGGGCTGGCCTCGTTCGGCGCCCGCACCGCCTATGTCGGCAAGGTCAAGGACGACCAGATCGGCAAGCTCTACGCCCACGACATCCGCGCCGCCGGCGTCGCCTTCGACACCAAACCGGCGGCGGACGGCCCTGCGACCGGCTGCTCCTACATCCTGGTGACGCCGGACGGCGAGCGCACCATGAACACCTTCCTCGGCGCTGCGCAGGATCTGCGGCCCGCCGACATCGACGAACAGCAAATCGCCGCGGCGGCGATTACTTATCTCGAAGGCTATCTGTGGGATCCGCCGCAGGCCAAGGAAGCGTTCCTGAAGGCCTCGACGATCGCGCACGGCGCCGGCCGCAAGGTGGCGCTGACGCTGTCGGATGCGTTCTGCGTCGACCGCTACCGCGCCGAGTTCCTCGACCTGATGCGCAGCAAAGCCGTCGATTTGATCTTCGCCAACGAGTCCGAGCTGCATTCGCTGTACCAGACCTCCGATTTCGACACTGCGCTGAAGCAGCTCGGCCAGGACGTCGCGCTCGGCGTCGTCACCCGCAGCGAAAAGGGCTGCGCGGTGGTCGAAGGCGATGCCGTCACGCTGGTGCCGGCCGCGTCGATCGAGCAGCTGGTCGACACCACCGGCGCCGGCGACCTGTTCGCCGCGGGCTTCCTGTTCGGCCTGGTCCGCAACGCCGGCTACGAGAACGCCGGCCGCCTCGGGGCGCTGGCCGCCGCCGAAGTGATCCAGCACATCGGCGCAAGGCCGCAAGTGTCGCTGAAAGAGCTGGCGCAGCAGCACGGGCTGCCGGTGTAAGCCTCTCCCCGAGTCATTCCGGGGCGCGCAGCGAAGCTGCGCGAACCCGGAATCTCCTTTCGCAGAACAGTTCGAGATTCCGGGTTCGCGCTGCGCGCGCCCCGGAATGACGAGCTTGTTGACTGAAGTAACAGCACGCCAGGCCTCATCCTGAGAGTCTGACTCAAAACTTGTCGTTATTTTGCGAGCCTTGCGAGACGGTGGGTCAGGAGGCGGAAGTGGGCGATCAGGAGCCAGGCGGTCGCCGAAGCGATGGATTGCTCGAA
>JACRJB010000027.1 GCA_016215605.1 Rhodopseudomonas palustris
CATAACACTGTGGAATACTGTATTGTGGTGGTGCATGGCGGGATCCTTCGCGCGTGTCTCGAACATTTGCCGATGCTCAAGACATCAGAAGAATCCACGCCATGCGCCGTGTCCAACAAATTTAAACCGGACAGCCGTGGGCTCGTCCCGGCCATCCACGTCTTTTTCGCCTCAACGCTGCAGATCGTGGATGCCCGGCACAAGGCCGGGCACGACGGAGAGATGTGCGTTTCCAATTCCTGGGGCGAGCCACGTCGGAGCATCAGCCCGGCAATGACGGGCTGATGTGTCGCCGCTCACGAAAACGCGTTGCCGCTCTTGACGCCGAGTTTCTTGAACACGATCGCCGCCGGACAGAAGCCGGTGAACGACGCCTGGATCATGTTGAGTCCGGCGAACGCCGCCAGCAGCAGCCAATACGGGCTGACCAGCCAGCCGAGCGCGAGGCTGGCGAGCACAACAAAGCCTGCGAAGGCGAGCACGGTCTGATCGATATTCATCGCAATCTCCCATTTGTCGCGTGTCGGTTCGGGGCGGGTCCGACGGCGCGTCGGCCTTGACATCGTCCCGCCCGGAATCAGTATTGACGTTATATTCGAATAATTGTATATACGCAAATATGAAAATACAGGTCGACCTCATGGAGGCCGCCGCCGACCAGGCCAGCGAATTGCTGAAGGCGCTGGCGAACCGGCATCGGCTGCTGATCGTCTGCCAGTTGATCGGCGGCGAGCGCTCGGTCGGCGATCTCGCCGAACTGCTGAGCCTGCGCGATTCCGCCGTGTCGCAGCATCTCGCGCTGCTGCGCAAGGACGGGCTGGTGTCGGCCCGGCGCGACGCCCAGACGATTTTCTATTCGATCGCGAGCGAACCGGCTCGTGAACTGCTGACCACGCTGTACCGGCTGTACTGTCCGGCGCCGCCCGGCCGGAAGGCCGCCGGCAAACCCGCAAAGGCATGACATGCGCATTTCCGGATTGATCCCGCGCGGCGCGCTCGCCGCGTTCCTGCTCGGCGCAGCGGCGGCGCCCGCGACGGCGGCGACGCTCACGGTGATGGAGCAGAAGGTGGCGGACGAGAAGGCGGTGTTCGCCACTGTCGAAAGCACCAGCGTGGTGCCGGCGCGCAGCCGGATCGGCGGCACGGTGATCGCCCTGAAGGTGCGCGAAGGCGACAGCGTCAGCCGTGGCCAGGAGATCGCCACCATCGCCGACGACAAGCTGACGCTGCAGATGAATTCGCTCGACGCCCAGATCCAGGCGCTGCAGGCGCAGGCGTCGCAGGCGCAGCTCGATTTCGACCGCACCAACGGGCTGGTCGAGCGCGGCACGCTGCCGCGCACCAAGCTCGACGAGGCCCGCACCGCGCTCAACGTCGCCGAGAACAATCTGCGCGCCAAGACCGCGGAGCGTGCGGTGGTGCAGCAGCAGTTCAAGGAAGGCCAGGTGCTGGCGCCGGACGATGGCCGGGTGCTGAAGAAGATGATCACGGTCGGCTCGGTGGTGCTGCAGGGCGATCCGATCGTCTCGGTGGCGCAGCAGCACTACAAGCTGCGCTTGCGGGTGCCGGAGCGGCACGCGCGCTTCCTGAAGCAGGGCGACCGCATCCGCGTCGATGGCGCCGAGGCCGGCGACGCGGCCGCCAAGTTCGGCACCATCGATCTGGTCTATCCGCTGATCGAGGACGGCCGCGTCGTCGCCGATGCGACCGTCGAGGGGCTCGGCCAGTATTTCGTCGGCGACCGGCTGCGGGTTTGGATTTCCGGCGGCGATCGTCCGGCGGTCGTGATCCCGTCGCGCTTCATCAAGACCGAATTCGGTATCGACACCGTTCAGCTCGGCGAGCCGGGCAAGACCGTCGCCGTGCCGGTGCAGCGCGGCCGCGACCATCCCACGCCCGACATGCCGGACGGCCTCGAGATCCTCTCGGGGCTGCGTAATGGTGACAGATTGGTGCAGCCGTGAACCTCGGAATCTCAGGCCGCCTGACCAAGGCGACGATCCAGTCGCCGCTCACCCCGCTGTTTCTGCTGGCGTCGCTCGTCGTCGGCCTGATCGCACTCGCCGCGATTCCGCGCGAGGAGGAGCCGCAGATCAGCGTGCCGATGGTCGACATCCGCATTAACGCCGACGGTCTGCACGGCCCCGACGCGGTCGAACTGGTGACCAAGCCGCTCGAAGCGATCGTCAAGGGCATCGACGGCGTCGAGCACGTCTACAGCCAGACCGAAGACGATCGGGTGATCGTCACCGCGCGTTTCCTGGTCGGCACCAAGGCCGAAGACGCGATCCTGCGCGTGCACGAGAAGATCCGCGCCAATCTCGACCGCATTCCGGTCGGCATTCCGGAGCCGCTGATCGTCGGCCGCGGCATCAACGACGTTGCCGTCACCGTGCTGACGTTGTCGCCGACGCCTGCGGCCGCGTCGCGCTGGACCGACAAGGACCTCTATGAGCTGGCCGACAAGCTGCGCTCCGAGCTGATGAAGGTCGACAATATCGGCCTGACCTACGTCTCCGGCGGCGGCGCACAGCAGGTGCGGGTGGAGCCCGATCCGGAGAAGCTGTCGCTGTATGGTGTCACGCTGCAGCAACTCGTCGCCAAGGTGAAGGACGCCAACCGGTCGTTCCTCGCCGGTTCGGCGCGCGATGGCGGCGGGATGCGCAGCGTCTCCGCCGGACAGACGCTGAGCGGCATTCCCGACATCGGCCTGTTGCTGATCGCGACCCGCGACAACCGCCCGGTCTACGTCAAGGACGTCGCCTCGGTGATCGTCGGTCCGAATGCCGCGGAGCACCGGGTCTGGAACGATTCACGCCGCGGCGACCAGACGTGGGATCGCGTGCCCGCGGTCAGCGTCGCGCTCGCCAAGCGCGCCGGCGCCAACGCGGTGGTGGTGTCGCACGCCATCAAGCAGCGGCTCGCCGCGCTCGAAGGCAAGCTGATCCCGAGCGACGTCGTCGTCACCGTGACGCGCGACTACGGCGAGACCGCCAACGAGAAGGCCAACGAACTGCTGCTGCATCTCGGCATCGCCACGATCTCGATCGTGGTGCTGATCGCGATCGCGATCGGCTGGCGCGAGGCGGTGGTCACCGCCGTGGTGATCCCGACCACGATCCTGCTGACGTTGTTCGCGGCGAATCTGATGGGCTACACCATCAACCGCGTCAGCCTGTTCGCGCTGATCTTCTCGATCGGCATCCTGGTCGACGACGCCATCGTGGTGGTCGAGAACATCGCCCGGCACTGGGGGATGAAGGACGGCCGGCCCCGGCTGCAGGCCACCATCGAGGCGGTGGCCGAGGTTGGTAATCCGACCGTGATCGCCACGCTCACCGTGGTCGCGGCGTTGCTGCCGATGTTGTTCGTTTCCGGACTGATGGGCCCGTACATGGCGCCGATCCCGGCCAATGCCTCGGCGGCGATGCTGTTCTCGTTCTTCGTCGCGATGGTGGTGGCGCCGTGGCTGATGCTGCGGCTGGCGCCCAAACAGGGCGCAGCCATCGCCGGCCACAGCGATCATGACGAAGGTCGGCTCGGCCGGCTGTATCGCCGCTTCGCCTCGCCGGTCGTCGCCAGCAAGCGCGCGGCCTGGATCTTCCTGCTCGGCGTCGGCGTCGCCACGCTGCTGTCGATGGTGCTGTTCTATACCAAGTCGGTGACGGTGAAGCTGCTGCCGTTCGACAACAAGAGCGAGATTGCGGTGGTGGTCGATCTGCCGGAAGGCGCATCGCTGGAAGACACCGAGCGGACGCTGTTTGCCGCCGCCGACATCGCCCGCGGCCTGCCGGAAATCATTTCGGTGCAGACCTATGCGGGCACGCCGGCGCCGTTCAATTTCAACGGTCTCGTCCGTCAGTACTACTTGCGCGAACGCCCCGAGCTCGGCGAGCTGCAGGTCAATCTCGCTACCCGCGGCGATCGCTCGCGCGCCAGCCACGCCATCGCGCTCGACCTGCGCGAGCGGCTGAAGGCACTCGCCGTTCCGGCCGGCACCAGCGTCAAGGTGGTCGAAGTGCCGCCCGGTCCGCCGGTGATGGCGACGCTGCTGGCCGAGATCTACGGCCCCGACGCCGCGACCCGGCGCGCGGTCACCGCGGAGGTGAAGAAGATCTTCAAGGACGTGCCGTTCATCGTCGATATCGACGATTCGATCGGCCAGCCGCGGCCGCGGCTGCGGCTGTCGATCGATCAGGACCGGCTGGAGTTCTTCGGCGTCGAGCAGAAGGACGTCTACGACACCATCGCCACGTTGTTCGGCGGCACCTCGATCGGCTACTCGCATCGCGGCGAAGACCGCAATGCGATCGCCATCATGGTCGGGCTGCCGAAGCGCGATCTGGTCTGGAACGAGGCGCTGGCGTCGACCCCGGTGCCGGCGAACACGCTGCCCGGGGCCAAGACCGTGGTCGAACTCGGTCAGCTGGTGAAGGCGACCAAAGAGGTCGGCTCGCCGCTGATCTTCCGCCGCGACGGCCGCTTCGCCGACATGGTGATGGCCGAACTCGCCGGGAAGTTCGAGGCGCCGCTGTACGGCCTGCTCGAAGTCGACAAGCGCATCGAGGCGCACGATTGGGGCCAATTGCCGAAGCCGGCGATCAGCCTGCACGGCCAGCCGTCCGACGAGTCGAAGCCCACCGTGCTGTGGGACGGCGAGTGGGAGATCACCTGGGTGACGTTCCGCGACATGGGCGCGGCGTTCGGCGCGGCGATCCTCGGCATCTACGTGCTGGTGGTGGCGCAGTTCAAAAGCTTCAAGCTGCCGCTGGTGATCCTGACGCCGATCCCGCTGACGCTGATCGGCATCCTGATCGGCCACTGGCTGCTCGGCGCGCCGTTCACCGCGACTTCGATGATCGGCTTCATCGCGCTCGCCGGCATCATCGTGCGCAATTCGATCCTACTGGTCGATTTCATTCGCCATTCCGGCGGCGAGGGCAAAACGCTGCGCGAGGTCGTGCTGCAGGCCGGCGCGGTGCGGTTCAAGCCGATCCTGCTCACCGCGCTGGCGGCGATGATCGGCGCGGCGACGATCCTGCTCGATCCGATCTTCCAGGGGCTGGCGATCTCGCTGCTGTTCGGGCTGGCCTCCTCGACGCTGCTGACCGTGCTGGTGATCCCGGCGATCTACATCGTGCTGCGCGACGCGCCGCCGAAACCGCCGGCGGATCTGACGGCAAAGTGATGGCATCGCCGGCCGATCCGGGGCAAAAGGGGGCAATCCCAAAGCCAACGATTGGAACCCGACGATGATCACCCGACGATCGGCCTTGATGACGGCACTGTCGCTCGCGCCGCTGGCCGCTTCGACGGCGTGGGCGGCGCCGGCCGCGCCGTCGACGGACGACAACGTGCTGTCGACCGAAGCGGTGCTGCGCGACCCGGAGATTCCGGTCGCCGGCAATCCCGACGGCGACATCACCATCGTCGAGTATTCCGATTATCGCTGTCCGTATTGCAAGAAGGTCGCGCCCGATCTGATGCAGGTCGTCAACGACGACGGCAAGGTCCGGCTGGTGCTGAAGGACTGGCCGATCTTCGGCGGCATCTCGGTCGATGCCGCCAAGCTGGTGCTGGCCTCGAAATATCAGGGCAAGTTTCTCGAAGCGCACAACGCGTTGATCGGCGCGCCCGCGAAGCTCACCGAATCCGTGATGAGCGACGCGCTCGGCAAAGGCGGCGTCGATGTCGCCCGCGCCACCAAGGATCTCGAGACCAACAAGGCGGCGATCGAGGCGATCCTCAAGCGCAACGACACGCAGGCCAAGGCGTTCGGCTTCCAGGGCACTCCCGCCTTCATCATCGGCCGCTTCCGCGTGCCCGGCGCGCTCGACGTCGCGATGTTCAAGCAGGCGATCAAGGATGCCCGCGCGGCGGCGCAGCAGAAGAAGTAGTTCGTAGCCTCAGCCTCTCCCCGTCATTGCGAGCCGAAGGCGAAGCAATCCAGGTGCCTCGTGCACGAAGCTGGATTGCTTTCGTCGCTTCGGCTCCCCGCAATGACGGGACGCGGTGGAGTGCAAATATCCCGCTTTGCTTGATTTGGGTCATCCTCGCGGTCGTGATCGCGCGCTAGTCTGGCGCGTTGCATCGCAGCAGCAGGATGACGATCATGCCCTGCAGACCAAAGGCGGCTGTTGTCGTCGCAACGATAGCGGTCATCGGTATTGCGTTCGTGAGCGCACCTGTCTCCGCTGCGCCGTGGCGGGCCGACGAGGGCAATACCCGCGGCTGGATGCTGATGTCGCCGCAGGAGCGTATCGAGCATCAGGCACGGGTGCGCGGCTTCACCGACTACGATACCTGCGCGGCCTATCGCGCCGAACACCATGCGCTGATGATGCAGCGTGCGCGCGAACGCGGCCTCGATCTGCCGGGCAGCCACTGGGATTTCTGCAGCCGCCTGAAGCGCGGCGCGCCGCGGGATTGAGTCGGTGGCAATCTCCGCCTCGACGCTGCAACGCTGGTCGATCCCGCTGCTCGCCTTCGCGGTGCCGCTCGGTTTCGTGGTGTGGGCGTTTCCGACCGGGCTCGCGCCGCTCCGCGCCGCCGGCATCGTCACCGGCTGGCTCGGCTGCGGACTGCTGCTGGTCAGCCTGCTGCTGATGTTGCGCGAGCCGCGGCTCGCCTTCTGGCTTGGCGGGCTGGAGCGGATGTATCGCTGGCATCACCTCACCGGCGTCGCCGCCTATGTGCTGCTGCTGCTGCACCCGCTGGCGCTGGCGGCCAACGCCTGGCCGGCGTCGCGGTTGCTCGCCTGGCAGACGTTGTCGCCGGTCACCGAAAGCTGGCCGGTGTGGTCGGGCTGGCTTGGCCTGCTGCTGTTGATGGTCGGCCTCGCCACCACCTTCATCCCCGGCATCCGCTACGGCGTCTGGCGCTGGCTGCACGCGTTGCTCGGACTCGGCGTGGTGGTCGGGCTGCTGCATCTGATCCTGCTCGGCATCGACGAGCCGGTGTTGCCGATCCTCGCGGTGGCGACGGCGATCCTCGGCTGGCGGCTGCTGCGCGGCGACCTTGGTCTCGCGGCGCGGCCCTATGTGGTCGCCGCGGCGCGCCGGCTGACCGGGCAGGCGGTCGAGATCGAGCTGCGTCCACTGGCCGATCCGGTCGCCGTGACCCCGGGCCAGTTCGTGCTGGTCGCCTTCGCGCACGGCCCGGTCTATCGCGGCTGCGGCGAATTCCATCCCTTCACCATCAGTGCGATCGATCGCGACGGCGCGCTGCGTCTCGCCGTCAAGGCGCTCGGCGATTGCACGCGGCGGATGCTGTCGATCGAGCCTGGCGTGGCAGCGCGGGTGATCGGCGGCTTCGGCGGTCTGCTCGGCAATGCCGGCGCAGCGCCGCAATTGTGGATCGCCGGCGGCATCGGCGTCACCCCGTTCGTGGCCCTGCTCAATGACGGCCCGCTGCTCCGCCCGGTGCGGCTGGTGTATCTCTATCGCCGCGAGGACGACGCCACCTATCTGTCGGAACTGCGCGCGATCGCGGCGTCCGATCCGCGTCTCACGCTGCAGGCGATCGCCACCGGCAACGATCTGCCCGATCTCGACCGTCTGCTGCCCGCCGCCAGCGATCTGTCAGGCGTCGAGTGCTATCTGTGCGGGCCCGCTGGCCTCGTCGCCGCGCTGCAGCGGGCGCTCGGCGCGCGCGGCGTCGCCGCGCAGCACATCCACTTCGAAAATTTCGAGTTCAGATGATGCGCAAACTTTACTTCGCTTCCACCGCCACGTTCTGGATCGTCGTGCTCGGCTTCTGGGCCGGCAGCGCCCTGACGCCGGGCGTGCAGCAGCCGGCGGTCGCGGCCGATCGCGACATCACCGCCGCGGAGCTGGCCCGCCACGCTACGCCGGCGGATTGCTGGATGGCGATCCGCGGCGCGGTCTACGATTTGTCGCCCTATCTGCCCGACCATCCGTCACGGCCATCGATCATCGAGCCGTGGTGCGGCAAGGAGGCGACCGAGGCCTACGCCACCAAGACCAAGGGCCGCGCCCATTCGGGCGAGGCCGACGCGATGCTGCCGAAATACCGGATCGGCCGGTTCGCACCGGGCGGCGCGCAGTAAATGAGAATGGCTCGCGTCTGGTGCGGCGCTGGTCAGGGCTGCGTCAGCATTCTGTCAGGCGATCCGGCCTAGAACTTGACCGGTCGTCAAGGCTGCGGGAGACCGCGCGCCGGCGGCCGACCGGTCGGCCAAGCCAGAAAATCTCAAGAAAACCAATGCACCGTCACCCGCTTATCGTCGCCCTTTGTGTTGCTGCGCTGCTCGCCTCCGGCGTCGCGCGCGCCGGCGACGAACTGGCGATCTCGGCGGTGCAGGCCGAGCGCGTCGGGATCGAGACCTTGCCGTTGGAGCAGCAGCCGGCGCCCGCCGGCCTCAGCTTCCCCGGCAGGATCACCGTGCCGCCGGATCGTACCCGGCTGATGAACGCGCAGCTCGGCGGCCGGATCGAGCGCCTGTTCGTGCGGACCGACCAGATGGTGAAGGCCGGCGACGTGCTCGCCGAGATCCAGAGCCCGGCGCTCGCGAGCGCTCAGGGCGAGTTTCTCGTCGCCTACAACAAGGAACGCCTGCTCAAGACCAATCTCGACCGCGAGGAGCAGCTCGCACCCTACGGCGCCGTGCCGAAGAAGCAGGTCATCATCACCCAGAACGAATACGACCAGGCTCGTGCCACCGCCGCCGAGCGCCGCCAGGCGCTGTCGCATGTCGGCATGACAGAGCCGCAGATCGAGAAGCTGACGACCAGCCAGAAGCTCGATCCGAAGCTGATGCTGATCGCGCCGATCGACGGCGTGGTGCTGGAGAGCGCGACGATGCCGGGCCAGACCGTCGAAGCGCTGGCGCTGGTGTTCAAGCTGGCGCAACTCTCGCCGCTGTGGGTCGAGATACAGGTGCCGGCGCTGCGTGCCGAGGAATTCGCCGTCGGCGCCCGCGTCACCTTGCGCGGCCACGACTGCATCGGCCGCGTGGTGTCGGTCGGCTCCAGCGTCGAGCCGACCTCGCAGACGGTGATCGTCCGCGCCGAGTTCGGCGATCCCGATCCCGATCTGCGCCCCGGCCAGATGGTCGAGGCGCAGATCGCCTCGTCGGCCAGCGGCAAGGCCGAATGGCGGGTGCGCAGCGGCGCGATGGTGCGGCGGGGCAGCGACGCCTTCGTGTTCGTGCAGACCTCGGACGGGTTCGTCGCCACACCGGTCAAGATCCGCGAGGAGCTGCCGCAATTCGCCGTGGTCAGCGGCAGCTTCCGCGGCGACGAGCGCATCGCGGTGCGCGGCGTCGCGGCGCTCAAGGGCGCGTGGCAGGGACTCGGCGGGGTCGAGTAGATGCTCGCGCGTCTGGTCGAGTTTTCGCTCGCGCATCGCCTGCTGGTGGTGCTCGCCACCCTGCTGCTGATCGGCGCCGGCATCGTCGCGGTGCGCGGCCTGCCGATCGACGCCTTCCCGGACGTCTCGCCGGTGCAGGTCAAGATCATCATGAAGGCCCCGGGCATGACGCCCGAGGAGGTCGAGACCCGGGTGACGATGCCGCTCGAGCTGGAAATGCTCGGCATCCCCAACAAGACCATCCTGCGCTCGACTACGAAGTACGGCCTCGCCGACGTCACCATCGATTTCACCGACGGCTCCGATATCTACTGGGCGCGCAACCAGGTCGCCGAACGGCTCGCCTCGGCGATGAAGGACATGCCGGACGGCCTGTCCGGCGGCCTCGCGCCGATCACCACGCCGCTCGGCGAAATGTTCATGTTCACCATCGAGGGCGGTGACCTGTCGCTGGCCGAACGCCGCACGTTGCTCGACTGGACGGTCCGCCCAGCGCTGCGCACGCTGCCCGGCGTCGCCGACGTCAATTCGCTCGGCGGCTACGTCCGCAGTTTCGAGATCGTCCCCGACAATCTGGCGATGGCGGCGCGCGGCATCTCGATCGATGTGCTGGAGAAGGCGATCAAGGCCAACAACCGCAACGGCGGCGCCGGCCGGCTGTCCGCCGGCGAGGAAGTGCTGCTGGTCCGCGTCGACGGTCAGGTGCGCACGCTCGACGATCTGCGCAACATCGTGCTCGCCTCGCGCGACGGCGGCATGGTGCGCGTCCGTGACGTCGCCGAGGTCCGGATCGGCAGCATCACCCGCTCCGGCGCGGTCACCCGCGACGGTCAAAGCGAGGCGGTGCAGGGCTTGGTGCTCGGCCTGCGCGGCGCCAACGCCCGCGACGTCGTCGAAGGCGTCCGCGCCAAATTCGCCGAGCTGCAGCCGACGCTGCCGCAGGGCGTGACGCTGAACGTGTTCTACGATCGCGGCGATCTGGTCGGCCGCGCCATCGGCACGGTGTCGAAGTCGCTGCTCGAAGCCACCGTGCTGGTGATCGTGCTGCTGATCCTGTTTCTCGGCGACTGGCGCGCGGCGCTGGTGGTGGCGCTGACGCTGCCGCTGTCGGCGCTCGCCACCTTCGTGCTGATGCGCTGGGCCGGGATGTCCGCCAATCTGATGAGCCTCGGCGGCCTCGCGGTCGCGATCGGCATGCTGATCGACGCCGCGGTGGTGGTGGTCGAGAACATCGTCTCGCATCTGGCGCACGACCGCCACGCCGCCAACGTGCCGCTGCTGCACCGGATCTATCAGGCGCTGCGCGAGGTGGTGGTGCCGGTCACCTCGGGCATCGCCATCATCGTCATCGTGTTCCTGCCGTTGCTGACGCTGCAGGGACTCGAAGGCAAGCTGTTCATCCCGGTCGCGCTGGCGATCGTGTTCGCGCTCGCCTCGTCGCTGCTGCTGGCGCTGACGGTGATCCCGGTGCTGGCGTCGCTGCTGCTGCGCACGGCCGGCCATCACGACACCTGGCTGGTGCGCAAGCTCAGCGCCGCCTACACGCCGGTGCTGCGCTTCGCGCTCCGGCGCGAGAAGACCGTGCTGGCGGTCGCCGCCGTCGCGCTGGTCGCAACCGTGTTCGCCTACGGCCAGATCGGCAAGATCTTCATGCCGACGATGGAGGAGGGCACGCCGATCGTCAGCGTCGAGAAGCTGCCCTCGATCAGCCTGGAAGAGAGCGTCAATCTCGACCTCAAGATCCAGCAGGCGGTGATGGGCTCGGTGCCGGAAGTGCGCAGCATCGTCGCCCGCGTCGGCTCCGACGAGATCGGCCTCGACCCGATGGGGCTCAATCAGACCGATACTTACGTCATCCTGAAGCCGCCGTCGGAATGGCGCCGGCCCGACGACAAGGAATGGCTGCTCGGCGAGATCCGCAGGGCGCTGGCCGAATTCCCTGGCATCGGCTTCAGCTTCACCCAGCCGATCGAGATGCGGGTGCAGGAGATGATCATCGGCGCCCGTGGCGACGTGGTGGCGAAGATCTTCGGCACCGACATCGCCACGCTCAACAGCCTCGCCGAACAGATCACCGCGACGATGAAGACGTTGAAGGGGGCGGAGGACGTCCGCACCACCTTGAACAAGGGGTTCGAGTACTACAGCGTCAAAATCGACCGACTGCAGGCGGGCCGGCTCGGGCTCGACGTCGATCAGCTCACCTCGGCGCTGCGCACCCAGATCGAAGGCGAGCCCGCCGGCATCGTGGTCGAGCAGGGCCGCCGCACGCCGGTGTCGATCCGCGGTGCCGATGCACTCCGCGAATCGCCGGCGCGCCTCGCCGGTCTCAGCCTGGTGCTCGCCGACGGCAAGTCGGTGCCGCTGACCAATGTGGCGCGGCTGGAGCGGATCGACGGGCCGGTGAAGATCGACCGCGAGAACGGCAAACGGCTGGCGCTGGTGATGAGCAACGTCACCGGCCGCGATCTGGTCGGCTTCGTCGACGAGGCCAAGGCCGCGGTGGCCGAGCGCGTCAAGCTGCCCGAGGGCTACAGCATCGTCTGGGGCGGCCAGTTCGAAAACCAGCAGCGCGCCGCAGCGCGGCTCGGCATCGTCGTGCCGATCGCGCTGGCGCTGGTGTTCCTGCTGCTGTTCGTCACCTTCGTGTCGCTGCGGCAGGCGCTGCTGGTGTTCGTCAACATTCCGTTCGCGCTGGTCGGCGGCGTGTTCAGCCTGCTGCTCTCCGGCGAGTATCTGTCGGTGCCGGCGTCGGTCGGCTTCATCGCGCTGCTCGGCATCGCGGTGCTGAACGGGCTGGTGCTGGTGACGTATTTCAACACGCTCCGCAACCAGGGCCTGCCGGCCGACCAGATCGTGGAGCTCGGTTCGCAGCGGCGGCTGCGGCCGATCCTGCTCACCGCCAGCATCACCGCGTTCGGTCTGGTGCCGCTGCTGTTCGCGACAGGCCCCGGCGCCGACGTGCAGCGGCCGCTCGCGATCGTGGTGATCGGCGGGCTGGTGTCGTCGACGCTGCTGACGCTGGTGATCCTGCCGGTGCTGTATCGGCGCTTCGGCATCGTCGCGGAGCGACGCGCATGAGTGTCGTGGTGCTGACGCTGATCGCGCCGATGGCGCTGAAGGAAGACCTGGTCGCCGCGATGCTGGCGCACGAGCCGACCGCGCAGGCCGGTTTCGTCGCGCGCGCGGTCGAGGGGCACGGTCGCAACGTCGATTTCGACAGCGTGGTCGAGCAGGTGCGGGGCTATACGCTGGCGGTCGAAATCGTGCTGACGGTTGCCGAGATCGACGCGCGCGGCCTGCTCGATGCGCTGGGCGACGAATTCACCGGCCGCGGCGTGTCGTGGCGGATAATGCCGACGACCGCGGCGGGAACGCTGTAGGGGCGCGTTGATGGCTGCGTCCGGCAAACCCGGAGCGGTCGCCCCTGCGCCTGCCGGCGCGACTTGGCGTTCACTTGCGCGCAGTGTAGATACATTCGGATTCATGAATAAAATCGGTGTCCCCGGCGCCATGATGACCGTTTCCGACATCACCCGCCCGAACCGGCTGCCTTGGCCGCCAATGTTGCTGGCGCTGGCGGCGCTCGCGTCGATCGTGCTCGGCATGCTGGCGCCGCTGCCGGCGCCGTCGGCGCGCTGGGTGGCGCTGCTCGGCGGTGCGCTCGCCACGCTCGGGCTCGGGCTCGATCTGTGGGCGATCCTGACGATGCGCAGCGCCCGCACCAACATCCTGCCGCATCGTGCCGCCGACCGGCTGGTGACCTGGGGGCCGTTCCGCTTCAGCCGCAATCCGATCTATCTGGCCAACACCTGGCTGTTGATCGGCATCGGGCTGGCTTTCGGCAACGCCTGGTTCATCGTGTTCGCCTTGCTGTCCGCGGTGGCGGTCGACCGCCTCGCGATCCGCCGCGAGGAGCGGCATCTGGCGATCCGGTTCGGCAACGACTGGATCGCGTATTCGTCGAAGACGCCGCGCTGGCTCGTTCGATGAGCGAACATCCACAAGGGAGACGTCGATGACCACCAATGTGAAGCAGATGATGGAAGCCGCCAATGCGGCGGTGCCGCGGGTCAGCGCGGATCAGGCGCGCGAAATGATCGGCAAGGGCGGCGTGGTGATCGACGTTCGCGATGCGCCGGAGGTCGAGAACACCGGCAAGGTCGAGGGTGCGGTCCACATCTCGCGCGGCATGCTGGAATTCCGCGCCGATCCGGACACGCCGTTTCATGACAAGCGTCTCGCCAAGGACAAGCCGGTGATCGTGTACTGCGCGTCCGGCGGCCGCTCGGCGCTGGCCGGCAAGGTGCTGAAGGACATGGGCTACGCCGAGGTCTACAATCTCGGCGCGTTCAAGGACTGGGCCGACGCCGGCGGCGCGATCGAGAAGCCGATCGACCGCGGCATGTGACGAGCGGCGCGTCGTCGCCGCCCTCAGCGGCGCGGCTTCGACGATGCCTTGCCGGCTTTGGCCGCCTTCGCCTTCGGCGCCTTGGCTGTCGAAGCTTTCGCTTTGGCGGCCTTGGTGTTGCCGGTCTTGGCCTTCGAGGACTTGGTCGTCGTGGCCTTGGCTTTTGATGAGGTCTTGGCTTTTGCAGCCTTGGCGGTCGGGGCCTTGCTCACGGCCGACTTGGCGGTTTTCTTCGTCGCCGCGCCGGTCTTCGCCTTTGCAGATCCAGCCTTTGCCGACTTCGCTTTCGAAGCTTTTGCCTTCGACGTCTTCGCGGCTGCCTTGCCGGGGTTGGCGGTCAGGCTGGCCTTGCGGGATTTGTCGGGCCCTCCGACCAGGCTGCGCGCGGCCTTCCTCGCGGCCGCCTTGGTGATCTCCGCGGCGCCGTCGATGACCAGATCGATCAGGCTGTCGACCAGCGCCGGCTTCCGCTCGGGGACGGCCGGATTCGCGGCCGCACTGCTGTCGCTCGGCGGCGCGTTGCGCCGGGGTTCGTCGTCCACTGCCAATCCTCCCGCGATGTTGCGATCGGGCGGCCGATCTCCTCCCCTGAGGAACCAATCGATCGGCTGCCCTTTGACCTCGGCGAACGAGGTCCTCAGCAGATGTCCGAGATCGCCACTTTGTTCCAGGTCGCGCTGCCGGCGCTGTCGCTTTTCGCGCTGGCCGTTGCTGTCGTCGCCGTCCTGGTGCTGATGGTCCGTCCACTCGGCGGCCTGATCCACCGGCGTCCCCGCATTGTCACGACGCAGCGTCGTCGGGACCTGACGCGGAACATGTGAGCGCCGAGACGGCCGGTTCCGATCTGTCGGTTGCGCGGCGTCTCCAATCGTCTATAGTCCTAAAAACTATAGTTCTAGGGACTATAGACTGTGCGCATCTTCCTGACCAAGCCGTTTGCGCGATTTGTCCGCCGCGAGCGGATTGCTGATCGGCAGCTCCGCGAATCGGTCGAGCGAGCGGAGCGGGGGCTGATCGACGCCGACCTCGGCGCTGGCGTGATCAAGCAACGGTTGGCGCGGCAGGGGCAGGGCCGCTCCGGTGGTTACCGCGTGCTGATCGCATGGCGGAAAACGGCGCGGGCGGTATTTCTGTTCGGGTTCGCCAAGAGCGCCCGTGGCAATATCGATGAGGACGAGCTCGCGACCGCGCGTGAGATCGCCCAGATTTGGCTCGATGCCGATCGCCGGGCGCTGGCCAGGGCGCTTGCGGATGGCATCATTCTGGAGATCGCGAATGGCGACGAAGAAGAGAGTTAGTCCGCTGGCCAAGGCGCTGCTGGAGACGGCGGACGACATGCGCAAGTCCGGTCTGATGGACAAGACCTGCCACGACAAGATCACCTTGCGTCACCTCGGCGACACGAAGATTCCGGCGCTTGCGCCAATCACAGGAGCCCAGATCAAGTCGATCCGCGAGCGCGCGAATCTCAGTCAGGCCGTGTTCGCGCGCTATCTCAATCTGACGGTCGGTTACGTCTCGCAGCTCGAACGTGGGACCAAGCAGCCGACCGGTGCGGCTCTTGCGCTCCTGAACGTCATTAAACGCAAGGGAATTGACGCGATTCTGTAGTCGCTCACCGCGTCAGAAATTTCCACGCCACCACTACCGCCACCAGCGCGGCGAAGATCAGCAGGGCAGGGACCGGCTTGCGGCCGGTTTGCGGGGCCGGGCGGGCGGCGCGATCGGCGGCGCGGGTGACTTTCGGCTGCGGCTTGGGCTTCGGCTTCTGGAAGCGGACGACATTGTCGGTCGCGGCTTCGGCCGGCGGCGGGCTGCGCGGCTCGGGCTCGGGCGCCTCGCCGGTGCCGCCCATGTCGCTGTAATAGGCCTGATAGGTCTCGCGCACCGCGATCGCCTTGGACTCGATCTCGCTCATGCGTTCGAGCCGCTCGCGATAGTCGTTCAGCACTTTCTGCGCGTTGTCGGGCAGCGTGTCGAAGCTGCCGAGCTTCGCCATCATCAACCAGGTGGCGAAATCGGCCTCGGCCCGGGTCCGGGCCTTGCGGGCAATCGTGGTGGTGGGCTTGGCGGCCATGGCGATCCGAGTTTGCGTCCTTCGTTCCGGATCGCCCGTTTTGATGGCGATCGTGGGACGGTTTCCCTCAATAGCTGAAAACGTCGGCGCGCGTCAGGGGTTCGCGCGGTCGCAACCAAAACGCGTAAGCGAGGCTGGCGGATCGGCGGTATGATCGCTACATTGGACCGGCGAGGCTGCATTTCGCGTCAGAGCCATATATCCCCGGGGCCTTATCGATCCTTCCGGGAACTGTCCCTGGCCGGGTCCGTGGACCCGGTCACATGGTGCCCACCTACTTTCGTAGGGAACTCCGGGATCGAGCGCTCAACGGTCATGTGGCTTCGCACTTCCCCTTGCTGCCGATCTCCTCAGCTTTTCCGGCCGGCCGTCTCTGCCTATAAGCGGGGATGACCGAGGTGTCGGAAGACCTTTCCAAGAGCGGACTGCGGACCGCGGCGCTGGCCCGGCGTCTGGCCTTGTCGGACGAGGCCCGCGCCGCAGCTGCCGCGACGATCGCCGGCCGAGCGCTGCCGTTTGCCGTGCCGGAGGGCGCGATCGTTGCCGGCTATGTGCCGTTTCGCGGAGAAATCGATCCGTTTCCCCTGATGCGCGTGCTGTCGGCGCGCGGTGCCCTATTGGCGCTGCCGGTGGTGACAGGGCAGGGCCGGCCGCTCGCATTCCGCAGCTGGTCCGAGGGCGAGGCCCTGCAGCGCAGCGTGCTCGGCATTCTGGAGCCGCCGTCCGGCGCGCCGGAGGTGGTCCCGGACATCGTGCTGGCGCCGCTCGCCGCGTTCGATGCGCTCGGTCACCGCATCGGCTACGGCGCCGGGCACTACGATCGCACGCTCGAAGCGCTGCGCGGCGCCAAGCCCGTGATCGCGGCCGGCCTGGCTTTTGCCGTGCAGCAAATCGCGGCGGTGCCCGCCGCGGCCCACGACGTGGCGCTGGATTATGTGATAACGGAGCGTGAGACGCTCAATTTCCGGAGTCGATAGGTTTGCGCATTTTGTTCATCGGCGATGTGGTCGGCAAATCCGGCCGCACCGCGATCGCCGAGCATCTGCCCGCGGCGATCCGCGACTGGCAGCTCGATTGCACCATCATCAACGGCGAGAACGCCGCCGGCGGCTTCGGCATCACCGAGGCGATCTACAATGATTTCATCGACGCCGGCGCCGACGCGGTGACGCTCGGCAACCACGCCTGGAATCAGAAGGAGGCGCTGGTGTTCATCGAGCGCGCGCCGCGCCTGATCCGCCCGGCGAACTTCCCGCGCCACACCCCGGGCCGCGGCGCCACCCTGGTCGAGACCCGCAAGGGCGCGCGCGTGCTGGTGATCAACGCGATGGGCCGCGTGTTCATGGAGCCGCTCAACGATCCGTTCGCCGCGGTGGCGCGCGAACTCGACGCCTGCCCGCTGCGCGAAGCCGCCGACGCCATCGTGCTGGATTTCCACGGCGAGGCGTCGAGCGAGAAGCAGGGCATGGGTTACTTCTGTGACGGCAAGGTCAGCCTTGTGGTCGGCACCCACACCCACGTGCCGACCGCCGATCACCAGATCCTGCCCGGCGGCACCGCCTACATGACCGATGCCGGCATGACCGGCGACTATGATTCGGTGATCGGGATGCAGAAGGACGAGCCGCTGCAACGCTTCACCACCGGCATCGCCTCGGGCCGGTTCGAACCCGCCAACGGCGTCGCGACCATGAGCGGCGTCGCGGTCGAGACCGACGACTCGACCGGCCTCGCGATCCGAATCGCCCCGGTGCGGATCGGCGGAAGGCTGGAGCGCGCGGTGCCGGCGTTTTGGGTGGCCAACTAACACCCCGTCATTCCGGGGCGCGCGCAGCGCGAACCCGGAATCTATAACCCCTGGACTCTCGTTCTGATCTGAACTTCTTTCATGCCCGACAGCGATAGCTGCGGCGTATGGATTCCGGGTTCGCGAGCTACGCTCGCGCCCCGGAATGACGAGCTGACAGACCTCGCCCAGCGCACGGCCTGCTCCCTCGCCCCGCTCTTGCGGGGAGAGGGATGGGGTGAGGGGCGACGCGGGCACTGAGTCTCGGCTGCGCGGAGACGCCCCCTCATTTGGCGATGCGAGCCGACTGAGATTCGAAGTCCAAATGCTCAGTACCGCTCCGGCACGTACATCTCGGGCGGAATCGGGGTGCGGTGATAGTCGGGGTGGTGGATGCGCGGGGGCAGGACGACGCGCTCGCTCGGGACCTCCTCGTACGGCACCTGCTCCAGAAGATGCGCGATGCAGTTCAGCCGCGCCTTCTTCTTGTCGACCGCCTGCACCACATGCCACGGCGCCTCGGCGATGTGGGTGCGTTCCAGCATCTCTTCCTTCGCCTTGGTGTAGTTCTCCCAGCGCGCGCGGGACTGCACGTCCATCGGGCTCAGCTTCCACTGCTTGAGCGGATCGTTGATCCGCATCATGAAGCGGAGCTGCTGCTCGTCGTCGGTGATCGAGAACCAGTATTTGATCAGCACGATGCCGGAGCGCACCAGCATGCGTTCGAATTCCGGCACCGAGCGGAAGAACTCCTCGACCTCGGCTTCGGTGCAGAACCCCATCACCCGCTCGACGCCGGCGCGGTTGTACCAGGAGCGATCGAACAGCACCATTTCGCCGGCGGCCGGCAGATGCGACACGTAGCGCTGGAAGTACCATTGCGAGCGTTCGCGCACGCTCGGCGCTGGCAGCGCGGCGACGCGGCAGATCCGCGGATTGAGCCGTTGGGTGATGCGCTTGATCACACCGCCCTTGCCGGCAGAATCGCGGCCCTCGAAGATCACCACGACTTTCAGGCCCTGATGCTGCACCCAGCTCTGCAGCTTCACCAGCTCGCCCTGCAGCCGGAACAGCTCCTTGAAGTAGATCCGGCGGTCGACGGTGTCGGCCGGCGAGTGGCCGGCGAATTCGTTGGTCAGCGCGTCGATGCGGTCGTCGTCGATCTCGAGTTCCAGCTCTTCGTCGAACCCGTCCAGCATCTCGGCCTCGATCCGCTGCCGCATCGTCAGCTGCTGGGCCAGCTCGGCGGACGTCTTGGCCGGCTTCGCGGCTTCCTTCGCGGTCTTCTTGACGATCTTCGTAACGGTTGTCTTGGGAGACATCTTGGCAATCTTCGGCGCAGGCTTGCGGGGCATCGGGTTCTCCGGACAGGGGCGCCGGA
Source organism: Rhodopseudomonas palustris (assembly GCA_016215605.1). Lineage (GTDB taxonomy): Bacteria > Pseudomonadota > Alphaproteobacteria > Rhizobiales > Xanthobacteraceae > Rhodopseudomonas > Rhodopseudomonas palustris_L. The sequence continues at coordinate 18,986 of JACRJB010000027.1, forward strand.
AAATGCCGCTACGTGTTTGTCACGCGTATGACGGTGGCCGAGGTGCGGTGATTTGGCACGTGTGCGTCGTCACCGCGCGTGGCGTGCATCGCGCTCACCCCGAACCGCAGCGCGCTCCCTCTCCCGCGTGCGGGAGAGGGCTGGGGTGAGGGCGACGCAATCGCAGTGCCGGGGGGAGGTCAACGCGAGCGCAGTGCCTGGGGACCCCCACCCCCGACCCCTCCCCGCAAGGGGGAGGGGAGTAGAGCACAGCGCGCTCCCTCTCCCGCTTGCGGGAGAGGGTTGGGGTGAGGGGGCCCCAAGCAGTGAGTCAGCGACTCGCGGAGAGGAGGGCCCTCACCCGGATCGCTGCGCGATCCGACCTCCCCCGCAAGCGGGGGAGGTTGCGTTGTGCGTGCGGCGCGGGTGATCAGCCCGCCCGGGCGTTGCCGAATTTCAGCACGGCGTCGACCATCCGATCCACATCCGCGAAGGTCGTGCGATGGTTGACGATGGCGGCGCGGATCGCGAGGCGGCCGTCGATCGTGGTCGAGGACGGCGCGGCGATCCCGGACTCGTGGATGTCGGCGACGATCTCGGCGTTGAGCGCGTCGGCGTCGGTTCCGTCCGGTGCACGATAGCGGAAGCAGACGATGTTCAGCGTCACCGGCGCCAGCATTTCGAGTTGCGGCTCGCGCTGCACGCGTGCTTCGAGATGCCGCGCCACCGCGCACGTGTGGGCGATCATCGCGCCCAGCCGATCGGCGCCGTAGGTCTTCAGCGTGAACCAGGTCTTCAGCGCCCGGAATCCGCGCGACAGATCCGGGCCGAAATCGCATGGCCAGGGCGAGCCGCCGGCGAGGCCGCGGGTCTCGCGGCGCAGATAGGCCGCGGGCGCCGCGAAGGTCGCGCGGTGCTGCTCGCCGTCACGCACCATCAGGAAGCCGGCGTCGTAGTTCACCTGGCCCCATTTATGGAAATCCAGCGCCACCGTATCCGCTTCGCTCAGTCCGGCGAGCTTCGGCGCGATCTCCGGCGACAGCATGCCGAGCGAGCCGTAGGCGCCGTCGACGTGGAACCACAGCCCTTCGTCGCGGCACAGCGCAGCGAGCGCGGCGAGATCGTCGATCGCGCCGGTGTCGACGGTGCCGGCCGAGCCGGTGACCAGGAACGGCTTGAATCCCGCGGCGCGGTCCTCGGCGATGCGCCGGCGCAGCGCCGCGATGTCGATGCGGTGCGCGGCGTCGAACGGAATCCGCCGCAGCGCGCCGCGTCCGAGCCCGGCGAGATCGGCGGCCTGCACCACGCAGCCGTGTGCCGCCGCCGAGGCGTAGGCGGTCAGCGGCTCGCCGGCGAGCCCGCCCTCGCGGACCTGCGGGCCGAGCGCGGCGGTGCGGGCGACCAGCAGCGCCATGAAATTCGCCATCGACGAGCCGGTGACGAACACGCCGCTCGCGGTTTGCGGAAAGCCGAACAATTCGCGCACCCAGCGCACGATCTGGCGCTCGACCTCGATGCCGATGTGATCGCGGCCGCCGCAATTGGCGTTCAGCCCCGCCGCCAGCATCTCGGCCAGCATGCCGACCGCGGTGCCGCCGCCATGCACCCAGCCCATGAAACCCGGATGCACATTGCCGGTCGCATAGGGCGCGATGTCGTCGGTGAACGTCCGGTACGCCTCGCCGAGTGGTGTCTCGCCGCGCGGTAGCGTCTCGCTGAAGCGCGCGCGGATCTCGGGCGGAATCGGTTGCCACACCGGGCGGTCGCGCACCTCGGCGATATGATCGATCATGTCGTCGAGCATGCGATGCGCGTCGGCGCGCAGCGCGTCCCAGTCGTCGGGATCGAGGCTCGACGCGCCGGCATGCCCGCCGGCGCGCTCCGTCTTCGTCACGCGACGCCCTGCATTCGCGACGCCGCGCGGCGCTCCAGCATCGCGGCGAACGCATCGAAGATCTTGACCATCTGCGGCGGCTTGTAGGGATACAGCTCCGGGCTGTCCATGTTGTGGACCACCGCGGTGTTGTCGATCTCGAACACCAGCAGATCGCCGGCCGGCGTCTGCGCGCAGTCGATGGTGAAGTAGTCGAGGCCGATCCGCTCGATCATGCCGTCCAGCGCGGTGCGATGCCGCCGCGCGAAGCCGAAGTCGAAGGTGTGGAAGAACGCCGCCTCTTCGAGCCGCTTGCTGGCGCTCTGCGCCATCCCGGCGTTGAGGTACCAGATGTCCCAGCGGTCGGCGATCGCCATGTGGCACGCATACGGCTTGCCGTCGATCACGACGATCCGGTATTTGCGAAACAGCCCGTCGTCGCTGGCGTAGTCGACATAGCGCGCGATGAAGAATTCCGCCTCCTGCCGCTCGGCCAGATAGGCGGCGAGCGCGGCGTCGTTCTCGATCCGCGCCAGGCCGAAGCCGGCATGCGAACCGCGCGGCCGTGCGATGATCGGGTAGACGGCGCCCTGGGCGACCTCGGCGAGCGCCGCAGGGCCCGCCGCCACCGCGGCGAGCGCATCGCGGGCGACCGGAATGGTGGCGGGAATATCGAGCCCGTCGACGTCGCCGATCAGCCGGTACAGCTTGTCGCGGTCGAGATGGCCGATCAGCGCCGGCGGGTTGAGCAGCGGCGCCGGCCAACTCGCCGCATGCGCCGCGATCTTGGCGAGCGCGCCGCGACATTCCTCGGAGTCGGACGCGATCACGATGGCGAGGTCGTGCGCCGGCAACGGATCGGGCAGCGGCACGCCGTCGACGACATACAGCGTCACGAGTTCGATCCCGGAGCTCTCCAGCAGAAATTCGATCGGCGTGTTGCCGCCCATGTCGATGTCTGCGGCGAGCGCCAGCACGCGCATCCGCGGCTGCGCGCTGGCGCAGGGCGAGCGGAACAATTGATGCTGCGCCAGCGTCTCGGTCTGCACCGAGAGGCCGGCCTGCTTGTGGCCGAACAATTGCGTGATCAGGGCGAGGTCGAGCTGTTCGCCAGCGGTGGCGGTGCCGGCGTCGACGTTGCTCATCAGCTCCTGCCACAGCGGAAACAGGTTCTCGCCGTCGAACGCCCGTTTGGTCAGGCGCGCGAAGCCGATCCGGTCGGCGATCGGTTGCGGGGCGGGTGGCTGGTGCGTCTCAGTCGGCATGTTGGTCCTTGGCGAGTGCGGTAGCGTCGGGCTGCGGCAGCAGCGCGTGGATTCGAGCGATCACGATCGCGGCGTCGGCGAGAATGTGGTCGAGCGCGCCGTGGGCGAGATCGGGATGCGTCGCCCAGGCGTCGACGACGTGGCGGGCGCTGATGCAGATCCGCAGCGCGGCGGCGGCATCGTCGCCAGCGCCGCCCCAGCCGACCGGCTGTCCGATCAGGCACGGCGCGCCCTGCGTGTCGTCGCGCAGCGCAATGGAGATCGCGCGGCATTGCGCCAGCGACAGCGGCGCGCCACAGGGTTCGGCCGTGAAGGCGAAGATCGAGGGAGAGGCGAATTCGTCGCCGCGCTCCGGATGCGGCTGCGGCGGCAGCAGCGTCAACGCCGGCGACGCGCTGATCAGCCTGGCGATGCCGTCGCCGAGCGTGCGCAGCGCGGCGCGGCGGAAGGCCTCGGGCACGGCGGCGTAGGCGCGGATTTCCTCCAGCGCCGCTTCCCAGCGCAGCCATTGGCCGAAATTCGGCGCCGCCGAGAATTGCGCGCGCAAGCCGCGCCAGCGCATCGGCCAGTCGCTGCGGCCGGCATAGTCGGCGAGGCCCGGCGCGAGTTGCTTCAGCGCGCCGATCGCATGGCTCAGCCGCGGTGGCACCAGCAGCGCGCCGCTGAACGGCGGGCCGGCGTAGAATTTCGAGCCCGTCAGCAGCACCAGATCGCCGCGGGCGAGGCAGCGCGCAATCCGGCTGCGGCCGAGCCGCATCTGGCAGGCGTCGACCACGATCTGCACCCGGCCGGGCCAGCGCGCCGCGATCTCGTCGGCGCAGCGGTCGCTCGGCGCCTGCAGGCCGAGCTTGGAGCAGTCCATCACTTCGAGCATCACCCGCGCGCCCTGGGCGATCAGCGACTCCACCGTCTCCAGCACCTCGGCGTCGATCGCCGAGGGCGCGCGCAGCCGGCCGTCGGCCTCGCGCAGCCGCAGCGCGATGCTGCGCACCGGGCCGAGCCCGCTCACCGGCGCGCCTTTGGCCACCTTGCAGTCGTTGGTGCTGCGGTCGCTGAAATGTTGGCCGCGCGCGGTGTGCGCGGTGCCGGTGCCGGTCTGGTCGGCGGCGACGATCAGCGTCACCACCTCGCCGCCGAGCAGCGCGCGGCTCAGCGCCAGCGCCTGCAATTGCGCGTCGGTGCCGGACGCCGAGAACACCAACTCGGCGCCGGAACGCTCGAGGCCGAGCAGGGCTTTCAGTTCGTCGCGCATCGCCTCGACCCGGGCGTCGAAGCACTCGATCAATCCGTGCAGCATCGCCGACGACATCAGCGCGGTGCGGGCGCGCTCGGCCGCCTCGTAGCCGCGCTCGGAGATCGTGGTCGCGGTGCAGGACGAGAAGCTCGGAATCTCGGGGGTGGGGACCGGGCTGCAGCCATAGGCGTTGCGGCCGGTGGCCCGATCGATGTCGAGCCGCGCATCGCCGCCGCAGGTCAGCAGCTGTTCGAGCGGGGCGAACAATTCGCGCAGCGGCGAGGGGGTGCGAAGCCCGGTTTCGGTCTGGGCCCGGCGGTCGACGGCTGTGCGCAAGCTCCCGGCGTTCGACATCGCTCAACCTCTCGCCCCCGCCCGCGCGAGGCGGTCGTCGGGCGCGCCGCGGCCGGATGCCGGGCGCTAGTCTCACCAAGACGTAAACGAACTTGGTTAATGCCAGCTTATCGACGCGCCCCGAAACGCTACGAGGTTGTCGCCGGACGTAACCCAAAAAGAGGCCGGCGCCTTGCGGGCGCCGGCCGGTCGGCGAGTCCGTTGCGCCGGTCAGGCGGCGCGGACGGTGTCGAGGAACTTCGACACTTCGAGCTTCAGCCGGCTGCTTTCCTGCGACAGCGATTTCGCCGCGGACAGCACCTGGCTCGACGCCGAGCCGGTCTCGGTGGCGCCGCGCTGCACGTCGATGATGTTGACCGACACCTGCTGGGTGCCGATCGCCGCCTGCTGGACGTTGCGCGAAATCTCCTGCGTCGCCGCGCCCTGTTCCTCGACCGCCGAGGCGATGGTCGAGGAAATCTCCGACATCCGCCCGATGGTGCCGCCGATCTCCTTGATCGCCGTCACCGACTGGTCGGTCGCGCTCTGGATGCCGTTGATCTGCAGGGTGATCTCGCCGGTGGCCTTGGCGGTCTGCTCGGCCAGCGCCTTCACTTCGCTCGCCACCACCGCGAAGCCGCGGCCCGCTTCGCCGGCGCGCGCCGCCTCGATCGTCGCGTTGAGCGCCAGCAGATTGGTCTGGCCGGCGATGGTGCTGATCAGTTCGACCACGTCGCCGATCCGCGCCGCCGCCTTGGCGAGTTCCTCGACCCGGCCATTGGTGGCGCGGGCCTGCTCGACCGCCTCGTGCGCGATCCGCGCGGATTCCTGCACCTGGCGGCTGATCTCGTTGACCGACGAACTCATCTCCTCGGTCGCCGACGCCACCGACTGGACGTTGGTGGAGGCTTCTTCGGACGCCGCGGTCACCATGGTGGCGAGATGCTGCGAGCGTTCCGCGGTCGTGGTCAGCGTCGTCGCCGAGGCTTCCAGCTCGTGCGAAGCCGACGACACCGTTTCGACGATCTCGCCGATCGCGCGTTCGAAATCACCAGCGAGCCGGTTGGTGTCGGCCTTGCGCTGCGCGGCGGCACGGGCTTCGACCTCGGATTGCTCGGCCTCGAGCCGCTGGCGTTCGATCGCGTTGTGTTTGAACACCTCGACCGCGCCGGCCATGTCGCCGATCTCGTCGCGTCGCCCGATGCCCGGAATCTCGGTGTTGAGCCGGCCGGCGGCCAATGCCTTCATCGCGGAGGTGATCGCATGGATCGGCCGGGTGATGCCGTTCGCGACCACGACCGACACCACGGCGATGATCAGCAGCACGATCGCCGCGGCGATCAGCAATCGCTGCGTCGCGCTCCAGGTCTGGGCCTCGAGGTCGTCGATATACACGCCGGTGCCGATCAGCCAGCCCCACGGCGTGAAGCCGGCGACATGGGTCAGCTTCGGATAGGGCTTGTCGGCACCCGGCTTCGGCCACGCGTAGTCGACGTAGCCGCTGCCGTTGCGGCGGACGATGTCGACCATCTCGGTGAACAACGGCTTGCCGTTGGGGTCGCGGGTGTTGGTCTGGTCCTGCCCGATCAACTGCGTCGCGATCGGATGCATCAGCATCCTGCTCTGCATGTCGGTGATGAAGAAGTACTCCTTGCCGCCGTAACGCAGCTTGGAGATCCGCGACAGCGCCCGCTTCTGCGCCTCGTCGGCCTTGAGCTCGCCGCGCTGCGCGGCGTCGTGCTCGTCCTTGACGATCGCGATCGCGAGATCGGTGAGGTTCCGGAGTTCGATCTGCTTCTGCTGTTTCAGGCCCCAGCCGATTTCCTGCGAGGCCATGAAGGTCGTTCCCAGCAGCCCGAGGAAACCGAGGCCGATCAGCAGGTAGATCCGGCGGCCGATGGTCATGTGCAGTTTCGATAGCATCGCGGTGTCTCCAGACTTCGTCGTCGAACGCCGGGGGGCTCGCCCGGCGCTGGGGTTGCATGGTCGTGTCGCCGCTCACGCGACAGCATTCGCTCGACGTGCTTCCGCCCGCGACGCCCGGGTTTCGGGTGCCGCGCGGCTGGCCGCACATTGGGTGGTTTCTTGGCAGTCCCAGACAGCCGGCGGCGGCGAACTCGTTCTGGTTCGCGCCGCGTCTCGGCTGTTCATCCACTGTGAACGGGAAACTATAGCGAATAGTAAAATTACGTATCACCTGATAGCAAACGGTACAGCATGTGCCGCTGGTAATCCGATTAGTCCGCAGGAATCGGGGATTCGCGGGTCTCGCGGCGGATAGTCACTGGTAAAAACCCTAGGTCTGTCCCCGAGCTACCCGGGTCGTCTGGTTCCCGGTTAGGCTTTAGTCGTAGTCGCCACCCGTCATCGTCGCGCGGCGAAACGGCGCGTTTCGCGCGAGGGATTTTCCGACCGCGGCCGTACTCCCTTCTACAGCCGGCGCGATGCGCCCTGTGTGAGGGAGTACACCGATGAAGAAGGCGACCGTTTTCGGATGTGTCGTGGGGGTCTGCAGCCTGGGTGGCGCGCAGGCCGCCGATCTCGGCGCGCGCAGCGTCTACAAGGCGCCGCCGCCCGTGGCGGTCGCGACGAGCTGGGCGGGGCCGTATCTCGGGCTGCAGGCCGGCTATCTGTCGGGCCGCCGCGAGACGTCGTTTCCGGCCACCGGCGAGTTTCATTTTGTCGATCCCGAGGGCTTCGCCGGCGGCCTGGTCGGCGGTTTCAACTGGCAGTGGGGCCGCGTCGTCGCCGGTCTGGAGGCCGACATCAGCTACGTGGATGCGCGGCAGACCATCGACACCGGCCTCGCCAACCCCTCGGCCACGCAATTGCAGAGCAAGCTGGACTGGAACGGCCACGTCCGCGGCCGGCTCGGCTACGCCTTCGACAATGCGCTGATCTTCATGGCCGGCGGCCTCGCAATGGCGGGCGTTCACGACACCGCCTTCGACAATCTCAACGGCGTCAGCGCGAGCTGGAGCGGCACCCGCACCGGATGGTCGCTCGGCGGCGGCGTCGACTGGCGGGTCGCGCGCGCGGTCACGGTGCGGCTCGAATATCTCTACGACAATTACGGCACCACCACGCTCGGCGCCCAGACGGTGGGCGCGGTCAATTTCGGCGAGCGCGACGCGAAGCTCGATGCTCACACGGTTCGCGCCGGCCTCAACCTGCATTTCTGACCGCCCCTGTTTCACCCCCGACCAGCGAAAGAAGGAGCTCGACCATGCGCAAGATTCTGATCGCCGCCCTGTTCGCCGCCGCGGCGCCCGTCACCGGCCACGCGGCGCCACTGATGGCTCCGGCCGCACAGATGCAGGCGGCCGTCGCCGAAGCCTCCGGCGTGGACACGGTGGCGTGTGTCCGCCGCGGCTGGCGCGGTCCCGGCGTCTATCCCGGCTGCGGCTATCATCGGCCTTACTACCGGCCGTATCCCTACGTCGTGGCGCCGGTCTATGTCGGGCCGCGCGTCGTCGTCGCGGCGCCGGTGCCGGCTCCGCGGCAATGCTGGATCGCGGGCGCCTGGCGCCCGTGCTAATCGGACGCGGCAGCGGAGCCGCTGCCGTACTGACCGCAGCGGCGCCAGGGCAGAGGATCGGGGCGATGGAGGACGACAGCGACGAAGCGCTGATGGCCGCCGTCGCCGCGCGCCGGCAGCAGGCGTTCCGCCTGCTGATGACCCGCCACATGCCGCGCGCGATCCGCGTCGCGCAGCGCATCGTCCGCAATCCGGCGGAGGCCGACGACATCGGCCAGGAGGCGTTCCTGCGGGTCTGGAACAAGGCGGAGTCGTTCGATCCGACGATCGCGCGGTTCACCACCTGGCTGTACCGGATCGTGCTGAACCTCGCGTTCGACCGCACCCGCCGGCCGGCGCATGCGCCGATCGAGGAGGCGGCCGAAATCGCCTCCGGCGAGCCGGCGCCGATCGACGGGCTGATCGCCGATCAGCAGCGCCGCGTGCTGGAAGCCGCGCTGGCGCAATTGCCGGAGCGGCAGCGCGGCGCGATCGCATTGTTTCACATGGAGGGCCTGTCGGGCGACGAGGCGGCGCGGGCGATGGGACTCAGCGCCAAGGCGTTCGAGTCGCTGCTGGCGCGGGCCCGCCTGGCGTTGAAGAAAGAAGTCGAGACGATCGAGAAGACCAGGAGGTTGGCATGACACTCGACCGGTTCAGGGAACTCGCGGACAGCTTCGGCGGCGACGTCGAGCGCTGGCCCGAGGCGGAGCGGGAGGCGGCCCGCGCGATCGCGCGGAGCGACGCGGGCGCCGCGATCCTGCGCGAGCATCGGGCGTTCGACCGGCTGCTCGCGATCCCGCCCGAGATCGCGCCGGGGCGCGCCGGCCGCGCGTCGCTGTCGGTGCTGCAGCGGATCGCCGCGCAGGACGCCTTTCCGCCGTGGTACCGCCGCTGGCTGCAGCCGACGTCGCTGCTGCCGGTCGGCAGCTTCGCCTGTTCGGCGCTGCTCGGCCTGTGGCTCGCGGTCGAGCTGCCCTATCACCGCGACGAACAGGCGGTGGCCGCGGTCGCCGCGGTGTTCGACGCTTCCGTCATCACCCTGTGGGGGAATCAATGACTTTCCGGTCCGGATCGTTCACCGGCGGCCGCCTGCTGCTGTTGGGCTCGCTCTGTCTCAATATCGCGCTCGGCGCCTATGTGGGCGCGCAATGGCTGCAGCCCGACTGGTCGCCCAAGATCGCCGGCATGCCGCTGCGGCTGATCGAGCGGGTCGCCACACGGCTGCCGCCCGACGATGCCGAGATCCTGAAGCGCAACTATCAGGCGCGGCAAGCCGAGCTGCGGCCGCTGCAGGACGACTACACGGCGGCCTTGCTGAAGACGCTGCGGCTGGCCGGGCAGGCCGATCTCGACAAGCCCGCGCTCCGCGCCGCGATCAAGGACGCCCGCGACAAGCGCGTCAAGATCGGCGACTCGGTGATCGACACGTTCGTCGAGACGCTCGAGCAGATTTCTCCGAAAGGACGGCGTCAACTCGTCGGCGGGTTTCTTCGTTGATCGTCCTGGTCGCGAGGGATCGCGACGACTGGAGCGTATCACTTACGTCCGCCTGCCGGATCTGCCACCAACCCATCCAACCGGATCAAGGGAACCGTCATGCCCCGATTGACTTCGACCCCCGGCCGCGCCCGGCCCGTCCTGTTCTACGCCAGTGACGCGATGGTGCGCGCCACGCTGCTCGCCGCCGTCGTCATCGCCGCGCTCGCGGTGTCGCTGTCGCTCGCCAGTGCCCAGGACCGCGGCGCCGCCCGCGAAGCCTGCAAGCCGGACTACCAGAAATTCTGCAGCAGCGTGACGCCCGGCGGCGGACGCATCAAAAAATGCCTCGCCGACAACTTCGCCAACCTCTCTGACGCCTGCAAGCAAGTGGTCGGATCGGAGAAGTAAGCGGCGAAAGTGAGCCGGAGCGAAGGACGCGATGCGCTGAGTCCTCCCGCAGCCGTCATCGCCTGGCTCGACCCGGCGATCCATCCTCTTCGGAAAGTTGTTAGTAGCGCGCCTGGCGCGCGATGGATGCGCGGGTCGAGCCCGCGCATGACGGCGGAGAGTTGGGGCGAGGCGTCCCCGAACCAACAAGTGCCAAGGCGAACGCTTCGGCGCGAGCGCTATAGCTTGTACGCCGTCCTGAAGCCGCCCCAGTGTCGCCCCCGCACCTTCACCGGGACGTCGATTTCGCGCATCATCACCATGTTGCCGCCGCCCATGTCGCGGGCGTAGGTCTGGATCAGGAACGGACGGGTGTTGCGGCCGGCGGCGAGGCCGGCGGGGTCGTTGAAGATGCGGCGGTTGCGCGCATTCGCGGTGTTGAACGCGACGTCGCCCGGGATCTGCGGCTGCGAGTAGATCTTGTTGTGCACCGGCAGATAGCCGTTGCGGTCGATCATCACGCAGAACGCCATCCGAGCATCCTTGGCGAGGAACGCCTCCTGGAACGGCGGCAGCGTGCGGTCGGCCCAGTCGAGTATCCGGGTGCGATACTGCACCGGATTGGTGCCCGGAATTTCCACGTAGCTCTCGTCGAACATGTCGTCGAGCGTGATCGCGCCGGTGGCGATGCCGCGCTCGAAAATCTTGTGCAGCTCCGTGCCCGCTTCCAGTGCGCGGGCGACGAATTCGGAGTTCTCGTCGCGGATCGCCCACAGCCGATCCTCGATCGCCTCCCGTAGCGCCGGGCTCGGCGCGACGAATGTCGCCTGCGCGCCGGCGCTGCCGTGTTCGGCGATCCGCAGCCGGCAGGCGCCGATCTCCTGCAGTTCGGCGTCGTAGGTCTGATGCACCGCCAACGCCGCCGCGGCGGGGCCGGCGATCAGCACGCCGTCCTGCGAAATCTCGTAGACCGGCGCGCTGATCCGGCCGCGCGGCGCCGCGATCTCGATCGCCAGATGGCACGGCAGCTTCTCGCGCCGGCGCGCTTCCTCGCGCTCGCTTTGCTTCAGCAGCACCGCGGTGCGGGCGCGGAGTTTCTCGGCGAACAGCGTTACGGTCTGGCCGGCGCGGGCGACGTCGGCGCCGTGCTGCTCGGCCTCCTGCGTGGCGCTGGCGATCTCGGCGGCGCTGTCGCCGACCGAGACGATGAAATTGCCGGCGGTGGCGGCATTGCCGGCGACCTCGCCGGTGGTGGCGTTCTGCTCGGCGACGGCGCCGTTGACGGTGTCGAACACCGGGCGGATCGCCGCGATCGCGCTGGTGATGCGATGCACCGCATCGGCCGAGCTGGTGGCGTCCTTCTGCAGCGTGTCGATCTTGCGCTTGATCTCCTCGGTCGCCTCCTGGGTCTGCACCGCCAGCGCCTTGACCTCGGTGGCCACCACCGCGAAGCCGCGCCCGGCGGCGCCGGCGCGGGCCGCCTCGATGGTCGAGTTCAGCGCCAGCAGCGTGGTTTGCCGCGCGATCTGGGCGATCAGATTGACCACATTGCCGATCGCCGCGGAGGATTCGCGCAGCCGCTCGACATTGGCGGTGGCCTCGTTGGCGGCGGCGCTGGCGTCGTCGGCGAGCTGCGACGCCTGCCGCACCTGCGCGCCGATGCCCTCGGCCGAATCGGTGAATTTATCCGCGGCCTGCGAGAACGACACCGCGGTCGCCTGCGCCGCGTTGGTGTGGCCGGTCAGCGCGTCGGTGCGCTGTCGGATGGTGTGCAGCGTGGTGGTGGTGGACTGCACCCCGGAGGTGACGGACTGCGCGGCGCGCTCGAGCTGACGAATCAGCGAGCCGAGTTCGAGTTCCAGCAGTTCGAGGATGTCGGAGGCCGAGTCGGCCTCGTCCGCGGCGGCTGCGGGCGCCGGCGCGGGCGCGGGCGCGGCCACGGCGGGACCATCCGGCGCCGGCGGATCCGCCTGCCGCTTTCGAAAAAGGCCGAACGCCATGAATCCTCCCGCAAACCGAGCAATTTCTCCGACTTTCGCGCAAGGCGGTGAAGGTGCGGTTAAATTTCTCGCAGCGGAAAACCGGCCATTCGCAGGGGGAGGCCGGGCAAGCCTTTGATTTCGGGCCCTCCGCCGCTTATAACCCCGCGCCGCAGCCTGAAATTTTCCAGATCGACCGCGAGAGAGCACGCATGGCCGGACATTCCCAATTCAAGAACATCATGCACCGCAAGGGTAAGCAGGATGCGCAGAAGTCCAAGGCGTTCAGCAAGCTCGCCCGCGAAATCACCGTCGCCGCCAAGCTCGGCACGCCCGACCCGGCGATGAACCCGCGGCTGCGTGCCGCGGTGCTGGCGGCGCGTGCGGAAAACATGCCGAAGGACAATATCGAGCGCGCCATCAAGAAGGCGATCGGCGGCGACTCCGAGAACTACGACGAGATCCGCTACGAGGGCTACGGCCCCGGCGGCGTCGCGGTGATCGTCGAGGCGCTGACCGACAACCGCAACCGCGCCGCCTCGGACATCCGCTCGTTCTTCACCAAATCCGGCGGCAATCTCGGCGAAACCGGCTCGGTCGCCTTCATGTTCGACCGCACCGGCGTGATCGAATACGACGCCGACAAGGCCAGCGCCGACGACATGCTGGAAGCCGCCATCGAGGCTGGCGCCGACGACGTGGTGTCGTCCGAGGCCGGACACGAGATCTACGCGTCCCAGGAGACCTTCCGCGACGTCGCCAAGGCGCTCGAAGCCAAATTCGGCGAAGCCCGCAAGGCCGCGCTGATCTGGAAGCCGCAGAACACCATCGCGGTCGACGACGAGACCGGCGAAAAGCTGTTCAAGCTGATGGATAACCTCAACGACCACGACGACGTCCAGAACGTCTACGCCAATTTCGAAGTCTCCGACGCCTTGATGGCGAAGATGGCGGGGTAATTTTCCCGTGTCCCGGACGCGGTGCAGCGCGCAGCGCTGCTCCGCAGATCCGGGACCCCGGTACTTTATCTCTGCATCAGATCCCAACCGGGCCCCCGGATCAGCAGCGCACCACGCCGCCAAGAGCGGCGCGCTGCGCGGCATCCGGGGAACAGGCGTTGCCCTGGATTGGCGGCTGAGAGATCAGGCGCCGCCGCATCGCGGCCCCTAGCCGCGCTCCCTTGCTGGGGACGGTGCGTCCCTGATCCCCGTTTCTGTTTCGTTCACGTCTATCTGGCGTTATCACTGCGCCATGACCGCTCCGCCGATTCGCACCGCCGTCCGCATTCTGGGGATCGACCCCGGCCTCCGCCGCACCGGCTGGGGGGTGGTCGAGAGCGAGGGCAATCGGCTGGTGTTCATTGCCTGCGGCTCGGTCGAGCCGAAGGACACGCTGACGCTGGCGGAACGGCTGCTGGCGATTCATCACGGGCTGGACAAGGTGCTGGTCGAGTTCGCGCCCGCCGAGGCCGCGGTCGAGCAGACCTTCGTCAACAAGGACGGCGCCGCGACGCTGAAGCTCGGCCAGGCGAGGGGCGTGGCGATGCTGGCGCCGGCGATGCACGGCATTCTGGTCGCCGAATATGCGCCGAACCAGGTCAAGAAGACGGTGGTCGGCGCCGGCCATGCCGACAAAAATCAGATCCAGATGATGCTGAAGATCCTGCTGCCCAAGGCCGATCCGAAAAGCGCCGACGCCGCCGACGCTTTGGCGATCGCCATCACCCACGCCCACCACCGCATCAGCGCGCAGCGGCTGAAGGCGGTGGGGGGATGAAGGTGGAGGCGGCGATGTCAGTCTTGCAATGTAAGCCGATGCCTCTCCCCGCTTGCAGCGCGCCCCCTCTCCCGCTTGCGGGAGAGGGCTGGGGTGAGGGCGACGCGGGCACAGTGCCTGGGGACCCCCACCCCCGACCCCTCCCCGCAAGGGGGAGGGGGGAACAGGCGCCTCGCTTCGGAGCCATCCCATGATCGGCAAACTCAAGGGCGTCATCGACTCCTACGGCGAGGACTACGTCATCCTCGACGTGCACGGCGTCGGCTATCAGGTGCATTGCGCCAGCCGGACGTTGCAGGCGCTGCCGTCGCCGGGCGAGGCGGCGACGTTGTCGATCGAGACTTATGTGCGCGAGGACCAGATCAAGCTGTTCGGCTTCCGCACCGATACCGAGCGCGAATGGTTCCGGCTGCTGCAGACGGTGCAGAGCGTCGGCGCCAAGGTGGCGCTGGCGGTGCTGTCGACGTTGCCGCCGCACGACCTCGCCAATGCGATCGCGCTGCGCGACAAGGCCGCGGTGGCGCGCACGCCCGGCGTCGGCCCGAAGGTCGCCGAGCGCATCGTCACCGAGCTGAAGGACAAAGTGCCGGCGCTGACGAATATCGATCCGGCGGTGGTGCATCTGTCCGGCGCGATCGACGACAACACCGCGCCGCGCGCGGTCGCCGACGCGATCTCGGCGCTGGTCAATCTCGGTTACGGCCAGCCGCAGGCGGCTGCCGCGGTTGCCGCGGCCTCTCGCGCGGCCGGCGAGGATGCCGCCACCGCGCAACTGATCAAGCTCGGTCTGAAGGAGCTGTCGAAGTGAGTCTCACCGAGACCGACCGCGAACTGATCGACGCCGCGATCGCGACGATTAGCAAGCGCTACCGCAACGACTGGCAGGAAGTCGGCGCCGCACTGCTGACCCGCACCGGCCAGCGCTACGTCGCGGTCAATCTCGACGCGTATCTGGGCCGCATGGCGGTGTGCGCCGAAGCGGTCGCGCTCGGCCAGGTGATCACCGAACTGGGCGAAGCCGGCATTGATACGATCGTGGCCGTCCGTCACCCCAAGCCGCACGACACCGACCGCGACGTCCGCGTGGTGTCGCCCTGCGGCGCCTGCCGCGAACTGATCTGGGACTACGACCGCCATGCCCGCGTGCTGGTGCCGGGGCCAAACGGCGTCGAGGCCGTGGGGATCAGCGAGCTGCTGCCGAACAAATACAGCCGGGAGCGGGTGTTGTGACCGCGGTGATGATGTTGGCCACTGCGCTCGCCCCGACCGCAGCGCGCCCCCTCTCCCGCTTGCGGGAGAGGGTTGGGGTGAGGGCGACGCGGACTCAGTGCTCGCGGACCCCCACCCCCGACCCCTCCCCGCAGGGGGGGAGGGGAGCAGAGCACAGCCCGCTCCCTCTCCCGCTTGCGGGAGAGGGTTGGGGTGAGGGTGCCACGGGCTCAGTGCCTGGGGACCCCCACCCCCGACCCCTCCCCGCAAGGGGGAGGGGAGAACAGGCGCTGGCGCATGGTACACTCCGTCCATGACTGACCCCCGCCTCGTCACCCCCGAGCGCCGCGGCGATGATCTCGGCGATGCGGCGTTGCGGCCGCAGAATTTGTCCGAGTTCGTCGGCCAGCAGCAGGCGCGCGCCAATCTGCAGGTGTTCATCGACGCCGCTCGAAAACGCAAAGAGGCGCTCGACCACGTGCTGTTCGTCGGCCCGCCCGGCCTCGGCAAGACCACGCTGGCGCAGATCGTCGCCCGCGAACTCGGCGTCGGATTTCGCGCGACGTCGGGACCTGTGATCGCCAAGGCCGGCGATCTTGCCGCGCTGCTGACCAATCTCGAAGAACGCGACGTGCTGTTCATCGACGAGATCCACCGCCTCAGCCCATCGGTCGAGGAGGTGTTGTATCCGGCGATGGAGGATTTTCAGCTCGATCTGATCATCGGCGAGGGCCCGGCGGCGCGGTCGGTGAAAATCGATTTGTCGAAGTTCACGCTGGTCGGCGCCACCACGCGCGCGGGCCTGCTGACCAATCCGCTGCGCGACCGCTTCGGCATTCCTGTGCGGCTGAATTTCTACACCATCGACGAGCTGGAGAGCATCGTGCGCCGCGGTGCGCGCGTGCTCGGCACGCCGATCACTCAAGACGGCGCCAACGAGATCGCCCGCCGCGCCCGCGGCACGCCGCGCATCGCCGGCCGGCTGCTGCGCCGGGTGCGCGACTTCGCCTCGGCGGCCGATGCCGAAGCGATCGACCGCGGCATCGCCGATCACGCCCTCGGCGCGCTCGAAGTGGACAGCGCTGGCCTCGACGCGATGGACCGCCGCTACCTCTCGACCATCGCGCTGAACTATGGCGGCGGCCCGGTCGGCGTCGAGACCATGGCGGCGGCGTTGTCGGAGCCGCGCGACGCGATCGAGGACATCATCGAGCCGTATCTGATCCAGTGCGGCTATCTGCAGCGCACCCCGCGCGGCCGACTGCTCACCGACCACGCCTTCCGCCACCTCGGCCTCGCCGCCCCGGCGCGCGACCCGTCGCAGTTTGGGCTGTTTGGCGATGCCGGGGATTCAGAGTAGGCGTGCCGAAAGCGATGAGTGATCCAGTGTCCCATCCCCTCGACGGCGCCATCATCGACGGCGCTCACCACATGCAGGTCCGGGTCTACTACGAAGACACCGACTTCTCCGGTATCGTCTATCACGCCAACTATCTGCGCTTCATGGAGCGCGGGCGGACGAATTATCTGCGGCTGCTCGGGGCGGCGCAGAGCGCGCTGTTCGCGGAGGCCGAGAGCGAGACGCCGGGCTTCGCCTTCGTGGTGCGGGCGATGCAGATCGACTTCCTGAAGCCGGCCAAGATGGACGATCTGCTCGACGTCATCACCCGCCCGGTAGAAGTCCGAGGTGCGTCGATCACCATGCATCAGCAGGTCAAGCTCGGCGAGCTGCTGCTGATCGAAGCCAAGGTCAAGGTCGCCTTCGTTTCGGGCGGGCGCGCCCGCCCGATCCCGCTACCACTACGAGTGGTGATGAAGGCCGACGTCGCCTGATCCTGTGCGCCGCGTCCGGCCTCCGCTAGGGCGAGCAGGGGTTTGATGCTACACAGAACCAACCGGGTCCCCTGACTCGTCTGGAGCATCATGACCGAGACTACGCCCCACAGGATCGTCATCGTCGGCGGCGGCGCCGGCGGGCTGGAACTCGCCACCGCGCTCGGCGACCAGTACGGCAAGTCGGACGACGTCCGCGTCACGCTGGTCGACCGCAGCCGCACCCATATCTGGAAGCCGCTGCTGCATGCGATCGCCGCCGGCTCGCTGCGCCGCTCGCAGCACGAGCTGAACTATCTGGCGCAGGCGCACTGGCATCATTTCCACTATCGGCTCGGCGAAATGACCGGGCTCGACCGCGCCACCAAGACCATCACGCTCGGCCCGGTGATCGACGAGGAAGGCCGCGAGATCAATCCGGAAAGCCAGCTCGGCTACGACACGCTGGTGATCGCGGTCGGCAGCGTCACCAATGATTTCGGCACGCCCGGCGCCAAGGAACACGCGGTGCCGCTGGAAACGCCCGAGCAGGCGACGCGGTTCAACCGGCGCATGGTCAATGCCTGTCTCCGGGCGCAGCATCAGCACGCCCCGATCGAGCCCGGCCAGCTCCATGTCGCGATCATCGGCGCCGGCGCCACCGGCACCGAGCTCGCCGCCGAACTGCACCACACCGCGCGCGAGATCATCGCCTACGGGCTCGACAAGATCGATCCCGAGCACGACCTCAAGATCGTGCTGATCGAGGCCGCCGATCGCATCCTGCCGGCGCTGCCGGACCGGATCTCGCAGGCGACGCACAAACTGCTGATCGACCTCGGCGTCGAGGTGCGGACGCGGGCGCGGGTCGCCGAAGTGCTGGCCGACGGCGTCAGGCTCGCCGACGGCCAGATGATTCCGTCGGAACTGGTGGTGTGGGCCGCCGGCGTGCGGGCGCCGGATTTCCTGAAGGAGATCGACGGGCTCGAGACCAACCGCATCAATCAGCTGGTGGTCCGGCCGACGCTGCAGACCAAGGGCGACGACAACGTGTTCGCACTCGGCGATTGCGCGTCGTGCAGCATTCCCGGCTACGAGAACGGCATTCCGCCGCGCGCCCAGGCGGCGCATCAGATGGCCGAGTTCCTGCTGGCGCAGATCGAGAAGCGGTTGAAGGGCGAAGCGCTCGGCGAATTCGAGTATCGCGATTTCGGGTCGCTGGTGTCGCTCGGCAAATACTCCACGGTCGGCAATCTGATGGGATCGCTGGTCGGCAAGAGTTTCATGATCGAGGGCTACTTCGCCCGCTTCATGTATCGCTCGCTGTACAAGATGCACGAGGCGGCGCTGTACGGCCGCGGCCGGACGCTGCTCAGCATCCTGTCCGGCAGCACGCGGCCGACGCCGACGGTGAAACTGCATTGACGTTCGTCGCCGGCCGCGGTTTCGGTTCGGCCCGGCGGAACAACGAACGGGACGTTCGGTTCTGATCACCGCATGCGCGTGGCACATGGGACACGCGATGCTCTGTCGCACGACGCACGCGACGAGCCGCGGCGCGGACCGGATAGATTGCCCGGCCAATTGATGATTCGAGCCAACAACTCCGGGAAGGTCAGCCGCGTGGACGCAAGCAACGAGACGCCGCGCAACGTCGCGATGGGCCCCGGCGAGCGCGACCTGCGGCTGGATTTTCTGCGCGGCCTCGGCCAGTGGATGATCTTCATCGATCACATCCCCTACAATCTGCTGAGCTGGTTCACGCTGCGCAATTACGGCTTCTGCGACGCCGCCGAGTTCTTCGTCTACATCTCCGGCTATTCGATCGGCTTCGCCTACGGCCCGGCGGTGCGTCGCGGCGAAATGATCGCCGCGACCAAGCGGCTGTGGACCCGCGCGACGCAGCTTTACGTCGCGCACGTCTTCCTGTTCCTGTTCTTCACCGCGCAGATCGCGCGTGCGGCGCGCCGCTTCGACAATCCGATGTACAAGGACGAGTTCAACGTCGCGCAGTTCCTCGAGAACCCCGACGTCATGATCCAGCAGGCGCTGATGCTGAAATACAAGCCCGTCAATCTCGACGTACTGCCGCTTTACATCGTGTTCGTCGTCGCCGCGCCGCTGATCCTGTGGGGACTGTTGCGCCGCCCGCACTGGACGCTGGCGGCGTCCGCGCTGCTGTACGTGGTGTCGCGCACGCTCGGCTGGAATCTGCCGTCGTTCCCCGACGGCCATTGGTACTTCAACCCGTTCGCCTGGCAGTTCCTGTTCGTGTTCGGGATCTGGTGCGGCTTCGGCAACGGCCCGCAGATCCGCCCCTGGGTGAAGTCGTGGCCGAACCAGGCGGTGTCGTGGACCATCGTGGTGGCCGCGTTCGTGATCGCGATGTCGTGGAATTTCGAGGCGCTGTACGGCCTGGTGCCGGAGGCGGTCGGCAAGCTGATCTATCCGATCGACAAGACCAGCCTGGCGCCGCTGCGGCTGATCCACTTTCTGGCGCTGCTGGCGATCGTGGTGAAGCTGCTGCCGCCGGATCTGCCGGCGCTGCGTTCGCGCAAGCTGTATCCGATCATCCTGTGCGGCCAGCGCTCGCTGCCGGTGTTCTGCTTCGGCGTGATCCTGTCGTTCACCGCGCACTGGATTCTGGTGCAGATCTCCGGCGGCATCGCGATGCAGATCGCGGTCAGCGTCGCCGGCATCGCGCTGCTGGTCGGCGTCGCCTGGATCGCCACCTGGTATCGCAATTTGCCGACGCTGTTCACCGTTCCGGTGACGATGCCGGTGCAGGAGGATCCGAAGGAGCAGGTGGCTGCGCCCGACCAGGCCGGCGAGACGCGGGCCGTGAAAACGCCGGCCTGACCGCGCTTGACTTGTTGTACCGATCGGTACAATCTCCGCGGCATCGAAGCCGAAGGAGACGCCGAGATGTCGCGCCCGCCGCTGCCGCCATTCACCCGCGAGACTGCCGCGCAGAAGGCGCGAATGGCCGAGGACGCCTGGAACTCCCGCGACCCGGTGAAGGTGTCGCTGGCCTATACGCCGGACAGCCGCTGGCGCAATCGGTCCGACTTCTTCGAAGGCCGCGACGCCATCGTCGAATTCCTCACTCGCAAATGGCAGCGCGAGCACGACTATCGGCTGATCAAGGATCTGTGGGCGTTCGACCGTAATTTCATCGCGGTTCGTTTCCAGTACGAATGGCACGACGATGCCGGGCAGTGGCATCGCTCCTACGGCAACGAGCAGTGGGAGTTCGACGAATCCGGCCTGATGCGCCGCCGGGAAGCCAGTATCAACGACGTCGCGATCAGGGATAGCGACCGCCGCTTCCACTGGCCGGCCCCGGGCCCGCGACCTGCCGATGTGGCGGGCCTGGCTGCAGAGCCGTTTTGAGGGCTACAATCGATCGTTCAGAGTTCTCCACAGGCACTGCCTCCTCATCCTGAGGAGCCCGGCGACGCCGGGCGTCTCGAAGGATGCGGCCGCACAGCGCCCTTTCGCTATGGTTCGAGACGGCGCTTCGCGCCTCCTCACCATGAGGTTGTGCTTGTTGCAAGGCTCACAAGTGGGGACTACTGGAGGGGAACGCTTGAAAACACGTCCATCCGTCACCAAGCCATCCACCGACCGCGCCGCGCTGTTGCCGTTGCTCGGCGAAGTGTTTCGCGCGCATGGTTACGAGGGGGCGTCGCTGGCGTTGATCAGCGAAGCCACCGGGCTTGGCAAGGGCAGCCTGTATCACTTCTTTCCGGGCGGCAAGAGGCAGATGGCGGCCGAGGTGCTGGCGGAGATCGACGGCTGGTTCGAAACCAACATCTTTGCGCCGCTGCGCGCGCCGGATGATCCGCGTGCCGCGATCGCCGCGATGCTGACCGGCGTCGACGCTTACTTCCGGTCCGGCGCCCGCGTCTGCCTAGTCGGCGTACTCGCGCTCGGTCATGCCCGCGACGAGTTCGCCGCGCCGGTGAACGATTACTTCGCGCGCTGGCAGGACGCACTCGCCGCCGCACTGCGGCGCTCTGGCCTGAACGCCGCCTCGGCACGCCGCCGCGCCGAGGATGCGGTGCTGTCGATCCAGGGCGCGCTGGTGCTGGCCCGCGCCCGCGACGACGCCAAGGTGTTCGGCCGCGCGCTGGCGGAGTTGCAGACGAGGCTGCTGGCGGGCTGATCAGTTCGTCCGTGCTCGGCTCGCCCTCTCCCCAACCCTCTCCCGCGAGCGGGAGAGGGGGCAGGCTGCGGCGCGTTGCAACGTAGGCGACACGACGTAGGTGTTGGCGAATTTGTTCATGCGGGAGGCCGAGCGACGCGCACAGCGCAACCTCTCCCGCTTGCGGGGGAGGTCGGATCGCGTCAGCGATCCGGGTGGGGGAAGGACTCTCGGCGGGTCGGAGCGCGGATGGCGTGCTCGCTTCGCCCCGCAATCACGGAACCGACCAGTCCGCCTTGGCCGCCGCAGATTTCTCCGGCATGCTGTCGGTCAACGGCGACGTCGATCGTCTTTCAGCCAGGGAGAACCGCACCGCATGCTCTACGCCATCCTTTGCTATCACGACGAAGACTTCGTCGGCTCGTGGAGCCGCGAGGAGGACGCCGCGGTGATGGAGAAGCTGAAGCTCGTTCACGGCAAGCTCGCCGCGGCCGGCCGGCTCGGTCCGGTGGCGCGGCTGCTGCCGACCACGGCGGCGACCACGCTGCGCAAGGATGCCGAACCGCCGCTGGTGCTCGATGGCCCGTTCGCGGAGACCAAGGAGCAGTTGCTCGGCTTCTACGTGGTCGACTGCGTCGATCTCGACGCCGCGCTCGAGGTCGCGCGCGATCTCGCCAAGGCCAATCCCGGCGGCGCCTACGAGATCCGGCCGATCGGCACGTTCATGCCGGGGACGGCGCAGCCATGACCGACCTTGCCTGGATCGACACCGCGATCACCGCGGCGCGGCCCCAGGCGATTGGCGCGCTGCTGCGTTATTTCCGCGACCTCGACACCGCCGAGGAGGCGTTCCAGAACGCCTGCCTGCGCGCGCTGAAAGCGTGGCCGCAGAACGGCCCGCCGCGCGATGCGGCGGCGTGGCTGATCATGGTCGGCCGCAACGTCGCGATCGACGACATCCGTCGCAGCAAGAAACAGCAGCCGCTGCCCGACGACGAACTGATCTCCGATCTCGACGACGCCGAATCCGCGCTCGCCGAGCGGCTCGACGGCTCGCATTATCGCGACGACATCCTGCGGCTGTTGTTCATCTGCTGCCATCCCGAGCTGCCGCCGACCCAGCAGATCGCGCTGGCGCTGCGCATCGTCTCCGGCCTGACCGTGCCGCAGATCGCGCGCGCGTTTCTCGTCTCCGACGCGGCGATGGAGCAGCGCATCACAAGGGCGAAGGCGAAAGTAGCGCGCGCGAGCGTGCCGTTCGAAACGCCGGGCGCGCCTGAGCGCAGCGAGCGGCTCGGCGCGGTCGCGGCGATGATCTACCTGGTGTTTAACGAAGGCTATTCGGCCGCCGGCGACGCCGCCGGCATCCGCGCGCCGCTGTGCGAGGAGGCGATCCGGCTGGCGCGGCTGCTGCTGCGGCTGTTTCCGTCCGAGCCGGAGATCATGGGGCTGACCGCCTTGATGCTGCTGCAGCATGCCCGCGCGCCGGCGCGGTTCGATGCCGGCGGCGAGATCGTGCTGCTCGACGATCAGGACCGCAGCCGGTGGGACGGCAAGGCGATCGCCGAGGGGCTGGCGCTGATCGACAAGGCGATGCGCCATCGCCGCCCCGGCGCGTATCAGATCCAGGCCGCGATCGCCGCTCTGCATGCGCGCGCCGGCAGGCCCGAAGACACCGACTGGGCGCAGATCGATCTGTTATACGGGTCGCTGGAAATTTTGCAGCCGTCGCCGGTGATCACGCTCAACCGCGCCGTCGCCGTCTCGAAAGTGCGCGGCGCCGAGGCGGCGCTGGCGATGATCACGCCGCTGGAAGACCGGCTGTCGAGCTATTTCCATTATTTCGGCGCCAAGGGCGCGCTGCTGCTGCAGCAGGGCCGCCGCGACGAAGCCCGCACCGCCTTCGACCGCGCCATCGCACTCGCCCGCACCACCGCCGAAGCCTCGCACATCCGCATGCATCTCGACCGGCTGGCGAACGAGGCGACTGGAACGTAGTCTCCGAATGTCGCTCGGACGCACCACCAGGATCGACTGCACTGCTCGCGTCGCCCTCACCCCAACCCTCTCCCGCAAGCGGGAGAGGGAGCATGCCGAATGCGGAGAGATGTTGTGCGTCAAATCGAATGATGCAGCATCGCGCATGAAACGGGTTTCAGAATCTCATCTCCTTCGAGATGATCCGTTATCCTCTCCCCGATCCCAACGCGCCCCCTCTCCCGCTTGCGGGAGAGGGTTGGGGTGAGGGCGAGCCGAGCAGTGAGCTCGGTTCACTCCCTACCCATTCCGCCGCTCGCCGCGCAGCGTCGGCAGGCCGATGCCGGCGGCGTCGAAGCCGCCGTCGACGGCGAGAATCTGCCCGGTGATGTAGCTGGCGCGGTCGCTGCACAGGAAGTAGATCGCCTCGGCCAGTTCCTGTTCGAGGCCGTAGCGGCCGAGCGGGATGGCGTCGTGATAGTCGGCGCGGATCTCGGCGGTGTGCACCGCCTTGGCCATCGCGGTCTCGACCGGTCCCGGCGCGACGCCGTTGACGCGGATGCCGAGGCCGGCGAGTTCGACCGCGCATTGCTTGGTGAGATGCGCGAGCCCGGCCTTGCTCGAGCCGTAGGCCGAGCGCAGCGTCGAGGCCCGCAGCGCCGAGATCGAGGTGACGTTGACGATCGCGCCGCCGCCCGAGTCGCGCAGCAACGGCACCGAGGCCTGGATCAGCTTGAACGGTCCGGTCAGGTTGACGTCGATCACCCGCTGCCAGTCCGCGTGGGTGGTTTCCATCAGCGGTTTGAACACCGCGACGCCGGCATTGTTGACCACGGCGTCGAGCCGGCCGAACCGCTCGCCGATCGCCGCGATGTCGCTGGCGTCCGAGGCCGCATCGGCGACGTCGCAATGCAGCGCCAGCGTCCGCTCCGGCTCGGCCAATGCGGCGATCGCCTGGCGCAGCCCCTCGTCGTCCATGTCGAGCAGCGCCACGCGCCAGCCGGCTTCGAGAAAGCGGCGCGTCGCCGCGAGCCCGATGCCGCGCGCGGCCCCGGTGACCAGTGCGACCTTGGGCGAAGAAGAAGCAGTCATGAAGCGTCCTGTCATTGCTGTGTATCGATCGAACCGGCACTCATTCGTTAGCACAGCGCGGATGACGAGACGTTGCGTTGTTGTCGCGCTGCGGAGAATTTCCTGCCGCAGCCGCGGCCCGCTCGGAACATACGCGCGCTCGCCGCGACATTTTATCCGCCATCCACGCGCGAATACCGCCGCAGGCATCCATCGGAACGAGTCGCTGACATCACGATTACATCAAACTGAAATAGAGAAACCTGGGCGCTACACGCAACGCGTCTTGATCGGAGGCAGTCGCCATGGAAGACGAACTCACGCAGCGTATCCGCCATCGTGCCCGCGAAAAGTGGGAACTGGCCGGCTATCCCGACGACCGCAGCGAGGAATTCTGGCTGGAAGCGGAAAAGGAAGTCCGCGGCGAGCAGGACACCTACAACGAGCTGAAGTCCGACCCGAGCGTCACGACCAACAGCTGATCAGCGGCCCGCAGCGACGTCCCGCCCGCCGCGATTGCGTGGCCGCAATCGGTCGGCAGGTGATGGCGTTCGGCCAGCGGCTACTAGAGCTATTCCGGTTCTGATAGAATCAGAACCGGAGCTCTAGTTTCTTATTTTGACGCGTTTTCTTCACGCGAACCGGTCTCCACTTCGCTCGAAAACGCTATAGTTGACGCCGGGTCGGCCCGATCACTCGGCCGGGCTGTTGCCGAGCTGCGGATGCTTGCGGCCGAAGTCGGGCGCGGCTTCGTCCTGACCGATCTCGACGATGCCGCGGCGAATCGTCCGGGTGCGGCTGAAGTGCTCGAACAGCGCCTCGCCGTCGCCGCGGCGGATCGCGCGCGTCAGCTTCGACAGGTCTTCCTGAAATTCGCCGAGCATCTCCAGCACCGCGTCCTTGTTGGTCAGGAACACGTCGCGCCACATCGTCGGATCGGACGCCGCGATGCGGGTGAAGTCGCGGAAACCGCCTGCCGAAAACTTCAGCACCTCCGAGCGCGTCACGCCCTCGAGCTCCTCGGCCGTGCCGACGATCGTGTAGGCGATCAGATGCGGCAGATGGCTGGTCACCGCCAGCACCAGGTCGTGGTGGTCCGGAGTCATGATCTCGACATTGGCGCCGAGCGCGCGCCAGAACGTCGCGAGCTTCTCCACCGCTTCGGCATTGACGCCTTCCGGCGGCGTGAGAATGCACCAGCGATTGATGAACAGCTCGGCGAAGCCGGAATCCGGGCCGGAATTTTCGGTGCCGGCGACCGGATGCGCCGGCACGAAATGGATGTCTTCCGGCAGATGCGGCGCCATGCTGCGCACGACTGCGCCCTTCACCGAGCCGACGTCGGAGACGATCGCGCCGTGCTTGAGATGCGGCGCGATCGCCTTGGCGACGTCGCCGCAGGCGCCGACCGGGATGCACAGGATGACGAGATCCGCGCCCTCGGCCGCCTCGGCATTGGTCTCGACGACGCGGTCGACGATGCCGAGTTCGGCCACGCGCGCCCGCGTCGCCGCCGAGCGCGCGGTCGCGACGATCTCGCCGGCGAGACCCAGCGCTTTGGCGCCGCGGGCGATCGAGCCGCCGATCAGGCCGAAGCCGATCAGCGCCACTTTCGAGAACAGAGGCGTCGAACTCATGGCTGGGCCATGAACTCGCGCAGCGCCTCGATCACCAGTTCGTTGGCCTCGTCGGTGCCGATGGTCATGCGCAGCGCGTCCGGCAGCTTGTAGTTGTTGAGCGCGCGCAGCACGAGACCACGCTTGGTCAGGAACGCGTCGGCATCGGCCGCGGTCTTGCCCTTGGTGGTCGGGAAATGCATCAGCACGAAGTTGCAAACGCTCGGCGTCACTTTCAGGCCGAGTTTGGTGAACTCCTCGGTCAGCCGGTCGCGCCACTTCTCGGTGTGGAGGCGCGACATGTCGACATGCGCGGTGTCTTGGATCGCCGCGACCGCGGCGAGCTGCGACGGGACCGACGTGTTGAACGGGCCGCGGATGCGGTTGACCGCGTCGACGATGTTGGCCGGCCCGAACATCCAGCCGATCCGCAGCGCGGCGAGGCCGTGCACCTTGGAGAAGGTGTGGGTCAGCACGGTGTTGTCGGTGGTCGAGACCAGCTCGATGCCGATCTCGTAATCGTTTCTCGAGACGTAGTCCGCATAGGCGGCGTCGAGCACCAGCACGACATGGCCGGGCAGGCCGGCGCGCAGCCGCTTGACCTCGTCGAACGGGATGTAGGTGCCGGTCGGGTTGTTCGGATTGGCGAGCCAGACCAGCTTGGTGCGCGGCGTCACCTTGGCGAGGATGGCGTCGACGTCGGTGGTCAGGTCCTTTTCCGGCGCGACCACATTGGTGGCGCCGTTCGCCAGCGTGGCGATCGGATAGACCAGGAAGCCGTGCTGCGACGAGATCGCCTCGTCGCCCGGCCCGAGATAAGTGTGCGCCAGAAGGTTGAGGATTTCGTCGGAGCCGGCGCCGCAGATGATGCGGTCGGGGTCGAGGCCGTAGGCACGGCCGATCGCCTCGCGCAGCACCCGCGAGGTGCCTTCCGGATAATCCTCGAGATGGTCCGCCGCGCTCTTATAGGCCGCGATCGCGTGCGGCGACGGGCCGAACGGCGTTTCGTTGGCCGAGAGCTTGAACACCTTGCGGCCGGCTTCGGGCACCGGGCTCTTGCCGGGGGTGTAGGGCGCAATATCGAGAATGCCGGGCTTCGGCACGGGACGGGACATCGTCAACTCCGGAGTGTCAGGCGGCTGCGGGCCGGTCGATCAGGTCAGGGCCTTGCCGCTCGGGGGCACCGTATAGCGCCTCGCGTGGCTGCCGACGAGGGCCGATGAGCGCACCGAGGCCCCCGCTGCGATCAGGGCAGCCTTGATCTGGTCGAGGCCGCCGGGGGCGGAAATCGACACCAGCAGCGCCGCGCCGTCGAAAGCGGTATCCGGCGCCGCCACGACCTCGGCCAGCGGCGAGATTGCCCGGGCAATCTCGGCGTTCCAGCCCGACACCCGGATGCTCCAGGTCTCGACCTCGGTGACCATGGCGCTGTCGGCGACCCGCGACACCACGAATACCGGCAGCGCCGCCGGATGGTCGGCGCGCTCGATGAAGGGCAGGCGGGCGATGATCTTCGGGCTGCCCGCGGCTTCCAGCGCCAGCCACCACGGCGTGCTGCCGGAGGTGGCGGACACCAGCGCCAGGTCGCCCTTGGAGCGCGCCACCGCCTCGACCGCCGCCGAGGCTGAGAAATGCGGCACATAGGGCACGGTGAAGCCGAAATGGAACCGGGCCGAATCCCGCATCGCGGATTCGCCCAGCGACTGGTCGACATGCACCGAGAACGGCGCCTGAACGTAGGTGAAGGTGGCGATGATCACCCGCCAGATGCTCTCGACGGTGTCGAGCGGCAGGATGCCTTTGTGGCGCTGGACCAGCCGCCGCATCATGTCGGCCTCGCGCGCCGGCCGGAACGCCGAGCCGACCTCCTGCGTCTGCTTCACCGCGATCAGCCGGTCGATGATGTCGCCGCGCTGCATCAGCAACTGGTGCACCTGCTCGTCGATGCTGTCGATCTCCTGGCGGAGCGCGGCGAGCGACGGCGGCGAGGGCGGCTGGGTCATGGCGGAGAACCTTCGGGCGGGGGCGATGCGACCTTCTGCTTAGGAAACCAGGCGATTGAAGGCAAAGGAATTTGGCTTGGCGGCAGGGCGTCGCCAGGGACCGCGGCGCGCCCCCTCTCCCGCTTGCGGGAGAGGGCTGGGGTGAGGGCGAGCCGAGCACGGCGCTGCTATCTGTCAGCCCCACCACCACCGTGCTCGCGGACCCCCACCCCCGACCCCTCCCCGCAAGGGGGAGGGGAGAGCGGGCGCCGTGCCCCCAACAGTCCCCGGATGATTGACGCCCCCGGACTTTATGCTTATCCTTCCCCGTACATCCCGTGGTCATTTGAGCCGGCCGGCTTGCAGCCACGTTAAACAACTCGCTAAACAGGCCGGGGACAGTTTCTGATCCCGGCCGAACCATTGTTCAGGCCGGGTTTTTTATTGGCGCGGCCGCACCTATCTGGAACAGCGGGGATCTCCCCGGTGAGGCCGTTGGCAGTATGATGAATATCCATCCGGTAAAGGGCCCAATCGCAGCGAACGGCGAGCGCGCCCACGAGGCCGACCACCCGACGTCGCTGGTCGCGCAGTTCGGCGCCGACCAGCCGCTGCGGCTCGAGTGCGGCGTCGACCTGGCCCCGTTCCAGATCGCCTACCAGACCTACGGCACGCTGAACGCCGACAAGAGCAACGCCATCCTGGTCTGCCACGCGCTGACGATGGACCAGCACATCGCCAACCCGCATCCGCTCACCGGCAAGCCCGGCGGCTGGCTGACCCTGGTCGGCCCCGGCAAGCCGATCGACACCGACCGCTATTTCGTCGTCTGCTCCAACGTGATCGGCAGCTGCATGGGCTCGACCGGCCCGGCCTCCACCAACCCCGCCACCGGCAAGGTCTGGGGCCTCGATTTTCCGGTCATCACCATCCCCGACATGGTCCGGGCGCAGGCGATGCTGATCGACCGGCTCGGCATCGACAAGCTGTTCTGCGTGGTCGGCGGCTCGATGGGCGGCATGCAGGTGCTGCAGTGGAGCGTCGCCTATCCCGAGCGGGTGTTCTCGGCGATGCCGATCGCCTGCGCGACCCGGCATTCGGCGCAGAACATCGCCTTCCACGAGCTCGGCCGCCAGGCGGTGATGGC
The DNA here is from genome assembly GCA_016215605.1 of Rhodopseudomonas palustris. Taxonomy (GTDB): domain Bacteria; phylum Pseudomonadota; class Alphaproteobacteria; order Rhizobiales; family Xanthobacteraceae; genus Rhodopseudomonas; species Rhodopseudomonas palustris_L. The sequence continues at coordinate 47,772 of JACRJB010000027.1, forward strand.
CGACCCGGACTGGGCCCACGGCCGCTATGTCGAGACCGGCGCGCATCCGCACCGCGGCCTCGCGGTGGCGCGGATGGCCGCGCACATCACCTATCTGTCCGACGCCGCGCTGCATCGCAAGTTCGGCCGCAGGATGCAGGACCGCGAGCTGCCGACGTTCTCGTTCGATGCCGATTTCCAGGTCGAGAGCTATCTGCGCTACCAGGGCTCGTCCTTCGTCGAGCGCTTCGACGCCAACTCCTATCTGTATCTGACCCGCGCGATGGATTACTTCGACATCGCCGCCGATCACGGCGGCGTGCTGGCGGCGGCGTTCCGCGGCACCCAGACGCGGTTCTGCGTGGTGTCGTTCACCTCGGACTGGCTGTTCCCGACGCCGGAATCGCGCGCCATCGTGCACGCGCTCAACGCCGGCGGCGCGCGGGTGTCGTTCGCCGAAGTCGAGACCGACAAGGGCCACGACGCCTTCCTGCTCGACGAGCCGGAATTCATCGACATCGCCCGCGCCTTCCTGCATTCGGCGGCGACGGCGCGCGGGCTCGGCCGGGCGGAGCGCTGACGATGGCGGTTCAGGAAAGCTTGCCGCTGGGCACGTCCGAGCGGCCGATGCTGCGGGTGCATCGCGCCGACCATCTGCTGGTCGCCGACATGGTCGAGACCGGCTCCAAGGTGCTCGACGTCGGCTGCGGTGAAGGCGATCTGATGCAACTGCTGGAATCGCGCGGCGTCGATTGCCGCGGCATCGAACTGTCGCGCGAGGGCGTCAACCGCTGCGTGTCGCGCGGCCTCGCCGTGGTGCAGGGCGACGCCGACACCGACCTCGACAACTACACCGACGACGCGTTCGACTACGTGATCCTGTCGCAGACGCTGCAGGCGACGAGGCAGCCCAAGGTCGTGCTGGAGAATCTGCTTCGGATCGGCCGGCGCGCGATCGTGTCGTTTCCGAATTTCGGCTACATCAACATGCGGCTGCAGCTGCTGATCAACGGCCAGATGCCGCGCACCGAGAACCTGCCGGCGACCTGGTACGACACCCCGAACATCCACTTCTGCACCATCAAGGATTTCGTCGTGCTGTGCGACGAGATCAACGTGAAGATGGAGCGCGCGGTGGCGCTCGATCGCTACGGCCGGCCGTTGCGGCTGAATGCGCCGTGGTGGTTCTGGAACATGTTCGGCGAGCAGGGCGTGTTCCTGCTCAGCCGCGCGCAGAAGAAGCCTGCGGCATCGCCGGGCGACTACATCGCGCCGTGATCATCTTTGATGTCGGTTTGTGAAGTAGCTTCGACCCTGCGACGGACTGATTGATCGCGATTGTTGCCCGATTGCCGCCGTTTCTTTTCGATTCGTGCGGCAATCCGCTGCAAAGTTAATCGTTAGTAACGCATCCGGCGAAATCTTGGCAGCGAGTCGCGCGCTCGTCGGTTCCGCTGCCACGAAATGATCTTCTTATCACCGCGGAATCACTCCCGCACCGCCGCACGAGTCATCCTCTCGCCATCGCTGCTCTGTTTACGGCACCGGCCGGTCGTCTTGGGCCGGCGTGTCGATGGAGAGAGAGTCTGAATGGTTGAGTTTCTTGCGTTTCGTCTTGGTCGCGTTCTCGCGTTGGTGTTGGGTGTTGCGGCGATCGCCGCTCTGGCGAGTCCCGCGTCGGCGCGACCGATGCATCGCCACCACGGCTACTCCGCGGATCACGGCGATTATTCGTCGCACCGCGGCTATCACCGTCACCAGCGCTACAGCAAGCGCAGCCGCGGCTGGCGCAACGCGAATGCGGCCGTCGCGCCGGGGTTTGGTGATCAGCAGCAATTCGGCTTTCAGGCGTATCAGCAGCCGCAGGGCTTTGCGTCCGCCACCAGCTACGCCGATCCGAGCGCCACGGCGGCGCCGCGGATGATCAAGCAGCGCGCCCAGCGCCGCACCGCGCGTCAGGCGCCGGAGGCGCAGCAGGCGCAGTGGCAGAACTGGAACGGCGGTGGCGGCGGTCAGTCCGGCCTCGTCGCCGAGGCGCGCCGCTATATCGGCGGCAACCCGACCGGCCGCAGCCGGCTGTGGTGCGCGCGGTTCATGAACATGGTGCTGGAGCGCTCGGGCCATCGCGGCACCGGCTCCGACATGGCGAGTTCGTTCGCGCGCTACGGCCAGCGCCTCTCCGGCCCGCAGGTCGGCGCCATCGCGGTGATGTCGCGCGGCAAGCGCGGCGGCCATGTCGGCATCGTCAGCGGCATCGACCCCAACGGCAATCCGATCGTGGTGTCCGGCAATCACAACCGCCGCGTCGCCGAGTCGGTCTACTCGAAGAGCCGCATCTACGCCTACGTGATGCCGTCGAGCTGAGCTGTTCTGACCCTCTCCCCTTGTGGGAGAGGGTGGCAGCCGAAGGCTGCCGGGTGAGGGGTCTCGCCGGCCCTCGAACTCAGCGTCCCCTCATCCGGCGCTGACTACGTCAGCGCCACCTTCTCCCACAAGGGGAGAAGGGAAGGAGTATGCGGCTTACAGCAATGTGGCCTGCTCGACCCGCACCACGTCGCCCCGCGTGACGGTACCGGCTTCGATCACTTCGGCATACACCCCGCAATCGGCGTGGCCGAGGTTCTGCTGCAGCGTCTCGGGGATCGACAGGTCGCGCGCGGCGGTGACGGGATCGACATTGGTCGCGGCGCAGCGGACGATGCGCTTGACCACCTTCAGCCGCGCGCCGCCGATCGCCAGCGTCCGGTCCATCAGGCCGAACTCGCTCCAGGCCGGCCAGCCGCCGACATAGAGGTTGGCGCGAAAGCGCAGCGGATCGACCTTGCGGCCGATCATCTCCTCCAGCGCCGCGACGCTCGCTAGGTTGATGATCGACACCACCTTGCGGGCGACGTCTGAGAAGCTGTGGCCGCGGCCGGCGAGCAGCTTCGGCGGCCCGCGCAATTCGTCGGCGAATTCGGCGGCGAAGAACCGTTCGATCGCGGCGCGACCGTCCTCGCTGGCGAGATCTCCGCGCACCAGTTCGGCGCCGTCACGGCTGATGCTCAGCACCCCGGTCGCCTCGTCGTAGCGCGAGCGCAAGGCGGCCAGCCGCTCGTTGCGCATCAGCATCAGGAAGCGGATCTTCGGGAAGTACTTCGGCGCCGCCGGGTCGAAGCCGATCGGGCCGTTCTCGATCGCGAAGGCCCGGTCGCCCGGCAAGGTCTGTCCGGCGCTCAGCGCCACCGCCGGCATCGGCTCCGGCGTCAGGCCCTTGACCGGGTAGCGGTAGATCGACTCGATCGAGGCGGCGAGGGGGGCGGGAGCGGTGTTTGGCATGGCGCTGTTTAGAGGATTCCGCCACCGCCTGTCACCGCCGCGGCTGCACGAAATTGTGACGCCGGCTCTTCCGTTTCCGGAACCGATGCCCACATTTGCGTCAAGCCGCTGCCGGTCCGGACGCGGCGACGACCGCCGCCGGTTGAGAATTGTCAACGCGGCCGGTGGAACCCCAATGAAGATGCCTTTGACGTGCCTGAGGGGCGTGATCGGCAGGCTGAGGGACATCACCCATGAACATTGAAAAATACACCGAACGCGTGCGCGGCTTCATCCAGTCGGCGCAATCCCTTGCGGTTCGCGAGGGGCATCAGCAGTTCTCGCCGCTGCACATCCTCAAGGTGCTGCTCGACGATTCCGAAGGGCTGGCCGGCGGTCTGATCGACCGTGCCGGCGGCGATTCCCGTCTGATCCTGAAGTCCACCGAAGACGCGCTCGGCAAGATGCCGAAAGTGTCCGGCTCGGGCGCCGGCCAGGTCTATCTGGCTCCGGCGACCGCCCGCGCGCTCGACGGCGCCGAGCAGGCCGCCGAGAAGGCCGGCGACAGCTTCGTCACCGTGGAGCGGCTGCTGCTCGCGCTGGCGCTGGACAAGGATTCCGAGGCCGGCGCGCTGCTGCGCAAGGGCGGCGTCACCCCGCAGAACCTCAACACCGCGATCAACGCGCTGCGCAAGGGCCGCACCGCGGATTCCGCCACCGCCGAAAACGCCTATGATGCGCTGAAGAAGTACGCCCGCGACCTGACCCAGGCGGCGCGCGACGGCAAGCTCGACCCGGTGATCGGCCGCGACGAGGAAATCCGCCGCACGATTCAGGTGCTGTCGCGCCGCACCAAGAACAACCCGGTGCTGATCGGCGAACCCGGCGTCGGCAAGACCGCGATCGTCGAAGGCTTGGCGCTGCGCATCCTCAACGGCGACGTGCCGGAGAGCCTGAAGGACAAGAAGCTGCTGGCGCTCGACATGGGCTCGCTGATCGCCGGCGCGAAATATCGCGGCGAGTTCGAGGAGCGGCTGAAGGCCGTGCTCAACGAGGTCACCGCGGCCGAGGGCGGCATCATCCTGTTCATCGACGAGATGCACACGCTGGTCGGCGCCGGCAAGGCGGACGGCGCGATGGACGCGTCCAACCTCTTGAAGCCCGCGCTGGCGCGCGGCGAGCTGCATTGCATCGGTGCCACCACGCTCGATGAATATCGCAAGCACGTCGAGAAGGACGCCGCGCTGGCGCGGCGCTTCCAGCCGGTGTTCGTGTCCGAGCCGACGGTCGAGGACACGATCTCGATCCTGCGCGGCCTGAAGGACAAATACGAGCAGCACCACGGCGTGCGCATCGCCGACTCGGCGATCGTCGCCTCGGCGACGCTGTCGAACCGCTACATCACCGACCGCTTCCTGCCCGACAAGGCGATCGACCTGATGGACGAGGCCGCGGCGCGGCTGAAGATGCAGGTTGATTCCAAGCCCGAAGAGCTGGATTCGATGGACCGCGAGATCGTGCGGCTCAAGATCGAGCAGGAGGCGCTGAAGAAGGAAAGCGACGTCGGCTCCAAGACGCGCCTGGTCACGCTCGAGAAGGAGCTGGCCGAGCTCGAGGAGAAGTCGGCGGCGCTGACCCAGCGCTGGAGCGCGGAGAAGAACAAGCTCGCCGGCGCCCAGAAGATGAAGAGCGAACTCGATGCGCTGCGGCTCGAACTCGCCGACGCGCAGCGCCGCGGCGAGTATCAGCGCGCGGGCGAGCTGGCCTATGGCCGGATCCCCGAACTGGAGAAGAAGCTCGCCGACATCGAAGCGCACGAGAACACCGGCGAGATGATGGAGGAGGCGGTCACCGCCAACCACATCGCGCAGGTGGTGTCGCGCTGGACCGGCGTGCCGGTCGACAAGATGCTCGAGGGCGAGAAGGAAAAGCTGCTGCGGATGGAAGACCAGATCGGCAAGCGCGTGGTCGGCCAGTTCGAGGCCGTGCATGCGGTGTCGACCGCGGTCCGCCGTGCCCGCGCCGGCCTGCAGGATCCGAACCGGCCGATGGGCTCGTTCATGTTCTTGGGCCCGACCGGCGTCGGCAAGACCGAGCTGACCAAGGCGCTGGCGCAGTATCTGTTCGACGACGAGACCGCGATGGTCCGGCTCGACATGTCGGAATACATGGAGAAGCACTCCGTGGCCCGGCTGATCGGCGCGCCTCCCGGCTATGTCGGCTACGACGAAGGCGGCGCGCTGACCGAAGCGGTGCGGCGCCGGCCGTATCAGGTCGTGCTGTTCGACGAGATCGAGAAGGCGCATCCGGACGTGTTCAACGTGCTGCTGCAGGTGCTCGACGACGGCCGCCTGACCGATGGTCAGGGCCGCACCGTCGACTTCCGCAACACGCTGATCGTGATGACGTCGAATCTCGGCTCCGAATATCTGGTGAACCAGCCTGAAGGCGAGGACACCGGGGTGGTGCGCGAGCAGGTGATGGACATGGTGCGGGCGCACTTCCGCCCCGAGTTCCTCAACCGCGTCGACGAGATCATCCTGTTCCATCGCCTGCAGAAGAGCGAGATGGGCCGGATCGTCGACATCCAGCTCGGCCGGCTCGCCAAGCTGCTGGAGGACCGCAAGATCGCGCTCGATCTCGACCCCGCCGCCCGCGATTGGCTGGCCGAGAAGGGCTGGGACCCGGCCTATGGGGCGCGTCCCTTGAAGCGGGTGATCCAGCGCTACGTCCAGGACCCGCTCGCCGAGATGATCCTCGACGGCTCGCTGAGCGACGGCACCCACGTCGCGATCTCGACCGAAGGCGGCGTCCTGACCTTCAACGGCGCCCCGCCGCACACGGCGGATATCGAGCCGTTCACCGGCCGGCCGCCGAAGCGGATGCTGAACTGACCCGTGTCCCGGACAAGGCGTAGCGCGAAGCGCTGCGCCGCCAATCCGGGCCCCCGGTTGCTTGAAATGTCCACAAGCACCGTCGCGTGCCCCGGACGCTGCGCAGCGCGCCGCTCTTTGCGGCGTGGTGCGCAGCAGAGCCGGGGCCGTTACGGATTGCGGCTTCGCTGAGCGATCAACGGCAGCACGCGTCGTCATTTGCGATGGCTGGCATCCGTCGCGGTCCCGGGTCTGCGAAGCGGCACAAGAATGCCGCATCGCGCCCGGGACACGGATGCGGCCTACTTCTTCGCGATCTTGTAGATCGCGTTCTCGATGTCCGACGACACGTAGATCGTGCCGCCGGCGCCGACCGCGACGCCGGTCGGCATGTTGGTCGGCGGCAGGCCGGGGGCGGGGACGAGGCCGATCGGCAGGTTGCCGGCGAGCTCGGTGACCTTGCCGGAGGCCGGATCGATTTCGACCACGCGCTTGGCGCCGACTTCGGCGACGATCAGCTGGCCGGACGGCGCCAGCGCCAGTCCCTCCGGCATCTTCAGGTCCTTCGCCACCACCGTCTTGGCGCCGGTGCTTGTATCGATCTTCGTCACCTGTCCGGCGAACGCCTCGGTGACGTAGATCCCGCCGTCGGGCGCGGCGACGAGGCCGACCGGGCCGGCGAGATCGGTGGCGATCGGTTTGCGGTCCTTGCCGTGCTCGCCGCCGACTTCGATCAGCGATTTCGTCCCGAGCTCGGCGACGACGAGCTTGCCGCTCGCCAGGCGGATCGCGTCGTAAGGCGCCTTGAAGCCGTGCATCATCTCGACCGTCTTGCCGCTGCTGCGGTCGATCACCTGCACGGTGCCGGTGAACCAGCTCGACAGGATCACCTCGTTGCCCTTGGCGGTCGCGCTCATCGGATATTCCAGCGTGACGCCGTCGGCGTGCATCCGCGCCAGCTCGCGCACCTCGCCGGTGGCGCCGTCGACGCTGCGATAGGCGAACACGTCGGCGACGTGGATGGTGTCCTTGCCGCCCTCGGAGACGACGGCGATCCCGGCCGGGAAGGCGAGCTTGCCGATGATCAGCTGCTTCGCCGTGCCAGTCTTGGGATCGACCTCCTGGATGCCGTTGTCGGCCATGTTGGAGACGAAGATGCGGTCCTGCGCGTCGACCGCCAGATTGTCGAGCGACGGCTTGAGCTGCGCCGCGACCTGCTTGGCGCCGGTCTTGATGTCGACCTTGACGAGCTGGCCGAGCGCGGTGTCGAGCACGAACAGATTGCCCTTGCTGTCGAAATTCGCCGCCGCCGGAATCTTGAAGCCGTCGGCGACGACGCTGAGTTCGCCCTTGTCGACGTCGACCGCCGCGACCTGGCCCTTGAACCACAGCGGCCCGTAGATCTTGTCGTCGGGCCCGAACTCGAAGCCGTTCAGCCCGCCCATCTTCTCCATGATCTTGCGCGGCGGCTTGATGCCCTCGACGTCGATTTCGTACAGCGCATCGCCGAGAAACACCTGCGTGGCGTAAAGCCGGCCGTCCTTGCGGAAGGCGAGGGAGTTGATGCCGGGCAGGCCCGAGGCGAGCTTCCTGATCGGACCGTCGCCCTTGCGCGCATACAGATCACCGGTGAGGAACGCGGTCCACGCCATGGTGCCGTCCAGTGCGAAGGCGATGTCGTCCGCCATGCCTTCCGGCGTCGGCACGGCGATCTTCGCCGTGCCATTGGCGCGATCGACCTCGTACAGCGCCGCGCCGGCCACCGAGCCCGCGAACAGCCGGCCGGCCTTGTCGATGCCGAGGCCATGCACGCCGTGGAACGCCGAGCCGTCGACCAGTTTGGTGACCTGATACTCGTCCGCGCGCGCGGCGCACGCCATCGACAGTCCGAGCGCCACCACACTCGCGCCCAGCGCAAGTTTGCTCCTCATCGCATTCTCTCCCGTATGCTTGTTCTTATGCGGCGAGTATTTGTTGGGGCGGATGACTTGGCAAGCGAAAAGGGAAAATTCATATAGCTCACTCGATTGATCGCCTCAACGATTCCCCCAAACTTTGAGCTCCATGGAGTTGTTGCAGTGTATCGCACGCACAGCGCGGGCATCTTGCGATCAACATCAATGTCGATCCACGGCGCGGTTGACTGGCCCAGAAGACTGGGGCGCGCCTGTGGCGCGCGTCCCTTAACTGCGTGACCTAACGCCGCGTGCAAGGACTGATTGCCTGCACTCAAAATCTAAGTGGGTCGGCAAGTGCGCCGGCCTTGCTGTTGCAACGACGGCAAGTACCTTTGCATCTCGCCGCCGGACTAGAGTCATTCAGCTTCTGATAGAATCGGAGCTGAAGATGCGTAACTCCTGCCACACGCACAACCTCATGGTGAGGAGGCGCGTAGCGCCGTCTCGAACCATGGGCCGCGGACACTGCGTTGCCCCATCCGTCGAGACGTCCGGCTTCGCCGGGCTCCTCAGGATGAGGACTCAGTGCCTTCGGGAAGGTCGGATCGTTTCAATCAAGCGATGAAACGCTCTAGCTTGCCTTGGTACAGCCAGTGTCTCCCCGCGACATTCTGTTATCCAATAGGATCACAGCTTCTCTTGTAATGAACTTCGGCGTTATTTTGCTGCCCAGGAACTCGTAGATCGCCTTGCGAAGTGCCCCGCCGTTGTCACCAAGCTTGGTTGCTGCGGGAAAGCCACAGAACAAAGACCATCTTTGAATTTGTTCGGCGCCGAGAGATTTTTCGTAGGCGTCCGGGCTTGGTCCTGTCATGGGTTTCGGGGGAGGATCTGCAGCGTTGGATTCCGTCGCATTTCTCTGGTCTGTTGCCGAGATGAACATGATCGTCCCGGTGGCTTGATCAACCCCAATATTCGATGGCGAATTGTTGATCGAGCGATTGAGGAGGAAGCGCATTCCCTCGCGAGTGCATTGATACTCGATGATGCTCACGGCGTTCAAAGCATCGGAGAATGTGTATGCTCCGAGACCAATGTCAGCGGTCAACGGATCTCGCGGGGCTAGGTCCGCTTTGTCTGCCTCCTTCAGATAAAATTCCGCGAGCTTGTTCTGGGCCGTCTCCACCAGGACGCGTGCGGCGTCTCGGTCGATTGAGAGGAAGCGGTATTCTTGATAGGCCTCGAAGCCTTCGTTGACGCCTGTGACCGCGATGAAGAACGATTTGGTAAGTGTGCTGTTCGCATTAACGAGCGCAAGGATTCCGCTTGCAAATGTGGAAGCTACGCCAATCTCACGCTTGAGGAAGTTGACATACTGACTTCCTTCGTCCAGTCGCGTGAGATGACTTCGGCAAATTAGCTGGGCCGCCCGCAAGCCCGTTCGGATGTAGTACTTTACGAAGGGCTTAACACCAGAAGCTTTTACTACGGATTCGACATATGCGGAATCGTCTCCCGCTCGAAGTTTCACCTCAAGTTCTCGGGAGGCCCTGATGGTGTCAGGTGGAAAGAACGGAATTGTTCGGTAGCCGGCGCGCTCCGATAGGTTCTGGAAATCCGAGTACTTGATCGGGTCGAGGTGATAAGCCCGCGACATCATGATCGAGGCCTGGACGAACAATTGAATTGCGGCGTCTGCCTCGTTGTCTAACACCAGCCGCGGAGGATTTAGCGGCGGGTTGCGGCAGCCAGTTAGGCCAAAAACCGCCAGCAAGGTACAAACAAATAAACGAAATCTCATGGCGGCCTCCGGCGATAAAAATGCGGACGCAAAAATTCGAATGAAGTATTTTTCAATAAGCAATTATCGAAACACGCGCCGCAGCGCCTGACAACGGCGGTTTGCGCCGAACGTCACCGGGTTCCGCGTATTTGGCGGTGCGTGACGATTCCGCAACACCGACGAGTCGGTAACGGCCGTCTCTGGCGCCGCAATATGAAGCCGGGCTGTTACTTCCTCGCCGCCGCCGCGTTCACACTGCGCACCGGGGGCGTCGCCGCCGTCAGGTCTTCGGCGAATCTTCCGCCGCCGCGGCTGGTCAGCATGGCGTCGAGGCGGTCGCGTTCTTTTTCGAAGCTCGCGAGCAGTGGGCCTTCGAGCGAGCGGCCGCGCGGCAGTTTCACGCGCATCGGGTCGACGAAGCGGCCGTTGACGAGAATTTCGTAGTGCACATGCGCGCCGGTCGATAGACCCGTCGAGCCGACGAAGCCGATCACCTGGCCCTGGCGCACGCGCTTGCCGGGCTCCATGCCCTTGGCGAACGCCGACATGTGGCCGTAGGCGGTCTCGTAGCCGTTGTTGTGCTTGATCCGGATGTATTTGCCGTAGCCGCCTTCCCAGCCGGCCTTCTCGATCACGCCGTTGCCGGAGGCGAAAATCGGGGTGCCGTAGGGCGTCGACCAGTCGACGCCGGTGTGCATCTTGACGTAGCCGAGGATCGGATGGCGGCGGCCGCCGAAGCCGGAGCGCATGATCGCGTTGTTGACCGGCTTGCGCACCAGGAACTTCTTCGCGCTCTTGCCGCTCTCGTCGTAGAAATCGACCACCGCGTCGTCGGGGGTCTGGAAACGATAGTATTTCTTGGTCTCGCCGCCCACCGTGAGCGAGGCGAACAGCACGTCGTTCTTTTCGACCGCGGCGGTGGTCTCGTCGTCGCCGGCGTAGAACACCTCGAACGAGTCGCCAGCCTGCACCTTGCGCTGGAAGTCGACGTCGTAGGAGTAGATCTTGATCATGTCGTCGATGATCGCCTGCGGCACCTTGTTGCGCATCGCGGTCTCGTAGATCGACTGGTAGAGCCGGACGCCGGTGCCGTCGTCCTCCTCGTCGTCGCTGGCGTCGGCGGTTTCGCTGACGGTGTTCAGCGCCTGGACGTCGACCGCGACGTAGCGGCCGAGATCGGACAGCGCCGCGACTGCCTCGACCGCCGATTCGCCGGCGACGATCACCCGGAACGGCTGCGGCGGCTTGCCGGTGGCCGACGGCTCCATCAGGATTCGCAGCTTCTGGCCTTCCTTCAGCCCGCCGCTGCGGCCGCGCGCGCCGAGCGCGGCGGCGACCGCATTGGCGTCTTCGTCGCTGGCGCCCTGGTCGCGCAGCACCGACACCACGGTGTCGCCCTTCTTGACGATGTGGACGCGCTCGCCGGTGGGGTTGCCGCCGGTCGCCTGCTCCTTGGTCTTCGGCAGCAGCGTGACGTTTTCCGGCACGATTCGGGTCTCGAAGCCCGCATAGGGGTCGGCGGACGGCCCTTCGGGCGCGTAGCCGAGCCGCATGTCGCTACCGATGTCGCCGGCGGTGGCGCTGGCGTAGCGCACGCCGCTGTTGCCCTTCCAGTTCGCGGCGTCGCGCACCCGCATCAGGATCTCGTCGGGCGGGATCGCGCCGGCGATCTTCGCCTTCGGCAGCACCTGGCCGAGATCGCGGGTGACGAACGAGACTTCTGCGTCGGGCTCGACCGCGTCGGGATTCTGCGCGTCCTCGGCGGTCGGCGCGGCGGAGCCGACGTCGCTCAGCATCCGCTGCGCATTGAAGGGCGGGATCTTGGCCGACAGATCGCTGGTGGTCAGCGACAGATTGCCGGCGATCTTGATGAACGGCCGCACCCGGACGACGTCGCGATTGCCGACGCGGGTGACGGTCGAGACCTTGATGACGTTGCGCGCCGCCTGCGATTCGCTGGGCGGGGGCAGGCGGTCGCTCTTGTGCAGGGCGGCGTTCTTGTCGGCGCCGAAGGCGCCGCGCAGCGCCGCTTCGACCCGCTCCGGCGCCTTCGCGAAGGTCATTTCGCCGTCGAGCGACGCGAAAACGGCGCCGCCGATCAAGGCTGCGCCGCACAGGCCGGTCAGAATCGTGCCGCTGAACCATTGCACGGAGACGCGACGGCGATCGATCACCGCAGCTTCGGAGCCATCGACGGAAAGCGGGGGCTCGTGGCCGAGGTCGATGAAACCGACCTCGCGCCCGTGGCTGCTTCCCCGTGACAACCTCTGGCTCAAACCGCCGTCCCCCAAAATTCCCTCGCCCGCGGCGATCGCCGGCCGGCAAGTGTCCTGACCTGTCGGAGTCTCCGGGCGATCGGCTGGATCACCAGAGCCTCCTGTGCTGCCGCAGCTCCAGGAAACGCCGCGAGGGCGAACCAGGAGGCCGGGGCTGCGCCGCGGACGTTCGACAAGAGGCGGCCAAATTGCTGGCAGCCGGCGCGAACGTCAATGGCGGGAAATGTTCGAAGCCGCACGCCCGAAAGGATTTGACGGTGAAAGCATCACGATCGCGATCCCTGTCTGGCGAAATCCGGCTGCCGACCCTGGCAGCCGGACGATTCCGGCCAATCTATTTTGGGGAGAACGGCCGAGGAATGTGGCTTCAGTACGGCGTGGGGGGCCGGAACGTCTTGTAATTTCGGCGGAAAATCATTTTTCGGGATCACACGACATTTTTCTGACGAAGGCCGTTGACAGATCCGAAGGGCCTGGCCTATAAACCAACCACTGAGCGCGGCGCCGCTGCAGCCCACCGGGCCCCAGCGAGCTTCCGCGCCTCTGAAAGCTTCATCATCATGATGAGTGATCAGCAGCCGAGAGTCATCGGTTGCTAATTGCCGTCGGATGGAGAGAAAAGGCTCCTATAAGTGTAGGAGCAGAAGTCGAAACCTTCGGGTTTGCGCTTCATTGGACCTTCGGGTCCTTGGGGTCTTCGGGCTCCGGGCTGTTTGACAAGTAAAGATGAAGAAAGAGAAACGTGGACGGCGAAGTCCTTGCGGGTCTCGATTGTAAGAAGGCTTCGGCTTTCGAGCATAGAGACCGGACGAAAGACTTCGGCGGTTACACGTTTCAAAGGTTACACCATGACGTCTTCGGATGTCGTGTCGACTGCGATGTGAATCGTGGTCGGCGTATATGGTGGGACCTCGTCAAAACGTTGTGATCAGCCGGTTCAAAGTTTCAAGTCCAACTTGAGAGTTTGATCCTGGCTCAGAGCGAACGCTGGCGGCAGGCTTAACACATGCAAGTCGAACGGGCATAGCAATATGTCAGTGGCAGACGGGTGAGTAACACGTGGGAACGTACCTTTTGGTTCGGAACAACTGAGGGAAACTTCAGCTAATACCGGATAAGCCCTTACGGGGAAAGATTTATCGCCGAAAGATCGGCCCGCGTCTGATTAGCTAGTTGGTGAGGTAATGGCTCACCAAGGCGACGATCAGTAGCTGGTCTGAGAGGATGATCAGCCACATTGGGACTGAGACACGGC
>JACRJB010000028.1 GCA_016215605.1 Rhodopseudomonas palustris
CGCGATGGTCCGCAAAGCCATCGCGAGAACCACCACCAACCCGCGCCGACCGGCGCGCCCCCACCCCTCGCTGTGACAGCGACGGGTGCAAACCTCGGGCTCAGCGGAGCCGCGAGAACGAAGAGCCGTGGCTGTTTGATAGTTGAATCGGATGTCGTAGCGAGGCAGTACGCTTGCCGCCTCCACTCCCGTCATGCGCGGGCTTGACCCGCGCATCCATCGCGCGTGTCAGCGCGCCATGAGGAGTTTTTGCGAAGAGGATGGATTGCCGGGCCTTCGCCGCGCCGAAGGGGCTTCGGCTCCGCAGGCGGGTCGCGCCCGGCAATGACAGCGTGTGCAGGGCGGTGCCTCACCGGGTTCGCTCATGACGGTTCGTCGAGGCGCCGCGCGATCAACTCCGTGCGGTCGCCAGCCGCAGCACGTCGCGATAGGACGGCGCCACGGTGACGCGGCCGATCAGCGCCTTGTCGCGCAGCAGCCGGTGGGTCTCGGGGAGGTTGTAGCAGGGCAGGTACATGAACAGATGATGCTCGGCGTGGTAGTTCACCCAGTACGGTGCGATCAGCAGGCGTTCCAGCGGGTTGGCCAGCGTGGTGCGGGCCTGGCTGAACGGATCGGGGCTGGTCGAGGTGCAGGCGTGCTCGGCGATGTTGCGGATTCGCGTCACCAGCGGCAGCCAGGTCGCCATCGCGACCAGCCAGACGCCGAGATACCAGATGCCCGCGCCGGCGAGCCAGAACAGCGCGAGCAGCACGACATTCGCGGCGAGGAAGCGCAGCGTGCGGGCGTTGCCGCTCGCGACGAAGCTGTCGTGCACCACGCCGGCGTCGGCGCGCGGCCTGAACAGCGCCTTCAGCGCCGGCAGCCGCTGCTTGACGAAGGTCTGGCCGCTGAGATCGCGGATCGCCTTGCGCGCAAAGCTCTCCTTGCTGATCGGAAACGGCGCCGACAGCGACAGGTCCGGATCCTCCGGCTGCTGGGTGTATTTGTGATGCTGCAGATGATAGCTGCGATAGGCCGCGAGATCGGCGCCGACCGGCACCGCGCACAGCCATTGCCCGATCCATTCGTTTAGGCGCTGATTGCGATGCAGCCCGCCATGCGCGGCCTCGTGCATCAGGATCGCGAGGCCGAGCTGCCGCGTGCCGACGATCATCACCGCGATCAGCCAGGTCAGCGGATTGGGCCAGAGCGTCACCAGCGCGATCGCCGCCGCGATCGTGCCCCAGGCGTGCGCCACCAGCCACACGCCGCGCGCCGAACTGCGCCGCGTCAGCCGCGCCCATTCCTCCGCGGTGAACACCGTCTTCGGATCGATCCGCGCCACCGCCGGCATCGTCGCCTCCCTGATTTGTCGGTAGTGTCGCGTGCGGCCTCAGCGCCGTCAATCGGCGGCGCGGGTGACGATCTTCACTTCAGAGGTCAGCGTGCGGTGCACCGGGCATTTGTCGGCGATCTCGATCAGCCTGGCGCGCTGCTCGGCGTCGAGGTCTCCGTCGATGCCGATCACGCGCTCGATTCTGTCGAGCAGGCCGACCTTGGTGTCGCAGTCGGCGCAGTCCTCGGCGTGGATCTTGGCGTGGCTCAGCGTCACCGTGACGCGATCGAGCGGCAGCTTCTTGCGGTCGGCATAGAGCCGCATCGTCATCGACGTGCAGGCGCCGAGCGCGGACAGCAAAAGGTCGTACGGCCCGGGACCGGTATCCATGCCGCCGACCGACACCGGCTCGTCGGCGAGCAGCCGATGCGGCCCGACGCTGGCCGTGTTCTGGAATTTGCCGCCGCCGGTCTCCTGCACGACGACGTTGCGCGGCACTTCCGGTGCGCCGGTGGCCGCGACGGGTGGCAGGACCTCGAGATAGCGCTCGGCCCAGGCGGCGATCACCTCCGCGGCGTAGCTCGCGTCGCGGCGGTCGCTGAGCAGATGATCGGCGCCGTCGAGCGAGACGAAGCTCTTCGGATGCTTGGCGGCGACGAAGATCCGCGTGGCGTTGTCGATGCCGACGGTGTCGTCGGTCGGCGCGTGCATCACCAGCAGCGCCTTGTGCAGCGAACCGATCTGCGCGGTCAGCTGCTGCTCGCGGACGTCGTCGAGAAATTTGCGCTTGATCGTGAACGGCCGCCCGGCGAGCGAGACCTCGACGCTGCCCTGCCGGCGAATGGTGTTGACATGCTCGGCGAACAGCCCGGTGACGTGCGACGGATCGGACGGCGCCGCGATGGTCGCGACCGCCTTCGCCTCGGGGATCCGCGCCGCGGCCGCCAGCACCGCGGCGCCGCCGAGGCTGTGGCCGATCAGCAGCGACGGCGCACGATGGGTGGTGCGCAGATGATCGGCGGCGCGCACAAGGTCGGCGACGTTGGACGAGAACGTCGCATTGGCGAAGTCGCCCTCGCTGTTGCCGAGCCCGGTGAAGTCGAACCGCAGCACCGCGATGCCGCGCGCCGCCAGCCCGGCCGCGATCCGCCGCGCCGCGAGGTTGTCCTTGCTGCAGGTGAAGCAATGCGCGAACAGCGCGAACGCGCGCGGCGCCGTCTCCGGCAGGTCGAGCGCCGCGGCGAGTCGATGCCCGTCCGCGCCGGTGAATTGAAAACGTTCGGTCGGCATGGTGGACTCCCTGTTCTGCGTCATTCCGGATTGCGAGCGAAGCGAGCAAGTCCGGAATCCATAATCCCTGTCTGCCCAGTTAAGGCACAGCGGTGCAGCGCCGGGATCAATTTTCCGGGGGCAGGGGATATAGATTCCGGGCTCGCGCTTCGCGCGCCCCGGAATGACGGTGCTGGTTCAATCGTCCGAGTAGCGTTGCTCGGTCCACGGATCGCCGCGATTGTGATAGCCGCGGACTTCCCAATAGCCGGGCGCGTCGTCGTCGCGGAATTCGATCGCCTGCAGCCATTTCGCGCTCTTCCAGAAATACAGATGTGGCACCACGAGCCGCACCGGGCCGCCGTGTTCCTGTTCGAGCGGCGCGCCGGACCAGCTGTGCGCGATCAGCGCGTCGGCGGCGGCGAAATCCTCCAGCGCGAGATTGGTGGTGTAGCCGTCGTAGCTGTGCAGTACGACGAAGCGCGCCTGGGCGTGCGGCTGGCAGGCGTCGAGCAGCGCGCGGGTGGCGAGGCCCTGCCAGCGGTTGTCGTAGCGCGACCAGGTGGTGACGCAATGGATGTCCGAGACGACATCCGACTGCGGCTGCGCCATGAACTGCGCCCAGTCCCAGAACAGCGGCTGCGCCACCGAGCCGTAGACGTCGAGCCGCCAGCGCTCGCGCGAGATCGCCGGCGACAGGCCGAGATCGAGCACCGGCCAGTCCTTGGTGAGATGCTGGCCGGGCGGCAGGCGCTGTTCGTCCGGCCGCGCGTGGCGGCCGGTGAGGAATCTGCCCTCGGCGGCCCAGCGCTGTTTGCTGCGCGTCAGCTTGGAATCGGGCGGCGGCTCTGGATCGTCGGCCATGGTCCTCCTATATCGTCGTCAGTTGGGCTGGCCGAACAGCAGCGGCAGCTGCCGGGGCCCCCGCACCGTGCCCTCCGACCACCGCACGCGCTTCCTCGGATCGAGCCTGAACTCCGGAATCCGTTTCAGCCACTGCTCGATCGCCACCGTCATTTCCATGCGCGCCAGATTGGAGCCGACGCAGCGATGAATGCCGAGGCCGAAGGCGACGTGCGGATTCTCCTTGCGGTCGATCTTCACCTGATCGGCGTCGGGAAACACCGACGGATCGCGATTGGCGGCGGGAAACGACAGCAGCACCATGTTGTTCGACTTCACCGGGCAGCCGGCGATCGTGGTCTCCTTCATCACCTCGCGCGCCATCGTCACCGGCGCATAGGCGCGCAGGAATTCTTCGATCGCGGTCGGCATCAGTTCCGGTTCGGCGACGAGCCTCGCGCGATCGGCCGGATGCGTCGCCAGATGCCACAGCGCGGCGCCGATCGCGCTCCAGGTCGTGTCGATGCCGGCGATCAGCAGCAGCCGCAGCGAGCCGAGCACGTGGATGTCGGACAGCGGCTGCCCGGTCGCATCGCGCGCGTTCATCAGCGTCGAGATCAGATCGTCGGTCGGGTGCTGCTTGCGCTTCTCGATGTGGCCGAGGAAATACACGCTCATTTCCTGGATGGCCTTCATCATTACCGCGTCGTCGTTGATCCCGAGTTCGAGGATCTCGTGAATCCACTGGATGAACCGGTCGCTGTCGGATTCCGGAATGCCGAGCATCACACAGATGGTCTTGACCGGGATGTGCTTGCTGTAGGCCGCAGAGGCGTCGCAGGATTTGTCGGCGATGAAGCCGTCGATCAGTTCGTCGCAGATCTCGCGCAGCCGCGGCTCGAGTTTGGCCACGGCGTCGGGCGTGAATGGCGGCAGCAGCAGCCGCTTCGCCGGCTTGTGTTCGGGCGGGTCGGAGGTGATCGGCGGCGCCGATTGCAGCGTCTCGGAGCGGACGTTGCGGACGATCACGCGGCGCGACGAGAAGTGATCGGTGTCGTAGGAAATCTCCTTCACCGCCGCGAAGGTGGTCGGCATGTAGCAGCCGAGGAAGCGGTCGGTGTGAACGACGGGGCCGGCCGCGCGCAGTTCGTTCCAGATCGGATAGGGATCGTCGGTCCAGCGCGGGTCGGTGTGATCGAAATCGGTGGCCCAATCGGTGACAGGCGCTCGCTCGGTCATGCGTTTCCTCTGGCTTTGCCGTCGCGGTCTGCGCCGCAACTTCAACAACGGAAGGGATCAGTCCTCGGTGATGTCGATCGCGTTTTCCGGACAGTTGGACTTGGCGAGCCACGCCTTGTCGATCAGCGCGTCCGGCACGGTGCCGTCGCCTTTCTCGTGGGCGTTGCCGTAGTCGTCGAGATCGAACAGTTCCGGCGCCAGCGCCTTGCAGCGCGCGTGGCCCTGGCACTTGTCCTGATCGACATGGATCTTGAGCGGGGCGGACATTCGGCGTTTCCTCGTCGTCCGCCTTGGCAGCGGATCTATCGGTGGCGTGACGCGCCGAGACTAGCACAGCGCGTCACGTCCGCCAGCGTCCCGTGGACGGTTTCAGAGGCTCGCGGGCGCGGGCCGCGGATCGATCGGGGTCGAGCCGCGCAGGCCGAGCACGTCCTCGAGCAGCGCCGCGCCGGCGAGCAGGCCGGCTTCGTTGCGCGGCCGCGCGATCATCTGCAGCCCGACCGGCAGGCCGGTCGAGGTGAAGCCGCAGGGCAGCGACAGTGCCGGACAGCACACCAGCGTGATCGCGTAGACGATGCCGAGCCATTCGACGTAGTTGTCGAATTTGTGCCCGTTGCATTCGGCGAGATAGCGCTGCTCGACCGGGAACGGGGCGGTGATCGTCGCCGGGCACAGCAGGAGATCGTAGTTGTTGAAGAACGCGATGGTCCGCGCCGTCATCGCCACGCGCTGGGCTTCGGCCTTGGCCAGATCGTCGACGCTGAGCGCGAGGCCCTGTTCGATGTTCCAGATCACCTCCGGCTTCAGCAGATCGCGCTTGGTGCGCAGCAGCTCGGCTTTGCTGATCGCGAAGTCGAAGGCGCGCAGCACGTGGAAGCACTCGTGCGCCTCGGACAGGTCCGGCTGCGCCTGTTCGACGATGATTCCGGCCTCGGCGAAGCGCTCGGCCGCCTTGCGGGTGATCGCGGCGACTTCCGGATCGACCGGGGTGATGCCGAGGTCGGGCGAGAACGCCACGCGTAGCGGCTTGGTGCGCGACCGCGCCGCGGCGAGGAACGACGATGCGGGCGAGGGCAGCGACAGCGGGTCGGCGGCGTATTCGCCGCTCATCGCGTCGAGCAGCAACGCGACGTCCTCGACGTTGCGGGCCATCGGGCCGTTGACACCGAGATTGCGGTCGATCGCCGCTGCCGGGGTGTGCGCGACGCGGCCGAAGCTCGGCCGCAGTCCGACGATGCCGCAGAAGCTCGCCGGATTGCGCAGCGAGCCGCCCATGTCGGAGCCCTGCGCGAGCCACGCGGTGCCGCTGGCGAGCGCCGCGGCTGCGCCGCCGGACGACCCTGCGGCCGAGCGCGCCAGATCCCAGGGATTGCGCGTCGCCCCGAACACTTCGTTGAAGGTGTTGGCGCCGGCGCCGAATTCGGGGGTGTTGGACTTGGCGTAGACGACGGCGCCGTTGGCTTCGAGGTGATCGACCATCAGGTCGGAGCTGGCGGGAACGTGGTCCTTGTAGATCGGCGAGCCCTGGGTGGTCAGAACCCCTGCGACGGCGGTGAGGTCCTTGATCGGCAGCGGCAGACCGGCGAGCACGCCGCGCTCCGACACCGGCTTCTTCATCAACGCGGCGGCGTGGGCGCGGGCGCGATCGAAGCACAGCGTCGGCAGCGCGTTGACCGCGCCGTCGACCTCGGCGATGCGCTTTTCCAGCACGTCGAGCAGGTCGAGCGGCGTGACTTCGCCGGCCTTCAGTCTGTCGACGACCGCGCACGCGGTTTCCCGGATCAACGCTTGATCTGCAGCCACCCTGTAACTCCCCTGAGTTGATTGCGCCGGCCATGCGACTACATGACTGCGGCGTCCGGACTAGACGCAATGGGTAGCCCGCTGTCGCTTCCCAAGCCACCGGTTCGGGCTTTATATCGCGCCATGGGTCTCTTCTCACATAACGACTCGAACGGCCACAACCTGTCCGAGTTCTGGCAATTGTCGCAACGGTTCTGGCTCGGCGGCAAGCCCCGGGTGACGGGTTTGATCGTCGTGATGGTCGGTGTGGTGCTGGCCCAGCTGGCGGTGCAGTTCTATCTGAATCAATGGAATCGCCACTTTTTCGATGCGCTGGAGCGGCGCGACGGGGGCGAGCTCTGGACTCAAACTTTCGTGTTTCTGGTCTTGGCCTGCACCAGCATTCTGGTGGCCGCGACCTCGGTCTGGGCGCGGATGACGGGCCAGCGCAAATGGCGCGAGTCGATGACCCGCTCGATCCTGGAGCGGTGGTCGCGCAAGAGCCACGCGGCGCCGATGAACGGGCACGACCACAACGCCGAAAATCCGGAATACCGGCTCGCCGAGGATGTTCGGGTCGCGACCGACTCGCCCGTCGATCTGCTGATGGCTCTGCTGTCGTCGGTACTGACGGCGCTGACCTTCTTTGGCGTGCTGTGGAGCGTCGGCGGCAGCATCGGTATCACCGCGTTCGGCAGCCGGATCGACATTCCGGGCTATCTGGTACTCGGGGTGATCGGCTACTCCAGCTTCATGACGGCGCTGATGCTGTGGTTCGGCCGCCGGATGACCAGCATCAGTGAGCAGCGCAACCAGAACGAGGCGGAATTCCGCGCCGCCGCCGAGGTGCTGCGCGGCTGCGAGCCCGGTGGCGAAGGCCGCGACACCAGGTGGATGGACAAGCTCGATCGCCGGCTGCAGGAGGTGCTGCGCTCGTGGCGCGACCTGTGCTGGCAGCTGGTCGACATGACGCTGGTGTCGCACGGCAACTTCCTGTTCGCCCCGGTCGCCGCGTATTTCCTATGCTTCCCCAAGTATCTCAGCGGCGCGATGTCGCTCGGCGAGGTGACGCAGAGCGCCGCCGCGTTCGTGACGGTGCAGGGCGCCGTCAACTGGCTGGTCGACAACTATCAGCGGATCGCCGACTGGCGATCGTCCGCCAACCGGGTCGCCGCGCTGATCGCCGCGATCGACCGGATGCCCGACACGAGCGCCGACGTGGTCGTCGGCACCGAGCCGACGCCGCGCTGACGTCCGACTTCAGCTCGTTACGCCGGCGCGGGCGTGCCGAATGACGTCGGCGTACCAGCCGAACGACGCCTTCGGAATCCGCCGCAGGGTCGGGTAGTCCATGTAGACGAGGCCGAAGCGGACGCCATATCCCGATTCCCATTCGAAATTGTCGAGCAGCGACCAGACGAAATAGCCGCGCACATCGGCGCCGGCGGCGATCGCGGTGTCGAGCGCCGAAATGTAATCGCGCAGGAACGCGATACGGCCGGGATCGACCAATGCGCCCGCGGCATCGAGCTGTTCGATGTTGCTGCCATAGCCGTTCTCGGTGACATAGACCGGTTTGCCGTATCGGCTGCTGACCTCGATCAGCGTGTCGCGGAAGGCGTCCGGCTCGATCGTCCAGTCGATCGGCGTGCGCGGAAGATTCTCCGGCTTCGCGCCCCAGCCCAGTCCGATGATCGCGTTGGGATCGGAATTGATATAGACCGGGCTGTAGTGGTTCAGCCCGAACCAGTCGAGCGGGCGATGAATCCGAGCCATGTCGCCGGGCTGGACGTGCGGCGCGATCGCATCGCGGATCAGCGCCGGATATTGGCCGAGATATTGCGGATCGGCGAAGGCGCGGTTCCAGTAATCGCCGATCAGCGCGGCTTCGGCGACGTCCTCCGGCTTGTCGGTCGACGGATGGATCGGCTGATAGTTGGTGACGAGGCCGATCCTGGCGTCCTTCACCGTCTCGCGCAGCGCGTCGACCGCCGCGCCATGGGCGAGATTGACGTGGTGGATCCAGCGATGCAGCTTGTCGTCGGCGGTGCGGTCTCGCACGCCGAACGAGCGGGCGAACAGGCTGAAGATACCCGGCTCGTTGAACGTCGCGAACTGCTTCACGCGATGACCGTAGCGATGCCCGATCAGGCGCGCGTAGTCGGCGAACCAGTCGACGATGTCGCGGTTCAGCCAGCCGCCGCGATCCTCCAGCGCCTGCGGCAGATCCCAGTGATACAGGCAGATCCAGGGTTCGATGCCGGCGGCGTGGAGTTCGTCGATCAGCCGGTCATAGAAGGCGAGCCCGGGCTCGTTGACCGCGCCGGTGCCGTGCGGCAGCACCCGCGGCCAGGCGATCGAGAACCGGTACGCCTGCAGGCCGAGCGTCTTCATCAGCGCGACGTCTTCCTTGTAGCGGTGATAGTGATCGCAGGCGACGTCGCCGGTGTCGTTGTTGGCGACCTGTCCGGTGCGGCAATAGGTGTCCCAGACGCTCGTGCCGCGACCGTCTTGGTTCGCCGCGCCCTCGATCTGGAAGCTCGCGGTCGACACGCCCCAGATGAAGTCGGGCTTGATGTGCGACAGCGCTGGAAGACCCGGCAACGGCTCGGCGGTTGGCGTTGCGAGCTTGTTCATGGCCTGTCTCCGGATTGTTGCTTTGGGCTGTGATACGCCCCGCCGGCGGGCCAGACGCTTGCGCTGGATCAAACCGCGGCGTCTGGCCGCTGGCCCGCAGGCCTCTCCGCATGGCTGCCTTGCGCAGCCGCCTGGACAAGATGTGCCCAGAGCGTTTTCGAGCGAAGTGGAACCGGTTCGCGTGAAGAAAACGCGTCAAGACAAGAATCTAGAGCTCGGTTCTGATTCAATCAGAACCGAGCTCTAGTGCGACCAGCCTGCGCTGAGGCCGCCATCGACGGTGACGATCACGCCCGAAGTGTAGCCGGAGCGATCGGAGGCGAGGTAGGCCATCAGGTCCCCGATCTCGCGCGGATGCGCGGGACGGCCGAGCGGCAGGCCCTTCTGCAATTCCGGGTAGCGGTTCTCGTCGCCGAGTTGTGCCTTGGCCCGGGTCTTCAGCAGCGTGATGTGGCGATCGGTGCCGACCGGGCCGGGATTGATGCCGACCACGCGGATGTTGTCGGCGAGACTCTTGCCGCCGAGCGCGCGGGTGAACGCCATCAGTGCAGCGTTGCCGGCGGAACCGCAGATGTAGTTGGCATCGAACTTCTCGCCGGCCGAGCCGATGTCGTTGATGATCACGCCGCCGCCGCGCTGCTTCATCTGCGCATAGACCAGCCGCGACAGATTGATGAAGCCGAACACCTTGAGGTCCCAGGCGTGTCGCCAGGTCGGCTCGTCGATCGCGTCGAGCGGGCCGCCGGGAATGTCGCCCGCATTGTTGATCAGGATGTCGATGTCGCCGGCGTCCTTCGCCAGCTTGGCGAGGTCGTCCGGCTTGCGCAGGTCGACGGCGTGAATCGCGACGCCGATCTCGTGCAGGTCGCGCAGCCGGACCGCCTGCGCTTCGAGCAGATCCTTGCTGCGCGCGGCGAGCCGCAGGTGGCAGCCTTCTTCGGCGAACGCTTCAGCCGCGGCCGCGCCGATGCCTTTCGACGCGCCGGTGATGAGCACGCGCTTGCCGCGCAGATGCAGATCCATGCCGTTCCTCCCGCAAGATCGTTCCGGTTGCTGAAAGTATCGAGCGGGACCCGCGTGCGGTCTAGAGATATCCTTCGCCCGCTTCGGCCGCGAACCGCGCCGGATCGCCTTCCCATACGATGCGCGCGTGTTCGAGGACGTAGACGCGATCCGCGTGCGGCAGCGCGAAGGTGACGTTCTGCTCGCCGAGCAGCACCGTGATCGGCGTGGTCTGCCGCAGTCTTTCCAGCGCCTTCGACAGCTGTTCGAGGATCACCGGCGCGAGTCCGAGCGTCGGCTCGTCGAGGATCAGGATGGTCGGCTTCATCATCAGCGCGCGCCCGATCGCCAGCATCTGTTGCTCGCCGCCGGACAGCGTCTGGGCCATCTGGCCCTGGCGTTCCTTGAGGATCGGAAATAGCTCGAACAGCCAGGCGAGTTGCGCCTCGCGCTCCGCGTCGGGCAACGCCTGTCCGCCGAGGTCGAGATTCTCGCGCACGCTCATCTCGCCGAACAGTTCGCGCGACTCGGGGCATTGCACGATGCCGCCGCGCGCGATCTTCGCCGCCGAGATGCCGCGCAGCTTGTCGCCGCCGCGCAGGATTTCGCCGGAGTAGGGCAGGAAGCCGGAGATGGTGTTGAACAGCGTGGTCTTGCCGGCGCCGTTGAGGCCGACCACCGAGACGAACTCGCCTTCGTGGACGTGGATCGACACGTTCTCCAGCGCCTGGGCCTTGCCGTAGAACACGCTGACGTTCTCGACCTGCAGCAGCGGCACCTTGTCCTTGAAGCTGGTCTCCGGCCGCGCCGAGGTCTCGATCGCGCCGCCGAGATAGACCCGGCGCACGGTTTCGTTCTTCATCACCTCGCTGGCGGCGCCGGTGCAGATCTCTTCGCCGAGATACATCGCCAGCACGCGGTCGACGAGGGCGGCGACGCTCTTGACGTTGTGGTCGACCA
Source organism: Rhodopseudomonas palustris (assembly GCA_016215605.1). Taxonomy (GTDB): domain Bacteria; phylum Pseudomonadota; class Alphaproteobacteria; order Rhizobiales; family Xanthobacteraceae; genus Rhodopseudomonas; species Rhodopseudomonas palustris_L. The sequence continues at coordinate 11,051 of JACRJB010000028.1, forward strand.
GCAGCACCGCGCGGCCCTCGTCGCGGAAGCTCGAGATCAGTTCGGAGAAGACGCCGACTTCGGCCAGCGTCAGGCCCGCGAACGGCTCGTCGACCAGCACCACCTTGGGATCGCGCGCGATGGCCTTCGCCAGTTCCAGCCGGCGCAGATCGGCGAACGGCAGCGTCGGCGGCTTGCGCCGCATCACGCCGCCGAGGCCAACGCGCTCGGCGATCGCCTCGGCGCGTTCGGTCAGCGCCTTGTCGTGAAACAGCGCGAGCAGGCTGTCGGGCAGCAGCGCCACCATGATGTTTTCCAGCACGGTCTGCCGGTTCAGCGGCCGCGAATGCTGGAACACCATGCCGAAGCCCTTGCGGGCGATCTTGTGGGCGGGGAGGCCGGCGATGTCGTCGCCCTGAAACACGACCTCGCCCGAAGTCGGACGTTCGATCCCCATGATCGACTTCATCGCGGTCGATTTGCCCGAGCCGTTCGGGCCGATCAGGCCGAAGATCTCGCCGGCGTGCAGGTCGAACGACAGGTTCTTCACCGCGGTGAGGCCGCCGAAGCGCTTGGTCAGGCCGCGGACTTCGAGCACGGGAGCGAAGTTTGAGGTGGCATCCATCAGGTGCGAGCCTCGCGCGACATGGCTGCTCCGAGGAACCCGCCGGGGAAGAACAGCACGACGAGCAGCGCGATCGCCGAGACGATGAAGGTGGCGAGTTCACCTGTCGGCCGCAGGAATTCGCCGGCGACGATCAGGAAGATCGCGCCGAGCGCGGCGCCGAGCACGGTGCGTCGCCCGCCGAGCACCGCGGCGACGATCACGTTCACGCCGACCGCGACGTCGACCACGGTGCCGACCGAGGCGGTGCCGAAATAGAACACCAGCAGCGCGCCGGCGAGGCCGGAGAAGAACGCGCTGACGACGAAGGCGAACAGCTTGTGCTTGACGATGTTGAAGCCGAGCGCGCCGGCCTGCACGGGGTCTTGTCCCGACGCCTGCAGCACCAGCCCGATCGGCGATTGCGACAGCCCGTAGAGGATCGCCGCGCTCACTGTCATGAAGCCGAGGGCGATCCAGTAATTGGCGCTGGCGCTGATGGTGATGACGTCCGGGATGGTGAGGCCGATCTCGCCGCCGGTCAGGTCGGCGAACACCACGATGAAGTTCTGCAGCATCAGCACCGCCACCAGCGTGGTCAGGCCGAAGTAAGGTCCGCGCACCCGCAGCGCCGGCAGCGCCAGCACGAAACCGGCGATCACCGCCGCCATCGCGCCGATGAAGATGCAGACATACGGCGATACGCCGTATTGGTTGTTGATGATGCCGGCCGTGTAGGCGCCGACGCCGATCAGGAAGGTCGGGCCGAAATTGACCTCGCCGGCGAAGCCGAACAGCAGGTCCCAGGACATCGCGAACACGCCGAAATAATACGCCACGGTCAGCAGGCCGAGGATGTAGCCGGAGACGTACAGCGGCAGCGTCGAGGCCACCACGACCATCACCAGCGAGATCCAGAACAGCCGCGTCTTGAAGAACCCCATCTCAGCGCCTCCCGAGCAGGCCCTGCGGCCGCAGATACATCACGATCACCAAGAGCAGCAGTGCCGGAATGGTCCGGTAGGCGGGGGAGATCATGTAGGCGGTGAAGGTCTCCAGATAGCCGACCACGAAGGCGGCGATCAGCGAGCCCGAAACGCTGCCGAGCCCGCCCAGCACCACGATCGAGAACGCGCTCGCCGTCAGCGGGCCGACGCTGTAGGAGGAGACGCCGAGGAACATGCCGAGCAGCACGCCGGCGATGCCGGCGAGCACGCCGTAGATCGCCCACACCACGACGTAGATGTTGGTCAGCTCCAGCCCGAGCAGCGTCACGCCGCGCGGGTTCATCGACGCCGCCAGCACCGCCTTGCCCATCTTGGTGCGGTTGACCAGCAGCCACAGCAGCCCGATCACCAGGCAGCACACCAGCGCGGTGAAGATCTCGTTGCGCGGGGTGCGGACGCCCAAGATCTCGACCACGCCCTCGACGATCGGCAGCACCGTCTTGGCGTTGTTGGTGAACAGATAGGCGATCACCTCCTGGATCATGATGCCCCACAGCAGCGTGCCGGTGAGGACGAAGATTTCCTTCTCTTCGTTGGCGATCCGCCGCGAGCGCTGGATCGGCTGCACCACCGCGAAATAGGTCAGCAGCGCCGCGACCAAAGCGGTTGCGATGCCGATCACCGCACCGACGTAGTTGCCGACGCCGAACGTGCTCGATGCGGCCCAGGCCGCCACCGCGGCCGCCACCATGATGGCGCCGTGGGACAGATTGAGCACGCCGGACACGCCGAAGATCAGGGTGAAGCCGGTGGCGCCGAGCGCGTACAACGCGCTGATGGCGAAGCCGTCGATCAGGATCTGCAGGGGGAGCATGCGGGCCTTCTGTGCAGCGGACGTCACGTTCGTCATTCCGGGACGCGCCTCTTGGCGCGGGCCCGGAATCCATACTCCCGGCGGTGGTTATGGATTCCGGGTTCGCGCTACGCGCGCCCCGGAATGACGAACGAGAGGGTGGGATGCCTGGATGCGAAGAGAGCTCTCGGCGGACCGAGAGCTCTCGCCTCACAGCTCAGTTCGCCGTCACCTTGATGAAGGCCGGGAACTTGATCTTGCTCTTGGCGACTTCCGGCGGCCACACCGCGACCTGTTGGCCGTCCTGCCATTGCAGCATCAGGCCGGTGATCAGGCCCTTGCCGTATTTCAGGCCGTGGGTGAAGGCATCGTCCTTGCCGTAGAACTGGACGCGGCCGATGGTGCCCTCGTAGTCGGTCTTCTCCAGCGCCGCGACCAGCTTGTCGGCGTCGGTCGAGCCGGCGCGCTTCACCGCTTCGGCGATGTAGTAGACTTCGTCATAGGCGGTGTAGCCCGCATAGGACGGGTAGTTGCCGTATTTGGCCTTGAAGGCGTCGGCGAACGGCACGGATTTCGGCGTCACCGCGACGCCGGTGCCGGACACGCCCTGATACAGCACGCCGTCGGAGGCGTTGTTGGTGTCCTTGCCGAAGGTCGAGTTGGTGGCTTGCGAGGAGATCCCGAACATCGGGATCGGCACCTGCTGGTTCTTCCACTGCACCGTGGGCTGCACGCCGACATGCGAAATGCCGGTGATGATCACGTCGGGCTTGGAGGCCTCGATCTTGTTGAAGATCGGGGTGAAATCGGTGGTGTCCGGCGAGAACCGGATGTGATCCAGCACCTTGAGGCCGACCGTCGGCAGGCAATCCTTGTAGCCGACGTCGAGCGGCTTGGTCCAGGCGGCGTCCTCGCTCATGATCACCGCGCTCTTCATCTTGCGCGCGTCGACCAGCAGATCCTTGCCGGCGTCGCAGACCGACTGCCCAGTTCGCCCGAGGTGAGATAGCCGTGGAAGGTGTATTTGTTCTTCTCGTAGTCGGCGTGGATCGCCTTGGTGATCTCGTTCGACGCTGCGCCCGGGGTGATGAACGGGGTCTTCAGCCGCGACGCCCACGGCATCAGCGCCAGCACCACCTCGGAGATGTAGCTGGCGATCACGACATTGACCTTGTCCTCGTTGACGGCGCGCTGGAAGGCGCGCACCGAATCCGCCGAAGACGAATGGTTGTCGTAGGTGACGATCTCGATCTTGCGGCCGTCGATGCCGCCTTTGCCGTTGATTTCATCGGCCGCGAGCTGCGCCGCCTGCGGAATCGATGCGCCGGCGATCGCCTGGGCCTCCGCGATCACGCCGATCTTGATCGGATCGGCGGCGGAAGCGGACTGGGCGCCGAATCCGAGCGCTGTCGCCATCACGACGGCGCGCAACGACCATGAACGGACGGGGGTGGGAGCTGCTGTCATGACGTTTCCTCGTTATTCTTGTTGGAGGCGCGTAGGCCTGGGGCTTGTTTTGATCAGCCTGCCGGGAGTGTAGCGCGCGTTTTGTCGCAGGCAAGCACAATGGTCCGATCTTGACATCGAAACCGCGTGTGCACTGCAGCGTTGATCGCTGGCGTACTTTGGTCCACATGCAGGTGCTGAATTTTCGCGCAACTATCGAATCGAGGAACTCGCGTTGACCATCAAGAAAGACGAATACCGGATCGCGGTCATTCCAGGCGACGGCATCGGCAAGGAAGTGATGCCGGAAGGCCTGCGTGCGCTTGAGGCGGCGGCGAAGAAGCATCGCGTCAAGCTGAAGTTCGATCACTTCGATTTCGCCAGCTACGACTACTATGAAAAGCACGGCCAGATGATGCCGGACGACTGGAAGGAGAAGATCGGCGGCCACGACGCGATCTTCTTCGGCGCGGTCGGCTGGCCGGAGAAGATCCCGGATCACATTTCGTTGTGGGGATCGCTGATCAAGTTTCGGCGTGAATTCGATCAATACGTCAATCTGCGCCCGGTGCGGCTGATGCCCGGCGTGCCGTCGCCGCTCGCCGGCCGCAAGCCGGGCGATATCGATTTCTGGGTGGTGCGTGAGAACACCGAGGGCGAGTATTCATCGGTCGGCGGCCGGATGTTCCCCGACACCGATCGCGAATTCGTCACCCAGCAGACGGTGATGACCCGGACCGGCGTCGACCGCATCCTGAAATTCGCATTCGAGCTGGCGCAGTCGCGGCCGAAGCGGCATCTCACCTCGGCGACCAAGTCGAACGGCATCTCGATTACCATGCCGTATTGGGACGAACGCGTCGAAGCGATGGCGAAGGCCTATCCTGACGTGAAGTGGGACAAGTATCACATCGACATTCTCACCGCGCATTTCGTGCTGCATCCGGACTGGTTCGACGTCGTGGTGGGCTCCAATCTGTTCGGCGACATCCTGTCGGATCTCGGCCCGGCTTGCACCGGCACGATCGGCATCGCGCCGTCGGGCAACATCAATCCGGAAGGCGACTTTCCGAGCGTGTTCGAGCCGGTGCACGGCTCGGCGCCGGACATCGCCGGGCAGGGCATCGCCAACCCGATCGGGATGATCTGGTCGGGCGCGATGATGCTCGAGCATCTCGGCGAGAAGGCTGCGGCGGATTCCATCGTCAAGGCGATCGAGCGCACGCTCGGCGAACGCACGTTGCGCACCCGCGATCTCGGCGGCCAGGCCGACACGACGGCTTGCGGCAAAGCCGTGGCAGAGATGGTGGAGTAGGGCGCCGGCTGCCGTCAGTGCCGGGCGACTGCGGCGCGCTTCGGCGCGCCGCGGCCGATCTGGGTCGCCGCCTTGCGCATCGTCCGCCGCCGTAGCAGCGGCGGTCGCCGCTGCGGTTTGCGCGGCCGGAGGGCAATCGGATAATCCGGCTTGCGGCTCGGCAACGGCGGCTGTGTTCGCTCCGGCCGCTTGGACTTGTCGCGCAGTGGCCGCTTGGCTCCATTGGACCGCTTCGCCGCTGGACGGCCGATCGGGCGCTGCTTCGTCACCGCCGGCTTGCGCAACTCCCGGGGCTGGCCGACGATCACCCGGCGCGCCGGCGCTGCGACGATCGGAGGCGCAACGATCGGGGAGAGCACCATGCTGATCGGCGAGTCGAGCGTAGGCTCCGGATCGGATGCGATCGGCAGGGCGAGCGCGGGCGGAGCAATCGCCAGCGGCGAGGCAGCGGCGATCGCACGGGGCGCGACGTCGACGGACCTGGCGCCGGCATCTGGAATGCGCACCGCGCGCGATAATGGCCCGGTCATGCCGCGCAGGATTTCGGACACATAGAACGCGGCGATCAATGCCGCGGCGCCGTAGATGAAGTCCGGCCGGAACATCAGGGCGATGCCGACCACGCCGAGAGCGATCGTCGCCGCTCTCAGCAGCTTGTCGCCGTCGTCGAGCATGACATCGAGCCAGAGCCAGTTGCTACGCTGCCAGATCGGCGGCAGCAGCTTGATGCCCAGTATGTCGCGGGCTTTCGCGAAGCCGATCTCACTCGCCGTGAGAAGATACCAGGTGATCCCGAAAGCCAGCAGGAACGCGACCGTTCCGCCAAGTCCGGCGGCGGAGCCGACGATGATGACGACGCCGATGGCGCAAACTGCGTACCAGTCTTTCATGCGCGACCCTCCCTGTAGACGTGGGAGTGTCGCACAGGGAGCGGCGCACCGGCCTTGATCCGGATCAGCCCGCCGCGGGGCGTGGCTGGTAGCTAATTGCCGTTGTGGCGAAGTCGAGGGTCAACTACGCGGCTTTGGCGATCCGGCGGCAGTGCTCGAGTGAGGCGGCGATCAGATTCTCGCTCGCTTCCGGCGTGCGGAATGCCGAATGCGCCGACAGCGTGACATTGGGCAGCTTGGTCAGCGGATGATCCGCCGGCAGCGGCTCGATCTCGAACACGTCGAGCGCGGCGTGGCGCAGATGGCCCGATTGCAGCGCGTCGATCATCGCCGCCTCGTCGGTCAGGCCGGCGCGCGCGGTGTTGACCAGAATCGCACCGGGCCGCATCGCGGCGATGCGCTCGCGCGACAGGAATCCGCGGGTGGCGTCGTCGAGCAGCAAATGGAGAGAGACGACGTGGCTGTCGCGCAGCAGCGTGTCGATGTCGACGAAGCTGACGCCGGGCACCGTTTTCGGCGTGCGGTTCCAGGCGATCACCTTCATGCCGGAGCCGTGCGCGATCCGCGCCACCTCGGCGCCGATGCCGCCGAATCCGATCAGGCCGAGGGTCTTGCCGGTCAGTTGCATGCCGTCTTCGCGCAGCCACTGGCCGGCGCGCATCTCGCGGTCCATCAGCGCGAGGTTGCGCGCCGCGGCCCACATCAAGGCGATGGTGGATTCGGCGACGGCGGTGTCGCCATAGCCGCGGATCAGATGCACGTCGATGCCGAGTTCGGCGAGCTCCTCGATGTTCATGTAGCTGCGCGCGCCGGTGCCGAGGAACACCACGTGCTTCAAGCCGGCGCAGTCGCGTGCGATCTCGGTCGGCAGATAGGTGTGATCGATGATCGCGATCGAGGCGCCGGCGAGCACGCCCGGCAACTCCTCCGGCGTCACGTCGGGATCGCGGTGGATCACGATCGCCGGATCGTCCGGCCTGGCCTGTTGCTCCATGATCATCGCCAGCGTCTCGCTGGCATCGACGAACACCGCGTGCATGATAGTCCTCTCCGATCCAGCCGTCGTACTACTTCGCGACGCCGGCGAGCGACAATACGGTGTGCAACAGCACGTTGGCGCCGGCGGCGCAGTCGGTCTGGGTCGCGTCCTCCAGCTCGTTGTGGCTGACGCCGTCCTTGCACGGCACGAAGATCATCGCCGTCGGCATCTTGACGTTGAGATTGCAGGCGTCGTGCCCGGCGCCGGAGGTGATGCGGCGGCTGGCATAGCCGAGCGCGTTCGCGGCATTCTCGACCGCGCCGACCAGCGCCTTGTCGAAATGCGTCGGCTCCTTGCGCCAGACCAGATCGAGCGTGAGGTCGACCTTGCGCCTGGCGGCGATCTCCGCCGCTGCGGCGCGGATCCGCGTGTCGAGCTGGGCGAGGATCGCCGCGTCGGCGCTCCGGGCGTCGATGGTGAAAGCGATTTCGCCGGGAATGACGTTGCGCGAGGGGGCTGCGATCACCGCTTCGCCGACGGTGCCGACGGCGTTGCCGAGCTCGGTCGCGATCTTTTCGACCGCCAGCACGATCTCGGACAGCGTCGCCAGCGCATCGCGGCGCAGGTTCATCGGCGTCGAGCCGGCGTGGCTTTCGAAGCCGGTGATCTTGCCGTCGTACCACAGCACGCCCTGGCCGTTCTCGACCACGCCGATGGTCTTGCCTTCGGCTTCCAGGATCGGCCCCTGCTCGATGTGCAATTCGACGAAGCCGCTGAACGGCTGCGCGCCGACCGGCATGTCGCCGCGATAACCGATGTCGTCGAGCGCGGCTGCGACGCTGATGCCGGCGGCATCCTTGCGGCCGAGAATGTCGTCGACGGTGAAATCGCCGACGAACGCGGCCGAGCCCATCATCGCCGGCGCGTAGCGCGAGCCTTCCTCGTTGGTCCAGTTGGTGACGCAGAGCGGCAGCTCGGTCTCGATGCCGGCGTCGTTCAGCGTGCGGATCACTTCGAGCGCGCCGAGGGTGCCGAGAATGCCGTCGAACTTGCCGCCGGTCGGCTGGGTGTCGAGATGCGAGCCGAGTCCGATCGGCGGCTTGGACATGTCGCGGCCCTTGCGCAGCGCGAACATGTTGCCGAGCCCGTCGACCTGCACCTCGAGACCGGCCTTTTCACACGCGGTCCGAAACCAGTCGCGAACCTGCTTGTCCTCCGGCCCGAGCGTCAGGCGCCGCACGCCGCCCTTCGGCGTGGCGCCGAATTGCGCGGTGGTGTGGATCGTCTCCCACAGGCGCGAGGAATCGATCTGCAGGTTCGAGGCAGGCTTGGTCATGCGATCTCCGGACGAGCGGCGCCGACTGCGGCGCAGATGAGGATGGCAGAGTTCAACGGCATAAGGCGCGCGTCAACCTATGGCCGGTTCGGCCGTCGGCAGAAGGTTGCGCATTGGGGCGGTGTCGGGCGCGGTCTCCAGCATGAAGCCGCCGGTGTGAGCGATGTCGACAGCGAGTTCGGCGACGCGCTCGATCGCCACGGTGTCGGGCGAGGCGAGCCAGCTCGCCGAAAATCGCAGCGGCGAAATCTTCAGGTCGGTCTGCAGCAATTGCAGCCGTCCGTCGGCGAGTTCGTTCTCGACGATCGCGGTCGGGATCACCGCGACGCCGAGGCCTTCGATCGCCATGTGGATGACGGTGCCGAGCGACGCCGAGGCGTGCAGACGAATCGGCGGCAGCTCCGGCTTGTTGAACAGCGAGCGGACGATCTCGTAGGGCTGGGTCTTGCGGGGGAAGGTGATGATCGGAAATTTCGCGAGGTCTTGCACCGTCAGCGGGCCGGTGCCGAGCCCGAGCGACGGGCTCGCCAGGAAGCCGATCGCATAGTCGCACAGCACGCGGCTGCGCACCGTCGACGCCGTCATCGGCCCGAGCAGGAAGGCCAGTTCGATCTCCTGCGCCAACAGCCGGGCGCGCAGGTTCGGCGTGATGTCGACCTCGATCTCCAGCGACAGGTTCGGATACAGCCGGTTCACGCGTTCGATCAGGCGCGGCAGCCAAGTGTGCACGATGGTCTCGGCGACGCCGAGCCGCAGCACGCCGCGCATGCTCGATTGATCGCCGACGGCGGCCAGCATCTCGGTGCGCAGGCCGATCAGCTTCTCCGCGTAGAGCATCAGCTGCCGACCGCTCGGGGTCGGGGACGCCATGCGATGATCACGCTGCAGCAGCCTGACGCCCAGCTCCCGCTCCAGCTGCGCGATCCGCTGCGAGATCGCCGGCTGCGTGGTGTTGAGCTTTTGCGCCGCGCCTCGGAAGCTGCCGAGCGTCACGACCCAGAGGAATGTTTCGAGCGCCTTGAAGTCCACCATCTGGCGACTCCTCATCCTGGGATAAGCATGATTTATCGTTTCTGATCAGAAACAAAGATTAGACATTATACTAGGCTTGCGCTCCATTGCTGTCGAGAGACTAGGCAGGGCGAAAGAATGACTGTTTTTATGGCAGATCCGCAGTTCCAGGCCGATGGCCAGATGCTTCCTTCCCATCAGGCCAGACTCGCCTATCGGGCCGGACAGTCCGCCAGCACGGCCGGCGTCGCCCCGGGATACGTCCAGGGCAACCTGGCGATCCTCCCCGAGAAATTCGCCGCTGCCTTCCATCGCTTCTGCCAGCTCAATCCGAAGCCGTGCCCGATCATCGGGATGTCCGATGTCGGCAATCCGAAGATCCCGTCGCTCGGCCTCGACCTCGACATTCGCACCGACGTGCCGCGCTACCGGGTGTGGCGCGACGGCGAGGTGATCGACGAGCCGACCGACGTCATGGCGCATTGGCGCGACGATCTCGTCGCTTTCGTGATCGGCTGTTCGTTTTCGTTCGAAGAGGCGCTGCTGGCGGACGACATCGCGATCCGGCACATCGATTGCAAGGTGCGCGTTCCGATGTACCGAACCAATATTCCGTGCGCTCCGGCCGGTCCGTTCGCCGGGCCGATGGTGGTGTCGATGCGGCCGCTGAAGCCCAAGGACGCGATCCGCGCGGTGCAGATCACCTCGCGTTTCCCTGCGGTCCACGGTGCGCCGGTGCATATCGGCCTGCCGCAATCGATCGGGATCGCCGACATTGCCAAGCCCGACTACGGCGATCCGGTGCCGATCGCCGATGACGAATTGCCGGTGTTCTGGGCTTGTGGCGTCACTCCGCAGGCGGTGATTGCGGCGGCGAAGGTGCCGTTCGCAATGACACACGCGCCCGGATTGATGCTTGTCACCGACCTGAAGAACAAGCACCTTGCGGTGCTCTGAGGCCAACCGAACCTTCGATCGCATTACCATCAGCGCTGGTAGCAAAGGAATATGCCCATGAAGATCGATCGCCGTCATCTGCTGCTCGGAGGCGCCGCGAGCGCCGCAGTCCTGCCGTTCGCGAAGCCTGCACGGGCGCAGGCCAAGGAAGTCGTGATCGGTGTGATCTATCCCCTGTCCGGCGCCAGCGCGCAGATCGGTGTCGATGCCCAGAAGGCGTTCCAGACCGCGGCCGAACTGATCAACAACAAATACGACTTCGACCTGCCGCTGGCGCGCGACGAAGGTCTGCCCGGGCTGGGCGGCGCCAAGGTGCGCCTCGTCTTCGCCGACCATCAGGCCGATCCGCAGAAGGGCCGCGCCGAAGCCGAGCGCCTGATCACCCAGGAAAAGGTCAGCGCCATCGTCGGCACCTATCAGAGCGCCGTCGCGGTCACCGTCAGCCAGATCTGCGAGCGCTACCAGATCCCGTTCCTGTCGGCCGACAATTCGTCGCCGAGCCTGCACCGCCGCGGCCTGAAGTTCTATTTCCGCGCCGCACCGCACGACGAGATGTTCTCGCAGGCGATGTTCGACTTCTTCGACGCGTTGAAGAAGAAGGGCAAGAAGATCGAGACGCTGGCGCTGTTCCACGAGGACACCATCTTCGGCACCGACTCGTCGAACGCACAGCTCAAGCTCGCCCAGGAGCGCGGCTACAAGGTCGTCGCCGACATCAAATATCGCGCCAACTCGCCGTCGCTGACCGCCGAGGTGCAACAGCTCAAGGCCGCCGATGCCGACGTGCTGATGCCGTCGAGCTACACCACCGACGCCATTCTGCTGATCCGTACCATGGGTGAGCTCGGCTACAAGGCCAAGAACATCGTCGCCCAGGATGCCGGCTTCTCCGAGAAGGCGCTGTACGACGCCGTCGGCGACAAGATCCCGGGCGTGATCTCGCGCGGTTCGTTCTCGCTCGACCTCGCCGCCAAGCGGCCGATGGTCGGCAAGATCAACGACATGTACAAGGCGAATTCCGGCAAGGACTTCAACGACTACTCGTCGCGGCAGTTCATGGGCCTGATCGTGATGGCCGACGCCATCAACCGCGCCAAATCGACCGATGGCGAGAAGATCCGCGAAGCGCTGGTCGCGACCGACATGCCGGGCGAAAAGACCATCATGCCGTGGAAGCAGGTGAAGTTCGACGCCGAAGGCCAGAACACCTTCGCCGACCCGGTGCTGCTGCAATATGTCGGCGGCAAGTTCGTCACCATCTTCCCGGAACAGGCCGCGGTCGCCGAGGCGATCTGGCCGATGCCGTAAAGCGGCCTCTTCACCCTGTCCTCGTCATGGCCGGGGGTGGCCCGGCCATCCACGGCCCCGAGCGATGCGCCGCTTTGAAGACGTGGATGCCCGGGTCAAGCCCGGGCATGACGTGGTAAATGGGGCAACGGGCCGATTGATCAGTTTGTATCACCTCTCCGCGGAGACGCTGATTTGACCACCGCCACGATCATCCAGTCCCTGGCCAGCGGCCTGCTGATGGGGCTTCTCTACGGCCTGGTCGCGGTCGGTCTGGCCCTGATCTTCGGCCTGATGGACGTCACCAACTTCGCCCATGGCGAATTCCTGATGTTGGCGATGTACATGACCTTCTTCCTGTTCGCGTTCTTCGCGATCGACCCGCTGCTTGCGGCGCCCCTGGTCGGCGCGGCGATGTTCGTGTTCGGGGCGGTGGCGTATTTGTTGGTGGTGCGTTTTGCGATGCGCGCCAAGGCCAATATCGGCATGGTGCAGATCTTCACCACTTTCGGCCTGGCGATCCTGATGCGCGGGCTGGCGCAGTATTTCTTCACTCCGGATTATCGCAGCATCAACGTCTCGTGGCTCGGCGGCAAGACGATCTCGCTCGGCGGCGTGTTTTTGCCGGTGCCGCAACTGGTCGGCGCGCTGGTGTCGCTGGCGGCGTTCGGCGCGCTGTACTTCTTCATCAAGAAGACCGATTTCGGTCGCGCGCTCGAGGCGACGCGCGAGGATGCCGGCGCGGTGGCGCTTGTCGGCATCGACAAGAACAAGGTGTTCGCGCTCGGCTGGGGGCTCGGCGGCGCGCTGGTCGGCCTGGCGGGCGCGGTGATGGCGATGTTCTTCTACATTTATCCCGACGTCGGCGCCTCGTTCGCGCTGATCGCCTACGTCACCGTGGCGCTGGGCGGCTTCGGCAGCGTGTTCGGCGCCTTCGCCGGCGGCATCATCGTCGGTCTGGTCGAGGCGTCGACCGCGCTGATCCTGCCGCCATCGCTGAAATCCGTCGGCATTTACGCGGTGTATTTGCTCGTTGTCTTCATTCGGCCGCGTGGCCTGTTCGGATCGATCTGATGGACGACGCTCACAGCAAACGCCGCCTCCGCGACCTCATCGTCGCCGCCGTGCTGACCTGCATCGCGGCGCTGGTCCCGCTGTTCGTCAAGGACGTCTACGTCCAGAACATCATGGTGCTGACCCTGATGTATGCGGCGCTGTCGCAGGCCTGGAACATCCTCGGCGGCTATTGCGGCCAGATCTCGCTCGGCCATGCGCTGTATTTCGGGCTCGGCGCCTACACCACGGTTCTGCTGTTCACCAAGTTCGGCGTGCTGCCGTGGTTCGGAATGCTCGGCGGCGGACTGATCTCGGCGGTGATCGCGATGGCGCTCGGCTATCCGACCTTCCGGCTGCGCGGGCACTATTTCGTCATCGCCACCATCGTGATCGCCGAAATCGGCTTTCTGCTGTTCCACAACTGGGACTGGGCCGGCGCGGCGCTCGGCATCGACATCCCGGTGCGCGGCGACAGCTGGGCCAAATTCCAGTTCACCCGCAGCAAGCTGCCTTACTACTATTTCGCCCTGGTGTTCTGCTGCGTCGCCTGGCTGGTGACGTGGTGGCTGGAGAATTCGAAATGGGGCTATTGGTGGCGCGCGGTGAAGGACAATCCCGAAGCCGCTGAGAGCCTCGGCGTTGTGGTGTTCAATTCCAAGATGGGCGCCGCCGCGGTCTCCGCCTTCCTCACCGCGATCGGCGGCGCGTTCTACGCGATGTTCGTGTCCTACATCGACCCCGAAAGCGTGATGACCTTCCAGTTCTCGCTGCTGATGGCGTTGCCGGCCGTGCTCGGCGGCATCGGCACGCTGTGGGGGCCGGTACTCGGCGCGGTGATCCTGATTCCGCTCACCGAACTGACGCGCTCGTTCATCGGCGGCTCCGGCCGCGGCGTCGATCTGATCCTGTACGGCACGGTGATCGTGGTGATCTCTTTGGCGCGACCGGAGGGCCTGATCGGCCTGTTCGCAAAGCGGCGCAAGGAGGTGGCGCGATGACTGCGTTGCTCGAAACACGCGGCGTCTGGCAGCGCTTCGGTGGGCTGATCGCCAACAGCGACGTGTCGATTTCGGTCGGCCGCGGCGAAATCGTCGGCCTGATCGGCCCGAACGGCGCCGGAAAATCGACGCTGTTCAACCTGATCGCCGGCGTGCTGCCGCCGACGCAGGGCTCGATCATCTTCGATGGTGAGGACGTGACGAAACTGCCCGCCACGGCGCGCTGCGCCCGCGGCATCGGCCGCACTTTCCAGGTGGTGAAGAGCTTCGAGTCGATGACGGTGATCGACAACGTCATCGTCGGCGCGCTGATCCGCACCACGGTGATGCGCGAGGCGCGCCGCAAGGCGCACGAGGTGCTGAAATTCTGCGGCCTCGACGCCCGCGCCGACGTGCTGGCGAACCAGTTGATCCCGTCGGAGAAGCGCCGGCTCGAAGTCGCCCGCGCGCTCGCCACCGAGCCGAAGCTGCTGCTGCTCGACGAGGTGCTGACGGGGCTGACGCCGACCGAGGCGCAGACCGGCGTCGAACTGGTCCGCCGCGTCCGCGACACCGGCGTCACCGTACTGATGGTCGAACACGTCATGGAAATCGTGATGCCGCTGGTCGACCGGGCGATCGTGCTCGATCTCGGCAAGGTGCTCACCGAAGGCAAACCTGCCGACGTCGTCCGCGATCCAAAAGTCATCACTGCCTATCTAGGGGATCGTCATGCTGTCGGTGCGTGAGGTCACCACCGCCTATAAGGGGCTGGTCGCGATTTCGCAGGTCTCGATCGAAGTCGAGAAGGGCGAGATCGTCTGCGTCGCCGGCGCCAACGGTGCGGGCAAGTCGACATTGCTGAAATCGATCGCCGGCGCCGAGCGGATCCGGTCCGGCGAGGTGTCGTTCGACGGCGACCGGATCGACGGCACGGCGCAGCATTTGATCACCGCGCGCGGCATCGCCTATGTGCCGGAAAATCGTCGGCTGTTTCCGCGGCTGTCGGTGCACGACAATCTGCGGCTCGGCAGCTATCTGTTCCGCGGCAAGCCGGATCGCGAGCAGCCGCTGGAGCTGGTGTTCAGCCTGTTCCCGCGGCTGAAGGAGCGGCTCGAACAACGCGCCGAGACGCTCTCCGGCGGCGAACAGCAGATGCTGGCGATCGGCCGCGCCCTGATGACGCGGCCGCGGCTGCTGATGCTCGACGAGCCGTCGCAGGGCATCATGCCGAAGCTGGTCAGCGAAATCTTCCAATCGGTGAAGAAGATCCGCGACGCCGGCATGACCGTGCTGATCGTCGAGCAGCGGATGGCCGAATGCCTCGAAATCGCCGACCGCGCCTACATTCTGCAGACCGGCCGGGTGCTGATGCAGGGCAAGTCCGCCGAGTTGATGGACAACCCGGACGTCCGCAAGGCGTATCTGGGCCTGTAGGCCGCATCCGAGCGGCCGAGAGAATGGCGGGCCGGCAGATGCCGGCCGCCGTTCCGATACTCTACTTCACGAGCGGGCAGTCGCCCTCCGCCAGCGGCCGAAACGCCTTGTCGGCGGCAATGGTCGAGACCAGCGTGTAGTAGTCGTAGGGGTATTTCGAGTCGGCCGGCTTCTTCACCTCGAACAGATACATCGGGTGAACGACGCGGCCGTCCTGACGGATGGTGACGTCGCCGAACAGCTTGTCCTTGCCGCTGAATTTCTTCATCTGCGGCACGACGTCCTTGGCGTCGTCGCTGCCGGTGGCGGCAACGGCGTTGAGATAAGCGAGCGTCGAGGCGTAGACGCCGGCCTGATTGCCGCTCGGCATCTTGCCGTTCATGCCGGGGCGGGCCGCGAACCGCTTGGCGAAGGCCCGGGTGTCGTCGTTCATGTCCCAGTAGAACGCTTCCATCAGCTGCAGGCCCTGCGCCACCTTGAGGCCCATGCCGTGCACGTCGTTGATGAACAGCAGGAACGCGACCAGCTTCTGGCCGCTCTGCTGGATGCCGAACTCAGCGGCCTGCTTGACGGTGTTGATGGTGTCGCCGCCGGCATTGGCCAGTCCGATCACGCCCGCCTTGGAGCTCTGCGCCTGCAGCAGGAACGAGGCGAAATCCGAGGTGCCGAGCGGGTGCTTGCTCGAGCCGACCACCTTGCCGCCATGGGCTTCGATGTATTTGGTGGCTTCTGCCTCGATGCCCTTGCCGAGCGCGTAGTCGACCGTGATGAAGTACCAGTCCTTGCCGCCGCGCCCGATCATCGCCGCCGCGGTGGTGTTGCCGGTCGCCCAGGTGTCGTTGACCCACTGGATCGTGTTCGGCGAGCACGCCTTGCCGGTCAGGTCCGAGCTCGCCGTGGATGACGCCAGGAACGTCATCTTGGTGTCGCGCAGCAGCGTGTTGATCGACAGGCCGACCGAGGAATTCGGCACGTCGACGATGGCGTCGACGCCCTCGATCTCGAGCCAGCGCCGCGCGATCGCGTTGCCGACGTCGGCCTTGTTCTGGTGGTCGGCGTAGACGATCTCGACCTTGATGTTCTTGCCGCCGCCGGCGAAATCTTCCGCGGCCATGCGCGCGGCTTCGACCGAGCCCATGCCGTTGGTGTCCTGGAAGATGCCGGAGATGTCGTTGAGCACGCCGACGCGCACGACATTGCCGGACATTTCCGCGCTGGCGGTGCTGCAGAGCAGGCACGAGACGGCGAGGCCGAGCAGGCCCTTGAAGCGATTCATCGTTGTTCTCCCCTTGGTCTCTTGTTGAACGTGCCGGTCTTCGCCGGTCACGATGTCACTTCGTCTAGGTCTGCCGGTCGGGCAGCCGCAGCACGAGCCCGTCGAGCTCGGGTCCGATCTTGATCTGGCAGGACAGCCGGCTGTTCGGCAGCCGTTCGGTCGCGGTGCCGTCGAGCAGATCGTCCTCGTTGGCGCCCACCGGCGGCAGCCTGGCGAGCCAGGATTCGTCGACATAGACGTGGCAGGTGGCGCAGACGGCGTTGCCGCCGCATTCGGCGACGATGCTGTCGATGCCGTGATTGAGTGCGGCGAACATCGCGCTGTCGCCGATGGCGGCTTCGACGATCTCGGTGCGGCCGTCGGGATGAATAAAAGTGATGGTCGGCATGGTCCTCACTCAGGCAGGCGTCAGTTTGATCGGCAGGCTCTCCAGCCCGCGCAGCGTGTTGTTGAACCGGCGTTTCACCGGGCCGGTGATCTCGATGGCGGCGACCTTGCGCGCCAGCGCGGACAGCATCACTTCGCCTTCCAGCCGCGCCACCAACTGGCCGACGCACATGTGGATGCCGGAGCCGAAGCCGACATGGCCGGAGGTCTTGCGGGTGATGTCGTAGCGGTCGGGCTCGCTCCATCGTCGTGGATCGCGGTTGGCGGAGCCGAGGAACATCAGCACCTTCTCGCCTTCGCCGATCACGGCGCCGCCGAGTTCGACCTCGCGCGTCGTGGTCCTGAAGAAGGTCTGCACCGGACTTTCGAAGCGCACCGCTTCCTCGAACGCATTGCGCGCCAGCGACGGATCGGCACGCAGCCGCTGCAGTTCCTCCGGAAACCGCGCCAGGCAGTACACCGCCGCGCCGATGCCGTAGACGGTCGTGTCGAGCCCGGCGGACAGCAGCGAGCGCACCAGCAGCGGCGCCTCGTCGGGCGTGATCTCGCCGGTGTCGGAAAACGCGTGGATGCAGGCGCCGAAGCCGCCCGGCGCGAGGTTCGGCCGCTGGCACTGCTCGTTGACATAGGCCTGATGCGGCGCGGAGCGCTCGATCGCACTCTGGCGCAATTCGTTGGGCGGGCCGAACGCGTTGAACACCAGGCCGGCATAGGGCAGCAGATGCTCGCGGCCCTCCTGCTTCAAACCCAACGCATCGGGAAACACCGACAGCGGATAGGCCTCCGCGAGATCGGCGATGGCGTCGATGCTGCCGCGCTGCAGAAGCTCATCGACCTTGGCGTCTGCGGCCGCGGCGAAGCCGTCGCGAATGCGCTTCATCGTCGCCGGGGACAGCACCTTGCTGAGCACCGCGCGTGGACGCGTATGCGCCGGCGGATCGGCTTCGAGGATCAGGCTCGGCGGTCGCCACGGCGTCTCCTTCTTGAAATCGCTGAGCCCGACGCCGCGGCTGGAGCAGAACGTCAGCGGGTCGTTGAGCACCGCATGGACTTCGTCGTAGCGCGCGACGCCGTAGACGTTCCATTTGTCGAGGTAGACCACCGGCCCGGCTTCACGCATGGCTTCCTGGGCCGGATAGGGATCGGCGAAGAAGTCGAGCGCGAACGGATCGATGTCGAGATGCGGAACGGCGGCCGCGCCGTCGCGCGGCGTTGACGAAGGTTCCGCGGACGTGTCGGTGATCATTCGAGTCTCCCCAATCCGGGTTCTGCCAATTCGGGTCTTGTGAAGTCGCGCGTCATATCTTTATGTCTGGCTGCCCGCCGCCAGCCGCAAAGCGACATGACCGCCACACCATCGTCCCGAAAGCCCCGCCGCACCGCCTCCGCACAACCCGCGAGCGACGGGCCGACGCTCGACCTCGAGCGCTACGTGCCGGCGTTCATCACCTTCATCGCCAACAAGCTGTCGAACAGCGCCACCGCGTTCTACCAGAGCAATTTCGGGGTCAACGTCACCGAATGGCGGATGATGTCGCTGCTGGCGATCGAGCCGGGCATTCCGGCTTCGCGAATCTGTCAGGTGATCGGCTTCAACAAGGGCCCGGTGAGCCGCACGCTGGCGGACATGCAGCAGCGCGGCCTGATCGCGATCCGTACCGACCCGGACGACGCTCGTACCCATTCGATCTCGCTGACCAAGAAGGGGCGCGCGACGCACGACAGAGTGATCATCGCCGCGCTGGAGCGCGAGCGACGGTTGATGTCGTGCCTGAGCCATGCCGAGCGGGAGGTGCTGATCGACCTGCTGCGCCGGCTGCACAACAATCTCGGGGCTGTCACCGGCGACGGGACGTGAAGCCAGCCTCGGTGCCGTGAGCTGTGATACGGGCCGGGTGGCATCGATCCAAGCAGGCACAATGCTGCGATCGCCGGCTGCTGCGCTGCCGAACATAGCGTCTCCCTGAACACGGCGACCGGGTCGCTCTTGGTATTCAGAATAGGTCGCACGAAACGGTTGCCTTGGCAACAGTCTCGTTTGGAGCCGGATGCGGCTGGTCTATTTGCCGGTTCGCGCCAGCTGTTTGCGGCGCAGCGCCGGATTCAGGAATCGTGCAGGTGATCCGGCAGATCGAGACCGAATACCTTCGTCAGATCGGAAACCTGCTGCGGCGACAGATGGCGGGGGTTGAGGCCGCGTAGCAGCAGATACAGTTTCGCGGTCTCTTCGAGCTCTTCCATCGCGAACACGGCGGCTTCCAGCGTATCACCGGCGACGACCGGGCCGTGATTGGCGAGCAGCACCGACGTGTATCGGCCGGCGAGGCCTTTGATGGCATCGGCGACGGCGGGATCCCCGGGCCGGTAGTAGGGCAGCAGCGCGGTCTGGCCGCAGCGCATCAGGTAGTACGGCGTCAGCGGCGGCAGCGCCGCGCGCGGATCGATCTCCGGCAGCATCGACAGAGCGACGGCGTGCGTCGAATGCAGATGCACGACTGCGCCGGCGGTGCCGCGGGTCTGATACAGCGCATTGTGCAGCGGCACTTCCTTGGTCGGCGCGTCGCCGGACACGAGGCGGCCGCCGGCATCGAGCCGCGTCAGTTTTGCCGGATCGAGAAAGCCGAGCGAGGCATTGGTCGGGGTCACCAGGAATCCGTCATCGCAGCGCACACTGATGTTGCCCGACGAGCCCGGCGTCAGCCCGCGCTCGAACAGCGAGCGGCCGAACCGGCAGATCTGTTCGCGCAAAGTCGCTTCGGTGCTCATGCCATCCTCCCGGCGAAGTCTTCCCATGCTTTGGCAGCGCGGCCAAGCCGTGATATCGAGGATGCAAGCAACACACGGGAAACGCCGCATGACGGAGACTGCAGGGCCACGGGTCGCGGTGATCGGGCTCGGCTCGATGGGGTACGGCATGGCGACGTCGCTGCGCCGAGCCGGGTTCGAGGTCACCGGCTGCGACGTCTCGGCCGACACCGTCGCACGATTCGTCGCCGAAGGCGGACATGGTGCGGCGACGCCCGCCGCCGCCGCGCAAGGCTCGGCCATCGTCGTCAGTGTCGTGGTCAACGCGGCGCAGACCGAGGCGATTCTGTTCGGCGAGGCCGGCGTTGCCGGAACGCTGGCGGAGGGCGCAGTGTTCGTCTCCTGTGCGACGATGGACCCCGACGTGGCGCGGCGGCTCGCGGCACGGCTGGAGTCGACCGGCCGGCACTATCTCGATGCACCGATTTCCGGCGGCGCCCAGCGCGCGGCGCAGGGCGAACTGACCATCCTCGCCTCCGGCAGCCAAGCGGCTTTCGCCACGGCGCGGCCGGCGCTCGATGCGATGGCGGCCAAGCTCTATGAGCTCGGCGACGCGGCCGGGCAGGGGGCGGCGTTCAAGATGATCAACCAGCTGCTCGCCGGCGTGCACATCGCCGCGGCGTCCGAAGCGATCGCCTTCGCGGCGCGGCAGGGGCTCGACATCCGCAAGGTCTACGAGGTGATCACGGCGTCCGCCGGCAACTCCTGGATGTTCGAAAACCGGATGCCGCACGTGCTGGATGGCGATTACACGCCGCGAAGCGCGGTCGATATCTTCGTCAAGGACCTGGGCATCATCCAGGACATGGCGCGCGCCGCGAAATTTCCGGTGCCGGTGTCGGCGGCTGCGCTGCAGATGTTCCTGATGACATCGGCTGCCGGCATGGGGCGCGACGACGACGCCTCGGTGGCGCGGATGTATGCGCAGGTGACCGGAACGAAGTTGCCGGGCGCAGCCAAGGATTGAGTTATGACGTCATTGCGAGCGAAGCGAAGCAATCCAGCGGCATCGAGCAAGGGCTGCTGAATTGCTTCTTCGCTTCGCTCCTCGCAATGACCGATGAGATGCAGGGGATCTTCATGCCGCGCTTCGCCGCCAATCTCACCTTGATGTTCAACGAATACGCCTTCCTCGACCGTTTCGACGCGGCGGCGGCGGCCGGCTTCACCGCGGTGGAGTTCCTGTTTCCCTACGAGCACAAGCCCGACGACATCGCTGAGCGGTTGAAGCGCAACAAGCTCACGCAGGCGCTGTTCAATCTGCCGCCGGGCGAGTGGGCCGCCGGCGAGAAGGGGTTTGCGGCGCGGCCCGACAAGTTCGAGGACCTGCAGCAGAGCCTGCACACCGCGCTGCCCTACGCGCTGGCCACCGGCGTCAAACGCGTGCATCTGATGGCCGGGATCGCCGACCGTCACGACGGGAACGCCGCGCTGGCGTTTCGCCGCTCGCTCGCAGTCGCGGCGCATTTCTTCGCGCCGCACGGCATCGACGTCGTGATCGAGCCGCTCAACAAGCGTGACGTGCCGGGCTATTTCCTCGACGATTTCGGCGTCGCCCGCGACCTGATCCACGAATTGCGAATTCCGAACCTCAAGCTGCAGTTCGACATCTATCACTGCCAGATCCTGCACGGCGACGTCGCCGTGCGGTTGCGCGAGATGATGCCGATCATCGGCCACGTCCAGATCGCCAGCGTGCCGTCGCGCCACGAGCCGGACGGCGAGGAACTGAACTATCCGTTCCTGTTCGACGAACTCGACCGGCTCGGCTATGCGGGCTTCGTCGGCGCCGAGTATCGGCCGCGCGGCGCGACCATCGATGGGCTCGGCTGGTTCGCGCCCTACGCCGGAGCGCGGGCATGACGCTCGCACTCGGCTGCATCGCCGACGACTACACCGGCGCGTCCGACCTCGCCAACACGCTGACGCGGCAGGGGCTGCGCACGGTGCAGACCATCGGCGTGCCGGCCGACGACCTCGCGCTGCCGGAGGTCGATGCCGTGGTGGTGTCGCTGAAGAGCCGCTCGATCGCGGCCGATCAGGCGGTGATCAAGTCGCGGGCGGCGGCGCAGTGGCTGCGCGGCCGCGGCGCCGCGCATCTCTTGTTCAAGATCTGCTCGACCTTCGATTCCACCGACCGGGGCAATATCGGTCCGGTGATGGACGCGCTGCGCGCCGACGCCGGCGACGCCATGGTGCTGGTGACGCCGGCGTTCCCGGAGACCGGGCGCACGGTGTATCAGGGCCACCTGTTCGTCGGCGCGGTGCCGCTGAACGAAAGTCCGCTGAAGGATCATCCGCTCAACCCGATGCACGATTCCGATCTGGTGCGGGTGCTGGGGCGACAGAGCCGGATCAAGGTCGGCCTCGCGGGCCTGTCGGTCATCGCCCAGGGGCCGGACGCACTCCGCAACCATCTCGACAGCCTGGTGTCGCAGGGCTGCGGCGCGGCGATCGCGGACGCGGTGTTCGAGCGTGACCTCGAGACGATCGGCGCGGTGGCGCTGGCGCATGGCGTCTCGGTCGGCGCCAGCGGTCTGGGACTTGGGCTCGCGCGTGCGTTGCGCGCGGTCGGGCGGAGCGAGCCGAGACCCGTCGACGCGACCTCGGCAACGCCGATCGGCGGTCCGGCGGCGTGCCTCGCCGGCAGCTGTTCGCAGGCGACGTTGGCGCAGATCGCCGATGCCGAGCGAATGATGCCGGTGCTGCGGCTCGATCCCGCGGCGCTGATGGCGGACGAGGGCGAAGCACAGCGCGCCGCCGATTGGGCGATCGCACGGCTCACCGCGGGTCCGGTGCTGATCGCGTCCAGCGCAGCGCCCGATCAGGTTGCTGCGGTGCAGGCCAAATTCGGCCGGGACGCCGCTGGCCACGCGATCGAGCAGGCGATGGCCGGAATCGCCGCGCGCCTCGTCGACGTCGGCGTGCGGCGGCTGGTGATCGCGGGCGGCGAGACCTCGGGCGCGGTGGTCGATCGATTGGCGATCCCGGGCTTCCTGATCGGCCCGGAGATCGCCGCCGGCGTTCCGGTGCTGCGGACGGTCGGCGCGCGGGAAGGCGACATGCTGCTGGCGCTGAAATCGGGCAATTTCGGCGGTCCGGCGTTTTTCGGCGAGGCGCTGGCGCTGATGCGGTGAGTTCGTCCGCCGGGCTGGTCGGTGAGTTCCGCTGTCGGTCGGCCACGCCGTGCTGAGGCTTCGAGTCCCTTGGCGGCTGTGCTGTCGATCAATCTGTCGTGACCCGGGGGGCGTGACCCGCCGAAATACGCTGCTATTCGGTGACTGCAGGCGATGTGTGCGATGCAGCGGCTTGGCGATCCGACGTCTATTCGGATAAATCAGACCTGCGGCGGCACAGCCGACTTCGACAACGGCATCGGGAACGGCCTCACGGATGATATCGCTGGTCCGCATCGCACTGAGCCGGCCCTACACCTTCGTGGTGCTCGCGCTGCTCCTGCTGATCGTCGGACCGCTGGCCGCGTTGCGGACCCCGACCGACATCTTCCCCGAAATCCGCATCCCGGTGATCGGCGTGGTCTGGCAATACACCGGCCTGCCGCCGGACCAGATGGCCGGCCGCATCACCACGCCGTTCCAGCGTGCGCTGACCACCACGGTCAACGACATCGAGCACATCGTCGCGAATTCCTACAACGGCTTCGGCATCGTCAAGATCTTCTTCCAGCCGAACGTCGACATCCGCACCGCCAACGCGCAGGTGACGGCGATCTCGCAAACGCTGCTGAAGCAGATGCCTCCCGGCGCCACGCCGCCGCTGATCCTGAACTACTCGGCCTCGACCGTCCCGATCATCCAGCTGGCGCTGTCCGGCGACGGCATGACCGAGCAGAGCCTCGCCGACCTCGCGATCAATCAGCTGCGCACCCCGCTGGTCACCGTGCCCGGCGCCGCGATCCCGTGGCCGTTCGGCGGCAAGCAGCGGCAGGTGCAGATCGATCTCGATCCCAATGCGCTGCAGGCCCGCGGCCTGTCCGGCCAGGACGTCGCCAACGCGCTGGCGGCGCAGAACCTGATCACGCCGGTCGGCACCCAGAAGATCGGCGAATTCGAGTACGTCATCCAGCTCAACAACTCGCCGAAGCAGATGGCCGATCTCGGCAATCTGCCGATCAAGGCGGTCGGCGGCGCCATGGTCTATGTGCGCGACGTCGCCTCGGTCCGGGACGGCAACCCGCCGCAGACCAACATCGTCCATGTCGACGGCAACCGCTCGGTGCTGATGATGGTGCTGAAGGCCGGCGCGGTGTCGACGCTCGACATCATTTCCGGCATCAAGCGCAAGGTCGCCGAGGTCAAGGATGCGCTGCCCGAACAGCTGAAGATCGCCTTCATCGGCGACCAGTCGGTGTTCGTGCGCGGCGCGATCACCGGGGTCGCGGTCGAAGGCGTGATCGCCGCGCTGCTGACCAGCGTGATGATCCTGCTGTTCCTCGGCAGCTGGCGGTCGACCATCATCATCGCGGTGTCGATCCCGCTGTCGGTGCTCGGCGCCATCGTCTGTCTGGCGGCGATCGGCGAGACGCTGAACATCATGACGCTCGGCGGCCTGGCGCTGGCGGTCGGCATCCTGGTCGACGACGCCACGGTGACGATCGAGAACATCAACTGGCATCTCGAACAGGGCAAGGAGGTCGAGACCTCGATCCTGGACGGCGCCCGCCAGATCGTGACGCCGGCCTTCGTCTCGCTGCTGTGCATCTGCATCGTGTTCGTGCCGATGTTCTTCCTGGAGGGCGTCGCGCGCTTCCTGTTCGTGCCGATGGCCGAAGCGGTGATGTTCGCGATGATCTGGTCGTTCATCCTGTCGCGCACGCTGGTGCCGACGATGGCCAAGTATCTGCTGAAGCCGCACGCGCATCACGGCAGCCTCGACGGCAAGCAACGCTCGCGCAATCCGCTGGTGCGGTTTCAGCAGGGGTTCGAGGGGCTGTTCGCGCGGTTCCGCCATGGCTATGGCGACCTGCTGACGCTGGCGATGGGGCATCGTCGGCTGTTCGTCACCGGCTTCCTCGGCATCGTCGCGCTGTCGTTCGCGCTGGTGCCTTATCTCGGGCGCAACTTCTTTCCGTCGGTGGATTCCGGCCAGATCCTGATGCACGTCCGCACCCAGGTCGGCACTCGCGTCGAGGAGACCGCCAATCAGATGGCCGAGGTGCAGAAGGCGGTGCGCAAGATCATCCCGCCGGACCAGATCGAGACCATGACCGACAACATCGGCATGCCGATCTCGGGCATCAATCTCACCTACAACAACACCGGCGTGATCGGCACCCAGGACGCCGACATCCAGATCAAGCTGAAGGGTGAGCACCAGCCGACCGAGACCTATGTTCGTGCGCTGCGCGAGCAGTTGCCACGCCAGTTCCCGGGCATGAGCTTCGCTTTCTTGCCGGCCGACATCGTCAGCCAGATCCTGAATTTCGGTGCGCCGGCGCCGATCGACCTGCAGGTGCGCGGCGCCAACCTCGCCGCGAACTTCGAATACGCCGGCAAGCTGCTGGCGAAGATCAAGCGGATCCCCGGCGTCGCCGACGCGCGGATCCAGCAATCGCCCAACAACCCGACCTTCAACATCGACGTCGACCGCACCCGCGCCCAATATGTCGGGCTGACGACGCGCGACGTCACCAACAGCCTCGTGGTCAATCTGGCCGGCTCGTCGCAGGTGGCGCCGACCTATTATCTCAACCCCGACAACGGCGTGTCGTATTCGATCGTGATGCAGACGCCGCAATATCAGATCGACTCGCTCGGCAAGCTGGAGACGATCCCGATTTCGGCGACCGGCACCGCCGGCGCCAGCGCGCCGATCCTCGGCGGCCTCGCCGACATCACCCGCTCGGCCGGCAACGCGGTGATCTCGCAATACGACATCCAGTCGATGGTGCAGATCTTCGCCACCACGCAGGGCCGCGATCTCGGCGCGGTGTCCGCCGACATCCGCAAGGTGATCGACGAGACCAAGGCCGAGGTGCCGAAGGGCTCGTCGGTGGTGCTGCTCGGCCAGGTGCAGACGATGAACAGCGCGTTCTCGGGCCTGCTGTTCGGTCTGCTCGGTGCGATCGTGCTGATCTATCTGTTGATCGTCGTGAACTTCCAATCCTGGGCCGATCCGTTCGTGATCATCACCGCGCTGCCCGCGGCGCTCGCCGGGATCGTCTGGATGCTGTTCGCCACCGGCACGACGCTGTCGGTGCCGGCGCTGACCGGCGCGATCATGTGCATGGGCGTCGCCACCGCCAACAGCGTGCTGGTGATCTCGTTCGCCCGCGAGCGCTACGCCGTGCTCGGAGATCCGGTTCAGGCGGCGCTGGAATCCGGCTTCGTCCGGTTCCGCCCGGTGCTGATGACGGCGCTGGCGATGGTGATCGGCATGGCGCCGATGGCGCTCGGGCTCGGCGAAGGCGGCGAGCAGAACGCCCCGCTCGGCCGCGCCGTGATCGGCGGCCTGATTTTCGCGACCATCGCGACGCTGATGTTCGTGCCGGTGGTGTTCAGCATGGTCCACAAGAAGCAGCCGGCACAAGACGCCGCGCCGGCCCCGGAGATGTCGCATGTCCACTGACGCACCGCGCAAATCCCGCCGCGGACTGGCCATCGCCGGCGCCTTGCTCGCCTGCGGCGCGGCCGCCGTCGTCGTCACCGGGATCAACGCGCGCGAGAAAAGCAACGCCGAATTGCGGAGCTGGACCGACGAGCAGGCGATCTCGAGCGTCGCGGTCGCCAAGCCCGATGGCAAGGCGCGCGCCAGCACGCTCGATCTGCCGGGCCGGCTCGAGGCTTACTCTCGCGCGCCGATCTACGCCCGCGTGTCCGGCTATGTGAAGAGCTGGAGCGCCGATATCGGCGCCAAGGTCAAGGCCGGGCAGGTGATCGCCGAAGTCGAAGCGCCGGATCTCGATCAGCAATTGCTGCAGGCGAAAGCCGATCTGCTCAGCCAGCAGGCCAGCGCGCGTCTGTCGGAAGCGACGCTCAACCGCCGCAAGACGCTGGTGGCGTCCAACTTCGTGTCCGCGCAGGAGATCGACGAACGCAGCGCGGATCTGTCGAACAAGAAGGCCGCTGTGAAGTCCGGCGAGGCCAATGTCGAGCGGCTCGAAGCGCTCGCCGGCTTCAAGAAGATCACCGTGCCGTTCGACGGCGTCGTCACCGAGCGCAACACCGACGTCGGCGCGCTCATCAGCGCCGGCTCCAGCACCGGACCGGCGATGTTCGTGGTCTCGGACATCGCCAAGCTGCGCGTCTACGTCAACGTGCCGCAGACCTATGTGCCGATGATCAAGATCGGCGCCAAGGCGGTGATCACGCTGCCGGAATATCCGAACCGCAGCTTCCCGGCGACGGTCGAGGCCTCGTCGCAGGCGGTCGACGTCTCCTCCGGCACGACGCGGATGCAACTCGCGCTCGACAACGCCAAGGGCGAACTGATGCCGGGCGGCTACGCCAATGTGAAGCTCAGCCTGGCGCGCGACGAGGTGTCGCTGCACATTCCGGCCAGCGCGCTGATGTTCAACCGCAGCGGATTGCGCGTCGCGACCGTTGGCCCCGACGACCGCGTCCAGCTCAAGACGGTGAAGATCGCGCGCGATCTCGGCCGCGAAATCGAACTCGCCTCCGGCCTCGCGCCCGACGACCGCATCATCATCGCGCCGCCGGACGGGATCAGCGACGGCGACAAGGTCCGCGTCGTCAGTGGCGACGGACCCAAGGGCAAGCCGACCGCGTCGGAGAAGCAGGACGTCAAGGGGTAGCTCTCCGTCATTGCGAGCCAACGGGTCGGCGCATAGCGCCGCCCGATGACAGGCTCCGCGAAGCAATCCAGCGCAGTGCACTGAACTGGATTGCTTCGTCGCTTCGCTCCTCGCAATGACGGATATCGGCTTTGCAGCGTTCCGCCGGCGTGCTCCAGAGCCTCGTGTCAACTGGCCGCTCGCCACTCCGGCACGCCGTCGGCGCCGACGGACATCGCGCCGCGCGCGCCGATCGGGCTCCGCTCCATGTTCGTCAGGAACGCCAGCGTCGCCTGATCCTGCGCCGGCACCCGCGCCAGGGTGCGCGCGCCGTCCGCCGTGCGCAGCATGACCACGCCGTGCTCGACCTCGCCCTTGCCGGTGTAGATCACCGTGAAGGTCTCGACCGTTCCGTCACCTGACGCCTCGGTGACGAAGGCCGGGACTTCGCCGTACGCCGCATCGGCCTTGGCCTGGACGCTGACCTGTTCGCTCAGCGCCTCTTGCTGCGGCTTACGCGACAGCACCAGCGCATGGTGCTTGGTGACAAAGCCGCCTTGTCCATACAGCAGGCCGAGCCTGGCGCCGCCCCGCAGCCTGCGCACCATCGCGCAGGCGGCGTGGGTCATGTAGGTGTTGAGCGGTGCGCCGAAGAACGTCAGCCCGCCGGTCACGGTCGGCTGCACGTCGTCGCCGAGGCCGAGCGTGCGCCGCGCCATTTTCGGCACCACCGGAAAGCAGGAATACAGCTCGATCGCATCGAAGGCGCGGCCGTCGCCGCCGACCAGCGATTTGATCGTGTCCAGCACCGCATTCTGCGCGTGGCTCTGCGTAAACTGATCGCGCGCCAGGAAGTCCCGCGGTTCTTCGGCCGAGGCGCCGCCGTGAATGTAGATCAGCCTGTCCTCGGCAATGCCGGCTTCGCGCGCCTTCGCCAGCGAGGTCAGCAGCACGGCGGCACCGAGATTGACGCTGGGATTGGCGACCATCAGCTTGGTGTAGGGCCAGGCGATCAGCCGATTGTCCGGCGATGGCGTGGTGATCTCGTGCGGTGCGAAGCCGCGCTTGATCCAGGCGTTCGGATTGGCGGCGGCCGCCTGCGCGTAGCGCGACCACAACACGCCGGACTCGTCGAGCGCCTGGCGCGGCGTCTGTCCCCAATGCGCCGCAGTGGCCGCTTCATACAGCGGATACACGGTGATCGGTCGCGCGACGCCGAGCTGAGTGGCGAGCGGCTTCTGGAATGCCGCGCCGCGCTTCGGCTCGGGCGCGTCGCTGGCGAACGGCGTCCACGGCAGTTCGAGCTTGGCGCGCGCCGCCTTGGTCGCGGTCGATTGCGCCTCGGCGCCGCAGACCACGGCGACGCTCGCTTCGCCGCGCGCGATCCGCA
The DNA here is from genome assembly GCA_016215605.1 of Rhodopseudomonas palustris. GTDB lineage: Bacteria > Pseudomonadota > Alphaproteobacteria > Rhizobiales > Xanthobacteraceae > Rhodopseudomonas > Rhodopseudomonas palustris_L. The sequence goes on from JACRJB010000028.1 coordinate 39,736, forward strand.
GCGCGGCCTCGTGGATGAAGCGGATCGGGCTCTCGCCGCCGACCGGCCCGTAGAAGCAATGCCGCGGCGTAACCCCGAGCCGCTTGGCAAGCTGTTGCTCCGGTTCGTGATAGCGCCAGCTCAGGAAATTGACGATGTCGAGCGCGTCGATCTCGCGGACGAGGCCGGCGGCGCTGTCGTCGCCGGCACGTTGCACCGCTTGCTCCAGCAGCGCCAGCGGCTCGAGGCCTTGTGCGATGTCCTTGGGATGATCGGCGATTTCGCCGACACCGACGATGACGGGAATGCGGTCGGCCGGAAGTTGGGTCGTCATTTTCTTGTTGTCGCTTTCTTTACGTTCACAGGTCGTCGCTCAGCAAGCAGTACGAGGTTGGGCGCATTGAAGGCGCGGGACAACTCGTGCGCCGCGATGCGGAGTAGGCGATCCTCCCGGTCGGAAGTCGTCTGTTCCTCATTCCGCGACCAGTGCGTCGAGGTGTTCGACGGCCTCGGCGAAATCCTGCTTGAATTCCTGCACCACGGCGCCGGCGCTCTTGACGCTGTCGATCAGGCCGACACCTTGGCCGACGAAGTAACTGACCAGATCGCGCGCCTGAACGCTACCGGCTGCTGCGGCGCGATCGATCGCCAGGAAGGCGTCGCGGCTGATGATCGATTGCAGCGGCATCGGCAACGCGCCTGGGCTGTCCGGGCCGCGATCCCACGCGTCGGTCCACACCGACCGCAATTGCCGCGCCGGCTTGCCGGTGCGGCCTTTCGAACGCACCGCATCGCGCGACGAGGCCGCTATCATCTTCTCGCGAAAGATCTCGCTGGTTTCGGATTCAACGGTCGCCAGCCACACCGATCCGGTCCAGGCGCCGGCCGCGCCCATCGCCATGCAGGCCGCCATCTGCCGGCCGGTCATGATGCCGCCGGCCGCCAGCACCGGCACGTCGCGGATCGGTTTGATCGCCTTGATCACTTCGGGGACCAGCACCATCGTCGAGACTTCGCCGCAATGCCCGCCGGCTTCGGTGCCCTGCGCGACGATGATGTCGACGCCGGCGGCGACCTGCCGGATCGCGTGCTCCTTGGCGCCGACCAGCGCCGCCACCGGCACGCCGTGCTTGTGGCCCATGTCGATCATCGCCTTGGGCGGCACGCCGAGCGCGTTGGCGATCAGTCGGATCGGATGGCGGAACGACACCTCGAGCACTTCGAGCGCGCATTGCCCGTCGAACGGCTGTGGCTGATTGGCCGGCACCGGAACGGGCTTGTACTCGATGTTGTACTTCTTCAGCAGGTCGCGGGTGAAGTCGCGATGCGCCGGGCCGATCCGCTTCTCCAGGCTCTGCCAGGTGACGTCCGTCTCGCCGGCGGTCGCGATGTTCTCCGGGATCAGCACGTCGAGGCCGTAGGGCTTGCCGTCGACGTGATCGTCGATCCAGCGCAGCTCCTGCTCGATGGTCTCCGGCGTATGAATGGTGGCGCCGAGCACGCCGAATCCGCCCGCGCGGCTGACGGCGGCGACGACGTCCCGGCAATGGCTGAAAGCCAGCAGCGGGAATTCGATCCCGAGCATCTCGCAGATCGGCGACTTCATTGGTTCGATCTCCCCCGCCGGCCCATCTTTGACTCCCGCCATCGGCGGCGGGTTGGACGACGACGCTAGCGCATCGCGCCGGACGCTGCCAAGCGGGTGCGCCTTCGACAATTCCGTCCAGCAAAATAACTGAGCCGTTGTTCGGGCCTCTTGCGCTTTGCGCGTGTGGCGGGAATGCTGGCCGCAACAAGAACGAGATCGGGAGTGGAACCATGGCTGCGCCTCGGCTGCGAACGGGCGAGCGCCCGACGATTTGTCACGACGTGGTCATCGTCGGCGCCGGATTCGGCGGGATGTACATGCTGCACCGGCTGCGTGGACTCGGATTGACGGCTCGCGTGTTTGAACAAGGCTCTGGCGTCGGTGGGACGTGGTACTGGAATCGCTATCCCGGCGCGCGCTGCGACGTCGAGAGCATGCAGTATTCATACTCGTTCTCCGACGAGCTGCAGCAGCAATGGGACTGGAGCGAGCGCTATGCGCCGCAGTCGGAAATCCTCGCTTATGCCAATCACGTTGCCGACCGCTTCGACCTGCGCCGTGACATCCAGTTCGACACCCGCGTCGACAGCGCGGTGTTCGACGAGGCGGCGCGGCGCTGGACAGTGACGACGTCGGATGGCGCGAGCGCCACCGCGCAATTCATCGTGCTCGCCACCGGCTGCCTGTCGAATGCAAAAATGCCGGAGATCGATGGATTGGGCGACTTCAAGGGCCAGATCCATCACACCGGCCACTGGCCGCATCGAGAGGTCGACTTCAGCGGGCTGCGTGTCGGCGTGATCGGCACCGGCTCGTCGGCGATCCAGTCGATTCCGATCATCGCCGAACAGGCGCGCCGGCTGACGGTGTTTCAACGCACCGCTAATTTCTCGGTGCCGGCGCGCAACGCGAAACTGACGGAAGATGAGCGACAGTGGTTTCGCGACAACTATCCGGAGATCCGGCGCAAGGCGCGCGAGGAGATGCGCAACGGCATCTTCACCGAACCGCCGGAGAAGGGGGCTTTCGACGACTCGGACGGGGCGCGGCGGCAGAACTACGAGGCGCGGTGGAGCCGCGGTGGCCTGACCTTCATGTCGGCCTACAACAATCTCGCGCTCGACAAGGCCGCCAACGACACGGCCGCCGATTTCATTCGCGGCAAGATCGCCGACATCGTGCGCGACCCGGACGTGGCGAAGCGGCTGCAACCGGACAGCCATCCGGTCGGATCGAAGCGGATCTGCGTCGACACCGATTACTACGCGACCTTCAATCGCGACAACGTCGAATTGGTGGATCTTCGTGACACGCCGATCGCGCGGATCACGGCGGACGGCATTCGCGCCGGCGACATCGACTATCCGCTCGACGCGATCGTGTTCGCGACCGGCTTCGACGCGATGACCGGCTCGGTCGCCAAGATCGAGATCAGGGGGCGCGAAGGCCGTACGCTCAACGGCAAGTGGGCGGAGGGCCCGCGCACCTATCTCGGACTGATGAGCGAGGGCTTTCCGAATCTGTTCCTGATCACCGGCCCGGGCAGCCCGTCGGTGCTCAGCAACATGATCGTGTCGATCGAGCAGCACGTCGAATGGATCGCCGATTGCTTGGCGCATATGCGCGACGAAGGGCTCGATTGCATCGAGGCGAGCAGGCAGTCGGAGGACGATTGGGTCGCGCATGTCAACGAGGTCGCATATGGCACGCTCTATCCGCAGGCGAATTCCTGGTACATGGGCGCCAATGTGCCGGGCAAGCCGCGGGTGTTCATGCCCTATATCGGCGGCGTCGGCGTGTATCGCCAGATCTGCAACGATGTCGCGGCGAAGGGGTATCAGGGCTTTGTCATGAGCGCGGCGCCGAGATCGAATCCGATCGCGGTCCACAGTGCGTGACGGCCGGTCGGCGTTGCGGCGTATGCGCGCTCGACAACGCCCGACCACATTGCGCCCCACAGCATGGCGGCGACGAGCCCGGCGATGTGACTGACGACGACGAGAGATTTCGCGAAGGCGCGGGCCATGCGCATGGGTGTGGCGAGTGCGCCATCCGGTTCGATGGCCCGGATGCCGCGCTACGTCGGCAGCGCGGCCCCCGCTCAGAACGCCGTATAGCCGCCGTCGATCACGAAGGTGTCGGCGGTGTGATAAGACGACGCCTTGCTCATCAGATACACCGCGATGCCGCCGAAATCCTCGGGCTCGCCGAACCGCCGCACCGGGATGCGCGGCATCACGTTGGCGACGAATTTGTCGTTGCCCATGATGCCCGCGGTCATGTCGCTCTTGATCCAGCCCGGCAGGATCGCATTGGCGGTGACGCCGTTGCGGGCGAGCTCGACCGCGAGCGCGCGGACCAGCGCGTTGATCGCGGCCTTGGTCGCGGCGTAGTGCTCGTTGCGCGCGGTGCCGAAGATCGAGGCGAGGCTCGAGGTCGCGACCAGCCGGCCGAACGGATCGCCGTTCGCGGCCCGCTCGGTCATGTGCCGCGCGGCGGCCTGGAAGGCGTGGAAGACGCCGTCGAGATTGGTGGCGAACATCGAGCGCCACTGCTCCTCGGTACGATCGATGAACGCCTGCCGTCCGCCGCCGCCGATGCCGGCATTGGCGAAGCAGCCGTCGACGCGGCCGAAGGCTTTCAGCGTCGCCTGCATCGCGGCCTGCACCGAGGCGGGATCGGTGACGTCGCAGACCTGCGCGTCGGCCTTGCCGCGCGCGCCGGCGAGGCTCGCCAACGCCGCCTTGTTCTTCTCCGGATTGCGGCCCCAGATCGAGACGTTGCAGCCGGCCGCGGCGAGCGCCTGCGCCATGCCGAGCCCGATGCCGCCATTGCCGCCGGTGATGACCGCGACGCGTCCGCTCAGATCGAAAATGCTCATACAGCGTTTCCATTTTTGTTTGTCGCGCGCTAAACCGTGGGCCACGGCTGCGCGCTGTTATCGTCGCTCGACCATGGACAAGCGCGCCGCAAAAATCAAATATGGCTTCAGCTTCGAGAGCCTTCCACACCGCGGAATAAACGCGGACCAAGCGCGAGGAAACCCATGCAGTTCAAACACGTCACGCTCGATTTCGACGGCCCGGTCGCGATCCTGAAGCTCGATCATCAGGAGGTGATGAACGCGGTTTCGATCGACATGCTGGGCGGCCTCGGCGAGGCGCTCGACGCGATCGAGGACAAGCGCGCCGAGGTGCGCTGCCTCGTCATCACCGGCGCGGGCCGCGCGTTCTGCACCGGCGCCAATCTGCAGGGCCGCAACTCCGGCAACAACATGAGCCAGAGCGGCAAGGGGGCGGGCGCCGCGCTCGAAACCGCCTTCCATCCGTTCCTGCGCCGGCTGCGCAAGCTGCATTGCCCGATCGTCACCTCGGTCAACGGTCCCGCCGCGGGCGCCGGCATGAGCTTCGCGCTGATGGGCGACATGATCCTGTGCGCGAAGTCGTCCTACTTCCTGCAGGCGTTCCGCCGCATCGGCCTGGTGCCGGATTGCGGCTCGACCTGGCTGCTGCCGCGGCTGATCGGCAAGGCGCGCTCGGTCGAATTGTCGTTGCTCGGCGAGAAGCTGCCGGCCGAGAAGGCGCTCGAATGGGGTCTGGTCAATCGCGTCTACGACGATGCCGAGCTGTGGACCGAGACCATGAAGCTGGCGCAGGAGCTCGCCAACGGCCCGACCATCGCGCTGTCGCTGATCCGCAAGCTGTATTGGGACTCGCCGGAGAATTCGTTCGAAGAGCAGCTCAACCTCGAATTCGAATCGCAGCGCATCGCCGGCTCGACCGACGACTTCAAGGAAGGCGTCGGCGCGTTCCTCGAAAAGCGCCCGGCGAAATTCCAGGGCAAATAAGTACGCGATGGCCGCACCGGCTTTTGTCGAGGCGCTGGCGAAAAGCGTGCAGTCGTGGTGCGCCGGCGCGACCGGCGTCCGCGACGTCGCGCAGCTGTCCGGCGGCGCCAGCCAGGAAACCTGGTCGTTCGTGATCGCGCGATCGGGCGGCGACATCCCGGCGATCCTGCGCCGCTCGCCGCCGGGATACGGCAGCGTGTCCGGTCGGGCCGCGGGGCTGTCGGCCGAGGCCGAGCTGATGCGGCTCGCCTACGATGCCGGGGTGCCGTCGCCGCGGGTCCTGCACGTGCTCACCGAGCGCGACGGGCTCGGCGACGGTTTTTTGATGCAGAAGGTGGAGGGCGAAACCATCCCGCGCAAGATCCTGCGCGACGATCTGTTCGCCGCCACGCGGCCGCTTCTGGCGCGGCAGATCGGCTCGATTCTCGCCGGCCTGCACGGCATCGACCGCGCCGCGCTGCCGGCGCTGCGCACGCTCAGTTCGACCGAGGAGATCGAGCTGTTGCGCGCGGACTATCGCGGCATGGATTGGCCGCGGCCGGTGTTCGAACTGGCGCTGCGCTGGCTGGCCGATCACGATCCCGGCGCGTCGCAGGCGATCACGCTGGTGCACGGCGACTTCCGCCACGGCAACCTGATCATCGGGCCCGACGGCGTGCGCGCGGTGCTCGATTGGGAGCTGGCGCATCTCGGCGATCCGATGGAAGACCTCGGCTGGGTCTGCGTCAATTCCTGGCGGTTCGGCGAGATCGACAAGCCGGTCGGCGGACTCGGCTCGCGCGAGGAGATGTTCGCGGGTTACGAAGCGGCGGGCGGCCGCGTCGACGCCGAGCGCGTCAAGTTCTGGGAAGTGATGGGCACACTGCGCTGGGGCATCATGTGCTGCGGCATGATGCAGCGCTTCCGCCAGGGGCCCGACCACTCGATGGAGCGCGCGATGATCGGTCGCCGCTCGTCCGAGACCGAGATCGATCTGCTGCGGCTGCTGGCGCCGCGCGGCGCATGATCCGAACCTGGTCCGCCGGTTTTCGGATCGGACCATGCGCAAACCGAAGAGAGGCGGCAATGCAGGACGAACCCAGGCCGGATGAACTGATCAAGGCGGTGGCCGATTTCCTGCGCGACCAGATCGCGCCGCAGATCACCGGCCATGCCGCGTTCAAGCTGCGCGTCGGCATCAACGCGCTCGACCTGGTGACGCGGCAATTGACGCTGGCCGGCGACAGCGACGCTGCGGAACACGCCAGCCTGAAGGCGCTGCTCGGCCACGACGGCTCGTTGCTCGAGCTGAATGCCGAACTCGCCGAGAGCATCGCGTCGGGCGCCGTCGACCTGTCGACGCCCGGCGTGAAGGACCATCTGTGGCGCACCACGCTGGCCAAGCTCGCGGTCGATCAGCCGACCTACGCGAGCTATCGGCGGGAGACGGCACAGAAGTAGTTGCCGTCAGAGCGAAGACAGCCACGGCGTCGCCGCGACCAACAACCTATCGTTCGTCATTCCGGGGCGCGCGAAGCGCGAACCCGGAATCCATAACCCCTGTGCTGCGGTTTCTGTAGGATCGTTCGTCCTACGTCGTCCCGAAGCAGCGAATGCTGCGGCGTATGGATTCCGGGTTCGCGAGCTGCGCTCGCGCCCCGGAATGACGAACGAGAGGTTTTGCGCGCCATTGTTGCCGTCATTGCGAGGAGCGCAGCGACGAAGCAATCCAGCGTTGCGATTGGGATTGCTTGATTGCTTCGCTTCGCTCGCAATGACGTGGAGATGTTCGCGACCGAACCTACTTCCCCTGCCAGTTCGGCTTGCGCTTTTCGGAGAAGGCTTTCGGGCCTTCGATGTAGTCCTGCGACGCGACCATGGCTTTCACCGCGGGATAGTCGCGCTGCTCGGCGATGGCTTGCGGCAGCGAGACTTCGAGGCCGCGGCTCAGCGTCTGCTTCGAGGCGCGGATCGACATCGGCGAGACGGAGCAGATGGTTTCGGCCCAGCGTTCCGCCGCGGCGAGCGCTTGGCCTTGCGGCACGACCTCGTTGACGAAGCCGAGTTCATAGCCTTCCTGCGCCTTGACGTGGCGGGCGGTGAGGATCATGCCCATCGCGCGCTTCAGCCCGATCTGGCGGGGCAGGCGGTGCAGGCCGCCGGCCAGCGCCGCGAGGCCGACGCGCGGCTCCGGCAACGCGAAGGTGGCGTTCTCCGAGGCGATGATCAAGTCGCAGGCGAGCGCGATCTCGAAGCCGCCGCCCATCGCCACGCCGTTGACCGCGGCGATGATCGGCTTGTCGCAATCGAACCGCGAGGTGAGGCCGCCGAATCCGGTCTCGCCCCAGCCGCGCTTGCCGCCCGAGGCCTGCCACTTCAGATCGTTGCCGGCGCAGAACGCCTTGTCGCCGGCGCCGGTGACGATCGCCACCCACTGCTCGGGATCGGCGGCGAAGTCGTTGAACACGCCTTCGAGTTCGAAATGCGCGTCGGTGTGCAGCGCGTTGTAGACCTCCGGGCGCGACAGCGTGACGATGGTGATCGGGCCCTTGCGGGTCACGGTGGAGAATTGCAGCGCCATCGGCGTTTCCTTTTTTCGTTGAGCAGAATTCGCGCGATGCTGCGCGCTTGACTTGGGAAGACCGGGGCATGTTAATCGGTCGCTTAACAAGATCAACAACAACACTCGATATTGGGAGCGCGCCTTGGACTTTTCCCTGCCGGCCGATCTGGTCGCCTATCTCGCCGAGCTCGATCGCTTCATCGACGCGACGATCAAGCCGCTGGAACAGGCGGACGACAACATCCGCTTCTTCGATCATCGCCGCGAATGGGCGCGCACCGATTTCGAGGGCGGCGGGCTGCCGCGCCACGAATGGGAAGAGCTGCTGCGCAAGGCGAAGAATCTCGCCGACGACGCCGGACATCTGCGCTTCGCGATCCCGAAGCGCTACGGCGGCCAAGACGGCAGCAATCTGTGGATGGCGGTGATCCGCGAGCACTTCGCCGCCAAGGGCCTCGGCCTGCACAACGATCTGCAGAACGAGCATTCGATCGTCGGCAATTTCCCGATCGTGAAGATGCTCGATCTGTACGGCCGCGACGATCAGAAGGCGATGATCGACGGCTCGATCAAGGGCAAGTATCGCATCACGTTCGGCCTCACCGAGCCCGATCACGGTTCCGACGCGACCCACATGGAGACGCGTGCAGAGGAAGCCGTGCGCGACGGCAAGAAGGGCTGGGTCATCAACGGCGAGAAGATGTGGACGACCGGCATGCACGTCGCCACGCATTGCGCGCTGTTCGCCCGCACCTCGGGCAACGATGGCGACGCGCGCGGCATCACCTGCTTCCTGGTGCCGGCCGATGCGCCCGGCGTGAAGGTCGAGGAATATCTGTGGACCTTCAACATGCCGACCGATCATCCGCGGGTGTCGTTCAAGGACGTGTTCGTGACCGAAGAGGCGCTGTTCGGCGAGGTCGGGCGCGGCCTGTCGCTGGCGCAGTGCTTCGTGCACGAGAACCGCATTCGTCAGGCGGCGAGTTCGCTCGGCGCCGCGGTGTTCTGCATCAACGAGAGCGTGAAGTACGCGCGTGAACGAAAGCCGTTCGGCGAGGAGTTGGCGCGCAACCAGGCGATCCAGTTTCCGCTGGTCGAACTCGCCACTCAGGCGGAGATGCTGCGCCTCTTGATCCGCAAGACCGCGTGGGAAATGGATCAGATGACGCAGGCGCAGGTCGAGCACACGCTGTCCGACAAGGTGTCGATGTGCAACTACTGGGCGAACCGGCTGTGCGGCCAGGCGGCGGATCGCGCCATCCAGGTGCACGGCGGCATCGGCTATTCGCGGCACAAGCCGTTCGAGCACATCTACCGCCACCACCGCCGCTATCGCATCACCGAAGGCAGCGAGGAAATCCAGATGCGCAAGGTCGCGGGGTTTTTGTTCGGCTATATGGGCGCGAACAAGCGGTGAGGGCGGCGCATCCGTCGGGGCAGGCACGCCGCTGTAGCGCCGTGCCAACGCTGCGAAGTGAGTTATTAGTGTTGCGTCATTGCCGGGCTTGACCCGCCTGCGGGGCCGAAGCCCCTTCGGCGCGGCGAAGGCCCGGCAATCCATCCTCTTCGGAATACGTCCTTCGCTCGGCGCGCTGACGCGCACGATGGATCCGCGGGTCAAGCCCGCGGATGACGGGAGTGCGGGTGGCAGACGGCTGCCTCATCGCGACGTCCGATTCGATTATCAAACAGCCACGGCGATGTGTTCTCGCGGCGCCGGAGCGTCCGAGCTTTGCACCCGTCGCTTCGCAGCGAGGGGTGGGGGCGCGCCGGTCGGCGCGGATGGTTGGTGGTTTCTCGCGATGGCTTTGCGGACCATCGCGCAACGCCTTCCGGCGCGCCCACCGCGGCGGTTTTGGGCATCGGGACAGTTCTTCCGGGAGCACAGCGGAGCGGGATCTCCCCGGCCTTTGCTGCGCCCGTCCAGCCACGAAAGCGGCGGCCGCTCGTAGTAGCGGCGGA
>JACRJB010000029.1 GCA_016215605.1 Rhodopseudomonas palustris
CTCGGCGGATGGACAGGATACTACGGCAAGCCAGGCCCCATCGTGATCCTTCACGGCCTCCAATCCCTCAAAGCCATGCTCGCAGGCTGGAAGCTCAGACCAAATGTGTGAATCCCGTAGGGTCAAGCCCGGCAATGACGGGCAGGGGAAGGTGAAGAGCGGTCCGGCGCGGCACCGCGAGAGGTTGCATCGACGATTGCCTCGCAGCTCGTGTCCCGGGCGCGGTGCAGCGTGTAACGCTGCGCCGCAGAACCGGGACCCCGGTGATCTGCGCCGCCCCGAAACCGGGGCCCCGGATCAGCAGCGCATCACGCCGCAAGGGCGGCGCGCTGCGCAGCATCCGGGGCACAGAGGTCATCCTTCGAGGTCGCCGCAGTGCGACGGCCTTTGGATGACGTCTCACCTCACGCCACGTTCTGATCCAGAATATCCACCGCGCCCTGCAGGTCGACGGAGACCAGCTGCGAGACGCCGCGCTCCGCCATGGTGACGCCGAACAGGCGGTTCATCCGCGCCATGGTGATCGGGTTGTGGGTGATGATGATGAAGCGGGTCTCGGTGGTCTGCGTCATCTCGTTGAGCAGGTCGCAGAACCGTTCGACGTTGTGGTCGTCGAGCGGCGCGTCGACTTCGTCCAGCACGCAGATCGGCGACGGGTTGGTGAGGAACACCGCGAAGATCAGCGCCATCGCGGTCAGCGCCTGCTCGCCGCCGGACAACAGCGACAGCGATTGCGGCTTCTTGCCGGGCGGCTTGGCGATGATCTCGAGGCCGGCTTCGAGCGGGTCGTCGCTCTCGATCAGCTTCAGTTCGGCCTCGCCGCCGCCGAACAGCGTGGTGAACAGCCGCTTGAAATGGCCGTTGACGATCTCGAACGACGCCAGCAGCCGCTCGCGGGCTTCCTTGTTGAGGCTCTGGATGCCGGTGCGCAGCTTCTTGATCGCCTCGACCAGATCGTCGCGCTCGGCGGCGAGCGAGCCGTGCTGGGTCTCGACCTCGTTGAGCTCTTCCTCGGCGCGCAGATTGACGGCGCCGAGCCGCTCGCGGTCGCGGCGCAGCTTTTCCAGATCGGCTTCGATCTCGGCGAGCGGCGGCAGTTCGGCGCCCTCCTGGATCTCGGCGAGCGAGGCGGCGGCCTGGGGCTCGACTTCGAGCATGTCGCGGATCTCGCGCTCGACGTCGTCGAGCCGGCGGCGGGCCGCTTCCATCCGCTCCTCGGCGCGGGCGCAGGCCTCGCGCGCGTTTGACAGCTGCTCGATCGTCGCCCGCGCGGCGCGGTCGGTGTCGGCCATCGCCTGTTCGGCGGTGGCGAGCGCGTCGGCGGCGGTGCGGCGGTCGGCCTCGGCGTATTCGATCTCGGTGATGATCGCGCTGCGCTTCTCGGCGAACACCGCCGGGGCGTTGTCGAGCTCGGCGCGCTCGGCGGTCAGCTCGGCGAGGCGCTCCTCGACTGTGGCGATCTGCGACGCCGCGCTCTGTTTGCGGTGGGTCCACTGGTTGCGTTCGGCGACGATCGCCTGCAGCCGCTTGTCGGCCAGTTCGGCCTCGCGCGCCAGCGCCTGCGCCTCGGCGCGGACCTGCGCGGCGTTGCGGCGGTGGGTCTCGATGTCGGTGCGGACGGCGGCGAGCCGCTGTTCGGAATCGTCGTTCGGCGCCAGCTCGGCCAGCGCATTCTCCGCGGTCTCGCAGGCCATCTCGGCCTCGAGCCGGTCGGCGGCGAGCCGCGACTGCGCCTCGGTCAGCGCCGAGCGCCGCGCGGCGTGGCGGTTGATCTCGCGCTCGGCGGCGGCGTGGCGCTCGCGCGCCGCATCGACCTCGCGGCGGGCGCCGCGCAGCGACTCGCGCGCCGCGCTCTCGGCCGCGGCGGCGGTGCGCAGCTCGGCTTCGGCCATCTCCAGCGCGTCGCGCTTGGCGGAGGCGTCGATCCGCGCCTGCTCCAGTTCGTTCTCGATGTCGACCAGCCGGGCGCGTTCGGCGAGGCGGCGGGCCGCGCCGGTCGGCGCATGCGCCGAGGCGACGAAGCCGTCCCAGCGCCAGACGTCGCCGTCGAGCGACACCAGCCGCTGGCCGGTCTTGAGCTGTCCGACCAGCTCGCCGCCGCGCTCCTTGGCGACGACGCCGATCTGCGCCAGACGCCGCGCCAGTTCCGGCGGCGCGCTGACATGGGCGCTCAGCGCCTCGACGCCGTCCGGCAGCGCCGGATCGTCGGCCTGGACGCCGACATCGGTCCAGCGCATCGGCGCGGTCGGATCGACCGGCGCGTCGAGATCGTCGCCCAGCACGGCGCCGATAGCCTTCTCGTAGCCTTTGGCGACGGTGATGCCGTCGATGATCGGCGGCCACAGATTCTTGGTCTCGCCGTTGAGGATCTTGCTGATCGTCTTGGCTTCGGTCTCGAGCCGCTGCACCCGCTTTTCGGCCTCGCTCAGCGGCGAGCGCGAGCCGTCGAGCTTGTGCCGCGCCGCGACCTGCGCGGCCTCGGCGGCCTGCACCGAGGCTTCGAGCTCGGCCAGCGTCTCCTGCGCCATCGCCACGGCTTCGGCGAGTTCGTCGACATTGCCGGCGCCGCTGGTTTCCTGCGTCAGCCGGTCGATTTCGCTCTCGACGTTCTTGATCTCGGTGTGGAGCCGGCCGAGCCGGTCGCGATGGCTGCGCACCGCCTGTTCGAACTGGTTGCGCCGTGCGGTGAGCTGGGCGAGCTGGGTGGTGAGTTCGGCGAACAGCCGCTCGGCCTCGCCGAGCGCTTCTTCGGCTTCGGCGACGCGCTCGTCGACGCCGCTGCGCTTCTCGACCCGCTCCAGGATCTCTTCGCGCAGCTCGATGTCCTCGGTGGTCAGCCGCTCCAGCGCGGCGTCGGCGTCGATCATCTGGCGCTGCTCGCGCTCGACGTCGGCCGAGAACTGCGTCAGCCGCCGCTCGAGCTCGGTGACGCGCTCCTTGGCGCGGGCCTCTTCGCGGTCGAGCAGTTCGCGGGCGTTGACCAGCCGCTGCAGGCCGGCGGCGGCGCGGGCTTCGGCCTCGCGCAGGCCGGGCAGTTCGGAGGCGCGGTCGGCCTGGATGCGGGCGGCCTCGGCCTGCTCGCGGGTGCGCTCGGCGAGTTCGCGAACGCCGAGATCGTGCACCTGCGCGGCAGCGCCGACTTCGGTCTGCGCATCGCGCCAGCGCAGATGATACAGCGTCGCCTCGGTCTTGCGCACCTTGGCGGCGACCTCGCGGAAGCGGATCGCCTGCCGGGCCTGCTTCTTCAGTCCGTCGACCTGCGACGACAGCTGCCCGATGACGTCCTCGACTCGGGTCAGATTGGTCTCGGCCGCCTTCAGCCGCAGTTCGGCCTCGTGGCGGCGGGCATGCAGGCCGGCGACGCCGGCGGCGTCTTCCAGCACGCGGCGGCGCTGTTCCGGCTTGGCCTGGATGATCTCGCCGATCTTGCCCTGGTGGACCAGCGCCGGCGAGCGCGCGCCGGTGGCGGCGTCGGCGAACAGCAGCTGCACGTCGCGGGCGCGGACTTCGCGGCCGTTGATGCGATATTGCGAGCCGGCCTCGCGCTCGATCCGGCGGGAGATTTCGAGGATCTCGGAATCGTTCAGCGCCGCGGGCGCGGTGCGATCGGTGTTGTCGATCGACATCACCACTTCGGCATGGTTGCGCGACGGCCGGTTGCCGGAGCCCGCGAAGATCACCGCATCCATGTCGGCGGCGCGCAGCGATTTGTGCGAGGTCTCGCCCATCGCCCAGCGCAGCGCCTCGACCAGATTGGACTTGCCGCAGCCGTTCGGCCCGACCACGCCGGTCAGACCCGGCTCGATCATGAAATCGGTGGGCTCGACGAACGACTTGAAGCCGTGAAGGCGGAGACGCGTGAGTTTCATCTGGTCCGATGCTCGTTTGGCCGCGTTTCTGGCGGCGCGTGCGAATCTCTCAAGCCCAACAATACCATAGAGGCATCGCGGCGGCGCGATTCGCTCGCAACCGGCGGCGTCGTTAGCCGGCGACAATGGCCGCCCGGACCACCGTGAGCAACCGCGGAACCGGGCTTTTCCACGGGGGGATTTGCGGGAAAGACGCGAGAAAGCTGGGGATTTCGGTGTAGCGGGAGCTGTCTTGCCGCCTGGCGCCATCTCTCGTTCGTCATTCCGGGGCGCTCACGAAGTGAGCGAACCCGGAATCTATATCCCCTGGACACGCGGTGACGCACAGTGGCGGCGCCGCGCTTCTTCTGCGAGCGCGGTGGCTATGGATTCCGGGTTCGCGCGGAGCCTGTCATCGGGCCGGCCGGAGGCCGGACCCGGTGGCGCGCCCCGGAATGACGGGACGAGCGGTCTTGCTGGGTGATCATCAGCGACGGTGTCCCCGATGCGTCGGGCACCATCACGCCCGGTCGCGCTCGGCGCGGATCACGTCGGCCGGCGCCACCGACGGGTTCGTCTTTGAGCGCTTGCGCAAGCGCGCGCGGAATGATGCATCGGCTTGGCGGTTGCTGTGCCAGACCACGCCGGCGGCCATCAGTGTCACCACGACAGGGACGGCAAGTAAGTAGAGGATGTCGCTCATCGGATCCTCCGCAGCGCGCTGCGACCCAATCAATTTAGGAGCAGGCCAAGTGCTGCGCAACTGAGGCTTTTGGTGTCCCGCACGCGGTGGAGCGCGCAGCGCTGCGCCGCAGATGCGGGATCCCGGTTTCTGACTGCAAGGCAGTGACCATCGTTAGCGTGCCAACCGGGGTCCCGGATCTGCGCAGCGGCACTGCGTGCCGCAGCGCGTCCGGGATACGGGTCATGATTGACGCTTGACAATAGTCCTATTGTGATTATAGTCCGCATTGTCCTGTCCGTGAGGGGCGCTTCTCGAGGGCGCTTTTGAAGCGGGACAGATCGACGGGTTGGGTAACCAGCCCGGAACGATGGTTCGACGAAGCCGGCATGGCGCTGGCGGAGTCGGACGGACGCGGCGTCCTGCGCGTCGTGGCTCGCACCCACGCGTCCGGGAGGCAGAAGGTCGCCGTCCGCCGCTACTACGAGCGGCTGCCGCTTTCGTGGCTGGACGGGCGCAGCAAAGGCCGGGGAGATCCCGCTCCGCTGTGTTCCCGGAAGAACGGTCCCGATGCCCAAAACCGCCGCGGTGGGCGCGCCGGAAGGCGTTGCGCGATGGTCCGCAAAGCCATCGCGAGAACCACCACCAACCCGCGCCGACCGGCGCGCCCCCACCCCTCGCTGTGACAGCGACGGGTGCAAACCTCGGGCTCAGCGGAGCCGCGAGAACGAAGAGCCGTGGCTGTTTGATA
>JACRJB010000030.1 GCA_016215605.1 Rhodopseudomonas palustris
GCCGCCACAGCCCGTTGACGCAGATCGTTCGAAAGAGGTCGGACCATCCATGCTGGCCTCCGATCCAGCCAGCATCTTGAATCACAAACCGCCACTCGACGGAATCCCCTCCGATTCAATTAAGCGATGAACCGCTCTAGCTCACTGCATCTGCAGTCTCCAAGCCCACTGCGCGATCCTTACTGGCACTGACTAACCTCTCCCCGCGCGCGGGGAGAGGTCGACCGGCGAAGCCGGGCGGGTGAGGGGGCGTTTCCGCGAGGTCGAGACTCAGTGCCCGTGTCGCCCCTCACCCCAACCCTCTCCCCGCAAGAGCGGGGCGAGGGAGCGCGCCGTGCTCGGGGCTGACCTTCGATCAGCAGTCACGCTGATACGCGGAAACTTCAAGCTGATGCCCGCGGCAAAACCACGCTGATGCGGTGGCGGTAACTACGCCGCTTGCGCCAGCTTCGCCTTGCGGCCGAGCAGCTTGTCGGCGAGTCCGTCCGCATCTGCCGGCACCGCGTCGCCGCGCCAGGCGATGTGCTGGTCGGTGCGGACCAGCAGTAGCGCGTGGTCGTACAGCGCGGCGGCACCGGGGGCGATGTCGACGACGGCGACCGGCGCGCCGGCGCGGCGCAGCGGGTCGACCAGCGCGTCGACGTCGATCGACGGATCGCGCCGCAGCAGCGTGTAGCCCGGGCCGATCGCGTCGGTGATCGGGCGTCCGTCCGGCAGACGCGAGAATGGCACCCGGCAGCCCGGCACGCTCGACGGCGTGAACTCCGCCATCGAATAGGCCGGCGGCGGTGCGCCGTCATAGGCGATGATCGGCGAGCGGTCGTAGAAGTAACCGAAGTTCAGCCCGCCGCAGCAATATTGCTGGACGTTGAGATCGTACGCCGCCTGGCCGACCCGCTGACGCACCGCGTCGCCTTCGGGGCCCGGCGCCTCGACCTCTTCCGGCACGGCGCGGCGCTGGCTCAGCACCTTGCCGGCCATGTCCATGGCGAAATGCGAGACCTGTTCGGTGATCGGCAGCCGCTCCGCCTCGTAGGCGTCGAGGATGTCGGGCGACGCCCAGCGCTGCAGCACGGCGCCGAGCAGCCAGGCGAGGTTGGTGGCGTCGGCGATGCCGGCGTTCATGCCGTAGCCCGCATAGGGCATCCACAGATGCGCCGCATCGCCGCAGATGAAGGCGCGGCCGTCGCGAAATCTGTCGGCGACCAGCCGGCGGCCGACCCAATCCTCCTTGGTGAGGATCTCGTAGTCGAACTCCGGGCCGACGCCCAGAATGGTGCGGATCGACCAGTCGCGATCGACCGAGTCGAAGGTCTCTTCGGCGCGGTTGAGGTGATTGTGGATCAGCCAGGTCTCGCGGCCGTCGATCGCCACCACCGTGCCGCAGCGCCGGGGATTCAGCGCCAGCGTCATCCACGCCGGCTCGCCGAGCATCGCCAGCAATTGCGGCGCGCGGATGTAGGTCGACTGCACGCTCTGGATCACCGGCGTGCCGGAGAGCTGCGCGCCGATCGCCTTGCGCACGCTCGAGCGCGCGCCGTCGCAGCCGACCAGATAGTCCGCCGCGATCGTCAGGCTCGCGTCGCTGTCGAGGTCGCGCAGCGTCGCCGTGATGCCGTGACCGTCCTGGGTGAAGCCTTCGAATGCGGTGCGATTGAGGATGGTGACGCCGTCGGTCGCGGCGGCGTGCGCGAACAGCACCGGCTCGAGATAGATCTGGTTGATGCGGTGCGGCGGTTCCGCGGTCGGCCAATGCGTATCGGGGCCGTCGGTCGCGGTGTAGCGGTCGCGCCGCGCCGGGATCTTGATCCGCGACATCTCGATGCCGGTCGCGGTGGTGCGATAGGCGCAGTCGTTGGGGAAGTCGGCCGGCAGGCCGGTGTCGCGCAGTTGCTGCGCGAGTCCGAGCCGCCGGAACACTTCCATCGAGCGCGCCGAGACGTGGTTGCACTTGACGTTGGGCGGCTCGCCGGCGCTGCGGGTTTCCACCACGGTGATGTCGAGCCCGCGCTGCGCGAGATCGATCGCGAGCGTCAACCCGACCGGGCCGGCGCCGACGATGAGAACGCTTGACTTGGAAGGGGCGGTCGACTTGGAGTGAGCCTGCATCATCGCTGTCCATACTAATCAGAACAAAATCGTCAGGGAGGACCATAGATGCTTCGATTGCTCATGCAAGATGGGCCGCGCGCTCGCGCGCTGCGCTGGAACTTGCTGCCGCTGATCAGTGTGTTGGCGCTGCTGATTGTTGCACTGCCCGCGTCGGCGCAAAGTTATCCGGACCGGCCGATCAAGATCATCGTGACATTTCCGCCCGGCGGAAGCGCCGACATCGTGATCCGCGCGTTGCAGCCGGCGATCGCCGCCGAACTCGGTCAAACCTTGGTGATCGAGAACCGTGCCGGCGCCGGCGGCAATATCGGCATCGGCGCCGTGGTGCAGTCGCCGCCCGACGGCTACACGCTCGGTGTCGCGGCGGCCGGCGTGCTCACCGTCAATCCGCATCTCAATCCGTCGGCGATGAATTTCGATCCGCTCAAGGACCTCGCGCCGGTGACGCTGCTGGCGCAGATCCCGTTCGTGCTGGTGTCGTCGCCGCAGGCCACGCTGCCGTCGCTGAAGGATGTGATCGCGGCGGCGAAGGCGAAGCCCGGCACGCTGTCGGTCGGCCATGGCGGCAACGGCACCGCGATGCATCTGACTGCGGCGCTACTCGAGCAGAAGGCCGGTATCGACCTGCAACTGGTGTCCTATCGCGGCACGGCGCCGGCGACGACCGACGTGCTCGCCGGCCATGTGCCGCTGGCGGTGCTGGATATCCCGGCCTCGCGGCAGCTGATCCTCGACGGCAAGCTGACCGCGCTCGGCGTCTCGGCCGCCAAACGGGTCGGCTTCCTGCCCGATGTGCCGTCGCTCGCCGAACTCGGCGTCACCGATTTCGAATCCGTCGGCTGGTTCGGTCTGGTGGCGCCGGCCGCGACGCCGCCGGAGATCGTCGCCCGCCTCAACGCGGCGTTCGTCAAGGCGCTGCGCGATCCGTCCGCGGTCGAGAAGATCCGCACGCTCGGCGCCGAGCCGTCGCCGACCAGCTCGGCCGACTTCGCCGCTTTCATCCGCAGCGAAAACAGCAAATGGGCCGCCGTGATCGCGGCCGCCGGCATCAAGGGAGATTAGCGCCGCGACGCAGGCACGAGCTAACCTCTCCCCGCGCGCGGGGAGAGGTCGCCCGGCGGAGCGCAGCGAAGCCGGGCGGGTGAGGGGGCGCTTCGACGGGGCCGAGCCTCTGTGCTCGCGTCGCCCCTCACCCCAACCCTCTCCCCGCAAGAGCGGGGCGAGGGAGCCTGCCGTGCAACCGGGAGAGGAGGCGCGCCCTCACAGGGATGGAGTGCGACGCTGTGCATTCTTGTCCTGTGCTGCGCGTTCCGCTGTGCGGTCCTCGCAACCGGCCCCGCAGCGGCGCGGGTTGCGTCGCCGCGCGGGCTGCGTCATATGGTCGGCTCTTGTCTCCAGAGAGTAGGCCATGGCGCACCCGATCCAGGACGTTCTGCAAGCCTTCGCTGCCGGCGAAATCGTCGTCGTCACCGACGATGACGATCGCGAGGGCGAGGGCGATCTCGTCGTCGCCGCCTCGCTGTGCACCGCCGAGAAGATGGCCTTCATCATCCGCCACACCTCCGGCATCGTCTGCGCGCCGATCACCACGGACGACGCGCGGCGGCTCAGGCTCGACCCGATGGTCGCGCACAACGACAGCAACCACACCACCGCCTTCACGGTCTCGATCGACTACAAGCCCGACAACGGCACCGGCATCTCGGCGGACGAACGCGCCTCGTGCTGCCGCGCGCTCGCCAATCCGAACGCCGGCGCCAACGACTTCGCGCGCCCGGGCCACATCTTCCCGCTGATCGCGCGCGACGGCGGCGTGCTCTTGCGCTCCGGCCACACCGAGGCCGCGGTCGATCTGTGCAGGCTCGCCGGCCTGCCGCCGGTCGGCGTCATCAGCGAGCTGATGAACGACGACGGCACCGTCACCAAGGGCGCGCAGGTCGTTGAATTCGCCCGCAAGCACAACCTCAAGCTCGTCACCATCGCCGACCTGATCGCGCATCGCCAGGCGCGCGAGAAGCTGATCGAGCGCGTCGCGACTTTCCCGATGGAAAGCCCGATCGGCCCGATGCAGGGCTACGCCTATCGCTCGCCGTTCGACAGCATCGCCCACCTCGCCTGCGTCTACAACGGCATCGGCGACGGCCGGAACGTGCTGACGCGGTTCCACAAGCCGAACATCGTCAAGGACATCTTCACCGGCCCGCGCCGGATGGAAGCGGTGCTCGATCATTTCAAGAAGAACGGCTCCGGCGTGCTGATCTATCTGCGCGACGGTGCCGCCGGCGTTCCGGTGGCGCCGATCGACGAGCCGAAATCGGCCGAAGCCGATCGCCACCGGCAGTGGCGCGAGATCGGTGTCGGCGCGCAGATCCTGCGCGACCTCGGCGTGTCGTCGATCCGGCATCTCACCTCGTCGCAGATGGACTACAAGGGCCTGTCGGGTTTCGGCATCGAGATCGTCGGCAACGAGCACCTTGAAGGCACCTGACCAACGTTTTAGCTTCAGCTCGTCGCAGCACGCGGCAGCGTCGTGAAAGGATGATCGATGAGCGTTCGCGCGCAAACCAAGGACAAGCCGGCTCCCGCGAGCTTCAAGTGGGACGACCCGCTGCTCCTGGAAGATCAGCTCACCGAAGACGAGCGGATGATCCGCGACACCGCGCGGGCCTACGCGCAGGACAAGCTGCTGCCGCGCGTCAGCCAGGCCTATCTCGAAGAGAAGACCGATCGCGAGATCTTCAACGAGATGGGGTCGCTCGGCCTGATCGGCATCACGCTGCCGGAAGACTACGGCTGCGCCAATGCCAGCTACGTCGCCTACGGCCTGGTGGCGCGCGAGATCGAGCGCGTCGATAGCGGCTATCGCTCGATGAACTCGGTGCAGTCGTCGCTGGTGATGTATCCGATCTATGCCTATGGCGACGAGAACCAGCGCAAGAAGTATCTTCCCAAGCTCGCCTCCGGCGAGTGGGTCGGCTGCTTCGGCCTGACCGAGCCCGACGCCGGTTCCGATCCGGGCGGCATGAAGACCAAGGCCGAGAAGGTCGCCGACGGTTATCGGCTCACCGGCTCGAAGATGTGGATCTCGAACGCGCCGATCGCCGACGTGTTCGTGGTGTGGGCGAAGTCCGCCGCGCACGACAACCAGATCCGCGGCTTCATTCTCGAAAAGGGCATGAAGGGCCTGTCGGCGCCGAAGATCGGCGGCAAGCTCAGCCTGCGCGCCTCGATCACCGGCGAGATTGTGATGGACGGCGTCGTCGTTCCGGAAGACGCGCTGCTGCCGAACGTCTCGGGCCTGAAGGGCCCGTTCGGCTGCCTCAACCGCGCCCGCTACGGCATCTCCTGGGGCGTGATCGGCGCCGCCGAGGACTGCATGCACCGCGCCCGGCAGTACACGCTCGACCGCAAGCAGTTCAACCGGCCGCTCGCCGCCACCCAGCTGGTGCAGAAGAAGCTCGCCGACATGGAGACCGAGATCGCGCTCGGGCTGCAGGCGTCGCTCCGCGTCGGCCGGCTGATGGACGAGGGCCGGGTCGCGCCGGAGATGATCTCGATCGTCAAGCGCAACAATTGCGGCAAGGCGCTCGACATCGCCCGCGTCGCCCGCGACATGCACGGCGGCAACGGCATCCAGATCGAGTACCACGTGATGCGCCACGCCCAGAACCTCGAGACGGTCAACACCTACGAGGGCACCCACGACGTCCACGCTTTGATCATCGGCCGCGCGATCACGGGCATTCAGGCGTTTTCTTAAGCTCTGTGTCCCGGACGCGATGCAGCGCGCTAGCGCTGCTTCGCAGAGCCGGGACCGCAACAAAGTATCCCGTCGCGAAGGTCCCTGTTCTGCGGCGCATCACTTCGCTTCGCTCGTGCTGCACCGCGCCCGGGACACGCGGTCGGATGGGCGACAACTAACAACAAGTAGTCGTAGGATGGGTTGAGCGCAGCGAAACCCATCGCGCCGGCGGAGTTGCGATTGTTGGGTTTCGCTGCGCTCAACCCAACCTACGATAACAACACGGGGAGCCCATGAGCGACGCCAAGGACAGCGACACCTCCGACGACGTTCCGTTCAACCGCGACTTCCCGCTGAAGCCGGGCGTGGTCGAGGAGATCCGGCCCGGGCTGCGCCGGGTGTTGTGCAACAACCCGTCGCCGTTCACTTTCACCGGCACCGTCAGCTACATCATCGGCACCGGCAAGGTCGCGATCGTCGATCCCGGGCCGGACAACGAGGCGCACGCGCAGGCGCTGATCGACGCGGTGAAGGGCGAGACCGTCACCCACATCCTGGTCACCCACACGCATAAAGACCATTCGCCCGGCACGCCGCGGCTCAAGGCCGCGACTGGCGCCACTGTCTATGCCGAAGGCCCGCACCGCGCCTCGCGGCCGTATTTCGAGAGCGAGACGGTGTCGACCGAATCCGGCGCCGACCGCAATTTCAGACCCGACGTGACGATCCGCGACGGAGATTTGATCGAGGGCGACGGCTGGGCGGTCGAGGCGGTGGCGACGCCGGGCCACACCGCCAACCACATGGCGTTCGCCTGGAAGCAGCGCGACGCGATTTTCGTCGGCGACCACATCATGGGCTGGTCGACCTCGATCGTGGCGCCGCCGGACGGCTCGATGGTCGACTACATGGAGTCGCTCGACCGCCTGATGGCGCGCCCCGAGCAGCTGTATCTGTCCGGCCACGGCGCCGAGATCCTCGAAGGCCCGCGCTATTCGCGCTTCCTCAAGCGCCACCGCCAGGCCCGCGAAGCCTCGATCCTGCACCGGCTCGCCAAGGGCGAGACCGACATCCCCACCATGGTCCGCGCCATCTACATCGGCATCGACCCCCGCCTGATCAACGCCGCCGGCTACTCGGTGCTGGCGCATCTCGAAGACCTGGTGATCCGCGGCATCGTCACTACGGATGGCGATCCGCTGATCGGGGGCAGGTACCGGCTGGCGAAGTAATTGGGCGTTGCCCTAGGTTTGCCCTTGCTTGTCGACGCACCCACCCGTCATCGCCGGACTTGATCCGGCGATCCATCTTCTTCGAAAAAGTAAATTCGTAGGATGGGTTGAGCGCAGCGAAACCCATCTGGTGTCTTGCGCGGGGCGATGGGTTTCGCCGAAGGCTCAACCCATCCTACGGACTGACCGAGTCCGTGCCCGTGTCTCCCTCACCCCAACCCTCTCCCGCAGGCGGGAGAGGGAGCGCGCTGTGCGGGTGGTCGGCTTTGTAGCTGAACTCGACGCGTTGCTGAGCACCACTACTTCTTCTGCCCCGCCTTACCCTTCGCCGGTTGCTTCGGCGCCGGCTCGGGTTTCGGCGTCGGGGCGTTCTCGGCGGCGGTGGTGATGTCTTCGCTGAGTTTGGCGATCCGCGCGGCGTTGCTGCCGAGGTCGCTTTCGAAATAGCGCGAGGCGGAGCGCAGATCGATCCGGGCGCCGTCGCCGTCGGGCAGGATGCGGATCGCGACGTCTTCGGGCAGGCCCATCACCGCGGTGCGCGCCACCGCCTCGATGTGGCCCTCGCGCCGCGGCAGTTGCGGCGGCCGCGCGTCCACCACCCGCCATTTGCGCTTGTTGATCAGCGCCAGCGTGATGTCGTAGGCGCGCTGCACCGGCAGATCGACCTGCACGGTCTCGAGGCTCGGATAGGCGGCGTGCTGCAGCTCGGCGGAATACAGGCCGGCATAGACCGCGGTGTTGGTGCCGTCGCCCTGCCGCAGCCGCGCCAGCGTCTCGAATTTCGGCGGGTCGATCGAGTCGGTGGTGATGTCGTGAATCGCCGGCAGGGTGCGATAGTGCCAGCCGAGATAGGCCGGGTAGGCGAGGATCAGCGCGTCGATCAGCAGCGCCAGCAGGATCCGCGCCATGCCGCGCGAGCCGTTCTGCCAGATCGAGGCGAAGCCGGCCAGCGCCAGCAGGATCGACAGCCCGGCCAGCGCCAGCGCGCCGAAGAAGGTCACGATCGCCGGCCGCACCTCGAGCAGATCGAACCGCACCAGCAGCGTCGACACCACCGCGGCGATCGCGGCGAACACCGCCAGATAGCGCGCCCAGCTGGCGAGGCGCGAGACGGGCTCCATCTGATAGGGAGCGGAAAACCTGCGCGCCATCGGGTCCGTTCTGCCGGGTCAAAGCGTGTTCGCGCGCAGCGGAAATCACCTCGCGTGAACAAGCCGTTGAGACCATGGCGGGCGTGGAATTTCAAGACCCGAATGCTGCAGCGGCCGGCCCAATCCGGGCGGTGGCGCGGTGATTGTCGCGGATGCCGCAATAGTGTCTTGCCGCCGGTCCGTCTTCTGCCGGCGCGCCGTCACGCCAGATCAGCGGTGTCGCCACTCCGGCTCCATCTCCCAGCGAGGACACATCGATGACCATTCACACCGCGCGCGCCGCATCCACCGCCATCCGCACCGTCACCGTGGAGGGCGTCGAGCTGTTCTACCGCGAGGCCGGCGACAGAGCTCTGCCGACGCTGCTGCTGCTGCACGGCTTTCCGACCTCCTCGCACATGTTTCGCGATCTGATCCCGCGTCTGTCCGACCGCTACCACATCGTCGCACCGGACCTGCCCGGCTTCGGCTTCTCGGAGGCGCCGGATCGCAGCCGCTTCGCCTACACCTTCGACAATCTGGCCCGCATCGTCGGGGCGTTCACCGAGGCGCTCGGGTTGCAGCGCTACGCGCTCTACATCTTCGACTACGGCGCCCCGGTCGGCCTCCGGCTGGCGCTGGCGCATCCGGAGCGGGTCACCGCGATCATCTCGCAGAACGGCAACGCCTACGAAGACGGGCTGAGCGACGGCTGGAGTCCGATCCAGCGCTATTGGCGCGAGCCGAGCGACGCCAACCGTGACGCACTGCGCGCGTTCAACACGCCGGAGGCGATCAGGCAGCTGCAATATCTCCACGGCACCCCGGCCGATCGGCCGGTCGCACCGGAAACCTGGACGCTCGATTCCGCCTTGCTGGCGCGCCCCGGCAACATCGACATTCAGCTCGACCTGCTGCTCGACTATGCCAGCAACGTCGCGCTGTATCCGGCATTCCAGAGCTACTTCGCCACCCACAAGCCGCCGCTGCTCGCGGTGTGGGGCCGGAACGATCCGTTCTTCCTGCCGGCCGGCGCCGAAGCCTATCGCCGCCACATCCCCGATGCCGAGGTGCAATTGCTCGACACCGGCCACTTCGCCCTGGAAACCCACGCCCCCGAAATCGCGACGGCGATCCGGGATTTCCTGGCACGCAAGCTGTGAGGGAGGCGACAGGCGGTTAGCACCTTCGCGCAGACGAGCGGGGAGGTTAGGAGGCCGACGACGAGCACGGCAAGCTCCCTCTCCCCGCCCTTCTGCGGGGAGAGGGTTGGGGTGAGGGGCTGGGCACGGCCTCGCCGCGCGGCGCACGATCAGGTCGGCGCGCCGAAAGCAGCATCCTCCAGTCGGCGTTGTAGCTCAGCCGCGATCGTCTCGATCACACCCGCCATATTGCTGAGCACGTCGTTGTTCCAGAACCGCAGCACCCGATAACCCTGCTCGCGCAGAAATCGGTCGCGGATCACATCGCGGTGCGAGTCGGCGTGCTGACCGCCGTCAGCCTCGATGACGATCATGCGTTCACGGCAGACGAAATCACAGATGTAAGGACCGATCGGATACTGGCGGACGAATTTGCAGCCGCCGACCTGGCGGTTGCGCAGGCGATTCCACAGAACGGTTTCGGCGTTGGTCTGATCGCCGCGCAGTCGCCGTGCGAATGTGATGGGCTTCCGGTTCGGCCCGCGCATTGCCACGCCCCTCACCCGCCCGACTTCGCTGCGCGAAGCCGGTCGACCTCTCCCCGCCAAAGAGCGGGGAAAGGTTAGGACAACCGCTGCGTTAATTCAAATTTCCAGCTTCAGGGTGCGAACGTATTCGTGGCCACAAGTCGCAGCCCGCTCCCTCTCCCCGCACAAGGGCGGGGAGAGGTCGAGTCCGTAGCTACGCCGCCGCGTTCGGCAGGCTGTAGGTCTTGAACTGATCGCGCAGTGCGGTCTTCAGGATCTTGCCGGTCGCGGTGTGCGGGATCGCGTCGACGAACACGATGTCGTCGGGCATCCACCATTTGGCGATCTTGCCGTCCATGTATTGCAGGATCTCGTCACGGGTGCAGGTGACGTCGGGCTTGAGCTGGCAGATCAGCAGCGGCCGCTCGTCCCATTTCGGGTGATACACGCCGATCACCGCCGCTTCCGCCACCTTGGGATGGCCGACCGCCAGGTTCTCAAGGTCGATCGACGAGATCCACTCGCCGCCGGACTTGATCACGTCCTTGGAGCGGTCGGTGATCCGCATATAGGCGTCGGCGTCGATGGTGGCGACGTCGCCGGTGTCGAAGAAGCCGGCGTCGTCGAGAATCTCGGTGTCGACCCGGAAGTAGGCCTTCGACACCGCCGGGCCCGACACTTTCAGCCGGCCGAAGGTCTTGCCGTCCCACGGCACGTCCTTGCCGGCATCGTCGGTGATCTTCATCTGCACGCCGAACGGCGGATAGCCCTGGGTCGAGAGCCGGTCGAGCCGGTCGTCGCCTGTGGTCTGGTCGAACGGCGGCTTCAGCGTCGCCAGCGTGCCGAGCGGGCTCATCTCGGTCATGCCCCAGGCGTGGCGCGCCTCGGCGCCCATGTCGACGAACGCCTTGATCATCGAGCGTGGCATCGCCGAGCCGCCGCACACCACCATCTTCAGATGCGGCAGCGTCAGCTTTTCCTTCTGCATGTATTGCAGCAGCATCAGCCACACCGTCGGCACGCCGGCGGTGTGCGTCACCTTCTCGGTCGACAGCAGCTCGTAGACCGAGGCGCCGTCGAGCTTGGCGCCGGGCATCACCAGCTTGGTGCCCATCGACGGCGCCGAGAACGCGATGCCCCAGCTGTTGGCATGGAACAAAGGCACCACCGGAAGCATGGTGTCGGCGGCGCGGGTGCCGAGCGCGTCCGGGTTGTTGGCCATCAGCGCGTGCAGGACGTTGGAGCGATGCGAATACAACACGCCCTTCGGATCGCCGGTTGTACCAGACGTGTAGCACATCGCCGCGGCGGTGTTCTCGTCGAAGGTTCCCCAGGCGAAGTCGCCGTCGGCCTGCTTCAGCCACTCTTCATACGCGACGGCATTCTTCAGCGTGGTCTGCGGCATGTGCTCGGCATCGGTGAGCACCACGTAGCGCTCGATGCTCGGCATCTGGTCGGCGATCTTCTCCAGCACCGGGATGAAGGTGAGGTCGGTGATCATTACCCGGTCCTGGGCGTGATTGACGATCCAGGCGATCTGGTCCGGAAAAAGCCGCGGATTGACCGTATGGCAGACCGCGCCGATTCCCATGATGCCGTACCAGCATTCCAGATGCCGGGCGGTGTTCCAGGCGATCGTCGCGACGCGGTCGCCGAGCTTGATGCCGGCGCGATCCAGCAGCTGGCTCACCTTGAGCGCCCGTTGATGGATCTGCGCATAGGTGGTGCGGACGATCGGCCCCTCGACCGAACGGGTGACCACCTCCTGGTTGCCGTGGACCTGAGCCGCATGCTCGATGATCCGGTGACACAACAAAGGCCAGTCTTGCATCAGTCCAAGCATAAACGCGTTCCTCCTGATTGTTATCCCTCATGGATTGGCGGCGACCTTAGCGCGGAGACAGCCGGGCGAAAACGGTCTTGTCGCAATTTGTTCCGCGGCAAAGCGCCGGCGCTGTGGCTGCTGATCGCGCTGGTTGCGCTCGGCGCGCCGGCCGCGTGGGCGCGGGACAAGATACCGCTGCCGAAGCCGCGCCCGGCCGAAGCGCCGGCCGTCGCCGCGCGCGCCGCGGAGAAGCCGGGCGCCGATGCGCCGCAGACGGAGGCGGCGAAGCCGCCGCCGAAGCCCGAGCCGCCGCCGCCGACCGCGTGCCGGCTGGCGCTGACCGATGCGATCGCGATCGCGCCGAGCATTCCGGACATCACCGGCCCAGGCAGCTGCGGCGGGCCGGA
Source organism: Rhodopseudomonas palustris (assembly GCA_016215605.1). Taxonomy (GTDB): domain Bacteria; phylum Pseudomonadota; class Alphaproteobacteria; order Rhizobiales; family Xanthobacteraceae; genus Rhodopseudomonas; species Rhodopseudomonas palustris_L. The sequence continues at coordinate 12,118 of JACRJB010000030.1, forward strand.
TCTGGTCAGGCTCGAAGCCGTCGTGTTGCCCGACGGCAGCCGGGTCGCGGTGACGCCGGCGGCGACGCTGCGCTGCCCGATGGCGAGCGCGCTGGCCGCCTGGGTCCGCGACGACATCGCGCCGCTCGCGGCCACGCTGGACTCCCGGATCGCCGCGCTCGACAATTTCGACTCCTACGATTGCCGCGGTCGCAACCGGGTGTTCGGCGCCAAGCTGTCCGAGCACGGCCGCGCCAATGCGCTCGACATTCGCGGGCTCAAGCTCGCCAACGGCCGGCTGCTGTCGCTGACCGACCGCACCACGCCGCGCGCGGTGCGCGAGAGCGTGCTGCAATCGGTCTGCGCGCGGTTCTCCACTGTGCTCGGCCCGGGGTCGGACGGCTACCACGAGGACCACATCCATCTCGATCTCGCCCAGCGCCGCGGCGGCTACAAGATGTGCCAGTGGGACGTCTGGGAGCCGCTGCCGGCGATCGCGCCGCTGCTGCCGGCGCCGCGGCCCGACGAAGCCCCGCCGCGCGAGGTCGCCGACAGACCGGCCGAACCGGACCGCGCCGCGCCGCCGCCGGCCGCCCCGGAGCAGGCCGAACCGGCGGCCGAACAGCCCGAAGCCGAGCAACCGCCGCCGCCGGCGAAGAAGTCCGCCAAGAAGAAGCGCCGGACCGAACAGCGGCTGTGATTGCGGCAGGGGTGGCAGGCGGCACAGTGCAACCTCTCCCGCTTGCGGGAGAGAGCCTGCCCTCGGGCTTGACCCGAGGGTCGGACCGGCGGAGCGCCGCGAAGCCGGGACGGGTGAGGGCCCTCCGCTCCACGAATCGCTGGCTCTCGGCCCGCGTCGCCCTCACCCCAACCCTCTCCCGCAAGCGGGAGAGGGAGCGCGCCGTGCGTGAGGGGGCTTCCGCAACAACAAAAGAGCCGGAGCAGCCGGCACAGCGCAACCTCTCCCGCTTGCGGGAGAGGTCGGCCCGGCGGAGCGTAGCGAAGCCGGGACGGGTGAGGGCACTCCGCTCCGCGAGTCGCAGGCTCACTGCCTGCGGCGCCCTCACCCCAGCCCTCTCCCGCAAGCGGGAGAGGGGGCGCGCCGTGCCTGAGGGGGGCGCTTGCGCCATAAAAAAAAGCGCCGGACCAGCCGGCGCTTTCGCTTCGATCGGGGCGGCGCCGCTGCGCCGCCGGATCGCTTACTGCATCACGTTGGTGCCGCCCTGCAGCGCCATCTTGGAGTTGTACGGCGAGTCGCCGTGCTTCGGCTCCAGCACCACCACGATCGCGCCCATCTTGACCCGGTTGTACAGGTCGATGACGTCCTCGTTGGTCATGCGGATGCAGCCCGACGAGATCGAGGCGCCGATGTATTCCGGCTGGTTGGTGCCGTGGATGCGGAACAGCGTGTCCTTGCCGCCCGAATACAGATAGATCGCGCGCGAACCCATCGGATTGTCCGGGCCGGGGGCGACGAATTTCGGCACGCCGAGGCGGGAGATTTCGCCCGGGGTCGGATGCCACGCCGGCCATTCGGCCATCGCGCCGACCTTGGCGATGCCGGACCAGGCCATCGCCTCTTCGCCGACGGTGATGCCGTAGCGGATCGCCTTGCCGCCGTCCTGCACGTAATAGAGATAGTGGTTGTCGGAATCGACCACGATCGAGCCGGGCGCTTCCTTGCGGTGATAGTCGACGATGGCGCGGCGGAACGCTTCCGGCACCGGCGTCTTGACGTAAGACACCTTGGAGAGCAGCTCCTTGTCGCGCGGCTTGAACACCGTCGCCGACGTCTCCTGATAGGTCGTCTGGTTGCACGCCGACAACAGGAGACCGGCGCAAACCAGCAGTCCGAGCTTCATTCCGAGAGACGCCATTATCGTTCCAATCGAAATCGGCACGCCAATGCGGGCCGGAAAATAACATCGCGCAGCGACGATCAGGCTACGACCAAGCTACGATTCTTGGGCTTTAGTATCGCTGAAAGCTGCCGATTGACCAGCATTTCTGCGAGAGTTCCGCAACGCGGGGTGATGGTTGTTGCATTTCTGCCGCAGAGATCGGGTAGGTGATTAACTTCCAGGCAAGACCTGTGGCGGCGACGCCGCATGGGCGGGTCTTGTTGCTCAGCCGACAGAAACCGTCCCGGCGCGCGTCCGCGCACCTTGCCAACCCCTGCGGAGTTGCGGCACTCCAGAGCCGCCTCCGCCCTCACGCCCCGCCAGATCCGGAGTCTGCATGCTCGCGCTCTTCGCTCCCGCCGACGCCGCCCTCAAGCGCGCCGCCTCGCCAGATCTCGACGCGCTGCCCGAGGAGGCGGTGTGGATCGACCTCGACAAGCCGACGCCGGACGAGGATCGGGCGGTGGAGAAGCTGGCCGGGATCGCGGTGCCGACCCGCGAGGACATGCAGGAGATCGAGATCTCCAGCCGGCTCTATATCGAGAACGGCGCCCGCTACATGACCGCCAGCTTGATGTGCGGCGCCGACACCACCTCGCCGCGGCTGTCGCCGGTCACCTTCATCCTCGCCGGCCGCCGGCTGGTGACGGTGCGCTACGACGAGCCGCGGCCGTTTCCGGTGGTCGAGAACCGGCTGGCCCGCACCCCGTCGTTCAGCGCCACCGGCGAGACCGTGCTGCTGGAGCTGCTCGACGCCGTGATCGACCGCTGCGCCGACATCCTGGAGCGCGCCGGCGCCGACGTCGACGACGTCAGCCGCGAGATCTTCGAGCCGGAGGGCGCCGCCCGCACCGGCCACCCCAAGCGCTATTCCGACATCCTGATCGCGATCGGCCGCAAGGGCGACTTGGTCTCCAAGGTCCGCGAGAGCCTGGTGTCGATCGGCCGCCTGGTCGCCTTCCTCACCGTCGAGGGCGAGGGCCTGAAATGGCCGAAGGACAGCCGCACCCAGCTCAAGACCATGCAGCGCGACGTGATCTCGCTGACCGACCACGCCAGCTACCTGTCGAACAAGATCACCTTCGTGCTCGACGCCATGCTGGGCGTCGTCAATCTCGAGCAGAACAACATCATCAAGCTGTTCTCGGTGATGGCCGTCGTCCTGATGCCGCCCACGCTGATCGCTTCGGTCTACGGCATGAACTTCAAGTTCATGCCCGAACTCGAATGGGCCCACGGCTACACCATGGCGCTCGGCATGATGCTGATGGCCGCGGTGCTGCCGTACATGTTCTTCAAGTGGAAGAAGTGGTTGTAGGGCGATTAGTTACGGGTGATCCGTAGGGTGGGCAAAGCGAAGCATGCCCACCATTCTTCACAGGAAAACGGCGCCTGCCGAAGCAACGTGGGCACGGCGCAAGAGCGCCTTTGCCAACCCTACTGGTGCTGGCCGCCCAAAATGTCATCGTCGATAAATTTCGGATTGAAGTCCGCAACAGCGGTCAGAGGATCGATTGGTGGCCCCCAAATTGCTCGGCGCTCTCGTTCGTGAAGCGTCCAAAAATTTGTGAGCCCAGTTCTGTTAGCAAAATGCGGCCAAAGGCCTTGGTCGGAAACAATGCGACTTAGTGTTGTGCGCGCCACATGCTCAATGACTGCTTCATTTCGCATAATGTTTAGTCGAGTGGTTCTATCGAAAGGTTCCAACATTAGGTCTTCGTGAAGATGTTCCACTTGGCCTCGCATCTCGTATATTTCACCCATTATATCGTGGTGCGTCGGCCCGATAAATAGTTCGGATCGACTCTTGAATTGCTTTCTTGAATTGCCGGGATCGCATAGCAGTAGTCCCTCAATGCACCGTGCGTACTGATGGAGTCGGTTCAATAAATCTCTCTTCGTCCGAGTTTCCACGTAGAGGTTGAGTGCTCTGAAAAGCCGCCAATGGCTGGGGCCTTCGGCGATGGAATTTGCTAATTCCAGCTGGTGGGCAATCCTTGCCGCCTCTTCAAGGTCAAACGCTCTTACCTCGGGGTGCGGACGAAAATCATTCGGAATAGGCGCGTCCAATTCGTAGATTTCTCGAATGCCTGTTTCGTTGTCTTCCCATGAGCCGGTGATGACTACGGGGGCATGAGTCGTTGCAAATGTGGAAGTCAGCAGTAGCCCCACGAAGAACCTTCGGACGTTTCGCGCTAGAATCTGGTTCTCTGCATCGAGTGCTTCAGGCTGTTTCGAGCGAAGCTTGCTCAAAACGAAGATATCACACTCTTCTATTTCCTCTGTACGAATGGTGCCGAGCCACTCTCTCCAATGTGGCGGGAGTTCGAATTTAGACTTCTCCACGAGATCGAAGTTTGGCGCAACTGTTCTCGGTTCGACGGTCGGACCTTCAAGATTTATGCTCAAGCCAAGTAGGGCGTACTTTTCGTTTTCAGCCAGCCAATCCATTTGATTATCACTTTGCCCTTCTTTGTCTGTGATGCGTTGACGGTTTGGCAAAGTTCAACCCGCTGTCCGGCCGACGCAATCCACTTCGCTATTGCGCCTACGAACCCGCCTGCTTCGGGTCGTCGGATTTCGGTCGGCCGCTTTGGAGTAGCTTGCCGTCGTGATACAGGTCGGCGCGGGCGAAGTCCTCGTCCGTCAACTCCGGAATCTCGTCGTATTCCTCGGCGGTGATGACGTGGGTATCGATTGTCTTCAGGTCGCTGCCCAAAGTGCGCTTGTTCGCGGTCATGATTTTGCTCGTCGACCTGTGGCAGAGGCCGAGCAGCCTATTCCGCGCTGGGATCGGCGCAAGTGGTTGTGCAACTGCATCTTGCGACATCCCCCACGTTCGTCGTTCCGGGGCGCGAGCGTAGCTCGCGAACCCGGAATCCATATCCCCTGAACTCGCGGTGAGGCGCAGCGCCGCAACCATCGTGCCTTGCCGCCCAGCGCGGTGGTTATGGATTCCGGGTTTGCGCTCCGCGCGCCCCGGAATGACGAACGAGAGGGGTTTTTGTGCGGGCAGTCGCCGTCCGTCGGGTGCGTCGCGTCCAACGACGCGATCGTCAAAGGGGCTTGCGGCGCCTCTTGACAATAGTCCTAGTGTGATTATAGTCCGCATCGTCCTGTCCGTGAGGGGCGCTTCGCGAGGCGTCGTACAAGCGGGACAGATCGACGGGCCGGGTAACCGGTCCGGAACGATGGTTCGACGAAGCCGGCATTGCGCTGGCGGAGTCGGACGGACGCGGCGTCCTGCGCGTTGCGGTTCGCACCCGCACGTCCGGGAGGCTTCGGGGACCCGTCCGGGCCTACTACGAGGCTCTGCGACTTGTTAGTTCGCTGCACGGGGGCAGGCGAAGGCGGCGAAATCCGCCGGACCGTGGGGTTTCATTACCCTTGCCTGTCAACGGAAGCACGGGCCCGAAGACAGAAAGCGCCGCGGTGGGCGCGCCGGAAGGCGTTACGCGATGGTCGCAAGCCATCGCGAGAAACCACCAAACCCCGCGCCGACCGGCGCGCCCCCACCCCTCGCTGTGACAGCGACGGGTGCAAAAACTCGGGCTCAGCGGAGCCGCGAGACGAATTTCGCGTGGCTGTTTGATAGTTGAATCGGGGATCGCGATGAGGCGACGAATTCGCTCCGCCGACAGCCGTCATCCGCGGGCTCGACCCGCGGATCCATCGCGCGCGGAGCGCGCTGACTGAAGTACGTCTTGCGAAGAGGATGGATTGCCGGGCCTTCGCCGCGCCGAAGGGGCTTCGGCCCCGCAGGCGGGTCAAGCCGGGCAATGACTTCGTTCAACAGGCGCTGCTTTCCTTGTGGGAGAGGGTGCCTGAGACGCGGAGCGTCGAAGGCGGGTGAGGGGGAGCGTGATGCGCATGCCGTTCCTCGCGGCTTACCCCTCATCCGGCGCGGCGTTGCCGCGCCACCTTCTCCCACAACGGGAGAAGGATGAAGGGGGCACACGCTTCACCGCCGCGCCCGGAAAAATTCCCGCAGCATCGCGGCGGCTTCGCGTTCGCCGACGCCGGAATAGATTTCCGGGGCGTGGTGGCAGGTCGGCTGGCCGAAGAACCGCACGCCGCTCTCGACCGCGCCGCCTTTCGGATCGAACGCGGCGAAATACAGCCGCCGGATCCGCGCGAACGAGATCGCGCCGGCGCACATCGTGCACGGCTCCAGCGTGACGTAGAGATCGCAATCGACCAGCCGCTCGCTGCCGAGTTTTCGCGCGGCCTCGCGGATCGCCAGCAGTTCGGCATGGGCGGTCGGGTCGCGGTCGGTCAGCGTGCGGTTGCCGGCGGTGGCGATCACCGCGCCGGCGCGGACGATGACGCAGCCGATCGGCACTTCGCCGGCCTCGGCGGCGGATTGCGCGGCGGCCAGCGCCAGATCCATGAAAGAGGGCGTCGTCATATGGCTCGTATCGTCCCGAAAACTCTGCTAGGAGACCCCATTCAGCAAAAGTGGATGCCGGTTTTGCGTCGACCATGCGCCTTCGATGAGAGCGCGCGTCAACGTCCTGCGAGCCCGTTCCCGACCGCTTGAGCCCCATTCCGATCCCGACCGGATCCTGCAGAAAGACCAGTCATGCCCCGCGACACCGACAAAAACAACGCTTCCGCGCGGGGCCGCCGCGATCGGCCCGGCGCCGGCAAAGGCGCTTCCGGCGGCAAAGGCGGCTTCGGCGGCAAGGGTGGCGGCAAGGGGCCGGGCGGCGGCAAAGGCCGCTCCGGCGCGGCGCGCGGCCCGGAGAAGAAGTTCGCCAAGCGCGGCGAGGGCACCTTTACGCCCCGCGGCGACAAGCCTTACGCGGCCAAGACCTCCGCCGGCGGCGACGCCAAGCGCAGCTTCGGCGGCGAAGGCAAGCGGCCTTACGTCAAGCGCGATGGCGCCGCGCCGCGGCGCGATTTCGAAAGCCGTCCGCGCCGCGACGACGGCGATGCGCCGCGTCCGCGCTTCAATCGCGACGAGCGCCCCGCACGCAGTGGTGATCGCCCGGAGCGCGGCCCGCGCAAGGAATTTGGCGAGAAGCGCGCGTTCACGCCGCGCGAGGGTGGCGACAAGCGGCCGTATACGCCGCGGGCCGATCGCGGCGGTGAACGAGGCGGCGACCGTCCGTTCAAGCGTGACGACCGCGCGCCGCGCCGCGACGGCGAGGCCCGTCCGGCGGCGCGCGGCGGCGAACGCAAATTCGGCGAGAAGAAGTTCGGCGACAAGAAATTCGGCGAGAAGCGTCCCTACACGCCGCGCGAGGGCGGCGAGAAGCGGCCCTATACCCCGCGTGACGGCGCCGATAAGCGGCCCTACGCCGCTCGCGGCGACGGCGAGAAGCGCTCTTACGCGCCCCGGGGCGACGGCGAAAAGCGGCCCTATACGCCGCGCGGCGAAGGCGGCGACAAGCGCCCGTTCAAGCCGCGCGAAGGCGGCGACCGGAAATTCGGCCGCGGCGCGCCGGATCGCGGCCCGCGCAAGGATTTCGGCAGCCGCCCGGATCGCGGCGATGCAAAACCCTGGCAGAAGCGCGACGGCGCCTCCGCCGCGCGCAGCGAGCGCGGCCCGCGCAGCTTCGACAAACCGCGGTTCGACAAGCCGCGCGAGGATCGCGGCGGCGAGCGCCCGCGGCCGTCGCGCGACGACAAGCCGAAATTCGAACGCCGCGAGCGAGGCGGCGACTGGCACGAGCATCCGCGCAGCGAAGGCCGCTCGTCCGATCGTCCGCGCAGCCGCGACAATGCCGAGCGCGGCTTCGACCGGCCGCGCCGGGAGAACGAGGACGACACCAGGATCTTCGCCAAGCGCCCGGCGTTCGGCGGCCGCGGCGCCTATCGCGAGCGGCCGAAGACCGATCGCGCCAAGCCGGAGCGGCGTGCGCCGCCGGCGAAGGTCGACAACAAGACCGGCGATCGCATCGCCAAGGTGGTGGCCCGCGCCGGCCTGTGCTCGCGCCGCGACGCCGAGACCTGGATCACCGATGGCCGCGTCGCGGTCAACGGCAAGGTGATCGACAGCCCGGCGCTCGACGTCACCCATTCGGACGTCATCACCGTCGACGGCAAGCCGTTGCCGGAGCGCGAGCGGACCCGGCTGTTCCTGTATCACAAGCCGCGCGGGCTGATGACCACCCATGCCGACCCCGAGGGCCGGCCGACGGTGTTCGACAATCTGCCCGAAGACCTGCCGCGCCTGATCTCGATCGGCCGGCTCGACTTCAACACCGAGGGGCTGCTGCTGCTGACCAATGACGGCGGGCTGGCGCGCGCGCTCGAACTCCCCGAAACCGGCTGGCTGCGGCGCTACCGCGTCCGCGCCCATGGCGAAGTCACCCAGGCGCAGCTCGACGAGCTGAAGAACGGCATCGAGGTCGACGGCGTCAAATACGGCGAGATCGAAGCCAAGCTCGAACGCGACCAGGGCGCCAATGTCTGGCTGGTGTTCGCGATCCGCGAAGGCAAGAACCGCGAAGTCCGCAACGTGCTGGCGCATCTCGGGCTCGAAGTGAACCGGCTGATCCGCGTCTCCTACGGCCCGTTCCAGCTGCTCGAGATCGAGGAAGGCCAGGTCGAGGAGGTCAAGACGCGGGTGCTGCGCGAGCAGCTCGGCGACAAGATCATCGCGCTCGCCGGCGCCGATTTCGGCGGGCCGTCGCCGAGCGAGACGCGGCCGAAGCCGCGCCCCGGCAAGGTGGTGAGCGTCGACGAGGCCGCGCCGGCGCCGAAGAAGAAGCCGCCGACCAAGCGCGGCGCGGTCGAGGATCGCAAGGGCCGCAAGGTCAAGGTCGAGCGCACCGGCAGCGGCGGCGACCGCGGCCTGACCCGGGGCCCCGCCCGCCGCTACCACGGCAAACGCGAAACGCCCCGCGAGGACTAAGCGATGCGCGTGATCGGCGGGCGGCTGCGGGGCCGCAACCTGGTGGCGCCGTCGTCGCAGGGCATCCGCCCGACCGCGGATCGGCTGCGCGAGTCGCTGTTCAACATCCTGATGCACGCCTACGACAATCCGGTTCAGGATGCCCGCGTGCTCGACCTGTTCGCCGGCACCGGCGCGCTCGGCATCGAGGCGTCGTCGCGCGGGGCAAAGTTCGTTCTGTTCGTCGACAACGGCGCCGAAGCCCGTGCGCTGCTGCGCGCCAATGTCGAGGCGCTCGGCCTCGGCGGCGTCAGCAAAGTGTATCGCCGCGACGCGACCAATCTCGGCCCGGCGCATCCGGTCGAGCCGTTCAGTCTGGTGTTCCTCGATCCACCCTATCGCATGCAGTTCGCGGAGAAAGCGCTGGCCTCGCTACGCGACGGCGGCTGGCTTCTGCCGGAGGCGCTGCTGATCGTCGAGGAAGCCAAGGACGCAGGCTTCGTCGCGCCAGAGGGCTTCGCCGAGCTGGAACGGCGTGCGTATGACGACACGGAGTTCACGATGCTGCGGTTCGGCGCAGCTAAGTAACAAGTCGTTCGTCTCAGTAACAACCCGCTCGTCAACGTTTGCGCACCACCTCTCCACGAGTCATTCCGGGGCGCGCGCAGCGCGAACCCGGAATCCATAACCACTGTCCTCGCTGTAAGGCGAGGCGTTCCGACGCGGTGCTTCACCGAGAACTCAGGGAGTATGGATTCCGGGTTCGCGAGCTGCGCTCGCGCCCCGGAATGACTCGCGGAGAGGTCGGGGCTGGACGTCGGCTATGGGGGCTCAACGTCGGCGATGGTGGTTGTTTCGAACTAACTACCTACAGATCCGCCGCGGCGATCCAGAACACTTCGCCGTCGGAGTCTTCGCTGTCGAGCCACAGCAGCGGCAGATGCGGGAAGTGGTGTTCGATCGCGGGGCGGCAGCGGCCGACTTCGCACAGCAGGCCGCCTTCCGGCGTCAGATGATCCTTCGCCTCGGCGAGAATCCGGCGGACGATGTCGAGGCCGTCGTCGCCGCCGTCGAACGCCATCGCTGGTTCGGCGCGGCATTCGGCCGGCAGATTCGCCATGCCGTCGGCGTCGACGTAAGGCGGATTGGTGATGATCAGGTCGTAGCGCGCCTCGCCGAGCGGCGCGAACAGGTCGCCGTGATGCAGCGTGATGCGTTCGCCGAGGTGGTGGTCGCCGACATTGCGGGTGGCGACGGCGAGCGCGTCCGTCGACAGATCGACCGCGTCGATCGTCGCGTTGGGGAAACTGCGCGACGCCAGGATCGCGAGGCAACCGGAGCCGGTGCACAGATCGAGCACGCGCTCGACAGCGTCCGGATCGTCGATCAGCGAGGTCTCGCCGCCGTCGAAATGCGAGTCGAGCAGTTCGCCGATGTAGGAGCGCGGCACGATCACCCGCTCGTCGACATAGAACGGCACGCCGCGCATGTAGATCTTGTTGACGAGGTAGGCGGCCGGCAGCCGCGTCACGATGCGGCCGGCGATCAGATCGAGGATCACTTCGGACTCGGCGAAGGTGACGCGCGTCGTGGCGAACATTTCGAACTGATCGGGATGCAGGTGCAGCGCCTCGCCGATCAGGAAGGCGGCTTCGGCGATCGGATCGGTGGTGCCGTGCGCGAACACCACGCCGGCTTCGGCGAAGCGGCTGACTGCGAAGCGCAGGAAATCGAGCACGGTGACGAGTTCGCCCGGCATGACGGCGAACGTATCGTGCTCGAGCAACAACGGCATCGCGATTGCGGCGCGGCGCTTCGCTGGGCGGTCCTTGCCGCGCTGGGCCGATTTGTTCTTTCCCGTCGAAGGTTTGGCCTTCGCGGGCTTCGATGTCGCGGCTTTGGTCTTCGCCTTGGTGGTCTTCGCCATCAATCCTTGCCCCATCGCGCGGCGGCCGCGTCGTCGCGGTCGTGCGCCTCGACCCAGCGTGTGCCGTCGGCACGTTCTTCGCGCTTCCAGAACGGCGCGTTGGCCTTGAGATAATCCATCAGGAATTCGGCCGCCGAGAACGCCGCCTGGCGATGCGCAGAGGCGGCCAGCACCAGCACGATGTTGTCGCCGGGTAGCATCCGGCCGACGCGGTGCACGATGGTCAGCCCGGTGACCGGCCAGCGCTTGATCGCTTCGGCGGCGTGGCGGCCGATCTCGTCCTCGGCCATGCCGGGATAATGTTCGAGCGTCAGCGCCGCGACATCATCGCCGTCGTCGGCGCCGCGGCAGATGCCGGAAAAGCTCACCACCGCGCCGATGTCGGTGCGCCCCTTGGTCATCGCCGCGATCTCGGCGGCGATGTCGAAATCGGCTTCCTGGATACGGATCGTCACCGGAACGGTCATGGGATCATCCCGTGCGCGGCGCGCTTAGCCGCCGGTCATCGGCGGAAAGAAGGCGATCTCGCGGGCGCCGGCGATCGGCGTGTCGGGGCGCGCATGGGTGCGGTCGAGCGCGGTGCGGATCACCGCCGGCTTCTCGAACGCGAAGGCATAGCCTTCGCCGCGCGCCGACAGCCAGCCGATCAGATCGGACACGGTCGCGACCTCGGCCGGCGGTTCGACGGTTTCTTCCTCGAGGCCGATCCGCTCGCGCACCCAGGCGAAATACTTCACCTTCATCGCGAGTCCTCCTCGATCAAATGATGGATGCCGGCGCGGAAATAGTCGTAGCCGGTGTACATCGTCACCAGTGCCGAGATCCACAGAAGCATCAGGCCGATCTGGGTGGTGTAGGGCAGCACCTCGTCGCCGGCGTCGCCGGCGAGCAGGAAGCCGATCGCCACCAACTGCACCGTGGTCTTCCATTTCGCCAGCTTGGTCACCGGGACGCTGACCCGCAGCGCGGCGAGATATTCGCGCAGGCCCGACACCAGGATTTCGCGGCACAGGATCACGATCGCGGCCCACAGCGTCCAGCCGTGGATGATGCCGTCGGCCGCGAGCATCAACAGGCAGGATGCTACCAGCAGCTTGTCGGCGATCGGGTCGAGCATCCGGCCGAACGCCGAATGCTGGTCCCAGATCCGGGCATAATAGCCGTCGAGGAAATCGGTGATCGCCGCGGCGATGAACACCGCCAAAGCCACCCAGCGCAGCGCGAGCGGGCCGCCCAGGATCGACTGCGCATAGATGCAGCCGACCACGACCGGAATCGCCGCGATACGGGCGTAGGTCAGGATATTCGGAAGCGTCAGCGACTTCGCTCCCCGCGCCGGCGCCCTGGTCGAAACATCGTTCATCGAGCTTACCAATACTGCCCGCGCCGGAAGGTCAACTCCCACAAGGGCGGTCCCCGATCCGTATCAGGAAAAGGTGAAATCCGCATGCGCCCCGATGGTTGGCGCCGCAGCCGACTTTGGTCGAGCGCACGGCGGCTCAGCCCGGGCCCGGATGAAAGAAATCGAAGATCCGGCGGGCGCTTTCGGCGCTGATTCCCGGAACCTTGCCGAGGTCGGCGATCGAGGCGCGTTCGATCTCCTTGAGCGTGCCGAAATGGTGCAGCAGCGCCCGCTTGCGGGTCGGGCCGATGCCGGGAATCTCCTGCAGCCCGGCCTCGCGAATGTCCTTCTTGCGCAGCTTCCGGTGCGAGCCGATCACGAAGCGGTGGGCCTCGTCGCGCAGCCGCTGGATGAAATACAGCACCGGGTCGCGCGGCTCGAGCTTGATCGCTTCGCGCTCCGGCATGAACAGCGTCTCGCGGCCGGCGTCGCGGTCCGGACCCTTGGCGACGCCGAGCAGCGTCACCTCGGCGCCGAGGCCGAGCTCGGCCAGCACGCCGCGGGCGGCGTTGAGCTGGCCGCGGCCGCCGTCGATGATCACGAGGTCGGGCCAGAGCGGGGTCTCGTCGTCCTTGGCCGGCGTCTCGCCTTCGGCGCGGGCCGCGACCAGCCGCTTGAACCGGCGCTGCAGCACCTCGCGCATCATCGCGTAGTCGTCGCCCGGGGTGAGGCCTTCGGAGCGGATGTTGAACTTGCGGTACTGGTTCTTGATGAAGCCGTCCGGGCCGGCGACGATCATGGCGCCGACCGCGTTGGTGCCCTGGATGTGGCTGTTGTCGTAGACCTCGATCCGCTGCGGCGGCTTCGGCAGGCCGAGCGTGGCGGCGAGGCTCTGCAGCAGCCGGGTCTGGGTCGCGGTGTCGGCGAGCTTGCGGCCGAGCGCCTCGCGCGCATTTGTGGCGGCGTGCGCAACCAGCTCTTTCTTCTCGCCGCGCTTGGGCACCGAGATCTCGACCTTGTGGCCGGCCTTGATGCACAGCGCATTGGCCAGCAGCTCGCACTCCTCGATGTCGTGCGACAGCAGGATCAGCTTCGGCGGCGGCTTGTCGTCGTAGAATTGCGCCAGAAAAGACGCCAGCACTTCCTCGGGCGTGAACGACTTCTCGGCGCGCGGGAAATAGGCGCGGTTGCCCCAGTTCTGCCCGGTGCGGAAGAAGAACACCTCGACACAGGAATAGCCGCCCTCCTGATAGATCGCGAACACGTCGGCTTCTTCGACGGTGCGCGGGTTGATGCCTTGCTGGGACTGGATCGCCGACAGCGCCGCGAGGCGGTCGCGATACAGCGCGGCGGTCTCGAATTCGAGCTCGTTCGAGGCCTTCTCCATTTCGACGGCGAGTTCCTGCTTCACCGCCCGGCTGCGGCCGGACAGGAAGTCGGTCGCCTCGCGCACCAGCTCGGTATAGCCGGGGAAGTCGACTTCGCTGGTGCATGGGCCGGCGCAGCGCCGGATTTGATACAGCAGGCAGGGCCTTGTGCGGCTCTCGAAGAACGAATCGGTGCACGACCGCACCAGGAAGGCGCGCTGCAGCGCCGTGATGGTGCGGTTGACCGCGCCGACCGAGGCGAACGGCCCGAAATAGCGGCCGGGCCGGGTCTGCGCGCCGCGATGCTTGAGGATCTGCGGCGCCCAATGGTCGCCGGTGATCAGGATGTAGGGAAACGACTTGTCGTCGCGCAGCAGCACGTTGAAGCGCGGTCGCAGCTGCTTGATCAGGTTGGCTTCGAGCAGCAGCGCCTCGGTTTCGGTCGAGGTCGAGATGATCTCCACCGTCACGGTCGCGGCGATCATCCGGGCGATCCGCAGCACGTGCCCGGTCGGCCGCGCATAGGACGACAGCCGCTTCTTCACGTTCTTGGCCTTGCCGACATAGAGCACATCGTGTGCGGCGTTCAGCATCCGGTAGACGCCCGGCGAAGTCGGCGCCAGGCGAACCGCCTGCTCGATCGCGGCGCGACCGACCGCGAGCGGGCCGTCGGCCGGTTCGGCGCTGTCGTCCTCGATCTCAGGCAGCCGCGCCTCGTCGTCCTCGTCGACGGTCAGCGAGGCGGTGGCGGCGTCGATGTCCTGCGCGCCGGGCGCGGGGCGGGGCTTCGGATCGGGCGAGACCGGCGATACGGACGGATCCGCGGGCGATGCGGCCGCGATCTCGCGGGTCTCGGCAGGGTCTTGATTCATGGTCCTAAATTAGGTGGTCGGGCCGGCCGGTGCCAGCGCGGCGCAGCGGAACCCACATCCCAGGCGCGCCTTCGGCCGGCGCCACGCTGTCGCCGCGATGCTTGGAAAGTAAGACTTTGTTAAGAACGACGACTGGAACCGCGGCCGGTTTAACAGCCGCTTAACTTAAAACTCTCGATAAATCTTACCGGAAAAAAGTGGAAATCCGTAACCATCCCGGATGCTTTTTCCCGCGGCCAGAGCTGGCCGATGGCTGGACGGACGGCGCGCGAAAGCTGCGCTGCCGTCGAGGAGAGTAAGATGCGTAAACTTGTGATGGCGGCGGCGACCATTCTCGCCGCAGGAGCGTCGACGGCACAGGCGGCCGATATGGGCTATTACGGCTCGCGGGCGCCCTACACCGTCAATCAGCCGCTGAACGCTTTCAGCTGGGCCGGACCGTATCTGGGCGGCAACCTCGGCTATTCCTGGGGCAACGTCACCAACAACATCACCAAGCCGTCCGGCTTCTCGGGCGGCGTGCAGGGCGGCTACAACTGGCAGAACGGCAACATCGTCTTCGGTCTCGAGGGCGACATCCAGTTCTCGACCGCCGACGACACCTTCGCGCCGTACAAATTCTCGAACCCCTGGTTCGGGACGGCTCGCGGCCGTGTCGGTTACGCCATGAACGACGTGCTGCTCTACGCCACCGGCGGTCTCGCGTTCGGTCAGTTGAAGGGGCAGAACCTGCTGTCGACCGAGAGCCACACGTCTGCGGGCTGGACCGTCGGCGCCGGCGCCGAATTCGCCTTCGCGCCGAAACTCAGCGCCAAGGTCGAATATCTCTACGGCAGCCTGTCGACCAACAACTTCATCATCACCGGCGCCCCGAACGGCTACAATTTCGGCGTCATCCGCGCCGGCATCAACTACCACTTCTAAAGGTCGCGACGCCTTCTTCGCGAGCAAGAAACTCGGCGAACAACATTCCCGGCCCTCGTGGCCGGGATTTTTTTTGGGAAATGCAGCGAGCGGCAACGCCGCGCCGTCGGCCGCGCGCGACCGCTTGCCGGCGTCACTCTCCGAACGATCCGCGTGCAGTTGCGAGCCGCGATGGTTGGCGGTCGATCCCACGCACATGCGCGGTCGCCGTGGCTCGTATCGCTACGCCGTCACTGGCAGGTCTCAAATCCCGTCGCGTCGTCGTCGCGGCTTTCGCGCTCGGTCCTGACCAGCCGGCGACGGACTACGAAATCACCAGATTGACCGCCTTGGGGCCCTTGCCCTTCTTGTCTGGCTCGACCTCGAATGAAATACGCTGACCTTCGGTCAGATCCTTCAAGCCGGCACGCTCGACTGCAGTGATATGAACAAATACATCGCGGCCCCCGTCATCCGGTTTGATGAACCCGTAGCCGCGTTCTCCATTGAAGAACTTCACCGTTCCCGTCATAGGCATTCCGGAAACTCCTCCCGCATGCTTTCCGTCGCGCGCCGGCGCTTCGGTGCGACCTGGCATTGCGCTGCCGGAAAGCTTGGCCGAGAGCAGGACCTGCTGATTCCGCCGGTCCGAGGTAGTACGGCCTTGTCACTCCGCCGCCCCCATTCGCGGAAGCGGAACGTAAAGCCAGTCCAATGAACTCAGCATAATACGGATTTGCGCGGATTGACTACGGCTCAATTGCGACTTTTCGCGGCAACGAAGGTCACTGCTCGAGTAGTCAACCGCGAGGTAGCTCGAGCCGATAGCGGCTGACGCCGCCCTGGCCCAGCGGTCTTTCCAGCTCGGGAAGAACGACTCTCAACTCCGACGCCAGCGTCCACGGCGGATTCACCACCAGCAGCCCGGTGGAGGTCAGCGCGCCGTCCGGCTGTTGCGGTGCGACGCTGAACTCGAGGCGCAGGCATTTGCCCTCGCCGCCGGCCGCGGCGACGGTTGCGACGCGGTCGGCCAGCGTCTCGGTGGCGCGGCGGTTCTTCACCGGATACCACAGAAGATAGATCCCGGTCGGCCATTTCGCGTAAGCCGTGCTCACGCCCGCGGCCAATCGTTCGAATTCGTCCTTCTTTTCGAACGGCGGGTCGATCAGCACCAGGCCGCGGCGCTCCTTCGGCGGCACGAACGCCGTCAGCGCCTGCCAGCCGTCGAGATCGACCACCCGCGCCTGGGTATCGCGGCGCAGCGCATTGATCAGCTGCTTGCGCGCCACCGGCTCCAGCTCGCTGGCCACCATGGAGTCCTGCGGCCGCAGCAGGGCGCGGGCGATCAGCGGCGATCCCGGATAGGCGGTCAGGTCGCGCTGCGGGTTGAAGGCGCGAACGATGTCCAGATAGGGCTTGATCAGTTCGCCCGCCTCGTCGGTGAACCGGGCCTGCAGCACCCGGGCGATCCCGGTGGTCCACTCGCTGCCGCGGCGAGCTTCGTCGCTGGTCAGGTCGTACAGCCCGGCGCCGGCGTGGGTGTCGATCACCCGGAACGGCGCCGGCTTCTCCTGCAGATAGGTCAGGATCCGGACCAGAACGATGTGCTTGATGACGTCGGCAAAATTGCCGGCGTGAAAGGCGTGGCGATAGTTCATCGGCATTCCCTAGCAGTCGGCGGCGCGGCCCGCCATGGCGACGGCGGGCGATGGCCGGACGGTCCCCGATCATGCGCCCGTAAGAATACGGGGGATTTGCGGGATCGCGAGAAATATGCGGAAAGCCGCCATTCGCGGTCGTTTCCGTAGCCTCGACCGTGACGCTCCGACGACGCCCGGTTAACGGGCTGTTTAATCAGCGGTGCTAGTTCTGGTCTCCGGATGGGGCCGGACGTTTCGAACGTCGGGTCGTCCTGAGAACCACAATTTAGCCCACCGTTTGGGGCGTTTCGGCGCACCGAGGCGGTGCCCCTGGGAGTTGAAGATGGCGGTTGATTTGTCAATGTCGGTCCTGGTGGTGGACGACTACAGCACCATGATCCGGATCATTCGTAATCTTCTGAAGCAGCTCGGCTTCGAGCACATCGACGACGCCAGCGACGGCTCGGCCGCGCTCGAGAAGATGCGGACCAAGAAGTACGGCCTGGTGATCTCGGACTGGAACATGGAGCCGATGACCGGCTACGACCTGCTCAAGGAAGTCCGCGCCGATCCCAATCTGTCGCAGACGCCGTTCATCATGATCACCGCGGAATCCAAGACCGAGAACGTGATCGCGGCGAAGAAGGCGGGCGTGAACAACTACATCGTCAAGCCGTTCAACGCGGCGACGCTGAAGACCAAGATCGACGCGGTGTTCCCGGATCACGTCGCGGCGTAACGCGCCTCGAATCCGCTTTTGGTTTGAGAAGACGCGCTCCGAAAGGGGCGCGTTTTTTGTTGCTATTTGCATCTCCCCGTCATTCCGGGGCGCGCGCAGCGCGAACCCGGAATCTCGAGCTGTTCATCCGGCGCCGGGTGCAACAACCGCTGGATTCCGGGTTCGCTCGCTGTCGCGAGCGCCCCGGAATGACGTGCCAAATTCAGCGCTGCGCGCTTACCACCGCAGTTCCCGCGTCAGCGCCAGCGGCGGGTGGCCGAACAGCTCGGTCACGGCGGCGGAGTCCAGCCGGTCGATGCCCTCGAAGGCGTCGGAATGGATGCCGCGGGTGACGAACAGCAGGTCGATGCCGTAGCTCTGCGCGCCGGCGAGATCGGTGCGGACCGAATCCCCGATCGCCAGCACGCGCTGGCGCGGCGTCTCGGCGTCGCGCAGGCCGTGCGCGATCGCCATCGCGCGGTCGTAGATCGGCCGGTGCGGCTTGCCGTAGAAGATCACGTCGCCGCCGAGTTCGCGATACAGCTCGGCGATCGCGCCGGCGCAATAGATCAGCCGGTCTCCGCGCTCGACGACGATGTCCGGATTGGCGCAGACCAGCGTCAGCTTGCGCGCCAGCGCCTCGCCCATCATCGCGCGATAGTCCTCGGCGGATTCGGTCTCGTCGTCGAACGGGCCGGTGCAGATGATGTAGTCGGCCTTGTCGAGCGGGGTCAGCACCGCGTCGAGGCCGCGATAGATCGAATTGTCGCGATCCGGCCCGAGCCAGAACACCGACTGGCCGGGATGCTCGGCGACGTAGTTGCGGGTCAGGTCGCCCGACGAAACGATGGCGTCGTAGCAATCGTCCGGCACGTGCAGCTTGCGGAGCTGGCGCTGCACCGAATCCGCCGGGCGCGGCGCGTTGGTGATCAGCACCACGGTGCGGCCTTGCTGGCGCGCCGTGCGCAGCGCCTCGCAGGCTTCGGGGAACGACTCCAGGCCGTTGTGCACGACGCCCCAGATGTCGCTGAGCACGACATCGACGGACCCGACCAGCTCACGCAGGTGCTCGACGAAACGCAGCGTGGTCATGCGGTGAAGCGGTCAGACGGGGCCGACGGCGCGGCGCGCCAGCGCCGCGATGCCGGACGTGGCGCGCGGCGTATCGATCCGGGCGGGTTCGCCCTTCGGGGAGGGGCCTGCATCATGCGGAGGGGCGATGTCCTGCTTGGCCTTGTCGCCGGGTGGGATGGGCGCAGGCGATGGGGCGGTCTCGGGACGCAGCGGACGGGGCGCTGCGAACAAGAACCCCTGCCCAAACCGCACATCGTAGTCAAGCAGGTCGACCACGGCGCGTTCCCCCTCGATCCGCTCGGCGATCAGGTCGATGCCGAACCGGCCGAGCAGGTCGGACAGGTCCGCGGGGTGGATGTCGGCGGCCGGCTTTTCCCGCTGGTCGAGCAGCAGCGCCGCCGGCACCTTGATGAAGCGCACGCCGCGGTCGGCGAGCTCGCGCGGCTCGAACCGCAGGTCGGTGACGTGGTCGATCGAGAACCGGAAACCGCGCTGCGCCAGCGCCGCGAGGTGCTCGATCTCGAGCGGTCCGAGATTGCGCAGCGTGCTCTGCTTGAACTCCAGCACGAACGACGGCGCCAGCGCCCGGTTGGCCTCGAGGAAATCCAGGCATTGCGCGAACGCTTCGGGATCGGACAGCGTCGCGGCGGCGATATTGACGAACACGCCGACTTCCTTGTTGCGCACCATCAGGCGGCGCAGCACCTGCACGGCGCGCAACATCACCGCGTGGTCGATCTGGCCCATCAGCCCGGCGGTTTCGGCGATGCTGAGGAATTCGTCGGCGGTCAGGATCTGATCCTTGCCGTCGCGCAGCCGGGTGACGATCTCGTAGAACCGCACCTTGCGCTGCGGCAGGCTCACCAGCGGCTGCAGATAGATGTCGAGCCGGCCGGCCTCCAGGCCGGCCTTCACCGCGGTCAGGACCTCCGCCGGGTCGCGCGCCGGCTTCGGTGCTGCCGGCAGCGTCGTCGCCGGGGCGGGGGCGAGTTCGCTCAGGGTCATCGGTTCGGGGGCGGCCGAGACGCTCTGCTGATCCTCGACTCGGGCTTCCGGATCGAGCATCGGCTCCCGGCGCGGGGCGGCGGCCGGTGGCGGTCCGCCTTGGGCGGCCGACGTCAGCAGGTCCTCATGGGTGGCGACCGAGGCGGCGAGCTGCTTCACCAGCAGCCCCAATTCGCCGATCTCGCTCATGGCGACCTGGGTGCGGTCCTGGCTGGCCGCATTGGCCGCCATCACCTTGGCCTCGACCGCCGCCAGCCTTCGGCCGAATTCGGCGATCTGGCGGGCGAGGTCGGCGGTGCCGCGCGACAGGTCGGCGACCTGGTGGCTGGCGTCGGTGCGATCGCGCAGCCGCATCGAGACGGCATTGTACAGGATGAACAGGGTCAGCGTCGCCAGCGCGACGATCGCCGACTCGATGCCGCTGAATCCGGCAATCGAATACACCACCGTGCCCAGTGACACGGAGATCAGCACCATGCAGATCGCGATAAAAATGGTCGAGATTCGGATCATCCAGCGCCGATTTTCCTGCCGATCCCGCCATCATTGGTGATTCGGCGGACGAGTCCACTGGATTCGTCCGCCGAAGGCGGGAGCGCGGCAGGCGGCGTCAGGCGATGGCGCGGATCACACGGCCGACCTTGTCGACGATTTCGCCGATATGGTCCTCGCTGAGGATCAGCGGCGGGGTCAGCGCCAGGGTGTCGCCGGCGATCCGCAGCATCAGATCGTGGTCGTGGAACGCCGAGTTCATCGCCTCGAAGCCGCGCTTGCCGGGACCGTCGGCCGTCGGCGCGAGGTCGATGCCGGCGGTGAGGCCGACGGTGCGGATGTCGAGAACGTTCGGCTCCGACTTCAGCGACATCACCGCATCGGCGAATTTCGGCTCCAGCGCCTTGGCGTGCTCGAACAGCTTTTCGTCACGATAGATGTCGAGCGTGGCGAGGCCGGCCGCGCAGGCCAGCGGGTGCGCGGAATAGGTGTAGCCGTGGAACAGCTCCACCGCGTAATCCGGGCCGGTCATGAAGGCATCGTGGATTTCGCTGGTGGCGATCACGCCGCCCATCGGCACCGCGCCGTTGGTGACGCCCTTGGCGAAGGTGATCATGTCCGGGGTGACGCCGTAGCGCTCGGCGGCGAAGGCGTGGCCGAGCCGGCCGTAGCCGGTGATGACCTCGTCGAAGATCAGCAGGATGCCGTGCTTCTTGGTGATCTCGCGCAGCTTCTTGAGATAGCCCTTCGGCGCCGGCAGCACGCCGGTGGAGCCGGCCATCGGCTCGACGATCACCGCCGCGATGGTGTTGGCGCCGTGCAGAGCGACGAGGCCCTCGAGCGCGTCGGCGAAATGCGCGCCGTACTCCGGCTCGCCCTTGCTGAAGGCCTGCTTGTCGCGATCATAGGTCGCAGGCAGATGGTCGACGCCGTTGAGCAGCGTGCCGAACATCTTGCGGTTGTTGCCGATGCCGCCGACCGCGGTGCCGCCGAAGCCGACGCCGTGATAGCCGCGCTCGCGGCCGATGAAACGGGTGCGCGAGCCCTGGCCGCGGATCTGCTGCCAGGCCATCGCGA
Source organism: Rhodopseudomonas palustris (assembly GCA_016215605.1). GTDB lineage: Bacteria > Pseudomonadota > Alphaproteobacteria > Rhizobiales > Xanthobacteraceae > Rhodopseudomonas > Rhodopseudomonas palustris_L. The sequence goes on from JACRJB010000030.1 coordinate 33,256, forward strand.
TCTTCAGCGCGGTGTCGGCGGCTTCCGAGCCGGAATTGCAGAAGAACACGTGGTCGAGGCCTTCCGGCGCCAGATCGGCGATTCGGCTGGCGAGCTCGAACGCCTTCGGCTGGCCGAACTGGAACGGCGGCGAGAAGTCGAGCGCGTCGGCCTGGGCGGCGATCGCCGCGGAAATCTGGGCGCGGCCGTGGCCGGCGTTGCTGCACCACATGCCGGCGGCGGCGTCGATGATCTTGCGCCCGTCCGTGGTGAAATAGTGCATGTCCTTGGCGCCTGCGATCATCTTCGGCGCGCGCTTGAAGGCCCGGTTCGCCGTGAACGGCATCCAGAACGCCTCGAGGTCGTTCGGCACGTTGACGGCGGAATTGGGCTTGCTCTTGTCTAACATAACGCTCCTCATGCATGCGCAGGCTGGGTTTTCGGGCGGCGCGGCAAGCTAGCAGCTTCGGGCGATGGCGGAAACGCCGCGAGCCAGCAATTTTCCGTGGGTCTACCATCTGCGATAGACCATGCTCGATGCGCGGATTTGCGCTGGATCACACAACCCAGCCTTGCTGCGGAGCAGGGCGGCTGGTACCAACCCGGCCCGAGGCTGAAAGACGACAATGGCTGAAAAACCGAAGAAACCGCAGAAACTCCGCGCCCGGCTGCCGCGCGGCCTGGCCGACCGCGGCCCCGCCGAGATCGCCGCGACGCGCGCGATGGTCGAGACCATCCGCGAGGTCTACGAACGCTACGGCTTCGAGCCGGTCGAGACCCCGGCGTTCGAATACACCGACGCGCTCGGCAAGTTCCTGCCCGACCAGGACCGCCCCAACGAGGGCGTGTTCTCGCTGCAGGACGACGACGAGCAGTGGATCAGCCTGCGCTACGACCTCACCGCGCCGCTGGCGCGCTACGTCGCCGAGAATTTCGACGCGCTGCCGAAGCCGTATCGCAGCTACCGGTTCGGCTGGGTGTTCCGCAACGAGAAGCCCGGCCCCGGCCGCTTCCGCCAGTTCATGCAGTTCGACGCCGACACGGTGGGCTCCGGCTCGCCGGCCGCGGACGCCGAGATGTGCATGATGGCCGCCGACACGATGGAAGCGCTGGGCATTCCGCGCGGCAGCTACGTGGTGAAGGTGAACAACCGCAAGGTGCTGGATGGGGTGCTGGAGTCGATCGGGCTTGGCGGCGACGAGAACGCCGGGCGTAGGCTCACGGTGCTGCGAGCGATTGATAAGCTGGACAAATTCTCCATCGAAGACGTCAAGAAGCTCTTGGGCCCAGGGCGTTGGGACGGCGGTGAAGAAGGCAAGGGCGATTTCACAAAGGGTGCCGAGCTAAACCCTGAACAACTGAAGCTAATCGAAGGCTATCTCGCGGTTGCAAAATTGGAGGAAAAGCAGGCGGCCGATTTTGCCGCTTCAGGGATCGGATTTCCAGCAAGCGCTACACTAGATGCTTTAGAAGAGATATTTGGCAGCAATGCCACTGCTAAAGCCGCAATTGATGAGCTGCGAGTAATCGCCGATCTCTTTGAAGCAAGCGGCTATGGCAATGGTCGTATTGTTATAAGTTCATCCGTCGTCCGCGGCCTCGAGTACTACACCGGCCCGGTCTACGAGGTCGAACTGCTGCTCGAGACCAAGGACGAGAAGGGCCGGCCGGTCCGGTTCGGCTCGGTCGGCGGTGGTGGGCGTTACGACGGCCTCGTCTCGCGTTTCCGCGGCGAGCCGGTGCCGGCGACAGGGTTCTCGATCGGCGTGTCGCGGCTGCAGGCGGCGCTGACGCTGATCGGCAAGCTCGGGACCCGGCCCGCGACCGGCCCGGTGGTGGTGACAGTGTTCGACCGCGAGCGCCTCGCCGACTACCAGAAGATGGTGTCGCAGCTCCGCGCCGAGGACATCCGCGCCGAGCTCTATCTCGGCAATCCGAAGAACATGGGCAACCAGCTCAAATACGCCGACAAGCGCAACTCGCCTTGCGTGATCATCCAGGGCTCCGACGAGAAGAACGATCCGGACGGCCCGCAGGTGATCGTCAAGGACCTGATCCTCGGCGCCGAACTCGCCGCGCTGGACAAGGATCGCGACGACTATCTGCAGCGCCAGGCCGACGCCCAGCGCAAAGTGCCGCAACTCGGGATGATCGACGAAGTGCGACGGATCCTGGCGCGGCACGACGTGACGTGGCGGTAGCCGTCGTTCCGGGGCGCGCCGTCAGGCGCGAACCCGGAATCTCGCAGTTCAGGGCACCATGAGATTCCGGGTTCGCGAGCTTCGCTCGCGCCCCGGAATGACGAACAAAACAACTTACAAAACGCAGGGAGAACATCACGATGCCCGAGATCACCGTCAACATGGCCGAAGGCCGCACCGCCGAGCAGAAGGCGGCGATGATGCGCGACATCTCGCAGGCGCTGGTGACGCATCTCGGCGTCAAGGCCGAGGACGTGGTGATCCAGATCAACGAAGCCCCGCTCGGCAACAAGATGAAGGGCGGCAAGACCTTCATCGAGCGCAAGGCCGAGCAGGCGAAGTAAGCGCTTTCCCAAAAACCTCTCGTTCGTCATTCCGGGGCGCTCACGAAGTGAGCGAACCCGGAATCCATAACCACCGTGCTTGCGGTTGGCCGCTGACTTGCCACGCCCGTTGTCATCGCTGACACTGGGCGTATGGATTCCGGGTTCGCGCTTCGCGCGCCCCGGAATGACGAACGTTAAGTCATGGGCGAAGCAAGAGGCCGCAATGGACGCGCGCGATATTCTCTCTGCCGGCATGAGCGCCGAGCGGCAGATCACGGTGGCGCCGGAGCAGACGGTGCAGCATTTCGTGCCGGATATGCCGGCGGTGTTCGCGACCCCGATGATGATCCTCGAAATGGAAATGGCCTCGGGCGAGGCGATCCAGCCGAAGCTGCCGCAAGGCTGGGTCACGGTCGGCACCGGCGTCGACATCCGCCATCTCACGCCGGCGCTGGTCGGCCATGTGGTGCGGACGGTGTCGAAGGTCACTGCCGTCGACCAGCGCACCGTCAGCTTCGAGGTCGCCTGCTGGGTCGGCGCGCGCAAGATCGGCGACGGCAAGCACATTCGAGGCCTGATCGACGTCGAAGCCTTCACCAGGCGGTTCAAGGATTGGTCTTCTTAACCTCTCCCCGCCCTTCTGCGGGGAGAGGTCGATCCGCATCGTAGATGCGGATCGGGTGAGGGGCGTGGCACTGCGCTCAACTCACCGCATGCATACGCGGGACGTCCGCAGCCCCTCACCCCAACCCTCTCCCCGCAAGAGCGGGGCGAGGGAGCAGGCCGTGCGTGTTGCGCCTCAACGTCCCTCGCGCAGCCACGTTGCCGCGAATGCGCCGAGGAGCAGCAGCAGGCCGATCAGGCCGGTGAACACCGGCAGCACGCCGACGCCGCGGACGACGCTGGCGTCGCGCATCCGGACGCCGAGCCAGCCGTCGCCGCGGAACAGCGTGGCGGACTGCACCGGCACGATCCGCGGCAGCTCGACGCTGCCGCTGTCGGCGATCCGCCGCGCGTCGCCGCCGGTCGCCTGCGCCAGCGGCTTCAGCGTGTCGGGGGTCGAGGTGACCTCGGAGAACTCCTTCGGGTTCACCGGGCCGACATTGATCAGCGCCTTCAGCGTGCCGTCGGTCGCCTGCCACAGGCCGAGTTCGTCGGCCGGCAGCGTGGCGCGCCAGGTGCCGGGATCGTTCGAGGCCAGCGTCAGCTGCTTGGTCTGGCCGGACGGCGAGGTGATCGTGACCGGCGGCACGGCGTCCGCCATGGTCTGACGGATCACCTGCAGATCCTTGCCCTCGACCTTCAGCCGCAGCGCCTCTTCGTCGAGATCCGGCTGCTTCATCAGCCAGTGCGACATCCGCCGCAGCAGATCGAGATGCGGGCCGCCGCCCTCGTAGCCGCGCGCCCACAGCCAGATGTGGTCGCTCAGCAGCAGCGCGACGCGGCCCTCGCCATAGTGGGAGAGCAGCAAGAGCGGCGCGTTGTCGGCGCCGGTCATCAGCGGCGGCGTCGTGGTGTTGCGGGTGTCGACGGTGCGGAAGAAGCGGCTCCATTTCGGCGGCTCCGAGTTCGAGCCTTCCAGCCCACGCGTCACCGGGTGGCGTTTGCCGGCGTCGCTCAGATGCGCATAGAACGGCTTCTCGGTGACGCCGACCGGCTCGGCCGGCAGCAGGCTGTCGAGCGGCGTCCGCCAGATCGAGGTGGTCGAGGCGTAGTCCGGTCCGGCCGACACCAGCACCGCGCCGCCGTTCTTCACATAGCGGGCGATGTTGTCGAAATAGGCGATCGGCAGCACGCCCTGGCGGGCGTAGCGATCGAAGATGATCAACTGAAATTCGTTGATCTTCTGCTGGAACAGCTCGCGGGTCGGAAACGCGATCAGCGACAGTTCGTTGATCGGCGTGCCGTCCTGCTTCTCCGGCGGCCGCAGAATGGTGAAGTGAACGAGGTCGACGCTGGCGTCGGACTTCAAGAGGTTGCGCCAGGTGCGCTCGCCGGAATGCGGCTCGCCCGACACCAACAGCACCCGCAGCTTGTCGCGCACGCCGTCGATCGACACCACGGCGCGGTTGTTGACCGTGGTCAGTTCGTTCTCGACCGGCGAGGCCTCGATCTCGACGATGTTCGGGCCGGCGTGCTTGATGTCGACGTCGACATTGATGGTCTGGCCGCTGGCGACGCTGCGCTCGCTCAGCGTCTCGCCGTCGCGGCGGATCACGACGCGGGCGCGCTCGCCGCTGATGCCCTGATCGTCGAGCCGGTAGGTGATGGTCTGGGTCTGGCCGACGATGCCGAAGCGCGGGGCGGCGACGATCGCGATGCGGCGATCGCGTTCGTTGCTGCGGCCGGTGATCAGCGCGTGCACCGGCGCCTGGAAGCCGAGCGCCGCGGCATTGGCCGGAACGTCGTGGACGCGGCCGTCGGTGATCAGGAAAGCGCCGGCGACCCGGTCGGTCGGCACGTCGGACAGCGCCGAGGTCAGCGCGCCGAACAGCTTGGTGCCGTCGGTCTCGCCATCGGCCTGGCCGGCCTCGACGACGCGGACCTCGACGCCCTTGAGCTGCTTCAGCCGCTCGACCAGCGCCTGCTTGGCCTGCTCGGCCTCCTGGGTGCGGCTGCCGAAATTCTGGCTCGGGCTCTTGTCGACGACGACGGCTGCGACGCTCGACAGCGGCTCGCGCTCCTCGCGGGTGAAGGACGGGTTGGCCAGCGCCAGCACGATCAGCGCCAGCGCCGCGATCCGGACCAGCGCCCCGCGCGAGCGCCCCAGCAGCAGCACGAGCGCGATCACCGCAATCGCGACGAGCGCAACCCACAGCACGGCCGCAGGAACCAGAGGCGCGAAGGCGATGCCGTATTGCATCAAGTACTCCCTTTGCTGCCGTCATTCCGGGGCGCGCCTCTCGGCGCGAACCCGGAATCTAGAGGTTCAGGGCATCTCGGGATTCCGGGCTCGCGAGCTGCGCTCGCGCCCCGGAATGACGTGTGGACGGCGGAATGACCTTGCATCACTGCCCCAGCCGCTCGATCAGGGCCGGCGCATGCACCTGGTCGGCTTTGTAGTTGCCGGTCAGGGTGTACATCACGATGTTGACGCCGGCGCGGAAGGCGAATTCGCGCTGGCGCGGTTCGCCCGGCGTCAGCGGCAGCATCGGCTGGCCGTCGGGCCGCATCGCCCAGGCGCCGGCGAAATCGTTCGAGGTGATGATGATCGGCGACACGCCGTCGCCGCCGCGCGCCGGCCGCGCAGTGTCGTCGTCGTCGCTCTCGCGCGGCAGGGTTTCGACCCAGGTCTCGCCGGAGGTGAAGCGGCCAGGGAAGTCGCGCAGCAGATAGAACGTCTTGGTCAGCACGTGCTCGCGCGGCACCGGCTCGAGTTCGGGCACGTCGAGCGACGACAGCACGTTGCGTAGCGTCAGCATCCCCGGCGTCTGCGAGGCGCCGTTCGGGCCCGCCGGCGCCTCGATCGCGTCGCGGGTGTCGAAGATCACGGTGCCGCCCTGCTTCATGTAGGCGTCGATCTTGTTGAGCGCGTCCTGCGGCGGCTTCGGCGCGCCCGCGATCATCGGCCAGTAGATCAGCGGGAAGAACGACAATTCGTCGCGCGCCGGATCGACGCCGATCGGCTCGCCGGCTTCCAGCGCGGTGCGCTGCGCCAGAAACAGCGTCAGCCCGTTCATCCCGGCTTTGACGATCTGGTCGACGTCGGCATTGCCGGTGATCACGTAGGCAAGATGGGTCTGCGACGTCGCCTTGATGGCGAAGTCGTCCTTCGGGCCGTCGGCGTAGGACGGCTGAGGCATCGTCGCCAGCGGCAGTGCGAACAGCAGCGCCAGTGCGGTGGTCACCGCGCGACGGCGCCGCATCAGCAGCGCGGCGAGGCCGCCGCCGATCAGCGCCACGATCAGCGCGTCGAGCCCGAACAGCCCGAGCGCGGAGGCGAGCAGCATGCCGCGCAGATCGCGCGGCTCGGCATTGGTGTAGTTCGCGCGCCGCGCCGCGATCGCCGCGGTGTCGAGCGGCGCGATGCGGTCGGCGGACGCCAGCGTATTGACGGCGATCGGGCCGTCGGCGGGACCGTAGAAGCCGGGCGGATGATCGGCGCTGCCGCGTTCCCGCCAGTCGGTCGGGATCGGCTTGGCCGAGGCCGGCGGCGGTCCGAACGCGCCGAAGCCGTCGAGCGTCCGCAGCGGCGCTACCGTCTCTGCGGCATTGGCCTCGGCGGCGACGCCGGCGCCCGGCGTCGAGGTGTAGCCCGACATGTCGACCAGCCTCCGCAGCATTTCGACGAAGGTGCCGGACATCGGCAGGTCCGACCAGCGCATGTCGGCGCTGACGTGGAACAGCGTCACCAGACCCTTGCCGCGATGCTCGCCGGTGACCAGCGGCGTGCCGTCGGCGAGCGAGGCCCAGCTCTTGGTCGCCAGCACCGCGTCGGGCTCGGCCAGCACCTGGCGGTTGACGGTGACGTCGGGCGGCACCGCGATCCCCGCGAACGGCCCATCGGCGGCGAACGACGCGAGATGCTGCGGCTTTTCCCAGGTCAGGCTGCCGCCGAGACTGCGGCCGCCATTGCGCAGCTTCACCGGCACCAGATCGTCGTCGGTCTGCCGCGCGAGGCGGGGGCCGGCGAACCGCACCAGCACGCCGCCCTGCTCGATCCAGGCATCGAGCCGCTGGCGTAGTTCCGGCGACAGCGCGCCGACATCGGCCATCACCATCATCGGCAGCTTCTGATCGAGGAATTGCGTGATGACCTGCTGCGGCGCGGCGCGGTCGCCGAGCCGGACGTCGGCGAATGGCGACAGCGCGCGGGCGAGATAGAAGGTCGGTGCCAGCAGCGGCTGCGCGGTGTCGGTGCTCGCGCCGGAGACGATGCCGATGGCGCGGCGGCGCCAGCGCTTGTCGAGCAGCTGCACCGCGCCGGCGGAGCGCTCGCCGGCGATCTCCAGCCGTGCAATGTCGTTGCGCAGCTCGACCGGCAGTTCGAACGCCGCATCGGTCTCGCGATCCAGCGGCGGGAAGTTGAAGCGCGCTTCGCCGATCGGCGCGCCCTTGGCGTCGAGTGCGCGCACCGTGCCGGTGTCGATGCCGCCCGCCTGCGCGCGCAGCACCTTCACCGTCATCTTGGCGGCGGCGTTCTCGGCAGCGGCGAGGGCATGCGCCGGCGGCGCGCCGCCTTCGACGATGGTGACGCTGCGGTTCTGCACCAGCTTGTTCAGGCCTTCGACGAATTCGCTGCCGCGGCCGGTGTCGACGCCGTCGGTCAGCCAGACGATCTCGGCGTCGGCGGAGGTCTTCAGGAAGCGCTCGATCGGCGCCAGCGCTTCGACGCGCTCGACCGCATAGGGCTTCGGCGAAAGCTGGCGCAGCGACACCCGTGCGGTGCCGGCCGGCATCAGCACCGGATCGCGGGTCGCTTCCGACAGCGGCACCAGCGCCACCGCGCGACGCGAACTGTCGGCCTCGGCGATCAGTTCGTCGGCGGCCTTGATCCGCATCTCCCAGTTCGACGCCGAGCTCCAGCCGTCGTCGAGCAGGATCAGCAGCGGGCCGGCGCTGTTGCCGGCGGCGGTCTGCGGATTCCAGATCGGGCCGGCGAGCGCGATGATCACCAGCGCCGCGGCGAGCATCCGCAGCGCGGTCAGCCACCACGGCGTGCGCGACGGGGTTTCTTCCTTGGGCGAGATATCGAACAGCAGCCGGGTCGGCGGGAAGTCGATCCGGCGCGGCCGCGGCGGCGTCACGCGTAGCAGCCACCACAGCGCCGGCAGCGCGAGCAGGCCGATCAGCAGCAGAGGTTGGGCGAAGGACAAAGGCAGACCGCCGATCATGCGCCGAGCCCCGCTTTGACGCCGCGCTCGACGCCCTTGGCGGTGGTCATGCCGGCGTGCAGGAACAGCAGCAGCTCGGCGGCCGAGCGGCTTGTGGTGTGAGTCGAGAACAGCCAGTCGAGCTTGCCGGTCTCGGTCCGGATCGTGTCGCGATGTGCCGCGACCAGAGCCACGTAGTCGGTCGCCCAGGTCTCGGCGCGGCCCGCCGTGATCGCGCCGCCGCCTTCGGGCTCGACGAATTCGACGCGGCCGGCGAACGGAAAGCTCTCTTCGGACGGATCGACCACCTGCACCAGCGAGCCGTGCGCGCCGGAGGCCGACAGGCCGGCCAGCATCTTCTGTATATCGCCGATCGGCGACCAGAAATCCGACAGCACCACGATCTCGGCCAGTGACGACGGCACGAAGGACGGCGGCAGGCTGTCGCGCGTATGGGTGTCGTGCAGAATCGCCTGCGCCATCTTGTCGATCACATTGTTACTCGAGGTCGGGTTCATCAGCCCCGGAACGCCGACGCGCTCGCCGCCCGCGACCAGCAGTTCGGCCAGCGCGAAGGTGACGATCAGCGCGCGTTCGAGCTTGCTGTCGCGCACGCCCTTCGACGCATAGGCCATCGAGGCGGAGCGGTCGGGCCACAGCCAGACGGTGTGCGCGGCTTCCCACTCCAGTTCGCGGACGTAGAGATGATCGTCGCGCGCCGAGCGGCGCCAGTCGACGTTCTGTCCCGGCTCGCCGGAGACGAAGCGGCGATACTGCCAGAAGTTCTCGCCGGCGCCGGCGCGGCGGCGGCCGTGCAGACCGTGGGTGACGTTGTTGGCGATGCGGCGGGCTTCGAGCATCAGGCGCGGCAGCGACGCGGCGAGCGACCGGCTTTCGCCATCCGCGCGCCTGACTGCCAGCGTCTCCTTGTTCGGCTGCTCGGGCGCCTGCGCCATCAACCGATCCGGCTCTTGAGCTGCCGGATCACGTCCGGAATGGTGCGGCCTTCGGCGCGCGCCGAGAAGGTCAGCGCCATACGATGCTTCAGCACCGGCTCGGCGAGGTCGAGCACGTCGTCGATCGACGGCGCCAGCCGGCCATCGAGCAGCGCGCGGGCGCGCACCGCCAGCATCAGCGATTGGCTGGCGCGCGGGCCGGGGCCCCAGGCGATCAGCTTGCCGAGATCGCCGGCCTCCGGACCCGGACGCGCTGAGCGTACCAGCGACAGGATCGCCTCGACGACGGAGTCGCCGACCGGCAGGCGGCGGACCAGCCGCTGCGCCGACACCAGCATCTCGCTGTTCATCGACGCCTTCGGCGCGCTCTGCTCGGCGCCGGTGGTGTCGAACAGGATGCGGCGCTCGGCGTCGCGGTCCGGATAGTCGACGTCGATCTCCATCAGGAAACGGTCGAGCTGTGCTTCCGGCAGCGGATAGGTGCCTTCCTGCTCCAGCGGGTTCTGGGTGGCGAGCACGTGGAACGGCTTCGGCAGATCATGCCGGGCGCCGGCGACGGTGATGTGCTGCTCCTGCATCGCCTGCAGCAGCGCCGACTGCGTGCGCGGGCTGGCGCGGTTGATTTCGTCGGCCATCAACAGTTGCGCGAACACCGGGCCGGCGATGAAGCGGAACGAGCGCTTGCCGGCGGCGGTCTCGTCCAGCACTTCGGCGCCGAGAATGTCGGACGGCATCAGATCGGGCGTGAACTGCACGCGCTTGGCGTCGAGCCCGAGCACGACGCCCAGGGTTTCCACCAGCTTGGTCTTGGCGAGCCCGGGGACGCCGATCAGCAGCGCGTGGCCGCCGGCGAGGATCGTGACCAGCGTGTTCTCGACCACGCGGTCCTGGCCGAAGATGACGGTGGCGATCGCCTCCTTGGCGGCGCGAACGTCGGCTGCGACCTGTTCGGCAGAACGCACGATGACGTCTTCGAGCTTCTCGACACTGTCCGCGCCTGCCATTCGGTCTCTCCTGTCGACGCTTCGGAAACACCCGAGCGCGGGTTGCGTGCGATCGCCGTCGCCATGCTAGGCTGTTCGCCCCGGAGAAGCGAAGGCCATGGTTTCATTGACCAAATCTTTCCCCACATTATGGGCAACGCGATGTTGCGCGCATCACGATGTGGAGAGGCGAACCGCGCCGCACGTTGGAGCTTATCGTGCAGCTATCGTGCCAAACCGGGAGTGCAAGGGTCAGTGAAAACAATGGCGAACCAAGGGCAGGGCGCGAACCGCGATCTCGACGGATTGACCAAGGTGGCGCGCGAGGCGGCCGACGCCGCGACGAGCGGCAGGGGCCTGCCGCCGGTGCATCTGTGGAATCCGCCGTTCTGCGGCGATCTCGATATGCGCATTGCCGGCGACGGAACCTGGTTCTATCTCGGCACGCCGATCGGCCGGCCGGCGCTGGTGCGGCTGTTTTCCACCATCCTCAAGCGCGAGAACGGCAAGCACTTCCTGGTGACGCCGGTCGAGAAGGTCGGGATCAAGGTCGACGACGCGCCGTTCCTGGCGGTCGAGATGGCGAAGGACGTGGATTCGCGCGGGCCGCTGCTGCGCTTCCGCACCAATGTCGACGACTGGGTCGCCTGCGACGCCGATCACGGGCTGCGCTTCGAAGCCGCGGCAGACGGCGGGATGGTGCCGTATCTGCACGTTCGCGGCGATCTCTGGGCCAAGGTGACGCGGGCGTTGTATTACGATCTGGTTGACATCGGCGAGGAGCGGGTGGTCGATGGTCGTCCGAGATTTGGAATTGCTTCGGGCGGCGCGTTCTTCACGATGGCCGATGCGGAGCAGATGAGGGAAGCATTTTGAACGAGCCGATGATGGGGATTGAGTCTGCCTCGGGCAGCATCAGTTCGGCCGACTTCTTCGATCGCGCTCACCGGCGGCTGCGGTTCGACGTGCCGCCCGCGCTGACCGACGCCAGCGTGATTCCCGCCAGCGGCGATCACGGCACCGACAGGATGTTGCGCCTGATCGCGGAGGAGCGGCCGATCCGCCCGGCCGCGGTGCTGATCCCGGTGATCGAGCACGCCGAGCCGACCGTGCTGCTGACGATGCGCGCCGCGCATCTCAACGATCATGCCGGCCAGATCGCGTTTCCCGGCGGCAAGATCGACGCCACCGACAACTCGCCGCTCGACGCCGCGCTGCGCGAGGCCGAAGAGGAAATCGGCCTCGACCGATCCTATGTCGAACCGATCGGCTATCTCGACGTCTATGGCACCGGCTTCGGCTTCCGCATTCTGCCGACGGTGGCGCGGGTGCGGCCGGGGTTCGAACTGACCATCAACAAATCCGAAGTCGACGACGCCTTCGAAGTGCCGCTGTCGTTTCTGATGGATCCCGGCAATCACCAGCTGCACAGCAAGGAATTCCGCGGCGCGCAGCGCTCCTACTACGCGATGCCGTTCGCCGAACGTTACATCTGGGGCGCCACCGCAGGCATCCTGCGGATCTTGTACGAGCGGATCTGCCTGCCATGATCCGTGCCATTCTGACGGAAGTCGCGGTTTTCCTCATCCCCTTCGTGCTCTACGCGGCCTTCCTGGTCATCACGCGTTCGGCGCTGATGCACCGTTCGTCCTGGCCGCTGCGCGTCGTCGGCTGGCTGCTGCTGTCGGCGCTCGCGCTGGTGATCCTCAGCCTGCTGCTGCTGGTGCACTACTCCGGCGCGCCGCCGGGCACGACCTACGTGCCGGCGCATATCGAGGATGGCCGGCTCGTGCCCGGAGTCGAAAAATGAGCGGCGCGGCGGTGCGACCCGACGCGCCGTGGCTGCACGTCGGCCCGGCCGCCCGGGTTCTCGCACTGCTCAATGGCGACGGCGAGGAGGCCCGCGTCGTCGGCGGCGCGGTGCGCAACGCGCTGCTGGAGCTGCCGATCGGCGACGTCGACATCGCCACCACGGCGCTGCCCGAGGAGGTGATCCGCCGCGCCCGCGCTGCCGGCATCAAGGCGGTGCCCACCGGCATCGAACACGGCACCGTCACGTTGGTGCTTGACGGTCACGGCTTCGAAGTCACCACGCTGAGGGAAGACGTCGAGACCTTCGGCCGCAAGGCCAAGGTCGCGTTCGGCCGCGACTGGGTGCGCGACGCGCAGCGCCGCGACTTCACCATCAACGCGTTGTCGATGTCCGCCTCCGGGCTGGTGCACGATCATGTCGGTGGCCTCGAGGATATCGCCGCACGGCGGGTGCGCTTCATCGGCGATCCGGACCAGCGCATCGCCGAGGATTATCTGCGCATCCTGCGATTCTTCCGGATTCACGCGGCCTACGGCGTCGGTGCGCCGGATCGGGACGGGCTGCTCGCCTGCATCTGCGGCCGCGCCGGCCTGGCCACGCTGTCGGCCGAGCGGATGCGGATGGAGATTCTCAAGCTGATGGTTGCAGATGGCGCGCTGGAATCGGTGGTGGCGATGGCCGATGGCGGCCTGCTGCTCGCCGTGCTCGGCGGTGTCACCTATCCGGGAACCTTCGCGGCGATGATGGCCGCCGAGGCGGCGCTCGGCCTCGACGCCGACCCGGTGCGGCGGCTCGGCGCGCTGGCGGTCGCGGTCACCGAGGACGCCAAGCGGCTGTCGCAGCGGCTGCGGCTGTCGAACGTCGAGACCAAGCGGCTCGACTCGATGGGACATCGCTGGTGGCGGCTCGCCGGCATGGACGAGGCGACCGCCCGGCGCCGGCTGTATCGGCTCGGCGAGCCGCGTTTTCACGACCGCATGATGCTGGCCTGGGCCCGGGCCGGGCGCCACGCCGATCCGGCGCCGTGGCGCGACCTGATCGCGCTGCCGCAGCGCTGGCGCGCGCCGGCGTTCCCGCTGAAAGCCGCCGATTTCATCGCCCGCGGCTTCGTCGCCGGCCCCGCGCTCGGCCACGTGCTGACGTTGGCCGAAGACGCCTGGCTGGCCGCGGATTTCCCGGTCGAGGAGAGCCGGCTGCAGACGATCGCCGACCAGACCGCGGCACGGTTCGCCCGCGATCATCTGCTGTAGCCGGTCGCCGAAACCGGCGCGGCCCCGGACCACCGCCAGGGCCGCGCGACTTCACGGAAAGTGCCGAATTCGGCCGAAGGGTGCTCAGGCGACCTTGCTGGCTTCGGTGTCGTCGTCAGCGTCGTCCTCGGCATCATCCTCAGCGTCGTCGTCGCTGACCTCGATGGTTTCGAGCACGGCGGGCGGCAGACCTTCGCGGAACAGATCGCCTTCCTCGCCCATCCACACGCACACCACTTCGTCGGCACGGGTTTCCGCCACCGTCATTGCCTGGCCGCCGGATTTCAGAATCACGACGTCGCCCGCCTTAAAGTCCATGTTTGGCTCCCGCTTGAAGTGTTGACCACGCGGCCGAGCCTAACGAAGCGTCGTGACACGCTGATCACGCCGACGCGGCGCCTAACGGATCCCGATCACTTTGTGGGTCTGGACGCTGAGCCGCCATTGCGGGTGGCGCAGGCAGTAGTCGATCGCCAGGCGCGTATTGTCGTCCCGCCCCGGCGCGTCCATCGGCTGCAGCGAGAACCGCTCGAAGCCGAGCCCGGCGAACTGCTCGGGCAATGCGCCCGGCTGCGGGAACACCAGCTTGAGCTCGTTACCGCACTGCACGCGGAGCGGCGCGCCGGCTTTCGGACTGACACAAAGCCAATCAATTCCGAGGGGTGGTTCGATTGTACCATTGGTTTCGACGCCGATGGCGAAGCCGCGCTTGTGCAGCGCATCAATTAGTTCCGCATCGAGTTGCAGTAACGGTTCGCCGCCGGTGATCACGACGTAGCGGTCCTGATCGTCGCCGGTCCATTGCGCTGCAACAACGGCGGCGAGCTGATCGGCGTCGGCGTAACGGCCGCCCAGCGTGCCGTCTGTGCCGACAAAGTCGGTGTCGCAGAATTTGCAGACCGCCTGATCGCGATCCTGCTCGCGGCCGGTCCACAGATTGCATCCCGCAAATCTGCAGAACACCGACGCGCGCCCGGCATGCGCGCCTTCGCCCTGCAGGGTCAGGAAGATCTCTTTCACCGCGTAGCTCACGCCGTCGTGTCCTTCATCCGTGTCGGGTCTGGCGAAGTGCCTCGCCGACCACCAGCGCCGCGGCCATCGCGACGTTCAGCGAGCGCATCGCCGGCTGCATCGGGATCACCACGCGCGCGTCGGCGGCAGCGGCGACTTCGTCCGGTACGCCAGCGCTTTCCCGGCCCAGCAGCAGCACGTCAGTAGATCGGTAATGCTGTTCGAGATAGGGGGTTACACCTTTCGTTGTAAGTAAAATCACCCGGCAGTCGGCATCTCGCCGCCATTGCACGAATTTTGACCAGGAATCGTGACGAACGATGCTGACCTGATCGAGATAGTCCATTCCCGCGCGGCGGAAATGCCGGTCCGAGGTGGGAAATCCGGCGGGCTCGATGATGTGAGCTTCGACGTTCAAACACGCGCAAAACCGAAGAAGAGTCCCGGTATTCTGCGGAATGTCGGGCTGGTACAGGGCGATCCGCATCCCGTAATGCTCCCTAGCAACTGAATCATAACTTGCGGCGTGACACGACAATTCGTCCGAATTGTCGGGCTGCGGTGATTAGCCCTTCGCGGGCTTGCGCTCTACCGGCAAGGGTGCCAATAGATCGATTCTGAACTGTCTGTTTCTACCTGACCGGCTGTGATAAGCGGCCAAGGGACGCGTGGGCTGCGGACTTCGGCGGCCCTCTCGGGCGATCGTTTTCGCACATCGCCGAGACCGCTTCGCCGGCCGCAGAGATGAAAGGGCTTTGGATCGTGACGACAGAGACTTCGGCGGAACCGACACGCCGTGATTTTCTCTACATCGCAACCGGCGCCGTCGCCGCGGTCGGCGCGGCAGCGGCCGTATGGCCGTTCATCGCGCAGATGAACCCGGACGCATCGACCATCGCCGCCGGCGCGCCGATCGAAGTCGATCTGACCCCGATTGCCGAAGGGCAGGACATCAAGGTGTTCTGGCGCGGCAAGCCGATCTACATCATGAACCGCACCAAGAAGCAGGTCGAGGAAGCCCGCAGCGTCGCGCTGTCGGCGCTGCCCGATCCGCAGACCGATCAGGAACGCACCAAGGAAGGCCACGAGCAGTGGCTGGTCGTGATCGGCATCTGCACCCATCTCGGCTGCATTCCGATCGCCCATGAAGGCAGCTACGACGGCTTCTTCTGTCCGTGCCATGGTTCGCAATACGACTCCTCCGGCCGCATCCGCCAGGGGCCGGCGCCGCTGAACCTGCCCGTCCCGCCCTACCAATTCGTCTCCGACTCCAAAATCCAGATCGGCTGACGCCGTCCAGCGGCTTCCATAATTATTTTGCTTAGGATCGCATCATGAGCGGACCCTCGACCTATCAGCCACAAAGCCCCTTCATGAAGTGGCTTGAGCAGCGCCTGCCGATCGCGGGCCTTGTTCACTCGTCCTTCATCGCCTACCCGACGCCGCGCAACCTGAACTACTGGTGGACGTTCGGCGCCATCCTGTCGATGATGCTCGCGGTGCAGATCGTGACCGGCATCGTCCTGGCGATGCACTATACGCCGCATGTCGACCTCGCCTTCGACTCGGTCGAACGACTGGTGCGCGACGTCAATTACGGCTGGCTGCTGCGCAACATGCACGCCGCCGGCGCTTCGATGTTCTTCGTCGCGGTCTACATCCACATGCTGCGCGGCCTGTATTACGGCTCCTACAAGGCGCCGCGCGAAGTGCTCTGGATTCTCGGCGTGATCATCTACCTGCTGATGATGGCGACCGGCTTCATGGGCTACGTGCTGCCGTGGGGCCAGATGAGCTTCTGGGGCGCCACCGTGATCACCAACCTGTTCTCGGCGATCCCGTTCGTCGGCGACAGCATCGTGACGCTGCTGTGGGGCGGTTATTCGGTCGGCAACCCGACCCTGAACCGGTTCTTCTCGCTGCATTATCTGCTGCCCTTCGTGATCGCCGGCGTGGTCGTGCTGCACGTCTGGGCGTTGCACGTCACCGGCCAGAACAATCCGGCCGGCGTCGAGCCGAAGACCGAGAAGGACACCGTGCCGTTCACGCCGTATGCGACCCTGAAGGACGCGTTCGGCATGTCCTGCTTCCTGGTGTTCTTCTGCTGGTTCATCTTCTACATGCCGAACTATCTCGGTGACGCCGACAACTACATTCCGGCCAATCCGGGCGTGACGCCGCCGCACATCGTGCCGGAATGGTACTACCTGCCGTTCTACGCGATCCTGCGCTCGATCCCGAACAAGCTGATGGGCGTCGTGGCGATGTTCGGCGCGATCATCGTGCTGCTGTTCCTGCCCTGGCTCGACAGCGCCAAGGTCCGGTCGTTGCGCTATCGTCCGCTGGCGAAGCGGTTCTTCTGGGGCTTCGTCGCGACCTGCCTGATGCTGGGCTGGCTCGGCGCCAAGCCGGCGGAAGGCATGTACACCATCCTCGGCCGCATCTTCACCTTCTTCTACTTCGCCTACTTCCTGATCGTGCTGCCGCTGCTGTCCCGGGTCGAGAAGACCCTGCCGCTGCCGAACTCGATCGCCGAAGACGTGCTGAACAAGGGCAAGGTTGTTGGCACGACGGCGGCGAGCCTGTTCGCCGCGGTGCTGGCCGGAACGATGTTGTTCGGCGGCGTCCAGAGCGCCAAGGCGTCGGAAGGCGGCGAAAGCCCGCCGTCCCTGAGCTGGAGCTTTGCCGGCCCGTTCGGAACCTACGATCGCGCCCAATTGCAGCGTGGCTTCAAGATCTACAAGGAAGTCTGTTCGGCCTGCCACTCGCTGAAGTTGCTGCAGTATCGCAACCTTGCCGAGCCGGGCGGCCCGAGCTTCACCCTGGATCAGGCCAAGGCGATCGCCGCCGAAGCCTCGATCAAGGACGGCCCCAACGACGCCGGCGAGATGTTCGAGCGTCCCGGCCGCCTTGCCGACACCTTCCACTCGCCGTTCCCGAACGAGCAGGCGGCGCGTGCGGCCAATGGCGGCGCCGTCCCGCCGGACATGTCGCTGCTCGCCAAGGCGCGCTCCTATCCGCGCGGCTTCCCGCAGTTCATCTTCGATTTCTTCACCCAGTTCCAGGAACAGGGCCCGAACTACATCGATGCGCTGCTGCAGGGCTATCAGGACACGCCGCCGGAAGGCTTCTCGCTGCCGGACGGATCCTACTACAACAAGTGGTTCCCTGGCCATTCGATCAAGATGCCGCCGCCGATCTCGGACGGTCAGGTCACCTATGACGACGGCAGCCCGCAGACGCTTCCGCAATACGCCAAGGACGTCACCGCCTTCCTGATGTGGGCCGCCGAGCCGCACCTCGAAGCCCGCAAGCGCCTCGGCCTGCAGGTCATGATCTTCCTGATCATCCTGTCCGGCCTGCTGTACTTCACCAAGCGCAAGGTCTGGTCGAACGTGCACTGAGCGCGAACGACCCGGACGACCAACGTGTGACAGAAAGCCCCTTCGGGGGCTTTTTTGTTATGCGACGTCCGCGATGCGCCGCCGCGCCTCGGGCGATTGCATCTCCTTGTCACTGCGGACAGAATGCCCGCAATCAAGTGCGACTCAGACGGAGGAAACATGGGCACGATCATCACCTTCAAGCGTCCCGACGGTCAGGATGCCAGCGGCTATCTCGCCAACGCCGCGCGCGGCAACGCACCGGGCGTGGTCGTGATTCAGGAATGGTGGGGACTGTCCGAGCAGATCAAGGGACTGACCGATCGCTTCGCTTTGGCCGGCTTCGATGCGCTCGCGCCCGATCTCTACAAGGGCAAGGTGGTGCCCTATCACGACACAGAGGCCGCCAACAAAGAGATGGGCTCGCTCGACTTCATGGATGCGACCACGCAGACCGTGCGCGGCGCGGCGGCCTATCTGGCGCGCAACGGCGCCAAGGTCGGTCTCACCGGCTTCTGTCTCGGCGGTGCGGTCACCGTGATCGGCGCGTGCAAGATTCCGGAACTCAGCGCTGCGGTTGTGTTCTACGGCATTCCGCCGGAGCAGGCGGCGAAGCCGTCCGAGGTCCGGGTTCCGATGCAGGGCCATTTCGCCAACCGCGACGATTGGTGCACGCCGCAGGTGGTCGATGCTTTCGAAAAGGGGCTGAAAGAAGCCGGCAAGAGCGCCGAATTCTTCCGCTACGACGCCGACCACGCCTTCGTCAACGAGCAGCGCGCGGCGGTTCACGACCGCGAAGCGGCGGAACTCGCGTGGTCGCGCGCGACGCAGTTCTTTGGAAAGCATCTCGGCTGAACGGCCGCTGCCTGTAAAATTTGACCGTTCGGCTGAAGAGTTGGAAGAAGAGTTTGCTGCGATAAGGCTGTCAGATCTACGAGGACAGCAATGGTTGACAAAGTCGCAACACCCGGTCGCAACATCATCGACTTCGCAAACTATCAGCGAACGCAGCGAGTTGGCCAGGCTCCGACGATGAGCGGCCAGTTCTGCCGCCACTGCGGCGCGCCGCTGTTCGAAGGCGATTCCGAGGACGATTGCTCGAGCGCCGGACTCAGCTTGCAGGGCCCCGGCCGGTCGAGGCCGCCGCGCCGCTTCCGCGCCGACTGAGCGCGGACCACCAACAACGCAACGGGGCGATCGCTCGCCCCGTTGCTGTCAGCAGACCCGCGGTCCGCTGAAGCTAAACGTGCTGACCGCCGTTGATGTGGATCTCCGCGCCGTTCACGTAGGACGAGGTCTCGGTACACAGCACGTAGATGATCTTGGCGACTTCGTCCGGCGTGCCCAGGCGGCGCAGCGGGATGTCTTCTTCGACGATCTTCTCGGTGCCCGGCGACAGGATCGAGGTGTCGATCTCGCCAGGGGCGATCGAATTGACCCTAACGCCGATCCGGCCGAAATCCGACGCCATCTCCCGCGTCAGGGCGGCGAGCGCCGCCTTCGAGGTGGCATAGGCTGCGCCGGCGAATGGATGCACCCGCGATCCGGCGATCGAGGTGACGTTGACGACCGAGCCCTTGGCCGCCTTCAACTCCTCGATCAGTCCGCGCGCCATCATGATCGGCGCGAAGAAATTGACGTGGAAGACGTGTTCCCAGGTGTCCATTTCGGTGTCGATCGACCCCAGCCGGCCGCCGCCGGCGGCTTTCGGCGAGATCGCGGCATTGTTCACCAGCGCATGCAGCTGATCGCCGTCGAGACGCTCGCGGATCTCGTCGATGCCGCGCAGCGTGTCGCCGCGGTCGCCGAGATTGATCTGGATGTGATCCTCCGGGCCGGCGCCCCAGGGGCACTCCTCCGGGAACGGGTGGCGCGAGCAGGTGATCACCCGCCATCCGGCGCTGGAGAAGCGGATCACCGTGGCATGGCCGATGCCGCGGCTGGCGCCGGTCAGAATCATCGTCCGGCGCTGCGCATTGCTGTCGGGCGCGCGCGGTTTCGGGGTCTCGGGGCTCATGGATACAGCCTTGTCTTGGTCCAGGGTTGGGCCGGGGTGTCCCGGCTGAATTCAATGCGGTCGTGCAGGCGGAACGGGCGGTCGTGCCAGAATTCGATCCGCGATGGCGTGATCCGCCATCCGCTCCAGCCCGGCGGGCGCGGGACCTCGCCGACCAGATGGCGCGCGGCGACCTTGGCGATCGCCTGCTCGAACGCGAACCGGCTTTCGAGCGGTTGCGACTGTTTGCTGGCCCAGGCGCCGATCTGGGCCTGCTTCGGCCTTGTGGCGAAATAGGCGTCGGCCTCGGCATCGCTCACCGGCGTCACGGTGCCCCGGATCCGCACCTGCCGGCGCAGCGACTTCCAGTGAAACAGCAGCGCTGCCTTGGGGTTGGCGGTGAGTTCGCGGCCCTTCTGGCTGGCGATGTGGCTGTAGAACACGAAGCCGTCCTCGTCGTAGCCCTTCATCAGCACCATTCGGACGTCCGGGAGGCCGTCGGGATCGACTGTTGCCAGCGCCATCGCGTTGGGATCGTTGGGCTCCGATCCATTCGCTTCTGCAAACCATTCAGCAAACAACGCAAATGGATTCTCTGCCGCGGTGAAATCACCGGGCGTTAACTGACTCTGTTGTTTGATGAAGGTATCGCTCATGCGAGGGAATCCGACTTGTGCTTCGCCGCCATCCGAAACGCGCTGGCAGCTCTGTATAGGCCAGACCTATATAGGGCACGCAATTGCGTTGGCCTATCGACGATAGCGATTCTAACGGCGTCGGGCCTCGGCGGCTGCAGCGTCGGCGGTAAAGACGCGGCGTTTGCCCAAATGGACAGCAGCGATCTCACCGGTTCGATCCGGGCGCTGGCGCCGGCGTCGGAGGATGGCCCGACCGAGGCAGATCTCGCGCTGGCGCGCATCGCCGCCTCCGACGTGTTGACCAAGGGCGACAAGGACTCCAGCCAGCCCTGGGAGAATCCGGCGACCGGTGCGCGCGGTTCGGTCACCCCGCTCGCCGCGGTCTACACTGCCGATGGCCGCTCCTGCCGCGATTTCCTCGCGAGCTACGTCAAGGACAGATCGGAAAGCTGGATGCAGGGTGCGGCCTGCCGCGCGGCGCAGGGGCACTGGGAAATCCGTTCGCTGAAGCCGTGGCGGCGCGGCTGACAGCCGGCGAATACGCCCGAAAGCGGTTGCAAAAGCGACACAAACACCCCAGATGAAGCGCCAATGGGCGGTCTGCCCATCAGACGAATTCCTTGAAGGAGACGAGACGGATGCGCGACCCCTATGAGGTCCTGGGGGTGCAGCGGGACGCCAGTGCTGCCGCCATCAAGAGCGCCTATCGCAAGCTGGCCAAGAAGCATCACCCCGACGCCAACAAGAACGATCCCAAAGCCGCCGCCCGATTCTCTGAAGTCAATTCGGCCAACGAGATCATCGGCGACGAAGCCAAACGCAAGCAATACGACCGCGGCGAGATCGACGCCGAGGGCAAGCCGCGATTCCAGGGCTTCCCCGGCGGCGGCGCGCGCGGCGGACGCGCGGGCGGTCCCGGCGGCGGCTTCGAGCAGTACACTTTCCGCGCCGGCAGTGGCGGCGGCGGATTCGCCGGCGGCGCGGGCGGCGGGTTCGAGGACATTCTGAATTCGATGTTCGGCGGCGCGGCCGGCATGCGCGGCGGTCCGCGCGGCGGCGCGCAGGGCTTCGATTTCGACACCGGCGGCTTCGCCCCGGACCTCGACCAGAGCGTCGCGATGACGGTGACGCTGGAAGAGGCGGCCAAGGGCACCGAGAAGCGGGTCCGGCTGCCGACCGGCAAGGAGCTCAACGTCAAGATCCCGGCCGGCGTCGGCCCGGGTCAGCAGATCCGGCTGAAGGGCCAGGGCGAAAGCGCGCCCGGCCATCGTCCCGGCGACCTGCTGATCACCGTCAACTACGCCGCGCACCCGCACTTCAAGGTCGAGGGCAACGATCTGCGGCTCGAACTGCCGATCACGCTGTACGAGGCGGTGCTCGGCGCCAAGGTGCGGGTGCCGACGCTGACGGGCGCGATCGAATTGTCGATCCCGAAGAACACCTCGAGCGGTCGGATCTTCCGGCTGAAGGGCAAGGGGCTGCCGAAGAACGGCGCGGCCGGCGATCTGTTCGTCACCACCCGCATCGTGCTGCCGGACGGCCACGACGCCGAGCTGGAAGCGCTGATGCAGAAATGGCGCGACGGCCACCCCTATCATCCGCGCAGCGATCTGGGTTGAGCCTCCTCGTCATTGCGAGGAGCGAAGCGACGAAGCAATCCAGCCCGGTGCACTGAGCTGGATTGCTTCGCTTCGCTCGCAATGACGGGTGGTGCGGCGGTGCTATCTAAGCGCTCGCCTCCGCCACGAACGCATCCAGCAGCGCGTTGAAGCGTTCGGGTTGCTCCCATTGCGGCAGATGTCCCGCGCCCTCGATCACCTGCACTTGTCCGCGCCACAGCGTCGGCATCGTCAGCGTGTCGAAATACGCGCCGTTGACCAGCTGCTCCTGTGCGCCGTGCAGCACCGCGAGCGGCTGTCGCAGGCCGGCGGCGACTGCGACTTCGTCACGAAAACCGCCGGGGCGAATGCTGGCGGCGAGCTGGCCGCGGGCGCGGCCGTCGGTGCGCAGCACGTCGGCGACCATCTCGGCCGGCAGATCAGTGACGCCGGGCCGGAACGCGGCGGCGACATAAGCCTGCGCCTGTTCGTCGTTCAGCTCGGGCTGGAAGGTGTAGGCCATCGCCGGCGTCGGCAGGAACGCCTGGTCCATCGCCGGCGGAAAGCTGATCGGCGGGGTGCCGTAGATCGCAAAGCCGCGGGCCTGCGCGAGGTCGGGCGCGGCCTCCAGCACGATGTGGCCGCCGAGACTCCAGCCGACGAACACCGCCTCCGCGGCGTCGAGCCTGGCGACGATGTCGTGCAACACCGCCGCATAGCCGGGCAAATTGTAGGTGGCGGCCGGATCGGCGGCGTCGGCGGATTCGCCGTGGCCGGGCAGATCGGGCACCAGAATGCGGTATTTGGCGCCGAGCGGGCTGTCGAGCTGCGGCGCGAAGGCGCGCGACGAGGCTGAATTGCCGTGGATGATGACGATGGTCGGCCCGCTGCCGGCGGACTGGCGGTAGGCGATCCGCCCGGCGGCGGTGTCGATCGTTGAACTCTGCATGGATGGTGTCCCTCGCACTTGCAGCAAGGATACAATACCAGCGTACCGATTTTGGGAAGGCCGACTGGGCTGACGGCGGCAGCTGTGCGCCCCGAAAGGGTGCGGCCTCGGCGCGGGGGATCAGCGCGACCCCGGCCAAGGCCGCAGTGCGCCGATCGGCGGATCAGACGCGATCACATCATTATGAGTCGGTCGGACGATAGTGAGGCGCAGCGATGGTGGAATCGGCGATTATCAATGTCGAAATTGGGACTACGCCGATTCCGGGTCAATAATTCCCGCCGTCTCCAACTAATTGCCAACTAACCGCCGGTCTTCTCGGTCTGGTCGTAGACCTGTTTGGCCACCTGGCTCAGCCGCTCCTTGTCGGTCGGGCCGGACAGCACGTAGCCGACGCCACGGTCGGCCCAGAACAGCGCGCCGTCGCGCTGGTCGCTGGCGTAGCGCATCTGCGTCGCATCGGTCTTGGCGCGCGAGCTGTACAGCGTGAAGCGCTCGCCGCTGGCGCCTTCGTACATCAGGAAGGCGGCCGGCGCGTCGGGCCCGGGCAGCAGCCGCCCGCCGACCAGTTTCAGTCCGGTGCCTTCCAGCTCGGGCGCCTTGACCGCGTAGCCGACCCGCTTCGACAGCCATTGCTGCAGATGCGCCCGCTCCGAGCCCTCGACTTCCACCGGATGCCGAACCTCGACGACGTAGAGCCGGTGCGCATCCAGCGCATCGACGGTGAAGCTGCGGAAGGTGCTCGGCGTGGCCGCGGCGCCGCGGGCCAGCCAGCCGGCGCCGCCGCCGACGATGAACGCCGCCAGCGTCGCCGCGATCGCGCCGCCGATCCAGCGCCGCGGCAGCGGCGCGCTCAGCCGGTCGAGCTGTAGCCGTGGCGGCACCGGCTCGTCGAGCACGCGGTCGTAGCGGGCGTGCAGCGCCTCGGCCATCGCCCGCCACGAGGCGACCCGTTCGGCATCCGCCGGATGCGCCGCCAGCCAGGCGTCGACGTCGGCCTGCCGCTCCGCCGGCAATTCGCCGTCCACATAGGCGTGCAGTTCGTCTTCGGTGACGGGAATGCGGGGCTCAGTCATGGGCGTTGGTCTTCTGCATCTTGCGTTGTCTCATTTCACCCGCCTCAGCATCGGGCGCTCGCCGTCGAGGCTGGCGCGGATCGCGGCGCGGGCGCGGGCGAGGCGGGACATCACGGTCCCGATCGGCACCCCCTGGATATCCGCGACTTCGCGGTAACTGAGGCCCTCGAGCACCACCAGCAACAGCACGGCGCGCTGCTCTTCGACCAGCATCGCCAGCGCGCGGGCGATGTCGCTGCCCTCCGCCTCGGTGCCGCTGGCGTCCGCCCCGGTGTCGGTCAACGGCATCAGCGGCGGCCGGCGCGCCAGCGCGCGGCGGCGGTTGCGGTTGAGGTTGGTCAGGATGGTGTAGAGCCAGCTCCGCAAGTCGCCGCCGAGAAACAGCTTTTCCGAACGCAGCGCCCGCACCAGGGTATCCTGCACCAGATCGTCGGCGATGTCGGGGTCGCGCGCCAGCGCGCGGGCGTAACGCCGCAGTGCCGGAATCATCGCTTCGACGCCGTCCCGAAAATCGTCCATCGTTCCGATCGCCCCGAACCGGCGTTCCGCGCGGCCGTGTTCCGACACCGTCAGTGGCGCCGGGAATCATAACACCATCGGACGGCGCCTATTCCATCGCCCGAAGACCGCGCCGAAACGGCTGAATTTGCTGCGAAGATGGGGGCTGTACCCGGCCCGGCCGCTGGTGTAGGTCCAGAGCCCAATCAAGGCGATAGGACACGAAATGGCGAGCGATTCAGGCCTGATGCAGGGCAAGCGTGGGGTGATTCTGGGCGTGGCCAACAACCGCTCGATCGCCTGGGGCATCGCCAAGGCCTGCCGCGCCCACGGCGCCGAGATCGCGCTGACCTGGCAGGGCGACGCGCTGAAGAAGCGGGTGATGCCGCTGGCGGCCGAGCTGGACGGCATTCTGGTCGGACATTGCGACGTCACCGATCCGGCGACGATCGACGCGGTGTTCGACGAGCTGAAGGCCAAATGGGGCAAGATCGACTTCGTCGTCCACGCCATCGCGTTCTCCGACAAGGACCAGCTCGACGGCCGCTATGTCGAGACCACCGCCGACAACTTCTCCAAGACGATGCTGATCTCGTGCTACTCGCTGACCGCGATCGCGCAGCGCGCCGAGAAGCTGATGCCGGACGGCGGCTCGATCCTGACGCTGACCTATTACGGCGCCGAGAAGTGGATGCCGCATTACAACGTGATGGGCGTCGCCAAGGCCGCGCTGGAAGCCAGCGTGCGCTATCTCGCCGCCGACCTCGGCGAGAAGAACATCCGCGTCAACGCGATCTCGGCGGGCCCGATCAAGACGCTGGCGGCGTCCGGCATCGGCGACTTCCGCTACATCCTGAAATGGAACGAATACAATTCGCCGATGCGCCGCACCGTGACGATCGAGGAGGTCGGCGACAGCGCCTTGTACTTCCTGTCCGGCCTGTCGCGCGGCGTCACCGGCGAGATCCACCACGTCGATTCCGGCTACCACGTCGTCGGCATGAAGCGCCCCGACGCGCCGGATATTTCGCTGGCGAAGGACTGATCGCGCCCTCCATGCCGCGGCCCGTGATCTACTACATCCGCCACGGCCAGACGGAATGGAACGCCGCCGGCCGGTTCCAGGGCTCGCAGGACATCCCGCTCAACGAGCTCGGGCGGGAGCAGGCCGCGCGCGCCGGCGGCATTCTCAACGAGCTGATGACGCAGCATGGCCACACGCCGGGCGACTTCGGGTTCGTCTCCAGCCCGCTCGGACGGGCCCGCTCGACCATTGAATTCGTGCGCACCCGGCTCGACCTGCCGCCGGCGGACTACGCGCTCGACGACCGGCTGCGCGAGATCGGCTTCGGTCATTGGGAGGGGACGACCTTGCGTGAGCAGGAAGCCTTGCATCCCGAGCTGTTTGCCGAGCGTCTGCTGGACAAATGGGGAATTCCGGCGCCCGGTGGCGAGAGCTACGCCGAGGTCACGCTGCGCGTCCGCGACTGGGTCGACAGCCTGACCGGCGACACGGTCGCGGTCGCCCATGGCGGCACCGCCCGCGCCCTGATGGTGGCGCTCGGCGTCGAAACCATCGCCGGCGCCGCCGATCTGCCGATCGAGCAGGGCGCGGTCTATGTGTTCAGGGATGGCGGACTGACGGTCGTCCGCGGTGGGAACGGGGCGGGGACCTAGCTTCGTGATGACGGCGGTACCGCAAATACAAGCCGTCATCACCCGCGGATGCGGGTGATCCAGGATCGCAGAGTGCTTGCGGCAGACGCACGGCCAACTAACGGATGCTCTGGACTACTGGGGCGCCCGGTCGAGCCGGGCGATGACGGAAGTAAGTGGGCCAGCTAACAACGCTTCGTCATTGCCGGGCTTGACCCGCCTGCGGGGCCGAAGCCCCTTCGGCGCGGCGAAGGCCCGGCAATCCATCTTGTTCGCAAGATGATCTTCGTTCAGCGCGCTTCGCGCGCGATGGATGCGCGGGTCGAGCCCGCGCATGACGGGAGTGAGGGTGGCGAAGGCTGCGCCTATCGCGAGGTCCGATTCAACTATCAAACAGCCACGGCTCTTCGTTCTCGCGGCTCCGCTGAGCCCGAGTTGTGCACCCGTCGCTTCACAGCGAGGGGTGGGGGCGCGCCGGTCGGCGCAAAGGTGGTGAGTGTCGCGATGGCTTTGCGGACCATCGCGCAACGCCTTCCGGCGCGCCCACCGCGGCGATTTTGGGCGTCGGGACCGTTCTTCCGGGAACACAGCGGAGCGGGATCTCCCCGGCCTTGCTGCACCCGTCCAGCCACGAAAGCGGCAGCCGCTCGTAGTAGCGGCGGACGGTGACCTTCTGCCTCCCGGACGTGCGGGTGCGAACCGCAACGCGCAGGACGCCGCGTCCGTCCGACTCCGCCAGCGCCATGCCGGCTTCGTCGAACCATCGTTCCGGGCTGGTTACCCAACCCGCCGATCTGTCCCGCTTCAAAAGCGCCCTCGAGAAGCGCCCCTCACGGACAGGACGGTGCGGACTATAATCATAATAGGAAGATTGTCAAGAGGACCGGCGGCGCCTTCCTTCTCCCCTTGTGGGAGAAGGTGGCGCGGACGCAGTCCGCGACGGATGAGGGGGCGCAGCGCCCGTGGCACCCCTCACCCGGCGAGCTTCGCTCGCCACCCTCTCCCACAAGGGGAGAGGGTTTGGGTCGGTTTGACCCTGTCCGGCCGGCGCGTTACCACACCGGCGCATGTCTCGAGAGGCGGGTCCGCCATGTCGTTCAATACTTTCGGCCATCTATTTCGCGTCACCACCTTCGGCGAGAGCCATGGGGTGGCGATCGGCTGCGTGGTCGATGGCTGTCCGCCGCTGATCCCGCTGACCGAGGCCGACATCCAGGGCGATCTCGACCGTCGCCGGCCCGGCCAGTCGCGCTTCACCACCCAGCGCCAGGAAGCCGATCAGGTGAAGATCCTGTCCGGCGTGATGGCGCATCCGGAGACCGGGGTGCAGGTCACCACCGGCACGCCGATCGCGCTGATGATCGAGAACACCGACCAGCGCTCCAAGGACTATTCGGACATCCAGAACAAGTTTCGGCCCGGCCACGCCGACTTCACCTACGAGGCGAAATACGGCATCCGCGACTATCGCGGCGGCGGCCGCTCCTCGGCGCGCGAGACCGCGAGTCGCGTCGCCGCCGGCGCGGTGGCGCGCAAGGTGATTGCCGGCATGAGCGTGCGCGGCGCGCTGGTGCAGATCGGCCCGCACAAGATCGACCGCGACAAGTGGGACTGGGCCGAGATCGGCAACAACCCGTTGTTCTGTCCGGACAAGGAAGCCGCTGCGCTGTTCGCCGATTATCTCGACGGCATCCGCAAGTCGGGCTCGTCGATCGGCGCGGTGATCGAGGTGGTGGCCGAAGGCGTCCCGGCGGGCCTCGGTGCGCCGATCTACGCCAAGCTCGATACCGACCTCGCCGCGGCGCTGATGAGCATCAACGCGGTCAAGGGCGTCGAGATCGGCGACGGCTTCGCCACCGCGGCGCTGACCGGCGAACAGAATGCCGACGAGATGCGGATGGGCAATCACGGCCCGCAATTCCTGTCCAACCACGCCGGCGGCATTCTCGGCGGCATCTCGACCGGCCAGCCGGTGGTGGCGCGGTTCGCAGTGAAGCCGACGTCGTCGATCCTGACCCCGCGCAAGACCGTCGATCGCGGCGGCCACGACACCGACATCCTCACCAAGGGCCGCCACGATCCCTGCGTCGGCATCCGCGCGGTTCCGGTCGGCGAGGCGATGGTCGCCTGCGTGCTGGCCGACCACCTGCTGCGCCATCGCGGCCAGGTCGGCTGAGGCAGTTTTCTTTGGGGCTTCTGACCGGCAGGACCTCATGGTGAGGAGGCGCGAAGCGCCGTCTCGAACCATGGGCGGCGGGCACTGCGCGGCCCCATCCTTCGAGACGCCCGACTTCGCCGGGCTCCTCAGGATGAGGAATCAGTGCTTGTTGAAAAGGCCGTATCGCTCAGTTCCGCCGGTGTGTCGGCTCAGCGTCTGGGGATCTGCCATGAGCGGTGCCCCGGTGCCAATCGGGCACCGGTCCGCTAGGATGGCCCGATGCAATCCCAACGGTTCAACGACCTGATCGATTGGCTGATCGACGGCGCGCGCTCCGAGCCGGAGCCGGTCGCGATGATGACGCGCACCTGCGAGCGGCTGGTCGAGGCCGGGCTGCCGCTGTACCGCGTCGGCGTGTTCGTCGAGACGCTGCATCCGGACATCTACGGCTACGGCTTCGTCTGGCGCGACGGGCAGGAGACCGTCACCAGCGAAACCACGGTCGACGTCGAGAGCCTGGAAGAGTATCAGCGCAGCCCGCTGAAGCTGATGTACGACAGCGCCGCCGAAGTGCGCTTCCGGCTCGACGACGACGCCAGCCGCGCGTTCCCGTTCTTCGACGAGATGCGCCACGAGGGCGTCACCGACTATTTGGCCCTGCCGCTGATCTTCATGGACGGCGCCATCAACGGCATCAGCTTCACCACGCGCCGGCCCGGCGGCTTCAGCGCCGCCGACCTCGTCGCGATGCGGCGGCTGAGCGGGCCGCTGTCGCGGCTGATCGAGGTGATCAGCCTGCGCGAGATCGCCACCACGCTGCTCGACACCTATGTGGGCAACCGCGCCGGCGCGCGGATTCTGTCCGGCCAGATCCGGCGCGGCCACGCCGACACCATGCGCGCCGCGATCTGGCTGTCGGATCTGCGCGGCTTCACCGCACTGTCGGACCGGCTGCCGCCCGAAGTGGTGGTCAAGCTGCTGAACGCTTACTTCGATTGCCAGGTCGGACCGATCCTGCGCAACGGCGGCGAAGTGCTGAAGTTCATGGGCGACGGCCTGCTCGCGGTGTTTCCGATCGCCGCCGACGGCGGCGACGAGGCCGAGGTCTGCGCCCGGATGCTCGCCGCCGCGCAGGAATGCCGCGGCACCGTCGCGGCGATGAACTACATCGAGGGCAACCACGTCATCGAGGGCTTCCGCTTCGGCGTCGCGCTGCATGTCGGGCAGGTGCTGTACGGCAATATCGGCGGCGGCAACCGGCTCGACTTCACCTGCATCGGCCCGGCCGTCAATCTCGCCGCGCGGCTGGAGCGGATCGCCGGCCGGCTCGGCCGCACCGTGGTCGCCTCGTCGGACTTCATCGGCCTGTGCGGCGACGGCTTCGTCGAGATCGGCGAGTTCCCGATCGAAGGCCTGTCGCACACCGAACGGGTCTACGGCCTCGAAGTCGAGACACTGCAGGCCGCCGAGGGATTGTAGTTCGCGCGGAGCGGCCCGCTGCCTCAGCCCTCATCCCACCACGGATATTGCGACGGCATGTCCTGCGAGACCTTGCCGGGAAACGCCGGCGCGCGCTTGTCAAAGAAGGCGGCGACGCCTTCGCGGACGTCGGGATGACGGCCGCGCTCGATCGACATCGCGCCGTCGATCGCCAGTACTCCGTATGGGTCGGGAGCGCCGGCGAACCGCCACAGCATCTGCCGGGTCAGCGCAACCGAGACGGGCGAGCTCTGTTCGGTGAGTTCGCGCGCGATCTCCTTGGCGCGTTCGAGGATTTGCTCGGGCGCGGTGAGTTCGCTGACAAGCCCGCCGCGGAGCGCTTCTTCCGCCGCAAAGATGCGGCCGGAGATCGCCCAGCGCAGCGCCTGCGGCAGCCCGACCAGCTTCGGCAGAAACCAGGCGCTGCCGGCTTCCGGGACCAGCCCGCGCTGCGCGAAGATGAATCCGATCTTGGCGCCGGTCGCCGCGATGCGGACGTCCATCGGCAGCGTCATGGTGATGCCGATGCCGACCGCCGGGCCGTTGATCGCGGCGATCGACGGCTTGCGACAGCGGAAGATCGCGTCGACGAAGCCGCTGCCCGAGCGCGGCGCGCCGCTGGTCAGCCGGTTGCCGAACACGCCGGCGCCGTGGTCGCCGGAGGTGTCGAAGCTGGAGGCGCCGCCTGAGACGTCAGCCCCGGCGCAGAACGCGCGGCCGGCGCCGGTGACGATAACGGCGCGGACGTCATCATCGGTGTCGGCCTGGCGAAACGCCGCCTCGATCTCGCTGCCCATCGCGCCGGTGTAGGCGTTGAGTTTGTCGGGCCGGTTCAGCGTGATCACCAGAATCGCGCCATCCATGCTGCAGGTGATTTGTTCGGTGTCCACGTTGATCGTCCTGAAGGTGAGAGCAGGGAGGCGCGATCCGCGCCGTCAGATCGTGCGCCCGGCGTCGCGCCAGAACGGCTCCTTCAGCTTGCGCTTGAAGATCTTGCCGGTGTCCTCGCGCGGCAGCATGCTGGCGAATTCGATCCGCTTCGGGATCTTGTAGCCGGCGAGGCGCGGCTTCAGCTCGGCGCGGATCGCGTCGGCGCTCAGCACTTCGCCGATGTCCGGCTGGATGAAGGCGCAGACGGTCTCGCCGAAATCCTCGTCGGGAATGCCGAAGACGGCGCAGTCGGCGATGCCCGGCACCTTCATCAGTTCGGCCTCGATCTCCGCCGGATAGACGTTGGTGCCGCCGAAGATGATCATGTCGCCGGCGCGGCCGGACAGATACAGAAAGCCGTCGTCGTCGAAGAAACCGATATCGCCGGTCGCCACCAGGTCGCCGCGCGCCGACTTGGCGCGCTTGGCGGCGTCGGCATGATAGGTGAACTCCGGATAGTTCTCACGGCCGCACACCACTTCGCCGCTCTGCCCCGGCGGCAGCACGCGACCACCTGCATCCATGATCACCACGGTGCAGCCGTCCAGCCGTCGCCCCACCGTGCCGGGATGCGCCAGCCATTCGTCCGCAGTGCAGTACGTCACGGCACCGACTTCAGTGGAGCCGTAGTGTTCTGTGATGATCGGCCCCCACCAGTCGATCATCGCGCGCTTGACGTGCGGCGGGCAGGGCGAGCCGACGTGCATGACGTGGACCAGGCTCGACAGATCGTAGCGAGACTTTGTCTCCGCCGGCAGCGCCAGCAGCCGCACGAACATCGTCGGCACCACCAGCGCATGGGTGACGCGGTGCGCCGCGATGGTCGCCAGCATCCGCTCGGCGTCGAACCGCGGCTCGACCACGAGGTTCGTGCCCATGTTGTAGAACGAGTACATCCAGCCGTTCGGGCTGGAGTGATACGCCGGACCCGGGATCAGCAGCGTCGCGTCGCCGAGCCGATTTTCCCAGCCGATCAGCCCGCCGACCGTGCGCATCATCTGCTGGCTCGCCGCAGCCTGCTCCGGCGTCGGCGGCTGGCGGCGGACGCCCTTGGGATGGCCGGTGGTGCCGGAGGTGTAGATCATCGAGCCGGGCGAGATCGGGAACGGCGGCTGCGCGGGCTCGTGCTGCATCAGCCAGGTCTCGAAGTCCCGCAGCCCGGCCGGAACGGCCGCTGCGTCGTCACTGACATGGTAGGCCGCGCGCAGCATCGGCGGCGTCTCGGCGACCAGCACCTCGATGGTCTCGGGGATCGCCTGTTGCACGGCGCGCCACAGATCGGCGTGGATCACCAGCACCTTGGCGCCGGAATTCTGCAGCACGTAGCGCGCTTCTTCCGGCGTGTTGTGCCAGTTGACCGGGACTACGTAGGCGCCGCACAGCCCGGCGGCCAGCGAGGCTTCCATGAGCGCGAAGTCGTTGCGCATATAGACTGCGACGACGTCGCCGGCGGTCACGCCGAGCCGCGCATAGCCGGCTGCGGCGCGCCGGGCCCGCGCGTCGATGTCCGCTTTGGTTTTGACGTGCTCGCCGATCCTCACCCACGAAGTCATGCGCCGTGCTCCTGCTGCTCAGCGCCCGGTGAACACCGGTTCGCGTTTTTCGATGAAACTGCGGACACCTTCGCGGTGGTCCTCGGTCTCGAACAGTTTGTAGATGGTTTCGATCGCCCAGCTGCCGGTCTCCCGTGCGCCGCTCCCACTGGCGCGGCGCAGGCCTTCCTTCATGTAGCGCAGCGCCAGCGGCGAGTTCCTGGTGATGCGGGCCGCCAGCGCCATCGCCTTCGGCATCAGCTCGGCGTGCGTGGTGACTTCGCCGACCAACCCGATCCGCGCAGCCTCGTGTGCGTCGATCACATCGCCGGTGTAGAGCAGCTCCGCGGCCTTGGCCGGGCCGACGATCGCTGGCAGCCGCAGCAGGCCGCCGACGTCGCAGATCAGGCCGCGGCGGATGAACAATTCCGCGAACTGCGCGCGTTCGGAGGCAAGCCGGATGTCAGCGTACAGCGCCAGCTCCATGCCCCATCCGACCGCCGAGCCGTTGACGGCGGCGATCACCGGCACGTCGCATTCCAGCGCCGCCATTGCGGCGGGCGTCGGCGGTCGACGCACCATCGGCGGCGCGGCTTTCTTCTCGCCGGTCATCAT
Organism: Rhodopseudomonas palustris; assembly: GCA_016215605.1. Taxonomy (GTDB): domain Bacteria; phylum Pseudomonadota; class Alphaproteobacteria; order Rhizobiales; family Xanthobacteraceae; genus Rhodopseudomonas; species Rhodopseudomonas palustris_L. The sequence continues at coordinate 66,096 of JACRJB010000030.1, forward strand.
CTCCTTGACGTCCTCGCCCGAGCAGAACGCCGGATCGCTGCCGGTGACGACGACGCAGCGCACGTCGAGATCGGCGGACGCGGTGCGGAACGCCGACTCCAGTTCGTCGTAAGCGCGCCGGTTGAGGGCGTTGCGCCGCTCGGGGCGATCGAGCCGGATCAGCGCGACGTGGTCGGTCACCTGATAGACCAGGCATTGAAAATCCTGCGGCGCGATGGCCCGGCGTGCGCTCATGAGGAGGTCCTGTCGATCGAGCTGACGAAAGCGGCGCTCAGTCCTGCGATGCCGACTGCAGCACGGTTTCGGTCATCACCGGCCCGACCTTGTCGAAGGTCTTGCCGTTGAAGCGCAGCAGCTGCATCTGGGTGATCGGGAAGTAGTTGTCGGGGCTGGTATTGACGGTGATGCCGTCGAACAACAGGCCGAACTTGAGGCCCTTGAGGTTCGCCGCCTGCTTCATGATATTGGCGCGCGAGACGTCGTCGCCGCATTGCTCGATCACCTTGTGCATCACCTGTGCGGCGAGGAAGCCGTAGGCATTCTGGCCGTTGGCGACGTCACCCTCGGGATTGTAGGTCTTCATGAAGGCGAGATATTCCTGCACGCCGGGGTCGTCGGCGTAGCGCGGATCGAGCGGCTCCTTGATCGAGGTCGCAGTGATCAGGCCGGTGGAGTTGTCGAGGCCGGCGGGCTTGAACACCGTGGCGATCGAGGCCGCGGTGGTGTTGATGAAGTGCACCGGCTTCCAGCCGAGCTCGGCGACGCGGCGGATCGCCAGCGCGCCGAACCGCGGCGTCGAGAAATTGACGAAGATGTCGGCGCCGGAAGCCTTCAGCTTGCTGATCTGCGAGTCGATGGTCGGATCGGAGCTGTCATAGGCGGCCTCGGCGACGATCAGGGTCTTGGCCTTGGCGCCGAGCGCGTCCTTGAAGCCGCCATAGATGTCGCGGCCGTAATCGTCGTTGGGGTACAGCACCGCGACCTTGCCGTCAGGATAGTTCGCCATGATGTGGCGGGCGTAGATCGCGCTCTCGATGCGGTAGACCGAGGTCGAGAAGCCCATCGTCCAGGGGAAGTTCTTGGGGTCGCCGAATTTCGACGCGCCTGTCGCCGACAGCAGCTGCGGCACCTTCTTGATGTTCATGTACTTCATGATGGCGGCGTTCGACGGCGTGCCGACCGCCTGGAAGATCGCGATCACCTCGTACTGCTCGACCAGCTTGCGGGCCTGCTCGACCGCCTTGGCCGGGCTGTAGGCGTCGTCATAGGAGATGAACTGCACCTTGCGGCCGTTGATGCCGCCTTGGTTGTTGACCATCCTGAAGTACGCGGCCTCGGTCTTGGCGAAGGCACTATAGGCGGAGGCGGGGCCGCTATAGGGCGCGATGTTGCCGAGCTTGATGTCGGGCTTCGCCGTCTCCGCAACCGCTATGGTCGATGCCGTCGCCAACACCGCGCCGGCCATCAGGGCACAGTTTATCAGCCGCAGACGCGGCATCTCGCGCAGGCGCATCGCATATCCTCCCGATCCTGCGGTGTCGCGACGCCGCGCGGCGCGCCCGCTTTTTTATAACGTGATATAAGTTTGTCGGGGTGTCAATCGACCATTATGGTGGCGGCGATCAGCAGCGACGGATGGATTCGATGAGCGGCCGGCGGGAAACGGCGAAGGCGGAACGGCGATCGCGGATCGTCCAGGCGGCGCGCGATCTCATTCGCGAGACCGGCGATCCGGGTTTGTCGATGCGCTCGCTCGCGGCCAAGGCCGGAGTCAGCCTGGCAACGCCCTACAATCTGTTCGGCTCGAAGCGGGCGGTGCTGGTCGCTGTGCTGGAGGATATCGAAGGCTTCGGCGCGCGCTTCGCCCGGCTGCGCACGCTCGACCCGCTCGACCGCATCCTCGCCGCCGCGCGCCTGGCGGTGAGTTACTACGAGGCCGACCCGGCGTTCTATCGCGCGCTGTGGGCCAGCATCCTGGCGGCGTCGGGCTCGGAGGAGCGCATCGCGATCTTCAATCCCAAGCGCGACGACTTCTGGCTGAGTCTGCTCGGCGACGCCGTCGAGGCCGGGTTGTTACTTCCGGAGATCGACACCGCGCTACTGCTGCGCAACCTCGACTACACGTTTCGCTCGGTGATGCTGCATTGGGTAATCGCCGAAATCGAACTCGCCGACATCCAGCCGGCGGTCGGCTATGGCTACGCCCTGGCGTTGCGCGGCGCCGCCACGCCGGCGGGGCAGAAGCTGATGCTGAAGCGGCTAGTGACGTATGGCAAACGCACGCAGTCGCCACGTGGTGGCGAGCCGTTGGTGAAGCCAGTGCCGCGCTTGCGCGACGAGGCCGCCGGCTGATAATCCCCGGCGATCACTCCTCTGGCTCGGTGGTGAACAGCAGCGGATAGCCCTTGGCGCGGCCGGCGTCGGTGGCGCGGGTGGCTTTGGTTTCGGCGACATCCTTGGTGAACACCGCGACCACGCAGACGCCGCGCTGGTGTGCGGTCAGCATGACCTTATAGGCCTGATCCTCGGTCATCCGGAACTCGGCCTTGAGGATCATCACCACGAACTCGCGCGGCGTGAAGTCGTCGTTGACGAGGATCACCTTGTGCAGCTTGGGCCGCTCGACCTTCGGCTTGGCCTTGGTCTTCGGCTTGAGATCGACGTTGCTCATGCGCTCGAACCAGTGTTGATCGCCGCAGTTTACAACCGCGCTGCTGATCGCGAAACCTGCGCATTGCGCATTTTCGGTGCAGCGCGGCACGTTTCCGGGCGGCGCTTATCAGCAGTGACTGAAACGTGATCGCCGAAGAACCGGCTTTGCCGCTTTTCGCCGTCAGGATTGCGTGTCACGATGGTGTCATCCTCGACCGGAGGGCGCGCGATGCGCTGGTGGGCCTCGATCGGAGCGGCGGTCGCCGTGGTCACTGCGGCCGGGATGGCGGTCGGCCTCGCCGCGCCGAACCGCACGACGCCGATGGCCGATCGCGCCGACGACAGCAAGGCGGTCGACGTCGAGCTCGTTCTCGCGGTCGACGTCTCCTACTCGATGGATGTCGACGAGCTCGCGGTGCAGCGCGAAGGCTACGCCCAGGCGCTGCGCTCCAGCGATTTCATGAAGACGTTGAAAACCGGGCCGAACGGCCGCATCGCCGTGACCTATTTCGAATGGGCGGCGGCCGGCGACCAGAAGATCATCCTGCCCTGGCAGCTGATCGACGGCCCGGAATCCGCCGACGCGGTCGCCACCGAGATCATGAACGCGCCGCTGCGCCGCGCCTCGCGGACCTCGATTTCCGGCGCGATCAACTTCGCCGTGCCGCTGTTCGACCAGAACCCGTATCACGGCCTGCGCCGCGTCATCGACATCTCCGGCGACGGTCCCAACAACAACGGCGAGCCGGTGACGATCGCGCGCGACGCCGCGGTGCAGAAGGGCGTGATCATCAACGGCCTGCCGATCATGGTGAAGGAGCCGTCCTACTCGACGATGGACATCGAGAATCTGGATTACTACTACGAGGATTGCGTGATCGGCGGCCCCGGCGCCTTCGTGGTCACGATCAAGAGCCGCGACAAGTTCAAGGAGGCGATCCACACCAAGCTGGTGATGGAAGTCGCCGGCCTGACCCCGCCGGGACGAATCATCCCCGCCGCCGACAAGGAACAGCCGCCGCGAGTGTCGTGCCTGGCCGGCGAGAAGATCTGGCAGGATCGCTGGGGGAGGTAGGGAGGCGGGCAGGTAGTTAGTTAGTAATGCCCCCCACGTCATTCCGGGGCGCGCAGCGACGTCGCCCTCTCGTTCGTCATTCCGGGGCGCGCGCAGCGCGAGCCCGGAATCCATATCCCCTGGACTCGCGTATGCGTCACCGGCGCATCGGAGATCTAACGAGCGCCGGGGTTATGGATTCCGGGCTCGCGAGCTTCGCTCGCGCCCCGGAATGACGAACTCAAAGTTGGACACGCGACGCTGATCACTCCGCCGCCACCCAGTTGCCGTGGAAGCCGTCGGGGACGCGGTGGCCGAGTTGGACCAGGGCGATCGGGCCGCTTTCGATGTCGTTCGCGTTGAACACCGCGAGATCGCTGCGGTTCTCGCAGCCGCGCCAGATCACGCTCAGCAGCCAGCCGTCGGCTTCTTCGGCATCCGGCGTGCGGGGCACGAACACCGGTTCGCCGATGCTGTCGCCGGCCGGCAGCAGATAGCGGGCGCGGCGGGTGCCGTCGCCGTCGACATGCACCAGGCCGGTCAGCATGCCGAGCGTCGGCGTCTCCGGGCTGGCGCAGGCGTACCAGCCGTGCTTGTTGCGCAGCCCGGCGCGGCGCTCGTCGATCCGCGGGAATTCACCGCTGATGTCGTCGAGATAGCTGCGCTTGAACCCGCTGCTGTTGCCGGCAAGGTCGAAGCTCCAGCGGCACAGCCGGGCGCGGCCTTTTTCCGGATCGGTGCGGCGGCCATCCGGATGGGTGAACAGCGGCGCTTCCTCGGATTGCATCACGTCGGCGACGATCTTGCTGCCGTCTTCCCACGCGTTCATGACGTGGAACACGAAGCAGGCGTCGCCGCGGAACCAGCGGATGTCGCGGGTCGAGCCGGTGCGCTTCATCACCCCGACATAGGAGCCCTTGCCGGGATCCCAGGCGTAAGGCGGCCGGCCGCGCATCGCGCGCCAGATGCTGCCGGTCAGCGGCAGGATCGGAAACAGCACGTAGTGTTCGGTGACGATGAAGTCGTGCACCATCGCCGCATAGGGCGCCTTGAAGCGCTCGAACCGCGTGACGCGGCCGGCGGCGTCGATCGCGCCGAACGACATCGTCCGCTTCAGCGGTCCGTCGGCGTTGTAGCCGAAGAACAGCATCTCGCCGGTGACCGGATCGATCTTCGGATGCGCGGTGAACGGCCCCTTCAGCGCGCCGCCGTAGTCGCAATAGCCGCGCGTCGCCAGCGTATCGCGCTCGATCTGCATCGGCAGATGCGCCTCTTCCAGCGCCAGCAGCTTGCCGGCGTGGTACACGATGTTGGTATTGGCGACGTTGCCGTCGTCGGGCGCCGAGCGCGGCGCGTCCGGCAGCTTGATGTTAAACTCGCCGTAGAGCGGCCTTCCGGCTTCGTGCTCGGCCAGCCATTTCGGCGTGCGCACCCAGCGGTTGCGATACGAGGCGCGGCCGTTGTCGAGGCGGAACGCGTGCAGCATGCCGTCGCCGAAGAACCAGTGCGCGTTCCTTGAGGCGAATTGCGGGTTGGCGCCGTTGCGATACAGCGTGCCGTTGAGTTCGCGCGGCAGCTCGCCCTTGATCGCGAGATGCGGCGCGTCGCATTCCATCGGGATCGGCGCGAGATTATCGCACGCATCCGGAATTCCGGTGACCTGCAGCATGTCGTGCTCCTGGCCGTCGGCGTCGCCGCGGCCTCGATTAGTTCAACGTCAGCAGCCGGCCGAACGGCTGCACCGCGTGCGCGTGCGTCTCCGGCACCGCCCAGATCACCGGCCAGCGCGGCTTGAAGTCCGCCGGGCCCTCGAGATCGGTCAATACCACGGCGATGTCCGGCCTGTGCCGGTCGGCTTCGACCAGCAGCGGCGTGAAGTCGGTGCCGCCGCCGCCGGCGAATTCGATCTCGCTCAGCACGAAGCGGCGGCCGGGTTCGAAGAACTCGACCTGCCGCACCCGCTCGTCGCCGATGATCAGCACCAGCCCGGCTTCCTGCCGCCTTGTGATGGTCTCGATCTCGCGCGCGAAGCGCTCCATCAGCTGGTCCTCGATCGAGCCCGAGACGTCGATGATCAACGCCAGCCGCGGCTCGTTCTTGGTCGCGCAGAACCCTGGCTCGAACGGCATCCGGTGATTGCCGGCGCGGCCCTGATTGGCGATGTAGGAGCGCGCCGGCCGCGACCAGGTCAGCGACGGTTTGCGCGCCAGGCCGCGCGCGAGCTGGACGCGGAGCACTTGCGCCCAAGGCGTGCGGCTGTGCGGCAGATCGGCGATCAGCGCCCGCAGCATCGAGAATGCGCCGTCGCCGGCGTGGCCGCGCAGGATCCGCTCGCTCCATTCGCGGGCGTGCTCGGCCTCGTGCTCCGGCGCGGATTGCGATTCCGGGTTCGGCATCAGGTCGCGGGCGGAGCCGGCGCCGAGCTCGCGGACCTTGGCCGAGCGCGCGCCGTCGGCGCGCTGGTTGGTGTCTTGCTGCTCGGAGCTGGATTGCGATTGCGCCTGGTCGCGGCCGCCCGAGCCCGAGGAGTTGGACTCGGAGCCCGCCTGGGACTTGTTGCCGGACTTCGACTTGCCGTTGTTGCTGTCGCTGTCGCGATCGTCGATCGCGCGATACAGCTTCTCGACATCCCATTCCAGCAGCGCCGCCTCGACGTCCTGCTCGCGCTTCAGCGCCTTGGCGAGCAGTTGCTCCAGCATCACCGCCTTGGGCGACAGCTGCAGCCAGCTCAGATGCGCCAGCGTCGAGTTGACGATCGCATCGGCGCAGACGTTGAACAGTTCGAGATCGACGTCGCCGATCACGCGCTGCAGCTCGACGAAACGCTGCGGATGGCGCAGCGCGATGTGCAGCACCTCGTGGGCGACGAGGCCGACCTGTTCAGGCAATGGCAGTTTGTCGAACGCCGCGCCGTAGTACACCGTGGTGCCGTCCGTCACCGCGACCACCGAGGCGTCGCCGTCGGCGGGCAGATCCTGATGCCGCACCCACAGCGCCAGCCCGCCGGTCGACGGCGCGAATTCGACCATGCGCTGGATGGCGCGCGTTCCGCGATGACTGTACAGCGCGGCGGCCTCAGGCATCCTGGGTTTCCAATTGCCGTCGTTCGCCGTAGCGGGCGTAGGCCGGGCTGTCGAAGATCGCCGCTTCGAGACCGCTCTCCAGCGCGCGCTGCATCAGCAGTTCCATCGCCAGCGTCTGCGCCTCGCGGATCGGCAGCGGCACGTTGCCGCGAATGTCGGGCAGCTGCTCGATGATCTCGAGCGCGCGGGCGAGCGTCGGCTGATCGGTGCTCGCCGCCAGCAGGCCGTACAGCATGCCGTACAGCGCATCGAGCGTCTTCGGCAGCAGCGCCGCGGTCTCGGGGCCCGGGCGCGCCGCGAGCAACCGCACCACATCGGTGCCGGCCTTGATCTCCCGCAGCACGCCGAAGAATTCCGCCGCGTTGGCGGCGCCGATCCGGCCCTGCACGAACAGCCGCTTGGCGGGATCGGACAGGCCGGACTTCAGCACGTTGGAGATGTCCTCCCAGCCGCGCGGGCTGGCGCCGATCAGATGATCGCCGGCGAGCTGCGCCTGGGTGTCGTCGAGCTTGTCGGGGCGGACCTTGAGATAGGCCATCACTTCCGGCGCGAAGTCGCGCGCCATCGCGTGAGCCAGAAATGCGTCGATCGCGGTCTGGACGTTGAAGTGGAACATGCGGTCGGCGAGCGCGGTGCCCATGTCGTGGCTGATCGCGCCGTGGAAGCTGGCGTTGCCGGCGGCGACCACCAGCCAGCCGTCGGGCAGCACGTAGTTGCCGACGCGGCGATCGAGGATCAGCGAATAGGCCGAGATCTGCAGCCGCTGATCGGCCGCGGTGAGTTCGTCGAGAAACAGCAGCCCCTCGGGCTGATCGGGCGACGGCAGGAACTCCGGCGGAAACCACACCGTCTTGGCGAGGTTCTCGTCGGCGTAGATCGCGCCGCGGATGTCGACCGGCTCGATCGTGGTGAGGCGCAGGTCGACCAGCGGCACCCTGTAGTGCTCGGCGACCTGGCGCACCACCGACGACTTGCCGACCCCGCGCGTCCCCCACAGCATCGACGCGCGCTTGCGCAGCGTCGGCTCGCCGTATTGCTCGATCAGCGCCGCCTTGGCCGCCGCGATCGAGACCGGAGGGATGTTCATCGGGTTGCCGTGCATCGGTCGTGTTCCTCGCTCAGGTCTGATGGGCGTCGACGGTCGGCGGCGCCGCCGTTTCGATCTGCGGATGCCAGGCGGCGTGCGTCATGCGGCGCGGGAACGGCGGGATTTCCATCGACGGAATATCGCGCATGCCGAACGCGCCGATCATCAGCAGCGGCGGCGCGCCCATCAGCAGCAGATTGACGATGGAGTCCTGCGGGATCTCGACCAGCGTCAGGCTGGCAGCACCGACGATCAGACTCGCGAAGAACAGCAGCGGCAGCGCCCGCCGCAGCGCGACGCCCCAGCGCGCCCGCGACAGCGCCTCGTGGAAGGCGGCCGGCGGCTGCGACAGCGTCCGCGTCAGATGCGCGACGGTGGTTTCGAGCTTGGCCTCGATCGCGCGGCTCAGTTCCGCGCCGGAGCCGCGCACCTTGATCTTGCCGCTCCAGCCGGCCTTGCTCTTGCGCAGCGGCGACCACGCCCAGCCGAGCACCGCGAGCAGATCTTCCGGGACGGCCACGCCGGCCGTCTTCGGCGTCAGGTCGATTTCGGCGGGATAGCCCTTCACCAGCGGCGCGCGCATCACCAGCGTGAAGTTCGAGATCTCCGCCACGCCGCGCAGGAAGTCGCGATCGACCGCGGCCGGGTCGCTGGTCCGAGAATCGCCGCGCGGGATCAGCCGATAGCTCAACGCCACGACGGTGCCGTCGATCGACGGAAACTGCTGCTGCGGCGGCACGCTTTCAATCTGCGCCAGCAGCACGCCAAGATCGTCGCCCTGCGTCTCCAGCGTCGCGGTCAGGCCGCTGTCCAGCGTCAGCGTGCGCGTCAGGACACTGAAGCCGGGGCGGGGACTGTCGAGCTGCAGGATTGCGTGGATGTCGTCGCCGGCGTGATCGGCCTCGTCGTGCTCGTGCCTCACCGGCTTGAACACCAGCCGCCGGTTGATGCGGTCGCTGGCGGCGAGATCGACGTGGAAGTCGCGGCGTGTGAACGGCTGCACCAGACCGAGGATTTCGTGATGCGTCAGCGGATGCATCGTCGGCGTGTCGAGACCGGCCGAGGCGGTCAGAAGCCTTGCGTAGTTCATTATCGTTCAACACCTCCGCATCGGTGCTTCACCACATGACTTGCATTGGCAATTAACAGCGTTCGCGCTGCTGATTGCAACCCGAAATCAAGAGCCATGTAATGATCGCAGGGAGTGCCGCTTCACTTATGCGTGCGGCACCCCCTCGAATGTCATGCGCTCACGACAGGAGCGTCACTCTTCGCTGACAGTGCGAGGAACTGATCGTATGAACGTACCGCCTGATCCAACACTTCGAAGTGCAGCATCGCGCCGGCGTCGAATTCCACGAGGGTCCAGTTGGCGCGGCCGGCGACGCGGTCCTTGTGGCGGTAGTCGACGAAGTCGCCGCGTGTGCCGTGCGCCATCCACACCGGCAGGCGCAGTGATTCGTAGACGCTCAGGATGTCCTTGCTGAACATGTAGCCGGCGACGAAATAATACGGCGCAAAGCGGGCGCCCGGCTGATGGGTAGTATGGTAGTCATACTCCAGCATCGACTCGTCGATGTTCTTCGAGCCCCAGGCCTTCTCGAGGAATTTGCGAATCACCGGCCGCGCCGTCAGCAGCTTGAAGAAGCCTTCGTCCCAAAGCTTGAAGCGCAGCGTGCTCAGCAGCCAGGACTGGCCGCGGGTCGACGGCACGCGCGCGTCGCGCGCCTTGCCTTCGAAGCCGGTCGGGCTGATCAGGCCGAGCGTCGCGAACGCCGCCGGATTCTCGGCCGCGGCGCGGGCGGCGAATTCGCACGACAGCGACAGCGCCAGCACGTCGATCGGCTGCGGTCCGTGGATTTCCTGCACGCGCGCGATCGCGGCGTGCACCGCGTCGGTCATCATCCGCGCGGTGTATTCGCGGTCGTCGCGATCCGACTGGCCGAAGCCGGGCAGGTCGACCGCGTGCACCGGACGATGCTTGGCGTAATGGTCGTACAGCGTCTTCATCTCGAACGCCGAGCCGGCGGCGTTGACGCTGTGCACCAGCAGCAGCGGCCGCGTGGTGTCGTCGCTCGACGCGAAGCCGAGCGAATAGGTCGCGAGCCGACCGACCTTGGTGACGATGTCGGCGCGCGTGCCGCCGACCGGATTGGCCAAACTCGATCGCGCGTAGCTCTGCTCGGTCGTGCCCGTCTCGAATGTTTCGTCGCTGACGACTGACATCTGCGTCCCCTTGGAGAATGAATCTGAGGGAGCAAATGGCGTGGAACTCATTCAGTTCCAGTGCTGGACAACGTGAAATCAAACTAATCGATCAAATTGGTATCCGTGTACATGAAGCGGAGTCATTGCGGCGTCTTGCCGCGATCCGCACGTGTCGTTCGAGACAGCTCGTCCGTCACGTGCGGTTGACGTCAAGCGATTAGTTGGCGTCGTCGCGGTGAAACGGCTGTCCATTCGGCTTGACACGCACGCCGTTGCGCAAGCGTGTCCACGACAGCGATGCGGTGTCGGCCGGCATCGCGCCGGGCGCAGCGCAGATCAGCAATCGCTCGGCGATCGGCTGGAAGTCGGCGCGAAAATGCACCGAACTTTTGACGACGAGAATCGCCTGTTCGGTCGGCTCGATGCCGACATAGCGATACATCGCCTGATCGGCGAGCTGCGCCTTGTGCGAACTGACGACGACGCGCACATCGCCGATCCGCAGACATGCCGACGGTCCCATCTCCATCTCGCGGCCGCCGAAATAAGGTCCCGGTGCGATGAAGCGGCCGTCGGACAGGCGCTCGACCACGTAGCTTTCCTGATACGGCGCGTCGCCGGCGATCCCAGACTTGCCGCCGAGTGCGAGTTCGACCGTCGCGCCGATTCCGGCGGCGTGCGCGGCCTCGGCCGATGCCGGATCGTAGATCACGCCGATCGCGGCGCGCTGCGCGTTGTTGCGCACCAGCGCGCGCAACATTCCGGTGGTGTCGGAATCGCCGCCGGCCCCGGGATTGTCCTGGGTGTCGGCGATGATCACCGGCCTGGTGGCGGTCTTCGCCAATTCCATCGCCAACTGCACGCCGTCGTCGGGCGTGTAGATCGTGCCGTCGAAATCGTTCTCGTGTCCGATCACCAGCGTGGCGACGGTGTCGGCGGCGGCATCGGCATCGGCCTGGGTGCGGCCATAGGCGAAAACGCTGGCGCCGCAATCGGGGAAGTCGGCGGCCGGAAAGCCCGGCGCGAAAGACAGCGTCGGCACCGCCTCGCTCTCCAGCGCGGCGAGCTTGGCGTAGATCCCCTTGGTCGGCTCGTCGAAGGTGCATTGCCACGAGATCGGAATCAGGAACGGCAATTGCCGGAACGCCTTGGCGAATTTCTGGCCGCTGCGCAGCAGCAGGTCGAGATGCCGGGCCGCGGCGCGGCCGGTGTCGGCCATGTCGACATGCGGATAGGTGCGATAGGCGATCAGCGCGTCGGCATGCGCGACCATCTGCGGCGTGACGTTGGCGTGCAGATCGATGCTGACCACCAGCGGCAGATCGGGCCCGATCACCTGGCGCACGCGCGCCAAAATCTCGCCTTCGCCATCATCGAGATGTTCGGTGACCATCGCGCCGTGCAGATCGAGATACACCGCGTCGAGGCGGCCGGCGTTCTTGATGCCGTCGATCATCACTTTCACCACGCGCTCGAAGGCGTCTTCGGTGACGTGCGCCGACGGGCTGGCGCCGCAGGCGATGGTCGGGATCAGCTCCCAGCCGTAGGTGGCGGCTTCGTCGTTGAAACCGGCGAGGCCGACATTGATGCCGCGCATCACGTTCAGTACGTCGGCGCCGGTCGTCATCGCCGGCCAGCCGCCGCCGTGAACGAACGACTCCCAGGTCGCCTTGGTGGGCGCAAAGGTGTTGGTCTCGTGCAGAAAGCCGCCGACGGCGATACGGGTCATGTCTTGTTTCTCTGATGATGACTTAGTTGCTGTCATTCCGGGATGCGCCCCTTGGGGCGCAGGCCCGGAATCCATATCCCCTGACGGTGGTTATGGATTCCGGGCTCGCCGCTGCGCGGCGCCCCGGAATGACTCGGGGAGAGGATGCGCTTCGGATCAATTCACCGTCGCCGCCGGCGCTTCGCTCACCGGGCGGAAGTTGGCGAAATCCCAGCCGCGGCCGGGGGCGGCTTCGAGCAGTTGCCGTGTGTAGGCCTGCTTCGGATTGGTCAGCACCTCGGCGGCCGGGCCCTGTTCGACGACGCGGCCTTTCTCCATCACCGCGACGTCGTCGCAGATCTGCGCCGCCACGCGCAGATCGTGGGTGATGAACAACAGCGCGATGCCGAGCCGGGTCTGAATCTCGTCGAGCAGGTCGAGCACCTGCGCCTGCACCGAGACGTCGAGCGCCGACACCGCTTCGTCGGCGACCAGCACGTCCGGATCGAGCGCCAGCGCGCGGGCGATGGCGATGCGCTGGCGCTGGCCGCCGGAGAACTGGTGCGGATAGCGCGAGATCGCGTCGGCCGGCAGATGCACCAGCTCCAGCAGCTGCCGCGCCTTGGCCATCGCCTCGGCGTGCGGCATGCCGTAGTTGATCGGCCCCTCGGCGATGCTCTCGCCGACGCTGACGCGCGGATTGAGCGAGCGATACGGGTCCTGGAAGATGATCTGGATCTTCTTGCGGTGCGGCCGCAGCAGCCGCCGCGACAGGTCGGAGATCTCGCGGCCGGCGAGGCGGATGCCGCCCGAGGTCGGATCGATCAGCCGCACGATGCAGCGCGCCACCGTGGACTTGCCCGAGCCGCTCTCGCCGACGATGCCGAGGGTGCGGCCCTTGTGCAGCGTCAGCGTCACGTCCTTGGCGGCGATCACCTCACGGGTGCCGCCGAGGAACGAGCGCTCGCGATACACCTTGCCGAGGTCGTTGGCCTCCAGCACCACCGGCTGCCTGGTGGCTTCGCGCGGCGCGCGTGGCACCAGGCTCGGCACCGCCGACAGCAGACTGCGGGTGTAGTCCATCGTCGGCTGGCGCAGCACCGCGTCGAGCGGCCCGGTCTCGACCAGCCGGCCGTGGCGCATCACCGCGACGCGGTCGGCGATCTCGGCGACCACCCCCATGTCGTGGGTGATGAACAGCACCGCGGTGCCGTGCGCCTGCTGCAGTTCGCGGATCAGCGTCAGGATCTGCTTCTGGGTGGTGACGTCGAGCGCGGTGGTCGGCTCGTCGGCGATCAGCAGCTTGGGTTCGAGCACCAGCGCCATCGCGATCATGATGCGCTGGCGCTGGCCGCCGGACAGCCGGTGCGGATAGGACGAGAAGATCCGCTCGACTTCAGGCAGCCGCACCTGCTCCATCATGTCGAGGATGCGCTGGCGGCGGGCGCGGGCGCCGAGATCGGTGTGGAAGCGCAGCACCTCGTCGATCTGCCGGCCGACATGCACCACCGGGTTCAGCGCGGTCATCGGTTCCTGGAAGATCATCGCCATCCGGCTGGCGTGCAGCTGCCGCAGCCGCCGCTCGCTGGCGGCGAGCACGTTCTCGCCGGCGAGCCGGATCTGGCCGCCGGTGGCGTGCAGCACGCCCTTCGGCAGCAGCCCCATGGTCGCCAGCGACGTCACCGACTTGCCGGAGCCGCTCTCGCCGACCAGGCACATCGTCTCGCCGGGCCGCACCGACAGCGAGATGCCGTCGATCACCTTGTCGCCGTCACCGCTCTTGCCGAGCCGGACGACGAGGTTGTCGATTTCGAGGACGTTGTCGGTCATGGCGTGTCGATCCAGATAGCAGGCGGTGTCCCGGGCGCGGTGCGGCATTCTTCATGCCGCTCCGCAGAACCGGGACCATGACGAGCGCCGTCTGCGTTACGGCCCCGGCTCTGCGACGCAGCGTTGCACGCTGCATCGCGTCCGGGGCACGGGATCAGGCTGGTCATCGCGAGCTCTCCCGCTGCTTCATGCGCGGATCGAGCGCGTCGCGGGCGGCGTCGCCGATCAGATTGACGCTGAGGATCGCGATCGACAGCAGCACGCCGGGCCAGAAGATCAGCGACGGCTTGACCTGGAACAGCGCGCGGCCCTCGGCCATGATGTTGCCCCAGGTCGGCGTCTCCGGGCTGATGCCGGCGCCGAGGAACGACAGGATCGCTTCGGTCAGGATCGCGGAGGCGCAGATGTAGGTGCCCTGCACGATCAGCGGCGCGACGGTGTTGGGCATCAGGTGGCGCACCATGATCTTGGGCAGGCTGGAGCCCAGCGAGATCGCCGCTTCGACATAGGGTTCCTCGCGCGCCGACAGCACCACCGAGCGAACCAGCCGCGCGACCCGGGGAATTTCCGGAATGGTGATCGCGATCAGCACCGTGGTCAGGCTGGCGCCGGACAGCGACACCACGGCGATCGCGAGCAGGATGCTGGGGATCGCCATCAGGCCGTCCATCAGCCGCATCATCACCGCGTCGATCCATTTGAAGAAGCCCGAGATCAGGCCGATCACCAGGCCGATCACGATGCTGACGATCGCGGCGCCAACGCCGATCATCAGCGAGATCCGGCCGCCGTAGAGAATGCGCGACAGCACGTCGCGACCATAGGCGTCGGTGCCGAGCAGGAACTGCGCGCTCGCCGGCTTCAGCCGCTGTGCCGGAGCGAGCAGCAGCGGATCGTGCGGCGCCAGCAACGGCGCGAACACCGCGGAGGCGACCACCAGCGCGAGGCAGATCGACGCCGCGGCGATGATCGGCGACGAGAACAGGAAGCCGTAGCGCGGGCGCAGCGGCCGCGTGATCGGGATCGAGGATTCGGGGAGACTTTCGATGGCCATCGCGCGCGCCTCTAGTATCTGATCCGCGGATCGAGCAGCGTGTAGGCCACGTCGATCAGCAGGTTGACGGCGACATAGATGCCCGATGTCAGCAGGATCATGCCCTGGATCACCGGATAGTCGCGCGCCAGCACCGCATCCACGGTGAGTCGCCCGATGCCGGGCAGGTTGAAGACGCTTTCGGTGACGACGACGCCGGAGATCAGCAGCGCGAAGCCGGTGCCGATCACGGTGATCACCGGCACCGCGGCGTTGCGCAGCGCGTGGCGCAGCAGCACGCGACTTTCGGTGATGCCCTTGGCGCGCGCGGTGCGGACGTAATCCTCGCCGAGCACGTCGAGCATCGCCGCGCGGGTCATGCGGGCGATCAGCGCGATGTAGATGAAGGACAGCGTCAGCGTCGGCAGCACCAGCCGCTCGAAGAACGGGCCGAAGCCGCGCGACAGCGAGCGGAAGCCCTGCACCGGGAACCAGCGCAGCTCAATCGCGAACACCTGGATCAGCACGTAGCCGATCACGAACACCGGCACCGAGAAGCCGATCACCGACAGCCCCATCACGAAGCGGTCGATCCAGGTGCCGTGCTTCCAGGCGGCGATGACGCCGAGCGGCACCGCGACCAGAATCGACAGAATGATGGTGGAGATCGCGACGCTCAGCGTCGGCTCGATCCGCTGGCCGATCATCTGCAGCACCGGCACCTGCGAGATCAGCGAGACACCGAGATCGCCGTGCAGCAATTTGCCGACCCAGGTGAAGAACTGGGTGTAGAGCGGCTCGTTGAGGCCGAGCGTGGTGCGGATGCGCATCAACTGTTCAGGCGTGGCGTTGTCGCCGGCGATGATGGCGGCGGGGTCGCCCGGGGTCAGCCGCAGCAGCAGGAACACAACCAGCGCCACCACGCCCATCACCGGGATGGCGGCGAGAAGTCTGCGGATCAGATAGCCGATCATCGGCGCTCCGTGGCTTCGGCGAACCGACGATTAGTTCGTTTTATTGCAGTGCTGCGGGTCGTCATTATCGCTCCGGTGATGCGGTGTCGGCTGCCTGACAATTCAGCAAGTCCTGTGCCAGCATTGCGTCAGCGGGAATTTGAATTGCCGGCTGTGGCGCTCACGACAGCGTCGCCAGCAGACCCGCCATCAGGCGGCCGCGTTCGGCCAGACTGTCCACTTCGATATGCTCGTTCAGCGTGTGGGCGTCGGCGCCGCGCACGCCGAGGCCGTCGAGCGTCGGGATCCCCATCGCGCCGGTGAAGTTGCCATCGGAGCCACCTCCCGCGCTGCCGTGCGGCAACGTCATGCCCATTTGTTTGGCAACCGCGCAGGCCTTGTCGTACAGCGCCATGGTGCCGGCGTCGGGCTCCCAGACCGGACGGGTGACGCCGCGCGTGACTTCGAAGCTGACGTCGTTGCCGGTGCCGGACAGCGCCAGCATCCGCTCGATGCCGCGGTCGAGATCGGCCTGCCGCTTCGCCATGCTCAGCGCTTCGCCGCTGCAGGTGGTGGCGACGCAATTGACCCATTGGCCGCCGTGGACGATGCCGACGCTGAACGTGCAGTCGTCGGTCGTCATCGCGTCGATCGCGAGAATCTGCCGCGCCATTTCCCGTATCGCGGAACGGCCCGAAGACAGCGTCGCGCCGGCGTGGCTGGGCTTGCCGGTGGCCGTCAGATTGAATCGCGCGATCGCGTAGCGGCCGGTGACGACGCCGTTGTCGGGCCGTCCGGGCTCCGGCACCAGCACGTATTTGTTGCGGGCCGCTTCCGCCTCGATGATGTCCCGGGTCGATGGCGTACCGACTTCCTCGTCGGGCGTGAACAGCACGGTGATCGGCAGCGGCGTCGTGAACGACGCGCGGGCGAGCTGGCGGATGGCTTCGAGCGTCAGGTAGTTGCCGCCCTTCATGTCGAAGATGCCGGGGCCGAAGCACTTGTTGCCGTCGCGGCGCCATTGCAGCTTTTCGATCGTGCCGACCGGATGCACGGTGTCGAGATGGCCGGCGATCAGGATGCCGGGCTCGCCCTGCCGCGGATGCGGGAAGCGAGCGCGAACACAACCGGCGAAACCCTGGCGCCCGGCGATGCGTTCGATCGACGCACCCATGATGGCCATGTCGCGCGCGGCGAGATCGAGCATGCGGTCCACTGCGGAGGTGTCCCAGGTCGGGCTTTCGCACTCGACCCAGGCGCGCAGGCCCTGCAGCATCGCTTCGGAATCAAACGGCAAATTGGCTGGGTTCATTCGTACACTCACGGTTTGGCCTGCCGCTACGAGAATGACTGCGCGCGAATTTGTAAAGCGAAAGATGAGTGAACGGCCCCGCCGGCGGGCTGCATGCTGCTCTGCAGCGATCAGATTGACGCTTGGCACACTTGGTGCAAGTCTTGATAATCAGGGTGTTGCCGCGCGCAAGACGCGGGCCTTGATGCCCCATCTTCTCTCGTCCTGCCCAAGCAATCATCTGCGATTGATCAGTTTCACGCCAGGAGAAAACAGAATGTTCCACACGTCGCATTGGCTGCGTTCAGTAGCTGCGTCGAAATTCGCACTGCCGGCGCTGACGCTCGCAGCGTCGCTGACACTGCCCGCGTTCGCCGATGCCAAGACCATTCACGCGGTGATGCATTCGGATCTGCGCATCATCGATCCCGGCCTGACCACCGCCTACATCACCCGCGACCACGGCTACATGGTTTACGACACCTTGCTGGCGATGGACTCGAAGTTCAAGGTCCAGCCGCAGATGGCGGACTGGAAGGTGTCCGACGACAAGCTGACCTACACCTTCACGCTGCGCGACGGATTGAAGTGGCACGACGGCGCGCCGGTGACCGCGGAAGACTGCGTCGCCTCGCTGAAGCGCTGGGGCCAGAAGGACGGCATGGGCCAGAAGCTGATGCAGTTCACCGCCAGCCTCGAAGCCACCGATCCCAAGACCATCACGCTGAAGCTTAAGGAGCCCTACGGCCTGGTGCTGGAGTCGATCGGCAAGCCGTCGTCGCTGGTGCCGTTCATGATGCCGAAGCGGATCGCCGAGACGCCGGCCGACAAGCCGATCCCCGAGCAGATCGGCTCCGGCCCGTTCAAGTTCGTCGCCGCTGAATTCCAGCCCGGCGTCAAGGCGGTGTACGTCAAGAACACCGACTACGTGCCGCGCAAGGAAGCGCCGGACTGGACCTCGGGCGGCAAGGTGGTGAAGGTCGACCGTGTCGAATGGATCACCATGCCGGACGCGCAGACCGCGGTGAACGCGCTGCAGTCGGGCGACATCGACTTCATCGAGAACCCGTCGTTCGACCTGCTGCCGGTGCTGGCGCAGGACAAGGAGCTGACGATCGACACGCTGAGCCCGCTCGGCTTCCAGACGCTCGGCCGGATGAACTTCCTGTATCCGCCGTTCGACAATCCGAAGGTGCGCCGCGCCGCGTTCCTGGCGATGAGCCAGAAGCCGGTGCTCGACGCGCTGGTCGGCAATCCGAAGTACTACAAGGTGTGCGGGGCCGTGTTCGGCTGCGGCACGCCACTTGAGAGCGACGTCGGATCGGAATCGCTGGTCAAGGGCAACGGCATGGCCGAGGCCAAGAAGCTGCTCGCCGAGTCCGGCTATGACGGCACGCCGGTGGCGCTGATGGCGCCGGGCGACGTCGTCACGCTGAAGGCGCAGCCGATCGTCGCCGCGCAGCTGCTGCGCGACGCCGGCTTCAAGGTCGACGTCCAGGCCACCGACTGGCAGACCGTGGTGTCGCGCCGCGCCAGCCAGAAGCCGCCGAGCGAGGGCGGCTGGAACATGTTCTTCACCAATTGGGCCGGTCCGGACATTCTCAATCCGGTCGCCAACGTCTCGGTCGGCGGCCAGGGCAAGAAGGGCGGCTGGTTCGGCTGGGCCGAGGACGCCAAGGTCGAGGAGCTGCGCGACAAGTTCGTGCGGGCCAATTCGCCCGAGGAGCAGAAGAAGATCGCCGAGGACATCCAGAAGGAAGTCTACGAGCAGGTGATCTACATCCCGCTCGGCCAGTACACCGCGCCGAGCGTGTGGCGGAAAGAACTATCCGGCATCGTCTACGGGCCGGCGACCCCGGTGTTCTGGAACATCGACAAGAAGGAGTAGTCGCGCCCGGCGCGCGGCGACCGATCGCTCGAAGCAACGCCGTCCCGCGTCCCGCGGGGCGGCGTTCGCGCTTGATGCCGCGACAAAGGCGTGGTTGTCCGGGACAAGCTCGGCCGTCACGGGGAAGAGTTGCGATCGAGCGGTTGAAAAGACGGCTTGATCTCGCCGCTCGCATTCTCGGTCTGACTCTCGGAGCCCGACGATTGGAGCAATTGAGCTTCTGATCGAATCAGAGCTGAAGATCCGTAACGCTTGCCACACGCATAACCTCATGGTGAGGAGGCGCGTAGCGCCGTCTCGAACCATGGGCCGCCGGCACTGCGTTGCCAGATCCTTCGAGACGCCCGGCTTTGCCGGGCTCCTCAGGATGAGGACTCAGTGCTGTCGGCAAGGTCGGATCGTTTCAACCAAGCGATGAACCTCTTCTAGCGCCTCATAGCACCCCGCCTGAGCGAGGATTTCGGGCCGGCAGGCTAACAAAAAGCCCGGCTGGTGCCGGGCGTCTTGCCGACTTGAAACTGTCGCAGAATTGTTACTTGCGGGCGCAGGACACCGAGATGCTGCTGGCGTTCGGGCTGCATTTCGCCGTTACCACGCCGTCCTTGACCTGCAACTGATCGGTCAGGCGCGCGGTGCCGCCGCTGATGCAATAGGCCGAGGCCAGCACTTCGTCAGCGCCGCAGCTCACCGGACAGCCGGTCGAGGCGCAGTTCGAGGCCGTCACCGTGCGCACGGCGCCGTTGGCGGCCGACATGCTCGCCATGGCGTTGGATGCCTGCTCAGCCGCCGGCTTCGCGGCCGGGGCGGCGGGGGGAGGCGCTGCGGCAGCAGCCTTGGTGGCTTCCTTGGCGGCTTCCTTGGCCGGCTCGGGCGCAGCAGCCGGCGCGGCGGTCTCGGAGGCCGATGCGGCGGCTTCGGTCGTGGTCGGGGCTGGCCCGAAGCTGCCCGAGGCCATGTACACCACGATCGCGCCGGCGAGAACGGCAGTAGTGACGATCGCCGTTTCGATCGGCAGCGCCTTCAGCCGCTCGATCGCCGAGGTCACCGTTGCCGACAACGAACCTGCATTCCAGGAAACACCGCGGATGCGCATATCGTCGATCGCGAGGTATGCCACTATGACGAGGCCACCACCGAACAGAATTAGTATCAGAAGCGGCCCGATCGCGGAGAGATACTCCATGTCAATGTCTTTCCATCCGTGGCATGCGCGGCGCGCGTGTATAGGGGGCGGTCACCGCAAACTGCATTGTCGAGAATCAAAAGAACACGCACCTGCCAGCCAGCGTTGAGGTAAATCAAAACCTCTACTTAACTGACTACCGAGGTGTAGCATAGCCGGGGCGGTCTCGTCATCGCACGCCGATGCTACACAATCGGCTATGGTTTATGCTCCGTCCGTCCCGCGGGCGAACCCGTTGCTCGATTGAGGCCGGCCGGAGTCAATGCCGGGAGCGGCATCGGGTTCCGGCAGCGTGATCCAGATCAAGGGCCTGGGTGCCGTACAGAGGTTAAATTTGCCTCACAAGCCGCAACGGCATGGGCCTGTGCCGCCCTGATGACATCGATGGACTCGATCCGATCCCGCCGCTGGCGATGGCTGTTCTGGCTGCTGCCGAATGCCCTGACCACCATCGGCCTGCTGGCGATGGTGCTCGGCACCTCGCCGGGCGTCGACGCCCAGTTCGACGGCGTGCTGTTTGCGGTCGTGATCGCCGTCGCGGCGGTGCTGGCGCTCGAATTCCTGGTCGCGCTGTGGAGGGCCTCGTCGCGGCGCGGCCTCCGCGCCTACCTGGCGTCGAGCAAGGGCATGGTCGACCTGGCCTGCGCCCTCGCGTTGCCGCTCGGCTGGCTGCTGGCGCCGGAGCCGCACGACGCGCGGTTGTTCGCGCTGGTGTGGTCGCTGCGCTACATCAGCCATTCCACCGGGCTGACGCTGATCTGGCGGGTGATGATCCGCAGCCGGGTCGCATTGCTCAGCATCGCCGGGCTGTTCGCGGTGGTGACGCTGAGCGGCGCCACCCTGGCGCATGTGTTCGAACGCGAGGCGCAGCCCCAGGTGTTCGGCAGCGTCGGGCGGGCGCTGTGGTGGGCGATCGTGACGCTGACGACGACCGGCTACGGCGACGTGGTGCCGACCACGATCTGGGGCCGACTGCTGGCCGGCTGGGTGATGGTCGGCGGCATCGTGATGTTCGCACTGCAGGCCGGCATCATCGCCACGGCATTCGCCGAGGAACTGCAGCGGCGGCACTTCCTGCGCACCTGGGAGCTGGTCGTCAGCGTGCCGTTCTTCCGCGACCTCGGCGCCGCGGCGATCGCCGACATCGTGCGGCTGCTGCAGGCCCGCGACGTCAATGCCGGCACCGTCGTGGTCCGCAAGGGCGAGCCGGGCGACGCGATGTACTTCATCGTCTCCGGCGAGGTGACGGTCCGGGTCGCGCCGAAGCCGGTGGTGCTCGGACCGGGCAGCTTCTTCGGCGAGATGGCGCTGCTGTTCAACATGCCGCGCTCGGCGACCGTGGTCGCGACCCAGCCCAGCGTGCTGCTGGTGCTGGACATCGCCGACTTCCACGAACTTGCGGGCCGCCGGCCGGAATTCGTCAATCTGATCGAAACCGAAGGTAGGTTGCGGCGCGAGCAGAATGCGCCGACCGACTGAGTCGGGACGCGATCGCGGCGCATGGAGATCGAGGAGGGATCATGAAGGCAGCAGACGTGATGACCACGAACATCGTGACGGTGCGGCCCGAGGCGTCGGTGCGCGCGGTCGCGGAGACGCTGCTGAAGCACGGCATCAGCGCGGTGCCGGTGGTCGACGGCGAGGGCCGGCCGCTCGGCGTGATCAGCGAGGGCGACCTGATGCCGCGCAACGAAAAGGCCCGCGAGGCGCGCCGCGACTGGTGGCTGCAGATCCTGTCGGAAGGCGACGCGGTGCATCCGGACTATCTGCAATTCCTGAAGTCCGATCACCGCACCGCGGCGCAGATCATGGTCTCGCCGGTGCTGACCGTCGACGAGAGCGTGTCGCTCGCCGAGATCGCCGACATGCTGTTCGAGAACAACATCAAGCGCGTGCCGGTGCTGCGCGACGGCCGCATCGTCGGCATCGTCAGCCGCGCCGATTTGCTCAAGACCATCGCCGGGCCGGGCCATCTGCGCGGCCGCGATCCGGTCCACGACGACGGCTCCGCGCTTCCGATGGCCTCCGACAAGCTCGAGGCGCTGAGCCAGAAGCACAAGGCCGCCGCGCCGCCGCCGCACGATCCCGCCGCCGACGAGGTTTCGGCGTCGGCGTTCCAAGCGCTGCGGGTCGAACACGAACAGCACGAAGAGGAACAGCGCCGCGAGGCCAAGCGCATCGCCGACGAGAAGCACCACCGCCAGGCCAGCCAGATGCTGGCGTCGCATCTCACCGACGAGGCCTGGGAGCACATGATGCACAACGCCCGCGCCACGGCGAAGAAGGGCGAGGAGGAGCACCTGCTGCTGCGCTTCCCGGCGGAGCTGTGCAGCGACCACGGCCGCGCGGTGAACGCGCCCGATCCGGAATGGCCGTCGACGCTGCGCGGCATGGCCGCCGACATCTATCTGCGCTGGAAGGCGGAGCTGCGGCCGCACGGATTCTCGCTGCAGGCCCGCGTCGTCGACTTCCCGGATGGCATTCCGGGCGACATCGGCCTGTATCTGAGCTGGGGCAAGCACGACGACGTCGCGCACTGACGCGAGCGATGCGCCGAGGTCGGTGGCCGCCTACGGCCGCTTCGCCTTCTTCGGCCGGTCGACGCGGTCGAGCGCCTGCTCGAGCGCGCCGCACAGCGTCTTCAGCACCTTGATCCGGGCGAACAGCTTGTTGTTGGCTTCGACCAGCGTCCACGGCGCGGTCGCGGTCGAGGTGCGGTCGACCATGTCGCAGACCGCCTGCTCGTAGACGTCCCACTTCTTGCGGTTGCGCCAGTCCTCGTCGGTGATCTTGAAGCGCTTGAACGGGATCGCCTTGCGCTCGTTGAAGCGCTTCAGCTGTTCCTGCTTGCTGATCGCCAGCCAGAACTTCACCACCACGCTGCCGTGCCGGATCAGCGCGTCCTCGAAATCGTTGATCTCGTCATAGGCGCGCATCCAGTCGGCTTCGCTGCAGAACCCTTCGATGCGCTCGACCAGCACCCGGCCGTACCAGGAGCGGTCGAAGAAGGCGAACCGGCCGTGCCGCGGCAGCTGCCGCCAGAACCGCCACAGATACGGATGGGCGCGCTCCTCTTCCGTCGGCGCCGCGACCGAGACGGTGCCGTAGCAGCGCGCGTCGAGGGCGCCGGTGACGCGGCGGATCGCGCCGCCCTTGCCGGCGCTGTCGTTGCCCTCGAACACCACCACGACCGACAATTCCTTGAACCGCGGGTCGCGCGACAGCCGGTTCAGCCGGCCCTGCCATTTCTCCAGCTCGGTCTTGTATTTCGGCCGGGTCATCGGCTGATCGAGGGTCAGCGAGCTGATCAAATTGATCCGGTCGGCCGGCGCGGGCAGCGGCGGCGTTTTGTCGGCCAGCAGCTTGGGCGCCGGCTGGTCGAGCCGTTCGCGGATCGCCGCCAGCAGATGGCGGCCGACCGTCAGCGCGCGGTAGCGCGGCTCAGCCCCGGGCACCACGATCCACGGCGCCTCGCCGGTCGAGGTCCGGCGCAGGAACGGGTCGCAGATCTTGATGAAGCGGTCGTAGAGGTCGAAATACTGCCATTCCGTATCGGTGACCCGCCAGCTCTGCTCGGGGTCGCGCTCCAGCGCTTTCAGCCGCTTCTTCTGCTGATCCCGGGACAGGTGAAACCAGTATTTCAGCAGCAGCACGCCCTCGTCGCACAGCATCTGTTCGAGCCGCCGGATCTCGCCGATCGCGGTGGAGAATTCGCCCTCGTCGATCTTGCCGAGCACGCGGCGGATGATCGGCAGCGTATGCCAGGCCCCGAAGAAGATGCCGATCTCGCCTTTGGGCGGCAGCGCCCGCCAGAACCGCCAATTGGCCGGCCGCTCGCGTTCCTCGTCGGACGGTTCGGAGAAGGCGTGGGTATGGATGTGCCGCGGGTCCATCCATTCGTTGAGCAGATTGACGGTCTCGCCCTTGCCGGCGCCCTCGACCCCGGCAATCAGGATCAGCACCGGAAAGCCGCGCTGCTGGTGCAGGTCGAACTGGGCGTTGAGCAATTGCTCCCTGAGCCTGGCCTCCTCCCGCTGGTAGGCGGCCTTGCCGACGCGGTGTTTGAAGTTCGCTGAATCGAACATTGCGTGATAGATAGCGCACTAAGCATCGAGGCTTGTGTGATCCAGGTCAAAGTCTCGGCCGTTGGAGGAATGCTTGAGCCATCATGCTGCGACCTTCTGGCAATCTGCCGGGCGGTCGCCTGTCCGGTCCGCCAGGATCGATGATCGGAGGAGTGTACCATGCGAACATTGCTAGTTGCAGCGCTCGGCTGCGTCGCGCTGGCGTCGCCGGCGGCGGCCCAGCTCTCGGCTCCGGCGGCGATCGTCGAGGAGGTCAAGGGCGACGTGCCCGGCATCGAGTTCATGGACTATGTGCTGCCGGGCAAGGTGATCAAGCTCGGCGCCAACGGCGCGATCGTGCTGAACTATCTGCAGTCCTGCATCCGCGAGACGATCACCGGCGGCGTCGTCGTGGTCGGCACCGAACAGAGCAAGGTATCGCTGGCGGACATTCAGACCGCCAAGGTCGACTGCACCGCGCCGAAGCCGCAGCTGTCCGAGAGCGAGGCGAGCCAGAGCGCGGCGACCGCATTCCGCAGCATCAACCAGAAGTCGGCGCCGAAGGTCGCGTCGATCTACGGCGTGTCGCCGGTGTTCGACGTCGCCAGCGGCGGCAAGCTGGTGATCGAGCGCACCGATGTCCCCGGCGAGCGGCGGGACGTCACGATCGACAAGAAGGCGCTGATCAAGGGGCGCTTCTACGACATGGCCAAGGCCGGCACCGCGCTGATGCCGGGCGCCTCCTACGCGGCGAGCTTCGGCAATCGCAAGATCGCGTTCCGCGTCGATCCGGCAGCGCGACCGGGCGATGTCCCGGTGATCAGCCGCCTGCTGCGCTTCTGATCCGTCACGCCTGCGCAGGCCGACTTGAAGCATCGCCTCACCAGAGCCGATCTCCTCGCAGCCCTGGTGATCGCCGTGCTGGCGGGCGTGCTGGCGTCCTGGCCGGCGCTCGACGTCGCGCGCGGGCTGTCGCTCGATCTCCTCACCGCGACGCGCTGGTACGCGTTCGGTCCGCGCGCCGATGCGTCGGCGCGACCCGCGGTGGTGGTCGCGATCGACGAAGAGAGCTATCAGACGCCGCCGTTCAAGGGCTCGCCGACGCTGACCTGGACCCGCGAGATCGGCCGGGTGCTGACCGCGATCCTCGACGGCGGCGCCAAGGTGGTCGGCTTCGACATCGTGTTTCCGACCTCGATCGAGCAATCGCAGATTCCGTTCGGTGACGAGCCGCTCGGCGCACGGATGCGCGGGTTCGATCGCGATTTCCTGCGCGCGCTCGCGTCCGGCGCCGCCGCCGGCCGGGTCGTGCTCGGCGAGATCAGCCAGCGCGGCGAGGCGATCGGGCCGTCGCCGGCGCAGCGCGTCGCGGTGCGGCAGCAGCAGAACATCCGCGCGCTCAACGTCTATGTTGATCGCGACGACGTGGTGCGGCGGCTGCCGCTGTCGTTTGCGTCGGAGGCCGGCGCGCAGCCGTCGCTGGCGGTCGAGCTGGCGGCGCGGGCTCGCGGCGTCGCGCCGGCGTTCAGGGACGGCGGGCTCGATTTCGGCGGCCGGATCGTCGCGGGCAGCGTCCCGAACACGCTGACGCTGAATTTCGATGGCGGGGCCAAGGACATCGCCACCTATTCGATGGCCGATCTGCGGGCCTGCGCCGAGGCCGGCAACCGCGATTTTTTCTTGAGGCAATTCGACGGCAAAGTGGTGATCATCGGCACGCTGCTGAATCTCGAGGATCGCAAGCTGACCTCGAAACGGTTCGCCACCGGATTGGAGGGCGCGCACGCCCCGCGCTGCGTCCTGCCGCAGCCCGCTACCTCTGTCGGGCAATTCAGACGCAACAGCATCGCCGGGGTCTACATCCACGCCACCGCGGTCAACAATCTGCTCGCGGGCGGTCCGGTGGTCGAGCTCGGGCGCTGGCCGGTGACGCTGGCCGCGATCGGCTTCGCCGCGGTCGTCGCGGTGGCGGCGCTGCTGCTCAGTCCGGTGGTCGCCGCGTTCGGCTATCTCGGCCTGACCGCGGCGCTGCTGGCGGTCGCGACCGCGGTGTTCGCGCGCTCGGTGGCGCTGCCGCTGAGTGAGCCGGTGGTCGCCGGGTTCGGCGCGCTGGTGCTGATGATCGGCTATCGTTTCGTCGTCGTCGACCGCACCGAGCGTTTCCTGCGGCAGAGCTTCGGCCTGTATCTGGCGCCGCAGGTGATCGAGCAGATGGTGAGTTCGCAGACGCTGCCGAAGCTCGGCGGCGAGATGCGGCATGTCACCGTGTTCTTCTCCGACGTCGCCGGATTCTCGACCGTGGCCGAGCAATTGACGCCGGACGCGCTGGTCGAGCTGATGAACGCATATCTGTCGGCGATGACCGACATCATCGAGCGCCATGGCGGCTATGTCGACAAATACATCGGCGACTCGATCGTCGCGGTGTTCGGCGCGCCGGTCGACGATCCGGATCACGCCGTCCATGCGGTGCGCGCGGCGCTGGCGTGCCGCGAGCGGCTCGACCAGCTCAACGCCAGCGCGGCGGCGTTTCGCGGCCACAAGCTGGGCCACCGCATCGGGCTGAATTCCGGCGAAGCTCTGGTCGGCAATATCGGCTCGCGTCGGCGCTTCAACTACACGGTGATGAGCGACACCGTGAACCTCGCCTCGCGACTCGAGGGCGCCAACAAATATTTCGACACCTCGATCCTGGCCTCGGAGATGACGGTGTCGCTGACCGGGGCGGCGTTCGACTGGCGCGAACTCGACGCGATCCGCGTCAAGGGCCGGACGCAGCCGGTGAAGATCTACGAACCGCTGGCCGAGGCCGGCCGCACCCCGGCCGACCAGGCCGCGATCGCGCAGACCTATGCGGACGGGCTGGCGCATTGGCGGGCGCGCGATTTCGCCGGCGCCGAACAGGCCTTCGCGGCGATCGCCGCGCGCGATCCGCCGGCCGCGCTGTTCCTCGCCCGCGCCCGGCACCACGCCGCGCACCCGCCGGGCGAGGGCTGGGAGCCGGTGCACACGCTCGAAGGCAAGTAGCCGGCGCACGTCACGAGGTTCCGCGTCATCCTGGCAGCCCGACCGAAAATGCGGTCGATGAAGTTGGGCAGTTTCGTTCCAACTCGTCATGCCCGGCCTTGTGCCGGGCATCCACGTCTTGCAGAGGAAGCCGCAAGACAGGCGTGGATGGCCGGGACGAGCCCGGCCATGACGAAATTCATCGCGAGAGCGGTTCATCGTTTGATTGAAGCGATGCAGCCTTTCGAGATGCACTGGATCCTCATCCTGAGGAGCCCGGCGAAGCCGGGCGTCTCGAAGGATGGGGCGACGCATCGCTTGCGGCGCATGGTTCGAGACGGCGCTACGCGCCTCCTCACCATGAGGTTGTGCCTGCGTCAGCGTCCCAGCGTGACAATCCTGATTCCGACAGAAACAGAACTACTCTATGCGCGTCGCGAGCGTCAGATCTTCAGATTGCGATACACCGAGACTTCGCGCTCGCGGGCCAGCCTTGCGTCGTCGCCGGCGCGGATGCCGCGCCAGCCGTCGAAGAACACGACGATAGTGGTGACCAGTCCGGTGACCTTGCCGACCAGGAAGCCGAACGGAAAGATCAGCCGCTCCGGCGGCAGGATGAATTGCGAGCCGAGGAAGATCGCCGCGGCGTTGAAGAAATACGCGCTGCGGTACAGCGTCTTCTCTTTCCAGGCGCTGCGGGCGTAGGGCTTGGAGCTCTTCTTCACCGCCTTGTTGTAGCGCGGGTTCGACAGCAGCCCCCACAGCCGCCGCTTCTTCGGCAGCGCGCGCGGGCCGGCGAGCAGGCTGCGGAAATTCTCCCGCATCTGCAGATGCGCGATCAGCGCCAGCAGCAGATTGCCGAGCACCAGAGCGGCCTTCAGCTCCCACAGCGACAGCAGCAGCTGCGCGGCGAGATCGACAAAAAGCAGATGCGTGACGGCGTTCAGCACGAAGGCCGAGCGGTGGAACGCGGCGCGGTTGATGTTGGCGACCTTCTCGTCGATGAAGGCGGCGCCGGGCTTGGTGGTGCCGAGCTGCAGCAGCGCGGCGCGGTGCTGCTCGGTCAGCTCCCAGCTCTTGCCGAGCTCCCCGATGGTCAGCGCCGGCGCGCCGCGCCTGATGCGGAACGTCGCCTTGGCCGACCAGCCGGAGACGCGCGCCAGCCATCGCCGTGTCACGGCGAAACGCGAACCGGTCGCGGCGTCGACGAGCGGGTGCGGATCTGGCTGCATCGGGTCCATAAGCGGGGGCGCTGTCTGGTCAATCACCGAAAAGCCGATCGTCCGCAAGCTTTGCGGCGGCCTTGACGGCGGCTTTCATCTGCTTGCGGGTGATGGCGTCGTCCGCGGCCGCCAGTTCCCGAGCCGCCGCGGCGTCGGCCTTCGGCTGCCGCGATCGATTGGCGGGACGGCTCGCCAGCTCGCGCTGCACCACGGTGTCGTTGAGCGCGCCCAGCGCGTCGAGCAGCTTCTTCAGATGCTTGCGGAACTTCGCCAGCCGCTTGCCGGCTTTGGGGCCGTCGAACAGGCTCTCGAAGAAGCCGGTCGCGTAGTAGAGCTTCTTGGCGGCGATCCGGACCTGGTGGCGCTGCTCGTCGTCGAGTTCGTCCAGCCCGTCGAGTTTCTTGATCAGTCTGCCGGCGCGATGCGTCAGCGCCCGTTTGGCGAAGGTCTTGGCGGAGTCCGGAACGTCCTTCGACGTTTGCGCCCAGTCGCCGGCCTCGATCCAGGCGCGGAGGTCGCCGAGCAGTTTGCCGAAGCGCTTGTTGGCGACCGTCCGGCTCGCGGTGTCGAAGGCGCTGGCGCGGTCCGCCGCCACCCGCTTGCGGAAGGCGGCCGAGCCGACGGCGCCGGTGTCCTGCAGCCGCAGATCCATCAGATGCAGGTCGCGCGCCGGGCCGAGCCGGCCGGTGAGCCATTTCAATTCGCGCTTGAGGCGTTCGGCCTCCGGGCCGTGCGCCAGATCGGCGAAAATGGTGATCGCGACGCGGGTCTGCCGCAGCGCGATCCGCATCTGGTGGACGCCGGTGGGATCGCGGTTCAGCACCGCGGATTGCTGCGCCGCGATCAGCCCGACCAGGCCACCGGCGATCGTCCTGAACGCGTCGGTGGTGCTGCTGCCGGGCTGCAACGCGATCTCGCTCGACGCAGCGGCGGCGCGCGCCGGGACGGAAACGTCGGACGCAGCCGTCTGGCGCCCCGCAACGTGCGGGGCGGGCACAGCTTTATTGAAAACTCGACGCATGATGTCCCGCAGCGGCGCCTATCCGCCGCGGACATTGTAGCAGCATTCAGGCTGAAATGGGCCATCCGGCCGGGGCCGCGCAGCCGTGAGAAAACGTCGCGCAGGCGATGCGCTGCGCAGCCGTCACGCGCGCTTCAGAACTTCCAGCGGATAGCCGATCAGCTTCGCCGCCGCAAAGGCGATCGCCATGCCGATCAGCGCCCCGATCGCCTGGCCGCCGTAGAACCACAGCACCGACTCCGGATCGGGATTGAGCCGGACCGCGAGGTCGAGACACCACAGGATGGCGACGATGCCGACCACCAACACGATGAACAGCTGCACGCGCTGCACCGCGGCCTCGATCCGCGCCATCCGCGCTTCGACATGCTTGTCCGGGACCGTCGTCATTCCAACCTCACTGTCAGTCAAGACTGCAAACGATTAGCAGCCGCATTGCGCCTCGGTCCCGCGTAGCTGTAGGTCTCGCTGCGCCGCAACGAATTGACCCAGCACAAAACGCCGTTGCGCAATGAGTAGTGCGTACTCGTGATGATCATCATCGCGTCATCCGTTGACTTAGCGCAAATACGAAGGGAGGTAAATTTGGGAAACAGGCCCCCTTAAAGCTGATCGCCGGAGCGGCGTGCGCTTGGGGGGAGCTCGTCATGCACACACCTTGGCAAGCCGCGACGGCGCTGAAAAGCGACGCCAAAGAGCTGCGGCCGCTGACCGGCAACGAGGCGATCGCCCGCGCCGCCTGGGAGGCGGGAGTCCGGGTCGCCGCCGCCTATCCGGGGACGCCGAGCACCGAAATTCTCGAAAACCTCGGGACCTATCCGGCCGAGGATCTGCACGCGCAATGGTCGACCAACGAGAAGGTCGCGCTCGACGTCGCGATCGGTGCCTCGTTCGCGGGCAGCCGCGCGTTGTGCGCGATGAAGCATGTCGGCCTCAACGTCGCCGCCGACGCGCTGATGTCGTTCGCCTATATCGGCGTCAATGGCGGGCTGGTGCTGATCGTCTGCGACGATCCCGGCATCCACTCCTCGCAGAACGAGCAGGACAGCCGGATCTACGCGCAGCTTGCGACCCTGCCGGTGCTCGAGCCGAGCGACGCCCAGGAGGCCTACGAGTTCACCAAGCTCGCCTTCGACATCTCGGAGGAGTTCGACACGCCGGTGATCGTGCGTAGCACCACGCGGCTGTCGCACACCCGCAGCACCGTGTCGGTCGGCCTGCGCTGCGAGGTGCCGCCGCGGGTGTTCCTGGAGAAGCCGTCGAAGAACGTGATGATCCCGGCCCACGCCCGCGCCCGCCATCTGGTGGTGCTGGAACGCGAGGCCAAGCTGAAGGAGTACTTCGCGGCCTCGGCGATCAGCCAATGGGAGGCTGGGGACAAGAGCTTCGGCATCGTCACCGCCGGCACCTGCTATCCTTATGTGCGCGAAGTGCTGCCGAACGCCACGGTGCTCAAGCTCGGCGCGTCGTGGCCGCTGCCGGAGCAATTGCTGCGCGACTTCTGCGCCTCGGTCGAGCGCGTCTTCGTCGTCGAGGAACTGGAGCCGATCATCGAGAAGGAGATCGCGTCGCTCGGCATCAAGGTCGAGGGCAAGCGGTTCTTCCCGCGCGCCGGCGAGTTCTCGCCCGAAGTGGTGCGCGGCGGGCTGGTGCAGGCCGGCATCCTGCCGGCGCCGCCGTCGCTCAACGCCTGGGTGCCGGAGCCGGTGGTGCGCCCGCCGGTGCTGTGCGCAGGCTGCCCGCACACCTCGAGTTTCATGGCGGTGCGCGCCTCGGGCGCCCGCGTCGCCGGCGACATCGGCTGCTACACGCTGGCGGTGCTCGATCCGCTGCGCGGCATCGACACCTGCGTATCGATGGGCTCCTCGATCGGCAACGCCGTCGGCATGGCCAAGGCCGGCGAGCCCAAGCCGATCGTCGCCACCATCGGCGACTCGACGTTCCTGCACGCCGGCATTCCGGCGCTGATCGATGCGGTCTACAACCAGGCCGACATCGCGGTGATGCTGCTCGACAACCACATCACGGCGATGACCGGCGGCCAGGAACATCCCGGCACGGGCAAGACGCTGCGCGGCGATCCGGCGCCGCAGATCAATTACGAAGCGCTGATCCGCGCCTGCGGCGTGCAATGGGTCAAGACCGTCGACAGCTACGATCTCGCCGCCACCCATCAGGCGCTGCGCGAGGCGATCGCCTATCGCGGCGTCGCGGTGCTGATCTCCAACCGGCCCTGCGTGCTCGATCCGATCAAGATCAAGGGCCCGCCGCTGGAGATCAACGCCAGCGAGTGCACCGCCTGCCAGTCCTGCATGAATCTCGGCTGCCCGGCGCTGACCTGGAGCGATGAATGGTTCGAGGGCCGGCACCGGATCAAGATCGATCCGGCGCTGTGCATCGGCTGCACGCTGTGCGCCCAGGTCTGCACCATCGACTGCATCAAGATCGCTAGCTCCCCGGTGACGCCATGAACGAGCAGAGCAAGATCGCGGCCCTCAATGCGGACAGCGAGCCGGTCGCGTTCAACGCGGCGCTGGCCGAGCCGTTCAACGTGCTGATCGTCGGCGTCGGCGGCCAGGGCGTGATCATGGTGTCGAAGGTGCTGGCGGCGCTGGCGCAGGCGCACGGCTTCGAGGTCAAGCAGAGCGAAGTCCACGGCATGGCCAAGCGCGGCGGCGCGGTGTTCAGCCACGTCCGCTTCGGCCAGCGGGTGTGGTCGCCGACCATCGCCAAGGGCGAGGCCGACGTGCTGATCGCGCTGGAATGGGCCGAGGGCCTGCGCTGGCTGCCGCATCTGAAGCGCGACACCGGCGTGTTCATCTGCGACACCAAGCGGATCGTGCCGCCGTTCGCCTGCCTCAACCGCAAGCTCGGCGCCAAGATGCGTTATTCGACCGAGACCGCCGAGCAGGTCTCGGCCTACGTCTCCGAAGCCTATGCGATCGACGCCACGCGGATGGCCGAAGAGCTCGGCAACGACCGCGCCGCCAACGTCGTGCTGCTCGGCGCGCTGTCGACCGTGCTCGAATTCTCGCTGCCGGAGTGGGAGAAGACGGTCACCAGCTTCGTGCCGAAGAAGACCATCGCGGTGAACACCGCGGCGTTCGAACTCGGCCGCAACTGGATCGTCGAGGCGAAGACCGCGACGCCCGCGGACGACGCCGCGGCCAAAGCCGCGCCGGTGCACGCTCATTATTCCGCGCGGCTCGAAATCACCGACGCCTGGTGCAAGAGCTGCGAGATCTGCGTCAAGCTGTGTCCCGAGCGCTGCCTGACGCTGAACGCCGACCGCATCGCCACCATGACCGCGCCGGAGAAATGCACCGGCTGCCGGCTGTGCGAATGGCTGTGCCCGGACTTCGCGATCCGCGTCCATCTCGACACCGAGGCGGCGGTGATGGAGGCGGCGCGATGAACGCGATCGACCGTTCGCACCATAAGCCCGCCGCCAAGCTGCTGTCCGGCAACGCCGCTTGCGCCCAGGGCGCGATCGACGCCGGCTGCACCTTCTTCGCCGGCTATCCGATCACGCCGTCGTCGGAGATCGCCGAGCGGCTGTCGAGCCTGCTGCCGAAGGCCGGCGGCGTGTTCATCCAGATGGAAGACGAGATCGCCGCGATGGCCGCGGTGGTCGGCGCCTCGATGGGCGGCGTCAAGGCGCTGACCGCGACCTCGGGCCCCGGCTTCTCGCTGAAGCAGGAGAACATCGGCTACGCCGCCGGCGCGGAAATTCCCTGCGTCATCGTCAACGTGATGCGTGGCGGTCCCTCGACCGGCATGCCGACCCGGCCGTCGCAGGCCGACATCTTCCAGACCCGCTATGGCAGCCACGGCGACTATCCGATCATCGTGCTGGTGCCGGCCTCGGCGCGCGAGATCTACGACGAGACGCTCCGCGCCTTCGATCTCGCCGAGATCTGCCGCACGCCGGTGATCCTGCTGTACGATCAGGTGATCGCGCAGTCGTCGGAAACGGTGGCGCTCGGCGGCCGTCCGCCGGCGCACGCCACCCGCAAATGGGCGAGCGGCCCGCGCGAGAGCTACAAGCCCTACGCGGCCGGCGACGATCTGGTGCCGGCGATGCCGCGCCCCGGCGACGGCTATCGCACGCATACGACGGGGCTGACGCACAGCGAGAGCGGATTTCCGTCGCAGGATCCCGAGACGGTCACGCGCAATCTCGGCCGGCTCTACGCCAAGCTGGAGAAGCATCGCGACCTGATCGACTCTTACGAAGCGGTGCGCTGCGAGGATGCCGAATTGGTGATCGTCGCGATCGGCATCAGCGCCCGCGCCGCGCGCCGCGCGGTCGATGCGTGCCGCGCTGAGGGTCACAAGGTCGGCTTGTTCAGGCCGATCACGCTGTGGCCGTTTCCGGAAATCGCACTACGCGAAGCGACCAAGAGCGCCAAGACGATTCTGGTGCCCGAGCTCAACATCGGCCAGCTGCGGCTCGAGATCGAGCGGTTACTTCGCGATCGCCGCGTCGAGGGGCTGCATCTGATCAGCGGCGAGCCGATCACGCCGGCGCAGATCGCCGCCGCCGCCACCAAGCTCGCCACGGAGGTCTGAGATGTTCCGCGACGCGCCGCATTTCGACGTCCGCGACTATCTCCGCAAGGAGATGATGCCGCACTTTCTCTGCCCCGGCTGCGGCCACGGCATGGCGCTGCGCGCGCTGCTGTGGGCGCTGCACGAACTCAAGATCGATCGCGACAAGCTAGCCGTCGTCTCGGGCATCGGCTGCGCCGGGCGGCTGTCGGCCTATATCGACGCCAACACCTTTCACACCACGCACGGCCGGCCGCTGGCCTATGCGACCGGCCTCGCTCTGGCGCGGCCGGACCTGCACGTCGTGGTGATCACCGGCGACGGCGATTGCCTGGCGATCGGCGGCAATCATCTGATCCACGCCTGCCGGCGCAATCTCAAGCTGACCTGCCTGATGCTCAACAACGAGATCTACGGCATGACCGGCGGTCAGGTGTCGCCGACCACGTCGGAGACGCGGCTGACCACAACGACGCCGCACGGCAACACCGAGCCGAATTTCGATGCCTGCGCGCTGGCGACCGCCGCCGGCGCCGGCTTCGTCGGCCGCGAGGTGACGCGCCACGTGCCGAAGATGAAGGAACTGATCAAGGACGGCCTGCAGCATCCCGGCTTCGCCTTCATCGAGGTGCTGTCGGACTGCACCGAAGTCTACGGCCGCAAGAACGACATGGGCTCGTCGTCCGAAATGGTGCTGCGGCAGAAGAGCGAGATGCGGCCGAGCGCTTATCGCGACAGCGTCGACGAGCCGTTCCGCTCCACCGATCTGCCGACCGGCATTCTCGCCCGCAACCATCGCCCGGAATACGGCGCCGCGCTGCGCGCCGCCGCCGCGGCGCGTGCCGCCAAGTAACAGGAGCGAGACGATGCCGAAATCCCGGATCGAACTGCGCTTCGGCGGCACCGGCGGGCAGGGCCTGCTACTCAGCGCCAAGCTGCTCGCCGACGCGCTGGCGCTGGAAGGCCGCCACGTGGCGCAGTCGCAGACCTACGAGCCGACCTCGCGCGGCGGCTTCTGCAACGCCGACCTCGTGGTCGCCAGCGGCGAGGTCGACTATCCGCTGCCGGTGGCGTTCGATCATCTGGTGCTGCTCGACAAGATCGCCATCAAGCCGTCCTGGCCGCGGCTGAAGGCCGGCGCGCTGGTGATCGCCGACACAAGGCTGTGTCCCGATCTGCCGGGCAGCGACGGCCAGCACTATCAGCTGCCACTCAGCCGCACTGCGATCGAACTCGGCAGCGAACGCGTCACCAACATCGTCGCGCTCGCGGCGCTGATCGATCTGACCGGCCTGTGCAAGCACAAATCGGTCGAGCAGGTGGTGCGCGCGTCGTCACCGCGCGGCTTCCTCGACCTCAACATGGACGCGCTGGCCGCCGGCTACGAGCTCGCGAAGGCGCCCGCCGTCGCGGCGGCGTCGTGACATCGGCTTCTCCCCAAGCACGGCGCGAACCTCTCCCCGCGCGCGGGGA
>JACRJB010000031.1 GCA_016215605.1 Rhodopseudomonas palustris
GACCTTCAGGCAGTCGCCGCAGCACTCAACGCCAGACCGCGAAAAACCCTCGGCTGGAAGACACCCGCGGAAGCCCTCGACGAGGTCATTCGCGTCAGCCATAGAGAGAGTGTTGCGACGACCGGTTGAATCCGCCCTGGATCACCCCGCTTTCGCCGGGGATGGCGGCTTACTTTGAGGCAACACGCGCGACGTCTTGGGCGCCGCGCTTCGCCTCGTGGCATCGCGCGTCGTCACCTCATCCATCATGCGGGGCTCGACCAGTCCGCGCGTTGACTCGCTTCGCGCGATCAAAGCAGCCGTGCAGTTCCACCCGGCCGCGATGCGGCCGCAGTTCCTTCACGCTCAATTCAGGGCGACGCAACGAAGCTGTGAGCAAGCCGTTAGACCAGGCTTCAATCACAGTCCAAGGAGATCCCCCATGAAAAAGCTTGCCCTCGGAATCGCCGCCGCCGTCGTGCTCGGCCTCGGCGCGTTCAGCGCGCCCGCCTCCGCGGCGACGTCCGCGCCGGCTGCGTCGACCACCGCGGCGCCGATGACCGACGTGTCTTCGCAGCGCTACGTGTCGCGCCGCACCGTCGTCCGCCACGGTCCGCGCTGCACCGTGCGCAAGGTCGTGCGCCGCGGGCCGATGGGCCGCCGCGTGGTCAGCACCACGCGCGTCTGTCGCTAACTGACGACCCGGCGGCGGAGCGACTGCTTCGCCGCCACCCTACTCTGCCGACACTACTCGTCGTCGATCTCGCGGAATTGCGGCTGCGGCTGCACCTGGCGCCGCACGGTGCGGACCGGCGCGCGCTGCTCCTGCGGCGGGTTGAACACCACGTAGCAGGCCGGGCTGAGCCGCGGACCGGCGTCTCGCAGGCAAGTCTCGATCCGCGATGCGTCGGGAATGAACTGGCTGCAGAGCCGGAACGCGTCGGGCGTGCAGGCTTCGCGCTGCGCTTCCGATCCCCGCTCCTGAGCCAGAGCCGCGCCGCTGCCGAGCAGCGAGGTCAACGTCAACGCCATAACGCCGGTCGTGAGTCGTGAGGGCATGGTCGATCCTCCGATGAGAACGACCAATCATCGCGGGTGCCAACTGGTTCCGGCCGAGATCCTTCACATTGTGAATCGACGATTGCGGCGAGCCTCACCCGCGATCCAAGCCGCTGCGGCGCAACCGCGCCGCGAGCGATATGGTCAATGAAGGGTTGACGATCCGCGGGCGCGGATCAGGTCATGCTGCCGACGACGACGAGGCGCTTGACCTCGCCGCGTTTGAACGCCTGCAGGAAGGCGTTGTAGTCCTTGAACGAGACGCAGCCGTTGGAATCGCCGCGCGGTCCGAGCATGTAGGTGTGCGCCAACAGGCCGGTGCGACCGTGGATCATGTCCTCGCCGCCGACCGGCGTCAGGCGGATCGCGGCGACGCCGTGGAACAGCGCTTCGCGCATCTTGAGGTCGTAGATGTGCGGCGGGGTGGCGCCGTGCATCCGGACGTTGACGTGGCGCGGATCGTCCATCTTCGGGCCGAGGCCGGAATGCGCCTCGAGCTTGCTGCCGTCCGGCATGTACACGGTCTTGGCGGTGATGTCGTAGACCGCGGTGTAGCGGTCGTCGTCGGACGGGCTGAACGCCGGGTCGCGCGCTTCGCCGGTCGAGGTGACGCCGGCGTCGGCGGAGGCGTAGGCCAGCGCCGGGGCGTCGGGCTTGCCGAACAGCTTGTCGAAGAAGCTCGACTTGCTCTCGGACTTCGCCGCCATCAGCGCCGCCTTGGCGCGGGCGACCAGGGCTTCCTGGCTGAAGGGATTGCGGGTCGGGCCCGGCGCAACGCGCGATGCGGTGGTTTTGCTCCGCTCCGGCGGCAGCGGCGCGATCATCGCCAGCTTCACCGGCTGCGGCGCCGGGGCGACCGTCGGCTTGCCGGCGGCATCGGCCCTGACGACATCCGCCTTGGCGACGTCGGCGCGGGCTTCGGCGGGCTCGGCAGAATTATTTTGCGCCGGCCTGAACCTGTCGGGCTCGAAACCGAACGAATAATTGGCGTCGAGCAGGGCGTAATAGCGGTGACCGGATTTCGCCTGCGGCGCCGCGGCATTGGCGGCCTGCACGCTGGCGGTGACCGGGACGTCGCCCGGGTCGGCCGAGGCGACCTGCACGCCGCCCTTGCGGGCCATCGCGTTTTTCAGCGCGAGATGGGCCATCAGCTTCGGCGCATTGGCCGCGGCGGCGGCCAGCGGCTCGAAGCGCGCGGCGAAATTGGGCCGGTCCCTGCCGGGGCCTTGCCGGCTGGCGGGCTCGTCGCCCCACACGCCGACGCTGGGATAGATGCTCGCGCCGACGGTGTTGGCATACACCGTCCAGACACAGCCGATGACCGGCAGCGCGATTGCGATCGCGCCGAGCGATTTACGAAAACCCATATAGCGGGCCCCACGGTGGTTGGGCAGAGTACGCGCCCCGGTACCGACACTCATTCGCCTAGCATCCAGACTTGCCCCATTGCCGGCGGTGCTTCAACCCAAAATCCGCATAAGCATGTGGCAGAAGAGAGGAGCGCGATTAAGGCGGGTTTTAGTTAAATGCCGCTTAAGCGGCTCGAAACCGGACCTTGCGCCGGGATGGTTAACGACTGGTTAGCGCCGCTAAATCGTGAATAGAGCAATAAGTTCAATATCTTGCATGGCCACTGAGGCGCGGAAGGTATCCGGATGACCCTCTGTTGGTCCCGCCAGCCGCTCTCCCCCGTAGTCTGACGAGGCGGCCTGACCGCCTTGTCCTCCCGAAAAAATCGCCCGCCGACCCGGCTCGGGGGCGCCGGACGCGCCCGGCCGGGCCGACTCAGCTGTAGTCGAGCTTCTGGTACCCGTCGGTTCCCCGCCCCTCCGGGGTGGTGTCCAGAATGGTCCACAGCGAGTGTCGGCTTGTCGCCAAACAGCCCGGCGAATTCGGTTGCCGCCGCCCTCCGCCGCGAACGCCAAGGCCTCAGCGGCGCGATCCGGCAGCGCGAGCCAAAGACGCGCACGCCCGCCGCGATGGCATGTCGCTTGCCTCCCCGTCGCACAAGTCCGGTTTTGGAGTTTGGAATGTCGGGTTCGTTCGATCGCTATGTCAGCTTCAAGAATTCCAATTGGGAGGTTCGTTCGGAACGCGTGATGGCGCGATTGCAGAAGCACATCGACGCCGCGGAAAATCCGTTCTGGGCGTATTTCGCCCAGAAGCGCACCGAGCTGCGCGACAAGCAGGGTCTCGACGATCTACGCGTGCTGCACAACTATCTGCCGACGCTGCGCGAGCTGCTCGAGGACAATGGCGATCTCGAAACGCTCGCGATGCTGGAAGAGCTCGAAGTCACCCTGATGTGAGCGCGCGGCGCTTCAGCGTTCGCTGCGCCCCGCCGCAGTGAGAAAATCGAAGTCGCAGCCTTCGTCCGCCTGCAGGATGGTGTCGTGAAACAGCTGCGCATAGCCGCGCGGCGGCCGCGCCGACGCCGACGACGACAGCGCGGCGCGGCGTCGCGACAGCTCGGCATCGTCGACCAGCAGATCGATCCGGCGCGCGGCGACGTCGAGCCTGATCATGTCGCCGGTCTCGACCAAAGCGAGCGGTCCGCCGTCGGCGCTTTCCGGGGTGATGTGCAGCACGATGGTGCCGAACGCAGTGCCGCTCATCCGCGCGTCGGAGATCCGCACCATGTCCTTCACCCCTGCCCGCGCCAGCTTCAGCGGGATCGGCAGATAGCCGGCTTCCGGCATGCCCGGCGCGCCGCGCGGGCCTGCATTGCGCAGCACCAGCACGTCGTCCGCCGCCACGTCGAGATCGGGATCGTCGATCCGCAGCGTCATGTCCTCGACCGAGTCGAAGACAACGGCGCGGCCGGTGTGCTGCATCAGCTGCGGCGACGCGGCGGCGTGTTTGATCACCGCGCCACGCGGCGCCAGATTGCCGGTGAGACACGCAATGCCGCCTTCGCGGCGGATCGGATTGTCGCGCGAGCGGATCACGTCCTGCCCCGGCACGTGTTCGGCCCGGGCGACGACGTCGCGCAGCGCCGCGCCGGTGATCGTCCTGGCATCGAGGTCGATCAGCTCGCCGAGCTGCGCCATCAGCTTCGGCACGCCGCCGGCATGGTGGAAGTGCTCCATGTAGTGCGCACCCGACGGCTTGAGATCGACCAGCACCGGCACCTCGCGGCCGATCCGGTCGAACGCGTCGAGATCGATCGCGTGCGGGACGCGGCCGGCGATCGCGGTGAGATGGATCAGCCCGTTGGTCGACCCGCCGATCGCCTGCAGCACCACCTGCGCGTTGCGGAACGCGGCAGGCGTGAGGAGCTCGCTCGGCTTCGGCCCTTTCGCCCTGGCCATCGCGGCCACGACGCGGCCGCTCTCCTCCGCCGAGCGAAACCGCTCGGCATGCGGCGCCGGAATCGTCGCACTCATCGGCAGCGACAGGCCCATCGCTTCGGTGATGCAAGCCATCGTCGAGGCGGTGCCCATCACCATGCAGGTGCCGACCGACGGCGCGAGACGGCCGTTGACCGCCTCGATCTCCACCTCGTCGATCTCGCCGGCGCGGTGCTTGCCCCACAGCCGCCGACAATCGGTGCAGGCCCCTAACACTTCGCCCTTGTGATGGCCGACCACCATCGGCCCGACCGGAATCACCACGGTCGGCAGATCGGCCGAGACCGCGGCCATGATCTGCGCCGGCAGCGTCTTGTCGCAGCCGCCGATCACCACCACCGCATCCATCGGCTGGGCGCGGATCATCTCCTCGGTGTCCATCGCCATCAGATTGCGCAGATACATCGAGGTCGGATGCGCGAAACTCTCGGCGATCGAAATGGTCGGAAACACCATCGGCATCGCGCCGGCCAGCATCACGCCGCGCTTCACCGCCTCGATGATCTGCGGCACGTTGCCGTGGCAGGGATTGTAGTCGCTGTGGGTGTTGGTGATGCCGACGATCGGCCGTTCCAGCGCGTCGTCGGAATAGCCCATCGCCTTGATGAAGGCCTTGCGCAGGAACAGCGAGAATCCGGCGTCGCCGTAAGAGGTCAATCCCTTGCGCAGTCCGTCGGCCATGCTGTTATCCCGTGCTCGTCCCTGCGCAGTTACGAGCGCCCGCATTTCGCTGTCAATCGGCAGAGTGCCGGCGATGGCGCTGAAACCGCGTCAGGTGCCGATTCAGGCGCTATGGCGCAACGGCCGCTGTGTTGCGGCGCCATATCGGACGCAGTTGCGGCCGCTTTGCTTGGCCAGATACAAGCTGTCGTCGGCGCTCGCGATCAGGGCGTGCGGTCGAATGTTCGAACCGCGGGCGGCGATGCTGATGCCGATGCTCACCGTCGGCCGTGCGTCCGGCTCCGGCAGCGCCGCAAGCTCCATTGTTTCGACCGCGCGGCGGATCGTCTCGGCGATCGCCAGTGCGTCGGCTTCATCCGTCGCCGGCAAGATCACGGCGAATTCCTCGCCGCCGTAGCGTGCCACGAAGTCGCCGCTCCGGCTCGCGACGCGCTTGATCGCTGCGGCCACCAGCTTCAGGCACTCGTCTCCGATCAGGTGCCCGTAAACATCGTTGAAGCGCTTGAAGTGATCGACGTCGATCAGCAGCAGCGCCAGCGGCGCCGATGCGTCCGTCTGAGACGTCAGGCAGCGCTCCAGCCTGTCGTCGAAATCCCGGCGGTTGCCGACGCCCGTCAACCCGTCGGTGAGCGCGAACGCCGAGAGCTGCTTGTTCAGCGACGCGAGATCGGCGTTGTAATGCGTCACCTGCTCCAGCAACCGGTGGCGGTCGAAATCGGCCTTCAGCATCTTTCGGCGCAGCGCGACCAGCTCCATCACGAAGCCGATCTGGTAGCACCAATACAAAAAGCTGATCGGGACTGCGATCGCGATCCCGAACACCGTCGATGCGACGGCCACGAGCCCGAGCACGATGCTGATGTTGATGATCAGCACCGACGGCATCGCGTAGGCGCGCGCGCTGGCGCCCTGCACCGGCGCGCAGATCAACGCGAACACGGCGTACAGCGGCAATCCCTGGACGGTGAAGATGAGGATCGACAGGCTGACGCCCCAGCCGAGCGCGGCGACCACGCTCATCATCGCGAACAGGCGGACCCATTTGGATACCCGCGCTTTGGGGCCGCGCATCCGGAAGCCGCGCGCCAGAAGCACCCGGAGCAGCCAGGTCGGCCCGACGCAGGCAACAGCCGCGAACGATGCCAGCGAGTCGTGCGCATACCAATTGTAGCAGGCGATGATCGCGATGGCGGCTGCCGTCAAGGCATGCGCAAACGGACTGAACAGCCTGTCCAGCATTCCCCAGGCTTGTTCTTCCGAGGTGTAGTCGGATCCGATCAGGCCGGCGGTCGATGCCATCACACGGCGCGCGGCGGTCGCACGACTTCGCAAAAAGCCGGTCATCTGGTCGTCATCCGTCGCGTCATTCCAAACTCGCTCGCATTCAGAGCGAGACAATGTAGGGAATCTTCTGAACGTAGACGAAATGCCGATCGGCGTATTGCGGCTATTCTGAATCAGGCGTTAAGGGCGACGACCAAAAGCCGGTGAACTCGCCGCGCCCCGTCGCTGCAGTTCCAGGCCGACGTGACGCGTCGGCCGACCGCAATATCAGGTGATGATTTTCGCCACCAGCAGCGCGACGAAGATCGCCGCACCGCTGCAGGCGATCGTCAGGAACTGTCGTCGGTAGTCGCCGGAAATCGGGGTATTCATCGGGCCGCGGGTCCATCGAACGGCGCGCGTCCCGGAATGAAACGCCGCGCACGACTTCTACCGGCGCCCCGATGCAGCATCTACTTCGGACGACTACCAAGACCGACGGAACCGATTCACCGAGCCGGGTAGACGACACACAAACGCCGGAATGGCGAAACCATCCCGGCGTCGATGCAGATCGAACAATCGGCGCGGCGTTAGGCGGCGTTGAAGCCGGCGATCGCCTTGACCTCGAGATATTCCTCGAGACCGAACTTGCCCCACTCGCGGCCGTTGCCGGATTGCTTGTAGCCGCCGAACGGCGCAGTGCGTTCGTTCGGCACGCCCTGCAGATTGACGTTGCCGGCGCGGATCTGGCGGCCGACCTTGCGGGCGCGTTCGACCGAACCGGCCGAGACGTAGCCGGCCAGACCATAGGGCGTGTCGTTGGCGAGCTTCACCGCCTCGTCCTCGTCCTT
Source organism: Rhodopseudomonas palustris (assembly GCA_016215605.1). Lineage (GTDB taxonomy): Bacteria > Pseudomonadota > Alphaproteobacteria > Rhizobiales > Xanthobacteraceae > Rhodopseudomonas > Rhodopseudomonas palustris_L. The sequence goes on from JACRJB010000031.1 coordinate 7,187, forward strand.
GGCGCCCATGATCACCAGCACCGGCCCGAAGATCTCTTCGCGCGCGATGGTCATGTTGTCGGTGACGTCAGCGAACACGGTCGGACGGACGTAGAAGCCCTTGTTGACGCCTTCCGGCAGGCCCGGACCGCCGGCGACCAGGGTCGCGCCCTCTTCGATGCCCTTGTTGATCAGCGACTGGATCTTGTCCCATTGGCCGCGATTGACCACAGGACCGATCGTGGTGCCCTCGGCGCGCGGATCGCCCGCCTTGGTCTTCTCCGCGACGCCCTTGGCGATCGCAGCGACCTCCTTCATCTTCGACAGCGGCACGATCATCCGGCTCGGCGCGTTGCACGACTGGCCGGAGTTGTTGAACATGTGCATCACGCCGCCGGTCACCGCCTTGGTGAGATCGGCGTCTTCCAGAATCACGTTCGGCGACTTGCCGCCGAGTTCCTGGCTGACGCGCTTCACCGTCGGCGCCGCGCGCTTGGCGACGTCGATGCCGGCGCGAGTCGAACCGGTGAACGAGATCATGTCGATGTCCGGATGCTCGCTCATCGCCGCGCCGACCTCCGGACCGAGGCCGTTGACGAGGTTGAACACGCCCTTCGGCACGCCGGCTTCATGCAGGATCTCGGCGAAGATCAGCGCCGAAGTCGGGGTGAACTCGGACGGCTTCAGGATCATGGTGCAGCCGGCGGCGAGCGCCGGCGCGACCTTGCAGGCGATCTGGTTCAGCGGCCAGTTCCACGGCGTGATCATGCCGACGACGCCGATCGGCTCGCGCACGATCACCGCCGAGCCCATCGGCTCCTCGAAGTGATAATTCTTCAGCACGTCGAGCGTCGACATGATGTGGCCGAGGCCGGCGCCGGCCTGCATCTTTTCGGCCATCGGCAGCGGCGCGCCCATCTCGTCGGAGACGGCGCCGCCGATCTCCTTCATGCGCCCCTTGTAGATCGCGACGATCTTCTCGAGCAGCGCGATGCGCTCTTCGCGGCTGGTCTGGGAGAAGGTCTCGAACGCACGCTTGGCGGCAGCGACGGCCTTGTCGACGTCGGCCTTGGAGCCGAGTGCAACTTCGTACATCGCCTCTTCGGTGGCCGGATTCACCACCGGCGTCGACTTGGGAGCGACCGGATCGACCCAGGCGCCGTCGATGTAGAATTGCATGCGGTTGACCATCGTGAACCTCTTGTTTGAACGTAGCTGGAAGCTTCGTGAGGAAAGCATCGGCGGCATCGCCAACACGTCTTGGCGGCATGGCCGACCTGGAGTGAGAACGCGCCCTTTTGCAGGATGCGCATATAAAAACACCGGGCCAATCGGAGCAAGGCTCGATCGGACAATTGCGCGTGTGTGCACGCCCGAAGTCGAGGCATTCCACGAGGTGGAACGAACGGCGCAGTGGCCACGCTGCAGCGCAGCAAAGATCAGCCGGCCTGGGCGATCCGCGGCTCGGGCGCGGCGACGCCGGTCACGTGACGATATTGCGCGATCGGACAGGGCTTGCCGATCAGATAGCCCTGCACCTCACCGCAGCCGGCGCCGGTCAGAAACGCCAGCTGGCTTTCGGTCTCGACGCCTTCGGCGATCACCGGCAGATTCAGCCGGCGCGCCAGGCTGAGGATCGCCTCGACGATCGCCGGGGAATCCGGATTGGTCTCGAGCTTGCGGGTGAACGCCTGATCGATCTTGATCTTGTCGAACGGAAACGACTGCAGATACGACAGCGACGAATAGCCGGCGCCGAAATCGTCCATCGCGACGCGCACGCCGCGATTTTTGATCTGCCGGAGAATGCCGATGGCGCCGGCGAAATCGTCGATCAGCACGCCCTCGGTGATCTCGACTTCGAGGCGCTTGGGGTCGAGCCCGGTTTCCAGCAGCACCTGCAGGATCAGCGCGGGCACGTCGAGCCGCCGGAAATCGAGCGGCGACAGGTTGACGGCGATGGCCAGCGGCTTCGGCCAGGAGGCGGCTTCGCTGCAGGCGGTGCGGAGCACCCATTCGTCGATGGCGCCGATCAGCCCGATTTCCTCCGCGAGCGGAATGAAGACCGCCGGCGACACCATGCCGCGGACCGGATGACGCCAGCGCAGCAGGGCCTCGAAGCCGACGATCTCGCCCGCGGTGGTCGCCTGCGGCTGGTAGTGCAGTTCGAACTCGTCGTTCTGCAGCGCCAGCGCCAGTTCGCGCTGCAGGGCGCGCTTCTCGCGGATCTGCAGGTCCATCGCCGGCTCGAACACGCAGACGCTTCCGCGGCGTTCGGTCTTGGCGCGATACAGCGCGACGTCGGCATGCGCGATCAGCGTCTCGGCGTTGTCGCCGTCGCGCGGATAGACGCTGACGCCGGCGGTCGAGCCGACCCGGATCAGGTGGCCGTCGATATCGAATTCGACGTCGCAGAGCCGCAACACCTGGCTGCAGATCTCTTCCATGGCATCGGCGGCCTGATCCGGCGGCGTGACGATCGAAAATTCGTCACCGCCCGGCCGCGCCAGAAAGCCCCAATGGCAAGTCTCGGTCAGCAGCGCCGCCATCCTGGCGAGCACGGCGTCGCCGACCGACTGGCCGAACACGTCGTTGATTTCCTTGAACCGGTCGATGCCGAGCCGGACCACGGCGAAGCTAGCGCCGCGCTCGCGGGCGACCGACAGGCTGTGCACGATCCGCTGATTGAAGGCCGCGCGATTTGGCAAACCGGTGGCGATGTCGTGCAGCGTGACGTAGGCGAAGCGCTGCTCCGCCATCTTGTAGTCGGTGACGTCCGTCTGCTTGTTGATCCAGCCGCCGTTCGGCAGCGGCCGGAGTTCGGTCTTGATATGACGGCCGTCGCGTAGCTCGATGATGATTTCGGACGGCTCCCCGCTGGCGCTCGCGGCTTTGATCTCCGATAATTGTTCGATGTCCGCGAGCTGATTGCCGCAGCGCCGCAGGATCTCGATCAGTTCGTCGAGCCCCGCACCGGCGAGCGGCTGGCCGGGCGGGATCGCATAGATGTCGAGAAAGGCGTTGTTCCAGGCTTCCAGCCGACCATCCGGGCTGAACAGGCAGAAGCCGTGGGAGTCTTCCTGCACCATGGCGTCGAGCACCATGACGCGCTCGGCGAGCGCGCTGCGGACATTGTTGGTCCCTTTCGCGCCCGACCACACCGCCATGGCGACGGTCACCGTCATGCCGAGGATCGTCACGGTGACGATCGACAGCGCCGCATCGCGAACGGCCTGCTCTCCGGGAACGGCCAACAACAATCCGACGGTCGTGGCGCTGGCGAGACAGCACGCCGCCGCCACGCAGGCCGCGATCACCCAGCCCTTGCGCACCCGACCCGAACTGATCCGGGTGAAGCGCAGCGCGCCGGCCGCAGCCATGCCGCCCAGCAAACACAGCGCCAGCCCGAGGGCGACGAGCTCGGTCTGTTGGCCGTCCCATGCGTGGAAGAGTTGAGGCATGCCTGATCCAGATCAGCGAAGGTGCCTCACCATCCCACCGTAGTTTTGCCTATTGCTTAAAGATCGATTCGAAAGAGCGACCCAATCGCAAGTCACATCGCGCCAAATCGGCCCACGGGTTCATTATTGGTGAAATCAACCACTGATTCACCATCAGCAGCCGGGGAAATCCTACACCGCCGTTTTCCGGTGCAGCACCGGCGCGCCGGTGACGAGGCTTTCGGCCGCATCGATGATCGCGTTGGCGTCGATGCCGTAGTGCCGGTACAGATCGGCGATGCTGCCGGTCTGGCCGAAATGTTCGACGCCGAGCGCTTCCATGCGATGGCCGCAGACCGCGCCGATCCAACCCAGCGTCGCCGGATGGCCGTCGAGCACGGTGACGATGCCGCAACTTCGCGGCAGCGGCGCGAGCAGCGTCTCGATGTGGCTCCTGCGCCGCGATCCGCGATGCGCCCGGCGCAGACGGCGCGCGGCGGTCCAGCCGGCGTGCAGCCGGTCAGCCGACGTGATCGCCAGCAAGCCGACGTCGCGGCGGCTGTCGCCGAGCAGACCGACGGCGGCGATCGCCTCGGGCGCCACCGCGCCGGTGTAGGCCACCACCAGCTCGCAATTCGGCCCCGGCTCGCGCAGCCAATAGGCGCCGTCGGCGATCGCCCTGGCGAGATCCGGCGTCATCATCCGCTGCGGCTGCTCGATCGTGCGCGTCGACAGCCGCAAGTGAACCGAGCCGCCGGCGCGCATGCCGTCGGATGCGTCGCCGCCTTCGACGTCGTCGCGCTGCATATGCGCGAAGCCCCAGCGCATGATCGCGGCCAGCTCATCGACGAAGGCCGGCTCGAACGACGCCAGCCCGTCCTGGGCGATGCCGATCAGTGGCGTCGCGATCGACTGATGCGCGCCGCCTTCCGGCGCCAGCGTGATCCCCGACGGCGTCGCCGCCACCATGAAGCGCGCGTCCTGATAGCAGGCGTAGTTCAGCGCATCGAGGCCGCGCTGGATGAAGGGATCGTACAGCGTCGCGACCGGCAGCAGCCGCTCGCCGTTGATCGAATGCGACAAACCCAGCGCCGACATCAGGATGAACAGATTCATCTCGGCGATGCCGAGCTCGATGTGCTGGCCGTTGGGCGAGAAGTCCCAATTGAACGTCGTCGGAATTTTCTCGCTGCGGAACAGATCGGCCTTCTCGGCGCGCGCGAACAGGCCGCGGCGATTGACCCAGGCGCCGAGATTGGTCGACACCGTGACGTCGGGCGACGCGGTGACGATCCGCGATGCCAGCTCGCTGTCGCCCCGCGCCAGTTCGTTGAGGATCAGCCCGAAGCCCTGCTGGGTCGACATCTCCGCCGCCGGCTTGAACGCAAGTTGCTGCGGCACCTCGATCACCGGTGCGCTCAGCCGGCGCTCGCCGCCAGAATTGATCGGCGCGGCCTTCAGCAGCGCGTCGAGCGCGGCCGCATCCTGCGTCAGCCCCTCGAACCGGTCCCATTCGTGGCCGGGCCGGATGTTCTGCGCGGCGCGATAAGTTTCGATTTGCGTGGGCGTCATCAGCCCGGCGTGGTTGTCCTTGTGGCCCTGGAACGGCAGCCCGACGCCCTTGATGGTGTAGGCGATGAAGCAGACGGGGCGATCGTGGTCGATGGACTCGAACGCCTCCAGCATGCTCGCCATGTCGTGGCCGCCGAGATTTGACATCAGCGCCAACAGTTCGTCGTCGCTGCGCGCATCGATCAGCCGCGACACCTCCGCCTGATCGCCGATCTCATCGTGCAGCCGCTTGCGGAACGCCGCCCCGCCCTGGAAGCACAAGGCCGCGTACATCTGGTTCGGGCAATTGTCGATCCAGTGCCGCAGCGCCTCGCCGCCGGGCTCGGCGAACGCCTGCTGCATCAGCCGGCCGTATTTCACGATGACGACGTCCCAGCCGAAATTGCGGAACATCGACTCGAACTTCTCCCACAGCCCCTCGCGCACCACCGCGTCGAGGCTCTGGCGATTGTAGTCGACCACCCACCAGGTGTTGCGCAGGCCGTGCTTCCAGCCTTCGAGCAGCGCCTCGAAGATGTTGCCCTCGTCCATCTCGGCGTCGCCGACCAGCGCGATCATCCGGCCTTCACGGCGATCCTTCATCCAGCCGTGCGCCGTGACGTAGTCCTGAACCAGTGACGAAAACAGCGTCTGCGCCACGCCGAGCCCGACCGAACCGGTCGAAAAATCGACGTCGTCGACGTCCTTGGTCCGCGACGGATAGGATTGCGCGCCCTTGAAGCCGCGGAAATTCTCCAGCCGCGCCCGGCTCTGCCGCCCGAACAAATACTGAATGGCGTGGAAGATCGGGCTGGCATGCGGCTTCACCGCGACGCGGTCCTCCGGCCGCAGCACCGAGAAATACAAAGCGGACATGATGGTCGCGAGCGACGCCGACGACGCCTGATGGCCGCCGACCTTCAGGCCGTCGGCGTTGGGACGAATGTGGTTGGCGTGGTGGATCGTCCAGGTCGAGAGCCACAACACCTTGCGCGACAAAGCGGTGAGTAGATCGAGACGTTGCTGGGTCTGCGGCATGGCGATCACCTGAGGTACTGACGTCGAAGTCTACTCCCGAGCGCAAGGCGAGTTTTCTCAAATCCCGGCGACAAGTCGGCTCCGGTTGGGATATCCTCCCAATCTCGGCCACGGTACGGTGACTTCATCCCAATGTCCGACCTCGACGCGATCGACCGCAAGATTCTCGCCGGCCTCCAGGCCGACGGCCGCATCACCATGCAGGAGCTCGCCGATCAGGTCGGCCTTTCGGTGTCGCCCTGCCACCGCCGCGTCAAGCTGCTGGAGAGTCGCGGCGTGATCACGCGCTACACCGCTCAGGTCGATCAGAAGGCGATCGGGCTGCACGTCAGCGTGTTCATCTCGATCAAGCTGACGCGGCAGAAGGAGGAAGACCTCAACCGCTTCGCGCGGGCGATCTCGAAGTGGGACGAAGTGCTGGAATGCTATCTGATGACCGGCAACCGCGACTATCTGCTGCGCGTGGTCGCCGCCGACCTCGCCGCCTATGAGGCGTTCCTGAAGAACAAGCTGACGCGGCTCGACGGCATCGCCTCGATCGAGTCGAGCTTCGCGCTCAGCCAGGTGAAATATTCGATCGCGCTGCCGGTGTAGGAGACGCAACCATGCCTGCCGATCTGGTCGAGACCTACCGGGCCTTCGCCTACAACAATGCCTGGGCGAACCACCGCCTGCTCGCCGCCTGCGCCAAACTCGACCAGGGAGCTTTCGAGGCGGCGCGGACCAGCTTCTTTCCGAGCCTGCAGCTGACGCTGAACCACAACTACACGATCGACCTGTTCTATATCGACGCGCTGGAAGGCGGATCGATCGGACCGCGTGCCTGGGCGAAGGAGGTGCCGTATCCGTCGGTGGCCTCGCTGGCTCCGGCGCAGGCCGCGCTCGACCGGCGCCTGATCGCGATCTGCGACGCGCTGACTCCGGAGGCTCTGGGCCGGGACCTGCGGATCAACCGCCAGACCAGCGTCCAGATCGAGCGGCGGGATCGCCTGCTGATGCATCTGTTTCAGCACCAGATTCATCACCGCGGACAGGCGCACGCCATGCTGGCGGGCACCGGCGTCGCGCCGCCTCAGCTCGACGAGTTCTTCTCCGCGATGGATGCGCCGCTGCGGGCCGCCGAACTGGCCGAGCTCGGCTGGACCGAGGAGACGATCTGGGGAACGCCCTCTCCCTGAAGGTCGGACACCCGACCCGACCTGCCTCACGGGCTCGGATACGGCTCCGCCGGCACCGGCGGCTGCTTGCGCCGCAGCCGTTCGCGATGCGCGGTGTAGATGCCGCTGGCGATGATCACCGCGGCGCCGACGAAGGTCCAAACATCGGGGATTTCGCCGAACATGCCGAAGCCGAGGAACGTCACCCAGACCAGCTGGCTGTAGGTGAACGGCGCCAGCACCGAGGCGTCGGCGTAGCGATAGGCCAGCACCACGATCCACTGCCCCATGGTCGAGGCGAGGCCGACCAGCACGCCGATCAGGATGTCGTGCCAGCTCGGCGTCACCCAGACGAACGGCACCATCGCGCTGAGCGCGATCAAGCCGACCAGCGCCGAAAACGTCATGGTGACCACGGCGCGGTCGGCGCCGCTGATCATCCGGGTCAGGATCAGCGTCACCGCCCAGCTCAGCGCCGACAGGATCGGAAAGATCGCGGCCGCGTTGAACGCCGCCGAACCCGGCCGGATCACGATCAGGACGCCGATCAACCCGACCGCGGTCGCGGCCCAGCGCCGGATGCCGATCGCCTCGCCGAGCAGGACGATCGACAGCGCCGTGACGAACAGCGGCGCCACGAACGACGTGGCCGACGCTTCGGCGATCGGCAGATACTGCAGTCCGGTGATGAACAGCACAGAGGAGCCCACCAGCGCCAGCGCCCGCAGCACCTGCAGTTTCGGCCGGGCCGAGCGCAGCGGCGACGCCGACGACGTCAGCATCACCGGCAGCATGATCAGCAGAAACACCAGGAAGCGGATCCAGCCGATCTCGATCGGCGGCAGCGTCTTGCCGAGATATTTCGCCATGGTGTCGGAACAGGCGAGAAACACGGTCGATGCGACGATCAGCGCGATGCCGCGCAGCGGATGATCGGCGTGGCGCGCGGTCAGGCGGCGGGTCGCGTCGTTCACGGATGGCGAGGTGATGGTCACGGATCCAATGGCGCGGTGAAATGGGAAATCGGCCCAGGCCGCGTGCGGCGGACCACTCAAGTAACAGCCCGACAAAACGATGTTCGCGGCCGCCGCGCAAGCGCGGAAATCAGGACTCGGCTATGCACCGGGCGAGACGCGCCCGGCCCGCCTACAGCATCGGCAGACTGACTGGCTCCGGCCCGAGCGGAAACGCCTGATCGATCGCCGCGATCTCCTCGTCGGAGAGCCGCAGCGACCCGGCCGCGGCGTTGTCGGCCGCATGGGCGGTGTTCGCCGCCTTTGGGATCGCGAACAGCGACGGCCGACGGATCAGGAACGCCAGGGCCACCTGGCGCGGCGTCGCGCCGTGCGCGTCGGCCACCGTCTGCAGCAGCCGCCCCTCCGGGCTGCGCGGCGCCGGAAACTCGTCATGACCGAACGGGGAATAAGCGGTGACCGCGACGCCGTGCGCCTCGCACCACGGGATCACCGCGTGCTCGATCGCGCGTTCGCGCAGATGGTACAGCACCTGATTGCAGGCGATCTTGCCCGGCCCCGCCACCTTGAACAGTTCCCAGAGATCGCCGGCGTCGAAATTGCTCACACCCCAGCAGCGGATCTTGCCGTCAGCGACCAGTTCCTCGAACGCCGCCACCGTATCCGCCAGCCGATACTGCCCGCGCCAGTGCAGCAGATAGCAGTCGAGCCGGTCGGTCTTGAGCCGCTTCAGCGAGCGCTCGCAGGCCGTGATGGTGCCGCGCCGGGAGGCGTTGCTCGGCAGCACCTTGGAAACCAGAAACACGTCGTCGCGCCGGCCCGCGATGGCCTCGGCCACCAGCGGTTCGGCGTCGCCGTACATCTCGGCGGTGTCGATATGCGTCATGCCGAGATCGAGGCCGCGCCGCAGCGCGGCGATCGCCGCCGTCCGGTCACCCCGGTCGATGTACCAGGTACCCTGCCCGATCGGCGCAATCTCCGGCCCGCCCCGGCCGAATTTGCGCGTGTCCCCGCCCACTGTGCACTCCCGCGTTCACTCCGCGGCCGCCGCCATCATCGGCTTCGGCGCCGCGCCCCTGCCCGGCTTCAGCCGGAATTCATACGTCATCAAATGCCACGGTCCCGGCGCCGCGCGGCCATCCGGCATCGTCGCATCATTGCGCAATTCGATCGTCGAAATCAGGTCGTCCTTGACGCCGAACACGGCGTCGGTCTCGAGATATCTGTCGCCCTCGATGAACACATGGGTGATCAGCGGTTCGTAACCCGGCGCATCGACCAGGAAATGCACATGCGCCGGCCGCATCGGGTGCCGCTGCGAGGCGAGGATCAGCTCGCCGACCGGGCCATCGATCGGGATCGGATAGCTGCACGGCAGAATGGTGCGGAAGGCGAACCGTCCGTCGTCATCGGTGATGAACCGCGCCCGCAGCGACGGGCCGGCCTCCGCGTAAGCCGGCTTCTGCGAGTCGTAGAAGCCCTCGTCGTCGGCGTGCCAGACGTCGATCGCCGCGGCCGCGAGCGGCTGGCCGGCGAGATCGGTGACACGGCCCTCGACATACATCCGTTCGCCCTCGACGCCCTCCGAAATGTCGGCGCCGTTCGGCATCGGCTTGTGCTCGCCGACATAGAACGGCCCGAGCACCGTGGTCTGGGTGGCGCCGTCGCGTTCGCGATGATTGACCGCATCGACCAGCATCGAGACCCCGAGCACGTCGGACAGCAGGATGAATTCCTGCCGGCTCGGGCTGCATTTCTGCCCGGTCCGGGTCAGGAACTCGATCGCCTTCTGCCACTCCTCGAAGCTCAGCCCGGTGCGGCGAACGTAATCGTGCAGCGAGCGGACCAGTTCCCGCATCAGATGCTTCAGCCGCGGATCCGGCGTCTCGTCGAAGCTTGCGACGACCGCTTCGGTCAGTTCGGTCTCGTCGAATTGAGGCATATTCCATTCCCGGTTGGCGACACGCGACGCTACAACAGGCCTCCCCGCCTGATAAGCGCACCACTTGCAGACCGGCCTGCGCGGACCGTCATTGCGGGCCCCCCCGCTGATGTGCTCAAAATCGCACAGATTCCGGGTCGTGCCCGACGCGGCCACAATAGAACGACCGACGCTTTTCCGTTATCAGATTCGCGGAACCACGCGGCCGGCTCCCTGCGGCGCGTACGCCAACGGACCTTTTCTGCAACGATGGAGTGTCGAATGCCGGCCCTAGCTCAAGCCACCCGGGCGCCCGTGACCGGTTCAGCCGCCGACGCCGGCATGTCGGCTTCTGCACTCGAGCGGATCGACGATCATCTGCAGCGGGTCTATGTCGGTCCGGGCAAGTACGCCGGCACCCAGACGCTGGTCTATCGCCGCGGCCGGATCGTCTACCAGTCCTCGCTCGGCCATGCCGATCGCGAACGCCAGGTGCCGATCAAGGACGACACCATCTTCCGCATCTATTCGATGACCAAGCCGATCACCTCGGTCGCCTTGATGATGCTGTTCGAGGAAGGCCGCGTCCAGCTCGACGACCCGGTCGCGAAGTACATTCCGGAATGGGCCAATCTCGGCGTGTTTCAGGCCGGCATCGCGCCGCTGTTCCTGACCAAGCCGCCGGTGCGGCCGATGCAGGTCGTCGACCTGCTGCGGCACACCTCGGGCCTCACCTACGGCTTCCAGAACCGCACCAATGTCGACGCCGCCTATCGCGACAAGGGCATCGGCGCGTTCGAGAAGGCCGGCACGCTGGACTCCTGGATCGCCGACCTCGCCCGCATTCCGCTGGAGTTCTCGCCGGGCGAGGCCTGGAACTATTCGGTGTCCACCGACGTCGTCGGCTACATCGTCCAGAAGATCAGCGGCATGCCGTTCGAACAATTCGTCAAGCAGCGCATCCTCGATCCGCTCGGGATGTCCGACACCGATTTCCACGTCCCCGCGGCGAAGGCGCATCGCCTCGCGGCCTGCTATTCCGCCGACGGCAAGGGCGGCATGCAGCTGTCGGACGATCCGACGACGTCGAGCTTCCTCGCGCCGCCGGACCTGATCTCGGGGGGCGGCGGCCTGGTCTCGACCACCGCGGACTATCTCACGTTCTGCCGTGCGCTCCTCAATGGCGGCGAGCTGGACGGTGTCCGCCTGCTCGGTCCGAAGACCTTGAAGCTGATGACCAGCAATCACCTGCCGGGCAATCGCGACCTCACCGAGCTGTCGCGTTCGATGTTCAGCGAGGCGACCAATGCCGGCATCGGCTTCGGCCTCGGCTTCGCGGTGAACATGAACCCGGCCTCGACGCTGCTGCCCGGCAGCGTCGGCGAATATTACTGGGGCGGCGCCGCCTCGACGGCGTTCTGGATCGATCCGGCCGAAGAGCTGATCACGATCTTCATGACGCAGCTATTGCCGTCGAGCGCCTACCCGATCCGGCGCGAGCTGCGCGCGCTGGTCTACGGCGCGATCACCGAGAGCAATCTCTAAGGCCGATCAGTCGCCGTCGCGCACATGCACGACGGCGATGGCGTCGGCATGCAGCCGGTGCCAGCCGGCGCGGCGATCCATCAAGCCGACCGCCGGCGCCGTCGCGGGCAGCATCGTGGCGTCGATTGCGTAAGTATCGATGAAGCGATCGAGCGCCGCCGCGTCGCGCCCGGCGACGGCGCGGAACATGTCCATCACCATCGCCTCGCCGTACAATTCGGCGCGGCCGTCGATGAACACCGGCACATGGCGCGAGATCAGATAGCCGCCGAACTCGTAGGCATTGAGGATCCGCTTGGCGCCGGCGCGCTGCGCCGCCGCCAGCGCCTGCTCCGGAATCTGCGTGGCGACGAATTGGTAGTGCAGCCGCGGCGCGACGGCGACGGTTGCGGCGACGATCGCGAGCACGGCCCCCGCCGCCGCCCAGCCCGGCAGCCGGAACTCAAGCTGCGCGGCCCCTGACGCCGGACGTCGCAACGCAAGCTGCTCGGCCCATGGCCGTGCCAGCGCCAGCGGCACCAGCAATGCGAAGCTTTCGATGTTGCGGACATGCGCCAGCGCCATGTGCAGCAGCCCAAGCACAAGTAGCAGCCGCGGCCACGGCAGCGTCAGCCCGCGCCATAGCGCGACGCCGAGCAGCGCCAGCACGCTCGCCTCGAACGGGCCGAACCGGCTGAAATCCGCCGGCACCCATTCGCCGACCGTCGTCAGCACTTCGCCGAGGCTGAGGATCTTGCCGGCGGCGATCAGCGTGTTCCAGCCATAGGGCGTGGCGCAGCACGCCGCGAGCGCCGCCGTGCCGAACACGCCCCAGCGCAATGCCAGTCGCAGACGCTGCGCCGGCGCCGCCTGCCGCAACGCCTCAAGCGCGGCGGGGCCGATCAGCACCAGGCCGAGCCCGAAACTGCCGTGCAGATTCGCCCACAGCGCCATCACAATCAGCAGCGGCCAGGGCGGCGCGGCCTTGCGATCGGCGGCATCGATCAGGCCGATGAACCAGCCGACCATCAAGGGCCACGCCAGCACGTGCGGCCGCGCCAGGATATGCGGCACCGTCAGCGTCACCACCAGCATCGCCAGCGCCGTCGTCAGCAGCGCCGACGCATGGCGTTCCAGATACGCGGCGAACAGCGCGACAGCGGCCGCCGTCGCCAGCGCCGTGACGATCACCGGCCCAGCCCACCCAGCCCGCATCGCCAGCGCGAAGATCACCTGCGAAAGCCACGACGACGACATCCACGGCTCGCCGGCCTTGGTGAACGAGAACAGATCGGCGGTCGGCACGGCGCCGTGCGCGAGAATCCAGCGCCCGGTCTCGATCTGCCAGAAGCTGTCGGAATCCTGCAGGAAGGAGTCGCCGATCGCGAGCAGATAGACCAGCGCGCCGCTGCCGATCAGCAGCGGCAGCACGCCGCCCTTGAAACCGGCGGTCTCGGACGACTGAATCGCCTGCATGGTCACGACACAACTCGCGCAATCGGAGGATCGCCCGATTACGCCATGCCCGGCGATAATGTCCGGTTAACCGGCCGTTGACGAATGGCCGTGGCGCGATCAAATCTTGCGGTCGCGGCCCTGCCAGAACGGATCGCGGACCGCGCGGCGCAGCAGCTTGCCGACCGGGCTCTTCGGCACCTCGTCGATGAAGCGGACCTGCTTGGGCACCTTGTAGCTCGCCACCCGCTCGCGCGCGAAGGCGATCAGTTCGGGCTCTTCGGCGCTGGCGTCCTTGCGCAGCGCCACGAAGGCGGCGACGCTCTCGCCCCATTTGTCGTCGGGCAGCCCGACCACCACGACTTCGCGCACCGCCGGATGCGCGGCGAGCGCGTCCTCGACCTCGCGCGGATAGACGTTGTAGCCGCCGGTGACGATCATGTCGGAGGTGCGATCGACCAGATACAGATAGCCGTCGGCGTCGAACCGGCCGACGTCGCGGGTGCGCAGCCAGCCGCCCGGCAGGAACATCTGCGCGTTCAGCTCGGGCGCGTTGTAGTAGCCCTTCATCGCGAACGGCGTGCGCAGCGCGATCTCGCCGGCCTCGCCGGGCGCGACCTCGTCGCCCTCCTCGTTGACCAGCTTGATCTCGCAATCGATCGAGGGCCGGCCGCAGGAGGCGAGCCGCTGCTCGGCGTTCGGCCCGACATGATCCGCTTGCGTCAGATGCGTGATGAAGATCGGCGCTTCGGACTGGCCGTAATATTGCGCGAAGCGCGGCCCCCACAGCTTCAGCGCCCGCTGCATCGTCGGCCGCGGCATCGGCGACGCGCCGTAGATGATGCTCTTCACCGAACTGAAATCCGCCTGCTCGATGCCGGGATGATCGAGCAGCATGCCGATCATGGTCGGCACCAGATTGAGTGCGGACGGCTTCCAGCGCTCGACCGCGTCGAGATAGCTCGCCGGCGTGAAGCCCGGCAGCACTGCGGCGACGCCGCCGCGCAGCCAGTACGGCACGATGAAGCAGCCGGAGGCGTGGATCATCGAGGCGGCGTGCAGCATCACGTCGCCCTCGCCGATCTCCATGTTGATCAGCACGTTGGTGGCCATCGCCGCCCAGCTCGCCTGGGTGTGCTCGACAGCCTTGAGCTTGCCGGTGGTGCCGGACGTGAAGATGGTGATGACCACGTCGTCCGGCTCCGCCACGCGTGTCGGCGGCGTCTCCGCCTGCGCCTGCGCGAGCTGCAGCAGGTCGCCGGGATCGGCGGCGTTGCCGATGCTGATCAGCTTCAGGCCCGGCATCGCTTGCGCGAGTTCGCGGGCCCGCTCGGTGAGATCGGTGCCGTGGATCAGCATGCCGACGCCGGCGCCGTCCAGCATCTGCTGCTGCTCGACCATCGACAGCCGCGAATTCAGCGGCACCCGCGACAGCCGCGACTTCACGAACCCGAAATCGATCGGCAGCGTGTAGATCGAATTGTTGAGCAGCATCCCGACCCGGCTGCCGACCTCGAGCTTGAAGGTGTCGATGAAGACGTTGGCGATTCGGCTCGACAGCAGGTCGATCTCGGTGAATGTCAGTGTCTGATCGCCGAACATCACCGCCGTCTTAGGCCCGTGATAGATCGCCCCGCGCCGGATCATCTCGCTCGCCAGCATCGCCGGTTCCTCGCTCGATCGCGCCCGCCGCTTGGCGCGGCGTGGCTGATTGACTATCGCCCCATCAACTCGTCATTCCGGGGCGCGCGCAGCGCGAGCCCGGAATCCATAAACCCTGCGCTCTCGTCGGACGGCGGCGTCACCACCGCCATGCACCAGCGCCCCCGCCGGGAGTATGGATTCCGGGTTCGCCGCTTCGCGGCGCCCCGGAATGACAAACGAGAGGCTGTCCCCAGCGACAATTACTTCCCCGGCCACACCGGCTTCCGCTTCTCCGCGAATGCCTTCAGCCCTTCCTTCGCATCCTCGGTCATCGCCAGCAGCGCGATCTGGCTTTCGGTGTAGGCGATGCTCTGGTCGAACGACATCGCGGCGATCGCGCGCATCGCGTATTTGCCGCGGCGGATCGCGGTCGGCGACTTGTCGGTCAGCCGCTTCACCAGCCACTCGACCTTGGCGTCGAGTTCGGCGCCCGGCACCACGTAGTTCAGCAATCCGGCGTCGCGCGCCGTCGCCGCGTCAAAGGGCTCGCCGGTCAGCGCCCATTCGTTGATCAGCCGGCGCGGCGCGATATCCTGCAGCAGCGCCATCACCTGCATCGGGAACACGCCGACCTTGACTTCCGGCAAGCCGAACTGGACGTGATCGGCGGCGACCGCCATGTCGGTCATGCACAGCAGCCCCATCCCGCCGGCCATGCAAGTGCCGTTGACGCGGGCGATCGACGGCTTGGTGGCGTTCTGGGCCAGCCGCAGCAGATCGGCGTAGTCGACATTCGGCTTGGAGAAATCGAACGAGAACGCCGCGCCTGTCGATTGCAGATCGGCGCCGGCGCAGAACGCCTTGTCGCCCGTGCCGGTCAGCACGATGACGCGCACCGACGGATCGTCGTGCGCCTGCTTCCAGCCACGTGTGATGCCCTCGACCACACCGGCATTGATGGCGTTGCGCTTGTCGGGACGGTTGATGGTGATCCACAGCGCCTGGTCGCGCTTGTCGATGATCACGGCGTCATTGCTCATGGTCGATCTGTCCTCTGGTCTCGTCATTGCGAGGAGCGAAGCGACGAAGCAATCCAGCCCAGCGCACGGAGCTTCTGGATTGCTTCGCTTCGCTCGCAATGACGGGGCAAATGTTCATCCGTGCTGCTACGAAGCCTCGATCTCGGCGACGATGCGGCCGGTGGTCACCTGCTCGCCCTCGGCGACATCGATCGCGATGATGCCCGAGGCCGGCGCCAGATGCACGTGCTCCATCTTCATCGCTTCCAGCGTCAGCACCGGCTGGCCGGCGGCCACCGTGTCACCCGACTTGACCAGCACGGCGACGACGCGGCCGTTGAGCGCCGCGCGCAGCTTGCCGTCACCGCCGGCGGCTGCGGCGCGCTGCGGCGCCGCGCGGGTCAGATCGACCACGGTGTTGCCGACGCCGAGCCGTTGCACGAACAGCCGGTCGCCATCCCGATGATACACCGCGGATTCGCTGAAGTCGCCGCCCTGAAACCGGATGCTGTCACCGCTGAGGTGTTCGATCGTGAACGAGGTCGTGCGGCCGTCATGGCTGGCACGGTAGCTGCCGTCCCGCTCGCGGACCACCTCGCAGCTCTGCGCACTGCCGTCGAGCTCGAACCGCAGCAGGGTCGGAAACACCGCGGCGAGCGAGCGGCCCGGCCGATGCGGCGGGGCATAAGGATCGGTGACGTAGAGCAGCACCGCCGCGACCGCGGCCGCAGGCACCGCGTCGTCCGGCAGCGCGCGCGTCAGCGCGTCGCGGTTCTGCGCGATGAACGCCGTGGTCGCCTCGCCGCGCGCGAACGCCTCGTGGCGCAGACAGGCGGCGAGGAAGCCGCGATTGGTGGTGACGCCGAAGGCGAAGGTGGTATCGAGGCCGTGGATCAGCTTGCGCCGTGCCTCGTCGCGGCTGGCGCCGACCGCGATGATCTTGGCGATCATCGAGTCGTAGTACGGCGGAATTTCCGAGCCGGACTGCAGCGCGTGCTCGACCCGCAATTCGCCCGGCATCCGCCACAGCGCCATCTTGCCGGATTGCGGCATGAAGTCCTTGTCGGCGTCTTCCGAGCACAGCCGTACCTCGATGGCGTGCCCCGTGAAGGTCACGTCGTCCTGGCGCAGCGGCAACGGCTCGCCCGCGGCGATGCGTAGTTGCAGCTCGACCAGATCGAGCCCGGTGATCGCCTCGGTCACCGGATGCTCGACCTGCAGCCGGGTGTTCATTTCCATGAAGTAGAACTGCCCCTGCGCGTCGAGCAGGAATTCGAGCGTGCCGGCGCCTTCGTAGCCGATCGCCTTCACGGCGTTGACCGCGACCGTGCCCATCTGCTCGCGCAGCGCTTCGGAGACCGCCGGCGACGGCGCCTCCTCGATCAGCTTCTGATGCCGGCGCTGCACCGAGCAGTCGCGCTCGCCGAGATGGATGGCGTGGCCGTAGCGATCGCCGAACACCTGAATCTCGATGTGGCGCGGATCGACGATGGCGCGCTCCAGGATCACGGTCGGATCGCCGAACGCGCTCTGCGCTTCGGAGCGCGCGCTGCGCAGCGCGTCCGGCAGCGCGTCGGACTCCTTCACCAGCCGCATGCCGCGGCCGCCGCCGCCCGCCACCGCCTTGATCATCACCGGAAAGCCGATCTTGCCGGCCTCCGCGATCATCGCCGCGTCGCTCTGATCGGCGCCCTGATAGCCCGGCACGCACGGCACGCCGGCCTTCAGCATGATCTCCTTGGCGCCGGCCTTGTTGCCCATCGCGGCGATCGACTCGGCCGACGGGCCGATGAACACCAGCCCGGCATCGCGGCAGGCCGCGGCGAAATCCTCGTTCTCGGCGAGGAAGCCGTAGCCGGGATGCACCGCGTCGGCGCCGGCGATCTTCGCGGCTTCGATCAGCACCGGAATGTTGAGGTAGGATTGCGACGGCTGCGCGCCGCCGATCGCCACCGCCTCGTCGGCCTCGCGGACATGAGCAGCGTCGGCGTCGGCGGTCGAATACACCGCGACCACGCCGTAGCCCATGCGTCGCGCGGTGCGCATCACGCGCAGCGCGATCTCGCCACGGTTGGCGATCAGGATTTTCGAATAGGGAGTGAGCTTCAACATGCGCGTCGCATTCATGCCCGGGACACCGCGAATTGCATGCGCTGAGGTTCGCGCGCCTCGCTTTCGCGGCAGATCGCCAGCACCTCCGCCAGCACCGCGCGGGTGTCGCGCGGGTCGATCACGCCGTCGTCGAGCATCCGAGCCGAGGTCGCGAACACGTCCATCTGGCCGTTGAACACCGCGGTGATCCCCGCCTTCATCTGGTCGAGCTTCTCGCGATCGACCGGCACGCCTTTGCGCGCCGCGCCGGCCTCGGCGACGATCGCCATCGTCTCCGCCGCCTGCTCGCCGCCCATCACCGCCGTCTTGGCGTTCGGCCAGGAGAAGCAGAACCGCGGATGGAAGCCGCGGCCGCACATGCCGTAATTGCCGGCGCCGAACGAGGCGCCGCAATAGATCGTGATCTGCGGCACCGACGCCGAGGTCACCGCCTGGATCATTTTCGAGCCGTGCTTGATCATGCCGGCTTCCTCATAGGCCTTGCCGACGATGTAGCCGGTGGTGTTGTTGAGATACAGGATCGGCGTGCGCGACTGGCAGCACGCCTGGATGAAGTGCGTCGCCTTGTTGGCGCCGGCCGGATCGAGCGGGCCGTTGTTGGTGATGATGCCGATCGGCTGGCCGACGATCTTGGCATGGCCGACCACCGTGGCCGGCCCGTAATTCGGCGACATTTCGGTGAAGTCGGAATCGTCGACGATCCGCGCGATCACCTGCCGCATGTCGACCGGCCGCTTGTGATCCATCGGCATGATGCCGAGCAGTTCTTCCGGATCGTGCACCGGCGGATGATAGCTCGAAGGATCCGGTCCCGGCCCGGAGCGATCCCACGGCAGGCCGGCCATGATGTCCCGCGCGATCCGCAGCGCATCGCGGTCGTCTTCGGCGAGATAATCGCCGAGCCCGGAGACCGAGGTGTGCATCTCGGCGCCGCCGAGTTCTTCTTCGGTGGCGATCTCGCCGGTGGCGGCTTTCAGCAGCGGCGGCCCGGCGAGAAACGCCCGCGTCCGCCCGCGCACCATCACGATGTAGTCGGACAGGCCGGTCTGATATGCGCCGCCCGCCGTGGACGAGCCGTGCGTCACCGTCACTACCGGCAGGCCGGCGGCGGACAGCCGCGCCAGGTTGCGAAAGATGTTGCCGCCGCGGACGAAGTCCTCGACACGGTAACGCAGCAGATTGGCGCCGGCGCTTTCGACCAGCTGGACGAACGGCAGCTTGTTCTCCAGCGCCAATTCCTGAATCCGCAGCGTCTTGTCGAGGCCGAACGGCTGCAGCGCGCCGGCGTCGATGCCGGAATCGTTGGCGCTGATCATGCAGCGGATGCCGGCGACGTAGCCGATGCCGCCGATCACGCCGCCGCCCGGCGTGCTCTTCTCGGCGTTGGCGGTGTCGAACATGTAGCCGGCGAGCGTCGACAGTTCGATGAACGGCGCACCCGGATCCAGCACCAGCGCGACGCGCTCGCGCGGCAGCAATTGCCCGCGCTTGTGGAAGCGTTCGGCGGAGGCGGCGGAGGCGGTGCGCGCCCGGCTCTCCAGCATCCGCATCCGCTCGATCAGCGCCAGCATGCCGTCGCGGTTCGCCCTGAAGCCTTCGCTGCCCGGCGCGACGGTGGATTCGATCAGTGCCATGTCGGTTCCTTTGTCATTCCGGGCGGCTTCTCACCGGCTCGGAATCTCTCGCCTCTCGCTCGTCATTCCGGGGCGCGACCGCAGGTCGCGAACCCGGAATCTCTTTTCGGTTCGTCATTCCGGGGCGCGCGCAGCGCGAACCCGGAATCCCGAGGTGCTCTGAACCTCTGGATTCCGGGTCTGCGCGCCTTGGCGCGCATCCCGGAATGACGACCCCGGGTCCATCACCCCGTCTGCGCCATCGCGAAGTAATCGGTGAACTGGTTGCGCAGTTCGACCTTGCGCAGCTTGCCGGTGGCGGTCATCGGCATTTCCTCGACGATCCGCACCAGCTTCGGCACCTGGAAGCCGCCGAGCGTCTTGCGGCAATGCTCGATGATCTCGGTCTCGGTCGCGGAGGCGCCGGGCTTGAGCTTGACGAAGCCGGACACCGCCTCGCCCCATTGCGGATGCGGCAGGCCGACCACCGCGGCGTTCATCACCGCCGGATGCGCCAGCAAGGTCTCCTCGATCTTGACCGAGGCGACGTTCTCGCCGCCGGACTTGATCATGTCCTTCTTGCGGTCGAGGAACAGCACCTCGCCGTGCTCGTCGATCAGCGCCAGGTCGCCGGTGTGATGCCAGCCGAACTTTCGCGCAGCTTCGGTCGCTTCGGGATCCTTGTAGTAGCCGAGCATCACGTTGGGTCCGCGGTGCACGATCTCTCCGACCTCGCCGACGCCGAGCAGATTGCCGGCATCGTCCATGATCGCGGTCTCGTTGACCAGCGTCGACTCGCCCCAGTAGTTGCCGAAGCGTGCCAGCTGCCGGTCCGGCTGCGACATCGTCGTCGCCGGGTACATCTCGGTCTGGCCCGAGGGCTGGACGAAGTTCGGGCACAGTTCGGCGATCGCCCGCTCCAGCAGCGGCCGCGGCATCGGCGCCATGGTGTAGATGCAGCAGCGCAGCGTCGACAGGTCGAACTCCTTGCGCCGCGGATGATCGAGGATCACCTGGTACATCAGCGGCAGGCCGATGAAGACGGTGAGCTTGTCGCGCTGGATCGACTCCATGCAGGCGACCGGGTCGAAGCCGCGCATCAGCGCCATCTTGCCGCCGACCGCGAGATAGCTCAGCAGAACGACGTGCGCCGCGCAGTGGAACAGCGGGAATTGCCCGGTGATGCCGTCCTCGCGCGACAGATGCATCTCGATGGCGTTGCTCATCACCGCCATCGTCACCGCGAGATGACAATGCATCGCCCCCTTCGGACGCGACGTGGTGCCGGACGTGTAGATGATCATCGCCAGGTCGCGGTCGTCGAACGCGATCTCCGGCTCGATCTCGGATTGCCCCTGGATCAGCTCGTTGAAGCTCGCCAGACCGGCGTCCTTGGCCTTGCCGGTGAGATCGACCGCGATCAGCGCGATGCCGCGCTGTTCGAGCGCGGCGCGGCGGTCCGGCTGGCCGTGCAGATTGTCGTCGATCAGCGCGAACTTCACCCCGGCATGGTCGAGGATGTAGCTCATGTCGTCGGGGCCGAGCATGGTGTTGATCGGGACCCAGACCAGGCCGGCGCGGTGAATGCCGAACAGCGCTTTGACGAATTCGACCGAGTTGTTGCAGATCGTCGAGATCTTGTCGCCCGGCTTGAGCCCGCGCGAGACCAGATAGTTGGCGAAGCGGTTGGCGTCGCGTTCGAGCTCGGCATAGCTGACTTGACGCGCGCCTTCGGTCAGCGCGATCCGCGCCGGAAAGCGCCGCGCCGATTTGCGTAGGATATCGCCGATCGCAACCCGTCCGATCCGGCCCGGTCCCGGCACGCCGCCGGTCGCTTCTAGATTGGTCATGATTCACTCCCTCGGTGCGAGGCAGCTCTTTCGGCTGCTTGTTTGATGTTGCCTCTCCGCCCGGTCGTTCCGGGGCGCGCGAAGCGCGAACCCGGAAGCCGACACGTGCAGAGCATCTCGGGATTCCGGGTTCGCGCGTTTTGCGCGCGCCCCGGAATGACGCGACGACTAGTGTCGTACGCCGAAGATCTGCCGCGCCTCGGCCGGGCTTGCGATCTCGCGCCCTGCCCGCCGCGCACAGCCAGCGATCTCCTCGATCAGCTGTCCGTTCGACCGCACCTTCTCGCCATTGGCGAGGTAGAACGTATCTTCGAGGCCGGTGCGGAGATGGCCGCCGAGCTCGGCGCAGCGCTGATGCAGCGGCCAGATCTCCGAACGGCCGATCGCGGTGACCTGCCAGTGCGCCTCGGGGCGCTTCAGCTTCAGCAGGATCGGCAGCAATTCGGGATCGGACGGCATGCCGGAGGCGACGCCCATCACGAAGTTGTATTCGAGCGGACCGCTGTACATCCCGGTCTGGACGTACATGTCGACGCAGCGAACGATGCCGACATCGAAGCATTCGAATTCCGGCACGGTGCCGGCGTCCTTCATCGCGCCGAGGAAGTCCTGAATCTTCTCGACCGAATTGTCGAACATCATCGGCGGCCAGGCCCAGCTGTTGTCGGACTTGACCTTGAGGTAGTTCAGCGAGCCGGCGTTGCACGCGGCGATCTCCGGCCTGGTCTCGCGGATGCAGGCGAGCGGACCTTCGTAATGCGGGCCCGAGGTGCCGGAGGTGTGGTTGATGATGACGCCGGGGCAGGCCTCGCGGATCGCCTGCTGGATGTCGCGCGAGACCTTGACGTCCCAGCTCGGCAGATGCCCCTTGTCCGGCCGCTGGTCGCGCAGATGGATGTGCACGATGGCGGCGCCGGCGTCGTAGGCCGCCTTGGCTTCGCGCGCCATCTGTTCCGGCGTCACCGGCACGTTGTGCTGCTTCGGATCGGTCAGCACGCCGTTCAGCGAGCAGGTGATGACGGCCTTGTCGCTCATTCCAAATAGCCCTTCCGGCAATGCTGCGCTTGCGAGGATCGCGTTGCGCAAAACCATGTGACCAGAATGATGCGTGGGCGGCGGGCCGGCTTCTTGCGTGCACGCGCTGTCGTCGGATCAGGGTGTCGGCCGAAGCCATTTCGAGCGAAGTGACGACCGGTTCGCGTCCCCGAACCGCGTCAGTCAAAGTGCGGAGCCAAGGTTCTGATCCTTCAGAACCGGCTTGGTCCTACGGCCGTCCCTGCCGGAATTCGGCGATGCCGGCGGCGTGCGGATCGCTGCGCCAGATCGCAAGATCGCGCGAGCCGGAGAAGATGGCGCGCGGCTGCAGACCGTAGAAGCGCCGGATCGAATGGCTGAAGTGAGTCGAGTCCGGATAGCCGATGTCCTGCGCCAGATGGGCGAGGTTGATGTCGGCATTGACGAAGTGCAGCAGATGCCGCGCCCTCTTCCAGGCGCGCAGCGCTCGGAACGACACCCCGGTCTCGTCCTTGAACAGATGCAGGAAACGCGACTGCGACAGGTTGGCGGCTGCGGCGCAATCCTCGGCGGTCACCGCCGCGCCGGAGACGTCGTTGAGCCGGACGATGGCGACTGCGATTCGCCGGTCGAGCTTCCGCGCCGGCAGCGGTTCGCCGAACACCAGATTGTCGAATTCGGTCGTGGTGAAACCGTCACGTCGCCCGGTCGCGACCAGCGCCTGATAGGCTTGCCGCACCCGGTTGGCCAGCGCGGCGGCGCCGCCGCCGCCGATCCGCGCGCCCAGCGCCGTCATCGGCGCTGTCAGCACGCTCTCCGGCTCGATCATCAGCGTGATCACCGACAGGCAATCGCTCGCGACATCGTGGACCAGGTAAGGCGGCACAAAAGCCATTGCGCCGCATAGTTCGGGCTGGCCCTCGACGGTGACCCGCAGCTGACCTTGCAGCGCAACATAAATCGAGAAGCCGCCGACACTCCGCCGCCGCGGCCGGCCCAACAAGCCGGCGTAGAACACACGTTCAGGACTGATCAGAATCAGGCGTCCGGTATCCGGACATTCGTGGTCGCTCATCGTTCCTCCCGGGGCGGATCGACGCCCTTCTGCCGCATCGCTGCAGGGCCCTCTTGCGGAGCGCCACGGACAATACAACAAACCCCGGGGTTGTCACCGGGCGAGATGACGCGGAACTGCGTCCTGGTCCGCGGTCGCGACCGCGCGGATCGCCTGCCCGGTCAGGCGCGCCGGGCGACCTTCTGCTCGTCGCCGGCGCGGATTTCCGCCTCCAGCGCACGGCGGTAGCCGTCGCGATTCTGCAGCCGCTGCCAATAGGCCGTGACGTTGGGCCCGAAATCCTTGGCGAGACCGAGCGTCTCCGCCAGCCGCAACGCGTAGCCGATCGCCACATCGGCCGCGGTGAAGCGTCCGGCGCACAGCCATTCGGCCTGCCCCGCCGCCGCTTCGACCGCGCGCAGCCGTCCGAGGAACCACTTGGCGTAGTCCTCGACCACCTGCGGCTGCCGCCGCTCGTTCGGCTCGAGCGCGCCGTAGCGCAACACCAGCGTCTGCGGAAACGTCAGCGTCGCATCGCTGAAGAACATCCAGTTGAGGTAGCTGCCATAGTCGCTTTCGCCGACATCGACCACCAGCGGCGTCGGCCCGTATTTGGTGCCGAGATAGTGACAGATACCGGACGACTCCGTCATCCGGGTGTCGCCGTCGATCATGAACGGAATGGTGCCGAGCGGATTGATCGCCAGATATTCCTTGGCGAACATCCGCGGCGGGAACGGCAGCATCTTCAGTTCGTAGTCGAGCCCGAGTTCCTCCAGCATCCACACAGGCCTAAACGAACGCGCGCCGTGGCAGTGATACAGCGTGATCATGTGGTGGACGTCTCCCTCGATGTCATTGTTCGTTGATGGGCTGAGCCGCCCGATGGAATCGAGCGAGCCGGCTGCGCTGCAGACTATCCCGTCGGTCCGCCGTGCGCGAGCGCCATGTCCCGCATGCCGCTCGCGAAGTGGCGGGGCCGTCCTGTCGCGACGGCGGTCCTACAGCATCGTCCCCTCGATGATCGAACCGATCCGCTTGTAGCCCTGCCCCTCGAACCGCTGCAACTGCATCTGCCGCAGCGGATGATGATTGGTCGGACTGGTGTTGACCCGGACGCCGGGCAACAGCGTCGGCACCTCGACGTCCTTCAGGTTGTTGGCCTGCGCCATGATGTTGTCGCGGCTGAAATTGCCCTTGCACTGTTCGAGCAGCACGCGCAGCACGGACGCCGACGTATAGCCGTAGGCGTTCAGGCTCTCTTTGGGATTCCCGGTGGGGTAGTATTTCGCCATGAACGCGATGTAGTCCTTGATGCCGGGATCGTCCGCCCACGCCGGGTCGGCCGGATCCTTGACATAGGTCGAGGTGATCAGGCCCTCGGCGCGCTCGGCGCCGACCGGTGTGATCGTCGACGCCACCGATGCCGCGCCACTGGTGACGAAGTGCATCGGCTTCCAGCCCAGCTCGTAGACCTTGCGGATCGCCTGCGCGGCGAATTTGGAGGTGACGCCCGAGATCAGGACGTCGGCATTGGTGGAGCGCAACGTCACGATCTGCGAGTCGATCGTCGGTTCGGTCACCTCGTAAGACACCGCCTTCACCATTGCCTCGTAGCGGTCGCCGAGCACGTCGCGCAGGCCGGCCACGAAATCCTTGCCGAGATCGTCGTTCTGATACAGCAGCGCGAACTTGGCGTCGGGCTTCTGGCTGAGCGCGTGCTTGGCGAACACTTGCGCTTCAGTTCGCGAACTCGGTGCGAAGCCCATGGTCCACGGATAGGACTTGTAATCCCCCCATTTGTCGCCGTTCACCGACAGAAACAGATGCGGGACCTTCTGTGCATTGATGTATTTCACCACGGCCGAATTCGGCGCGGTGCCGAGCATCGAGAACAGGAAAGCAACGTTGTCGCTCTCGATCAGCCGCCGGGTCTGCTCGACCGTCTTGGAGGGGTTGAAGGCGTCGTCATACATGATGAAGTTGATCTTCCGGCCGGCGACGCCGCCCAGATCGTTGAGCATCTTGAAGTAGGCATCCTGACTCTTGGCGATGGTGCCGAGCGCCGACACCGGCCCGCTCAGCGACGTGGTGCAACCGATCTTGATCTCGGTGGCGGTCACGCCCGGCGTGTCGTCGGCACGGGCGTTTCGTGAACCTGCAAGCGCGGCGAGACCGGCAGCGACCGACCCGGCCATCAGCGACCGGCGACTGAGCGACGTCATGACTATCTCCCTACGTTTCCTCGGACCTGGGCCTGCGTCTTGCGCGCAGTTATCAGGTACCAGCGTAGGAGACAGTCATTCCCGCCATCTTGCGTCCATGCGCTGGACGGCAGCTATCTACTTCTTGCCGCCGGGCAAGGTGCCCATCATCTTGCACAGGATGCCGAGCATCACCTCGTCGGCGCCGCCGCCGATCGAGGTCAGGCGCGAGTCGCGATAGGAGCGACTGACCAGCGTCTCGTTCATGAAGCCCATGCCGCCCCAGAACTGCAGGCAGGCGTCCGGCAGCTCGCGGCCGAGCCGGCCGGCGCGGAGTTTGGCCATCGTCGCGAGCTGGGTGACGTCCTCGCCGGCGACCAGCGCTTCGGCGGCGCGGTACACCAGCGAGCGCAGCAGCTCGACCTCGGTCTGCAATTCGGCGATCCGGAAATGGATCACCTGATTGTCGAGCAGCGGCCTGCCGAATGCGATGCGGCTGCGGGTGTACTCGATCGTGTTCTCGATCGTTCGTTCGTGCGCCTTGAGGCACGCCGCCGCCCCCCACAGCCGCTCCTCCTGGAACTGCACCATCTGATAGGTGAAGCCCTTGCCCTCCTCGCCGATCCGGTTGCGCTTCGGCACCCGCACCTCGTCGAAATGGATCTGCGCGGTGTCGGACGAATGCATCCCCATCTTGTCGAGCTTGCGGGCGATGGTGACGCCCTTGGTCTTCATCGGCACGCAGATCAACGACTTGTTGCGATGGATCGGACCGTCGCCGGTGTTGCACAGCAGGCAGATCCAGTCGGCCTGGGTGCCGTTGGTGATCCACATCTTGCCGCCGCTGATGACGTAGTCGTCGCCGTCGGATTTCGCGGTGGTCTTGATCGAGGCGACGTCGGAGCCGGCGCCGGGCTCGGACACGCCGATGCAGGCGACATAGTCGCCGGCGATCGACGGCGCGAGGAATTCCTTGCGCAATTCGTCGGAGCCGAACTTCGCCAGCGCCGGCGTCGCCATGTCGGTCTGCACCCCGATCGCCATCGGCACGCCGCCGCAATTGATGGCGCCGAGCTCTTCCGCCATCATCAGCGCGTAGGAGTAGTCGAGCCCCTGCCCGCCATATTCGACCGGCTTGTTCAGCCCGAGAAAGCCGAGATCGCCGAGCTTCTTGAACAGTTCGTGCGCGGGGAAGATGCCGGCCTTCTCCCATTCGTCGACATGCGGATTGATGTCGCTGGCGATGAATTTCTGCAGCACGCGGCGCGGTTCGTCGTGATCGGCATTGAACAGCATTGATTCTTCCCTTGTCATTCCAGGGCGCTCGCAAAGCGAGCGAACCCGGAATCTCCCTTGTTATCTATCGTTCGTCATTCCGGGGCGCGCGTAGCGCGAGCCCGGAATCCATAATCCCCGACGGTGGTTATGGATTCCGGACTTGCTCCCTTCGGTCGCAATCCGGAATGACGAACTTTGAGATCACGTTCACAGCCCCATCTGCCGGCTGGCGAGGTCCTTCATGATCTCCTCGGTGCCGCCGCCGATGGCGTTGACCTTCACCTCGCGGTAGATCCGCTCGACCTTGACGCCGCGCATGAAGCCGGCGCCGCCGAAGATCTGCACCGCCTCGGAAGCGCAGAACGCCATGGTCTGCGTCGCCTGGTTCTTCAGCATGCAGATCTCGGCGATCGGGCTTTCGCCCTGCTCGACCCGCCACGCCAGCAATTCCAGCATCGCCTGCGACGCCGCGATTTTCTGCGCCATGTCGACCAGCTTGTGGCGGATCACCTGATGCTTGGTCAGCGGCTTGCCGAAGGTCACGCGCTCCTTGGCGTAGGCCGTCGCCTCGTCGAGGCAGACGCGCGATGCCGCGATGCAGCCCGCCGCCATCGTCAGCCGCTCGCTGTTGAAGTTCTGCATGATGATCATGAAGCCGGCGCCTTCCTGCCCGAGCAGGTTGCCCACAGGCACGCGGCAATTGTCGAAATGCAAGGTCGCGGTGTCGGACGCCCACCAGCCCATCTTCTTCAGCGACGTCCGCGTCAGCCCCGGCGTATCGCCCGGGATCAGCAACAGGCTGACACCGCCCGGACCATCGCCGCCGGTGCGCACCGCGGTGGTGATGTAGTCGGCGCGCATCCCGGAGGTGATGAACGTCTTCTCGCCGTTGACGACGTAATGGTCGCCGTCGCGCACCGCGCGGGTGCGCAGATTGGCGACGTCCGAGCCGCCCCACGGTTCGGTGATCGCCAGCGCCGAGATCTTCTTGCCGGCGAGAATCTCGGGCAGCACCCGGGCCTTCAGCTCGGGCGTTCCGGCGCGCGCGATCGGCGGCGCGCCGATCGAATGGCTGTTGAGGCTGGCGCTGACGCCGCCCGCCCCGGCCCGCGCCAGTTCCTGCGTCGCGACGATCCACATGAACTGATCGGTCGGCGTGCCGCCGTATTCTTCAGGAAAGCCCAGCCCGAGCAGCCCGATCGCCGCGGCCTTCTCGTAGAGCTCGCGCGGAAAGCCGCCGGCCTCGTCCCACTCGGTCGCGAACGGCTCGATCTCTTTCTGGACGAAGCGGCGCACCACGTCGCGGAAGGCGATGTGGTCGGCGGTATAAAAAGGAGAGTTGGTCAATGTCGCACCCGCAGCTCGAGTGCCGCGAGGATGCCGGGAAAGCCTGAGCCTCACTTGCGTCGAGACGCTGATCCAGGGCGCTCGGATCAACGACGCGCGGATCGAGCCGCGCGCGGGCGCGCTACGGCCGCTTCTGCTCGGCGATATAGGCCGCGATGTTCTTGGCCTCGATCCGGCTCAGCGCCATGCTGGACATCTTCGGGTGCGGCTCGAGCAGGAAGGTCGCGAGCTTGTCCTCGTCGAAGCCGGGCTGCGCGGCGACCGATGCGAACGACGGAACGAGGTCGGTGCCCTTGCGCTGATCCTCGGACACGACGTGGCAGCCGACGCACCAGCGCTTGGCGAGCGTTTCGCCGTTGACGGCATCGGCGGCAAACGACGGAGCGTGGACGCCGGCGAGCAGCAGACAGGACAGGCCCAGAGTCAAAGCGCGCATGACATTCCTCTTTGTCGGCGGTCCGGCCGGGATCCGCACCGAGCAGCGATCGGGATCATCGCAGCTGTTTACTGCAACGGTTCCACGGACGATAGGTGGAGGATCGTCTGGGGATACCATCATAGCCCTCGACCGGCGTGCTATGGGTATCCGATCAAGGGAAAAGATGCTTAATTGACAATCAATGGCAGCTGATTTCGAATCTTCCAGACAATGCTGACCGCGCAACGCGATTCCCTTCGGCTGCTGCGTGCGATTCTGATCGCGTCCGTGATACTGCCGATCGCGCTGTTCAGCTACGCGGCCTGGCTCGCCTACCGTTCCAACGACGACAGTGCCGACCGGCAGATCGACAAGACCCGCGACATCGTCACCGAACACGCGCTGAAGATCTTCGAATCGGTCGAGCGCTCGATCGCCGAAACCGGCGAGATCATCCGCGGCATGACGGACGACCAGATCCGCGCCAGCGAAGGCGTGCTGCACGAGCGCCTGAAGCGGCTGGCCGACAGTTCCGAGCAGATCAAGTCGATGTGGATCTTCGACAAGAACGGGCGGACGCTGGTCAACTCCCTGCTCGACCCGTCGTCGCCGGCGGACTTCTCCGATCGCGACTACTTCAAAGCCCATGTCGGCAACGACATCGGACTGTTCGTCGGGCGCACGCTGAAACCCCGCGCGCCCTATGGCGGGGCGCCGTTCTTCGGCGTCAGCGTCCGCCGCACCGCCGCGGACGGCAGTTTCGCCGGCGTCATCCAGACCTCCGTGCTGCCCGACTACTTCGAAGGCTTTTATGCCAAGGTCGGCCGCGAGGCCGGGAGCTACGCCGCTCTCGTCCGCGAGGATGGCGCCATCCTGGCCCGCTTCCCGACCATCGCCGATGGCGATCTGACGGTGAAGACCGACGGCCCGATCGGCCGCGCGATGCAGAACGGCAGCTCCGAAGGCACGCTGACCCAGGTCTCCGCGCTCGACGGCGTGGAGCGGCGCGTCGCCTATCGCAAGCTGCCGAAGCTTCCCGTCTACGTCTATGCCGGGCTGGAGACGCAGGCCATCCACAAGATGTGGCTGGCCCAGCTCGGCGCCTATCTGCTGGTCGGCCTGCCGGCGACCGCCGCGCTGATCGCGATCGTGATGCTCGCTTTGGCCCGGACCCGGCGGCTGTACGAGGAAGCCGGCCGCCGCACGGTCGCCGAAAATGCGCTGAAGCAGTCGCAGCGGCTGGAATCGCTCGGCCGCCTCACCGGCGGCGTGGCGCACGACTTCAACAATCTGCTGATGGTGGTCGGCGGTTCGGTGCAGAAGCTGCGGCGGCGGCACAACGACCTGCAGGACCGCAAGACCTTCGACATGATCGATTCCGCGGTGGCCAAGGGCGCCGGCCTGACCCGGCAATTGCTGTCGTTCTCCCGCCGCCACAACGTCGCGGCGAAGCTGGTCGACCTCGGCGACAGCGTCACAAAGTTCGCCGACGTGCTGCGCCAGTCCGTTCGCAGCGACATCGCCATCGCGATCGAGGCCCCGCGCGAGCCGATCATCGTCGAGATCGATCCCAACGAATTCGAGATCGCCCTGCTCAATCTCGCCTTGAATGCGCGCGATGCGATGCCCGACGGCGGCCGCATCACCATTTCGATCCGGACCGAGACGCTGAAGAATTTCGGCCCGCGCCGGCTGAGCGGCGACTACGCCATTCTCGGATTCGCCGACACCGGCACCGGCATTCCGGAAGACATCCGCGACCGGATCTTCGAGCCGTTCTTCACCACCAAGTCGGTCGATCGCGGGACCGGCTTGGGTCTCAGTCAGATCTACGGCTTCATTCAGCAGTCGAACGGCGCGATCACGGTGGACAGCGAACTCGGCCGCGGCACCCGCTTCGACCTGTTCCTGCCGCGCTCGTCCGAGCGTCCCACGCAGGACGCCGACGTGTCCGACACCACGCCGCAACGGGTCGGAAAAGCCTCGACGCTGCTGCTGGTCGAGGATCATCCCGACGTCGCCGCGGTCGCCACCGACTATGCCGAGCAATGCGGCTTCACCGTCGTCAGGGTCGGCTCCGCCGAAGACGCCATCGGCCTGCTCAACAAACGCCGGGATATCGATCTGGTGTTCAGCGACATCGTGATGCCGGGGATGAGCGGTCTCGAACTCGGCCGGCTGATCCGCGAACATCATCCGGAAACGCCGGTGGTGCTGGCCTCGGGCTACAGCGACCGCAGCGCGTCGGCGATGAGCGAAGGCTTTCCGCTGCTGCAGAAGCCGTACACGCTGGACACGCTGCGCAAGACCTTGATCACCGCACTGCGCCCCGCCGACGCCGAGCGCCGTTAACCGCGGACGAACGAAGGGCGGCAGCGTCGCCGCTGCCGCCCTCGATCCGTGGACGACCGACTGGTTCGATTGCGCGACCGTCGCCGGTCGGCTTACCAGTGCCGATGGTGACGATAGCCGTAGCGCGGGCCACCGATGTAGCCGGCCCGAATGACCGGCGCGCGGTAGTAGCCATAGGACGACCGGTAGCCGCCATACGGCCGATAGTAGCCTCCGCCGCCGTAATACACCGCGCGCGGACGCGCGTAGTAGCGCGGACCGGCATAGCCCCAGCCGCCGCCATAATAGCCCGGACCGCCGTAGTAGCCGACATAGCGCGGGCCGTAGCCGCCGTAATACGGCCCGCCATAGCCATAATAGCCGGGGCCGTAGCCGTAACCGTACCCGCCGCTCGCAGCACCGGCGATCAGCGCGCCCGCCGCAAGGCCACCGATCAGGGCCGGGCCGAACCCACCATGATGATAGCCATAGCGCTGAGCCTGCGCAGGGGCCGATGCAGTGGCGACCGCAAGGGCCGCAGCCGCACCAAGAACCAGAGCCGTCTTCTTCATCTCGCTATATCCTTCGCCAGCGTTTCACCTGACCCATAACCGCAACGAAATTCAAAAGTTGCCGGAACCCGATGTGGAACACCACGAAAAGTGTGATTTTATGGTGCGATAGCGCGCCGCGGCTGCGACACCTCGCCGCGACCGGGCGGAAGCACCATTCAGAGCTTTGCCGCAGGCGCCGCCGCGGTCACGATGTTGAACTTGCTCAATTCCTCCGGCTTGAACACGAACAGCCGGTCCTTCGGCGTCTCCATCGCATGGATCCAGACCTGAAGGTCGATCACCATGTCGCCGAGATAGCGCTGGCAGCGCGCCGAGATCCGTTGCGCGTCGCTCATGCCGTCGCGCGGCGAAGACGCAGCCGTCGCGGTCTTCGCCGCGAACACCTGATGCACGCCGATCGCCGCCCGGTCGCCGGCGCGGCGCTCGACGCCGCCGAAGAACACCAGCGGGCAGGATGACGCGCAGTATTTTCCGGCCTCGACCAGCGTGGCGAGCTTGCGGTCCCGGATCAGCCGCCCCATCGCCAGCGCATCGCCGACCGACCCGCCCGGCGAATTCAGCACCACGGTCTTGATGTACTCGCCGTGGCGCTCGATCTCCTTGGCGAAGGCATCGGCGGTGCCCGGCGTGATCGTGCCGGTGGCGGTGAGCCGGCCGCCGCTGACCAGTTCGAACGCCATCCCCTTGCCGAGAACACCGTCCGGCTGCGGCGCCGGCGTCAGTCGATCGCCGCCCGGCAGCCATGGCGTCAGGATCGCCGGCAGCGTCGGCAGTCCGCTCGGCACCGGCTCGCGCTGGTCGGCCGGCGTCGGCGCCACGTCGCCGGGCGCCACCCAGCCGTTGGCGCTGGCGAGATCGGACGCCAGCGCGCCGATCGACACCGCGACCAGCGCGCGGAAGATCACGCGCAGCACCGCGTCGTCCGGGTTGCCGGCCATCCATTGCTGGAAGCGCTGCGTCAAACCGCCCATCGGCCGCGCTTACTTGACGTGCCGCGCCGTGGACAGCGCGGTGACGTTCTCGTCGGTCGCCGCCACTGCGGGCTCGCCCGGGGGCGCAGGCATCTCGGTCGGATCGCTCACCCTCGGTTCGCTCGGCGCGGGAACGGCGCGGCTGGCCTGCTCGACCTCGCGCGCCATCCGTAGCGCCGCCATCATCTCGGCCGCGGTCATCGCCGAGGCGCTCGCCACCGGCAGGCCCTCGCGCCGGATCGCGGCGTGCACCACGCACAGGATCAGCACCAGCACCGCCGGCATCAGGTCGATCGAGATCGCCCCGGCCCAGCTCGGGATGAAATCGCCGGCGTAGCGCAGCACGGCTTCGGCCGGCGACATCGCCTGGAAGCGCGCCGGCTCGATCCGCGGCATGTCGAGGATCTTGTCGGCCGCACCGGCGAGCGAAGCCGCCTGCGCGGCGATCGCGCCCTCGACCTTGCCGACCACCGCCGTCTGCCGCTCGGCGAGATCGGCACTGCGACCTCCCGCCGCGGGCGCGATGAACGTCGACGACAGCGACGCCGCGGCGCGCTTCACCGCGGGCGCGACTGACGTCTGTTGCAGATTGGCGATCACGCCCATCAGCGCCAGGGATTCGGTGGCGAAGCCGTCGCTACGCTCGGTGATCGGGCCGCGATCCGACACCATCTCGCGCATCTTGGCGAGATGCTTGCCGCCCTCCTCGAACAGCGCCGAGACGCGCTTGCCGGACGCCTCGACCTCCTTGCCGAGACTGTCGAGCTGCCCCGACATCTGCGTCAGCAGCTGCACCACCGTGCCGGAGCCCGACGTGCCGGTGAGCGAACCGGCGCGTTCGGCGTCGGCCAGTTTGGCGAAGCGCGACGACGCGATTTGGATATCGGGCAGCAATCCCTGCGCGGCGATGGCGTTGGTGTTGGCGGCGTCGAGATCGCGGGTGTAGTTCTGCACCGTGATCGCCAGATGCTGGCGGATCGCGGCGGCGCCGGCCAGCGCCGACGCGTTGAGCCAGGACGACATCGCCACGATCATCAGCGAGCCGAAGATCATGCAGCCGAACATCAGCGCGCGGCCGGTGCGGTCGACGACGTGCGGCATGAACTGCATCAGGAACACCCAGAAGGCGTAGATGCCGACCGACACCGCGACCGAATAGATCAGCGCGGCGAAGAACACCGTGGTCGGGCTGCCGTTGAGCAGTTCGCGGACGCCGAGATAGGTGTAGACGCCGGCGGCCAGCGCCAGAATCGCGGTGGTCAGCTTGAGCATCACCTCGAGCCGGGCCACGCCGCGCGACAGCAGCAGCGACGCCGGAACCGGCGGGTTGACGGGATGCGAGTTGGACGAGGATGACGGGACGGCGGCCGGGTCGGCGGCAAGGGGCATGGGTATATCCGGCTGGTGCGACACTGCGCACGACCAACGCCCCCGCGGGTTCGTACTTCGCAACGCTTAGTTGCGGAATCGGACCAGATTATGGTGACGCCCACGCGGCGCTCGCGTGCCCGTCCGTTCCGGCTACGCGTGGCTCAGAAGTGCGCGTTGATCCGCAGCATCGCCTGATGCCGCTCGAAATTCTCCAGGTCGAGCCGCCGGCCGTCGCCACTCGCACGGCCGGCGACCTGGATCTGCCAGGTGCCGGACAGCCCGAGCGAACTGGTGAGATTGTAGGAGAAGGTCGGGCCGACGAACACCGCCTCGCCGGCGAGGCGGTCGAGCCCGCCGCCGTCATAGCTGCGCAGATAGCGGGTCCCGACGCCGACCACCAGTCCGGGCTGCAGCTGATAGGACAGCGCGCCGTGCAGCGCGAATTCGGAATCGTGGCCGCTGCGGCCGGTGGCGTGCTCGCGGGTGACGCCGGTCCCGTACCAGACGTTGAACGCAGCGAACCAGCGATCCTTGACGAGTTCCCGGTCGAACAGCGCGGCGAATTCGGCGCCGTACTGCTCGACGCGCAGCCCACTGCCCTCGTCGACCCGATTCCACCCCGGCTGCGCGTGCAGCGTCAGGCCGAACGGCGCCACCGCGCGATCGACCAGCTTGTAGCGGAACTCCATCGTCGCGCCGTTGAAGCTCATATGATGCCGATCATCGAAGCCGGCAACGCCGTCGATCCGCTGCGCGCCGAGCGCGAACCCCGGCGCGATCCGGAAGCGATCGGTCAGCGTGTATTTGACCTGGTTCAGTGTCGCGAGCGTGGCGTAGCTGCCGTCGCGTTTGCCGAACGCGCCGACATTCTCCATCTCGAGTTCGATCTCGCCCGGCTTGCCGATGTCGGACCCCATGCTGAAGCCGAAAATATGCTCGGTGTCCGCGCCCTCGTCATGCGTCGCCGCGCTGTGGGCCGACGGACCGTCGCCGGGTGGCGAAGCCGGAACGGACCGGCCACCGGAGCGCCGGAAGGCTTCGCCCTCCGCCAACGCCGGCGAGGTGTCCAATGCGCCCCCCAGCGCCATCAGAACCGAGGCGGAGGTCATCGACACAAGCGGCCATCGCCGGGCGTGCCGACCGCGCGCGGCGACCGTCGGTGCAACGGAGGAGCGCGCCTGCCGCGGCTCCTGGCGCTTCCTTCCAGCTTTCCCAAGCGTTTTCAGGGCCATAACCATCCAACCGCCTCCCGCACCAGACACGCCTTACTTGCATATGCGACTTATTAGCATTTGCAACTGGAACTGAACAGCCCTTGGTGATACCGATCTCGGTCACGGCCAGGCGGCGGCAGCCGTCACCACATCGGACCAGCAGTTTTGGGACAGGGGGAAGAGAGAGCCCCGGGGCTGGGCGGGAAGCCCCGGGGCCGGTCACCGCCGACCGGGGGAGGTTTCGGCGTTGACGAGTGGGCTCGCTGCAAGACCGCTTCAGAGCGGATGGGGGCGCGATCTGTCCGAAGGCAGCCCTGCAGCAAGTTGGCGACATTCGCGGATGCTGCCGGCATTGGTCCGGGCAGCTGGCGAGCGGATTGAGCAAGCAGGCTGCAACGCGCACGCGTCATACGCAGCGATGTGATGCACCCTCGCCGCGCGGAGGGAAAGCGAGAGTTCCCAGGGTGGTTGGCCGGCCGCTAACCGAAGCCGAACAATCGGCGGCAGCGAATTAGTTCGAAATCAATCCGCGCGAAGCCGTCCCGGTTCGAGACATCGGACCGACGTAAGGTCCCCCGCCCGACCTCGTGGGACTACCTGACGCGCACGCCGCTCGGGCGTTGCGGTGACGAACGTCGTTGGGCCGTAGCGGCGCCCGGCTGCGACGCCCGACGCCGACAAGCGTCGCCACGACTCGCGGCTTGCGATTGCAGGACGGATTCGCAAGCAACCGCGCACCTCCCGCAAACGGCTGTGGGCCATCGCAGCCGGGTCGTCCCGCTCGCTCCCGAGATGTCGTACGGTGCCTTCGATTCGCCGCGCAGCCGGCGCTCAACTCCACTTCCATGCCATCTTTCGAGAGACCTTCAGTGCCGAAAATCGCGTCCGTCATCGCCACCGAACTCGCCGTCCGTGAAGAGCAGGTCCAGGCCGCCATCGACCTTCTCGACGGCGGGTCGACCGTCCCGTTCATCGCGCGCTACCGCAAGGAAGCGACAGGGATGCTCGACGACACGCAGTTGCGGACGCTGGAGGAACGCCTGACCTATCTGCGCGAAATGGACGCGCGCCGCCTCGCGATCATCGACAGCATCAAGGAACAGGGCAAGCTGACGCCCGAGATCGAGAAGGCCCTGTTCGCGGCCGACACCAAGGCGCGGCTCGAGGACATCTATCTGCCGTTCAAGGAGAAGCGACGGACCAAGGCGCAGATCGCCCGCGAGTCGGGACTGGAGCCCCTCGCCGATCTGTTGTTGCAGAACCCCGACAAGGACCCGCAGGCAGAGGCCGCGGCCTATGTGAAGACGGACGGCGAGCATCCGGTCGCCGACGTCAAGGCGGCGCTCGAGGGCGCACGCGCCATTCTGGTCGAGCGCTTCTCGGAGCACGCCGACCTCACCGGCAGCCTGCGCGAGCAGATGTGGAGCCGCGGCCAGATCAAGGCCAGCGTGCGCGACGGCAAGAAGACCGCCGGGGCGAAATTCTCCGACTATTTCGACTTCTCCGAACCGTACGAAAAGCTGCCGTCGCACCGCATCCTGGCGCTGCTGCGCGGCGAGAAGGAAGAGATCCTGTCGCTCGATTTCGGCGACGGCGAGGATCCCGACTCCAAGGAGCCGACCCAATACGAGAACCGCATCGCGGCGACCTTCGGCATTTCCCGCAAGGGACGGCCGGGCGACGCGTTCCTGTCGGACTGCGTCCGCTGGGCGTGGCGGACACGGATCAAGACCGGGCTCGCGCTCGACACCCGGATGCGGCTGTGGCAGCAGGCCGAGAAGGAAGCGGTGCGCGTGTTCGCCGCCAATCTGCGCGACCTGCTGCTCGCCGCGCCCGCCGGCGGCCGCGCCACGCTCGGCCTCGATCCCGGCTTCCGCACCGGCGTCAAGGTCGCGGTGATCGACCAGACCGGCAAGTTCGTCGACCACACCACGATCTATCCGCACGAGCCGGCGCGGAAATGGAACGAGAGCATGCTCGAACTGGCGCAACTCTGCGTCAAGCATCGCATCGAACTGGTGGCGATCGGCAACGGCACCGCGTCGCGCGAAACCGAGAAGCTGGTCGCCGATCTGATGAAAGCCAAGCCGGATCTGAAACTCACCAAGGCGATCGTCTCCGAAGCCGGCGCGTCGGTGTACTCCGCCTCCGAATTCGCCTCGAAGGAGTTCCCCGATCTCGACGTCTCGATCCGCGGCGCGGTGTCGATCGCACGGCGGCTGCAGGACCCGCTCGGCGAGCTGGTGAAGGTGCCGCCGCAATCGATCGGCGTCGGCCAGTATCAGCACGACCTCAACCAGTTCGTACTGTCGCGCGCGCTCGACGCCACCGTCGAGGACTGCGTCAACGCGGTCGGCGTCGATCTCAACACCGCGTCGGCGCCGCTGCTCGCGCGCGTCTCCGGCATCGGCGAAACGCTGGCGGCGAACATCGTCGCGCATCGCGACGCCAACGGTCCCTTCCCCAGCCGCGCCAAGCTCAAGGAAGTGCCGCGGCTCGGACCGAAAGCGTTCGAGCAATGCGCCGGCTTCCTGCGGATCCGCGACGGCGAGAATCCGCTCGACGCCTCCGGCGTGCATCCCGAAGCCTATCCGATCGTGAAGAAGATTCTGGCGGCGACCAAGAGCGACATCAAGGCGCTGATCGGCCAGACCAAGACGCTGCAAACGCTGCAGCCGGCGGCGTTCGCCGACGACAAATTCGGCGTCCCGACCGTCACCGACATCATCAAGGAGCTCGACAAGCCCGGCCGCGATCCGCGTCCTGAGTTCAAGACCGCCACCTTCCAGGAAGGCGTCGAGAAGATCACCGATCTCAAGCCGGGCATGATCCTCGAAGCGACCGTGACCAACGTCGCCGCGTTCGGCGCCTTCGCCGACATCGGCGTGCATCAGGACGGTCTGATCCACATCTCGGCGATGTCGGAACGGCGCATCAACGATCCGCGCGAAGTGGTGAAGCCCGGCCAGGTGGTCAAGGTGAAGGTGCTCGAGGTCGACGTGCCGCGCAACCGGATCGGGCTGACGCTGCGGCTGTCGGATCCGATCCCCGCGGTCGGCGAACGCCGCAAGGACGGCGGCAGCGGCAGCGCCAAGCTGGTCGATCGCTATCGGCCGAAGCCGGAGCCGAAGAACGCCGGCGGCGGCGCCTTTGCGGCCGCGCTGGCGAAGGCGGCCGAAAGCAGCAAAAACCGCTCGAAGTCCAAGTAAGCAGTGGCGAAGCGACGCCTCTCCGGCCAATCGCCGGAGACGCGGCGCCGCGTGCTTACTTGCTGTAGCGCTGCACGAAAGCGTGCACTTCGGCCGCGATCAGATCCTTGTCGTGATCGATCGTCGCGACGTGATACGAACGGTTCAGCCACAGCAGCTCGATGCGATCGGAGCCGACATTGTTGGCGATCACGGTGGCGTTGTTCGGCGATAGCACGTGATCGACCCGCGAGTTGATCACGAAGGTCGGGCACTTGATCCGCGGCAGCAACGCACGTGCGGTGGCCGCAAGCCCGAGCGCCTGCTTCATGCAGACCACCGGCACCTCCGCATAAGCCAGTTCCTTGGTCTCGGTATCCATCATGTCGGAGCCGATGCCCGGGATGGTCTCGGGCAGATTGCGCGCATAGGCGATCGACGCCATGTCGGGCGATTCGATCTGCGCCGCGGCATTGATCGGGATCACGCCGCTGACCTTGTCCGGATGCATCGCGGCGAGATACAGCGACAGCGTGCCGCCCATCGACAGGCCGGCGACGAACACCTTGTCGCACTTGGCCGAGATTTCGGCCAAGGCGTCTTCGGCGGCGCCGACCCAATCGCTCGCCGTCGTCTTCGCCATCGCCGCGGGTGAGACGCCGTGTCCCGGCAGGCGCGGACCGAGCACGGTGTAGCCTTGCTCGCCGAGGCGCTCGCCGAGATAGCGCATGCTCTGCGGACTGCCGGTGAACCCGTGCACCAGCAGCACGCCGATTTTCCCGCCCGGAAAGGAAAACGCTTCCGCGCCCGCCAAGACCACGTCACTCATGTCGATCTCCTCTCGTGTTGCGACTGCTTCATCGTCAGCTTCGACGTCTGGAATACGCGATCGCCGCGCCGATGGCGATTCATCCCTGCAGTCGCGATCGACGCCGCTTCCCGCCGCGGCGCTGCATCACTCCGACGGCGTCTCCTTGATGCGCTTCGGATCCTGGTCCTGACCGTCCCACAGCTTCGGCTTTTCGAGCCAGCGCTGGATGAAATTCCACGAACGGCGATAGCCGTTGTGCGGCAGCGTGCAGGCGCTGCAATCCTTGCGCCGGAGGCCGTTCCGATCGGTGAACACCTGATACGGCCCGGGACACTCGTAGGCGATCAGCGGGCAGTAGCAGAACAGGCAATTGAATTCCCGCTCGACGCCGCGGTGACACGGCAGGAACGGGCAGGCCTCGTTGGTGAAGCCCTTGAAGGCCTCGTTCGTCGTGGTGTCCTTGGGCTCCATGTCCACTCCTTGACCAGCGGCGCATCGGCGCACGACCGCGCGCGGCGCCGACCGTCGCAGGGTCGCGGCGCGGCTGTGCCTCGCGTAAAATTGTTCAAGCGACAGCAGCGCGATCGGCGCTGCAACGACGGCGAACTACGTCTTGATCGTCATGGAATTCTCCGCTGTCGACCCACCGTCGACATCAACTGGACCATTGCCTGCGGCCGGTCTCCTGGCTCGCGGATGTTGTCCCGATCGCCTTCCCGAGCGCGAGAACGATCGCTCAGTGGCATGTCGATCGCGGACGATCCGCTCACAGTTGCGGGGGCAGCCGCGGAATTGGCGATCTCTCGCCGCACCGCATTCCCGTTTCACCTCTCTTGCGAGAGGCACCGAAGGCGACACGAAAAGAGCACGGCTCTGCTCCCCGCGCAAGCGCGATCCGAAATCGGCCACGGCGCGCGAACCAACGAAGGACAGCAGAAGGCGTCGCCCACGATCGCGTGTGAAGCAGACGAATAGCGAGTCGGTATGCACCTTCGTCTGAGACGCGGCATTCTGGTTGCTATCAATCTTGCGTCGGGCCCGGCGCCGTGCTCTTGTCGGTGCGTCTACGGTGCCTCTCGCAAGAGAGGTGAAACAGGGAATGCGGTGCGGCGTGAAAACGCCAAGGCCGCGGCTGCCCCCGCAACTGTAAGCGGATCGGTTTCGATCACACCAGCCACTGAGACCGCAGAAGCGGCTTCGGGAAGGCGATCGGAACAACATCCGCGAGCCAGGAGACC
Source organism: Rhodopseudomonas palustris (assembly GCA_016215605.1). Taxonomy (GTDB): domain Bacteria; phylum Pseudomonadota; class Alphaproteobacteria; order Rhizobiales; family Xanthobacteraceae; genus Rhodopseudomonas; species Rhodopseudomonas palustris_L. Next base: position 47,478 of record JACRJB010000031.1, read on the forward strand.
GGCCGGAGATTTGTGCAATGCCATTCGACGGTGGGTCGAAGAAGGACGTTCAGATGCCACATCCGCTTTCCACGTAGCACCACGCTATCGCCGTCGGCATAGTTTCGACGATGCGGTCCGCGCTTGCTCGCGACCGCGCGGAGACGCTTGTCCGATCGCATCGAGTCGTCGTCCGCGGACGCGGAGGACGACGCATGTCTCCTGCTCATCGCTGATCGCCCATGCACGCCGCATTGCCCGCCCCGCATTTCTGCACGATCGACGCCGTCGATCATGCGCTCGAGCCGATCCTGCGCGGCCGGATCGACGCCAAGGCCAAGCCGCCGGGCTCGCTCGGCCGGCTGGAAGATCTCGCCGTGCAGCTCGGCATGATCTGGCATCCGATGCCGCCGCGCGCGGAGCGCGCCACGGTGTTCATCTTCGCGGCTGATCACGGCATTGCGGCCGAAAGCGTGTCGCCCTATCCGGCGAGCGTGACGCGATCGATGGTGAGCGCCTATCTCGCCGGATGCGCCGGCATGAACGTGCTGGCGAAGGCCGCGGGCGCCGATGTCTGCGTCGTCGATGCCGGCATCGACGACGATCTGCCGCCCTGCCCCGGCCTGATCGATCGCAAGATCGCGCGCGGCACCCGCAATGCCAGCCGCGAGCCGGCGATGACCACCGATCAGGCGCGGCGCGCGATCGCCGCCGCGGTCACGCTGGTCTGCGATGCGATCGACGGCGGCATCGACATCGTCGCGATCGGCGAGATGGGGATCGGCAACACCACCTCCGCCGCGCTGATCACGCACCGTCTCGCCGCGGCGCCGATCGCCGATTGCGTCGGCCGCGGCGCCGGGCTCGATGCCGCCGGCGTCGCCCACAAGCTCGCGGTGGCGGCGCAAGCCGCCGCGCGCACCACGGCCACCGCCCCGCTCGACGTGCTCGCTGAATTCGGCGGCTTCGAAATCGCGATGATGGCCGGCGCGGTGCTCGCCGCCGCGGCGCGGCGCCGTCCGGTGGTGATCGACGGCTTCATCGCCAGCGCCGCCGCCTTGGTCGCGGTGCGGCTACATCCGGAGGCGCGCGACTATTGCGTGTTCTCGCATCGCTCCGCGGAACGCGGCCATAAAATTCTCCTCGAGACCATGGCGGCGACGCCCTATCTCGATCTCGGCCTGCGGCTCGGCGAAGGCACCGGCGCGCTGATGGCGATTCCGCTGCTCCGCGCCGCCGCCGGCATCCTCACCGATTTCGCCGACCTGTCCGACGTTCTCGCCGGCACGCTCGGGCGACGATCGTGATCCGCCTGTTGCGGCCTCTGCTGAACGCGATCCAGTTCATGACCGTGATGCCGATGCTCGGCGCCACGCGGCTCGACGACGACTGGGTGCTGGCCGCCCGCAAGTACTTCCCTCTGGTCGGCGTGCTGATCGGGCTGGTCAGCGCCGGCGTGTTGCTGCTCGCCTCCGGGCTCTGGACCGGCGCCGTGCCGGCGACGCTGGCGATCCTCGCCGGCGCGGTCGTCACCGGTGCGCTGCACGAAGACGGCGTCGCCGACACCGCGGACGGACTGTTCGGCGGCCGGACGCGCGAGCAGCGGCTCTCGATCATCAAGGACAGCCGGATCGGCAGCTACGGCGCAGTGATGCTGGTGGCGAGCTTGGTGCTGCGCATCGTCGTGCTCGCCAGCCTGCCGCCCTGGCTGGGCGCCGCCGCGCTGATCGCCGGCCACAGCGTCGGGCGCGCCGGCATCGTGCTGGTGATGTCGGTGCTGCCCTATGCCGGCAATCCGGCGACCGCCAAGCTGAACTACCCGGCCGAGCCGATCGGTCACGCCGACGCCGCGGCGGCCGCGGCCTTCACCGCGCTCGGCATGCTGTGGCTGGGGATCTCCGCCCCTACGGCGGCCGGCGTCGGACTCGCTGCCGCCGCGATCCTGGCGCTGCTACCAGCGATGGCGGCGCGTCGCCTGCTCGGCGGCTATGTCGGCGACGTGCTCGGCGCCACCGAACAGTTTGCCGAGATCGGGATGCTGCTGGGCGTCGCTGCGATCTCGGGCCAGAGTCAGATCTGATGCGCCGGACCGTCCCGCCAATCGAGCGGCAGACAGAACGGCGTGGCTTCGCCGTCGTACTCCGCGCCCCGGCCGATACGCTCGATCGCCTCGACCATGCGGCCGTTGCGCTTGAGCAGATCGTCCGCGATCGCGACCATCAGCCGGTTCGGCGTCGCCACCGGCGAGCAGCGGCGCAGCTCTTCGGCGATCGCGCGTTCCTCGCCCGGCGCACGGGCGCAGGCGATGACATAGGCCGCGGCCGGCGAGCGGCTGACGCCCATCCAGCAATGCACCAGCACGTCCTGACCGCTGTCGCAGCCGCGCGCGAAATCGATGATCCGGCGCACGATCGCAGCGTCCGGCGCGACATGGACGGAGCCGGTCTCGACGACGTCGTTGAAGGCGAGGATCAGCCGCTGCTCGGGCAGCCAGTCCTCGTTGAAGACGACGCGCTGCCACGGCGCCATCAACGACAGCGACCGCGCCGGCCGCAGCCGCGCGACGAGATCCTGAGCATGGCTGAGGGCGCTGACGATGATCACGCCGGCGTCGTATCGCCGACGCCGCGCCAGCGTCAAGCCGCTTCCGCCGACGTCGCGCTTTCTCCCCCGCCCGCTGTGTTTCTTTCCTCCGACGAGTTCTTCAAATGACCGCACCCGACGTCGATGAGTTGATCTCCCGCATCCAGTTCACGCCGCGCGCGACCGCGGCGCCGCGGCGGGCTCGCGCGCTGATGATCCAGGGCACCAGCTCCGACGTCGGCAAGAGCATGGTGGTCGCCGGCCTGTGCCGCGCCTATAGCCGCCGCGGCCTCGTGGTCCGTCCGTTCAAGGCGCAGAACATGAGCAACAACGCCGCGGTCGCCGGCGATCCCGATCTGCCCGGCGCCGACGGCGCCGCGGCGCGCGGCGAGATCGGCCGTGCGCAGGCGCTGCAGGCGCGCGCCTGCCGGACGGCGCCGTCGATCCACATGAATCCGGTGCTGCTGAAGCCGCAGACCGAGATCGGCGCGCAGGTCGTGCTGCGCGGCCGCGTGCTCGGCAATTGTCCGGCGCGGATCTATCATCACATGCGGCAGCGCTTGATCCCGGCGGTGCTCGACAGTTTCGAGCGGCTCGCCGGTGAGGCCGATCTCGTGCTGGTGGAAGGCGCCGGCAGCGGCGCCGAGGTGTATCTGCGCGCCTCCGACATCACCAACATGCGCTTCGCCGAAGCCGCCGATCTGCCGGTCGTGTTCCTGTCCGACATCGATCGCGGCGGCACGATGGCGGCGCTGGTCGGCAGCTACGTGCTGCTGAACGACGGCGACCGCGCCCGCGTCGCCGGCTATCTGATCAACAAATTCCGCGGCGACTTCTCGCTGTTCGAGCCCGGCTGCCGCACCATCACCGAACAGACCGGCTGGCCGTTTCTCGGCGTGCTGCGCTGGTTTCCCGGCGCCGACCGGCTGCCGGCGGAAGACTCGCTCGCGCTCGAACGCGCCGCCGCCGCGAGCCGCGGCCGGATCAGGATCGCGGTGCCGCGGCTGCAGCGCGTGGCGAATTTCGACGACCTCGATCCGCTGGCCGCCGAGCCCGATGTCGATCTGCGCTGGATCCAGCCCGGCTCGCCGATCCCCGGCGACATCGACGTCGTCGTGCTGCCCGGCTCGAAGGCGACGCGCACCGAACTCGATCTGATCCGGCGCGAGGGCTGGGACGTCGATATCCACGCCCATGTCCGCCGCGGCGGCCGCGTCGTCGGCCTGTGTGCGGGCTTCCAGATGCTCGGCCGCGTGGTTCGCGATCCGATGGGCATCGAGGGACCGCCGGGAGAAACGCCGGGCCTCGGCCTGCTCGATGTCGAGACCGAGATTTCGGACGACAAGCGGCTGGTCGAGATCGACGCGGTCGATCGGCTCGGCGGCTGCCGCGTGACCGGCTACGAGATGCACATGGGGCGCACCACCGGCGCCGGCCTGGGGCGGCCGTGGCTGCTGCTCGACGACGGATGCGGCAAGCCGCGGCCGGAGGGCGCGGTCTCGGCCGACGGCCGCGTCATGGGCGGCTATCTGCACGGCCTGTTCGGCGGCGACGGCTTCCGCTCGTCCTGGCTCGCGGCGCTCGGCGCGGCGACATCCGGCCTCGACTTCGAGCGCCGCATCGAGGACGCGCTCGAAGCTCTCGCCGATCACTGCGAAGACAATCTCGACCTCGACGCCCTGCTGGCGCTGGCGAAGTGAGCGAGCGATTGAAGGGCATCAAGACAATGCGCTAGCTGTGAGCGCTTCATCGATTGATTGAAGCGATACGGCCTTTCCGGAGGCACTGCCTCCTCATCCTGAGGAGCCCGGCGAAGCCGGGCGTCTCGAAGGATGAGGCGATGCGGGCCGGCGGCCCATGGTTCGAGACGGCGCTTCGCGCCTCCTCACCATGAGGCGCACTTGTGGCAAGAGATCTGGATCGCCGGCTCCGATTCCAGCAGAATCAGAACTGCGCTAAGCAGTTTGGGATGCGCGGCCGCGCGCCGCGATTCTCCGAACTAAGCGCATCGTTTGTGCCGATCGATGCGCTCGAACTCGCAGAATGCACGTCGCCATGCATTCGGCATGGCGCCCATCGCGCCGGAAGATTCGAGACAGATGAGCAAGGCCAGTCCGAAGGTGCGATCAGCGCCGCCTTCGCGACGTCGCCGAACCCGCACAAAGGGGAATCACCACCGCGATCAGCGTGGGCGGTCCGACAAGCGGACGACCGTCTGATGATGTTTGCGGGGTGACAGCCTGGTCACTGAAGGGATGGTGGGCGCACCAGGGCTCGAACCTGGGACCCGCTGATTAAGAGTCAGCTGCTCTACCAACTGAGCTATGCGCCCGGAGCCGATCCGGAGTTTCCCGTTCGGGACGGCTGCGTTTAGCAAAGCAGGCCGGGGATGTCCAGCAAGCCGGGCGACTTTTTCCCGCCCGGGCTCGATCTTTTTCGCATGCCGAAAACCGCCGGATCTCCGGCGGTTTTCGTGCCCGATCGCGGCCGGCGCAGCGGTCAGAGCTGGCGCGGGCCCGCACCCTCGTCGAAATCGTCGCGGTCTTCCATCATCGGCCGGGGCCCCCGGTCCGGGCCGCGGTCCCGGTCGCGCTCCCAGCGCGGGCCGCGGTCGTCGTCGTGATGCATGAAGCGCGGATGGTGATGCGGTCCCCCGCCCCAGCCGCTGCGGAAGCCCTCGAACCGGGTCAGCACGCGCAGCCGGCGCTTCTGGGCGTCGTCGAGCGATTTGTACAGCGGGTCGGCGGCGTCGGCGATCTTCTTCATCGCCGCGGCGGTGGCGGCCATGCCGTCGGCGCGGTCGCGCAGCCGGGTCACCGGGTCGCCTGCGTCGCGGCTGTCGCGGTCCTCGTCGCGCGCCTTCATCCGCGCCTCGGCGCGGTCGATCCGCAGCTTGGCGAAGTCCTTCACCGCGGCCTCGAGCGGCGGCCACAGCTTCTCCTGATCGGGCGTCAGCTTCAGCCCGGCCCTCACCGCCGCGATCCGCGCATCGGCGAACGCGGCGCGATCCTCCGCGCTGGCCCAAGAACGATCAGCGCGATGATCGCGATGATGGTCGAACCAGCCGCGCTGCTGGGCATAGGCGGCCGACGTGCCGGCGAGAACCAGCGCGGTGGCGCCGGCGAGCAGAACCTTCTTCATGGAAACCTCCTTGCAAAGGTCACCCGAAGATGTGGTCGGCCGGCTCCCGGATCAACTTACAGTTTGGACAGAAAGCCCCTATGACCATCTTGGAATAGCAGGCTTTTTGTTTCCGAACGTGGCGACGGTGTCGGCCCGTCTCCATTCGTTTCGGGCGTTTCCGCTCACAGCATGCCGAGCATCCGCGGCAGCCACAGCGACAGCTCCGGCACGTAGGTGACGAGGCCGAGGAAGGCGATCATCGTCAGCAGCCACGGCATCACCGCGATGGTGAGTTCGGTGATGCCCATCTTGGCGATGCCGGAGGCGACGTAGAGATTGAGCCCCACAGGGGGGTGGCACATCCCGACCTCCATGTTCACCACCATCAGGATGCCGAGATGCACCGGATGGATGCCGAGCTTGACCGCCACCGGGAACAGGATCGGCGCCATGATCAGCACGATCGAGGTCGCCTCCATGACGTTGCCGGCGAGCAGCAGCAGCAGGTTCACCACCAGCAGGAACACGATCCAGTTGACGCCGGCCGTGGACATCCAGTTGGCGATCTGCTGCGGGATGTTTTCGTTGGCCATCAGGAACGAGAACAGCACCGCGTTGGTGATGATATAGAGGATCATCGCGCTCATATTGGCGGAGCCGAGCAGCACCTTCGGCACGTCCTTGAGCGACAGGTCGCGATACACGAACACCGCGATCACGAACGCATAGACCGCGCTGATCGCCGCCGCCTCGGTCGGCGTGAACCAGCCGGCATAGATGCCGCCCAGCACGATCGCGATCAGCAGCAGACCCCAGACGCATTTGCGGAACGCGACGAAGCTCTCGCCCCAGGTCGCGCGCGGCAGCCGCGGATAGTCATACTTCCAGGCGCGGTAGAAGGTGGTGACGCCGAGCAGCGTCGCCAGCATGATGCCGGGGATCACGCCGGCCATGAACAGCTGACCGACCGACGCCGACGACACGCGGTTGCCGGCCGGATCGAGCGCAATCGAGCCGCCGGTCGCCACCGAATATACCACCATCACGATCGACGGCGGGATCAGGATTCCGAGCGCGCCGGAGGTGGTGATGACGCCGGCGCCGAACCGCTTCGGGAAGCCCTGCTTCACCATCGCCGGCAGCATGATCGAGCCGATCGCGATCACGGTGGCGGGCGACGAGCCCGACACCGCGGCGAACAGCGCGCAGGCCATCACGCCGGCGAGGCCGAGGCCGCCGTACCAGTGGCCGACCATGGTGGTGGCGAAATTGATCATGCGGCGGGCGACGCCGCCATGGGTCAGGAAGTTGCCGGCCAGGATGAAGAACGGGATCGCCATGATCTCGAAGTTCTCGATGCCGGTGAACAGCTTCAGCGACACCGCCTCGATCGGCACGTTGGTGAACAAGAACACGAACGACAGCACGGTCAGGCCGAGCGCGATCGAGATCGGCATGCCGGTCAGCATCAGCCCGATCAGAAGGCCAAAGATCAGCGCGGTGTTCATCGCACCGCCTCCGCCGCTGCCGCCGCCGAACCGGGCATGTGCGGCTCGTCGATGCCTTCGACATGGCTGTGGTCGTGATGCGGCAGATGGTCGTGACGCCAGAAGTGATACGCAACCTGCAGGAAGCGGAAGCACATCAGATACGAGCCCAGCGGAATGCACAGATAGACGATCCAGCTGGGGATCTCGAGGTCCGGCGAGGTCTGGTTGGTGTCGATCAGGCCGTAGACGAATTTCGCCCCCATGGTGCCGATCACCGCGGTGAAGAACGCGCCCGCGAACAGCCCGAACAGGATCGTCGCCTTGCGGATGCCCGGCCGCATCACATTGACCAGCACGTCGACGCCGACGTGGATGCCGGTGCGCACGCCGTAGGCCGCGCCGAATTTCGCCATCCACACGAACATGTAGATGCACAGCTCCTGCGCCCAGGACAGGTCGATCGGAAACAGGATCGGATAGAACAGCGGGATGCCGACCAGATATCGGTGCATCACGGCGATGAAGATCAGCAGCGTGGCGCCGCCGATCATCGTCGCGATCAGGATTTCCTCGAGCCGGTCGAGCACGCGCAGGAACATTCATCTCCCCCGTATGGATCGGCCGCCCGGGTCGGACCCGCCGGCGGCCGTTGTTGGTGCCGGACGTGCGATACGGTCCGGAAATACATCGGGCGCCCGCGCTTGTCGACGCGGGCGCCCTCTCCCAGGCTTAGTTGGTCGGGCCGCCGCCGCTTTCCTTGAGGAATTCGGCGATCAGCGCCTTGCCGACGCGGCCACCGACTTCGTCGTAGACCGGCGCCATCGCCTTGCGCATCGCGGCGTTCTGCTCGGGCGTGAGCGTGATGATCTCGGTCTTGCCGGACTTCTTCATCTCCGCCAGCGCGTCTTCGTTCTCCTTCTGCGACTGGTTGTTGCCGTATTCGGTGGCTTCGGCCATCGCCTTGTCGAGCTGGGCGCGGACGTCGGCCGGGATGCCGTCCCAGAACTTCTTGTTCACGATCACCGCGTAGCCGATGTAGCCGTGATTGGTCACCGTGGTGTACTTCTGCACTTCGTGCATCTTCTGCGTGTACATGTTCGACGGCGTGTTTTCCTGGCCGTCGACCACGCCGGTCTGCAGCGCCTGATACACTTCGGAGAACGCCATCACCTGCGGGATCGCGCCGAGCGAGCGGAACTGCGCGTCGAGCACCTTCGACGACTGGATTCGGAACTTCAGGCCCTTGTAGTCCTCGGGCGCGATCAGCTTCTTGTTGGCGCTCATGATCTTGAAGCCGTTGTCCCAGTACGCCAGACCGGTCATGCCCTTGGCGTCGAGCAGCTTGAACAGCTTGGCGCCGACCGGGCCGGTGGTCACCTTGCGCAGCGCCGCGATGTCCGGGAGGATGTAGGGCAGATCGAACACCTCGAATTCCTTGACGCCGGCCGGGCCGAACTTCGAGATCGACGGCGCCAGCATCTGCACCGCGCCGAGCTGCAGCGCGTCGAGTTCTTCCTTGTCCTTGTAGAGTTGGGAGTTCGGATAGACTTCGACCTTGACCTTGCCGGCGGTGTACTTCTCGGCCAGTTCCCTGAACTTCTCGGCGGCCAGCCCCTTCGGCGTATTCGGGGCGACCACGTGGCTGAACTTGATGACGATCGGCGATTGAGCCGCCGCAGGTCCGATCAGGGCCAGCATTGCGACCGAGGCCGCGGACAGAATCAGCTTACGCATGGGACTTCCCCCTGGATTTTTTGGGTGCGCGATGATGCACAGGCTCGTGTTTCCCCTTACAGAGACTCGGAGCTAAAAGCCATTGTCGTTTCGGAGGGTGGTGGGGCGGAGGGACCCGTTGCACCGCAACAAACGCGCCGGGCGTACGGTCCCGCTCATAAGTCCGCGCCAGGGCAGCTGCCATCATGGTGCTGCGACAGCCCCGGCCGCAGGCGCCGCAAGCGTGAGAGAATGAGGCACGCGCCGAACGAACAAAATGCGGCCAGTCCGAGCACGGCGTTGGTCCCGAAACGATCGAGCAGACCGATCAGAACGGGCGGCGACATCGCCGCAACCAGATTGAGCGGCAGCGCAATCCGCGATGTCGCCCGGGCAAACTCGGCTTTGTCGTAGAACACCAGCGGCATTGTCGCACGCGCGACGGCAAGGATCCCGCTGGCCAATCCATAGAGCGCGATGAAGACCATGATGGTCCAATGCGAACCGTGGCTCATCATCAGCACCAGCATGGCCACAGGAAGCAGGAAGCTTGCGAACAATCCCGTCGTGACGCCGTCCCATCGCCCACCGCCGAACAAATCGACCGCGCGGGCGCCGACCTGAATGACGCCCAGAGCGGACCCGAAGCCGATCGCTTCGGCGGGGCCGAGGCCTGCGGATTTCAGCAGTTCGATCATGATCGCGGAGAATCCGTAGGTGACGAAGGCGTTCAGCGCGATCGCCGACACAAGCAGGTAAAACGTGCTGGTTCGGGCCGGTTGGGTATGGCGGGCCTCGGCCGCAACGGCCTTTTTCGTCGGCGCAATTCGTTGCGGCAAACCGAAGGCAATGAGCGGCAGACACACGATCAGAATCGTGGCCGCATAGACCAGACCTGTGCCTCGCCAACCGATCGCATCCGACAGCGCTCCGCCGACCGGCCAGAACAGACTGCTGGAGAGTCCGGTGACCAGCATGAGTGCCCCGATCGCACCTCCGGCGGCCACGCCGCAGACTTCGTTGAGAAGAATGTAGGCGGCCGTCGACAACGCTGCGCTGCCCGCCGAGCCGAGGATGGCCCAGGCGACGAAGTAGGACGGCGCCCCCTGGGCCGACGACATCACCACGAAGCCGACTGCGGCCACCACGGTGCCGAGCATCATCACCGGCTTGGCGCCGCGGCGGCTGAAGACGCCCGCTAGCACAGGAGCCCACAGGCCCATCGCGACATAGAGAATCGAGGTTCCGGCGAACGCCGATGCAACATCCATCCCCAGATCGGCGGCGATCTGCCTGCCGCTGACCGCAGGAAGGCTGAGCGTCCCCCACCCGATCACTTGCGTCACCGAAAGGATGAGCAGGACCCTCACCGTCCTGCGATCGAAGCTGCCGAACCGCACCGCCATCACCTGTCAAGCCATCAGCGGTCAGCTAGCAAGCTGCAGATTGTCATTTGATGACAGCCTGGAGGCCTTCTCAAATCGCCGGGCACATCGGCTTCGGCTGTTCTTCGCCTCGACGTTCGGTCCGACCGAGGTCCCCTCACAAAACAAAAACGCAGCGCCGAAGCGCTGCGTTTGATGGCGTAGCAAATGCGGCTATCGCCGGGGCGTCAGCCCGCCACAGCGACCGACGGCGCGTCCTGACGGACGTCGCGCTGGCGCTTGGCGACGATCTTGTTGAGCGCGCCCAGATAGGCCTTCGCCGACGCCACCAGCGTGTCCGGATCGGCGGCGCGCGCGGTCATCGAGCGGCCCTCGTGCGACAGCCGCACCGACACTTCCGCCTGCGCGTCGGTGCCTTCGGTGACGGCGTGGACCTGATACAGCTCCAGCTTGGCGTCGTGCGGCACCAGCGCCTTGATGCAGTTGAACACCGCATCGACCGGGCCGTTGCCCTCGGCCTCTTCGATCCGGACCTGGCCGTCGACGTCCAGCTTCATCGTCGCGCGCTGCGGGCCGTGCGTGCCGGCGATCACCGTCAGCGAGTTCAGCTTGATCTGATCCTGGCCGTGCAGCAGCTGTTCGTCGACCAGCGCCTCGATGTCCTCGTCGTAGACGTCCTTCTTGCGGTCGGCCAGCGCCTTGAACCGCACGAACACGTCCTCGATCTGGTTGCGCGACAGCTTGTAGCCCAGCTCTTCCAGCTTGTGGATCAGGCCGGCGCGGCCGGAGTGCTTGCCCATCACCAGCGAGGTGCCCTTCACGCCGACCGTCTCCGGCGTCATGATCTCGTAGGTCTGGGCGTTCTTGATCATGCCGTCCTGATGAATGCCGCTCTCGTGCGCGAACGCGTTCCGGCCGACGATCGCCTTGTTGTACTGCACCGGGAACGAGGTCGCTGCCGACACCGTCTTGGAGGCGTGGGTCAGCATCGTGCTCTCGATGTTGTTCCAGTACGGCAACTTGTCCTGACGCACCCGCATCGCCATCACGACTTCTTCCAGCGCGGCGTTGCCGGCGCGCTCGCCGATGCCGTTGATGGTGCATTCGATCTGCCGCGCGCCGCCGGCGACGCCGGCCATCGAATTGGCGACCGCCATCCCCAGGTCGTTGTGGCAATGCACCGAGAAACGGGCCTTGTCGGAATTCGGCACGGTCTCGCGTACCTTGCGGAACATCTCGCGATATTCCTCGGGCACCGCGTAGCCGACCGTGTCCGGCAGGTTGATGGTGGTGGCGCCGGCCTTGATCGCCGCCTCGATGCAGCGGCACAGGAAGTCGAACTCGGTGCGGGTGGCATCCTCGGCCGACCACTCGACGTCGTCGGTGTGGTTGCGGGCGCGGGTCACCGACGAGATCACCATCTCGTAGACCTGCGCGGCTTCCATCTGCAGCTTGTACTTCATGTGCACCGGCGAGGTGGACAGGAAGGTGTGGATGCGGCCGCGCTCGGCCGGCTTGATCGCCTCGGCACAGCGGTCGATGTCCTTGTGCGACGCGCGCGACAGGCCGCAGATCACCGAATTCTTCGAGCGCTTGGCGATCTCGTGCACCGCCTCGAAGTCACCGTCCGAAGCGAATGGATAGCCGGCCTCGATCACGTCGACGCCCATGTCGTCGAGCATCCGGGCGACGTTCAGCTTCTCCTCGAACGTCATGGTGGCGCCGGGGCACTGCTCGCCGTCGCGCAAGGTGGTGTCGAAAATGATGACGCGGTCCTGCTCGGACTTGGGGGTCGTGGTCATAACGGATTTCCTTTGGTCGGGGCGCCACCGGGGCGCGTGAGGGGCTGGCGTTCGTGCGATCCCCTGAGTGCCCAGGCGCAAATGCCCAGACGGCCCTCAGGGGCAAATAAGCAGAAGCAGCCCGCCAAGCGCGAGGGTCTCGAGCGCAAGGGTCGCCTGCGGCGCAGCCGGAATCGCGTCGGAACCGGCCAAAGCCGTCCCCGCCAACTCCATCCTGCCGCTGCGAATCGCCATGCCCAACACCTTCAGGTCCATATCGTCGGCGACAACCCTTGAGAGACGGTTGACGCAAGAGTCCGACGGACCGAACAGCTATCCTTCTAGACGACCTCGCCGCAGCTTCGCAACGGCAAATGATGGGCAAAACCGGCGATAAAGCGTCAGAAATCCTGACCTAAACCATCGTCGGCCGGCCCCGTCGCGGCGACGGGTTTCCTCCCCCACCGAAACCCCGTATGCCAATGCGAGCTGAACGACACAGCATGGAGCGCCCCGCGTTGAACTCGATCGATCTGGCCTCACTGGCCGCCGCAACCCCGACCCTCCGCCACGACTGGACGCGTGAGGAAGCCGCCGCGATCTATCACGCGCCGTTCGCCGACCTGATCTTCCGGGCGCAGACGATCCATCGCCAGAGCTTCGACGCCAATGCGGTGCAGTGCAACCAGCTGCTCAACGTCAAGACCGGCGGCTGCGCCGAGGATTGCGGCTATTGCAGCCAGTCGGCGCATCACGACACCGCCCTGCCCGCCTCCAAGCTGATGGACCCGAAGAAGGTGATCGAAGGCGCCAAGGCGGCCCGCGACGCCGGCGCGACGCGCTACTGCATGGGCGCGGCCTGGCGTTCGCCGAAAGAGCGCGACATGGCGCCGATCATCGAGATGGTGAAGGGCGTCAAGGCGCTCGGCATGGAAGCCTGCATGACGCTCGGCATGCTGAGCGACGACCAGGCCAAGCAGCTCGCCGACGCCGGCCTGGATTACTACAACCACAACGTCGACACCTCCGAGGAGTTCTATTCCTCCGTGGTGAAGACCCGCAGCTACTCGGATCGTCTCGATACGCTGGAGAAGGTGCACGACGCTGGCATCAAAGTCTGCTGCGGCGGCATCCTCGGCCTCGGCGAGAAGCCGACCGATCGCGTCGAGATGCTGCGCACGCTGGCCAATCTGCCGCAGCATCCGGAGAGCGTGCCGATCAACATGCTGATCCCGATCGAAGGCACGCCGATCGCCAAGACCGCGACGCCGGTCGACCCGTTCGAATTCGTCCGCACCATCGCGCTGGCGCGCATCATGATGCCGAAGTCCGACGTCCGCCTCGCCGCCGGCCGCACCGCGATGAGCGACGAGATGCAGGCGCTGTGCTTCCTCGCCGGCGCCAATTCGATCTTCATCGGCGACACCCTGCTGACGACGCCGAACCCCGGTGACAGCAAGGACCGCGCCCTGTTCGCCCGGCTCGGCATCACCCCGCGCGACGACCTCGGCGTGCATACGCACGGGTGATCGGAGAACCTCTGAGCCGGGCAGCCGTCGACGCGAGCCCGGCTCGGGGTACCTTCCTGTCTGCACGCTTTGAAACCGACAGTGTTCGGCCTATATTCCACATGCGATCTGGTGGATGGCAGGGAGGCGCGGATGCAGGTTTCCAAATGGGGCGACAGTCTCGCCGTCCGGCTGCCTCAGACGCTGGTCGACCAGCTCGGCCTCAAGGAAGGCGACGAGTTGAACGTGGTCGCCGCGAGCAACGGCGTCCTCGAAATCGAAACCCGAGAACAACAGCGGCGTCGGGCGCTTGACCGGATGGCTGAGCGCAGCTGGACGCTGCCCGAAGGCTATCGCTTCGATCGCGACGAAGCCAACGAACGTTGACCGCGTTCTTCGATACCAACATCCTCATCTATGCCCAGGAGGCCGGAACGAAGGCCGATCGCGCCCGCGCGCTTATTGCGCAGGGTGGCAGACTCAGCGTCCAGGTTCTGAACGAGTTTGCCACCGTCGCACGGCGCAAGCTCGCCCATGACTGGGGAGAGATTGCCGATGCGATCGATGACGCTCTGGTGTTAGCTGGGCCGCCGCTTCCAATCACGATCGACCTCCATATCACCGCAAGAACGCTCGCCGAGCGACACCGTCTCGCCTTCTACGACGCGCTGATCGTCGCCGCCGCGCTCGAGGCAGGCTGCGATACGCTCTACAGCGAAGACATGCAGCATGGCCGGACCATCGGCACACTGCGCATCGAAAACCCGTTCCTCGAACGCGCGTCGTGACGGTGCCCGGACAACCGGCGCAATCGTCGCCGTCCACTTGGGGACCGGTCGCGCTGGTAGCGCTGCCGACCTTTGCGCTCGCCAGCCTCTACGGTTTCGCGGTGCTGGGGTCGACCGCGATCAAGCCGGGCTTCATCGGCCTGAACCACATCGCGCTCGGCACCGACTGGGCGGTGTTCTGGGGCGCGATCCGCAGCATGCTCGACGGCAATCTGCCGCTGATCATGGACGGCGACCGCTTCACCGCGTTCCTCAACGATCAATTGCGCGACTGGCTCACGGTGCCGCTGGCGTATCGGCCGTGGTTCTATCCGCCGAGCTTCCTGGTGCTGCTGCTGCCGTTCGCGCCGCTCGGCTTCGTCGGCTCCTACGTCGCGTTCCAGATCGTCAGCGCCGCCCTGCTGGCCGCCGCGCTGCTGATCGGCGCCGACCGCCCCGACCGCGCCCGCTGGGTGACGCTCGCGGTGCTGCTGTCGCCGGCCGCGGCGATCACGGTCACCGACGGCCAGTGCTCGTTCCTGGTCGCGGCGTTGTTCGTCGCCGGATTTCGGGCGCTGCCGCAGCGGCCGCTGCTCGGCGGCGCGCTGCTCGGCCTGCTCAGCTTCAAGCCGCAATTCGCCGTGCTGATTCCGGTGGCTCTGATCGCCGGTGGGTGCTGGCGCGCGCTGCTGGCCACGGCCCTCTCCGCGCTGGCGCTGGCGGCGGCGAGCGCGCTGATCTTCGGCCTCGACATCTGGATCTGGTGGCTGCCGAAGCTGATCGAGAATCTGCTCAGCGGCGATCCGAAATGGGCGACCTACGGCCGGATCTGGGGTCACAGCGTCTGGGCCTGCGCCAAGCTGCTTGGCGCCGGCGACGGCGTCGCCTCCGCGCTGCAGGCCGCGGCGGTGGTCGTCGCGGTGGCGGTCACCGCGCTGGCTTTCCGCGTCAGCCGCGCGCCGGATTTGCGGCTGGCGATCCTGCTGGCCGCGACCATTCTCGCCGCGCCGCATTCCGGGCCTTACGACGCCGTGCTGCTGGTGGTCGCGCTGGCGCTGTGGTTCGCGTCGTTCACTGCGCCGCCGGGGCCGCTGCCCTGGCTGGTCGCGACCGCGATCTGGCTGGTGCCGCTGGCGAGCCCCGCGGTCTATGTCGAAGCCGGACGGTTCGCGCCGGTCGCGGTGCTGGCGATGATCGGGCTGATCTTCCTGGCGCTACGCAGAGGCGATACGGCCGCGGCCGCGCCGGCCTGATCAGTCGTCGCCGGCCAGCAGCATCGTCAGATAGGCGGTAACGAAGCGCGGCATGGTCGGCAGCAGATCCGCCTCCGACCGCACCAGATGCACCCGGCTGAACTCCGGCAGTTCGTCGCGCGCCAGATGCGCCTCGATCCGCGCCTTCAAGGCGTCGGCGGGCAGATAGACATCGAGGATTCGCAGCATCGCCACGTAAGGTCCGGACTCCACGCAATGCCAGTGATCGGCGGCGCGGTAGTCGGAGCGCCGCAACCCGGTCTCCTCCTCGACCTCACGTGCGACGCTGGCGGGAATGTCAAGCCGCTTGCCGCGGACATCGGACGGGTCCGGCGTACCGCCGGCGAAATACACCTTGCCGGCATTGGAGGTGTGCGCGCCCATTTCGCCGAGCACGATCGCGCCGTCGCTCGAGCGGATCACCCCCATGCCGAAGCCGTTGAAGACCGCGCCGTCGGGGAAGTCCCAATCGCGCCAGCACAGGAAGCTGGCGAAGTCGGTCTCGAAGTAATCGGCGCTGAACAGCCCGCCTTCGAAGCGCGGCCGCCGTCCGAGCATGACGCGGCCGTTCCACAGCTGCGGCTGTTCGAGCTGCCGCGCGGCGAAATACCCGTCGATCTTCGACCGATGGTTTTGCGCGAACGGCCACGCATAGTCGCCGACCCACAGATCGAGATTCGTCACGCGGTGGATCGTGACCGGCGGGGCCGCACTCATGGTCGATGCCGTTACTTGGCCGCGCCCGACGTCTTCGCCGCCTGCTCGACGAAAGCGTTGGTGTAGGTCTTGGTGACGTCGATATTGGCTTTCGCCACGTCCGGCGAGCTGGTGCTGAACACCGCGAGCACGGCGTCCGCGCCCTTCGGGTCCATCAGCCCGGTGGTCGAATACATCGGGATGGTGTTCTTCAGTGCCGCGATGTACTGCGCCTTGTCCTTGCCGACGATGTTCGGCGGCATCTTCTCGGCGATCTCCTCGGGCGAGTGCGCGTGGATCCAGGTCAGCGTGTTCAGGATCGCCCCGGTCAGGCCCTGCGCCTCCTTCGGATGCGCCTTGATCCAGGCCGTGGTGGCGTAGAGCGCGCCGCCCGGATAATCGCCGCCGAACACCTCGCGGGTGTCGTGCTCGGTGCGGGTGTCGCTGAGGATGCGCAGATCGGCATGCGCCGCCTGCAGGATGGTCACCGCCGGATCGAGCATCACCGCGGCGTCGATCTGGCCCTGCTGCATCGCCGCCACCGCGGTGGCGCCGAGCCCGACGCCGATCACCGAGACGTTGTTCGGATCGACGCCGTTCTTCTTCAACAGATACTTCAAGAAGAAATCGGTCGACGAGCCCGGCGCGCTGACCCCGACCTTCTTGCCGGCGAGGTCCTTGACCGACTTGATCTCCGCGGTGTGCCCCGGCGACACCACCAGCACCAGGCCGGGATAGCGGTCGTACACCACGAAGGACTGCATCTCCTGCTTCTTGGCGGCGAGATTGACGGTGTGATCGAAATAGCCGGACACCACGTCGGCGCTGCCGCCGAGCACCGCCTTCAACGCATCGGACCCGCCCTTGAGGTCGACCAGTTCGACGCTCAGTCCCGCCTTGTCGTATTCGCCGAGCTGCTTCGCCAGCACCGTCGGCAGATAGCACAGGCACGCCCCGCCGCCGATCGCGATCGTCACCTTGCTCTGCGCGCTCGCGAAGGTCGTGGTCAATAGCAGCGCCGACAGCACCGCGGCGATCTTGGCGAGTCTTGTTCTCATGACGTTTTCTCCCGGGACGAAGCGACACACGATAAGCGAAAGGCGCGGCGGACTCCAGCGGCGAGCAATTGCCCGACGGCTGTCGCCGGAGGGCTGTCGCCACCGCACGACGATGCTGCGACCGAGCGTCACCGCCCGGCTCTCGCTCAACGAGGCGGGTTGCCGTCGACGAGATGCGCCTTGAAGAATCGCACGATGGTGGCGTCGAACTCGCGGTGAAAGGCGAGCCGATCGAACCCGGCCGGATCGGAACAGAAGCGCGGCAAGGCCACCGCGAATTGCGGCGTGCACGGCGCCAGAAACGCATAATGGCCGGCCGGCACGGCGTGGATCTCGGGCTTGCCGGGCAGAGCTGCCGCGACGCGCGACGTCCCGGCTGGATCGACGCCGCCGCCACCCTGTTCGGATCGCCAGAACTGCAGGGGAATCCCGATCGCGGCCAGATTGTCCGCTGTGAACACCGTGCTCGGCGGATCGACGATCACCGCCGCGCGGATCCGCGAATCGTGCGACGGGGCGGGTGGAGCCTCGCCGTTCGCCAGTTGGGCGCAAATCCCGGCCTGCTGGTTGCAGACCCGGGCCAGCCTGTCGAAATCCGGCTTGACGCCCGCCACCAGAAACCCGGTCGCGCCCCCCAGCGAAAAGCCGAACAAGCCGATCTTCGTCCGATCGATCGCCGCTCTGTCCTTCCAGTCGTTCAGCACATAATCGATCAAGCGGACGATGTCGTCCGGGCGCGACTGCCACAGCGACAGCGTATCGCGCTTCGATGAATCGTTGCCGTTGTCCCCCGGGTGATTGATCGCGGCGACGACGAATCCGGCGTCAGCCAGTGCCTCCGCCACATCGATGTGCGCAGCGAACCAGCCGCCGCGGCCATGCGAGAGGACGACCAGAGGCAGCTTCGTCGCCGTGAGCGGACAGTCCTTGACGCCGTCGATCGTACTGACGATTTGCACCGACAGCCGGCCCAGTTCCACAGCCCGCGGTTCCGCCACGCAGGGATACCAGATCGCGCCTTCCAGGCGCGGGTCGGAGTCGAGCAACTGAACGCCGGCCGACCGCGCAGGAGCGGTCAGACACGACAGCACAAGGATGCAGAGCCAGAACGTCCTCGACATCAGCTTGATCCTACGACAACAGAGGAGCGGGTCGGAACACAACGATGAACAGTGTCGGCGATGCATTCCCTCCCGGTCGATAGTGCACCTCTAGTCGGTCTGTTGCAGCGATCCGGCGGGCTGCGGCCGCCACACCAGCAGCCGCTTCTCCACCAGGCTGACCGCGAGATCGATCAGGATCACGAACACCGAGAGCACGAACATCCCGGCGAACACGCCGGCGACGTCGAAGGTGCCTTCGGCCTGCTGGATCAGATAGCCGAGCCCCGCCGCCGCGCCGAGATATTCGCCGACCACGGCGCCGACCACGGCGAAGCCGATCGCGGTGTGCAGCGACGAGAACATCCACGACAGCGCCGAGGGCCAGAACACGTGGCGCATCATCTGCCGCTCGCTCATCCCGAGCATCCGCGCGTTGTCGACCAGCGTGGCGCTGGTTTCCTTGACGCCCTGATAGACGTTGAAGAACACCACGAAGAACACCAGCGTGACGCCGAGCGCGACCTTCGACCAGATGCCGAGCCCGAGCCACAGCGTGAAGATCGGCGCCAGCACCACGCGCGGCAGCGCGTTGACCATCTTCACATAGGGATCGAACACCGCGGCGACCCGCGGCTGCCGCGCGAACCAGAACCCGACCAGCACGCCCGCCACCGAGCCGATCACGAAGGCCAGCAGCGATTCCCACAGCGTGATCAGGAGATGCTTCCAGATCACGCCCGTGGCGAACCAGACGAACACCTGCTTGGCGACGTCGACCGGCGTCGAGAAGAAGAACGGCGGCAGCAGCATCTTGCCGGCGATCGGCACCGTGCTGAACACCTGCCAGATCGCCAGCGCCGTGACGGCGACGAGGAGCTGCAAAGTGAGAAGCTTCACGCGCGGCATGGCGAGGCTCCTGCGTACTCACTTCTTCGCCCAGCACCGAGGCGCCCCTTCTCCCCTCCCCCTTGCGGGGAGGGGTCGGGGGTGGGGGTCCGCAACGGGAGCCTATCCTTGCAGCGCCACAACGAAAGCCCATCCGCGCGGCCCCCCCACCCCAGCCCTCCCCCGCAAGCGGGAGAGGGAGCACGCCGTGCGCGGCGCACTTCAGCGGCTAAAATCGATCTCATCACGCCACCGCCCCATACGCCTTCATCACCTGCTCGCGCAGCACGCCCCAGATCTCGCGATGCAAAGCGTGGAACTCGTGGGTCAGGCGGATCTCGAAAATGTCGCGCGGCCGCGGCAGCGGCACGCGCCAGTCGCCGATGATCCGCGACGACGGGCTCGCCGACATGATCACCACGCGGTCGGCGAGCGCGATCGCCTCCTCCAGATCGTGGGTGACGAACAGCACCGCCTTGCGATGCTTGCTCCACAGGTCGAGCAGCAGATTGCCCATGATCTGCCGGGTCTGCGCGTCGAGCGGGCCGAACGGCTCGTCCATCAACAGGATCTTCGGATCGCGGATCAGCACCTGGGCCAGCCCGACGCGCTTGCGCTGGCCGCCGGACAGCATGTGTGGATAGCGCCCGGCGAAACCGCCGAGCCCGACCGTGTCGAGCCAGCCCTGCGCCCGCGTCAAGGCGTCGTCGCGCGGCGTGCCGGCGATCTCCAGCCCGATCGCGACATTGTCGATCGCGGTCTTCCACGGGAACAGCGCGTCGGCTTGGAACAGATAGCCGGCATCCGCATTCAGCCCCGACAGCGGCGTGCCGAAGATCCGCGCCTCGCCCGCCGCCGGTCGCAACAGCCCGGCCGCGACGTTGAGCAGCGTGGACTTGCCGCATCCGGTCGGACCGACGATCGCGACGAACTCGCCGTCGGCGACGTCGAGCGAAGCCTTCTCCACCGCGGTGTAGGTGCGGCCGTCCGCCAGCCGGAACGCCACCGTCGCGTCCCGCAGCGCGACCGCCTTCGATGCCTCTCCGCTCACGCGCCCTCCCCGATCCTTGCTGCGCGGACCATTCAACGCCGCGCGGCAAACTGCAAGTGCGGCTTGCGCTTTGTCGCGCCAGCCGGTCATGCTGGCGACCATGACGCGCGACGCCCCGCCGATGATCGCCTACACCGCCGTCGACAAGAGCTTCGACGGCGGCCGGATCAAGGCGGTCGACGGCGTGTCGCTGGCCGTGGCGCGCGGCGAACTGCTCGCCATCGTCGGCGGGTCCGGCTCCGGCAAGACCACGCTGCTGCGCCTCGCCAACCGGCTGATCGAGGCCGACGCGGGCCGCGTCGAGATCGAGGGCGAGGACGTCCAGGCCGCCGATCCGATCGCGCTGCGCCGGCGGATCGGCACCGTGTTCCAGGCCGGCGCGCTGTTCCCGCATCTGTCGGTCGCCGGCAATATCGGCATCACGCCGAAGCTGCTCGGCTGGCCGCGCGACGCCATCGCCGCGCGCGTCGACGAATTGCTCGATCTGGTGCGGCTCGATCGCGCCCAGCATCGAAGCCGCTTCCCGCACGAACTCTCCGGCGGCCAGCGCCAGCGCGTCGGCGTCGCCCGCGCGCTCGCGGCGAAGCCCGCCATCGTGCTGATGGACGAGCCGTTCGGCGCGCTCGATCCCTTGACCCGCGACGCCCTCGGCGAAGATTTTCGCGCGCTGCACCAGCGGCTGCAGCTCACCACCGTGCTGATCACCCACGACATTACCGAAGCGCTGCTGCTCGCCGACCGGATCGCGGTGATGCACAAAGGCCGGCTGCTCGAGCAAGGCACGCCCGCCGAGGTTTCGCGCAGCACCGAGCCTTACGTCGCCGAGCTGCTGCAGACGCCGCGGCGTCAGGCGCAACGGCTCGGCGCGCTGCTGCCGCAGGACGGCGCGGCATGAGCCTGTTCGCCGATCCACGCTGGCGCGACGCGTTCGCCAATTTGCCGGACTATCTCGGCGCGCATGTCCGCGTCAGCCTCGCGGCGCTGGCGCTCGGCCTCGCGATCAGCCTGCCGCTGGCGATTCTCGCCCGGCATCGCCCGGTGCTGCGCGGCGCGCTGCTCAGCTTCGCCGGCATCGTCCAGACCATCCCCGGCCTGGCGCTGCTGGCGCTGTTCTATCCGTTGCTGCTGGCGCTCGCCGCGTTGTCGCTGAGCGCCTTCGGCGTCGGCTTCTCGGCGTTCGGCTTCCTGCCCGCGGTGCTGGCACTAGCGCTTTATTCGATGCTGCCGGTGCTGCGTAACACCATCACCGGCCTCGACGCCGTCGATCCGGCGCTGGTCGAAGCCGCGCAGGGCGTCGGCATGACGCAGCGGCAGGTGCTGACCATGGTCGAGCTGCCGCTGGCGCTGCCGGTGATCATGGCGGGCATCCGCACCGCCGCGGTGTGGGTGATCGGCACCGCGACGCTGTCGACGCCGATCGGCCAGACCAGTCTCGGCAACTACATCTTCGCCGGATTGCAGACCCAGAACTGGGTGCTGGTGCTGTTCGGCTGCGCCGCCGCCGCCCTGCTGGCGCTCGCGGTCGATCAATTGCTGGCGCTGATCGAGCGCGGTCTGCGACTGCGTAGCCGCGTCCGCGCCGCGCTCGGCGGCCTCGGCCTCGCCGCGCTGATCGCCGCGACGCTGCTACCTAGCCTTGCCGGCGCACGATCGACCTACGTGATCGGCGCCAAGACCTTCACCGAGCAATATGTGTTGGCGGCCCTGCTCGAGCAGCGCCTCGCAGCCGCCGGCCTCAGCGCGACGACGCGCGCCGGCCTCGGCTCCAGCGTGATCTACGACGCGCTGAAGAGCAGCGACATCGACGCTTATGTCGATTACTCCGGCACGCTGTGGGCCAACCAGTTCAAGCACCCCGGCCTCGCCACGCGCGATCAGGTGCTCGCCGACCTGAAGCAGGATCTCGCCAAGGACGGCGTCACCCTGCTCGGCGAGATCGGCTTCGCCAATGCCTATGCGCTGGTGATGCCGCGCGCCAAGGCGGAGGCGCAGGGCATCCGCTCGATCGCCGATCTCGCGGCCCGCGCGCCGTCGATGACCATCGCGGGCGACTACGAATTCTTCTCGCGCCCGGAATGGGCCAATCTGCGCAAGGCCTACGGCCTCGCATTCAAGACCGAACGGCAGATGCAGCCGGACTTCATGTACGCCGCCGTCGCCTCCGGCGAAGTCGACATCATCGCCGGCTACACCTCGGACGGGCTGATCGCCAAATACGACCTCGTCGTGCTGGACGATCCACGACAGGCGATCCCGCCTTACGACGCGGTGCTGCTGCTGTCGCCGAAGCACGCCGGCGACGCCAAACTACGTGACGCCCTGAAGCCTCTGCCCGGCCGCATCGATATCGAGGCGATGCGCGCCGCCAATCTGCAGGCCGGCTCCGGCAGCACACCGGACGCTGTCGCGCGGGCGTTGTGGGAAAAGGTGAAGCCGCGTTAGAGCGGATCTGTTTCCGATGAAGTTCGAGCTGCCGTTGAGATCGCCACACGCAAAGCCTCATGGTGAGGAGGCGCGCAGCGCCGTCTCGAACCATGCGCGCCAAGGGCCATGCGCGGCCCCATCCTTCGAGACGCCCGGCTTCGCCGGGCTCCTCAGGATGAGGTCAGTGCAGGTCGACAGCGATGAAGCCGTCGCTTGATCAAGCTAGCTCGAGCACCCTCGTGCGCTTGGCCTGTCCGTTCGCTGCAGCGCCTACGTCTTCGGCTTCAGCCCGAGCCTGCGCGCCACGATCTTGTCGACCCAGCGCGGCGGCAGCTTGGTCGAGAGCCAGAACCGCATCGGACCCGGCGTGATCACGTCGTGCGCCTTCGGCTTCGGCGACGTCAGCGCATCGTGGACGCGCTGCGCGATCGTCTCCGGCGGCAGGCCGCTGGCGTCCATCTGCGGCAGCATCGCACGGATCTTCTGCAGCGCCGGATAGAACGGCGACGCCGCGTATTTCGAAATGTCTTCCTGCTCGGCCTTGCCCCAGATCGGCGTCTTCACCGCCCCCGGCATGATCGTCACGACGTCGATCCCGAACAGCATCAGCTCGCGGCGCAGCCCGTCGGACAGGCCGTTGAGCGCGTGCTTCGACGCGGAGTAAGCCGCCATCAGCGGATTGCCGAATTTTCCGGCGATCGAACTCATCATCACGATCCGCCCAGGCGCGCCGCGCAGCGACGGATCGATGCCGAGCAGCGGCGCGAATGCCTGCGTCGCCACGATCGGCCCAATCACATTGACCTCGAACTGCCGGCGGAAATCGGCCGCCGACAGATCGACCACCGCGCCGGACACCGCGATGCCGGCATTGTTGACCAGCCCGGCCAGCCGCTCGCCGCCGAGCGCGGCACGGACCTCGTCCGCCGCCGCCCGGATCGCCGCCTCGTCGGTGACGTCGAAGATCAGCGGCCTGAAGCTCGCCCCGAATTCATGGATCAGCCGCTCCGCATCGGCCTGTTTGCGGACGCTGCCGAACACCCGAAAGCCCTTGTCCAGCAGCAGCTTCGCGATGGCGTGCCCGATTCCGGTGGACACCCCGGTAATGACGACCGATGGCATGATCAGCTCCTAACAATGGCGCGATCGTAGCACAGCCACATGAAAACGGGACCGCGTTGCCGCGATCCCGTCTTGCTCACTGCCGAATTCTTGCGCCGAGCACGGCGAACTCCCTCGCCCCGCTCTTCGCGGGGAGAGGGTCGGGGTGAGGGGCGACGCGAGCACGGAGTCTCGGCTCCGTTGAAACGCCCCCTCACCCGGATTGCTGCGCAATCCGACCCGCGGGTCGAGCCCGAGGGCAGGCTCTCTCCCCGCACGCGGGGAGAGGTAACTAACAAGATCAGTTCTTGCTCTTGTCGACCAGCGCGCCCTTCTTGATCCAGGGCATCATCTCGCGGAGCTTGGCGCCGACTTCCTCGATCGGGTGGGCGGCGAGCTTGGCGCGGGTGGCCTTGAACGAGGTCTGGTTGACCTTGTTCTCGAGCATCCAGTTGCGGGTGAAGATGCCGTTCTGGATGTCGGCGAGCACGCGCTTCATCTCGGCCTTGGTCTCGGCGGTGACGATGCGCGGGCCGGTGACGTATTCGCCGTATTCCGCGGTGTTGGAGATCGAGTAGTTCATGTTGGCGATGCCGCCTTCATAGATCAGGTCGACGATCAGCTTCACTTCGTGCAGGCACTCGAAATACGCCATCTCCGGCGCGTAGCCGGCTTCCACCAGCGTCTCGAAGCCGGCCTTGATCAGCTCGACCAGGCCGCCGCACAGCACCACCTGCTCGCCGAACAGGTCGGTCTCGCACTCTTCCTTGAACGAGGTCTCGATGATGCCGGCGCGGCCGCCGCCGATCGCCGAGGCGTAGCTGAGGCCGAGGTCGTGGGCGTTGCCCGACGGATCCTGATGGATCGCGATCAGGCTCGGCACGCCGCCGCCGCGCTGATATTCCGAACGCACGGTGTGGCCCGGGCCCTTCGGCGCGACCATCAGCACGTCGAGATCGGCGCGCGGCTCGATCAGGTTGAAGTGGACGTTGAGGCCGTGGGCGAACAGCAGCGCCGCGCCCTGCTTCATGTTGTCGTGCAGGTGGTCGCGATAGATCTCGCCCTGCAGTTCGTCCGGCGTCAGCATCATCATCACGTCGGCCCACTTCGCGGCCTCGGCGACTTCCATCACCTTGAAGCCGGCGGCTTCCGCCTTCTTGGCGGTGGCCGAGCCCTTGCGCAGCGCGATCGCGACGTCCTTGACGCCGGAATCCTTCAGGTTCAGCGCGTGGGCGTGGCCCTGGCTGCCGTAGCCGACGATGACGACCTTCTTGCCCTTGATCAGGTTCAGATCGGCGTCGCGATCGTAGTAAACTCGCATCCTCTTTCCTCTCTTCGGCGGCCCGTCCCGCCCGTGCTGTGGTGATCGGGCCAGTCCCGGCCGACCGTGAAATTGCTGCCGGTTTCTAGGGCGGCAGGTGCCGCGAGACAAGCCCGCGGCGGTGTTTTGTGGCTGCGGCATGGCTGCCGCACTGCGAAGCCGGGGCTTCTACGACTTTCAGGCGGTCTCCGGCAGCGCCGGCCGGGCCCGGCCGAACAGCAGCATGATCGCCAGCCCGGCGACCACGATCAGCATCCCGGCCAGCCGCAGCGGCCCGAAGGTCTCGCCGAACACCAGGCTGGAGGCCCCCGCCCCGATGAACGGCACCAGCAGCGCGAACGGCACCACCTGGGCGGCGCTGTAGCGGTGCAGCAGCCGGCCCCAGATCCAGTAGCCGACCGTGGTCGAGCCGATCGACAGCGACAGCATCGCCGCCATCACGCCCGGCGACAGCCCGCTCAATTCCCGCCAGATCGCCGGCCCGCCATCGACCGCGACGGCGGCGACCGCCAGCGGCGGCAGCGACGCCAGGCTGATCCAGGCGAACAGATCCAGCATCGGCACGTCCCGCGCCTGCCGCAGCAACAGGTTGGTGAAGGCGAAGGCGATCGGCGCCGTCATGGTGACGGCGAAGGCCAGGAAGGTGAAATCGTAGCCGACGGTGAAGCATATCATCAGCAGCCCGCAGGCAGCGACGCCGATGCCGATCAATTGCACCCGGGTCGGCCGCTCGCCGAGCAGCACCGCGGCGAAGGCGATGGTGAACAGCGCCTGGCTCTGCACGATCACCGCGGTCAGCCCGGCCGGCACGCCCTGCGACAGGCCCCAGCTCTGGGTCAGATACTGCCATACCAGCAGCAGGCTGATGCCGACCCAGACCACCCAGGCCAGCTTCGGCCGCGGCAGCAGCAGGCACGGCAGCGCGGTGATCGCGAACCGCAACAGGTTGAGCACCGTCGGCGACATCTCGGTCAGCGCATAGCGCGTGAACACGAAGCCCAGGCCCCAGATCACAGCCACGATCAGCGCGAGCGCGACGTCCGCTGGCTTCATGATGTCTCCGCCCTGTCGTCGGCTGCGCGATCCTGCGCCGTTGCGGCGTTCCTAGCCGATTGTCCGCTGATGCGTCATCCGCCGTGAGCGCGGGCCTGCATCCCGCGCAACGATGACGCATCGGGAACCGGGGAACGAAGCCCGCCGCGGCCGGTTGGCCTCCGCAAGCCCGACCGCGCGCGCTCGCGGACGGCGAACCTCGGGAGACCTTCGATCATGACGCTGATTCCGCACAACGCCCTCATTGTCGTCGCCGACGGCGGCGGCGCCAAGCTGCTGCGCAACGCCGGCAAGCCCGGCGCGATCTCGTTGCGCGAGGAGCGGCGGCTGGAGCCGACCAATCTCGACGGCGAAGGCCCGTCCGGCTCGCGGCCCGAAGACCAGACCCAGAGCCAGACCGACGAAGCCACCTTCGCCAAGCAGCTCAGCCTGTTCATCAACAAGATGAAGCTCGACGGCGAGTTCGACAGTCTGGTGCTGATCGCCGATCCGCAGACGCTCGGTCAGATTCGCCCGATCCTGCACAAGACCGTCGAAGCCGCGCTGATCCGCTCGCTGGCCAAGGACTTCACCAACAGCTCGTTCGACGACATCGCGGCCGCGATCGCGGCGTAGCGCTCCGAGAAAGCGGCATGGAGGCAAATATCAGCCGGCCGCTAGAGATCGATGCGAAAGCCGGTCAACGCTGTCGGCTCGATGCCGAGGACCACCGCCAGCATGGCACGGACATCCGACATGAGTTGCGCAGGAGCGCTTTCGATCTTGCGAAAGACACGCGAGGCACGATCGACAGCACGGACTTGATCCACGAGCACAACGCCGTGCGTCCTCAGACCCTCCGGTAGTGGCACATTGAAAGGCCATTCGCCGGCGCTCGACGTAATCGGGCAAATCACGGCTCGCCCGGAGAGTTCGTTGTAACGGCGCGAGGTCAAGACGAGCGCCGGCCTGCGTTTTCCCTGCTCGGTCCCGCGCACAGGGTCGAGGTCGGCACAGGCAATATCACCGGCGTCGTGAACGGGCATTGCGCTTGCCGGATTGGTGTTCAGTGGACGGGCCGACCCGGACGGGCGACCCATCCGGGCCCGGAACGATGAGTCCACGCGAATAGTCGTCGTCGATAATTTCCGAGCCGCGGTCCGGCCCCCAATCGAGCGTTTCGGGGCACTTGAGCCCCAGGCGATCGATCTCGTCCAGCATCTCGGCCAGCAGCTCGGCCGAGGTTTTCCGGCTGGGCTTCAACCGAAGTTCACCGTTTTCGACGGTGAGAACCAGTTCGCTTCCGGCCGTTGCGCCGACGCTCTGGGCGGCCGCGCTCGGCAACCGGATGCCGAGGCTGTTGCCCCATTTCGCGACCTTGACCTTCATCGGCGCCTCCTTCGGCTCGGATATCCAATGTATATCCGAAAGCCTCCGGCGCCAAGGTCCGGCCTACATCCCCTCCGCCCCTCGCCCGATCGCGGCGACGCCGGTGCGGACGACTTCGACCAGGCCGAGCGGCCGCATCAGTTCGATGAACTGGTTGATCTTCGAGCTGTTGCCGGTGATCTCGAACACGAAGCTCTCGGTCGAGGCGTCGATCACCCGGGCGCGGAACGCTTCGGCGAGCCGCAGCGATTCGACGCGGTGGTCGCCGGTGCCGCGCAGCTTGACCATCGCCAGCTCGCGCTCGATCGAGCGGCCGGTCAGCGTCATGTCGACGACGCGATACACCGGGACCATGCGGTCGAGCTGATTCTTGATCTGCTGGATCACCATCGGCGTGCCGGTGGTGACGATGGTGACGCGCGACAGATGTTTCTGGTTCTCGGTCTCCGAGACGGTGAGGCTCTCGATATTGTAGCCGCGCCCCGAGAACAGGCCGATCACCCGCGCCAGCACGCCGGGCTCGTTCTGCACCAGGACCGACAGCGTGTGGGTCTCGTTCGGGTCGTGGCGCTCTTCCATGAAGTAAGCGGATGCGGGCTGGGTCATTGTGGCGTTCTCAGGTTTGAGCCGAATTGTTGTTGGCCGTCGTTCTGTGATTTGCCGTCATTGCCGGGCTTGACCCGGCAATCCATCATCTGGCGAAGAGCGATGGATGCGCGGGTCGAGCCCGCGCATGACCTTGTCAATGTTGCGAAGCAGTGCGCAACGCGATCATCCTCACACCAGCGCCTTGCCGCCGGCAAAGGCCAAGGCGGTGGCTTCGTCGGTGGCTTCGGCGGGCAGCAGCATCTCGTTGTGAGCCTTGCCGGACGGGATCATCGGGAAGCAGTTCTCCAGCGCGGCGACGCGGCAGTCGAACAGCACCGGCTTCTTGACCTTGATCATGTCCATAATCGCGCCGTCGAGATCGGACGGCTTGATCACCTGCATGCCGACGCCGCCATAGGCCTCGGCGAGCTTGACGAAGTCGGGCATCGCCTCGGTGTAGGAATGCGAAAGGCGGTTGCCGTGCAGCAGCTGCTGCCACTGCCGCACCATCCCCATGTACTGGTTGTTGAGGATGAAGATCTTGATCGGCAGTTCGTACTGCACCGCGGTCGCCATCTCCTGCATCGTCATCTGCACCGAGGCGTCGCCGGCGATGTCGATCACCAGCGAGTCGCGATGCGCGACCTGGACGCCGAGCGCCGCCGGCAGGCCGTAGCCCATGGTGCCGAGGCCGCCCGAGGTCATCCAGCGCTTCGGCTGTTCGAAGCCGAAGAACTGCGCCGCCCACATCTGATGCTGGCCGACTTCGGTGGTGATGTAGGTGTCGCGGCCGCGGGTGGCTTCATACAGCCGCTGGATCGCGTATTGCGGCATGATCAGGTCGTTGTTCTTCTTGTAGGCCAGCGAATTGCGGGCCCGCCAGGTCGCGACCTGCTGCCACCACGGCTTGATGTCGGGCTTCTTCGCCTCGGCCTTGAACATCGCCAGCAGATCGGACAGCACGTTGCCGACGTCGCCGATGATCGGCACGTCGACGCGGATGTTCTTGTTGATCGAGGACGGGTCGATGTCGATGTGGATCTTCTTGGAGTTCGGCGAGAACGCATCGGTGCGGCCGGTGATGCGGTCGTCGAACCGCGCGCCGATGCACAGCATGACGTCGCAATCGTGCATCGTCATGTTGGCTTCGTAGGTGCCGTGCATGCCGAGCATGCCGAGCCAGTTCTTGCCGGACGCCGGATAGGCGCCGAGCCCCATCAGCGTCGAGGTGATCGGGAAGTCGGTGATCTCGACCAGCTCGCGCAGCAGCTTGCAGGCCTCGTCGCCGGAATTGACCACGCCGCCGCCGGAATAGATCACCGGGCGCTTGGCGTTCGCCAGCAGCGACACCGCCTTGCGGATCGCCGCCGGGTCGCCCTTCACCCGCGGGGTGTAGGAGATGTGCACGTCGGCCTTGCGCGGCGGATGATAGGTGCCGACCGCGAACTGCACGTCCTTCGGCACGTCGACCACGACCGGACCCGGCCGGCCGCTGGTCGCGACGTAGAACGCCTCGTGCAGCACGCGGGCGAGATCCTTGATGTCGCGCACCAGCCAGTTGTGCTTGGTGCACGGCCGGG
The DNA here is from genome assembly GCA_016215605.1 of Rhodopseudomonas palustris. Lineage (GTDB taxonomy): Bacteria > Pseudomonadota > Alphaproteobacteria > Rhizobiales > Xanthobacteraceae > Rhodopseudomonas > Rhodopseudomonas palustris_L. The sequence continues at coordinate 77,288 of JACRJB010000031.1, forward strand.
TGATGCCGACGGTGTCGCATTCCTGGAAGGCGTCGTTGCCGATCAGATGCGTCGGCACCTGGCCGGTGATGCACACCAGCGGGATCGAATCCATCAGCGCGTCGGCCAGCGGCGTCACCATGTTGGTGGCGCCCGGGCCCGAGGTCACCAGCACCACGCCGGGCTTGCCGGTGGAGCGGGCATAGCCTTCCGCGGCATGGCCGGCGCCCTGCTCGTGCCGGACCAGGATGTGCTGCAACTGATCCTGCTGGAACAGTTCGTCGTAGATCGGAAGCACCGAGCCGCCCGGATAGCCGAACAGATGCTGCACGCCATGATCGATCAGCGCGCGGACGATCATCGCGGCGCCGGTCATCTGGTTCGGATCGTGGCTCGTGGACTCGCTCATGGTGGGCTCCGGATGCGCCGCTTGGCGCTCGACTGTCGGGTGGATTCGGATCTCGAAGGTTCGCAGGTGGTGTTCGGAAGATCAGGTTCGGACAATAAAAAAGGGCCCCAGAAAGGCCCTCAGCGCACCGTCCGTTCGCGGAATGGACTAGCCATCCCCGGCGGTGCGCCTGGGTACGATGACGAGAAGCAGATCGGAAATTTTGTGTCGCATGTGGCCGCTCAGGCTTCCCAAAGGTTGCGCGGGACCATACCGCTCAAACTTTCAATGTCAAGGCAGTGCAACGCCGTAAGGATCAAACCTTAGCCGGATTTCGAAGCGCTCGCGAGCGGTAAATAAGTGCAGTCGATCGCCACGAACACCCCCGTCATTCCGGGGCGCGAGCGCAGCTCGCGAACCCGGAATTCCGAAGTTCGGGCCGTGAACGATCCCGCCACAACGTCGAGATTCCGGGTTCGCGCTACGCGCGCCCCGGAATGACAGACGCAAGAAACGTATCCGCCTCCTCCGGCGTCACCCAGCGAAACTCGGGCAGCTGATGCCGGAACCAGGTGAATTGCCGCTTGGCGTAGTGCCGCGTATCGGCGGCGCCGATGGCTGCGGCCTCGGCCAGCGACAACTCTCCGCGCAGATGCCGGATCAGCGCCGGGACGCCGTGCGCCTTCATCGCCGGCAGCAGCGGGTCGAGCCGACGCTCCGCGAGGGCGGCGACTTCCTCCAGCGCGCCGGCCTGCAGCATCGCCGCGAACCGCGCATCGATCCGCGCGTACAGCGCCTCCCGCACCGGCGCCAGAAACATCGCGGCCACCTCGTCAGGCTGCAGCAGCGGCGACGACGTCTCGCTGTGCCAGTCGGCCAACGGCCGACCGGTCGCCAGCACCACTTCCAGCGCGCGCGCAATCCGCGAGCGGTCTTTCGGCGCCAGCCGGACCGCGGCGGCGGGATCGTGCCGGGCGAGTTCGGCATGCAGCGCCAGCACACCGTCCCGGTCGAGCCGCAGCCGCACCGCGTCCCGCACCTCGGCCGGCACCGGCGGCACCGTCGACAGCCCGCGGGTCAGCGCCTTGAAATACAGTCCGGTGCCGCCGATGAAGATCGGCAGCCGGCCCAACGCGCGGGCCTCGGCCAGCGCCCCGGCCGCGGCCTCGACATAGGCGCCGGCCGAGAAATTCACCGCGGCGTCGACCGTGCCGTAGAGCCGGTGCGGCACCAGCGCCTCCTCGGCCGGCGTCGGCCGGGCGGTGATGATCCGCAGGTCGCGGTAGATCTGCATCGAATCGGTGTTGATCACGACGCCGTCCCGGGCCTGCGCCAGCCGCAGCGCGAGCGCCGACTTGCCGCTGGCGGTCGGCCCTGCGATAAGCACGGCCGCCGGCCGGCCGCCGGCCTGTCCCGGATGTCGCTCTTCCATGTCGCTCGTCGCCACGCTCATCTGCAATCCGAACAGTCCTGCGCTGGATTCCACCGTGATCGAGGGCGCACGCGCGGTGCTGCCACAGCCGAATCGCGCGGTCTGGCTGCACGACGAGATCGCCGCCGACATCACCTTCAGCAGCGACGAAGACGCCCTGGTCCTCGCCGACCGGCTGCGGCAAGCGCGCGGCGATCTGCCGGTCGACGTCGTCGTGCAGCCTCTGGCGACGCGGCGCAAGAAGCTTTTTCTCGCCGACATGGATTCGACCATGATCGGTCAGGAATGCATCGACGAGCTGGCCGATTTCGTCGGACTGAAGAGCCACGTCGCCGCGATCACCGAACGCGCGATGCACGGCGAGATCGAATTCGAGCCGGCGCTGCGCGAGCGCGTCGCGCTGCTGAAGGGGCTGTCGCTCGACATCATCGACAAGGTGCTCGACACCCGGATCACGCTGACCCCGGGCGGCCGCGCGCTGGTGCAGACGATGCGGGCGAACGGCGCCTACACCTGCCTGGTCTCCGGCGGCTTCACTCAGTTCACCCATGTGGTGGCGGAGCGTCTCGGCTTCGCCGAACATCGCGCCAACGAACTGCTCTCCGAAGGCGGGAAGCTCACCGGCCGTGTCGCCGAGCCGATCCTCGGCCGCGAAGCCAAGCTGGCGACGCTGCTGGAATTGCGCGAAGCCGACGATCTCGACGCCATCGACACTTTGGCGATCGGCGACGGCGCCAACGACCTCGGCATGATCCAGGCCGCCGGCCTCGGCATCGCGTACCACGCCAAGCCGGCCGTGGCCGCCGCCGCCCACGCCCGCATCGATTTCGGTGACCTCACCGCCCTGCTCTACGCGCAAGGCTACAAGCGCAGCGATTTCGTCGGCGATTAGTCGCTGCAGGGGACGAACGGACCTCCACGGACGCCACACCCCCATCCCGTCGGCCCGTTTCGGCGCGACCACACCTTGACGCATTCCGCCCGCGAGGCAAAGGCTGACTGCCATTGCAGCTTGCATTTCGCTTGGCAGATGTCGTTGCACTTGGCCAAGCACGGCGTCGACGTGAACGCGAAGCTGATCAGTAAGGCGAAGGCCATTCCGATCGTCGATATCGATGGTCGCATCATTGAAGGAACTCCTCGTGCCAAACCGCATCCGTCAACAAGACATGAATCGACCACACTTGCGATAATCGCCACGCCGGACAGGCAGAGCGATGTCATCGTGCGCGAGAGTCAGCGTCGAAATTTTCGGCTACAGAAAGCCATGCAGGAGTCGGGCGTCGCACGCGGGTTGCAGGCGCCCGAGCTACAAACTTTGACGCAATCCCGATAATTGAAAGTCTTGAAGCACTTCGGCCCATATCCCGGAACCGTCGGCCTTGCCGAAGTTTGGGCTAACGCCGGCGTGCAGAGCGACGCCAGCAAAATTACCGCTGCAATCATCTTCATCCCGAAATACCTTGTTAGCACGTGAACACATTGCGAATGAATAAAGAGACGATAGCTTAGACGCGTCGACGCGACTACAGCTTTGATATCGATGACAAAGTGGTAGTATCTTCATGGCTCGCCACCGTCCGTCGAACGAATTGACTCCGCCGTCAGGCGACGGGAATGCAACTCACTCAAAGCGCCGTCGACGCTCTTGACAAAATTCCTATTGTGATTATAGTCCGCGCTATCCTGTCCGTGAGGGGCGCTTCGCGAGGCGTCGTATAGCGGGACAGATCGGACGGGCCGGGAAACCGGTCCCGATGATAGTTCGACGAAACCGGCATGGCGCCGGCGGAGTCGGACGGACGCGGCGTCCTGCGCGTTGCGGTTCGCACCCGCACGTCCGGGAGGCAGAAGGTCACCGTCCGCCGCTACTACGAGCGGCTGCCGCTTTCGTGGCTGGACGGGCGCAGCAAAGGCCGGGGAGATCCCGCTCCGCTGTGGTCCCGGAAGAACGGTCCCGATGCCCAAAATCGCCGCGGTGGGCGCGCCGGAA
>JACRJB010000032.1 GCA_016215605.1 Rhodopseudomonas palustris
CATAACACTGTGGAATACTGTATTGTGGTGGTGCATGGCGGGATCCTTCGCGCGTGTCTCGAACATTTGCCGATGCTCAAGACATCAGAAGAATCCACGCCATGCGCCGTGTCCAACAAATTTAAACCGGACAGCCGTGGGTCAAGCCCGGCAATGACGGGGGAGAGAGCGGCAACGACGCTTGGAGAAACGGCTTGGAGAACGGCAACTACACGGAGAAGAAGCGGCGACTGAAAAACGCCCCCTCCCCGTCATTCCGGGGCACGAGCGCAGCTCGTGAACCCGGAATCCATACCCCCTGGACTCGCGGTTGCGCACCGCCGTCGGCCCGCCTTGCCAAAACGCCAACGTCGGTGGTTATGGATTCCGGGCTCGCCGCTGCGCGGCGCCCCGGAATGACGAAGCGTTAGTCCTGGATCTTCGAGAAATCCGCCACCGCGCGGGTCGCGGCGCGGATTTCGTTCAGCAGCTTCAGGCGGTTTTCGCGGACGGCCTTGTCGTCGGCGTTGACAGTGACCTTGTCGAAGAACGCATCGACCGCCGGCCGCAAGCCAGCCATCGCGGTCATCGCCGCGGCGAAATCTTCCTGGGCGACGGCCGCACCGGCCTCCGCCTTGGCGCGATCGATCGCGGCGGCGAGCGCCTTCTCCTCGTCCTGCGCATACAGCGCCGCATCCGGCGCGCCGTCGAACGCGCGGCCGTCCTTCTTCTCCTCGATGCGCAAAATATTGGCGGCGCGCTTGGTGCCGGCCAGCAGGTTCTTGCCGTCGTCGGTGGCGAGAAACGCCGCGAGCGCCTCGACACGGCGGACGATCATCAGGATGTCGTCCTGCCCTTCCAGCGCGAACACAGCATCGACGAGGTCGTGCCGCGCGCCCTGATCGCGGAGTTGGACTTTGAGGCGGTCGGCGAAGAAGGCGAGGAGCGAGCCTTCATGGGGGGTAATAACGGTCTGCCCAACGCCCGGAGCAATCTTCGGTGCATCACTTACTAACTTGATGGATATATCACTGAGAAGCCGACCAAGAAGCCCGCCAAGTGCGACGCGCAGTCCGTTGTCTGAAATAACCCTAATCACACCTAGCGCCGCTCTTCGCAACGCATACGGGTCCTTGCTCCCCGTCGGCTTCTCGTCGATCGCCCAGAACCCGACCAACGTATCCAGCTTATCCGCCAGCGCCACCGCGATGCTCACCGGATCGGTGGGCACACGATCGGCCGGGCCCTGCGGCTTGTAGTGTTCCTCGCACGCTGCGGCCACGGACGCGTTTTCGCCCTGGGCCAGTGCGTAGTACTTACCCATCAGGCCTTGCAGCTCTGGGAATTCGCCGACCACTTCGGTCAGCAGATCGGCCTTGCACAGCCGCGCCGCGCGCTTGGCTTTCTCGACATCGGCGCCGACCAGCGGCGCGATTTCGGCGGCTAAGCGTTCGATCCGGGCGATGCGTTCCGCCTGGGTGCCGAGCTTTTCGTGGAACACGATCTGGTCGAACTTCGGCAGCCGGTCTTCCAGCTTGGTTTTCAGATCGGTGTCGTAGAAGAACTTCGCATCGCTGAGCCGCGCACGGATCACACGTTCGTTGCCGGCGGTGATGGCGGCGCCGCCGTCGCTGGCTTCGATGTTGGCGGTCAGGATGAACTTGTTGGCGAGCTTGCCGGTCGCGGGATCGGCGACCACGAAGCACTTCTGATTGGCGCGGATGGTGGCGCGGATCACCTCGTCCGGGATCGACAAAAAGGCTTCGTCGAACGAGCCCATCAGCGGCACCGGCCATTCGACCAAGCCGGAGACTTCGTCGAGCAGGCCGGCGTCCTCGACCAGCGCGTAGTTCTGCGCCTGCGCCAGCGTCTTGGCGTCGGCCAGGATGATGTCCTTGCGCCGCTGCGGGTCGAGCACGACCTTGGCGGCGTAAAGCTTCGCCTCGTAGTCCTCGAAACGGCGCACGCTGATCTCGGCGGGCGCCATGAAGCGATGGCCGCGCGTCACCTGTCCGGCCTTGATGCCGCTGATATCGAAGCTCACCACCTCCGGCTCTTCGGTGTCGATGCCGAAAGTGGCGATGATCGAATGCAGCGGCCGCACCCATTGCAGCGCACCGGGCTTGGCCGAGCGCTCGCCCCAGCGCATCGATTTCGGCCACGGGAAGGTGCGGACGATCACCGGCAGGATCTCGGCCAGCACCTCGATCGCCGGCCGGCCGGGCTTCTCGATCAGCGCGACGTAGAAGTCGCCCTTCTTCGGATCTCGCTGGATCTTGGCTTCGTCGAGCGAGGCGAGCCCGGTGGCTTTCAGAAAGCCCTGCACCGCCGCGTCCGGCGCGCCGATTTTCGGCCCCTTGCGCTCGTCCTTCAGATCCGGCTGCCGCGCCGGAATGCCATGCACCGTCAGCGTCAGCCGCCGCGGCGTCGCAAACGCCTTGGCGCCTTCGTAGACGAGCCCTTCGGCGACCAGCCTGTCGGTGACCAGCCGCTTCAGATCATCAGCAGCCTTCCCCTGCATCCGCGCCGGGATTTCTTCGGAGAACAGTTCGAGGAGAAGATCGGGCATTTAGGTTTGATTCCGTGCGCGCGGCACCCCCACCCCCGACCCCTCCCCGCAAGGGGGAGGGGAGAAGGGCGCTGTGCCGGAGAAAACGATCCACTTCGTTGCGACGAAGTATAGTAGGGAATTCATCAGTTCACCTCCCGACGACGACCGCGCGGCTTGCGGGGAGCGCGCGGTCGTGGCTCCCCGCCCCCTGGCGGGGAGGGGTCGGGGGTGGGGGGCAACGCGGACTGAATCTCGGCGAGAACACCATCGAGATTGCCGAGGACGTCGTTGTTCCAGAAGCGCAGCACGCGATAACCGTGCGCTTCGATGTCCCGCGTGCGCGCCGCATCTGCGTCGCGCTGCTCGTCGTGCTGGCCGCCGTCGAGTTCGATCACCAGTCTGGCGCCGCGGCTGGCGAAGTCGACGATGAAGGGGCCGATCACGACCTGCCGGCGGAAGTGTGAGTTCGCCAGCACGACGTCGTGCCGCAAGCGCTGCCACAGCACGCGCTCGGCATCCGTCGGATTGGCGCGCATCGTGTGCGCGAAGGTGCGCTGGCGATCTGTGGCCATCGCTGGCGATCCAGAAATCGAAGTCTGCATCCGTGGACCCCCACCCCCGACCCCTCCCCGCAAGGGGGAGGGGAGCAGAGGCGCTTCCTATTAGTCCGCCCGCCCCGCTTCCGTGTGCAACCACGCTTCGCCGCAGGCCTTCGCCAGTTCGCGCACGCGCAGGATGTAGCTCTGGCGTTCGGTCACCGAGATCACGCCTCTCGCGTCGAGCAGGTTGAAGACGTGGCTGGCCTTGATGCACTGGTCGTAGGCGGGCAGCGCCATGGCGTGGGCATCGCGTTTGTCGCTCACCCAGCCGGCGTCGAGATATTTTTTGCAGGCGGCTTCGGCCATCTTGAACTGGTCGAACAGCATGTCGGTGTCTGCGACCTCGAAATTGTGCTTCGAGTATTCCTTCTCGGCCTGCAGGAAGACGTCGCCGTAGGTGACCTTGTCGGCGCCGTCGCGGCCGTTGAAGTTGAGGTCGTAGACGCGGTCGATGCCCTGGACATACATCGCCAGCCGCTCCAGGCCGTAGGTCAGTTCGCCGGCGACCGGCGCGCATTCGACGCCGGCGACCTGCTGGAAGTAGGTGAACTGGCTGACTTCCATGCCGTCGCACCAGCACTCCCAGCCGAGCCCCCAGGCGCCCAGCGTCGGGCTCTCCCAATCGTCCTCGACGAAGCGCACGTCGTGCAGCGCGGTGTCGACGCCGATCGCCTGCAGCGATTTCAGATAGAGATCCTGCAGATCCGGCGGCGACGGCTTCAGGATCACCTGGAACTGGTAGTAATGCTGCAGCCGGTTCGGATTCTCGCCGTAGCGGCCGTCCTTCGGCCGACGCGACGGCTGCACATAGGCGGCGTTCCAGCGCTTCGGGCCGAGCGCGCGCAGCGTGGTGGCCGGATGGAAGGTGCCGGCGCCGACCTCCATGTCGTAGGGCTGCAGGATCACGCAGCCGTAATCGGCCCAGAAGCGCTGCAGCGTCAGGATCAGGCCCTGGAACGATCGTTCCGGGCGCATGTGCGGAGGCGTCGGGTCCATGAGCGGCTTTGGATTCGCAAGGGTTTTCGGAAAGCGGGCGGACCGTATCGAGGCAGCCCCGGCAAATCAAGCGATCGGGCGCCGAACCGGCCCGCGGCCGCGTTTACCCGCCGTTAACCATGCTGCCGACGTCGCGCAGCGGGATCGAAATTCGTTAGCAACTGCTGGGTAACGATCGGACGGTGGGATTTGCATGTGGCTGGGGAGCTGCGCGCGAACGCGACGGGAGCCGGGCAATGACGTCCATTCAGATGATCGGCGCGGTGATGGTGGTGCTGACGATCGCGCCGCTGTTCAGCGGCGAGGTCCGCGACCGCCGCTAAAGCTTCCGGGCGCGCGAGCGCGCCCGATGGGTTGCAACCTCCAAGGTTGCGTGCCGGCCTTGCGGGCGATGCCCCGCCCCAGGGCCGGCGCCGAATTCGGTCGATGATGTCGCGCTGGCGGCGCTCAGCCCGGACGATAGGCGCCCGTTACCGGGTCCTGGCGCAGCGTCGGGATTTCGACCGGCTGAGGCTCGGCGAAGATCGCGGAGCGCGCATCGTCCAGCTCCTGATTGATTCGCCCGGCGGTCCGGAAAGCCCAGCGGACGAAGGCGATGCCTACGAGGCTTCCGGCAAGTACGAGCAGCGGCGGCATTGGTCGATCCTCATCTCAGGTCACGTCACGCCCCGACCGCAGTTTCGCTGAATCGCGCCCGCCCTGCAATCGCAACCGGCTGGACCAAACAGCGCGCTCGAGACCTTCTAAAAGCCGTATTTCGCCCAGATGGCGCGAGTCTCCAGCGCCGAGATCAACTGGTCCGGCAGCGCCGCCAGCCCGTCGAGTGACGCTTCCGCGCCCGCGCCGGACGATTTGCGCATTAGGCCCGACAACAGCCCCGTCGACGGCGCGATCACCGGGGTGCGCACCTTGTCGCCGAACTTTTCGCGCAACACCGCACGCAAGTCGCCGATCGCATCGCTGAGGCCGAGCGCCACCGAGGTTCCGCCGGCCCAGTATTCGCCGGAGAACAGCTTCGACTCCTCGCCCTTGAGCCGGGCGCCGCGGCTGTCCTTCACCAGCGAGATGAACAGCGCGTGGATCTCCTGCTGCAGCGCCTTCACCCGGGCGACGTCGCCGGGGTCTTCCGGCAGGAACGGATCGAGCTGCGCCTTGTGCTCGCCGGCGGTGTACAGCCGACGCTCGACCCCGATCTTCTTGATCAGTTCCTGAAAGCCGAAGCTGCCGCCGACCACCCCGATCGAGCCGACGATCGACGACGGGTCGCAATAGATCTCGTCCGCCGCGCAGGCGATCATGTAGCCGCCCGAGGCCGCGACGTCCTCGACGAAGGCGATCACCGGCAGCTTCTTCTCGGCCGCAAGCGCCCGGATACGCAGATAGATCAGCCGCGACTGCACCGGCGAACCGCCCGGCGAATTGATCGCCAGCGCCACCGCCTTGGCGTTGCGCGTCGCAAAGGCCCGGTCCAGCAATTTGGCGACGCTGGCCAGAGTCATACCCGGCCGCAGCGGCGTGACGGCCCCGATCACGCCGGAGAGGCGTACCACCGGCACCACCGGAACGTCGGAGCGAAACCGCGCCGGAATCCATTTGCCGAGGCCGTCGAGCAGGCTCGAGGAGCTGTGACCAGCGTTCGCCGGATCGTTCATGCATTCACCCAAATGTTGATCTATTCACGCGCCGGAATCAGGTGTGGTCTGGAACGCGTTTTGCAAAGCCGAGTTTCATATAGGAACGCGGCTGCAACGACGCAGCGGAGAGCATCATGAAAATCTATTTGTTATTGCTGCTGATTGGCGCGATTCTGGCCTCCGTTCATTTTCCGGCGAAGCCGGATCCGCAAACCAAAACGCTGCCGCAGTAATCAGCGCTGAGCAATTTTTGCCCGGTGCTCGCGATCATGTGAACGCGAGCGGCAAGATCTGCTCACCATTCAAGACCGCGCGGGCCGACGCCGTCGGCGTTCCCGAAGCCTGATTGAGATGTAGCGCTGCGTGAATTTGGAGCGGCGCCCTCCCACCCTTCACCGCAGATACCAGCACCCGAATGGCCGGTTCATCGGGTTTGCCGTGGACTGGTAACAGGACAAGGTTGCCGAAGCCGCGGCCAAGCGCCGCGAACACGTCGGCGAGACCATCGGCGCGCCAGATCAGCGTCAGGGCTCCGCCGGATTTCAGAATCCGCCGCGCCGCATGTACCCAGGATTGCAATGTCGTGGCGGTCGCGACGTGGGCGGCCTGCCGCGCGCCGTCGGGCGAGCCGCGATGCCGCGACGGATCGTTGAACGGTGGGTTCATCAGCACGACATCGGCGCAGTCGGGCAACAGCGCCGCCGCCGCGAATTCGTCGGCGCCGGCGGCCACGTCGAGCACGACCGCGGCGGCGCGGAGACCATTGGCTGCAGCGTTTCCGCGCGCCAGATCGGCAAGCCGGGGATCGCGCTCCACCAGCACCAGATCGAGCCCCTCGACGCGGCTCGCCAGCGCCAGCCCCGCCGCACCGACACCGGCGCCGAACTCGACCACGCGGTCGCCGGGCCGGGCCCTGGTGGCCGCCGCCAGCAGAATGGCGTCGTGGCCGGCGCGGTGGCCGGTGACCGGCTGCCGCAGCCGGAGCCGGCCGCCGAGAAAGCCGTCCTCGGAGGTCGCGGCAGGATCAGTCATCGGTGCGGAGTTCGTGGGCCAGCCCAGCGTCCGTCAAAACCTGACGCGCCGGCTGGAGATCGTCGGGGTGGACCAGGATTCGGCGCGGAATCACCCCAACCGAGCCCTCCAGGATGCTCATGTTCTGGTCCATCACCAGATAGTCGATGCCGGCGCCGTCGAGCAGCGCCCCGACCGCCGAGATCAGCACCACGTCATTGGTCCTCACCAGTTCCCGCAACCTTGCGCCCCCCCTGATCCCTGCATTATAGCTCCCGGCAACCGTGTCGAGCGACTGTCGTCGTCTCGTGAGCGGGCCGGTCCCATGATATAGTCGGGACTTGGACGAAGAGCGAAATCGCCGGCCGACGCCGCGTCGGCGTCCCAATTCGCCCCGAGCAACGAAATCAGGAGTTTTCGCGCGGACTCGATGTGTCCGAAAACTCCCCGAATCTGGAGACTGAGCGTGGCCGTAGTCGTACCCTTCGAAGGCCCCCCGCCCGCCTCGATCGATCAATTGGTCGGCTTGGTCGCGGCCGACATGGAGCGGGTCAACGCCACCATCCTGTCGCGCACCGGCTCGGACGTCACCATGATCCCCGAGGTCGCGAACCATCTGATCTCGTCGGGCGGCAAGCGGCTGCGGCCGATGCTGACGCTGGCGATGGCGAATCTCACCGGCTATGCCGGAGACGGCCACATCAAGCTCGCCGCCGCGGTCGAGTTCATGCACACCGCGACGCTGCTACACGACGACGTCGTCGACGAGAGCGAGATGCGCCGGGGCAAGAAGTCGGCGCGGATGCTGTGGGGCAACGAGGCCAGCGTGCTGGTCGGCGACTTCCTGCTCGGCCAGGCGTTCCGGATGATGGTCGAGGTCGGCTCGCTGCGCGCGCTCGACATCCTGTCGGCGGCCTCGGCGACGATCGCGGAAGGCGAGGTGATGCAGCTCGCCGCCGCCAAGAACACCGCGACCACCGAAGACGAATATCTCGCGGTGATCCGCGGCAAGACCGCCGAACTGTTCGCCGCGGCCTGCGAAGTCGGCCCGGCGATCGCCGAGCGGCCGAAGGCCGAGCAGTCGGCCTGCCGCTCGTTCGGCATGAACATCGGCATCGCCTTCCAGCTGGTCGACGACGTGCTCGACTACGGCGGCAAGGCCGCCAAGCTCGGCAAGAACGTCGGCGACGATTTCCGCGAAGGCAAGATCACGCTGCCGGTGGTGCTGGCGTTCCGCCGCGGCAACGACGCCGAGCGCGCGTTCTGGATCAAGGCGCTGGAGCGCGGCGAAATCACCGAGGCCGATCTCGATCAGGCGATCGCGCTGATGGCCAAGCACCGCGCCCTCGAAGACACCATCCAGCGCGCGCACCACTACGGCGCGATGGCGGTCGACGCGCTGGCGCTGTTCCCGCCCTCGCCGATGAAGACGGCGCTGGAGCAGGTGGTGGCGTTCTGCCTGGCCAGGTCGCACTGAGCGGCGCACGTCGCTCTGGTCCTTGCACCGTGATTGGTCTTTGCACCGCTATTGCTCCTAGCACCGTCATTCCGGGGCGCGAGCGCAGCTCGCGAACCCGGAATCCAGAGGTGATCGGACACGTCGAGATTCCGGGTTCGCGCGCAGCTTCGCTGCGCCCGCCCCGGAATGACGAGGTCGAAATCAATAACTGCTGATCAGCTCAGCGCGCCGGCGTGGACCCACCAGCCGGGGTGCGCGGCCTGCAGCTTGGCGGCACCGGCTTGGGCGTCGCCGTCGCTGGCGAACAGCGCGAAGCAGGTGGCGCCGGAGCCGGACATCCGCGGCAGTTGCACGCCCGGCAACGCCGCGAGCGCCTGCAGCACCTCGCCGATGATCGGCTCGACCTTGCGTGCCGGCGCTTCGAGATCGTTGGTGCCGCGTTTCAACGCCGCAATCCATTCGGCGGCGGAAGAATCCTCCGCGGGCCAGCCTGTCGATTTCAGCACATCGACCACGCCGACATTGAGCTGACCGGCGCGCAGGCCGAGCGCGGTGAACACGTCCTTGGTCGCCACCGGCACGCGCGGATTGACCATTACGGCCGGCAGCCGCGGCAACGGCAGCGGCGCCAGATTGTCGCCGACGCCGGTCATCACGCAGGCTTTGGAGGGCAGACAGACCGGCACGTCGGCGCCGGTGAGCCGGGCCGCTTCGACCACGCGCGGATCGTCGGCAGCCAGATCGTTGGCGCGGGCGAGCAGCCGCAGCGCCGCCGCGGCGTCGGCCGAACCGCCGCCGATGCCGGCCGCGACAGGCAAATGCTTGTCGAGCACGAAAGCGCCGCTGCGCAGGTTCGGAACGCGCTCGGCGAGCAGGCGGGTCGCCTTCAGCACCAGATTGTCGGCGCTGTCGCCGCAATCCTGCGCGCCCGGCCCGGTGGTGACCAGGCTCAGCTCGGCACCGGGATGCAGCGTCAGGCGATCGGCACAGTCGGCGAACGCCACCACGCTTTCGAGGTCGTGATAGCCGTCGGCGCGGCGGCCGACCACGCGCAGCGTGAGATTGACTTTGGCGCGCGCCAGATCACTCAGCGTGACCACAGAACCGTTACTCAACGAAGGCCCCCAAGCCCGCCATCCCTACGATCATCCGAAAGCGCCGGATGCGCCCTCCGACCACAGGCGCCGCGCCGAAGCAATCCAGCCTTTGTGCCAAATGCGTCCGCTGCGAGGCCCGGACCGCTCGATCGGCGCCGCGGGTCACCGCAGATCCAGCGCCGCAAAGCCGCCGTCCGACAAAGGGCGGCTCAGCCGCCCTTGCCGTCTTCCTTCTTCTTGTCGGCCGACGCCGCCGACGAGGTGTCTTCCGGCAGGCCGTTGGCGAGCTTGGCCTCGATCTTCGGCAGTTCCTCCGGATCGGGCTTGAGATCGCGGGCGTGCGCCCACTGGAAGCGCGCCTCCAGCGTGCGGCCGACGCGCCAATAGGCGTCGCCGAGATGGTCGTTGATGGTCGGGTCTTCCGGCTTCAGGTCGATCGCCCGCTCCAGCGTCTTCACCGCGTCTTCGTAATTGCCGATGCGGAAATACGCCCAGCCCAGCGAGTCGACGATGTAGCCGTCGTCGGGACGCTGGTCGACGGCGCGCTTGATCATCTTCATCGCTTCGTCGAGGTTGATGCCCTGGTCGATCCAGGAATAGCCGAGATAATTGAGGACGTGCGGCTGCTCCGGCTGCAGCGACAGCGCCTTCTTCATGTCGACTTCGGCCTTGGCCCACTGCTTGGAGCGCTCCTCGCAGATGCCGCGGAAGTAGTAATACACCCAGCTGTTCTTCTCGGTGCCGGTGAGCGCGTCGATGCCCTGCGAGTAGGTGACGGCGCAGTCGGCGAACTTCTTGCGGCCGCGCTCGATGTTGCCGAGCGCCATGATCGCTTCGAGATCCTTGCCGTCCTCGGCGATCACCGTCTTGAGGATCTTGATCGCCTCCTCGCTGCGGTCCGTGGCGTCGAGATCGGTGGCGAGCTGGATCTGGGCGTTGCGCTTCAGCGCCGAATTGGCCGGCACCCGCTCGTAGACCTTCACGGCCATCTGCGGCTTCTTGACCGATTCGTAGAGGTCGCCGAGCGCCAGCAGCGCCAGCGCGTGATCGGGCTGCAGATACAGCGCGAGTTGCAGGTAGACCAGCGCCAGGTCTTCGCCGCCGCGGCGGGTCAGCGACGCGCCGATGCCGTACAGCGCCTCGGCCGCGCCAGCCTGCGGGCCGTCGACCAGCGGCGGCAGCTTCTTGCCGGCCCTGGTCTCACGCAATCCTTCCAGCACCAACGGATGGCGCGACAGCTTCTTGTCGAAGCTCTCGTAGATCGCGGTCGCGGAGGCGGCGTCCTTGTTGCGCGACAGCCAGCGCGCATACGCGTCCATCACCCGCAGCGCGGAGTCGTCGAGCTTGTAGGCCCGTTCGAACCGGACGCCGGCGTCCTTCTGCTTATTCGCCAGCTCGAGCATCATGCCGGAATGCAGGTCCTTGAAGATCGGATACCATTCCGGACCGGCGAGCTTGTCGATATTGGCCACCGCGCCCTTGACGTCGCCGGCGCCCTCCATCGCCCAGCTGGCGAGCAGGGTCGCGACCAGATCGGTGATCGGGCCGCGGACCGACAGGTTCACGTTCTGAATCGCGGCGGCGTATTTCTTGGTCTTCAGATCGCGGACGCCGAGCACGAGGCGCGCCACGCGGTTGGTCTTGTCGATCTTCAGAATCCGGTCGGCGAGCTTGACCGACTCGTCGATGTTGCCTTCCGCCAGCGAGGAGATGAAGGCGCGGTCGAGTAGTTCGTTGTTCTTCGGGTCGGTACGCAGCGCCGACCGATAGAACGCCGCGGCGGAGGCCGCGTCGCGCTCCACGCTGGCGTGGCGGGCGGCGAGATAGCTGCCGGCCGTGGTCAACGACCGCAGATCCTGGTTGGTCGGAAATTGCGCGGAATTGTCCGCCGGATGGTCCGGGGTCTGCGCCAGCGCCTGCCCCGCGATCGGCAGCGCCGTGACGGTGACGGCGACAAACATCGAGCGACGGAATCGGTGAAGAAGCATCAAGTGCCTAGCTCCAGGAAAGGGCTCGGATGTCCCGGCCGCCGAGCCGGCAGCGTTTGGTCGGTGACAATGCCGGTTTTAGCGTCCAATCGCAAGGATCGGACCAAGGCACGCACCATCCCCACCGCCCCGCAAAGTGTCGCGGTGCGGCCCTCACGCCGATTGAGACGGTGGCAACATGGCAGGATCGTGACCGGCGCGAGGTTCACGGCGCGCCGGCGCTCACGACATCGTGGTTACATGCCCTGATAATTCGGGCCGCCGCCACCTTCCGGGGGCACCCAGGTGATGTTGCCGTTCGGATCCTTGATGTCGCAGGTTTTGCAGTGGACGCAGTTCTGCGCATTGATCACGAAGCGTGGACCGGTCGGCTCCTCGACCCATTCGTACACCGCGGCCGGGCAATAGCGCCCCGACGGTCCGGCGAAGACGTCGTGCTCGGACTTCTTCTGCAGGTCCATGTCGGCGACCTTCAAGTGGACCGGCTGGTCTTCCTCGTGATTGGTGTTCGACAGGAACACCGAGGACAGCCGGTCGAAGGTCAGCTTGCCGTCCGGCTTCGGTCCCGGGTGCGGCTCGTGCGATTTGGCAGGGTCGAGCGTCGAGCGGTCCGGCTTGCCGTGCGACAGGGTGCCGAACACCGAGAAGCCGAGAGTCGAGCACCACATTTCGAAGCCGGCCAGCACCACGCCGACCGCGGTGCCGAACTTCGACCACAGCGGCTTGACGTTGCGGATCTTGAACAGATCGCGGCCGATCGCGGACTCGCGCCACGATTCCTCGTAACTCGCCACCTCGTCGTTGCTGCGCCCGGCGGCCAGCGCCGCCGCGACGTGCTCCGCCGCCAGCATGCCGGAACCGATCGCGTTGTGGACGCCCTTGATGCGCGGCACGTTGACGAAGCCCGCGGCGCAGCCGACCAGCGCGCCGCCCGGGAAGGTCAGCCGCGGAACCGACTGCCAGCCGCCTTCGGTGATGGCGCGGGCGCCGTAGGAAATCCGCTTGCCGCCCTCGAAGATCGGCGCCACCGAGCGGTGCGTCTTGAACTTCTGGAACTGCTCGAACGGCGACAGATACGGATCGTCGTAATTCAGATGCACGACGAAGCCGACCGCGACCAGATTGGTGCCGTAGTGATACAGGAACGAGCCGCCGCCGATATTGTTGCTGAGCGGCCAGCCGAACGAATGCGCGATGCGGCCCTTGCGGTGCTTGGCCGGGTCGATCTCCCAGACTTCCTTCAACCCGATGCCGAATTTCGGCGGATTGCTGTCCTTGTCGAGCTTGTACTTGGCGATCAGCTGCTTCGACAGGCTGCCACGCGCGCCTTCGGCGAACAGCGTGTACTTGCCGAGCAGTTCCATGCCGCGGGTGTATGAATCCTTGGGCTGGCCGTCGCGGCCGATGCCCATGTCACCGGTGGCGATGCCGCGGACTTCGCCGTTGTCGCCGTACAGCACTTCGGTCGCGGCGAAGCCGGGATAGATTTCGACGCCGAGTTCTTCGGCCTTCGGGCCGAGCCAACGGCACAGATCGCCGAGCGAGCCGATGTAGTTCTTGTGGTTGTCGAGCATCGGCGGCACCATGATATTTGGTACCTTGTAGGCCTTCTCCGACGTCATGACGTAGAAGTGGTCGTCCTCGACACGGGTCTGGAGCGGACAGCTGTCGTCCTCGCGCCAGCTCGGCATCAGTCTGTCGAGCGCCGATACGTCGATCACCGCGCCGGACAAGATGTGCGCGCCGACCTCGGAGCCCTTCTCGACCACGACCACCGAAAGCTCCGGATTGAGCTGTTTCAGCCGGATGGCGGACGCCAATCCCGAGGGTCCTGCGCCGACGATGACAACGTCGAATTCCATCGATTCGCGGGGCGGCAGCGTTTCGTCGCTCATCTATTTTTCTCGCAGGGACACTCTTGAACGTTTCCAGCGGGTGTTCTTTCTTATTTTTCCCGGGAGGACAACCACCCAAATGTACCGGCTGCCTGTTCGTTCCGGCTTTCACGCGGCGTTTTTCTCGGGCAGAGTCCGCTCTGCGAAACTGCCGACGATGTCCGGCCTTGTTCACCAGCCCGCGATCGACCGCTCACCATGATGCTTGAACCCGCGCCCAGCCTGCAGCAATTGCTGGCGTTCTATCTCGACGCCGGGGTGGACTGCGCGCTGAACGACGAGCCGGTCAACCGATTGCTCGACGACGAAGTCGCCGCGCCGATTCAAGCCGAGCAGCGCGCGCCGGCGCCGCCGTCGCTTCCGGACACAATTCGGCCGCTCGCGCCGCGGCCGGCGCCGGCTCTCGGCACGGCTCCACCGTCACCCGACGCTGCGATCGTCTCGGCCCGCGAGGCGGCCGCGACCGCGCCGTCGCTCGAGGCGCTGCGCGCATTGATGGAGCAATTCGACGGCTGCGCGCTGCGGTCTACTGCGACGCGGCTGGTGTTCGCCGACGGCAATCCGCAGGCGCGCATCATGCTGGTCGGCGAAGCGCCGGGGCGCGAGGAGGACATCGAGGGTCTGCCGTTCGTCGGCCGCTCCGGCAAGCTGCTCGACCTGATGCTGGCGGCAATCGGTCTCGACCGCAGCAAGGTCTACATCGCCAATGTGATTCCGTGGCGGCCGCCGGGCAACCGCACGCCGACGCCGCAGGAGACCCAGATCTGCCTGCCGTTCATCAAACGGCAGATCGAACTGGTCGATCCTTCGATCCTGGTGACGCTCGGCAATCCCTCGACCCAGACATTGCTGTCGACCCGCGACGGCATCATGCGCACGCGCGGGCGATGGTTCGACTACGACACCGGGACCCGCGCGATCCGGGCGCTGCCGACGCTGCACCCGGCCTATCTGCTGCGGCAGCCGACCTACAAGCGGCTGGCCTGGCAGGATCTGCGCGCGATCGCCACCGCGCTCGCGGCGCTGGATTAGCGGGCGGCCACAGTTACTGCGTGGCTTTCGGCCGCACGATCGCCCAGCCGACCCGCAGCAGCGGCTGGCGCCCGGCAATGGTTCGCTCGAACGCACGCGGCAGCTCCGGCACAATGTCCGGAAACCGCTGGGCGATGTCGGCCGGCGGCTTGCCGGCGGTGTCGGCGGCGCGCCAGACCACCACCCCGCCGCGTTCGCTGAAGCCTGCCGGCGTCACCCACGGCGTCCGCGCCGGCGTCGCGTCGAGAAACAGATGCGGCCGCGACGCGCCCATGGCGATCAGACCCGCCAGTTCCGGATCGCCCGCCACGGCCGGCAGCGGCCGGCCGGTGCGGCGCTCGAAGCTCTCGCCGAAATAACGGGCGATGTCGCTGGCCGGCAGCGAGGTGGCGCGTTCGGCGGGGCTGACCCAGGGCAGCACCACTGCCGCCAGAATGGCGGCCGCCGCCGGGGCTGCGACCAGCGCCGCCCAGGCGGTGCGCAGCACGCGCTGCCGGCGCAGATGCACGAGATCCCCGGTCGCCATCACCACCGCAAGCCCGACCATCAGCAGTGCGATGCCGGCACCGCCGATGACGTGCTTCAATCCGAACACGCCGGCGGCGACGCTGCCAAGCAGCGCGGGCGCGAGCGCGAAGAAGTACACATACTGCCGCGCCAGCGGATCGACCGGCGCCCGATACACCACCGGCGCGTCGTCGGGCCGGCGATCGAACCGGCTGGTGTTGAGCAGCGCCAGCAGCGCGACGCCACCGAGCGCGAGCAGCAGGCCGCCGAACAGCTCGACGGCGCGGATCGCGCGATCGCCGAACTCGGTCGACGCCGGCAGCGGCGGCAGTGCGAAGATGTCGGCGCGCATCAGCCAGATGCCGTAGGGCAGCACCAGCACCGCGATCACCAGCAGGCCGAACAGCGGATCGAGCGACATCAGCGCGCGGCGACTGCGCGCGGTGGCGAGTGCGAAGCCGATCGGCAGCAGCAACAGCGCCGGCGCCGCGACCGTGGTCAGCAGCAACAGCCCGACTTCGATCGAGAGCGCGAACCAGGCGCTGCGCCGGCCACGGCCGATGATCTCCCAGCTGTGCCACAGCACCAGCGCCCACAGCGGCCGCGCCAGCACCAGCGGCCCGAAGGCGACGCCCGACTCGGCGAAAGCGGTGATGGTCGCGGTCAGCAGCACGGCGATCACCGCATGCTGCGGGCCGACCATGCTGCGGGCGAGCTGAAACAACCCGTAGAACGTGACGATGAAGCAGAGCTGCGCCAGCAGATAGACGCCGACGACGTGGCCGCCGGTGGCGCGAAACGCGATGTCGGCGAGCCAGAAAGCCAGCGGCGGCCCGAGGTCGCTGCCGACCTGATATTCGCGGCCATAGGCCAGCACCGTGGCGACGCCTTCCGGCGGGCTGGCATAGACCAGAAGCGGCACCAGCAGCCACAGCAGCGCCTGCGCCGACACCACCAGCCAGAACATCAGCCGCGGCCGGGCGCGGATCAATTCGATGATCAGGGAGGTAAAGCGCATGCGGGGCCAGCGGAGTTCGGTTCGCCCGTGATAGAGCCCACCGGCGGCTCAGGCAACCGGCTTGGCCGCGCTCACAGCGTGGCGGCGATCCCGGGTTCCGGCGCTGGTTCGAACAGATCGCCGGTGACGCCGGACGGCGCGGCCGGAACGCCCTCGATCTTCTGCCAGGCGGCGGCGACGGGGGCGAAGAACCTGCGGTGATGCACCGTCGGCCCGAGCCGCGCCAGCGCCGCGAGATGCTCGGGCACACCGTAGCCCTTGTGCTGTTCAAAGCCGTAGCCGGGGCATTCCTGCGCCAGCCGGCACATCAGCCGGTCGCGCGATACTTTGGCGATGATCGAAGCCGCGGCGATCGACGCGATCAGGCCATCGCCGCCGATCACCGCCTCGCTCTCGCAGCGCGTCGCCAGCCGGTCGCGGCCGTCGACGAAGACGTGCTGCGGCAGGTCCGGCAGCGCGTGGACGGCCCGGGTCAGGGCCCACAACGAGGCGCGCAGGATGTTGTCGCGATTGATCCGTTCAGGCGACGCGTAGGCTACCGCGACCTGAGCGGTGGCGCAGATTTCCTCGAACAGCTCTTCGCGCTTCTCGGCGGTCAGCCGCTTGGAATCGTCGAGCCCCTTCGGCACCCGCTTCGGGTCGAGCACCACGGCGGCCGCGACCACCGGCCCGGCGAGCGGCCCGCGGCCCGCCTCGTCGCAGCCCGCCACCGGCCAGATGCCGCGCTTGATCAGCGTCCGCTCCCGCCGGAAGCTCGGCGGCGCGACCGCGATCACGCCTTTGCCGAGCCCCTTGGCGGGCGCGGATTTGGCGGCTCGCGGCTTGCCGGCGGCGGCTTTGGCCACAACCTTCGACGCTCTGGCCGCCGCGGCTTTCGCCGGCTTCTTGGTGTCCCGAATCATGCCGGGATGCTGCGGGCAGGCGCCGGCACGCGCAACCGGAAATCCCGCGCATGCCCGCAATTCAAAGGGAGCGTGGTTTCCCGCATCTTCCCGTAGGATGAGTTGAGCGCAGCGACACCCATCGATGCGGTGGGTTTGGCGCGATGGGTTTCGCCGTCGGCTCAACCGATCCTACGGATCGGCGCTTAAAACAAACTCAGCTGCTGCCCGGCCTTCTCCGGCTTCTCGAAATGATCAATCGTCAGCTTGGAGCGGCGCTTGTTCAGACCGAGCCGCGCGCAGGCAGTCTCGAACCGGCGGCCGATCATCCAGGCGATCGGGCCGGTGCCCTTCATCCGGGTGCCCCACTGCGAGTCGTAGTCGCGGCCGCCGCGCATGTCGCGGATCAGGGTGAAGACGTGGCGATAGCGATCCGGATAGTTCGCCATCAGCCACTCGCGGAACAGATCGCGGACTTCGAGCGGCAGCCGCAGCATCACGTAGCTCGCCTCCTTGACGCCGGCATGCGCTGCGGCGTCGAGGATGCGCTCGATCTCCATGTCGTTGAGCGCGGGGATCACCGGCGCCACCATCACCGTGGTCGGAATGCCGGCCTCGGACAGTCGCTTCAAAGCTTCGAGCCGCTTCTCCGGCGACGACGCCCGCGGCTCCATGGTGCGCGTCAATTTCGGATCCAGCGACGTCACCGACAGCGCGACCTTGGCGAGCTGACGCTTCGCCATCCGCGCCAGGATGTCGATGTCGCGGGTCACCAGCGCCGATTTGGTGACGATGCCGACCGGATGGCCGGTCTTTTCCAGCACCTCGAGAATCCCGCGCATGATCTTCCGCTCGCGCTCGATCGGCTGATACGGATCGGTGTTGGTGCCGATCGCGATCATCTTCGGCTCGTACTCGGCGGCGGCGAGTTCCTTCTCCAGCAGCGCCGGCGCGTCCGGCTTGGCGAACAGCCGCGACTCGAAATCCAGCCCCGGCGACAGGCCGAGATACGCATGGGTCGGCCGCGCGAAGCAGTACACGCAGCCGTGCTCGCAGCCGCGATACGGATTGATCGACCGGTCGAAGCCGATATCCGGCGAGTCGTTACGGGTTATGACTTTGCGCGCGGTGTCGAGCGCGACCGTGGTCTTGAACGGCGGCAGTTCGTCGAGGCTCTGCCAACCGTCGTCGAACGCGACGCGGGCTTCGGCCTCGTAGCGACCGCTGTCGTTGGACTGCGCGCCGCGGCCGCGCCGCCGCTGCTTGTCGATCGCGACTTCGATCGCGGGGAAAGGAGAGATTGCGCCCACCGGCTCGGAGGGCGCCGTGACCGGCGGGCGCTTGAGGGCACTGGATGCTCTGCTCATGCCGTGAAGATAGCGCGGCAAAGGAACAAATCAAGAACAAACTCAGGGAGCGCACAAACAAGTTTGCGGCGACCGCGCCTGCTTTCCGGGCAGGCTGCAATTCCGTGCTGATTTCGACGCCACGAGGTGCTAAGCGTGCACTGCACAGTCACAATCGAAGCCGTCGGCGGACATGCTGAGCGTCATCATCCCTACTGAAGGTGTCGAGCGGACAGCGGTCGCCACGTTGGCGGCGCTGGTTCCCGGCGCGGCTGCGGGCGTGATCCGCGAGGTCGTCCTGGTCGACCGCAAGGATGACGGCGTGATCGAGCGCGTCGCCGATATCGCCGGCTGCGACTTCCTCGCCGTGCAGGGCAGCCGTGCCGCGGCGCTCGCGGCGGGCGCGCAGCAATCGCGCTCGCCCTGGCTGATGTTCCTGCACGCCGGCGCCGTGCTGGATTCCGGCTGGATCGAAGAAACCACCCAGTTCATTCAGGGCGTGTCGCTCAGCGGCCGGCCGCGCGCGGGAATCTTCCGCTACGCCCGCTCGCCCTATGCCGAGCCGAGCTGGCGCGAGACCTTCAGCGCGCTGCGGCGGCAGTTCGCCGGACCGCGGGCCGACCAGGGCCTGCTGATCGCCCGCGATCATTACGAGCGGCTCGGCGGCCACGATCCGGCGCGCTCCGAAGCGCGGCTGCTGCGGCAGCTCGGTCGCTCGTCGCGCACGCTGCTGCGCAGCCGGATCGTGCTGGTCTGACGGCACCTCCCCCGACCGCTCTCAACTGAAGCTTCTCCACAGGACGCGACACCCTCGCCGGCCATCTGTCGTCAGGATCGCCGACACGTTGCCAACACCACGCCGACCGCGCCTCGAAATTACTTGCCATCGGCAATCATTTATTTGACTATGGCAACCATAGAGGAGCGCCATGTCGAATCCCGTCCTGCCCGATCAAGTCGCCACCGTGCGTGGCTTCAACCGTTTCTACACCCGCCGGCTCGGCGTGCTCGAACAACATCTGCTCGACACCCCGTATTCGCTGACCGAGGCGCGGGTGCTGTACGAACTGGCGCATCGCGACGCCCCGCTGGCCAAGGAGATCGGCGCCGAGCTCGGGATCGACGCCGGCTATCTCAGCCGGATTCTGCAGAGCTTCGCCGACGCGGGCCTGCTCAGCCGCAAGCCTTCGCCGGACGACAAGCGGCAGTCGCGACTGAGCCTGACCGCCAAGGGCCGCACCGCCTACGGCCGCCTGGAGCAGCGCTCGCAGCAGGAAATCGCCGCGATGCTTGCCGGCCTGCCGCCTGCCGAGCGGTCGCGGCTGGTGGCGTCGATGAGCGGCATCGAGCGGATCCTGTCGGCTGCGGCGGTCTCGCCCCCGATGGCGACGCTGCGCGGACCGCGGCCCGGCGACATCGGCTGGGTGGTGCAGAGCCACGGCGCGTTCTACGCCGCCGAATACGGCTTCGACGCCACGTTCGAAGCGCTGGTGGCGGAGATCGCCGGACAATTCCTGGCGTCCCACGATCCCGCCCGCGAGCGCTGCTGGGTCGCCGAGCTCGACGGCGTCCAGGCCGGCTCGCTGTTTCTGATGCGGGCGAGCGACGAGGTCGCCAAGCTGCGGCTGTTGCTGGTGACGCCGGAGGCGCGCGGGCAACGGCTCGGGCAGCGGCTGGTGCAGGAGGCGATCGGCTTCGCCCGGCAATGCGGCTACCGCAAAGTAACGCTGTGGACGCAAAGCATCCTGGTCGCCGCGCGAAAAATCTATCAGGACGCGGGCTTCGTGCTGGTCGCAACCGAACCGCACAGCAGCTGGGGCCAGAACCTGATCGGAGAGACCTGGGAGCTGACCTTGTAATGGCGCCGCGTCGCGACCAGCCGCGGCGCGTCACCTCAGACCTGATCGCGTTCCACGCCAGGCGTGGGCGGGCGCTGCAGCGCGCCGCTATCCATGCGGCCGCGCGTGCGCTGGTCCGCCAGCTGCGCGCGGCGTTCGGCCGGTGCCGATCGAGCGCCTAGGCGGCCCGATCCGCCACCAGCGTCTCGACGAATTGCGGATAGCACTCGGAAAGTTCGCCGGTGACCCGGCCGCGCAGCAGCGCCATCGTCTCGGCGTCGGGTTCGGGCGTCGACGGCACGTTCGCCGGCGCGTCGTAGTCGAAGCCGGTCGCGGCGCGAACATCCTCGGCGGTGTGGCCGCGATGCACGCTGCGCAGGCGGAAACGCTTTTTCTCCTTGTCGAAGTCGAACAGCGCCAGCGACGTCAGCAGCGCATGCGGCCCGCCGGTGCGATGGATGCCTTCGCTCGATCCCGGCGCGCTGACGAAGTCGACCTTGTCGACCAGCACGCGCGGCGAATGCTCTTCGCGAAACAGGATCACCAGCGGGATCAGATAGTACATATAGGCCGAGCCGAACGAACCCGGCCAGCGCACCGTGCTGGTCGGATAGTCGCCGGTGCCGACCAGATTGATATTCGCCTGCCCGTCGATCTGGCCGCCGCCGAGGAAGAACGCATCGACGCGCCCCTGCGCGGTGGCGTCGAACAGCTCGAACGAGCCGTTGGTGAAGAAGTTGTGCTCGCGCGAGCCGAGCACGATGACGCGCACCCGCTCGCGGCCGCGCTGCTCGTTGCGGGCGCGCAGCAGCATCGCGCCGGCGGCCGGGATCGGCGAAGACGCGCCGACCGCGACGGTGCGGACGCCGTCGAGCAGATCGGCGATGGTGGCGATCAGGATTTCGCGGGTGGTCGCAGGCGCCGTGCTCATGCCACCGCCTCGAAACGCTGGGCGAAGCCTTTGATGTAGGCCGCGAAGCCGTCGGCCGAGCGCGCCATCTTGGCGTAGCGCGCGACTTCGGCCGTATCGGTGGTGTATTCGCCGGCGAGCCCGATCGGCCAGGCGCCCTGCTTGGCCTCGGCGATCGCGCCGACATACAGCGCCGGCAGCACGCCCGCGGCGGAACGCTCGTCGGCGAGCAGAGAGGTCTCGACGATGCGCTCGACCGTGACCAGCGTGGTCTTCGCCGCATAGGCCATTGCGGCGAGTTCGGCCTGACGACCGATCCGCACATTGCCGAAGCGATCGGCTTCGCGGGCGTGAAACAGCGCGACGTCCGGCCGGATCGCCGGCACCACGACGATCGGATCGTCCGGCGCGAACGGATTGTCGATCACCTTCCAGTCCGGCCGCATCTTCAGCACGTCGCTGCCGATAACGCCGCGGATCGGCATGAACGGCACCCCCTTCTGGCCGGCGACGAGACCGGCCAAAACCGCCGGGCAGGTCGCGTCCATCATCTTGAACGCGCCGCTGCGAATGCCGTCGGCAAAGCGCGGCGCGCCGCCGGCTTCGCCGAGCGTCACCGCGCTGGTTTCGAGCGTGCCGACGCAGCCGGCGCCGATCAGCATGTCGGCCTGGATGCCGCTGATCGGGACGCAGACGATGTGGAGGTTCTTCGGGCGCTGCGCCAGCAGCACCGCGGTCGCGGCCATCGCCGGCCCCGAATTGTCGGCGCCGAGCGCGACCGTCATGCCGTCCTTGATCTGCGCGGCCAGCGCCTCGATCGAAACGATTTCTCCCACGGGCATCCTCCATCGTCGCCGCGTGGACGCGGCTGTCGTTGTGGACCGATGGTTCCGCGCGTCGACATCACTGTCAAGATGCGCAGCGGCTCGGCGCGTATGCGGAAAAACTACGCCTTGGCGCGGCGCAGATGCTCGTCGAGCCGCGGCATGATCTCGACGAAGTTGCACGGCCGCGTGCGGAAATCGAGCTGGGCGGCGAGGATGCCGTCCCAGCCGTCGCGGCAGGCACCGGGCGACCCGGGCAGGCAGAAGATGTAGGTCGCGCCGGCGACGCCCGCAGTGGCGCGGCTCTGGATCGTCGAGGTGCCGATCTTGGCGTAGCTCATCATGTGGAACACGATCGAGAAGCCGTCCATCCGCTTTTCGAACAGCGGCTCGATCGCTTCCGGCGTGACGTCCCGTCCGGTGAATCCGGTGCCGCCGGTGGTGATGATCGCGTCGACGCCGGGATCGGCGATCCAGCGCTGCACGACGTCGCGAATCGCCGCGATGTCGTCCTTCGCGATCTCCCGCGCCGCGAGATTGTGCCCGGCCGCCGTCAGCCGCTCGGCCAGCGTCGCGCCGGACTTGTCGTCGCCGAGCGACCGCGTATCCGAAACGGTGAGCACCGCGATGTTGAGCGGGATGAATGTCTTTGGTTGTTCGGAGGAGGCCATCTAAGAAACTCTCCCGTCATTGCGAGGAGCGAAGCGACGAAGCAATCCAGCTCAATGCACGGCGCTGGATTGCTTTGCTGCGCTCGCAATGACGGATGTGCCGGTTGCAGTCAATTGCCGAGTAACCTCGATCAGGTCAACGTATTGTAGAGGTCGGCCCATTCCGGATTCAGGCTTTCGATCAGGGCGATTTTCCTGGTGCGACTTCCGGCCTTAAGCTGCTTCTCGCGTGTGATCGCTTGAATCATGGTCTCGTGCAGTTCTTACCAGACCAGCATTCGACAACCGTATTTCTTGGAGAACCCGTCGACCAGACCTTCGCGATGCTCAAAGGCGCGCTTCGGTAGGTCGCTGGTAACCCCCGTGTAGATCGTTCCCTTCCTGCGATTGGCGACTATGTACACACAGGGTTGCTTCATCGATCCTATCCCCGCCCGTCATTGCGAGGAGCGAAGCGACGAAGCAATCCCGAAGCGCAGGCACCGCGTCTGGATTGCTTCGCTTCGCTCGCAATGACGGAGAAGCAGTCTCAGCCCCCCTACAACCGTTCCGCCGCGAACGTGTTGCAGGCCTGCACGGTGCCTTGCTTGTAGCCGGTCATGAACCAGCGCTTGCGCTGTTCGGCCGAACCGTGGGTGAAGGAATCCGGCACCACGTCGCGGCCGGCTTTGCGCTGCAGCGTGTCGTCGCCGATCGCGCTCGCGGTGGTCAGCGCCGCGTCGATGTCGCCGTCTTCGAGGAAGTTCGGGCGCTTCTTCTCCTCGCGATTGACCCAGACGCCCGACAGACAGTCGGCCTGCAATTCGACGCGGACCTGCAGCGCGTTGGATTCGGCGCGCGAACCGGCCTGCTCCTGCAGCCGCGTCACCCGCGGCAGAATGCCGAGCAGGTTCTGAACGTGATGGCCGGCTTCGTGGGCGATGATGTAGGCCGCGGTGAAGCGGCAGGCGCTGCCGGAGCAGCCCTTGAAGCGGGTCTCGACCTGCTTGAAGAAATTGGTGTCGATGAAGATCTGCTTGTCCGGAGGACAATAGAACGGCCCCATCGCCGATTGCGCCATGCCGCAGCGGCCGCCATTGGTCGAGTTGCGGAACAGCACGATCTTCGGCCCGATATAAGTCTGGCCGTTGGCCTTGAAGATCTCGGTCCAGCGATCGTCGATTTCGCCGAGCACGCCGGAGATCATCTTGCCCATGTCGTCGGTCGGTGCGCCCTGCTTGCCGGGCGACGCGCGATCGGCCTGATGGGTCGGCGCGCCGCCGCCGGTGAGGATTTCGGCGCCGCCGATCAGCAGCCGCGGATCGATGCCGAAGGCCCAGCCGACCAGACCGAGCACCACGATGGTACCGATGCCGAGGCCGCCGCCGCCCATCGGAAACCCGAATCCGCCGCCGCCGCCACCGCCGCCCTCGCGTCGGTCGTCGATATTGTCGCTGCGACGGAAATCATCGTCACGCATCGGCTTTTCCTCGGTTCACAGCGGCACGCCGTCCGCACCATGCAGCCGGCATCAACAAGTCCGCGACAATTAGAATTAACCTGCCCGGCAAATATTGCCTAGTGCGCACGTCAAACGCGCGCGTGCCGTGCAGCGACGGGACGACAGCGAGCCATTCGGCACTCGAAACGAACCGCACGTTCGACCCTTCGTTGCAGCGTGAGCAAACGACCTCAGAAACCCGCGCCACTCGTCGAGGTTCCCGCCGCGACGAATTCGATTTCAATTAAGTCGATTTTTACTTTGCCGGGGCAATGTATCGCCAGTCGGTTGTTTAGTCCCGCGTCTCCGACGGCGTCACATGAGTCAGGTTAGTTGAGTCATGGTTGTGTCGCGTCGCGGGGCGTCTGCAAAGGCGCCCCGCACTCAATTTGAAGTCGAGCCCGCAAGCAAGATCATCGTCGGCGATTGCGTCGCCGAGATGGAGAAGCTGCAGGCGAAGTCGGTGGATCTGGTGTTCGCCGATCCCCCCTACAATCTGCAGCTCAAAGGGGCGCTGAAGCGTCCCGACGAGTCGCAAGTCGACGCCGTCGACGATGATTGGGACAAGTTCGACTCCTTCGCCGCCTACGACAACTTCACCCGCGCCTGGCTGCTCGCGGCCCGCCGGGTCATGAAGCCGTCGGCGACGATCTGGGTGATCGGCTCGTATCACAACATCTTCCGCGTCGGCGCGATCATGCAGGACCTCGGGTTCTGGCTGCTCAACGACATCGTCTGGCGCAAGACCAATCCGATGCCGAATTTCCGCGGCCGCCGCTTCACCAACGCGCACGAGACCATGATCTGGGCCGCGCGCGACGAGAACGCCAAGGGCTACACCTTCAACTACGACGCACTGAAATCCGCCAACGAAGACGTCCAGGCGCGCTCCGACTGGCTGATTCCGCTGTGCACCGGCGACGAGCGGCTGAAGGGCGCCGACGGCAAGAAGGTGCACCCGACGCAGAAGCCGGAAGGCCTGCTGGCGCGCGTGCTGCTGAGTTCGTCGAAGCCCGGCGATCTGGTGATCGATCCGTTCAACGGCACCGGGACGACCGGCGCCGTCGCCAAGCGGCTGCGCCGCGCCTATATCGGCTTCGAACGCGACCGCACCTATGCCGACGCCGCGCGTGCACGGATCGACGCGGTCGAGCCGCTGCCGGAAGACACGTTGAAGCCGTTCGTCACCGCGCGCGACGCGCCGCGGGTGGCGTTCTCCGAACTGATCGAGCGCGGCATGATCCTGCCCGGCGCCAGACTGGTCGATTCGAAGAAGCGCCACGGCGCGCTGGTCCGCGCCGACGGCGCCATCATGCTCGGCGACAAGGTCGGCTCGATCCACCGCATCGGCGCGATGGCGCAGGGCTCCGAAGCCTGCAACGGCTGGACCTTCTGGCACGTCGAGACCGCCAAGGGCCTGCGGCTGATCGACGAACTGCGCGCCGAAGTCCGCAGCGCAATGGCGGGCTGAGGTTCGGACGCCAAAACGATCTCTCCCCGTCATTGCGAGGAGCGAAGCGACGAAGCAATCCAGCGCAGTGCACTGGGCTGGATTGCTTCGCTTCGCTCGCAATGACGGATGTGGTGGGGTCTAGTCTCTAAATGACAGGCCGAGCCGCGAAGCTGCCGCTACGTCCACTAGCACAGCCGTCATGGTGAGGAGGCGCGCAGCGCCGTCTCGAACCATGAATTGATTCGGGCTGACCAGCCTCGCACGACCGAGACCAACGCAGCGCTGGTTTCAGATCCGGGAGGCGCCGACCGTCGTCACGCCGCGTTCTGCTGGATCAGGTCCTTGCGCACCTGGCCGAGATAGCCGCGGATCTGTTCGGCGAGCGTCTCCGAATTCGTCGACAGATGCGTCGACGCCGTCATGGTCGATTCGGCGTAGCGCTCGGTGTCGCGTGCATTCGCCGCGATGGTCTGAATGCTGGTCGCGATGTCGCTGACGACGGAGAACGCCTGTTCGATGGTCTGGGCGATGTCGGCGGTCGCGTCCGATTGCGCTTCGGCGGCGCCCGCGACCTTGGTGGTGATGCTCTCGACCTCGGTCATCACCGCGCCGATGTCGGTGATCGACTGGCTCACCACGTCGGCGGCGCCGTGGACGTGATCGACCTGCGATTCGATTTCGCCGGTGAACTTCGCGGTCTGCTCGGCCAGCGCCTTGACCTCCTGCGCGACGACGGCGAAGCCGCGGCCGGCATCGCCGGCGCGCGCCGCCTCGATCGTCGCGTTCAGCGCGAGAAGGTTCGTCTGGCTGGCGATCGCTTCGATCGACTTCACCACTTCGCTGATCCGCTCGGCGACGCTGCGCAGTGCCGCGACGTTGCTGGTCGCTTCCGACACGCGCGCCACCGCGCGGCCGACGATTTCGGCGGAACGGGCGACGTCGGCGCCGACCTCGCGCGCGCTCGACGACAGGCCGGCGGTCGCATCGGCGACGTGGCGCATGTTGCCGCTGGCCTGTTCGGACGCCGCGGCGACCGCGGTGAGGCGCTCGCGCGTCGTCGAGGCGCCGCTGGTGAGATGACCGGCGGTTTCGCGCATGTCCTTGGAGTCGGCGTCGAGCGATCCGACCACGGTGCTGACAGCGCCTTCGAGCCGGGCGGCCTGCTGCTCGAAGCTGCGGATGCGGCCCTCGATGCTGTCGGTCGCGTCGTTGAAGGTGGCGGCGCCGCGCAGCAGCGCGCCGTGCAGACCGCCCGGCAGGATCCGCCGGAAATAGCGGCGCTGCTGCACCGCGCGCATCGACGCGGTCGCCTCGCGCACGAAGGCGTCGCAATCGTCGATCACGTCGTTGATGGCGCCGAACAGCTCGCCGATGCGGCCGCCGGGAAGATGCAGCACGCGCGCCTCGAAATCGCCGTCGGCGACCCGCTGGCAGATGTCGCGGGCCTGCTCGATCAGCCGCGTCGCGCCGGCCACGCAGGACAACCCGACCACCGCCGCCACGAGCACGATCGTCTGCACCGCCAGCGCCGCGATCGGGTAGTTCATCCACGCCAAAGCCGCCGCCGCCAGCGCGGCGACGATGACGGACGCGAGACTAAGCTGCGCTCTTGAGAGCGAACATGAGTTCGTCATAACTGACCTTCTTGGAAGCCACGAAATCCACCAGCGCGCGATAGCCCGCCTCGACCGCGTCCTTGCCGTTGACGTGGCTGTTCTCGATCCGGAGCACTTCGGCGTAGAGCGGCGCAATCGCTTTTTCGATCACGCCGCGGTCCGGCGCGCGGCGATTGGAGTGATAGCCGATGATCTTGCCGGCGTCGTCGAACGACGGGGTGACGTGCGCGAACACCCAGTAATGATCGCCGGAATGCGCCATGTTCTTCACATAGCCGAAGATCTCGCGGCCGGCGGCGATGGTTTCCCACACCAGGCGAAACACCGCGCGCGGCATGTCCGGATGACGGATGATACTGTGCGGCTGGCCGAGCAGCTCGGCTTCGGAGTAGCCGGCGATCCGGCAGAAGGTGCGATTGGCGTAAGTGATGCGGCCCTTGAGATCGGTCTTGGAGACGATCAATTCCGCTGCGGGGAAGACGACTTCTTTGCCGGTCGGCCGGATTTTTGTGGCCATCGCCGGTCTCCGATCTGGTTGACGTGACAACCGTCCTTAAGAGCAGCCGGATTAAAGCCGACTTAAAATACCGTCGTCGGAAATGCACAAAATCCGCTGCATCCGGAATGCTACGAACCAAAACCGTGATTAGTCCAACGCGTGCGCGATCACCTTGCGCATCAGATTGGGCAGCGCCTCGCCGTCGAGCGTCGCGACGCTGGCCCAGCGCATCCCGGACGGCGCGCGCGTCCCGCCCGGCGCCTGGGCAGTGTAGACGACAAGTTCGAGCGGGAAGTGCGTGAACACGTGGCTGACGTGGCCGGGCTTGCGATGCCAGCGCGTGACGCCGTTCAGTGCCGGCGCCTGCGCGCGGGCCGCGGCGTCGCTGTGTCCCGCGAGCCACTCGGAATTTGGTACTTCGGTCATGCCGCCGAGCAGGCCTTTGGCGACGCGGCTGCGTAGCAGCACCTGGTCGCCGCGCATCACCACGAAGGCCGCGCCGCGGCGCAGTTCGCCGGTCTTCTTCGGCGCCTTGCGCGGAAAGGTTTCGGCGTCGCCGCGCTTCATCGCCGCGCAATCGTCGTTGAGCGGGCACAGCGCGCAGGCCGGCTTCTTCGGCGTGCAGATCGTGGCGCCGAGATCCATCAGCGCCTGGGCACTGTCACCGGCGCGGGCCGGGCCGAGCAGCGTCCGCGCCAGCTCCTGAATCCGCGGCTTGGCTTTCGGCATCTCGTCTTCGACCGCGTAGAGCCGCGACACCACGCGCTCGATGTTGCCGTCGACCGGCATGGTGCGGCGGCCGAACGCGATCGCGGCGATCGCTGCCGCGGTGTACGGCCCGACGCCGGGCAGCGCGCGCAGGCCGTCTTCGGTGTCGGGAAAGCGGCCGCCGTGCTGCGTCGCCACCGCCACCGCACAAGCGTGCAGATTGCGCGCCCGCGAGTAGTAGCCGAGCCCGGCCCACATCCGCAGCACGTCGTCGAGCGAGGCGGCGCCGAGATCGGCGACGCTCGGCCAGCGCGCCAGGAACTTGGCGAAATACGGCCCGACCGCGCGGACGGTGGTTTGCTGCAGCATGATTTCCGACAGCCACACAGCATAGGGGTCGGCCGGGGTGCCGGCGGGCGGGCGCCACGGCAGCACGCGGCGGTGGCGATCGTACCAGGCGACCAGCGCCGCCGGGCGGCCCGTCCCGGGGCCGGCGCTCGCGTCGTCTGTGATGACCGGGGATTGTTTCCGCCGCGGCGCCGCGCCTGCTCGACGATCTGCTGGACTCATGGCCCGTATCGTCGCAAAGCATCCGACCATGAGCAAGCCCGCTCCGATCTACAAGCCCGGCCCGATCAGCGCCAAGCCGCTGTCGGGGCTGCTCGGAGCGACGCTGAACGAGGCGTTCGCCAAGCAGGGCTTTGCCGCGCGGGAACTCGTCACCCGCTGGCCGGAGATCGCCGGCGCCCAGATCGCGGCGCATTGCGAGCCGCTGAAGATGCAATGGCCGCGTCCGGTCGACGGCCAGCCGCAGGAGCCGGCGACGCTGGTGCTGCGGGTCGAGGGGCCGATGGCGCTGGAGATCCAGCACTCGTCCGACCAGATCCTGCAGCGGGTCAACCGCTTCTTCGGCTGGGCGGCGGTCGGCAAACTGGCGCTGCGCCAGGCGCCGCTGTCGCGCCGGACCCGCAAGCCCGCCCCCAAGCCGCCGGACCCGGCCGCCGTCGCCAAGGTCGCCGCCACGCTGACGACGGTCGAGGACGACAGCCTGCGCGATGCGCTGGCCCGGCTCGGCGCCACGATCAAGCGGAATTGACGCTTTCGCGAGCGCGCCCGTTCGGCCCGGCATTGCCACAATTGCGGTTTCAAGCTAGCCAACGGCTTGCGCGGCCCCGCGGTTGCGCCGACCTTCCGTCTTGCCTTTAAGTTCTTGCCTTTGTTCTTGCCTGGAGCGGCGCGCCTGCCGCGTTGGAGCACCTGGATGATCACGCGCCGCACCTTCACCGCCGCTCTGTCGCTGACCGGGCTCGCCGCCGTCGCCGGCGTGTCGCCGTTCCGCCTGATCGACGACGCCTTCGCCCAGAGCAGCAAGGCCGCGACCGCCGCCGACGTCGCCAAGCCGATGTCGCTGCCCGACATGGCGCTCGGCCCCAAGGACGCCGCCGTCACCATCACCGAATACGCCTCGATGACCTGCTCGCACTGCGCGACCTTCAACGAGCAGGTGTTTCCGAAGCTGAAGGCGGCCTATATCGACACCGGCAAGATCCGCTACGTGTTCCGGGAATTCCCGCTCGACATCAAGGCCGCCGCCGGCTCGATGCTGTCGCGCTGCATCGCCAAGGACGACGCGCCGAAGTACTTCGCGGTCACCGACCTGTTGTTCAAGACCCAGGCCGAGTGGGTGCTGAAGGACACCACCGAGCAGCTCAAGCGCATCGGCAAGCAGGCCGGCCTGTCGGCCGCCGAAGTCGAAGCCTGCCTGAAGGACCAGGCGCTGCTCGACAAGATCGCCGCCGACCAGAAATACGCCAACGAAGTGCTCAAGGTGAACTCGACCCCGAGCTTCTTCGTCAACGGCGAAATGCTCAAGGGCGAAACCTCGCTCGAAGAATTCGCCAAGCGCATCGACCCGCTGCTGGAAAAGAAAAGCTGAGGCGCTTCTCCCTTCTCCCCTTGCGGGAGAAGGTGGCGCGGCGCAGCCGCGCCGGATGAGGGGGAGGCCGCGACGAAGGCGCATCGCTGCGCACACCTCGCTGTTTCTCCCCACCGTCATTGCCGGGCTCGACCCGGCAATCCATCCTCTTCGCAAAGACTCGTCGTAGCGCGCTGACGCGCGATGGATGCGCGGGCCTCCGCCACGCCGAAGGGGCTTCGGCCCCGCAGGCGGGTCAAGCCCGCGCATGACGGAAGTGAAGGTGGCAGGCGGCTTGCCTCATCGCGACGTCCGATTCGATTATCAAACAGCCACGGCTCTTCGTTCTCGCGGCTCCGCTGAGCCCGAGGTTTGCACCCGTCGCTGTCACAGCGAGGGGTGGGGGCGCGCCGGTCGGCGCGGGTTGGTGGTGGTTCTCGCGATGGCTTTGCGGACCATCGCG
>JACRJB010000005.1 GCA_016215605.1 Rhodopseudomonas palustris
CATGGTGAGGAGGCGCGTAGCGCCGTCTCGAACCATGGGCCGCAGCGAATGCGTTGCCCCATCCTTCGAGACGCCCGGCTTTGCCGGGCTCCTCAGGATGAGGACTCAGTGCGTTCGGAAAGGTCGGCTCGTTTCAATCAAACGATGAACCGCGCTAGTAGGCCTGCGTTCGCCAAGGCCGCCCGGTTTGCTGCGACCGGACTACTCGCTGATGCGAGTCAACACCGCCTTGAAGCCGAGTGCGGGTGCCTCTGCGGCGATACCTTCGACCTGTGCGAAGTCGCCGATCGACGAGCCGTGGAAATCGACGCGGACTTCATCGACGCCGAATACCGACGGAAAGTTCGGGTCGTTGGTGTGGCGGCGACTGACGACCTTGCCCCGGATCGAGCGGCCGTCCTGCTCGTAGGAACCGATGTAGGCGAATGCGGAGCTGCCGCCGCGTAGCATGCCGTCCTGTGCGAACAAGACGCCCACCGCTTTCCGTCGCGGTGTTTCGAATTCGACCTTGTACAATCCCTTCAACAGCATGACGTGAGCGATCCTGAATGAAGCCGCCTGGGAGGAGACGTCGCGCAAAATGGTAATTGGATATTGTTTTCGTGCGCCAGCCGTCCCCGACCTTGGTCATACTATAAAAAACGTGTTTAGCCGATCGAATTAAATCACAGATTGTATGTGCGTTACGCACATGGCGCATGTCATCGCGATGATCAGGCCGACCGTCACACGCCCGCATCGGCTGATGGTTAAGCCGACGTTAACGGCTTTCTGTTGGAGTGGCGAACGAATGCCTGCGCGTCGGTTTGCGCGACCGACGCGTCGATAAGGCGAGAAGGCGGGAACGTGGCCCGCCCGGGCAGAACAGGGTCGTTGACCGGAAGACACGTATGGCGCGGATGGCTGCCGCTGCAGGTTTGTCGCAGGCGCTCTGCTGGCGCCTCGCACGATTCTGTCTGGCGTTAGGGCTGGTCGTCGCCGTCGTGCTGTCGGCGCGTCCGGCGGCGGCGCAAGCGGTGCGCGGCGAAGCGAGCTTCGAGACCGCGGGTGGCTACGGCCGGCTGCTGGTCCGGCTCGCCGAGGACGTCGAATCCGACGTCACCATGGCCGGCCTGATCGTGGTGATCCGGTTCAAGCGCCCGGTCGATATTCCGATCGACAAGCTCGCCGATTCCGCGCCGAACTACATCGGCTCGGCGCGGCTCGACCCGGACGGCTACGCGGTTCGGCTGGCGCTGCTCCGCAAGTTCACCGTCAATCCGATGTCGGCCGGCGAGCGGCTGTATGTCGACTTCCTGCCGGACAATTGGGCCGGCGCGCCGCCCGGCCTGCCGCAGGACGTCGTCAAGGCCCTGGCCGAGCGTGCCCGCGCCGCGGAGCGCGCGCTGCGCGCCCAGCAGGCGAGGGCCGATGTCAAGAAGCGGCCGCCGATCCGCGTCCGCGCTTCGATGCAGCCGACCTTCGTGCGCTACGTGTTCGAGGTGCCGACCGGCGTGCAGGTGTCGTCGACGCTGACCGACAAGAAGCTCACCGTGCTGTTCAATGCCGGGCTGAATTTCGATCTCGCCGATGCGCAGCTCGCCGGTGCGCCGAATGTCGGCTCGATCAGTCAGAAGATCGACGGCAACGGTTCTAGCGTCGACTTCGCGCTGATCGGCGGCGCCGACGTGCGCTCGTTCCGCGAGGACAAGAACTTCATCGTCGACGTCAGCTTCCAGCCGCAGGACGGCGAGCCGCTGAAGAAGAATTCGTCGTCGCTGACCTTGCCGGAAATCGCCAAGCTCGAGCGCGAAGCTGCGCCGGCCAAACCTGAAGCCAAGCCTGAAGCGAAGTCCGAGGTGAAGCCTGAAGCCAAGTCCGAAGCCAAGTCCGAAGCGAAACCCGAAACAAAGCCAGAGGCCAAGCCTGCCGCGAAGCCGGCCGCCGCCGCGCCGCCGCAGGTCGCACCGCCCAAGGCCGTGACGACTCCGCCCGCGCCTGCCGGTCCGTCGGCGCGCAACGCCGACGCCGCGATGCGCCCCGTCGCGGCGCCGACCGTCGCCGCGCCGGTGGTGGCGGCCCCTGCGACCGTGGCGCCGGCCGCGATGCCGGCTCCGGTGAACCCGACGCCGGCCGTAGCGCCGGCGATGGTGCAAGCCGGGCCTTCGCCCGCAACGGCAGACGCCCCGAAGCAGGCGTCGCCCCCGGCGCCCGCGGTCGCGATCAATCCGGCCGCAGCCGGCGCCGCGCGCCCGGTCGAGGCACGGCGCAACACCGACGGTCTGCAGCTCTCCTTCGCCTTCGCGGCGCCGACGCCGGCGGCGTTGTTCCGGCGCGGTGAAGTGCTGTGGCTGGTGCTCGACAACACCGCGCCGTTCGATCTCGCCGCGATCCGCCGCGAGGGCGGCGGCATCGTCGGCGACGTCAGCCGCGTCGCGATGCCGAACGGGCAGGCGATCCGCATCCGTCTCGATCGTCCGCAACTGGCGACGCTGAGCGAGGACGACGGCTCCGGCAAGGCGTGGTCGATCACGCTCGCCGATTCCGGGCGCGGCGCCTCGCGGCCGCTGACCGCGGTCCGCAACATCGCCGATCCCGCCCGCGCCACGGTCTCGATTGCGCTGAGCGGCCTCGGCCAGATGCATCGGCTCACCGACCCCGAAGCCGGCGACGCGCTCACCGTGGTGACCGCGCTGCCGCCGCCGCGCGGCTTCATCAAGCGGCAGACCTTCGTCGAGTTCAATCTGCTGGAATCGCTGCACGGCGTCGTCATCGAGCTCAAGTCCGACGACGTCGCCGTCGAGACCGTCGCCGACGCGGTGGTGCTGACGCGGCCCGGCGGGCTGACGCTGTCGTCGGCCGAGCCGGCCGGGCAGGCGGGGTCCACCGCCGAGAAGCCGTTCTTCGACATCGCGCAATGGGCCAAGGATCAGGAAGGCCGCTTCAACGATGCGCTCGACGCGCGGATCCGCACCGCGTCGATCGCGACCGGCGACGACCGGCTGCCGGCGCGGCTCGATCTGGCGCGGTTCTACATGGCGCGCGGCATGTATCAGGAAGCCAAGGGCGCGCTCGATCTCGCGCTGCTCGGCGTCAAGACCGGGCAGGAGGACGCCGCGACGATGATCGGCCATGCCGCGGCCAGCGCGCTGATGGCGCGGCCGGAGCAGACGCTGAAGGACGTCGCCAATCCGGCGATCGCCTCGACCTACGATGCGCAATTGTGGAAGGGCGTGGCGCTGGCGCGGCAGGGCAAATGGCCGGAGGCGCGCGAAAAGCTCAAGTCGGTGCAGTTCGCGATCACCGCGCTGCCGCTCGACATGCAGCGCGAAGTACTCGCCACCGCGATGCGCGCGTCGCTGGAAGTCCGCGACTACGCCGGCGCCGCCAAGATCAGCAGCGATTTCGATCTGGTCGGCGTGCCGGCTGAGATGAAGCCGCAGCTCGCGGTGATGCGCGGCTGGCTCGACGAGGCGCTCGGCCGCGATCCCGAAGCGTTGAAGCGCTACAAGGAGGCGATGGCCTCGGCCGACCGCGAGGCCGCCAGCGAAGCCAAATTCCGCGACATCGTGCTGCGCAGCAAGCGCGGCGAGATGACTCCGGAGGAAGCGCTGCCGGAGCTCGAGCGGTTGTCGATGACGTGGCGCGGCGACGACCTCGAAGTCCGCACCCAGCAATTGCTGTCGAAGCTCTACGCCAATGCCGCGCGCTACCGCGACTCGCTGGCGGCGGCCCGCACCGCGACGCAGCTCGCGCCGAACTCCGAATATGCGCGCCAGGCGCAGGACGACAGCCGGGCGCTGTTCTCGCAGCTGTTCATCGGCAACAAGGGCGACGACATTCCGCCGATCGAAGCGCTGGCGACGTTCTACGAATTCCGCGAGCTGACGCCGATCGGCCGCCGCGGCGACGAGATGATCCGCCGGCTCGCCGACCGCCTGGTCGCGGTCGATCTGCTCGATCAGGCCAGCGAGCTGTTGCAGTACCAGGTCGACAAGCGGCTCGAAGGCGCGGCGCGGGCGCAGGTTGCCGCAAGGCTGGCGATGGTCTATCTGATGAACCGCAAGCCCGACCGCGCGATCGCCGCGCTGCATTCGTCGCGGATCGCGGACCTCGCCGGCGAGCTGCGCCAGCAGCGGTTGCTGCTCGAGGCGCGGGCGCAGAGCGACATCGGCCGTCACGATCTCGCGCTCGACATCATCACCAACATCGCCGGCCGCGAAGCGATCCGGCTGCGCTCCGACATCTACTGGGCGTCGCGGCGCTGGCGCGAATCCTCGGAGCAGATCGAATTGTATCTCGGCGACCGCTGGCGCGATTTCACGCCGCTGTCGCAGGCCGAGAAGAGCGACGTGATCCGCGCCGTGGTCGGCTACGCGCTGGCCGAGGATGCGCTCGGTCTCGGCCGCTTCCGCGAGAAGTTCGCGCCGCTGATGACCGACCCGGCCGACCGCGCCGCGTTCGACATCGCCAGCACGCCGGCGGCCGGCGACAGCGCCGCGTTCGCCGCGATCGCCAAGATGGCGGCGAGCGTCGACACGCTCGAAGGCTTCCTGCGCGAGATGAAGCAGCGCTTCCCCGACGCCAGCGCCCGCGCCACGCCGCCCGGCGCCGACATGACCTCGACCGGCTCGATCCCGGCCGAGAAGGCCCGCGTCATCAAGATGACGCGGTAGGTCTAGAGGCCGGACGCGCGACGTCCGTGTCTGCAGGGCCTCTCGTTCGTCATTCCGGGGCGCTCGCGCAGCGAGCGAACCCGGAATCTCGAAGGTGTGTGCGAGGCTGAGATTCTGGGTTCGCTCCGCTTCGCTACGCGCCCCGGAATGACTCGCGGAGACGCGGGCGGAACTTCGCGGTGGTCGCTACCCGCTGCCCGTGTAGCTCTGCACCAAACTCCCCGCCACCAGCGACCAGCCGTCGACCAGGACGAAGAAGATCAGCTTGAACGGCAGCGACACCACCACCGGCGGCAGCATCATCATGCCCATCGACATCAGCACCGAGGCGACGACGAGGTCGATGATCAGGAACGGCAGGAACAGCAGGAAGCCGATCTCGAAGGCGCGCTTCAATTCCGAGATCATGAAGGCCGGCATCAGGATGCGCAGCGACAGATCGTCCGGCGTCGCCGGCGGCGCTTCGCCGGAGAGGTCGAGGAACAGTTTGAGATCCTTCTCGCGGACGTTCTTCTGCATGAAGATCCGCAGCGGCCCGGAGGCGCGCACCAGCGCGTCCTCGACGCTCATCTCGTTGGCGATCAGCGGCTTGATGCCGTCGTCGTAGGATTTCTGCAGCGTCGGCCCCATCACGAAGGCGGTGAGGAACAGCGCCAGCGCGACGATCACCATGTTGGGCGGCGCGGTGGCGGTGCCGAGCGCGGTGCGCAGCAGCGACAGCACCACCACGATCCGGGTGAACGACGTCATCATGATCAGGATCGACGGCGCGATCGACAGCACCGTCAGCAGCGCGATCAGCTGGATGGCGCGCTCGGTGACGCCGGTGCCGCCGCCCAGATTGATGCTGACGTCCTGCGCATGCACCGGCGCCGCCAGCGCGGCTTCGGCGGCGATCAGGACGGTGAGGAAAAGAACAATTCTACGCGGCGTGGCCGGGCGGCTCACGAAGGGGTCTTCGGCCGTCCCAGCAGCGACGCCATCGCGTCTTCGCGGCTCTCGAAGCCGGCTTTCGGCGAGGCCGCCGCGGCGGGGGGCGGCTCGGGACGGGGTTCGGACGCGCGCGGCGCCGGGCGGGCCGGCGGCTCGGGGCCGACCGGCGGCGCGGCTTCCGGCTTGGCGTCGGGCGGACGCCGCAGCGCGGCTTCGAGCCGGTTGGCCATCTCGGCGAGATTCTGGTCGGCGGCCGACAACGCAGCCGGCGACGGCGCGGGCGGCGCCTGGGGCACCGGCGGGGCGGGCGGCGCCGGACGTTCGGCGCGGATCGGCGGTGGCGCCTTCGGCTCGGGGCGCGGCGGACGCGGCATCGCCGGCTCGGCGCGCGGGCGCGGCGCCGGTTCCATGCGCGGCTCCGGACGGGCTTCCGCGCGCGGTTCGGGGCGCGGCTCCGGCCGGGGGATCGGCGGCAGCTCGGGCCGGCCCATCGGTTCGGGGACCAGGCCGGCGAACGGATCGTTGCCGGGGAAGTCGCTGGGCCGGCGCGGCGGCATGGGCGGCATCGGCGGCGGCGCGGGCCGGCGCGCCTCCTCGGCGAAAGACGGCCGCGACGGGCGCGGCGGCAGCTCCGGCTCGGGGGCCTCGGCGGCGCCCTCGGCCTCCCAGTCCATCGGCCCGATCCGCGGCTCGACGCCGAGCCCGGGGCGCTGCGCGTCGCGCGCCGGATTGGCGCGGACAATGTTGGGTTCGACGACGATGTCGCTGGGGCCGCCGATCATCAGCAGATGCTCGACATTGTCGCGCCGCACCAGCACCAGCCGGCGTCGGCCGTCGACCGCGGCGGCGTCGATCACCGCCAGTCGGGGCATCCGGCCGCTCTTGGTGTGGGCGCCGAGGCGATTACCGGCGAAGCGGCGCACCAGCCAGGCGGCGGCGCCGATCATGGCCAGAACCGCCAGAAACGCAAAAAAGAACATCAATGGCTGCGGCATGCTGGATCCCCGGAGAGAAGCGCGTCGGTTTCGGCATCGTCGGCCGCCCCTGACCCGGATACGGGCACAGACCCGGCGACGCACGGCACGCTTCGTTCATCCTTCTTAATAAGCACCGGCAGGAACTGCCATCCGATTTTTCTCATACCCCACGAATCATGGGGACCAAAACGTCTTCTGATCTCCACAAACGCGGATTCGCCGGAGCAGCGGCAAGACATTGGTAACGAAGTCGCAAGCCTTTCGTAACCAATCTTAACCGGCCGTTAACCATAAGCCCGGCAAATTCTGCCTACTCCCGGAGAGCCGCGACGCGGCCGCAGCCGGGATGGAGGCGGCGATGTCGATCACTGATCTTCCGATGCTGGCGGCGCTGCGCACCAAGATGCAATGGCATCAGGAGCGCCAGAAGGTGCTGGCCGAAAACGTGTCCAATTCGGACACGCCCGGGTTCCAGCCGCGCGAACTGGTGGCGCCGAAATTCGATGCGGCCGGCAAGCTCACCGCCAGCAGCGCCGGCGGCTCGCTGCCGATGATGATGACGAGCGCCTCGCATCTCAAGCCGCCCGGGGGAACCGTGTCGTTCTCGGAAGACCGCCGTGCCGGGTTCCAGACCCGTCCGGCCGGCAACGCCGTCAACCTCGAGGATCAGATGATGAAGGTGTCGGCCAACCAGATGGACTACGCCGCCGCCACCTCGCTCTACACCCGCAGTCTCGGGCTGCTGAAGACCGCGATCGGCAAGCGCTGACGAACGCTAGGGAGATTGAGCCATGGCAGACGACGCAGGGGATTTCGCACGGTCGATGGGCATCGCCACCTCCGGGCTGCGCGCGCAGGCCGGACGGATGCGGGTGATCTCGGAGAACATCGCCAATGCCGATTCCACCGCGCAGACGGCCGGCGGCGATCCGTATCGCCGCAAGGTGCCGACCTTCACCTCGGCGCTCGACCGCTCGCTCGACGCCCGCACCGTGGCGCTCGGCCGGGTCAAGCCGGACACCTCGGCGTTCCGACTGAAATACGAGCCGACCAATCCGGCCGCCGACGTCGCCGGCAACGTCAAATACCCGAACGTCAATTCGGTGATCGAAATGACCGACATGCGCAGCGCGCAGCGGTCCTACGAAGCCAACCTCAACGTCATCAGCGCGACGCGCCGGATGATCCAGCGCACCCTCGACATCCTCAAGGCCTGAACCGCCCCCGAGCCAGGAGACCCCCAATGGCATCCCCGATTTCCGCAGCCAATGCCTATGCGAGCCTCGCCCGGCTCGCCAATCCCGGCGGCGCCGGCAAGCCGACCGACAACGGCCCGTCGTTCGGCGCGCTGGTCAAGGACGCGATGGGCAGCGTGCTCGACGCCGGCCGCAAATCCGACGCCCAGACCGTGGCGATGGCCAACGGCAAGTCGAACATCATGGACGTGGTCACGGCGGTCGCCGAGACCGACGTCGCGGTGTCGACGCTGGTGTCGGTGCGCGACCGGGTGATCCAGTCCTACGAAGAAATCCTGCGGATGCCGATCTGATCGCTCGCTCGCAGAATGATGCCGACCACGCAAGCCAACGTCATTGCGAGCGCAGCGAAGCAATCCACGGCCACGCGGTGGAGCTTCTGGATTGCTTCTCCGCTCCTCGCAGTGACGACCGACTAGACAAAGGATCCTCAATATGACCGGCCCCGAAACTCTCGACGTGGCGCGCGACGCGATCTGGACGATCGTGATCGTCTCGGCGCCGCTGATGGTGGTCGGCCTCGTCGTCGGCGTCGCGGTGTCGCTGGTGCAGGCGCTGACCCAGATCCAGGAACAGACGCTGGTGTTCGTCCCGAAGATTCTCGCGATCTTCGTCACCCTGGTGCTGACGCTGCCGTTCATGGCCGACGTGCTGCACGCCGAAATGCTGCGGATATCATCGCGAATCACCGGCGGTTGACGCATGATCGGGACCCGTGCCACCGGCCGGTGCGCGACGTTCGCGGCTGAACGCCGCGACGCCGGCGCAGTCGCCTCCGGTCCCGACGAAGATCCTCGCCATGCGCATCGACGTATCGTTCCTGCCCGCGCTCGGCGCCGCCTTCATGCTGGTGTTCGCCCGCGTCGGCGCGATGGTGATGATGCTTCCGACGCTCGGCGAGAGCAACATTCCGACGCGGGTCAAGCTGTCGATCGCGCTCGCGCTGACGCTGATCGTTCTGCCGCTGCATCGCAACGCCTATCAGGTCGACATGACGTCGCTGACGCCGCTGCTGGTGCTGATGGTGCAGGAGATCATCATCGGCATCGTGCTCGGCGCCACCGCGCGGGTGACGCTGGCGGCGCTGCAGGTCGCGGGTTCGGTGATCGCGCAGCAGCTCGGGCTCGGCTTCGTCACCGCGGTCGATCCCACCCAGGGCCAGCAGGGGCTGTTGATCGGCAACTTCCTCACGCTGCTCGGCGTGACGATGCTGTTCGCCACCGATTCCCATCATCTGGTGATCGAGGCGCTGAGCGACAGCTACAAGATCTTCGCGCCCGGCGACCTGTTGAACAGCGGCGACATCGCCGCGCTGGCCACCAAGGCGTTCGCGGCGTCGTTCAAGATCGGCATGC
Organism: Rhodopseudomonas palustris; assembly: GCA_016215605.1. GTDB lineage: Bacteria > Pseudomonadota > Alphaproteobacteria > Rhizobiales > Xanthobacteraceae > Rhodopseudomonas > Rhodopseudomonas palustris_L. The sequence continues at coordinate 9,177 of JACRJB010000005.1, forward strand.
AGCTCGCGGCGCCGTTCCTGGTGTTCGGCCTGGTGTTCAACATCGGGCTCGGCATCCTGGCGCGGCTGATGCCGCAGATGCAGGTGTATTTCGTCGGCGTGCCGCTCTCCATCGTGATCGGCTTCGTGATCTTCGCCGCGGTGCTGACCACCATGATGAGCACCTTCCTCGACTATTTCGGCGGCGTCCTGCACGAGCTGACGCCACGCTGAGCCCGACCGCGCGGAAAGACTGAGCGATGTCGGACGACAGCGACCAAGAGAAGCAACAAGAGCCGACACAGAAGCGTCTCGACGACGCACTCGAGAAGGGCGACGTCGCCAAGAGCCAGGAGGTCAACACCTGGTTCGTGATCGCCGGCGCGACGCTGCTGGTGTCGTCGTTCTCGGGATCGATCGGTTCCGGCATCACCGGGCCGATGCGGGTGCTGATCGAGAAGTCGTGGATGCTGCCGGTCGACGGCGCGGGCCTGATGGGCCTGACCAAGAGCCTGCTGCTGATGCTGATGTCGGTGCTGGCTCTGCCGCTGGGGCTGTTGGCACTGGTCGCGATCGGCAGCAACCTGATCCAGCATCGGCTGGTGTTCTCCGCCGAGGGGCTGAAGCCGAAATTCAGCAAGCTGTCGCCGATGGAAGGCGCCAAGCGGCTGTTCGGCAAGCAGGCGCTGGCGAACTTCGTCAAGGGTCTGTTCAAGCTGATCGCGCTCGGCGCGGTGATGGTCGCTGTGCTGTATCCGGAGCGCGACCGTCTCGACGCTCTGCTGCACATGGATTCCGTCGCGCTGCTCGGCGTCACGGTCTCGCTGACGCTGAAGCTGATGGGATCGGTGGCGGCCGCACTCGCCTTCGTCGCGGCCGGCGATTACTTCTTCCAGTATCACACCTGGCACGAGCGGCAGAAGATGTCGCTGCAGGAAGTGAAGGACGAGTTCAAGCAGTCGGAAGGCGATCCGCACATCAAGGGCCGGATCCGGCAGATCCGCTATCAGCGGATGAAGAAGCGGATGATGGCGGCGGTGCCCGGCGCCTCGGTGGTCATCACCAACCCGACCCACTTCTCGGTGGCGCTGAAATACGAGCGCGGCATGCAGGCGCCGATCTGCGTCGCCAAGGGCGTCGACGCGATCGCGTTCAAGATCAGGGAAGTCGCCAAGCAGAACAACGTGCCGATCGTCGAGAACGTGCCGCTGGCGCGCGCGCTCTACGCCACCGTCGATGTCGACGAGGAAATCCCGGTCGAGCACTACCAGGCCGTCGCCGAGGTGATCGGCTACGTCATGAACCTGCGGCGCAATCTGTTCGGACGGCGAACGTGAGGCGGATGGCGATGCCGCTGCGAGGCGCTGGCCGGGCCGGTGTTTTCCCGAGCAGCCGCGCCGGCGGGGCCGCGCGGCGCGCCCCGGCGGGCGCCCGGGGCCGAGGATGTACTTGCGTGGTCGGCTCCGATTCAGGCAGGTGGAGGCCGGCCGCCGCTACGCTGGCGGGCAAGGGATCGGTTCGGTGACCATGACCATCAACGACCATCAGGCTTCGACCCCCGTGGCCGAGCCGGCGCGCCGCCGCGGCAGCATCGCTCTGGTGTTGCTGGTGGCTGGCGCCATCGTGGCCGCCGCCGTGGCGTTCATGACGCTCGGCCGCGCCGAGGCGCAGCCCTATATTCTCGGCCTGCTGGCGCTGCTGGCGATGGTCGGGCTGTTCATGCTGTTCGCCTTCGCCGCCGGCATCGTCGGCTTCGCCGACCGGGCGTCCGACGATCCGGTGCTGCGGGCGATCGCGGAGGGCGCGTTCGACGGCATCGCGGTCACCGACCCGCGCGGCCACGTGGTCTATGCCAACCAGGCCTATCTGGCGCTGACCGGCGCCGCGACGATGCAGGACGTCCGCCCGGTCGAGCGGGTATTCATCGGCAATCCCGACGTGTCCGAAGCCGTGTTCCGGCTGCTGAAGGCGGCGCGCGAGGGCAAGCGGCTGCAGGAAGAGGTCCGGGTCGCCGGCGCCGAGGGTGCGCAGGGCCGCTGGATGCGGATGCGGGTGCGCCCGCTCGGTCCCGGCAAGCGCGAGGCCAAGCAGACGGTGTGGTCGCTCGCCGACATCACCCGCGACCGTGAGCACCAGGAAGACGTGTTCCAGGAGCTGCAGCACGCCATCGAATATCTCGACCACGCGCCCTGCGGCTTCTTCTCGGTCGATGCCGCGGGCAACCTCGTCTACGTCAACGCCACGCTGGCGAACTGGCTCGACCACGACCTCGCGGAAATCGGCTCCGGCGGGCTCAAGCTCGGCGACATCGTCTCCGGCGACGGCGCGGCGCTCTTGACCTCGATCGTGCCCGAGCCGGGCGAGGTGAAGACCGAGGTCTTCGACATCGACCTGAAGATGCGCAGCGGCAAGACCATGCCGGTGCGGCTGTATCACAAGCTCGCCTTCGGCGCCGACGGCGCGCCGGGGGCGTCGCGCACGCTGGTGATCAGCCGTGCCCGCGACGAGCGGCTCGATCCGCAGCGCGCCGCCGAGATCCGCTTCATGCGGTTCTTCGATCACACCCCGATGGCGATCGCCACGGTGGACAAGGCCGGCGCGGTGGTGCGCGCCAATGCCCGCTTCGCCAAGCTGGCGCAGAGCCTCGATCCGTCCGGCGCCGCCGCCAAGTCGATCCTCGCCGCCGTCAGCAGCCGCGACCGCGGCACGCTCAGCGCCGCGATCGACCATGCGGCGCAGGGCCAGGCCGACATCGCCCCGGTGGAAGTGATGCTCGACGGCGCCAAGGAGCGCTGGGGCCAGTTCTTCGTCACCGCGGTCGCCGACGACGGCGACGCGGAAGCCGCGATCGTCTATCTGCTCGAGACCACCGAGCGGCGCGCGCTGGAGAACCAGGTCAACCAGGCGCAGAAGATGGACACGATCGGCCAGCTCGCCGGCGGCATCGCGCACGATTTCAACAACGTGCTCTCCGCCATCATGATGGCCAACGACTTCCTGCTGAACGCGCACAAGCCGACCGACCCGTCGTTCCAGGACATCATGCAGATCAAGCAGAACGCCACCCGCGCCGCGACGCTGGTGCGGCAGCTGCTGGCGTTCTCGCGCAAGCAGACGCTGCGGCCGCAGGTGCTCGATCTTCGAGAGGCTCTGAACGATATCGAGCGGCTGCTGAAGCGGCTAATCGGGGAAAAGATCGACCTGACCATGCCCTACATCCGAGACCTGTGGCGGGTGAAGGCCGACGTCTCGCAATTCGAGCAGGTGATCGTCAATCTCGCGGTCAACGCTCGCGACGCGATGCCGGACGGCGGCAAGCTGACGATCCGCACCGCCAATGTGACGGCGGCCGAAGCTTCCCATCTCGCCCACAAGGGCATGCCCGCGGCGGACTACGTCCAGATCGAAGTCAGCGACACTGGTACCGGCATTCCGGCCGACATCGTCGACAAGATCTTCGAGCCGTTCTTCTCGACCAAGGAGGTCGGCAAGGGCACCGGGCTCGGGCTCTCGACGGTGTACGGTATCATCAAGCAGACCGGCGGCTTCGTGTACGTCGAGTCCGAGCCGGGCAAGGGCACCACCTTCCGCATCTTCCTGCCGCGCCACGATGCGGCGGCCGAGCCGCAGCCGGAAATGCCGGCCGTCACCAGTGCGGCCTCGACCGAAGCCGCCGCGGCGGCCGCCAAGCCGCGCACCGATATGACCGGGCAGGGCACCATCCTGTTGGTCGAGGACGAGGAGGGGCTGCGCTCGCTCAACGCCCGCGGCCTGCGCTCGCGCGGCTACAACGTGATCGAGGCCGGCAACGGCATCGAGGCGCTGGAGGAATTCGACGCGCATGGCGGCGAAGTCGATCTCGTGGTGTCCGACGTGGTGATGCCGGAGATGGACGGGCCGACGCTGCTGAAGGCGATGCGCGCCCGCAACTCCGAGCTCAAGATCATCTTCGTCTCGGGCTATGCCGAGGACGCGTTCGAGAAGAGCCTGCCGGAAAACGAACAGTTCGCCTTCCTCGCCAAACCGTTCGCGCTCAGCGCGCTGGTCGCCAAGGTGAAGGAGACGATGGGGGCGAACTGATCCATTCGTCGTAGATTCGACTTGGTTTCGCGCCGACGAGATCCCTCCCGCGACCGAGCGCCGCAGCTTGCGACGCCCCCTGCGACGTCGCGGAGGCTTCCTTTTTAGGCAGCGCTGACCATCTTAGCCGAGCTTCCCCCTGCCGGGGATTGAGGGAAACCAATGAACTTTTTGCATCGCACGCGTGGCGCTGTTGCTGCTCTGGCCGTGACCCTGTCGCTGGCCATGCCGCTGGCGCTTGCGCTCTCGTCGGCGGCTGACGCCCGCGTCGGCGGCGGCGGCAGCTCGGGTTCGCGCGGTTCGCGCACCTTCTCGGCGCCGCACTCGACCCCGACGGCGCCGAATGCCGCGCAGCCGTTCAACCGCACCATGACCCAGCCGGGCAGCCCCGGCATGGGCGCGCCCGCGGCCGGCGCGGCCGCCAAGGGCGGCTTCTTCAACCGGCCCGGCATGGGCATGCTCGGCGGCCTCGCCGCCGGCTTCCTCGGCGCCGGCCTGCTCGGCATGCTGTTCGGCGGCGGCTTCCTGTCCGGGCTCGGCGGCTTCGCCTCGATCCTCGGCCTGATCCTGCAGGTCGTGCTGGTGGTCGTGGTGGCGCGGCTGGCGTGGTCGTGGTGGCAGCGCCGCAACACCCCGCAGCCGGCTCCGGCCTACGCCAACCAGAACGCCGGCCCGACCGTCGGCCCGGGCCCCGAGCCCGCGCCGGCCTATCGCACCGGCTTCGGCTTCGGCAGCGGTGGCAGCGCCCCGAACCTGCCGCCGCTCGAGATCAAGCCGGAGGACTACGAGGCGTTCGAGCGCCTGCTCGGCGACATCCAGGCGGCCTGGTCGAACGAAGACCAGGAGCGGCTGAACCAGCTCGCGACCCCGGAGATGGCGTCGTACTTCGCCAAGGATCTGGCGGAGAACAAGGCGGCCAACGACATCAACAAGGTGTCGGACGTCAAGCTGCTGCAGGGCGATCTCGCGGAGGCCTGGCGCGAAGGCGACACCGACTACGCCACCGTGGCGATGCGGTTCTCGCTGGTCGACAAGACGCTGGAGCGGGGCACCAACCGCCTCGTCGCCGGCAGCGAAACGCCGATCGAGGTCACCGAAGTGTGGACCTTCTCGCGGCGTCCGGGCACCAGCTGGGAACTGTCGGCGATCCAGCAGACCAACTGATCCTCGCGCAATCGAGGTCGAAGCGCCGCGGACGTTTCCGCGGCGCTTTTCGTTTGGGGCACGCTCGGCGCTGTCGCCGGCGATGAACCGTGGCCGCGCTGACGCATTGGGTTATCCTGATCCCGCGTGACGGAGGAGGGAGAACCGCGATGCGCTACGAGCTGTACTACTGGCCGACGATCCAGGGCCGCGGCGAATTCGTCCGCCTCGCGCTGGAGGACGCCGGCGCCGCCTATGTCGACGTCGCCCGCCGCAACAAGGCCGGCGTGGCGGCGATGATGAAGCTGATGCAGGCGAAGGCCGGCACGCCGTCCTTCGCGCCGCCGTTCCTCAAGGCCGGATCGCTCACGATCGGCCAGACCGCCAACATCCTGCAGTTTCTCGGCGCGCGCCATGATCTCGCGCCGAAATCCGAGGCCGGACGGCTGTGGGTGCATCAGCTCCAGCTCACCATCGCCGACTTCGTCCAGGAGGTGCACGACACCCACCACCCGATCGGGACGTCGCTGTACTACGAGGACCAGAAGGGCCCGGCGAAGCGGCGCAGCGCCGAATTCCGCAAGGAGCGATTGCCGAAATATTGCGGCTATTTCGAACGGCTGATCGCCGGCAGCGGCGGCCCGTTCGTCACCGGCCGCAAGCTGACTTATGCGGATCTGTCGCTGTTCCAGGTCATCGAAGGTCTGCGCTACGCGTTTCCGCGGTCGATGAAGAAATTCGAGCGCGACATCCCGAAGCTGATCGAACTCCACGATCGCGTCGCGGCGCTGCCGAACATCGCGGCCTATCTCGAAAGCCCCCGCCGCATCCCGTTCAACGAAGACGGCCTCTTCCGCCACTACAAGGCGCTGGACAAGTAGTTGGCCCCCCGTCGGCGCGCGGATCTCTCCACGAGTCATTCCGGTCCTCTCCACGAGTCATTCCGGGGCGCGCGCAGCGCGAACCCGGAATCTCGCGCGTGAGTCATTGCGCAACAACTTCGGGATTCCGGGTTCGCGAGCTTCGCTCGCGCCCCGGAATGACCGACGAGAGGGGAGGACCCGGCGCTATCGGCTCCGCCCGTCCACCGGCGTCATCTTCAAGCTGGCGAGGTCGATGCCGTCGATGCAGGCGACGTTGAGCGCGATCACTTCGCTGCCGTCGGGCTTGGTGCCGCGCGCGAACACCTCGACGCCGCAGTCGCCGCAGAGCTGATGGCGGATCGCCCGCTGATTGAACAGATATTCCTTCAGGCTGTCCTGCCCGGCGCGGAGCTGAAAGCTGGTCGGCGGCAGGAAGGTGAAGTGCAGGCCCTTCTTGGTGCAGATCGAGCAGTTGCAGGCGGTGACCATCGCGAAGTCGGTGGTGCATTCGAACCGGACCTGGCCGCAATGACAGCCGCCGGTGCAGACTTTCAATCCGGTCATGATCGCGCTCCGCCGCTGGAAGATCGAGCCTGACGCCGTTCTACCAACAAATCGGCGCCGCAGGCGAGAGCGCGTCGGGGCCCGCCGAACGTGAAAAGCCCCGCGCTGGGCGGGGCTGGTCACCGTGGCGGAGCGTCGCGCGCGGTCAGGCGAGCTGATCGACCCGCGCTCCCTGCCCGGGCGGCAGCGCCGCCTTGACCGGTTGCGTCGTCGTCGAATCGTCCTTGTCCTTCGGCGGGGGCGGCGGCGGCGGGCTCGCCTCGACGGTCGGCTTCGAGACGGGCGTCGACGACACGCTCGAAATGCTACTCATCATTGATCCTCGTAGGTTTGCGAGTGTGTCCGACGATCACTGGTGCGGCTTCCATCGCGGAAACCGGCGCCCGTCGCCGGATCGCATCATCATCCTCCGAGCGGGTGAACTTTACGCGCAGCGGCCGGGTCGCATTTGGTTCAAATCGTCGAGGATCGCCCGGCGCGCGGGCTCACTCCGCGTTGCTGCGCGACACCGAAATCGACGACTCGGCCTTGCCGCGGATGCAGCGCATGTCGAGGCGGCGGAAGCGCGATTGGACGTCGTTGCCGCGCAGCAGCCCGACCCGCCCGAAGCAGCGCTTGACGCCGCGCAGCGTGTCCGACTTCGGGATCGTGAACACGATCGCCGCCGCGCTCGCGATCACGTCCTGAAACGCCGCCGACGGCTTTCGCGTCGGGGCGATGCCGAACACCTCGTTCTTGATGGTGCGGCTCGGGCACCCCAGCCGCAGCGACTTTGCCGCCGGATGCGACAGATAGATCACGTTGGCGACCGTCTTGCCGATCGTCACCCCGTCGATCTGCGACTTCAGCGCCGCCGCGAGATCATCGCAGCGATCGGCTCGGGCGGGGGAGGCGAGGGCAAAGCTGGTAGCGATGCCGAGGACACCGGCCAGCATCGCTGTGCGGGCAAGAGCGCGGAAGATCCGGAGCGACGAATGATCGGATTTGGCGAACATCAATGATCTCCGAACAGCCACGATATCAAATCTCATAGTTGAGCCGGGCAGGAATGCAAGCGGCGGTCTTGGCGGCCGTTGTTTGCCATACAAGAATATGGCAATACTGCCGTACTTGGACTGCAAGTGCGATGTCTGCTTTCGAGTGGGATGTTGACAAAGATCGGCTGAACCGGGCCAAGCACGGCATCGGCTTCGACCAAGCCCAACTGGCCTTTCTCGATCCCCGACGTGTCATCGCGGAGGACATCGACCACAGCCGAGACGAGCAACGCTACTTCTGTTTTGGCAGGGTGGCGGAGGGCATCGTCACGGTTCGGTTCACGCGCCGCGGCGAAAAGATCAGGATCTTCGGTGCCGGCTACTGGCGGAAGGGAAAGGCGATCTATGAAGAAATCAACGGTCAAGTATAGCAAGGGCGAAATCGGCCGGGTGCGGATCGTCGAGGACTTTCTGCCCTCGCCGGAGCAATTGGTGCTGCGCGAGGACAACGTCAAAGTCACCCTCAGCCTGTCGCAGCGCTCGGTCGATTTCTTCAAACGCGCCGCCGCGAAACAGAAAGTGCCGTATCAGCGGATGATCCGGGCGCTGGTGGATGCCTATGCGGAGAAGCAGGGGGCAAAGTGAAGCGGGGTGCAGCCCGCCACCCGTTTTGAACCCTTCAAAACCCCGCCAAAACCGACTAGACAGGGCCGCAAATCCATCCTGAGGCCCCGCCCATGAACGCTCCCACGCCCGTCCCCTCCGCCGCCACGCCGGTTCCGCCCTACAAGCACACGCCGCTGTTTCCGCTCGGCAAGGACGAGACGCCGTATCGCAAGATCACGTCGGAGGGCGTGCGGGTGGAGACGGTGCTGGGCCGGCCGATGCTGGTGGTCGAGCGCGAGGCACTGCGGGCGCTGTCGGAGGCGGCGTTCGGCGACATCAACCATTATCTGCGGCCGGGCCATCTGGCCCAGCTGCGCAAGATCCTCGACGACACCGAGGCCAGCCCGAACGACAAGTTCGTGGCGCTCGACTTCCTGAAGAACGCCAACATCTCGGCCGGCGGCGTGCTGCCGATGTGCCAGGACACCGGCACCGCGATCATCATGGGCAAGAAGGGCTGCAACGTCATCACCGACGGCAGCGACGAGGCGGCGCTCTCCGAAGGCGCGCGCGACGCCTATCTGCGCCGCAATCTGCGCTACTCGCAGGTCGCGCCGCTGACGATGTACGAAGAGAAGAACACCGCCAACAACATGCCGGCGCAGTGCGAGATCTACGCCGAGGGTGATGACGCCTACAAGTTCATGTTCATGGCCAAGGGCGGCGGCTCGGCCAACAAGAGCTTCCTGTTCCAGGCGACGCCGTCGGTGCTGACCCGCGACCGGCTGCTCGCCTTCCTGAAGGAAAAGGTGCTGACGCTCGGCACCGCGGCGTGCCCGCCCTATCACCTCGCCATCGTCATCGGCGGCACCTCGGCCGAGCTGTGCATGAAGACGGTGAAGCTCGCCTCGGCGCGCTATCTCGATGCGCTGCCGACGCAAGGCTCGGCGGACGGCAACGCCTTCCGCGATCTGGAGATGGAGCAGGAAATCCTCAAGATGACGCAGTCGCTGGGCGTCGGCGCGCAGTTCGGCGGCAAGTATTTCTGCCACGATGTGCGCGTCATCCGGCTGCCGCGCCACGGCGCGTCGCTGCCGATCGGGCTCGGCGTGTCGTGCTCGGCGGATCGCCAGGTGCTCGGCAAGATCACCAAGGACGGCGTCTATCTCGAGGTGCTGGAGCACAACCCGGCGCAGTATCTGCCGGAGGTCGAGCAGGCGCTCGGCGGCGAGGTGGTGCAGATCGACCTCGACCAGCCGATGAAGGACATCCTCGCCAAGCTGACGCAATATCCGACCAAGACCCGGCTGTCGCTGACCGGCACCATGATCGTGGCGCGCGACGCCGCCCACGCCAAGCTGCGCGAGCGCCTCGACAAGGGCGAGAAGCTGCCGGACTACTTCAAGAACCATCCGGTGTACTACGCCGGCCCGGCCAAGACCCCGGACGGCTACGCGTCGGGCGCGTTCGGCCCGACCACCGCGGGGCGGATGGATTCGTTCGTCGATCAGTTCCAGGCGGCCGGCGGCTCGATGGTGATGGTCGCCAAGGGCAACCGCGCCCCGGCGGTGCGCGAAGCCTGCAAGAAATACGGCGGCTTCTATCTCGGCTCGATCGGCGGCGCCGCGGCCAACCTCGCCGAGCACTGCATCAAGAAGGTCGAAGTGCTGGAATATCCCGAGCTCGGCATGGAGGCGATCTGGAAGATCGACGTCGTCGACTTCCCGGCCTTCATCATCGTCGACGACAAGGGCAACGACTTCTTCAAGGAACTGAACCTGGGCTGAGGCCGCTCCACGCCCCTGCGACCCACACCGTCATTCCGGGGCGCCGCGCAGCGGCGAGCCCGGAATCTCGCAGTTCAGGCGGGCGTTTCAACGCAGAACATGTCGGGATTCCGGGTTCGCGCGTTTCACGCGCGCCCCGGAATGACGGCGTGGGGCCCTTCCTCGTCAATCACGACTGCCCCGTCAGTCAGGACTACACCACCCGGTCCATTGCGACCGGCTGAACAACATCGTCCTTGGACAACCCGCGGCGAGGGAACACGCATTGATCGCGATCGGGCTCGACGGTTTTCGCCACGGCTGGGTCGCGGTCACGCTCGAGCGCGATCGCCATGCGGTCGAGTTCATCGAAAGTGTTTCCTGGCTCGCGGCGCAGCGCTTTTCCCGCGCGGCGATCGATATGCCGGTCGGCCTCAGTGACGATGGTCTCCGCGCCTGCGACCTCGAAGCTCGGGCGTTGCTGCGTCCGCACGCCAGCCGCGTGTTCACCGGCGCGCGGCGCTGGCTGTGGCAGCAGTTCTGCTATCCCGACGACTATGCGCAGGCCAATGCCGCGGCGTCGCAGCGCGGCCAGCCGCGCGTGTCGCTGCAGCTCTGGCATCTCGGCCCGAAGATCATCGAGGTCGACGGCTTCGTCCGTGCGCATCGTCAGCTCGACATTCGCGAGACCCATCCGGAACTGGTGTTCCGGCGGCTGAACGGCGGTGAGCCGCTGCCGTCGAAGCGAACGGCCGAGGGGCTGCGGCTGCGCTGCGACCTGGTGCGCGGGCAGGGCATCGGCGCGATCGATGACTGGCTGACCAAGGCCCGGCTCGGCACCGGCGCCAAGGCCGACGATGTCCTCGATGCCTGCGCCTGCGCGCTGGCGGCGCGGGACAGCGAAGCCTGCGTGCCGCAAGGCGAGCCGCTGCGGGATCAGTATGGTCTGCCGATGCAGATCTGGTACTGACGGACCTCAGCGCTTCAGCACGTACTCCGTCGGTAGGCCGTTGTCCGGGCCGTCGAACATCACCAGCACGCGCAGCGGCGCATCGGCGGCGTCCTGCAGCACCAGCAGGGTTTCGGCCTTGAGCTCCTTGGCGTCCGTAGCCTCGGGAAGCTGCAGCTCGCCGAGCTTGGTCGGCTCGTCGCCGTCCGTCCACAGGAACACGGAGGGCACGGCGTCGGTCTGATCGTTCACCGGGCCGGACAGGATCAGCAATCCGTTCTTCACCACCGCGAGGTCGCGGATGCCGGCGTGGCGGCCGAGCTTCAGGGGATGCAGCCTGGCGTCGAGTGCAGCGCTGGCGGTGAACGCCGCCGCCTTGTTCACCGATACGATGTAAGCGTGGCCGTCGCGCGACGGCCCGCGCAGGCCGAGATAGATCCGTGCGCCGCGCACCGCGAGGCCCTCGATATTGATCCCGCCTTCGTCGAGCGGCTGATCGACATACGCGGACAAAGGCGGCAGCGCCTTCAGCGCCTCGCCGAGCCGCGTGCTGCGCGCCAGGTCCTGCACCTTCTCGTCGCCGACGAAGATCGGCTGGCCGTTGCCGTCGAGCGGAAAGCGGAATAGCGCGTAGCTCGACGGATTGTGCGCGGTCCAGTCCTTGCGTTTGCGGCCGTGCGAGCCGACGACATAGAAGTGACCCTCGTCATAGGCCGCCGCCTCGCCGTCCGGGTCGTCGCCGTCGCCCTTGTCGAGCAGCCGGACGATCTTGCCCGGCTCCAGCGTCGTGCCTGCGATGCTGAAGGTCTGTGCGAACTTCTTCTGGTCGTTGACGATCAGGCAGGCGTGCAGCGGCGGCGTGGTCGGCGCGCAGGCGGCACCGCTGAGGTTTTGCCGCGCCTCCTCGTCGCTCTTGCCGAAATTCTTGCTGACGCTCCATGTGGACGGCGCCGGCGGGATCCGGTCGGACGCGGCGGCGGGCGACATGCCGCACAAAGCGGCGCATGCGAGGGCGGTCAGCAACGACCCGATCGGGCTGGTCATGTTCGGCGCTGCTCCAGGCAAAGGCCAGGCGGCCACAATCGAACGGCAACGAAAAATTCGGCAGCTACAAATCCGGCAGCGAAGTCTGAACGAAGCAATCAAAAAATCGGCGCGCAAATCGCGCGGACTAATCACTCACAATGTGATCAGCGGCCTCAGCGGCTGTCAATACGATTCTGACCGCGGGGCCTGCTGCTACCCTCGGCCGCGGCGCCGGGCGACGTGACGGCGGCCCGGCGTCCTCGACCCTCTCCCCGGCGGCGGCGCGGGGAGAGGGGAGGCGGAAGGTCAGGCCCGGGCGCCGGTGAACGGGAACGAGCCCATCGGGCCGATGCCCATTTCGCCGGAAATGCTGTCGCCGCTCACCGTGCCGGTGTAGCTCAGCGTCAGCGGCATCGGGTTGGTGATCGACAGCTTCCAGGCGACGTCGTCGCCGTTGACCGTGCCGTCGAAGATCTCGCCCGAATCGCCGTCGGCGGATTGCGTGCCGGTGAGCGTGGTTCCGTCGGCCTTCAGCGTCAGGTCGGCCTGCCGCTCGCCCATCGGCGTGCTCATGGTGATCTTCCAGTTTCCGTCGACTGCCATCTGTCTCTCCCTTGGAGCCGGCCTCGAAAGATGCCGGCGGCCCCTCTTAATATGCGGCAGGCCGCGCAAACAAGCCCGATCGCGCGCGCCGGCTGCGGCGAGGAGACGCGAGGTTCGGCGCGGCCAAGGAAACGGTGTTCTGCTCTACCTAATGCGCATGCGGCTACCTGTGGTGCGCTGCAGCGATCGTGGTATGATGTCCGCGGAGGACGCCTCGAGGTTCGACCGCTTGGCTCGGTGGAGACTCGACATGCGTTTGTTACATTTGCGCGGCCTGACACTGACGGTCCTGCTGCTGCTCGGACTGACCGGGTCCGCCTTGGCGCAATATGAAATCGTCTCGGAGCGGACGACGGTCAGCCTGTCGGCCAGTGTCGATCCGGTGGCATCCGGCCGCGCGACATTGAGCGCCGTGATCAAGACCGATTTCGGCACCAGCGTCGCCGATGGCCGCATCACCTTTCTCGATATGACGACGATGCAGGTGCTGGGCTGGACCAGCGTCGCGCAACCGCAACTCGTCGTCGAAGGGCTTGCGCCCGGCCGCCACGCGCTGCGCGCCGATTACAGCGGCAGCGCGCTGCTGCTGCCGGTGCTGGTGCTGCCGAGTCAGTCGGCCGAGATCGCGCTCGACGTGCTGGCGCAACCCTCCCTGACGCTGGTGTCGTCGAAAGGCGTCACGGCGCCCGGTGAACTGGTGATCCTCACCGTCTCGGTCGGCGGCAGCGCCGGCCTGCCGGCGGGCCTGGTGACGTTTCGCGATGGTGACGGTGTGATCGCCGCACATGTGCCGCTCGATCGAACCGGAACCGCGTCCTTCACCACCTCGGCGCTGGCCGATGGCGTGCGCTGCCTCGTGGTCGAGTACGAAGGCGATGCGCGCTACGCCAAGGCGACGGTGCAGATCGAGCAGCTCGTGACCGCGACAGTCGCCTCCGCCGATCCGCGGATGTAGCCGGGATCGTCGCAGGCCGTGCTATTCGGCCATCGCTGCGGAGGTCGCGGCTGCGGCGGCGCGCCGCCGGTTGCGGATCGCCAGCCGGAACACGAGATACTGCACCACCATGGCGCCGACCTTGGCGATCGGCGCCACGATCATGACGTAGAACGTCCAGATCTTGATGTCGCCGGTCATCGCCGCCGCGATCACGCCGGCGCCGAGCACGATCATCAGCACCGCCCAGACATATCCTGCGACCCGCACATATTCCGGAATCGTGGTGGCGACGATCGGTGGCACGTAGCGCAGCATCCAGTCCCGCCGCAGCATGATCGCGCCGACCGCGATATGGCCGACGCTCGGCTTCACCAGCACGAAACGCGGGTCGTTGGTGAGCAGCGTCGCGCCGCCGAGCACCACGACCAGCGCCACACTCGCATAGGCCATGACGTCGAGCCGCAGCCCCTTGATCTTGGCGTAGACGAATTGCCCGACCGCGCCGATCACCGCGACGATCGTCGCCAGCGCGACGTTGCCGGTCGAGAAATACAGCACCACGAAGATGATGGTGGAGAAGAAGTCGCTGCCGAGCTTGGCGAACACGGCCTTCATCGCGGGTTCCTCTGGGCCGGGGCGCCACCGATACCATGCCGCATCCGGGCCGGCGGCGCTGCCGTCGGCGACGATATTGCGGGCTGCACCGGGCGATGTAAACCGGGGCCGATGCACAGGTGTTGGGCGAACAAGGCTGCATATTTGTGCCGGCCGGAGAGCTGAAAGCCGTCTTGTTGCGCGGGAAAGTGCTGTGGCTTTACGCGACGAAACAGTAACCCAGAGCTCCGGTTCTGATTTGACCGAGACTGGAATTACTCTAGCCGGTCGCGGCATCCGTCTCCGCGCTCGGCAACAGGTCGCCGTTGCGATACTGTGGGTACCAGTTGGTGAAATAGATCGCGGCATTGCGCGCGGCGAAGGCCAGCGCGGCGCTGACCCACAGCGGCAGGCTCGGCGCGTAGACCATCAAGATGTCCGCCGCCAGCATCAGCACGAACGCGGCGGTCCACGCCCAGGTCAGGATGTAGTTGATCCGCATGAAGGCGGGCTGCCCGTGGACCTCGGGCGCGACCCTTTCGCGAGCATATTGCACCGTGAACGGTACCCGCAGCGCAATCGACGTCAACGCGATCGTCAGCACGCCGGCGTCGACCATCAGCCGGATCGCCATCGTGCTCGAGCCGCCTTGGCTGAGCAGCATGTCGTAGGCGCCGAGCGCGCCGAACAGGATCGCCGAACTCGCCATCATGATCTTGAGTGATCTGCCCTGGAACAGATCCCAAGCGACCACGGCCAGCGCGAGCGCGGCGGCGACCAGCAGCCCGATCTGAATCGGCGCGAGCAGCGACAGCATCGCGAAAGCGCCGAACGGGGTGAGGAAGAGAAACAGGGCCATGGCGGACCAATGTTATCTTTACATCGTAAAGATCATCTAGATCGGGCGCCGGGGGTCGTCAAGCGGAATCTTTACAGTGTAAACATTGTGTTTTACAAAGGCTGCATGCGCCAAGCTGTTCGTCCCCGCAGCCCGTCCAGCCGTCCCAAGCCCGCCGCCAAGGCAGTGCGGGGCCGACGCAAGCAGGCGACCGAGACGCCGTATCATCACGGCGCGCTACGTGATGCGCTGCTCGCGGCCGCCGAGCGCGTGCTGGAGCGCGACGGATTGCAGGGGCTGACGCTGCGCGCGGCGGCGCGCGAGGCAGGGGTGTCGCATGCCGCGCCGACCCACCATTTCGGCGATCTGACCGGGCTGCTCAGCGAACTCGCCGCCATCGGTTTTCGTCGCTACAACGCCGAACTCGAGGCGGCGGGCGCTTCCGCGGAGACGGTGATGGAGCGAGCGATGGCGCGCGCCCTGCGCTTCGTCAGCTACGCTCAGGCGCATCCCGGCATGTATCACCTGATGTTCCGCAGCGAGCGGCTCGACATGACGCGGCCGGCGTTGCACGAGGCCGCCAACGCCGCCTTCGCGGGGCTCGCCGGCGCGGTCGCCGCCCGGCTGCGCGAGCCGATCGACCAGGAAAAGCTGTCGCTGGAGCAGGCCGCCGAGATCGCCCGGGCGTGGTCGCTGATCCACGGCTTCACCACGCTGCTGCTCGACGGCCGTATCGGCGACATCCTCGAACGCTTGCCCGGCATCGACGCCGAGACGCTGCTCGGCGCCATGCTGAAATCGCCGACCAGCGGCCCGGTCTGACCATTCGGCGCGCGGCTGCGCGCGCCGTCGGCGACAGCCTAGCGCGCGCCGGCGAGGGCGGTGGCGCGGCCGCGCTGGCCGACGACCCGAACCTTGTCCTGGCCGCAGCGGAAGTCGCGGGCGATCTCGTCCGCGGCCTGTCGTGCGATCGCGTTCGGCTCGGGGTTGGCGACGACGTCGACATAGGCGACGTGGCAGACCGCGCCCGGCGGCAGCCGCGTCACCACCAGCAATTGCTTGGTCTTCGGGCGGCCGTCCTTTTCCGGATCGTCGTTGTCGGCGAGGTGCCAGCGCTGAATGATCGCGACCGGTTTCGCGGCGCCGTCGAGCCGCCATTCGATCGTCTCGGTGGTCGAACTGAACGGGCCGAACCAGGCGGTCGCCGCGGGCTGGGCTTCGGCATCCCTGCGGTTGCGGCCGACCGACACCACTTCGCGCAGATCGCCTTCGGCGATCACCACCACCAGCCCGGCCTTGCCCGGACACAGCCGCGATCCGCCGTCCTCCTCGGCGCCGCCGGCACTCAATGTCCGGCACACCTTGGGCGCGGTCGACGTGTAGACGCTGCTGGCCGGCTCGGCGGCGAGCGGGCCTGTCGCCAGCAAAAGGGCGACGGCGGGGAGCAGGGCAGCGCGGGCGAGCGAACGCATGATCGGGGCCTGATTTGCAGCGGAACACGCTGGTGGGACGACGCCAGACTGGGGAAGGTTCGACCGAAAGCGACGAACCCCCTGCCAATTGCCGCGGAATCGATCTAGAAGGCCGGCTTGCGCCGCTTCAACCGCCTCCAGCCAGCTCGAAGATCATGCCCGCATTGACGAACAAGCCCTATCGTATCGGCCGCTCCAAGACCGGGCTCGGCCTGTTCGCCACCCAGCCGATCAAGAAGGGCACCAAGATCATCCGCTATTTCGGGCCGATGCTCGACTGCAACAAGAAGAAGGACGACGCGGTCGAGAACAAGTACCTGTTCCAGATCAACAAGCGCTGGACCGTCGACGGCTCGGTGCGCAAGAACATCGCGCGCTACATCAACCACGCCTGCAAGCCGAACGCCGAGTCCGACGTCAACGTCAAGAAGCGCAAGATCATCATCCGCGCCATCAAGAACATCGAGCCCGGCGAAGAGATCAACTACGACTACGGCACCGACTACTTCAAGGAGTATCTCAAGCCGATCGGCTGCAAGTGCGAGTCCTGCGAGAACAAGCGCAAGAAGAAGGCCGCCGAAGCCCGCGCCGAAAAGGCGATGCTGAAGCAGAAGGCCGAGCGCAAGGCGCAGAAGCAGGCCGAAAAGGACGCCCGCAAGACCGGCAAGGCCGCGGCCAGCCCCAAGGCCGGCGGCGACAAGGTCAAGGCCTCAGCCAAACCGGACAAGGCCGGCGATCGCGGCAATGCCGTCAAGTCGAAAGCGACTACGGCAAAAGCGAACAAGTCCAAAGTGACCAAGTCCAAATCCAAAGCGACCAAGCCCGCTGCGGGCAAGCGTGCGAAGCCGACGGCTGCCAAAGGCGCAAAAGTCTAGGCGGTTCGCACGCGGAGGTCCTGCGTCGCGCTAACCGCGGTGGCCGGCGCCTCAGCGTCCTCATCGGCTCCGCAGACGCGGTTACGGCCATGCAGCTTGGCGGCGTAGAGATGGTGGTCGGCCGCGGCGAGCATCGCGTCGAGTCCGCCGAGCGATCGTTCGGCGGTGACGCCGATGCTGATCGTGACCCGCAGATCGGGATGGATCTGCCGCCACGGATGCGCCTCGATCAGCTGCCGCAGCCGTTCGCAGCAATCGGCGGCCTCGGCCAGGTCGGTCTCCGGAAATCCGAACACGAATTCCTCGCCGCCATAGCGGGCGGCCAGATCCGACGATCGCAGATGCTGCCGCACCAGCTCGCCGATCTCGCGCAGCACGGCGTCGCCGACCGCATGCGAGAATCTGTCGTTGATGCTCTTGAAATGGTCGATGTCGCCGATCGCGATCGCCATCGGATGGCCGTGGCGGATCGAATATTGCAGTGTCGAGGCGGCGCGCTCGTCGAAATGACGCCGGTTGTACAGGCCGGTCAGGGAATCCCGGATCGCCTGCTCGCGCAGTTGTTCGGCCTGCTGGCTGATGGTGAGATGCGAGGCCTGCAGGCGTTCGTGGCTCTCCGCCAGTTCATCGCTCATGGCGTTGAAGGCGCGCGCCAGCACGCCGACCTCGTCGCGCGAGGCGATGTTCACCTGCTGCCGGAGGCTGCCTTGCTGCATGCCGCGGATCGCGGCGGTGAGCTCGCGCAGCGACGCGCTCAGCCGATTGCCGACCACCAGCCCCAGACCGATCGCCGTCAGCGCGGCGACCGCGATGCCCCAGACGATCGCGTCCCACATCGCTGCGATGTAGGCGCGGTCGGCGGGCGAGTAGTTGACGATGCCGAGCGGCGAGGCGAACGCCACGATGCGGCCCTTGACGGCGATCGGGATGGCGTTCTGCTGTTCTTCCGGACGCAGCGCCCGGCCGGTCTCCGACGGCGGCGACAGGATCTTGCCGGACGGATCGAACAGCACGAACCGGAACGGCGGCAGGCCGCGGCCGGGATCGAGCGGAGACGGCGCGAAGTCCGGCGGCGATGCCGGGGTGTCGGCATCGGCATCGGCGGCGGTCCAGGGCGGCAGCGCTTCGGCGGTGCCGGGGCCGCCGGTGTCAGGTCCCGGACCGCCGGTCCCGGCCATGTTGGGGCGAAGCTCGGGTTGGCGCAGCAGCGCGCTTCGGCGCAGCGAAAAATGCCGGAACGGCTCGGCGCGTAGCCCGGCTTCGAACGAACCGTAAGTCAGCCAGTACGCCGCGACGTCGCCGGTGAAATTGCGCGCGGCGCGGGCCAGCACCAGATCGTCGAATTTGCGCATCAGCCGTTGCTGCGCAACGATGCCGACGATCGCCACGGACAGCAGGCTGGTGGCGAGCAGCGCGGCGATCAACCTGACTCGAAGTGACATGCCGCCTGTCGCCAGCCCGTTCGACGCTCTTCACTCCGCGGCGACCGGACGCGACGTCCCGCGCTCCGCGCAGCCGGCCCCCTCACACCATCACGGCGAACCGACAACTAACCGTGTTCGATTCAGCGCCGCAAATCAAGCATCGCCGCCGGCCTTTCTCTGCGCATAATGCGTGCAGCCATCGCGGGACGGCTGCACGCACTGATCATGACGGGGCGGCGATGGCGCTCGTTCAAGCCACGCGCGCCGCGCCGCTGCGGCCGAGCCCGACGAATTGCAGTTCGGCGAACACGCCGACCGCGATCGCCTGGATCACGACGAAGCCAATGCCGAGCGCATTCGGCGTCACCGCGCCGCTGATCAGCAGCGCCACGCTGCCCAGCGTCCACAGCACGTTGCCGACGATCACCAGCAGCACCAGCGGCTTGCTCACTGCCGCGCGGCTGCCGAGCCAGCCGACGAAGGCCACATAGGCGATCAGGAACAGCCCAGTCTCGAACAACAGCGGTTGCGGCAACGCCAGCACGGGCGCCAGCGCGCCGGCGCCTAAGGCCAGCAACAACGCCATTGCGCCGCTGACCAGCGCATCGGCCTGCAGGGCGCGGCGGAGCAGCATTGATGGATGGATCATGGTCGTCTCCTTGGGTTCGGTTGGCGATGACGAGACGATGATCGCGTCCGCTGCCGAATTCGATTACCTCGGAGGTCATGGAAGCTGCGAAATCTGCGTGCTAGTTTTCGGCCATGAACAAAACCGTCTCTTCGGCCAAGGCGGCCGCCGGCGCCGAGCCGGTCCGCGTCGGCGATTACTTGCGGCAGTGGCGGCAGCGCCGTCATCTCAGCCAGCTCGATCTGGCGGTCGACGCGGAGATTTCCGCGCGGCATCTGTCGTTCGTCGAAACCGGCCGCGCCGCGCCGTCGCGCGACATGGTGATGCGTCTGGCGGAACGGCTCGACGTGCCGCTGCGCGAACGCAACGTGCTGCTGGTCGCCGCGGGCTTTGCGCCGGCATTCCCACAACGGACGCTGGACGATCCGGCTCTGAACGCGGCGCGCGAAGCGGTCGATCAGGTGCTGAGGGCGCACGAGCCGAGCCCGGCGCTCGCGGTCGACCGGCACTGGAACCTGGTGTCGGCCAATCGCATGGTGATGCCGCTCTTGGACGGCGTCGCGCCGCATCTTCTGGCGCCGCCGCTCAACGTGCTGCGGCTGTCGTTTCATCCGGAGGGGCTCGCGGTGCGCACCGCCAATCTCGGCGAATGGTGCGCGCATCTGCTGGAGCGGTTGCACCGGCAGTGCGAGGCCACTGCCGATCCGAAACTGCTCGAACTGTATCAGGAACTGAAGACCTATCAGGTGCCGGCCCGCGCCGCGCCGATCACGCCGGATGCGGTGGCGGTGCCGTTCAGGTTGAAGCTCGGCGACGAGGTGCTGAGTTTCATCTCGACCACCATGGTGTTCGGCACCCCGGTCGACGTCACGCTGTCGGAAATCGCGATCGAAACGTTCTTTGCGGCCGACGAGGCCACCGCCGCACGGTTGCGCGCGGTTGGGGCAGCCCTATAGGTCTGCGTTGGCGCGTGAGCTGCTCCGATGCTCCGGGGGCATGCGCGGCATTGCCGCGGCCCCATCTGTGTGTGACTGTTGGCTAGGAAACGATGAACAGGAAACGATGAAGGAGGCGCCGATGAGCGCAATCAGGCCGTTGAAGATCGATGTGGTGTCCGACGTCGTTTGCCCGTGGTGCTACATCGGCAAGAGCCGCATCGAGCAGGCGCTGGCGCTGGCATCCGACGTGCCGGTCGAACTCAACTATCGGCCGTTCTTCCTCAATCCGTGGGTGCCGCGCGAAGGCATCGAACGCGACGAGTATCTGACCAAGAAATTCGGCTCGCCCGCGCGCTACAAGGACATCGCCAGTCGCGTCGTCGACGCCGCCGCGCAGGAGGGGCTCGAATATCATCCCGACCGGGTGCAGCGGCAGCCGAACACGATCGACTGCCACCGGTTGATCCATTGGGCCGACGCCATCGGCAAAGGTCCCGAGATGAAGCAGCGCTTGATGGAATTGTATTTCCGCGACGGCGGCGATCTGACCGACACCGAGGTGCTGGTGCAGGCCGCGGCCGAGATCGGCCTCGACGCCGCGGAGGTGCGCGCCAGGCTCGCGACCGACGCCGATGTCGACCTGATCTCGGGGCAGGCGGAAGAGGCGGCCGAGAAGGGCATTTCCGGCGTGCCGACCTTCGTGTTCGCGCAGAAATACGCGGTGTCCGGCGCGCAGGATCCGGCGCAGCTCGCCAAGGCGATCCGCCACATCTCGGCGGAGATCAACGCCGAGGCGGCGGAGTAATCGTCGATCTTTTGAAGCGAGCCGGCCCTGCCAAGAGGCAACGCCTCCTCATCCTGAGGAGCCCGGCGAAGCCGGGCGTCTCGAAGGATGAGGGAACTCAGCGCCGGCGGCCCATGGTTCGAGACGGCGCTGCGCGCCTCCTCACCATGAGGCTGTGCTTGTTGTGAGTTCTGCACATCGCCAAGTCTGAGTCCATCAGACCTGATTCCGTCAGACTTGCACTGTTCTAGCGTTTCAGCAGCCGCTTTGCGGTCTGGCGTAGTGCTTCGCGGGCGCGTAGCGCCAGCGTGATCGGGCCGAACAGCGGGTCGCGCGGGCGCAGCGGGATCAAGAGATCGCCGACGGCGAAGCGGCCGCGCCAGATAGGGTCGATCATCGGGTGATCCGGGGCAGCGGTGGAATCTACCAAATTGATCGCCGGGTCGGCGCAGAGATGCCGCGTCAGCTCCAGCGTCAGCAGCACGCCCGGCGAATGCCGCGCGAAGCTCTCGGCGATGCCGAGCTTGAAGAAATAGGCGCGGTCGCCGTGCCGCAGCACGATGCCGGCGGCGATCGGTCCTTCCCCGGCGTGCAGCAGCGCGATCTCGCAGGCGCCGCGCGCCGCGAGGGCAACGGCGGCCTGGCGCAGCCGTGCCGCGAGTTCGGGTTGATGCAGCAGCGCGGTGCCGCGGCGGCCCTTCCAGCCGCTGGCTTCGAGCGCAAGAAACACATCGTAGGCCTGCGCCACCGCATCCGGCGTCTGCGCCATGGTGAAGCGCGCCTCGCCATGATCGCCGAGCCGGCGCATCAGCCGGCGATATTCTTTCAGCCGCTTGCCGCCGAGCGCATCGCGCAGCAATTCGTCGCCGTCTCGCGTGGCGTCGAGGCAGGCGCGCGACCAGCCGCGCAGCAGCACCGGCGCGAGGCCCTCGGCAGCGGCAACCCCCGACAGCACTCGCACCGCGTCGCCGTCGCGCGCGACATCGCGCAGCAGCAGCGCGCGGGCGCCGGCGGCGCGCGCTTGGGCGAACATCGTCGCCGCGGCGCGGGCCGCGTTGGCGCGGTCGAGCAGCGGCGTATCCAGTGAGCGGAACGGATCGGCTGAGACCAGCACCGGCAATGGCAGCCGGAACGCCTGCCACGCCGACAGCACCGGCAGCAGGCCGGTGAGCGCGCCGGCGGCGTCGTGCGCGATCAGCGCGCGGGTCGCGGCGCGGGCGCGCGGATCGCCGTTCGCGGCATTCGTCCACTCCGGCAGGTAGTAGCCGTTCGGCTCGACGACGCGTCCGGCGAGATCCCGCCAGGCGTCGCCGTCGATGGCGGCGATCGGCGGCAGCGCGGCGCGGATCGTCGCGGCACCGCTTTGCTCTCGTGCGATCGGCGATGAATGGGTGAGGTCGACCACGTCAGCTTCCTGCGCGCAGCGGCGCGGCCGCGATCGACCTCGGCGCCCTGCGTCGGTCGGAGCGTAACGGAGGGCGATTGGCAATCGGTGAGTTCCTCCGATCATTTTCGGGGTAATGTTAATCGAGCGTTGCTCGCGCAACTCGTTCTGCGCGTGGGTGGCGACGCGGTTCCGGGGCGGCGTCCAATTGCCACGGGCTCGTGGTGAACCCGGTCGCGCCGGCGACCGACCAACAGCGGAATTGCATGGGAAGGAGGGGCCGATGTTGCGCGCGATGCTGTGGAACGCGGCGATAGCTGCAACGATGGTGCTGGGCACGGAGGCCGCGCTGGCGGAAAGCCGTGTCGCCCTGGTGGTCGGACAATCGGCGTATCGCGCGGTGCCGGCGCTGCCCAATCCGGTCAACGACGCCAAGGCGATCGAGAAGCTGCTCGGCGACGCCGGCTTCGAGGTCACCGCCGCCAACGACCTCACCCAGACCGAACTGCGCCAGATGGTCGGCGATTTCGCCGCCAAGGTCGCCGCCAAGGGGCCCGAGACCGTGGCGCTGATGTTCTATGCCGGCCACGGCATCCAGGTCGACGGCGAGAACTATCTGGTGCCGATCGATGTCGATCCGAAGCGCGAGGCCGATATTCCGCTGCAGGCGGTGCGGCTCAACGACGTGCTCAACACACTGACCTCGGTGCCGACGCGGACCCGCATCATCATGCTCGATGCCTGCCGCAACAATCCGTTCCCGGACATCAAGAAGACCACCGGCCAGGGGCTGGCGCTGGTCGACACCAAGACCGGCTCGCCGGGCACGTTCCTGTCCTATTCGACCTCGCCGGGCGCGGAAGCCGAGGACGGCAACGGCGCCAACAGCCCGTACACCGCCGCTTTGCTGAAGGCGGGGCGCGAAAGCGGGCTGCAGATCGAGGACACCTTCAAGCGGGTGCGGCTGGCGGTCAACCAGGCGACATCCGGCCGGCAGACGCCGTGGGAAAGCTCGTCGCTGGTCGACGATTTCCGCTTCTTCGGCAGCGCCGCGGACGGCGTCAAACCGGAGAAGAAGCGCAGTGTCGAAGAATGGAAGGCGTTCCTGAAGGGCAAGCCGATCGAGCAGGCCAACGAGCTGATCGTGTCCGATGGCTCGGGCGACGCCTACGAGGCGTTCGTGTCGCTGTATGCCGAGCCGCCGCTCGGCACCGAGGCGAAGCGCTGGCTCGATCGCTTCCGCCAGATGCAGGCCTGGAACCGGGCGGTGCTCGCCAACACCGGATCCGCCTTCCGGTCGTTCCTCGAGCAATATCCCGACAGCGATCTGACCCCGACCGCGAAGAAACTGGAGCTGCGGCTGCGCAACAAGCCGGAGACTGCGGTGGCGATTCCGGCCGCGACGCAGGCCAGCCTGACGCCGGCGATCCCGGCCACGTCGGCATCCGGTGCGACCTGCCCTTGCACCACGCCGCCGGCGATCGAGAAGAAGGTCGACAAGCCGAAGCCGAAGCGCGCAGAGCGGGAGGAACCGCCGAAGCGGACCGCCAAGCCGTCGCGCGGCCGGGTGTATTACGATGACGACGTCGACGATGTCGTGGTGGTCCGCCGTCCGCCGCCGGTCTATTACGGCCCGCCGCGCGGTCCTAGTATTTCGATCGGTGGCGGCTTCCGCGGCGGCGGCTATGGCGGCGGCCAGACCGGTGGTCGGGTCGGCGGCGGCCGTTACTGATCAGGCCCCGGCGGAAGACATCAGGATCGGGCGAGCCGTGCGGCTTCGCCCGTTGGCTTGAAGGCGACGCCGATACGCTGGGCGGCGCTCCACACCGGACGGCAGCGGTGCGTGACCTTGTCGGTCTCGATCACCAGCAGAAAGTCCTCCGGAACCGAGACGAGACCGTCGACGTCGATCCGTGCTCCGGTCGCCGACATGTTGCGGACCGTGCAGTCGAAGCCTGCTCCGCCGAACGCGATGGTTCCGCGTTTGAACACCCTGTGGCGCGGCGCGCCTCGTCGCTCTGTCATCATCGTCGTCGTCCGATCGCCGGTTAGCTGCGAACGAGTGTCGCGTAAACGGTTTGCGAAGTTCTGAAGGCCTCCGCGGCTTCCGGCCGGTTCTGATTCAGAAAAATTTCACCAAACGGAGCGACGTGGCGCGGGTGAGACTGATTGCGCCTCGCAGGGGCCTGTGGCGTACTGGAACCCGTTCAAGACATCGCGTCATGACGTGGGGGGAAAGATGCTCAAATATGTTGCTGCGCTGCTGGCGGCGGCGGGACTGCTGTCGGCGCCGGTCGGCGCCAGGGCCGAGACGCTGGATCTCGCCACGATGTCCTGCAAGCAGTTCATCGACTCCGGCCCGGACTCGATCAACATGGTGCTGATCTGGCTGGACGGCTGGTACAAGGGCGATTCCGACGACGCCATCATCGACACCGAGGTGTTCGTCGGGAACGCCAAGAAGTTCGGCGCCTATTGCGGCGCCAACCCCAGCGTCAGCATCGTCACCGCGGCCGAGAAGATCCTCGGGAAGTGACCGCGGCCGCGGTCACAGCATCGCGAATGCGCTCGACACCATCGCGACCGGCTTGCCGTCGGCCGCGCTGAGCAGCGTCACCCGGCCGAAGCTCATGGTGCGGCCGAGCCGCACCACCCGGGCGTCCGCCAGCACGTCCGCCGAGGTCACCGCCTTGAGGAAATGGGTGGTCTGATCGACCGTTGTCATCGGCCGGAAGCCGCGATTGGCGGCGAGGATCGCGATCACCATCGCGGTGTCGGCGAGCGCCATCAGCGCCTGGCCGCAGACGATGCCGCCGCTGCGGCACAGCCGGTCGGAGAACGCCATCCGCAGCGTCGCGCCGGGCTGCCAGTCGCCGGCCGCGGCGGGCGGGGCCGCGGTCTCGATCGCCTCCACCGACAGGCCGAGATCCTGGACCCAGGGCGCGAACACCTCGCCGAGCGTGCGTCTCGCATCTGCGAGACCGAATTCCGCCGCCTGCGCGCTCTCCATCATGCCGTCTCCCGCCCTGGTTTCTCGATGTTGCCGGTCCGGGCGAAAGGCCCGGCCGTCGTTATGGTTGCGCGCATCGGACCCGATTCTGGGTGGCTTGAAAACGCCACGGTCGTCCCGTTATGGTCCCGGCAGTTTCGGTGGGGTGGCGTATGCTCAAGCGTTCGGCTTTCATACTCGGCGTGGTTGCCGCGGCAATCCTTCTCAACGGCTGCACCAAATGCGGTCCGATCTGGGAGGACTGGATGCAGTCGCCGAAGTCCTGCAAGTCCGACCGCCTGTAACGCCGCGGCCGATCTGTCCGCGAAGGGGAGTCTCCGATGAAGTGGTTGTGCGGCGTCGCTGTGAGCGTTCTGCTGGCTGGGCCGGCCTTTGCGCAGATGCCGAACGTCAATCTGGTTCCGGATATCCAGCACAAGTCGCCCGAAGAGAAGGCGCAGGACGCCGTCCGGGAGAAGGCCTACCGCGAATCCCTGCGCAAGATCCCGGACGCCAAGGCGCCGAGCGATCCGTGGGGCGACGTGCGTAGCAACGATGCCGCGCCGGCCAAGCCGAAGACCGCGACTACGAAGTCCAAGAAGACCGGACAGGCCGCGAACTAATTTCTGCCGACAGGAACGACCGCGTTTGAATAGCGTGGTCAAAACGGCACAGATTTTTCTGAAAAATTGATGTTGATGGACCGCCGCGGCGAGTGTTTCGCCGCGCGGCTATTCGGCGCCCGCGGTTGATGGCGGAGGGCGTATTCGCGATTGCAGGATGAGACGTGAATACTTACGACGCGGCGTTCGACCCCAAGGCGTTTCTTGGTAGCGCTGGACCGGGACGAACCGTCCAGCAATTCCGCAAACACCAGAATATTTTCGCGCAAGGTGACAAGGCTGACAGCGTGCTGTTCCTGCAGCACGGGCGGATCAAGCTCGTGGTGATGTCGGAGCAGGGCAAGGAAGGCGTCGTCGCGATTCTCGACGCCGGCCAGTTCTTCGGCGAGAGCGGACTGATCGGCCGGCGCCGGCTGTCGACCGCGGTGGCGCTGGAAGACTGCACCGTCACCACCCTGGCCAACGCCATGCTGATCGCGACTTTGCAGCGCGAGCCCAGCATGTGCGAGTTTTTCACCACCCATCTGCTGAGGCGCAACTGCCGGGTGGAAGAAGACCTGATCGATCAGCTGTTCAATTCCAGCGAGAAACGCCTGGCCCGGCTGCTACTCCTGCTCGCCGATTTCAACACCGGCGACACCGCCAAGTCGCTGCCGGTCGATATCAGTCAGGAGACGCTGGCGGAGATGATCGGCACCACGCGGTCGCGCGTCAGTCACTTCATGAACAAGTTCCGCAAGCTCGGCTTCATCAACTACAACGGCCACATCGAAGTCTATCCGTCGCTGCGCAGCGCCGTGCTGCCCGACCGGGCGCGGTTGCCCGAAGCCGACGCGCGTCACTCCGACTGAGCGAACGCCGACTGAGTAACGCCAGACTGAGCAATTGCAGACATTGCAGTTGCAGGCGGATCAATTGCAGATTGCGTGAGTGCGGAGTTGATCGCGGCGGGGCGGCGCCAGCTGCGCCGGCTCAGCTCTTGTCGCCGAGCAGCTTGCCGGACGAACGGTTGACGAAGTGCACCTGGGTGCAGGCGGGGCAGCGCACCAGCTCGAACGTGGTCGGCTCCGGGGTCACGATTTCCTCGGCGATCCAGGTCTGAACCTTCATGGCCGTCCGCGGGCATTTGTAAATGAGATGCGGCATCAGGTGGGGCCGAAAGCTTCCGCGGATTTTTCAAGACCATTGCCGGTCTCAACTTTAGTCGTTTGATCTGAATCAATAATAGTAATATTCTACCTCTAATTGCCGGTGATTATGGCTAACAAGCCAAGCGTGCGGCCGAGGATGGTAGCCAGTTGCAGCTCATGACGGGCGCTCTGGCGAGCGGCTCGCAAAAGAAAAGCCGCCCCGTGGGGCGGCCTTTCCACGATTCTCAAAGATTCGGCGTCACTGGCGCGCGCAGCTCAGCACTATGCTGGTCGAGCTCGGCCCGCAGCGCGCGGTCATCACGCCGTTCTCGACGATGATGGTGTCGCTGAAGCGCGCCGACGAGTTGCCGACGCAGAGCGCCGACACCAGCGTTTCGCCGCTGTCGCAGGTGGTCGGGCAGCCGTTCGACGAGCACGAGGTCGAGGTCACGGTGCGGATGCTGCTGGCGGAGGCGCCGTCCTTGCCGGGGGGGCCGGGCGGGCCTGCCGGACCCTGCGGGCCTTGGTCGCCCTTCGGCCCGGCGCTGCCCTGGCCGATATCGCAGCCGGCCAGCGCGACGGCGGCGGTCATCATCACGATCAAACTCCCAAGACGCATTCCCCACACTCCCTCTGGCTGACGGCCCGTGCCTGCGGGCCGGGTCCGCGCGTTTGACGACGCGGTCGATGTCCATGCGACGCGCCGCGCAGCCGCGCTGCGTCGCGATCCGGCGGCGACACCACCGACGTTTACTTCAGCACCGATCGGAAAACGTTGCGATGGCGCAAGAGATCGCGGGCAACAGATCGTTGGTGGCGGATCGGGCGCAACAGATCGGACGCAACAGATCGCAGGTACGCGCGGCCGGTCGAAAACATGCGCGGCGACAGCACCGGCCGAGCGCGAGCAAATCGCGATGCCCGGCCGTCGATCAAGCCTGGCGTTGCTCAATCCCGGCGCGGCGCAAAGCCCTGCCCGGAATCAAAGAGCCCCGAACGAGGCCATGTTCGGGGCTCTCCGTCAGCGTCGGAACTCCCCACCTCTAGAAAGTTCGGCAATGACGGCCGGTAAGCTAGCTGTGGAGCCTTCCGACGCATTGCGTAGAATCAAATACCACCGCGTGTGTCGCGACCGCGCTCAGGCATCGGTGCGGTCGGATCGCTCGCGGTCGTTGAGGCTGGCGATCAACTGTTTCAACACCCGGCGGCGATCCTCGTCATGGGTCTGCGACAGCAGCCGGCGATACAATTTGAGATTTTCCTCGCGAACGAATTTGTCCAATGATGTCCCCGTTCGTTTCAGTCACCACTCCGCCGGCCTGCCGGACCGGTGTGCACGTTTGCGATGAAGCGAATGCTGAAAGCTAAGCCGGCTGCAAATGCCTGTCGATCAGCGTCCTGCACCAAACGATGCACGCAAAAATACCGACGCTGTCAGGAAAAGCCTGACAGTCACGCGGCAGCTTGCAAGGAATGTCAGGCGCCGGGCGGCGCGGCGGGATTGCCGTTGTTGAGCAGCTGCGTCACCGCGGCGACCACCTGGGACGGCGCGAACGGCTTGCTGAGCAGCAGGCTGTTGGGGACGCCGCGGGCGGCCCATTCGGCGGCGCTGTCGCCGGTCATGTAGATCACCGGAAACGCCGGATCCGCCTCGCGGGCGAGTCGGCCGACATCCCAGCCGTCCATCCGGTCGCGCCCGAGATTGACGTCGGTCAGCAGCGCACGAAACCGGTCCGGCTCCCCGATCAGCTTGGCGGCTTCTTCTCCGGAAGCGGCGATCACCACGTCGAAGCCGCCTTCTTCGAGCGCTTCGCGCACGACGCTTTGGATCATCAGGTCGTCTTCGACGACCAGGATCACGATGGAATTGTCCAAGACGAACCCCTGCCAAAGGCACAATCGGCGATGCGCAGCATTAAGTCGCGCCGGCCCCGGAAGTTCCGCGGCGCAGAATGCGCCACGGGTCGCACAGGCATGATTCCATTGGCGGATGGCCGTCTTGTGCCGACGCGCTAAAGCAGGGAGCGCAACCCACGAGGACCGCCGCAATGCCCTGGTACATCGACGCCATTCTGGTCGGACTGGTTCTGCCCTGGATCATCGTGACCTATCGGCTGATCGCGGCGTTCCGGCAAAGCGTGGCGAAGGGCGTCGCCGCCTGGGCGATGTGGGCGCTACCCTGCGTTCCGGCGATGCTGCTGGTGATGTGGGGCATCCAGAACCTGCGCTAAGCACCGCGTCAGACTGGGAGACCGACGCAGCCGAGTCCTGAACGCCGATGCGTCCGGGCGATCCGGCTGCGGTCAGCTCTGGGTGCCGCCGTCGCCGGCGCGATGGATCGACAGCATCATGCCGTTCTTGATTCGCCGGACCTCGGTGAACGCGCGCTGCACGCCGAGATCGGCGGAGTCGCTCGAGAAGGTGATCAACTTGTTGCAGTTCGGGCACTGCACCTGCGCGCCCTCGCGGATGTTCCGGATCTTCTCGCGGAACGGGACGCGGCATTTGGTGCACAGCACCCGGACTTTGTCCGGCGGCTTGGTGGGGGCGAGTTGCATCGTCATGCCCGTAGTTGTGCGCGGCGAGCATTGACAAACGATGAACGCGGCGGTGCGTCCGATGGGCGCGATCGAGGTCTGACCGCGCACCGGAGCGGTGGCGTTCACAGCAGCGCCGAGGCGGTCGCCGCCCTGGATCGACGGCAAGCGGGGAGGCACGTCGCCGAGATCGTCGGCGCGCTCAGTCGCCAGTCGGTCAGCTGGCATCGCCCCCGACGCGGGCCGGTCCGCCGCCCGGGCGAAGCGGGTGGGGCTGCGCTGACGGCCGCCAATGCGTCGGCATCCGCGTCACGTATTCATGGGTGTCGCAACGCACCCAGCCGCCGATCACCCGCCGGCACGGCGCCGAGTGCCACTGCACCACGCCATCGACGATGACCGCCAGCTCGAGCTGTTCGTCGTAATCCTCTGTCCCGATCGGATGCCACATACGACTAAAGCTGCCCGAGTTGGCCGCGTCCACATTGTGGTCGATCAACCTAAGGAAGAAGTTCACGATAGTTTCGCGCTTTGGAATGATTTTTTCACGGGACGGGATTTGAGGGCTTGGGTGAGGGTGTGCGGGAGGCCGTTGACGGGTTCCGCCCTGAGCTATCGGGGCCTCCGATCGGAGAGGGGATAGCAGAAATAGGGAGGAGGCCTCCAATAAAACTACGAAGCCTGCGCCAGCCTTTTCGGATGGCGAGTTTGAAGACCTTCCGTGACCAGTTCTATGCTCAGCTATTTCGTCTAAGGGGACTGAAATACGACGCCGATTTGGTGAAGCGACCTCAGTATTTTGGCACGCCTACAAACGACGTTTGGAAGTGGATTGCACCGGGGGGCTTACCGACTAAAGCGGGTTATTCCAAAGAACGCCAAGGGGCGGCCGAAGGCAACTTTGTCTCAAGCGCTCACCCGCAATGTCGGTTATCTGAAGCTTCGCGAACATTTGGGCGAGACGGTCGCATACATGACCGTAAACTCTGACTATGCCAGTTTGTCAGGACGCTTGATGCTCGCCGGCCACGTTTCCACGATCAGCTTGAGTTGCCGTTCGAATACAAGCAGCACGAAGATGACGGAAAGGGCTTGTAATGAAGGAGACCGCCAACTGTTTGGCTTACTTAGTTGAGGACTGTCCGGAGAATTGTCCTTGGTAACCGCGCTGCGGAGTGCCCAAGGTCTGCTCGAAAATGAGTTGGCAAATTCTCATTCCTGGCTTCAACACAATCGGAAGGGGGCCATGATTGACAAGCTCCAGTCGAATTTGGCCGTCAAACCCGGCGTGGATGGTAGGTGCTGTCACATGCACGCCCAACCCAAGTCTTGCTAAAGAGCTCTTTCCCTCGACCCGAGCAGCCAATCTGGAATCGTAGGGCAGCTTTACGTATTCCGCCGTCCAACCAAGCACGAGTTCTCTTGGTTTAAACTGAAATCCACTCGTCGGATCGATTGTCTCAGATTTGGTAATCTCATTCAAAGCATCGTCTATGTTGTAGTCCGGATGTGTTGGATCGATCGACTTGGCTATGAATGTGTTTCCCGTGCTGAATATTGTAAAAACGGGATCCAGCGTGAGATCTACACTGGTTGAGCTGTATGCCGTGTCTTGCTGCGGAAGCGGCTCAATTATGATCTGCTTCCGCTGCAATGCTATTTGAATTTCGCGATCAGTAAGTATCACGCGCGCATTCGCTCTTCTTCAAACAACTGGTCCTTTGGAACCCAAACCCTCCAGGCTCCGCTTTGCGTTTCTCGCGGAAGTTCAACGAGGGTTGCGTCCTGACTTTCACCAATCGGAAAGCCAACAGAAATCGAATTTTCGACCAATGACCGTTGAGAAACGATAAGCCTCTGGCTACCGCTTACCGTTTTCACGGAAACGACAACCTCGCTGGGGTGAAGGCCGGAACCCACTTTTTCAACCATCAGTCGCATCATCGACATTCTCCCCCGTTCGGTTCCGTTTGCAAGCTTCGAATCGCTCGCTCCGCCTAGTCTCTTCGTAATTCGTTAACGAAATTGGAGTGGAGAACATACAAGGAACAAAATATCAAATTTATGATCTGATGAATTTGGGACACTCGCCAAAGCGAATTAGGACACTCAGACTAAAAGTACGGACAGAACCTCCAAAAGAACATATTGCGAACTGAGAACAAATAGTGTACGTGTTTTTCTGTCGGCCATGGGCCGGCGCGGTTTGTCCCACCGGCGAATCCCGTTCATAAGGAGCTTCATTATGGCCGCCCCCACTGCTCTGCGTATCGTCGAAGGATCCTCCATGGACAAGACCAAGGCCCTGACCGCTGCGCTGTCTCAGATCGAGCGCCAGTTCGGCAAGGGCTCGGTGATGCGGCTCGGCAAGAACGACCGGTCGATGGACATCGAAACCATCTCCTCCGGGTCGCTCGGGCTGGACATCGCGCTCGGCGTCGGCGGCCTGCCGAAGGGCCGGGTGGTGGAGATCTACGGGCCGGAATCCTCGGGCAAGACCACACTGGCGCT
The DNA here is from genome assembly GCA_016215605.1 of Rhodopseudomonas palustris. Lineage (GTDB taxonomy): Bacteria > Pseudomonadota > Alphaproteobacteria > Rhizobiales > Xanthobacteraceae > Rhodopseudomonas > Rhodopseudomonas palustris_L. Next base: position 41,396 of record JACRJB010000005.1, read on the forward strand.
GCATTGCGTCGCCGAGGCGCAGAAGAAGGGCGGCATTTGCGCCTTCATCGACGCCGAACACGCGCTCGACCCGGTCTATGCCCGCAAGCTCGGCGTCAATGTCGATGAATTGCTGATCTCGCAGCCCGATCACGGCGAGCAGGCGCTGGAGATCGCCGACACGCTGGTGCGGTCCGGCGCGATCGACGTGCTGATCGTCGACTCGGTCGCCGCGCTGGTGCCGCGCGCCGAACTCGAAGGCGAGATGGGCGACGCGCTGCCCGGCCTGCAGGCGCGGCTGATGAGCCAGGCGCTGCGCAAGCTGACCGCCTCGATCAACAAGTCGAACACCATGGTGATCTTCATCAACCAGATCCGGATGAAGATCGGCGTGATGTACGGCTCGCCCGAGACCACCACCGGCGGCAACGCGCTGAAGTTCTACGCATCGGTCCGGCTCGACATCCGCCGCATCGGCCAGATCAAGGAGCGCGACGAAGTCGTCGGCAACCAGACCCGCGTCAAGGTGGTGAAGAACAAGCTGGCGCCGCCGTTCAAGCAGGTCGAATTCGACATCATGTACGGCGAGGGCGTCTCCAAGATGGGCGAAATTCTCGACCTCGGCGTCAAGGCCGGCATCGTCGAGAAGTCTGGCGCCTGGTTCTCGCACGACAGCCAGCGGCTCGGTCAGGGCCGCGAGAACGCCAAGGCGTTCCTCAAGGCCAATCCGGATCTCACCGCCAAGATCGAAGCCTCGATCCGGCAGAACTCCGGCCTGATCGCCGAACAGATTCTCGCCGGCTCGCCGGAGAGCGACGCCGACGGCGAGGAGCCGGCCGACGAGTGAGCCCACGCGGCCGGCGATGACGCCGGCCCTGACAGTTAAAGCCGGCGGGCGCCGCGAACCCCTGTTGCCGGGGAACCCGTAGCGCTCGCCGCACCTTTTTGAGATGCCTTGTTTGCGTCTCGATGAGGCGGCACCGAGCAGCAAGCTCCGCCGTCATGCGAGGGCTCGATCCGCCGGCGCCACGCTCCTCCGTCATGCGCGGGATTGACCCGCCTGCGCCACACTCTGCTGTCATGCGCGGGCTTGACCCGCGCATCCATCGCGCGCGCAGCGCGCTGAACCGTGGCATTTTGCGAAGAGGATGGATTGCCGGGTCAAGCCCGGCAATGACGATTGATTGTTAAAGCGACGCCGACTGTCGGCCGCTGGCCCGACAAAGGTCGTTCACTCCCCGCGCAGCGTTGCTCAGCAACCTTACTCCGCTGCGCTCGCGTAGTCCGCTGCCAGCGCGTAGTCCTCGATCGGCGGGCACGAGCACACCAGATTGCGGTCGCCATAGACGTTGTCGACGCGGCCGACCGGGCACCAGTATTTGTCGGTGCGCGAATGTGGCGCCGGGAAGCAGCCCTCGGTGCGCGGATAGGGCCGGGTCCATTCCACGCTGGTGACGTCGTGCACGGTGTGCGGCGCGTGGCGCAGCGGCGACTGCTCGATCTTGAACCGGCCTTCCTCCACCTGTGCGATCTCGCGCCGGATCGCGATCATCGCCTCGCAGAACCGGTCGATCTCGGCCCTGGATTCCGATTCGGTCGGCTCGATCATCAGCGTGCCAGGCACCGGGAAGCTCATCGTCGGGGCGTGGAAGCCGTAGTCGATCAGACGCTTGGCGATGTCGTCGACGGTGACGCCCGCCGTCGTCTTCAGCGGCCGCGGATCGACGATGCATTCATGCGCGACGCGGCCGCGATGGTTGCGATACAGCACCGGAAAATGCGGCTGCAGCTTCGCCGCGATGTAGTTGGCATTGAGGATCGCGATCTCGGTGGCGCGCTTCAACCCGGCGCCGCCCATCATCAGAATGTAGATGTAGGAGATCGTCAGGATCGACGCCGACCCATAGGGCGCCGCCGACACCGTGCCGCCGCCGTGCAGCACGCCGTTCAACGGCTCGCCCTCGGCCGGATGGCCCGGCAGGAACGGCGCCAGATGCGCCTTGACGCCGATCGGCCCCATGCCTGGGCCGCCGCCGCCATGCGGAATGCAGAACGTCTTGTGCAGATTGAGGTGGCTGACGTCGGCGCCGTACTCGCCGGGGCGGGCGAGGCCGACCTGCGCGTTGAGATTGGCGCCGTCGAGATAGACCTGGCCGCCATGGGCGTGGACGATGTCGCAGATGTCGCGGATGTGTTCCTCGAACACGCCGTGGGTCGACGGATAGGTGATCATCACCGCGGCTAGCTCGGCCGAATGCTTCTCGGCCTTGGTGCGCAGATCGTCGACGTCGACGTCGCCATGGCTGTCGCAGGCGACCACGACCACGTCCATCCCGGTCATCGCCGCCGAGGCCGGATTGGTGCCGTGCGCCGAAGAGGGGATCAGGCAGATCTTGCGATGCGGCTCGCCGCGCGACAGATGATAGCCGCGGATCGCCAGCAGCCCGGCATATTCGCCCTGCGCGCCGGAATTCGGCTGCAGCGACACCGCGTCATAGCCGGTGATCTCGGCCAGCCAGGCCTCCAGCTTCGCGAACATCGCGTGATAGCCTTCCGCCTGCGCGCGCGGCACGAACGGATGCAGGCTGCCGAATGCCGGCCAGGTCAGCGGCATCATCTCGGTGGTGGCGTTCAGCTTCATGGTGCAGGAGCCGAGCGGAATCATCGCGCGGTCGAGCGCCAGATCGCGGTCGCTGAGCTTGCGCATGTAGCGCAGCAGTTCGGTTTCCGACCGATAATCCTGGAACGCCGCCTGCGTCAGATAATCGCTGCTGCGGGTCAGCGCCTCGGGCAGCGCCGTCGCTGCGTCGGCTTCGACCGCCGCGTAGTCCAGCGATCCGCCGAACGCGCGCCACAGCGCTTCCACCGTCGCCGGCGTGGTGGTTTCGTCGAGCGCGATGCCGAGCGTCGTCGCGCCGATCCGTAGATTGATCTTTTCCGCTTCGGCGCGGGCGACGATGGCGTCGCGCTTGTCGCCGACTTCGATCGTCAGCGTATCGAAGTACGTGCCGTTGACCGGCGCGAAGCCGAGCTGCGTCAGGCCGGCGGCCAGCGTCGCGGTGCGCCGGTGCACCCGGCGGGCGATCGCCTTGAGCCCGTCGGGGCCGTGATACACCGCATACATCGAGGCGATCACCGCCAGCAGCACCTGAGCGGTGCAGATGTTGGAGGTCGCCTTCTCGCGGCGGATGTGCTGCTCGCGGGTCTGCAGCGCCAGCCGATAGGCCGGCTGGCCGTGGCTGTCGATCGACAGGCCGACGATGCGGCCGGGCAGGCTGCGCTTCAGGCTGTCGCGCGCCGCCATGTAGCCGGCGTGCGGGCCGCCATAGCCCATCGGCACGCCGAAGCGCTGCGCCGAGCCGATCGCGATGTCGGCGCCGAGTTCGCCGGGCGGCGCGATCAGAGTCAGGGCCAGCAGATCGGCGGCGATCACCGCCAGCGCGCCCTTGCCGTGCAGCGTCGCGATCGCGGCGCGCGGATCGCGCAAGGCGCCCGAAGAACCGGGATATTGCAGCAGCGCGCCGAACACGTCGGCGGCTTCGAGTTCGGTGTCCGGATCGCCGACGATGATCGACCAGCCGAGCGGCTCGGCGCGGGTGCGCAGCACCGCCAGCGTCTGCGGATGGGTGTCGCGATCGACGAAGAACGCCTTGGTCTTCTTGGCGGCGGCGCGCTCCGCCAGCGCCATCGCCTCCGCCGCCGCGGTGGCCTCGTCGAGCAGCGAGGCGTTGGCGACGTCGAGCCCGGTGAGGTCGCAGATCATGGTCTGGAAGTTGAACAGCGCCTCCAGCCGGCCCTGGCTGATCTCGGGCTGATACGGCGTGTAGGCCGTGTACCAGGCAGGATTTTCCAGGATATTGCGCTGGATCACGGTGGGCAGGATCGTGCCCGAATAGCCTTGGCCGATCAGCGAGGTGAACACCTGATTCTTCGCCGCCAGCTCGGTCATGTGCGCCAGCGCCTCGGTCTCCGACAGCGGCGTGCCGAGCGACAGCGGCTCCTTGATGCGGATCGCATAAGGCAGCGTCTCGGCCATCAGCTGGTCGAGGCTGCCGGCGCCGACCGTCGACAGCATCGTCGCGATGTCCTGCGGCGACGGGCCGATATGGCGTCGCACGAAGTCGTTGGCGGCGTCGATCGGGCGGCGATTCGGCATGCGATGCTCCTGGTCCTGGCCGAACATGCACACGGCATCTTCAGCGGCGTAACTGTTCAAGCGATCATCAACTCGTCATGGCCGGGCTCGTCCCGGCCATCCACGTCTTGCAGCCATCGAGACGCCAAGGGCGTGGATGCCCGGGACAAGCCCGGGCATGACGGCGTGGGTTCAGGCCGTGTGGGCCTTGTAGGCGGCCTCGTCCATCAGGCCGTCGAGTTCGCTCTTGTCGGCGATCTTCAGCTTGAAGAACCACGCCGCGCCGTCGGCGTCGGAATTCACCAGCGCCGGTTCGGTGCCGAGCGTCTCGTTGACTTCGAGCACTTCGCCGGAGATCGGCGCGTAGACGTCCGACGCCGCCTTGACCGATTCGACCACCGCGGTGGCTTCCGCCTTCTTGACGCTGCGGCCGACCTTCGGCAGGTCGACGAACACCACGTCGCCGAGCTGTTCCTGCGCGTAGTTGGTGATGCCGATGGTGGCGACGTCGCCTTCGATCTTCAGCCATTCGTGATCGGAGGTGTAGAGCGTGGTCATGACGGATCCTCAGCGCTTGTAGGTGTTCGGAACGAAAGGCGTGGCCGCGACGCGCAGCGGCAGACGCTGGCCGCGCACTTCGGCGAAAACGAGCGTGTCGAGTGCGGCCGATGCGGCCGGCAGATAGCCCATCGCCACCGGGGCGTTCAGGCTCGGGCCGAAGCCGCCGGAGGTGACGGTGCCGATCGCGTCGGTCGCCTCGGCGCTGGCATACAGCGGCGCGCCTTCGCGCACCGGGGCGCGGCCTTCGGGCCTGAGGCCGACGCGCTTGCGCGCAGCGCCGCCGTCGAGCTGCGCCAGAATCGCATCCGCGCCGAGGAAGCCGCCCGGCCGCGGGCCGCCCGATCGGCGGCTCTTCTGGATCGACCAGTTGAGCGCGCCTTCGACCGGCGTGGTGGTGGTGTCGATGTCGTGGCCGTAGAGGCAAAGCCCGGCTTCGAGCCGCAGGCTGTCGCGGGCGCCGAGGCCGATCGGCAGCACGTCCGGATTGTCCAGCAGCGCCTTGGCGAAGGCTTCGGCACCGTCGGCCGGCACCGAGATCTCGAAGCCGTCCTCGCCGGTGTAGCCGGAGCGCGAGACGATGCAGGGCAGGCCGTTCAGTGTCAGTTCGGCGACGTCCATGAACTTCAGCGCGGTGACGTCTGCACAGAATTTCGCCAGCGCGGCTTCGGCCTTCGGCCCCTGCAGCGCCAGCAGCGCGCGCTCGGGCAGCGCGGTGATCTCGCAGGTCTCGGACAGATGCGCCCGCAGATGCGCCTCGTCCTCGGCCTTGCAGGCGGCGTTGACCACCAGGAACAGCCGGTCGCCGAGCTTGGTGACCATCAGATCGTCGAGGATGCCGCCGGATTCGTTGGTGAACTGCGCGTAGCGCTGGCGGCCTTGTGGGAGCGCGACGATGTCCTGCGGAACCAGCGTTTCCAGCGCGCGCGCGGCATCTTCGAGCTTGCCGGATTTCGCCCGCAGCTCGATCTGTCCCATATGCGACACATCGAACAGGCCGGCATGGGCGCGGGTGTGGAGATGTTCCTTCAGCACGCCCGGCGCGTATTGCACCGGCATGTCGTAGCCCGCGAACGGCACCATCTTTCCACCGCGCGCCAGATGCAGCGCGTGGAGCGGCGTTCGTTTCAGGGCAGAAGCGTCGTCACGGGCCAGCATTTCCAGGCTCCCACGGTTCCCGAGACCAATTTCTCGTCACCATTCGAGCCCCATCTGTCGCTGTGCCTGAGAGCATTATCCCGTCGGCGGACCCGCAGCGGGCTTGGCCCGACCGGGTCTCTTTCCAGATGTCATCCTGTCGCGCGGTCCGTTTGCCTGAGAGTTTCCGGGGCGGTTGCTCCTTCGGCGCCGGCCCCCTTCACTGAAGAATTGGGCCGATCTCTCCCGACGCGACTTAGTCTCAACAGGTAGGACACAAACACGGCTTCAGCAAGGCTGTCAACGCAGTGCAGCGAGCTATCAACGGGTCTTCGTCGCCGCCCGGCAAAGCGGCCCGACCGGTGGCAAACAACTGAATCCGTGCCCACTTTCTGGACAGGGCGCGGCCTCGCGTCTAAAAGGCAGGGCACCCGGACAGCGGTGGACCCAGCGGGCGTTTCGCGGGCATCCCGGACGATTGGACGAACATGAGCGGCGTTAACGATATCAGGTCTGCGTTTCTGAACTACTTCGCGAAGAACGGTCACGACATCGTGCCGTCGTCGCCGCTGGTGCCGCGCAACGATCCCACGTTGATGTTCACCAATGCCGGCATGGTGCAGTTCAAGAACGTGTTCACCGGGCTGGAGAAGCGCTCCTATCAGCGCGCCACCACCTCGCAGAAATGCGTGCGCGCTGGCGGCAAGCACAACGACCTCGACAATGTCGGCTACACCGCGCGGCATCTCACCTTCTTCGAGATGCTCGGCAATTTCTCGTTCGGCGATTACTTCAAGGAACGCGCGATCGAGCTCGCCTGGAACCTGATCACCAAGGATTTCGGCCTTCCCAAGGACAAGCTGCTGGTCACCGTCTATCACACCGACGACGAGGCGGCTTCGTACTGGAAGAAGATCGCCGGCTTCTCCGACGACCGCATCATCCGGATTCCGACCAGCGACAATTTCTGGGCGATGGGCGACACCGGCCCGTGCGGCCCGTGCTCGGAGATCTTCATCGATCAGGGCGAACACATCTTCGGCGGCCCGCCCGGCTCGCCGGACGAGGACGGCGACCGCTTCCTCGAATTCTGGAATCTGGTGTTCATGCAGTACGACCAGGTGACGAAGGACGAGCGCGTGCCGCTGCCGCGCCCGTCGATCGACACCGGCATGGGGCTCGAGCGGATGGCGAACATCCTGCAGGGCGTCGACAGCGTGTTCGACACCGACCTGTTCCGCAGCCTGATCGACGCGACCGCGTCGGCGCTCGGCCGCGGCCCGACCGAGCAGGACGCCGCGTCGTTCCGCGTCATCGCCGACCATCTGCGCTCGTCGTCGTTCCTGATCGCCGACGGCGTGCTGCCGTCGAACGAAGGCCGCGGCTACGTGCTGCGCCGGATCATGCGCCGCGCGATGCGCCATGCGCAGCTGCTCGGCGCCAACGAGCCGCTGATGTGGCGGCTGGTGTGGGCGCTGGTGCGCGAGATGGGCCAGGCCTATCCCGAGCTGGTGCGCGCCGAGGCGATGATCGAGGAGACGATGCGCCTCGAAGAGACCCGCTTCCGCAAGACGCTGGAGCGCGGCCTGACGATTCTCGACGAGAAGAGCGGCTCCCTGAAGAAGGGCGACATGTTCGACGGCGAGACCGCGTTCACGCTCTACGACACCTACGGCTTTCCGCTGGATCTGACGCAGGACGCGCTGCGCAACCGCGGCATCAGCGTCGACATCGCCTCGTTCACCGATGCGATGGACCGGCAGCGCGCCAAGGCGCGCGCGTCCTGGGCCGGCAGCGGCGAGGCCGCGACCGAGACGGTGTGGTTCGGGCTGCGCGAAAAGCTCGGCGCCACGGAGTTCCTGGGCTACGACACCGAGACCGCCGAGGGCGTGGTGACGGCGCTGGTCAAGGACGGCGCCGAAGTCGACGCGCTGAAGCCCGGCGACAGCGGCGCGATCGTGATGAACCAGACGCCGTTCTACGCCGAATCCGGCGGCCAGGTCGGCGACACCGGCGTGCTGAGCGGCGACGGCGTGCGCTTCCGCGTCACCGACACGCTGAAGAAGGCCGGCGATCTGTTCGTGCATTTCGGCATCGTCGAGCAGGGCACCGTCAAGCGCAACGCCGCGCTGCAGCTCGACGTCGATCATTCGCGCCGCTCGTCGATCCGCGCCAACCACTCGGCGACGCATCTGCTGCACGAGGCGCTGCGCCAGGTGCTCGGCGATCACATCGCGCAGAAGGGCTCGATGGTCTCGCCCGACCGGCTGCGCTTCGACTTCGTGCACCAGAAGCCGATCACGCCGGACGAGCTGCGCAAGGTCGAGGACATCGCCAACGACATCGTGCTGGAAAACGACGAAGTGACGACCCGGCTGATGGCGGTCGACGATGCCCGCGAAGCCGGCGCCCGCGCGCTGTTCGGCGAGAAATACGGCGACGAGGTCCGCGTCGTGTCGATGGGCCGGAGCGCGCGCGAGCACGGCTCCAACGCGCTCGGCTGGTCGGTCGAACTGTGCGGCGGCACCCACGTCAAGCGCACCGGGGATATCGGCCTGATCTCGGTCACCAGCGAAAGCGCGGTCGCCTCCGGCGTGCGCCGGATCGAGGCGCTGACCGGGCGCGCGGCGCGGCACAGCGCCAACGCCGCAGTGAATACCGCCAAGCTGGCGGCCGCCGAACTGCGCACCTCGCTCGACGACATGCCGGCGCGCGTGGCGGCGCTGATGGAGGAGCGCAAGAAGCTCGAGCGCGAACTGTCCGAGGCGCGCAAGAAGCTGGCGATGGGCGGCGGCGGCGCCGGCGCGGCCGATGGCGGCGCGGATGTGCGCGACGTCGGCGGCGTCAAGCTGATGGCGCGCGCGGTCGAAGGTATCGAGATCAAGGATCTCAAGAGCCTGGTCGATCAGGGCAAAAAGCAGCTCGGCTCCGGCGTGATCGCGCTGGTGGCGAAGAGCGAGGACGGCAAGGGCTCGATCGTGGTCGGCGTCACCCCGGATCTGGTGGCGCGGTTCTCCGCGGTGGACCTTGTGCGCACGGCGTCCCAAGTGCTCGGCGGCAAAGGCGGCGGCGGCAAGCCCGACATGGCCCAGGCCGGCGGCCCGGACGGCTCCAAGGCGCAGGCCGCGCTCGACGCCATCGCCGCGGCGATCGGCGGCTAGCATGACGCGGGCGCTGGCGTGGCGGGTCGAGCAGGCCTGCCTCGACGCCTGGCCGGCGCTACGTAGCGTGTATCACGGCGACTGGCTGCTGCGGTTCGGCGAGGGCGTGTCGCGCCGCGCCAATTCGGTCAATCCCCTGCACGACCGCGCTGAGACCATCGCGGACGATCTCGCTTACTTCGCGCGGCTGTATCACAGCCACGGCCTGCCGCTGATCGTGCGGGTGCCGACGCTGATCGCCGGTGCGGAGCGGATCGACCGCGAACTCGATCGGCAGGGCTTCACCAGCGAGGGCGAGACCTGCACGCTGCTGCGTGATTTCGGAAGCGAGCATTTCGCTGTCGATACGTCCGCTGCAGACACGTGGGCCACCGCGCCGGACATCACCCTGGCGCCGCGCGCCGACGCCGAATGGCTGGGCGCGATCGCGCGGCTGCAGGCGCAGTCGCCGTTGCACGCAGCCGTGTACGCCCGCGTCGTCGATGCGATCGCACTACCAGCGGGCTTCCTCGCGCTCCGCCGCGACGGCGCGGTCGTCGCGACCGCCTACGGCGTGGTGTCCGGCGATCTGCTGGTGGTCGAGTCGGTCGTCGTCGATGAGACGTTGCGCGGACAAGGCCTTGGCCGCCGCCTGATGCAGGCGCTGTTCGCCTGGGGCATCCACAACGGCGCCAAAGCCGTCTGCCTGCAAGTGGTCGCCGACAACGTCGCCGGCCGCGCGCTGTATGCGAGCCTCGGCTTCGACCAGGAACTGTACCGCTATTGCTATCGGCGGGCGGCGCAAGACTAACGGCCCCACCCCGTCATTCCGGGGCCCTCGCGCAGCGAGCGAGCCCGGAATCCATACGCCGCAGCGTTGGCGTTCCATGCACCCACTTCGTCCTGTTCTTCGCCACGCACACAGGGGGCATGGATTCCGGGCTCGCGCTACGCGCGCCCCGGAATGACGAACGAGGGCGCGGGAACTGGATCGGCTGAGGTTCGCTCCCCCGCTACTACACAGCTGCGCTAGTCAGGGGCATTTCGATCGTCTGCGGCGGCGGGTCGTTGGTGGCTTCTTCGACGCAGTATTTCACGGCGTCGCGCAACGTCAGCACGGTGGCGTCGGCGTGCGCGGACTCGTTGGTGTCGGTGATGTTCGGCGCATCCGCCGACCACAGCGCGACGATGATTTTGGCGTGCGGCGCCTTGCGGCGCAGCCGTCGCACCGCGTAGCGGATATGCGTGGTGTTCGACGTGTCGAGATACGACAGGCAGATCAGCGCCACGTTGGAGACGTCGAGGCCGAAGATGTTCTTGGTCGACAGCGCGCTCGACGGCTCGACCCTCGCGCCGATGCCGTGCACGCGGCAGAGGTGCGACAGCATCAGCGCCGCGGCTTCGTCGAGTTGCGAACGTCCGCCGATGCACAGCACCGGCGCGGCGCCTTGCCAGTTGGACTTGAGATCGGCCGGCTTCAGCATCGCGATGTTGTCGTCGGCGTGATCGACCGGCGTTTGCGCGACCGCGGCGGCCGCCTCGGCGTCGGTGGTGGGCTCGTCGCCGTCCGGCTCCTGATCGATCTCGTCGGTGAGGTCCTCGGTGAACTCCAGCACCGTGTCCTTGATCCGGGTCAGCCGCACGAGATCGAGCGCGTCGCGATCGAGGTCGGCCTGGGCGAGCTGCAGGCCCTTCAGCGCGACGTCGTCGTAGTACGACGACAGCGAGCGTTCTTTCAGGAATTGCTCGGCCTTCTCGGCGGCCTCGGTCGGATCGCCGGCCAGCATCCGCTGATAGAAGATCTCCGGCGGCGACAGCGCCGGCCGGTCGCCGAACATCACGTCGAGAAACGCCAGACGCTCGACGTGTCGGCCCAGCACCACCAGGCAAACCGTCAGCGGCGTCGCCAGCACGAGCCCGATCGGCCCCCACAGCGCGGTCCAGAACGTCGCCGAGATCACCACCGCCACCGGCGACAGCCCGGTGCTGCGGCCGTAGACCATCGGCTCGATGACATGCGCGATCGCCGGCTCGATGATGAAGAACAGGATCGCGGTCCAGATCAGCATCGACCAGCCGGGATCGACCGCGACCGCCAACGTCAGCGGGAAGGCGGCGGCGATGATCGAGCCGATATACGGCACGAAGCGCAGCACCGCGGCCAGGATGCCCCACAGCGTCGGGCTCGGCACGCCGATCAGCCACAGCCCGGTGCCGATCAGCACGCCGAAGCCGGAATTGATCAGCAGCTGATTGAGGAACAGCCGGCTCAGCCGGCTGGCCGCGTCGTCCAACGCCGCGGTGGTGCGCTGCAGATCGTGGGTGCCGGCGAGACGGATCAGCCGATTGCGCAGATCCTCCCGCTGCAACAGGATGAAGATGACGAAGATCACGATGATGCCGGTCATCGCCAGCGGCGACACCAGCGGCGCGATCAGCGAGCGCAGATTGGCCAGCGTCCCCGGATCGGGCTGCAGCACTTCGACCGGGACCGGCGCGACGGGCCGCGACGGCGCGGTCGTGGTCGGCGGATTGGTCAGCGACGGCGAGGGGGCATTCTTCGGCTTGTTGAGCTCCCTGCCGAGATCCTGCAGCATCCCTTCGGCGCGTTCCAGCGTCGACGACCCGCCGGTCACGCCGCGCAGCGACGTGATCTTGGATTGGATGGTCGACTGATATTGCGGCAGGTCGCCGGCGAGGCGCGACAGCTGCGTCGCGATCAGGCTGCCGAGCGCGAAGATCACCGCGAAGGCGAGGAGGACGGTGGTGATCGCCGCGACCGCGCGCGGCACATGCAGCGCCTGCAAGAAGTTCACCGGGCGGGCCAGCACGAAGCTCAGCAGGATCGCCAGCGCGACCGGGACGAACACTTCGCGGCCGACATACAGCGCGGAAATGATGATCACGGCCAGAATCGTAACGGCGCAGGCGCCGACCAGGCCGGCGACGTCTTCAAGGCTTTGGGGCTTGCCCAGCTTCATTCGGTTCGACGCTTTCGATGGCGCTGCCGATCGGGCGATGCGCCGACTTCGCGGCCCTGCCACCCGGATGGGCAGCCGCTCGCACCGATCGATAAGTGCGCTCGCGAAGCTCAGTTCCCGAGGGGGAGCGAAAGGGGCAAGGACCAACGATGCAGACGCCCTGATCCCTCCCTTGAGGCGCACCACCTCTCCCCAGTCATTCCGGGGGCGCTCGCGCAGCGAGCGAACCTGGAATCTCGAGGTTGTGACGAAGAACGTGCCCAAAATCTGCGGGATTCCGGGTTCGCGCTGCGCGCGCCCCGGAATGACGGCGCGTGGGGTTGGAGAAAGAGAGAAGGCGCTGCAGCGACGGACCGGCTTGATCAATCCACCGTCGCCATGCCCTCGCGGATCTGCTTCTTTCGCGCGTCGCGTTCGTCGTGGATGATCGCGATCACTTTGCCGACCGGCATGCCGACGCTCTGCAGTACGGTCGAGGCGATCTCGAAGCTCGCTTCCAGCACCTCGCGGACGACGTCGGTGGCGCCGAGCTTGAACAGCCGCACCGCGTGTTCGGCGTCGCGGGCGCGGACGATCACCGGGATGTCGGGCCGCTCGGCGCGGGCCGCGGCGACGACGTGCTCGGCGGCGCTGGCGTCGTGCATCGTCACCACCAGCGCGGTGGCTTCGGCGAGGCCGCATTTGCGCAGGAAGGCGCGTTGGGTGGCGTCGCCATAGACCAGATTGTGGCCGGCGCGGCGGGCCTTTCTCACCGCGTCGGGGTCGATCTCGATGCCGATGAACGGTTTGTCCTGCTTCTTCAGGATATCGCCGAGGATGCGGCCGACGCGGCCATAGCCGACGACGATGATGCGGCCGTCCTCGGGCGGGCCGGGATCGGCATGGCCGTCGGCCATCGCGGTCACCTTGTGCACCTGCTTGCTGGCCTTGCGGGAGAGCCGCGCCAGATACGGCGTCAGCAGCATCGTGCCGGACGACACCAGCAGCATGAACTGCTCGACCTCGCGGGTGACGAGGCCCGACGAACTGGCGAGCCCGAGCACCAGGAAGGCGAATTCGCCGCCGCCGGCGAGCAGCAGGCTGGCTTCCGCCACCACCGGCCAGGACAGCCCGAAGCCGCGCGTCAGCGCCGCGATCAGCGCCGCCTTCAGCGTCACCATGCCGAACACCGAAGCCGCGACCATCGCCGGATAGCGCGCCACCTCGGCGACGTCGATCCGCATGCCCACCGAGATGAAGAACAACCCGAGCAGCATGCCCTTGAACGGCTCGATGTCGACCTCGACCTGACGGCGGAATTCGGTCTCGGCCAGCACCAGCCCGGCGAGGAAGGCGCCGAGCGCCATCGACAGCCCGGCGACGTGGGTGAGCAGCGAGGTGCCGACCACCACGAACAGAATGGTCGCCATGAACAATTCGCGGTTGTGCGTATGCGCCACCAGCCGGAACAGCCGGCGCAGCACCAGCCGGCCGAAGCCGACGATCAGCAGGATCGCGGCGACGGCCTGGATCAGCGCGATGCCGAGGCCGAACCAGACCGATCCGGTGGCGGGCGCAGCAGTGCCGGGGTCGGCGCCGCCGCCGGCATTGCCCAGCACCACGATCAGGAACAGGATCGGCACCACCGCCAGATCCTGCGCCAGCAGCACCGCGAAGATGCTGCGGCCGGCGTGGGTCGCCAGCCGCTTCTGCTCGGCGAGGAGCTGCAGCACGATCGCCGTCGAGGACAGCGCGAGGCAGGCGCCGATCACCAGACTGGCCTCGACGGTGTTGCCGAAGCTCAGCGCGATGCCGCTGATCGCCGCGGTGGTGAGCACCACCTGCAGCATGCCGAGCCCGAACACCAGCCGGCGCATCGTCCACAGCCGGTCGAACGACAATTCGAGGCCGATGGTGAACAGCAGGAAGGCGACGCCGAGCTCCGCGAGCCGGTCGACCGCGTCCTGCGAGGTGATGGTGATGGCCTGCAGCCACGGCAGGCCCTCGCCGAGTCGGCCGAGGCTGTAGGGGCCGAGCACCAGCCCGGCGACCAGGAACCCGAGCACCGGGCTGATGCGCAGGCGGGCCATCAAGGGAATGACCACGCCGGCGGTTCCGAGAAACACCAGGGCTTCCCGGTAGACGCCGATATCGCTTGCTGTTGACATGATGGTTCCATCAATCACGGCATCGCCGCGCCCGCGAGGGGTTCGATCAAATTGCGTCGCGCTGCGGCAAAAAATCGCAATTTCGACGGTCGATCTTGGTGAGACCGGCGCCGTTCGGCGGCGCTGCGAGCGCTGCGGCGATGGGTAGCCACATCGAGGATGGCGGCTCGCGTCGTCATGCCGCACAACGGGATCATGGATCACAACACACCTTTGATTTCCACCATCGTGGCCGGCCTCGTGCTGGCGTTCATCTTCGGCGTCGTGGCGCAGCGGCTGCGCGTGTCCCCGCTGGTCGGCTATCTGCTCGCCGGCGTGGTGATCGGCCCGTTCACGCCCGGCTATGTCGCCGACCAGCGCCTCGCCAACGAGCTCGCCGAGATCGGCATCATCCTCCTGATGTTCGGCGTCGGGCTGCATTTTTCTTTGAAAGATCTGCTGTCGGTGAAGGCGATCGCGATCCCCGGCGCGGTGGTGCAGATCGGCGTGGCGACGGCGCTCGGCGTCGGTCTCGGCACTGCGCTGGGCTGGCCGTTCGGCGGCGGGCTGGTGTTCGGCCTGGCGCTGTCGGTGGCGAGCACCGTGGTGCTGCTGCGGGCGCTGCAGGAGCGCCGGCTGATCGACAGCAACCGCGGCCGGATCGCGGTCGGCTGGCTGATCGTCGAAGACCTCGCGATGGTGCTGACGCTGGTGCTGCTGCCGGCGGTGGCCGGCCTGCTCAAGGGCGAAGCCAACGGCGCGAGCTGGGAGACGCTGGCGGCGCCGATCGCGCTGACGCTCGGCAAGGTCGCGGCCTTCATGGTGTTCATGCTGCTGGTCGGCCGCCGGATCATCCCGTGGATGCTGCACTACGTCGCCCACACCGGGTCGCGCGAGCTGTTCCGGCTCGCGGTGCTGGCGATCTCGCTCGGCGTCGCATTCGGTGCGGCGATCCTGTTCGACGTGTCGTTCGCGCTCGGCGCGTTCTTCGCCGGCATGATCCTGTCGGAATCCGAACTCAGCCAGCGCGCCGCCAACGAGACGCTGCCGCTGCGCGACGCCTTCGCGGTGCTGTTCTTCGTCTCGGTCGGCATGCTGGTCGACCCCGCGATCCTGATCCGCGAACCGCTGCCGGTGCTGGCTACCGTGCTGATCATCGTGTTCGGCAAATCGCTCGCGGCGTTCGCGATCGTGCGGATGTTCGGCCATCCCAACATGACGGCGCTGACGATCTCGGCGTCGCTGGCGCAGATCGGCGAATTCTCCTTCATCCTCGCCAGCCTCGGCGTCAGCCTCGCTCTGATGCCGGAGCGCGGTCGCGATCTGGTGTTGGCGGGCGCGATCATTTCGATCCTGCTCAATCCGCTGATGTTCGCGCTGCTCGATCGCTTCGGCATGCGCGAGACGCTGTCGAAGGTGAAGGCGAAGACGCCGGATCCGGACGCTCGGGTGAACACCACGCTCGGCGCCGGGCCCGAGCCGGCGCATCACGACGGCCACGTCGTGCTGGTCGGTCACGGCCGGGTCGGCTCCACCGTCAGCGCTGCGCTGCGCCGGGACGGCGCCAACTTCGTGGTGATCGAGAACGACGCCGAGCGGGTGGCGCAGCTTCAACGCGAGGGGATTGCCGCGGTCGGCGGCAACGCCGCCGCGCCGGATATGCTGGAGGCGGCCGACATCGCCGCGTCGCGTGGCCTGCTCGTTGCCATCCCCGACGCCTTCGAGGGCGGCCAGATCGTCGCCAAGGCGCGCGCGCTGAACCAGACGCTGCCGATCATCGCCCGCGCGCACTCGGCCGAGGAGGTGGCGCATCTGAAGAGCAACGGCGCCGACGTGGTGATCATGGGCGAAGACGAGATCGCCCGGGCGATGCTCGCCCGGCTTGCCGCCGGGGTGCCGAAGGACCCGATCGCGACGTCGGAGACTGCAGCCTAGCGCGTCGCGCCGCCGTCCCGAGACGCCACGGCTGCGCCCAAACAAAAAGGCGCGGAGGGCATCCGCGCCTTTTCGTCGGTCGGATTACGCGGCCGCAGGATCAGGCGGCCTTCGGCTCGGTCATCGCCTTGTGGAGGTTCTGCGCGACCTTGTCGAGGAAGCCCTCGGTCGACAGCCAGCGCTGGTCGGCGCCGACCAGCAGCGCGAGGTCCTTGGTCATCGCGCCGGCTTCGACGGTCTCGACGCAGACCTTCTCCAGCGTGTCGGCGAAGCGGGCCAGCTCTTCGTTGCTGTCGAGCTTGGCGCGATGGGCGAGGCCGCGGGTCCAGGCGAAGATCGAGGCGATCGAATTGGTCGAGGTCGCCTTGCCCTTCTGGTGCTCGCGATAGTGGCGGGTGACGGTGCCGTGCGCCGCCTCGGCTTCCACGGTCTTGCCGTCCGGCGTCATCAGCACCGAGGTCATCAGGCCGAGCGAGCCGTAGCCCTGCGCCACGGTGTCGGACTGCACGTCGCCGTCGTAGTTCTTACAGGCCCAGACGTAGCCGCCCGACCATTTCAGCGCCGAGGCGACCATGTCGTCGATCAGGCGGTGCTCGTAGGTCAGGCCCTTGGCGTCGTATTCCTTCTTGAACTCGGCCTGGAAGATCTCTTCGAAGATGTCCTTGAAGCGCCCATCATAGACTTTCATGATGGTGTTCTTGGTCGACAGATACACCGGATAGTTCCGGATCAGGCCGTAGTTCAGCGAGGCGCGGGCGAAGTCCTTGATCGACTCGTCGAGGTTGTACATCGACATCGCGACGCCGGCGCCGGGCGCCTTGAACACTTCGCGCTCGATCACCGAGCCGTCCTCGCCGACGAACTTCATCGTCAGCGTTCCCGGGCCGGGGAACTTGATGTCGGTCGCGCGATACTGGTCGCCATAGGCGTGGCGGCCGATCACGATCGGCTTGGTCCAGCCCGGCACCAGCCGCGGCACGTTCTTGCAGATGATCGGTTCGCGGAAAATCACGCCGCCGAGGATGTTGCGGATCGTGCCGTTCGGCGACTTCCACATGCTCTTCAGGCCGAATTCCTTCACCCGCGCTTCGTCCGGGGTGATGGTGGCGCATTTCACGCCGACGCCGACCTGCTTGATGGCGTTCGCCGCATCGATGGTGACCTGGTCGTCGGTCTTGTCGCGGTGCTCCATCCCGAGGTCGAAATACATCAGCTCGACATCAAGGAACGGAGTGATGAGCTTGTCCTTGATCATCTGCCAAATGATCCTGGTCATTTCATCACCGTCGAGTTCGACGACGGGGTTGGTCACCTTGATTTTCGCCATGCGGGATCGGGCCTTCTTTGCAACAGCTTGGGGCGGGATTGGGCGTGAGCCGCGCCCGCTATAGCACCGGCCCGCGCACGCCGAAAGGTGAATGGACGGGCAAAATGGCAGGAATCGCAGTGTTCAAGAGTGGGGCCGGCGCGGCCGACGGCGCCCCGCGGGGCGGGCGGTGCGAAAGCCCGCGCTGATGTGACGGGTGAGCCGGTCTTCAAGTTCTTAACGAATCGTCAAACTTGACGGTAAACGCATTATTTCGCTTGAGAAATTGCGCCAGACTTGGCACCCCGGAGGCCGCGGAGCGGGCCGCTGCGGGCGCCCTGTTCAAGCTCCGCTGGAATCTCAACACGCTCGCGCTGCGCGCCCTCGGTCGAATCCGAGGGGACCTTCGGAAAGCACGTCTGATGGCCGGTTCCGGCACCGATAAATCCAAGCCCGCGGCCGACCTGGCCGGTCCCGTTGTGATTCTGGTTGAACCTCAACTGGGCGAGAATATCGGGATGTGCGCCCGCGCCATGGGTAATTTCGGCCTGAAGCGTTTACGTCTGGTAAAACCGCGCGACGGCTGGCCGAATATCGCCGCGCAGCGCGCCGCCGCCGGCGCCGACGCGATTCTCGAAGGCGCGCAATTGTTCGACACGGTGCAGGACGCGGTGGCCGACTGCACGCTGCTGTTCGCCACCACGGCCCGCGCCCACGACCAGGCCAAGCCGGTGCGCGCGCCGGAGGCGGCGGCGCAGGAGATGATCGCCGCGACCGCCGGCGGCGTCACCGCCGGCATCCTGTTCGGCCGCGAGCGCTACGGCCTGCAGAACGAGGAGGTGGCGCTCGCCAACCGCATCGTCACCTTTCCGGTCAACCCGGCGTTCGCCTCGCTGAATCTGGCGCAGGCGGTGCTGCTGATGGGCTACGAATGGTTCAAGCACGCCACCGGCGGCGCGCTACCCTATGCGATGCCGGAGCGCTCCGAGCCGGCGTCGCAGCACCAGATGACCGCGTTCTTCGACAACCTCGTCGCCGAGCTCGATCGCGTCGAGTTTCTCCGCCCGCCGGAGAAGCGCGACACCATGCTGGTCAATCTGCGCAACATCTTCACCCGGATGGACCCGACCAAGCAGGACATCCACACGCTGCACGGCGCGGTGATGGCGATCGCGGAAGGCCGCAAGGGTCCGGCCAAGGGCGGCGTGCTCGACGGCGCGCAGGCGACCAAGCTGCGCGCGCTGCTGGCCGAGCGCGCCGCGGCGGGCCACGCCGACGACGCCGGCTCGATGCGCGGCCTCGCCCGGATGCTCCGCCGCAACCCGACCGACGCCGAGCGGCTCTTATGGGAGCACCTGCGCAAGGACCGCCGCTTCGCCGGGCAGTTCAAGCGCCAGACCCCGGTCGGCCGTCACATCCCGGACTTCGTCTCGTTCCCCCACCGCATCGCGATCGAATTGATCAACCCCGACGAGAGCGCCGCGATCGCGACCGACCGCGCCGCGCGAAAAGACTGGCTGGAAGCGCGCGACTATCGCGTGGTGCTGATCGAGGCCGCCGCGGTCGAGCGGGAGATCGCCGAGGTGCTGGCGCGCCTGGAGGCGGTGGTGAAGGGGTAGGATGGCCGACGTCGAAGCCGGCGGTCGCAATGCGACGCCAGAGACGTGGCATAGTCCCGATCGATTCTCTAATCGCGGATAGCCTCGGGGTCCGATGGAATGTGGCGCTGAAGGTCCATGCGGTCATGCAGAATACGGATGATTTCGATCGTGCCGTCCGGCGCGGTGCGATACATCAGGAAATGACCTCCGCGCCGACCGTGTCGCGCAACATGGAGCGTGCGGAGGCCTGACATGATGTCGTCTCGGGCTTTGGAGCCCACGGCGTCGGGACCTTCGACGAGTTCGCCGATCGCTTCGATCAGCGTGTCCCGGTAAGCGCGCGCTCGTCGCGAGCCGAACGTCTCAGTCGTCCATTTGATGATGTTGGCAAAGTCGACTTCTGCGGGAGCGCCAAGGCGAACGCGCCATCTTGGCTCGGCCATCGGCGATCTATTCAGAGGTTCGGGAAATGATCGTCTCGGAGAGGTCGTTCAAGAAGCTTTGCAGTTCTTCGATCGTCCCGAATTCCTTGGATTCTCCTCGATCCAATGCGCCGATCCCGGCGCGAGCCGCGACGCGCAGGGCCTTCAGCTTGCCTTCGTCTTCCGCCTCGCGTTGCTCGACAAGCCGCAACCCGTCGCGGAGCACTTCGCTGGCGTTCTGGTAACGGCCGGACTTGACGAGGGTCTCGAGCAGCTTTTCCTGGCGCTCCGTCAGCACGACATTTCTCGTGGGCATTCGACCCTCCTTCGAAATGGCATTATGGCATAATATGCCATGTTTCCCGGGCTGCCTCAACTGAGCCGGCATACCCGACATCGGCGCCGGTCGTTTCCCGACCCGATTGACTTGCGCCGGTTCGCGCGATTGGCTCACCGCAAGCGGCGCCGCGCCGCGCCGCGCCAACAACGATCGGGAGGGGACATGCGGACAGCATCGACAGCACGTCGCGTGAGTTCAGGGCTGGCCGCCGCCGCGCTGCTGGCGGCGATCGGGACGGCCGGGATGACCGCCACCCCGGCGCGCGCCGACGACGTCGCCGGCACCTGGCTGCGCGACACCGGCCTGTCCAAGGTGAAGTTCGCGCCCTGCGGCGGCGCGCTGTGCGGCACGCTGGTCTGGCTGAAGCCGGGCGTCGAGACCCCGGCCAAGATCGGCCAGAAGGTGTTCTTCGACATGAAGCCGACCGGCGCCAACGCCTGGGCCGGCAGCGCCTTCAATCCGGAAGACGGCAAGACCTATTCGGGCAAGATGAGCCTCGCCGGCGACACCCTGACCACCCAGGGCTGCGCGATGGGCGGCATCATCTGCAAATCCGCCAGCTGGACGCGGAGCAACTGAACGCGGACACGGAACCGGGACGGCTCATGGCGATTGGCAAAGATTGCCAAGTGCCGTAACCTTCGTCGATTGAGGAGGTCCGCAATGCCGACCCGCAATGTCAATCTCACAGTCGAACAGGACGCCTTCGTCGAGGAGGTGGTTCGAGCCGGGAAGTACCAGAACGCCAGCGAGGCGATTCGCGACGCCGTCCGTGGCCTGCAGCAGCGCCTGAAGCGTGACGAGCTTGAGCTCGATCTTTTGCGCACACAGCTGCAAGCCGGACTCGATGCGCTCGATCGTGGCGAGTTCACCGAACTCGACGACGCCGACCTCGACGCCGCGCTGGATGGCCTTGCTGCGCCGGATTCCCGGTGATCCGTGGCACGCTATCGGCTGTCGCCGCCGGCGAAGGCGGATATCGCCGCGCTGCTCCGCAACAGCGAGACCGTGCATGGCGCCGAGGCCCGCGTCCGCCATCGTGCGTTGCTGAGCGCTGCGCTGCGACGCATCGCGGCCGATCCGCAGGGGCGTTCGACGGTCGATCACAGCGAACTATTCGCGGGAGTTCGGAGTTTCCATATCCGACACGGTCGGAGTGAGAGCCGCGAGCCACCGGTCGGAAGGCCGGTCCACCTGATTTTCTATCGCGTTGCCGAGCCGGGCGTCATCGACATCGTGCGGGTGTTGCACGAACGTATGGAGCCGAGCCGGCACATCGACGACCAGACCTGAACCGCGAAAACGGCCGGGCGCGACCCGCCACCGAATTCAGCGGACCGAATGGAGATTTGAATTGAGCGTCGCCTTCACCAAGGAAGACAGTGCCGCGACCGCATCGGAAACGATGCTGCCCGACCGGCCGATTTCCGACCATCCGAACCTCGTCACCGCCGCCGGCCTCGCCGCGCTGGAGGCGCAACTCGCCGAGGCGCGCGCCGGCGTCGAGGCCGCCGCTGCCATCGAGGACGTCAACGAGCGCCGACAGGCCGAAGCGATCCCGGCGCGCGACCTGCGCTACTTCGACATCCGCGTCCGCAGCGCGCAACTGATGCCCGAGCCGGAGTCGAGCGACGTCGTCGCGTTCGGCTCCACCGTCACCTTCCGCCGCCCCGACGGCCGCGTCCAGACCTACCGCATCGTCGGCGAAGACGAAGCCGACCCGAAGCAGGGCACGATCTCGTTCGCGTCGCCGGTGGCAAGGCTGCTGATGGGGAAGGAAGTCGGCGACGTGGTGGGGAAGGGGGCGCAGGAGTTGGAGGTGGTGGGGATTAGGTAGGGGGCGGGTGCTGGGGTGACGTTTAGTTCGTGGTTCCGGAAACGACCGAGTAGGTGGGGGCACCAAGTACGGCCAGTAACCGAACGAATACAACTATCAGACCTTTCGAAGCTGCTTCTTCGTCGAATTTGATTTCGTGGACCGCTTCTGAGGGCATTTCGTTTCCCCTGCCGCCGCCGATGAGCTCTGAACAGCGCGAAACGTCGCGGTGTCTGACCATCTCAGTAAGAAAGGGTTTGAAGCCTCCATTCCCAAGCTCTGCTGCCGTAAAGGCGTGTGCGATCTTTGCGAGCGTCAAACAGAATGGGTCGGTTTGGACTTCGGCCATAGGCATGACCTGAACCGCGCCGAGAATATTGCAGAGCCACTGGAGATGGCTGTCTCGATCTTGCCAGAATCCGCCGCCCCGCAACCAGAACTCTCTGGTCGCGGATCCGGACACTTCGTTGGTTTGTTTGCCGGTCAAAGCGCTTGGTAAGGGATACAATGGTAGACCAATCAAGAACGGGCATATGTCACGATCGACGTAGGCGATTTCCCAATCATTACTACTTGGATACTTGACTTTCAGTGCCAGATGGCGAGGTCTTTCCTTTGGGCGTCGAGTGGGCATGTTGTACAACATTCTCAATGGGCCCAGTATCGTTCGACAAAACTGTCCTTCGAACGCCGCTGTGATCTTCGCGCATGTCTTGCAACTTGCCTTGGGGAAAATCCATGTCCCACCAAGAGCGTAAGGGATAATGTGTTCCTTTGTTAGGCCATCGAGCGAGCCGCAGTATATGCAGCGGTCTGAGGAACCATATCTTCGCGGTTGGTGATGTGGCAAAATCGGCAGATTCTGATGTTTCACCATTATGAAATCCTCAAGTAGCAAGCTTAGCTAGTGCTCGTAGGGCGGATTTTAGCGTAGCGTAATCCGCCGCTCTTTAGGCGCAATACGCTTCATGTTGTGCCCACCGTTGCTTCGTTCACGTGGGCTGCACGAAATTCAGCGCCGTCGCCTCACGCTCGCCGCGCCTTGCTCACCTTCAGCTCCAGCCCCGCGCGATCCTGCAGATAGCCGATCACGCTGAACAGGTTCTTAGCCTGCGGGTTGCCGTTCGGGCCGAACATCCGGATCAGGCTCTTGGGCGGCAATTCGGTCGCGGCGCCGAGTTGCTCGAAGCCGACAGTCGCCTTGATGTAGTCGCGCAGGATGGTCTTGCCGGTGTCGACGTCGCCTTTGAGCATGACTTCGATGGCTTCGCGCAGCAAGGCTTCGGCGAATGCCGGATCGGTGGCGACATGATGCTGAACCAACGTTTTGAAGCTCTTGGTGGCGGCCATCTGGGCTCCTATCGCCTTTTCTTGGTTTGTTTGTAGTTGCGCCAATAGGCGATCGCTTGGGCGATGTCGCGCTGCTGCTTCTTCTTGGTGCCGCCGCACAGCAGGATCACCAGCGTTTCACCGTCGCGTCCGAAGTAAACGCGGTAGCCCGGTCCAAAGTCGATCCTGTACTCCAGGACACCTTCACCGACGGCTTTGACATTGGAAAGGTTGCCCTGTCCGAGTCGAACGATTGCAACGGTCACTTTGGCGCGTGCGACTGGATCGAGTTCGTCCAGCCATGCCGCGAACGGGCTTCGACCGCCAGCAAGATAGTAGCGAACCTCGAGCATTGCCGACAGTAACACTTGTGTTACTGAATGTCGAGGCGCTGGCAATGCTTGGATCGGAACTATTGCGCGGCCTCACCGCCGCAGATGGCGGATGACGCTTCGCTCATCTCTTTATGCCTGCCCATCTCATCTCGGCTGCATCGAGCAATCCACCGGAAACTCCTGATCGCGAACAACAGGATCCGCGATCCGGGCGATGCGTTGGCACGCCTTTGCGGCGATCTCGTATGTCTCGGGTCGCCCGCCGCTGGCGGGTAGCCGTTTGAGATCGAGCGGCCAGATGCCGACGATGTATTCCTTCAGGTCGCGATCGCGGACCAGATCGAACTTGGCGCCGAGGCGGAGTTGCTGGCTGTCGATGCGTCTCGGCTGCGTGCGCAGATAGGTGATGGCCTTGTCGGAATAGGACGGCGTGTCGTCGAGCAGAATCAGGGGCAGCAGGCTTGCCTCGAAATAGCTGTCATAGGCCCGATAGTCCTGCGGCCCGAGGGCCGCCATCAGCTTGAGCGCGCCCTCGTATTGCCATGGCGCCAGATCGTGGCCGTGCACCAGGATCCGGATGGCGCGATCCCGAACCGGCTCGGGATTCGAGAGACGTTCGCGGAGTTTCCAGTCCTGCAGAGCCGGATGGGAGGCCTGGCGACTGATGACGCAATCGTCGCAGCTGTGCGGTGTCTCCAGACGTTGCAGCATCTGCTCGACCAGTTGCGCGGTCTGCTCGTTGTTCAGTCCCTTGGCGAACGCCGTCGCGGCGTTCCACCCGGCGTTGTCGTGTCCGATCAGGGACGCGGCGATGCCGATCGCGCGCCCGTCGACCAGTCCCTTGTCCCGCGCGGCGACCAGCAGGGCGGCCACACTCTTCGGGCTGACATCGGCTTGCCGTGCGAAGGTCACCGCAAAATCGAGCAGGCCGGCTGCATCGAGCGGAGGGACGACGGGCTCGGATCCTCCATAGTTCGGTTGATAGGAAGACGTGACGCCGTAGATCGCGCCGACCATGCTGGCGGAATTGTTGTCGCGCACGCCGTAACGGACGACCTGGAGTATTCCCGGGCGGGCTTCCCAAATCCCGGTGGGCGAATCCGGCAGCGCAAAGGTCGGGAAATAGGACAGGACGATCGACGCTCCCGACATCCAGGAGACGAGCAGGCGCTCCTGTCCGTGCACGCGCGAGCGAGCCTGCGTCACGGGACGAAGCAGGTCGCGACCGATCTGCTCGATGACCAGACCATCCGGCACTTCCGCGAGGCTGCGGGATGCGAAGCATGCGTCGGGCCTGCCCGCCACACGCCCATCCGCCGACGGTGGCGTCTGCCCGGTGTCGCAGGATGAGCCGCGCGCCATCGAGACATCCTCGATCGAACTGATCTTGGTCGGATCGTCCCGGTCTCGCCAGACGTTGATCAGGTGATCGATATGACCGTCGGCGATGATGTTTCGATCGACGCTGCGATCCCCGACCATGATCAGCGTGCGGCTCGCCGCCGCGACCTGGCCGGTCGACGCGCTCGACAGTTGCGGATCGAGAACCGCTTGAATCCACCACCGCTGCGCTACCGATACGCCGAGCCAGATCGCCGCGAAGGCCAGCGGAGCAACCGCCAGCCCCGGCCTCGCGCGAGCTGCGCCGTAGATCATCATGCCGACCAGGACGCCGAACCACGCGATGTTCATCGCCGTGGCGAGAACGGGCCAGGCGAGCATCAGGAGCAGCTGCAGCTCGCCTGATCGCGGCGCCAGAAACGGGATGATCGACAGGGCGCCGGTGCTGACGATCAGAACGAACAGGCCGCCAAACAGCTGTGCCAGGAAACGCATGGACGGCTCACGTCATAATGCGACCTGCAGGATGCACACCGCCTGTTATCAAGCTGATAAGAGGAGCAGTGGACGAAATGTGAGGCGCAGGCGTCAGGCGTCGTGGACCTGACTGCCGCAGCGGACGGTTGACGCCCGGCTCATCGCCCGGCCGGCGCGCTGAGAGCCATGCAAATTAACGTTTCACCTTCGGCTGGCTCTTGGCCGCGTCGGCGGCGCGACCTTCCGCACCCACAGCTTGTGTCTATCGGCGCATCCGTGCGCCAGATGCGGGGCGGTGCCGTCCGCGTGTCGCGATTCGCGGTGATTCGTCGCCGCTTTGTTCCGGCCGTGTTCCAAGCGTTAACGCGGACGCGAAGCGGCGTCACAAGCTGGGACAGGTGTGACGCCGCAGTCGCGCGTCGGTCGGCCGTCATCGCGGCCATGTCACATCCGCCCTCGGTCGATCGTCTAGCTCGCAGCCGCCGCGCGCGCGATCGCGCCCGGCCGTGCTAGCCTGTGCGAAAATCAGGGAGAACGCCGATGACCACCGCCACCGCCGCCAAGCGCGCCGCGTTTCGCAAGCTGCACGAGAGCGGCTGCTTCGTGCTGCCGAATCCGTGGGACGTGGGCAGTGCGCGGCTGTTGCAGCATCTCGGCTTTCAGGCGCTGGCCTCGACCAGCTCCGGCTATGCCTGGTCGACCGGGCGCGCTGATAATCATGTCACCTGCGACGACGTGCTAGCACATCTGACGACGCTCTGCGCCGCGGTCGATCTGCCGATCAACGCCGATTTCGAGGGCGGCTTCGCTGACGCGCCGGAGGGCGTCGCCGCCAACGTCACCCGTGCGGTGGCGACCGGGATCGCCGGGCTGTCGATCGAGAATTCCACCGGCGATGCGGCGCGGCCGTTGTACGACGACGCGCTCGGCGCCCAGCGCATCAAGGCGGCGCGCGCCGCGATCGACGCCACCGGCGAGGACGTGCTGCTGGTGGCGCGCTGCGAGGGTTTTCTGTGGGGCGAGCGCGATCTCGCCAGGACCACCGCGCGGCTGGTGGCGTTCGCCGAGGCCGGCGCCGACTGCCTGTACGCGCCTGGCGTCTCGACCGATGCCGAGATCGCCGCGCTGGTGAAGGCGGTGGCGCCGAAGCCGCTCAACGTATTGACGGTGCAGCCGGCGACGATGACCGTCGCCAAGCTCGCCGACCTCGGCGTCCGCCGCATCAGCGTCGGGGGCGCACTCGCCCGCGCAGCCTGGGCGGGGTTTCTCAACGCGGCGCGTGAGATCGCCGGGGAGGGCACGTTCACGGCCCTCGCAGGGGCTGCGAAGGGGGCGGAGTTGAACGGGTTGTTCGGGGGGAAGTAACTCGCCGTCATCTCTGCCGCGAATGTTTCAATGCTTGACGATCGCGCGGCTTCCGTCTGCCGCTCGCGTGGAAGCATCAGGTCGTCGCTTGCGGCCCGACGTTCTGCAGCCTATGTTATCGGCATATGCCGGAGCATCAGCATGTCCGACCACAGGCACGTCAAATTGTTTCGCAATGGCCGCAACCAGGCGGTCCGGATTCCGGTCGACTTCGAACTGCCGGGCGATGAAGCCGTCATGCATCGCGACGGCGACCGCCTGGTGATCGAGCCGGTGCGCAAACGCGGCCTGATCGCTTTGCTGAAATCGATGACGCCGCTCGAAGAGGACTTTCCGCAAATCGACGATCCGGTCCCGGCCCCTGAGCGCGTGTTATGACGCGCTATCTGCTGGATACCAATATCCTATCCGACTTGATCAAGAACCCGCAGGGCAAGGCGGCCCGGCGCATCGCCAAAGTCGGTGAGTCGGCCATCTGTACCAGCATCATCGTCGCGTCCGAGTTGCGTTATGGGGCCGCCAAAAGCAACTCGGCCGGATTGCAGAAGGCGGTCGCCGATCTGCTCGACGAAATCGAGGTGCTGCCGTTCGAGGTGCCGGCAGACGTGGACTACGGTGCGATCCGTGCGACGCTGGAGGCCGCCGGCACGCCAATCGGCAGCAACGACCTCCTGATCGCCGCCCACGCCCGCGCGTTGGGTGCGGTCATCGTCACCGCCAACACGCAGGAGTTCAAGCGTGTCGGTGGGGTGAGGGTGGAGAACTGGCTGGGGTGAGGGGGACGCGCGGCCTTTATGCGCAGGGCGTGTCCACTGAGGCAGAGATCACCAAGCTGGTGCAGGCGATCGCGCCGAAGCCGCTCAACGTGCTGATCGTGAAACGGCCGACGATGGTGGCCGCACTCGCCGACCTCGGTGTCCGCCGCATCAGCGTCGGCGCATACTGGCCCGCGCAGCCTGGGCGGGGTTTCTCAACGCGGCGCGTGAGATCGCCGGGGAGGGGACGTTCAAGGCGCTGGCGGGGGCGGCGAAGGGGGCGGAGTTGAACGGGGTGTTCGGGGGGAAGTAGAATGTGTCATTCCGGGGCGGCCGCAGCGAAGCTGCGGACGAGCCCGGAATCCCGAAATGGTGGCGGCTGAACATCTCGGGATTCCAGGCCTGCATCAGCCGTCGTCGCCGTCGGCTGCATCCCGGAATGACGGCGAGAGCGCATCCGGACTGCGCGCGGTGATATCGAACTCATTGCGCGGCGGCTCAAGATCCCGCGACAGGACGACGAGGCTCGCGATGACACGGACGGCCGCTAAGAAGAGCACAACAGCCGAGATCACCCGGGGCAGCGGCAATGTGTTCGCCGATCTGCGTCTGCCGGACGCCGAGGAGCGGCAGACCAAGCTCAGGTTGGTCTATGCGCTGAATGCGGTGATCGACCGGTCGCGCCTGAGTCAAGCCGCCGCCGCGGCGCGGCTCGGCCTCAACCAGCCCAAAGTCTCGGCGCTGCGCAACTACAAGCTGGAAGGCTTTTCGGTGGAACGGCTGATGACGCTACTGACCACGCTCGATCAGGACGTCGAAATCGTCATCCGCAAGAAGCCGCGCTCGCGCGCGGCGGCGCGGATCAGCGTGGTGGCGGGGTGAGGGGGGATTGCAGCCAAGCTCGTAGGGCGCAATAGCTCAGCATGTTGCGCTGTCCCTCGATCAAGCCGGAGATGTGGGATTGTGCTTCGCGAATCTGGGCTACTGGCTGCGCGCAGGAATGGAGGCATGAGATGAAAGTCGAACTCTTAGTCCAGCGGATGCCGTTCTACGGTCCTCAGCGACTCGTGTTTCGCATTTCTGAGACTGATGGATCGATCGGTAGCATATCTGTTTCCATCATGAGAGTTGGCGAACTAAGAGACGATTGGATTCTTGGCACTCAGATAGAAATTATCGATGGTATTGCTGAATGCAATTTGCCCGATCCATTTCCTGCCGGCGTCTATCAGGTGGCTGAAGTCAGGCCTCAAGGCAGGGTGCCGTCCGGTGCAGAAATTTCACTCATGATTGGCGCCCCCCGCGAACGCCGAAGCGACCTGTACTTTGTCATCGATGACGGAACCCTCAACGCGGGTGATCCTGCTAGCCTTGCTTCCGAAGTCTATTTGAAGCGGCATGAAAGAGCGATCGCTCCGCTAAGGACACCTATGGTGGAGCAGGGGGTGCCGAGACGGTTTCTAATTGTGGCATTTTATGCGGGCGTAAGGCTTGACCACGAGCAACAGTTGAAGGGATGTGTTGTTAAGCCGCTTTCACTGGGCTTGGGGCTATCTGCGCTTGACGAAGTCATTTCTCGCCATCTTGCTGAGACGCTTGGGCTGGATATGCGCTTCGGAGCGCTTGCTGACGAAGACTTTCGTAATGCAAACCGCTTATTTGCAATCCATATCGAGAACCTTTGGGGGTTAGGTATGGCGGATTCGCTTCCGTTCGCAACAGAATATGCAGATAATATAGCGGCATTGATCGGTGTGGAACGAGGGGACATGCCCAAGCGATGCGCGGTCTTTTTCGCGATCCTGAAGGGACAAGCCTCTATCCAATCACTCAAACGTATCGTGGGAATATTATTCCGCCCATGTTCCGGCATGAACAAGCCGATCTGATCGAGACTTATCTACCAGCACTCCAAAAATCTCTACCAGCACTCCAAAAATCGGTAGTAGCAAGGCTCGATCTCCGCCTCTACACAGAGGCTATGGCCGAACGTACTCATGATGTCCAATTTCTTCGTCACTGGGCGATACTTGAGATGATTGCGTCGCGCCATATTTCGTCAACAAAGATAAAGATCAAAAATTGGGATGGTAGCGCAATTCTCACCCACGATGGCAAGGCGCGCACTACTTATGGTAAGTCAGAGAAGGTCTATCAGTATCTCTTTCAGGTGGGGGTGAATTCCTATAGTTTTGGCTGGAAGACCAGGGATGGGCTTGAGGTTCATGTGACTGGAACTAATCCGCCAGTTCAGTCGCCAAATGTTTGCAATGTCTCGCTCTGGGAGATTTTGCGTGCTGCCTATAGAATACGAAACGCTGTTGCGCACGGAGGATTTTTTACTCCAAATCCTCAGTCTGGAGATTGGGAGGAATATCTTGCCGCACTGATGTTCACTAGTGGCCCATTTAGCACAAATTTTCTGGCCCACGTGACACGAGCCGCAATATTTCGAGAGCTTGGTTCGGTTGTAGTCTGAACGAGCGTGCTTGCAATCGTAGCCTGGATGAGCTGGTAGAACTAGAAAGCCGTCGAGTGCTCACGCCGCCGGCTTGCCGACCCGCCACTCCACCGTCAGCCCCGCTTCTGATGCCAGGATCATCAGCGCGTCGAGGCTGAACTTGTCGATCCGTCCGCGTAGCAGGTCGTTCATGCGCGGCTGAGTCACGCCGAGCCGTTTCGCGGCTTCGGCTTGCGTCAGCTTCCAGCCGTCCACGGCCTCGCGGATAGCGATCATCAGGCCGGCGCGCGCTTTCATATTGGCGGCTTCCGCGGGCGAGTTTTCAAGGGCGTCCCAGACGCTGTCGAAACGCGCTTCGGTCATCGTCGAGTCCTCTGCATCAATTCCCTGAACCGCGCCGTGGCGAGATCGAGGTCACGTTTTGACGTCGCTTGCGTTTTCTTGGCGAAGGCGTGCAGCACATAGACGGCGTCCGCGAGCGTGGCGATGTAGATGATGCGAAACGCGCCGGTTGCATCGCGTACCCGGATTTCCCTAACCCCAGAGCCGACCGTGGTCATTGGCTTCCAATCGTCGGGATCAAGACCGCGCTGCAGCCTGTCGATCTGAAAACCAGCTTCGCGGCGCGCACCATCTGGAAACGCGCGCACCGCGTCGAGCGAATTTCCGATGAACGACACCGGCTTCATGGTTGATTTATATCAGTATCGATATAAAGAGTCTATGCCGCCTTCGCCTCCCTACCTCCTCCGCCTCGGCCCCCTCCGCCTGATCTCCCGTTCCGGCGGCGTGTGTGCATCCTCCACCAGCGCCATCGCGGCTTCCGGGATGCGGTCGAGCTTGACGCCGCCGGTGCGGAGTTCGAGCAGCGTCTTGCGCAGGGCGGCGTCGCGGTCGAGCCATTGCTGGCCGGTGCGCGGGGCGGGGCCGGGTTTATTGGGGCGGCCGCGGCCTTTCAGGGTGAGGCGGGCCATGTTCAGCACCTGCATCGCCTCGATCAGCCGGTCGAGATCGACCGTGGGGGCCTGCCACAGCTCGTCGACGCAGCGCTCGGCGAGCTGGTGCAGCTTGTGGCCGAGCATGCGCAGCTTCAGCCGTCGGCCGGCGCGCGCGGTCGGCACGGTGTCGCTGGCCTTCGGCGCCAGCGGGTGGCGCTGCCATTTGAACTCGCGGGTCCAGCGCCCGACGGTGCCCTGGCTGACGCCGGTCTTCGCCGCGATCTGCTTCTGGGTCAGCGAGGTGTCTTCGATCAGCCCGCGCACCAGCGCGACCGTCGCATTGGTGTGCAGCCGCTTGCAGCCCTTCGGGCGGCCGCCCGGGACCGGCGGCGGGCCGCCGTCCAGCGCGGCCAGCGCCGGCCGCTCCGACGAGTCGATGACGCGAATGGAGGGGAGAAACAGAGGGACTAGCATGCCGACCTCCGCGCAGCGTGGCATCTTCACTATTGAGAATATAAACCTAGAGCGGTCGACGGGCAAGACCCGGCGGGGGCGGGTCGGCGTCCTCGCCGCCGCGCGCGCGGTCGCGGGCAGGGGATGTTCAGGCGGCGGCGCCGGCCGCCCAGGGCTGCCGCGGGCTGCGGGCCGCGCCGGTCGGCATCGCCCGACAGCAAAATGCCCGGGCGAACCCGGGCATTTGAAACGAAGCGGCGTGACAGCTGCGGCTCAGGTGCCGGCTTTCACTTCCTTGACCGCCTGGGCGAAGAACTCGCCCATCTTCAGGCGGATTTCCTGTTCGGTCACGGTGATGCCCTTGTCGCCGAGGTCCTTGGTGACCTTGCGGATGACGTCGTCGTCGCCGGCTTCCTCGAGGTCCGCGATCACGACTTCCTTGGCGTAAGCCGCGGCGGCGTCGCCGGAGATGCCGAGCTTCTCCGCGACCCACAGGCCTAGCAGCTTGTCGCGGCGCGCCTCGGCCTTGAACTTCTGCTCCTCGTCGAGCGCGAACTTCCTCTCGAAGCCTTCCTCGCGCTTGTCGAACGTGGTCATGTCTGAGTTCCGATCTTGTCAGCCGGCGCGCAGGCGCCGGTTTGCGGTGGGCGGGTTCGATGCCTAGATATCCAGAGCGGAACGACAAGACAACTGCCAACTAGGACGCAGGCGGACGGGTAAAACTTGAGCGCAACCGGCCGGATCGATTGTGCCGGGGGCCCCAATCAGCTAGGTTGCGGCAAGGCTAGGTTCTTGTTCTGTTTCCTGTTCCGGCCTTCACGGCAGCTCCGCCGTGGGTCACCATCCTCAGACGGAGCCACCCATCCATGGATTTCAACAAAACACGGTACATCCCCATGAGCCGGCGACGTCGCATCTACGAAGGCAAGGCCAAGGTGCTGTATGAAGGCCCGGAACCCGGAACCCTGATTCAGCACTTCAAGGACGACGCCACGGCGTTCAACGCCAAGAAGCATCAGGTGATCGAGGGCAAGGGCGTCCTCAACAACCGGATCTCGGAGTACCTGTTTCAGCACCTCAACGACATCGGGGTGCCGACCCATTTCATCCGCCGCCTCAACATGCGCGAGCAACTCATTCGCGAAGTCGAGATCGTGCCGCTTGAAGTGGTGGTGCGCAACGTCGCGGCCGGTTCGCTGTCGCAGCGGCTCGGGATCGAGGAAGGCACCCAGCTGCCGCGCTCGATCATCGAGTTCTACTACAAGAACGACCAGCTCAACGACCCGATGGTCTCGGAAGAGCACATCACCGCGTTCGGCTGGGCGACGCCGCAGGAAATTGACGACATCATGGCGCTGGCGATCCGCGTCAATGATTTCCTCACCGGGCTGTTTCTGGGCATCGGCATCCGCCTGGTCGACTTCAAGATGGAGTGCGGCCGGCTGTTCGAGAACGACATGATGCGGATCATCGTCGCCGACGAGATCTCGCCGGATTCGTGCCGGCTGTGGGACATCAAGTCGAACGAGAAGCTCGACAAGGACCGCTTCCGCCGCGACCTCGGCGGCCTGCTCGAAGCCTACACCGAAGTCGCCAAGCGGCTCGGCATCCTGATGGAAAATGAGCGCCCGGCCGGATCGGGCCCGGTGCTGGTGAAGGGCTGACGTCGGGCGGGCGCGAGCGCGCCCGACGCGACGTCATTCCGGGGCGCGCGCAGCGCGAACCCGGAATCCAGAAGTTGTTACGACGATCGAGATTCCGGGTTCGCGCGCAAAGGGCGCGCGCCCCGGAATGACCAGCGGGGCAGGGCTCTGCCCGGCATGACGAGGGGACCATGAAGGCACGTGTGACGGTGACGTTGAAGAACGGGATCCTCGATCCCCAGGGCAAGGCGATCGAAGGCGCGCTGAAGTCGCTCGGCGTCGGCGGCATCGCCAGCGTGCGCCAGGGCAAGGTGTTCGACATCGAACTCGACGGCGCCGCCGACAAGGCCAAGGCCGAAGCCGCCCTCAAGGACGCCGCCGACAAGCTGCTCGCCAACACCGTGATCGAGAATTATCGCGTCGAGGTGCTGGGCTAGTTTTTGCTTCCTCGTGTGGAGGCGGAGGGTAGTGCAATGGCTGAAGTCACTCCCGAACTGATGTACGAAGTCCTGAAATCGGTCCAGGCGCGTCTCGCGCAGGTCGACGGCAAGGTCGACGAACTGAAGCAGGACATGCAGGCGTTGCGGCACTCGCACAACGGGCTCCGTCAGGAGATCGTCGGCATCCACACCGAACTCGGCAGCATTCACGCCACGCTGGTCCGCCACGAACAGCGCCTCGACCGCATCGAACGTCGTCTTGAAATCAACGAAGTGTCGACCTCATGAAATCCGCCGTTCTCGTCTTCCCCGGTATCAATCGCGAGCGCGACATGGCGCGGGCGCTGAAGCTCGTTTCCGGCCATGACGCCGCGATGGTCTGGCATGGCGACACCGAGCTGCCGAAGGGCACCGACCTCGTCGTGGTGCCGGGCGGCTTCTCCTATGGCGATTATCTGCGCTGCGGCGCGATCGCGGCGCGGGCGCCGGTGATGGACGCGGTGCGCAAATTCGCCGGCGACGGCGGCCTGGTGCTCGGCGTCTGCAACGGCTTCCAGATCCTGTGCGAGTCCGGCCTGCTGCCGGGCGTGCTGATGCGCAACGCGCGGCTGAAATTCATCTGCCGCGACGTGCATCTGCGCGTCGAGCGCGCCGACTCGCCGTTCACCCGCGGTTACAAAGCCGGCCAGGTGATCAAGGTGCCGGTGGCGCATGGCGAGGGCAATTACGAAGCCGACGAAGAGACCGTGAAGCGGCTCGAGGGCGACGGCCGGGTGCTGTATCGCTACTGCTCGCCCGAGGGCGAAGTCGGCGAGAGCTCAAACATCAACGGCGCCGCGGCGTCGATCGCCGGCATCGTCAACGAGCGCGGCAACGTGCTGGGCATGATGCCGCACCCGGAAAACCACGTCGAACCGATCATGGGCTCGACCGACGGGCGTGGGTTGTTCGAGGGGCTGGTCGCGCATCTGAAGAAGGCGGCGTAGTTATTAGTCGTCATTGCCGGGCTCGACCCGGCAATCCATCCTCTTCGTGATCAACTTTGTAGCGCGCTTCGCGCGATGGATGCGCGGGCCTTCGCCGCGACGAAGGGGCTTCGGCCCCGCAGGCGGGTCAAGCCCGCGCATGCCGAATCTCTCGTTCGTCATTCCGGGGCGCCGCGTAGCGGCGAGCCCGGAATCCATAACCACCATGCTCTCGTTGAAGAACCGCGACGGACCGTTGTGCGCTCGCCGCGAGTCCAGGGGCTATGGATTCCGGACTTGCGCGCGATGCGCGCAATCCGGAATGACGGGAGAGTGCGTGTGCTTGTCACCTCTGGATTCCGGGTTCGCGAGCTACGCTCGCGCCCCGGAATGACATCCGCGTGGGTAGTGGCCTCAATGACTATCCGCCACCTCGGTCGGCGGCACCTTGCGTTTCACGCGCTTGATGGTGCCGGAGAAGGTGAACAGCGGGCGGTCGCCGGCTTTCAGAATGCCGCGGACGAAGATCAGCGACTTGCCGGCGCGGGTGACTTCGCCGGTGGCTTCGATCAGTTCGCCCTCGAATGCCGCGTCGAGGAATTCGGCGCCGAACGCCACCGTCACGCCCGGTCCTTCCAGCTCGCGCGTCGCGATCGCGAACAGGCTGTAGTCGGCGAAGGTCATGAAGCAGCCGCCGTGCACGGCCTTCATGCCGTTGAGGTGCTTCTTCTCGACGCGAAACGCGCAGCGCACCCGGCCGTCGTCGTCGATGCGGTGCCAGAACGGGCCGTTGTGGGATTCGAAGGTGTCGCGCGTCCAGGTGCGCCAGCCGGCGAATTCGCCCTCGGTCGCGATCGTCAGGTCGGGGCGGTGGGAGCGGGGGGTGTCGGCGGTCTGCTGCACGGGCCTCATCCTTTGGTCGGGTCCTCTCCATAAATCCGATGCCGCGCTGCAATGCAAATCGCCGGCCGGCGCGGGCGGCGCGATTCAATTGACACGGCGCAATTGGCAGGCCGCCGGCCGCTGTAATACCCTCCCGGCCGCACCAAGGGGCCGCGTGAGGGAGACCAGAATGAGCGACCAGATCAAGTACGTGCTGGACGAGGAGAACATTCCGAAGTCCTGGTACAATCTCAATGCCGATTTTCCGAAGCCGGTGCCCGCCGTGCTGCATCCGGGCACG
The DNA here is from genome assembly GCA_016215605.1 of Rhodopseudomonas palustris. GTDB lineage: Bacteria > Pseudomonadota > Alphaproteobacteria > Rhizobiales > Xanthobacteraceae > Rhodopseudomonas > Rhodopseudomonas palustris_L. The sequence goes on from JACRJB010000005.1 coordinate 76,557, forward strand.
CATCAGCCGGTCGGCCCTTCCGATCTGGAGCCGCTGTTTCCGATGGAGCTGATCCTCCAGGAAGTCGCGACCGATCGCTACATCGACATTCCGGCGCCGGTGCGCGACGTGTTCCGGATGTGGCGTCCGTCGCCGCTGGTGCGGGCGCGCCGGCTGGAGCAGGCGCTCGGCACCCCGGCGAAGATCTACTACAAATACGAAGGCGTCTCGCCGGCCGGCTCGCACAAGCCGAACACCGCGGTGCCGCAGGCGTGGTACAACAAACAGGCCGGCATCAAAAAGCTGTCGACCGAAACCGGCGCCGGGCAGTGGGGCAGTTCGCTCGCCTTCGCCGGCTCGCTGTTCGGGCTCGACGTGCTGGTGTTCCAGGTCCGCATCTCGTTCGACCAGAAGCCGTATCGCCGCGCGCTGATGGAGACCTACGGCGCCCGCTGCATCGCCTCGCCGTCGACCGAAACCGATTCCGGCCGCGCCATCCTGGCGCAGAATCCGGACAGCCCCGGCTCGCTCGGCATCGCGATCTCCGAAGCGGTGGAAGTCGCGGCGAAGAATCCGGACATCAAATACGCGCTCGGTTCGGTGCTCAATCACGTCATGCTGCACCAGACCATCATCGGCCAGGAAGCCATCAAGCAGTGCGAGATGGCCGGTGACGATCCCGACGTCATCATCGGCTGCGCCGGCGGCGGCTCGAACTTCGCAGGCCTGGCGTTCCCGTTCCTCGGCCTGCAGCTGCGCGGCGGCCGCTCGCGGCGCATCATCGCGGTCGAGCCGGCGGCGTGTCCCACGCTGACCCGCGGCACCTACGCCTACGACTACGGCGACACCGCGCATCTCACGCCCTTGGTGAAGATGCACACCCTCGGCTCCACCTTCATCCCGCCGGGCTTCCACGCCGGCGGCCTGCGCTATCACGGCATGAGCGGAATGGTGTCGCACGCCTACGAGCTCGGCCTGATCGAGGCCCGCGCCTATCACCAGGTGAAGTGCTTCGAGGCCGGCGTACAGTTCGCCCGCACCGAAGGCATCGTGCCGGCGCCGGAATCGACCCACGCGGTGCGCTGCGCGATCGACGAGGCGCTGCGCTGCAAGGAAGAGGGCAAGGCGGAAACCATCCTGTTCAACCTCTCCGGCCACGGCCATTTCGACATGCAGGCCTACATCAACTACTTCGAAGGCAAGCTGGTCGACCAAAGCTACGACGAAGCCGATCTGGCGACCGCGCTGGCGGGGTTGCCGGCGGTGGCGGCCTAAACCCGCGTGCCCCGGACGCAGCGCAGCGCGCCGCCCTTGCGGCGTGGTGCGCTGCAGATCCGGGGCCCCGGTGGTCTTTTCCACACACGAAACCGGGATCCCGGGTCTGCGAAGCAGCACTGCGTGCTGCATCGCGCCCGGGACACGGGAACGGGCCGTGAATCCGCCCAAAAAGGCCTTTCCCCCTCCACCCGATCTTTCTACATAACAGCGGTCCGCGCCGGCCCCTCCGGCGCGCCGAGGAATGCTGCCCTATGTCCGCTCCCGAGCCGAAGATCACCCCGGAATTGATCGCCAGCCATGGCCTGAAGCCGGACGAATATCAGCGCATTCTCGATCTGATCGGGCGTGAGCCGACCTTCACCGAACTCGGCATCTTCTCGGCGATGTGGAACGAGCACTGCTCCTATAAATCCTCGCGCATCCACCTCAAGGGGCTGCCCACCAAGGCGCCGTGGGTGTTGCAGGGGCCGGGCGAGAACGCCGGCGTGATCGACATCGGCGACAATCAGGCGGTGGTCTTCAAGATGGAGAGCCACAACCACCCGAGCTATATCGAGCCGTATCAGGGTGCCACCACCGGCGTCGGCGGCATCCTGCGCGACGTCTTCACCATGGGGGCGCGGCCGATCGCCTGCCTCAATGCGCTGAGCTTCGGCGATCCGAAACATCCCAAGACGCGGCATCTGGTGTCCGGCGTCGTCGCCGGTGTCGGCGGCTATGGCAATTCGTTCGGCGTGCCCACCGTGGGCGGCCAGACCCGGTTCCACACCCGCTATGACGGCAACATTCTGGTCAACGCGATGGCGGTCGGCCTCGCGGATGCCGACAAGATCTTCCTTGCCGCCGCCTCGGGCGTCGGCATGCCGATCGTCTATCTCGGCTCGAAAACGGGGCGCGACGGCATGGGCGGCGCCACTATGGCGTCGGCCGAGTTTGACGAAGGCTCCGAGGAGAAGCGCCCAACCGTGCAGGTCGGCGATCCGTTCGCCGAGAAGCTGCTGCTCGAAGCCTGCCTCGAGATCATGGCCAAGGACTGCGTGATCGCGATCCAGGACATGGGCGCGGCCGGCCTGACCTGTTCGGCGGTCGAGATGGGCGCCAAGGGCGACCTCGGCGTCGAGCTCGATCTCGACACGGTGCCGACCCGCGAGACCGGCATGACCGCCTACGAGATGATGCTCTCCGAAAGCCAGGAGCGCATGCTCATGGTGCTGAAGCCGGAGAAGGAAAAGGAAGCCGAGGACATCTTCCGCAAATGGGGCCTCGACTTCGCGATCGTCGGCTACACCACGCCGACCAAGCGCTTCGTGGTCAAGCACGGCGGGCAGGTGAAGGCCGATTTGCCGATCAAGGAACTCGGCGACGAGGCGCCGCTGTACGATCGCCCGTGGGTGGAATCGCCCAAGCTGCCGGTGATCCACGCCCGCGACATCAACCCGCCGATGGGCGCCGCGGAGGCGCTGGAGAAGCTGTTGGCGACGCCGGACCTGTGCAGCAAGCGCTGGGTCTGGGAGCAGTACGACCACGTCATCGGCGGCAACACGCTGCAGCGCCCCGGCGGCGACGCCGCGGTGGTGCGCGTGCAGGACGGCCCCAAGGGCCTCGCGCTCACCGTCGACGTCACGCCGCGCTATTGCGAGGCCGATCCTTATCAAGGCGGCAAGCAGGCGGTGGCGGAAGCCTATCGCAACATCACCGCGGTCGGCGGCAAGCCGCTGGCGATCACCGACAATCTCAACTTCGGCAATCCGGAGCGGCCCGAGATCATGGGCCAGCTGGTCGGCTGCCTGAAGGGCATCTCGGAAGCCTGCATCGCGCTCGATGCGCCGATCGTCTCCGGCAACGTCTCGCTCTACAACGAGACCTCGGGCCGCGGCATCCTGCCGACCCCGTCGATCGGCGGCGTCGGCGTGCTGGGTGACTTCGCCAAATCGGCGACGCTCGCCTTCAAGGCCGAAGGCGAGGCGATCCTGCTGATCGGCGAAACCAAGGGCTGGCTCGGCCAGTCGGTGTATTTGCGCGACATTTGCGGCCGCGAAGAAGGCGCGCCGCCGCCGGTCGATCTGGCCTGCGAAAAACGCCACGGCGACGTCGTCCGCGGCATGATCCACGCCGGCACCGCGACCGCGGTGCACGATGTCTCCGACGGCGGTTTGCTGGTCGCGCTCGCCGAGATGGCGATCAGCGGCAATATCGGCGCCGCGCTCGACGCGCCGCCCGCCGAGATCGTGTCGCACGCCTGGTGGTTCGGCGAGGATCAGGGCCGCTACATCGTCACCGTCAAGCAGGACGATCTGCTGACCACGCTGTCGAAGCTGAAGAATGTCGGCGTGCCTTGCGCCCAGATCGGCACCACCGGTGGCCATACGCTGAAGATCGAAGGCGAGCGCACCGTCGACCTCAAGGCGCTGCGGCATGCGCACGAGCATTGGCTGCCGGACTACATGAGCGGCAAGGCGTAACCACCGTCATTGCGAGGAGCACCCGGATCGGCGCTTCGCGCCGTCCGAGCACAGGCTCCGCGACGAAGCAATCCACGCCGCACGCGTGGCGCTGGATTGCTTTGCTGCGCTTGCAATGACGGGGTCTATGAGGGATGTCATTCCGGGGCGCTCGCACAGCGAGCGAACCCGGAATCTCGACGTTCAGGGCACGCCGGAATTGCAGAACATCTCGGGATTCCGGGTTCGCTCACTTCGTGAGCGCCCCGGAATGACTCTCTTTTCTTCGTCATTCCGGGATGCGCGCTCTTGCGCGCAGGCCCGGAATCCATAGCCCCTGGATTCGCGGTAGGGCAGAGCGCTTCGACTGCCGTGCCCAAGTAACAAGCCTCAGGGGTTATGGATTCCGGGTTCGCGCTCCGCGCGCCCCGGAATGACGAACGAGGGGGTGTGTGCGCGGCTCAGAGACCGCGCGCTGCTACTTCCCGCCGCCACCTTTGCGCTGCCGGCCCGCGCCCTCTCGCTTCCAGCTCGTCAGCACCGCGTCGATCACCGTGCCGATCATCGGCTCGGGTGGGGTCCAGACCATCGTTCGGGTCGCGTGGGGAAACCAGATCATGCCGTGGACGGCGGCGAGCAGGCAGTCGACCGCGGTCTTGCAGTCGATGTCGGGCGTCGCGTGTTCCTGCAGGAACGCGCCGACCGCGCGTTCGAACACCGCGTAGGCACGTTCGACCACGGCCGAGCGGCCGAACGGGACGCCGTCGCCGCTGCGGGCGATCTGCATCGACGGCGCCAGCGTGAACAGCGTTTCGAAATGATCGAAATGATCGAGCCAATAGCGCATCGCGCCGAGTAACAGCTTCCGCACACGCGTCTCGCTGTCCGGCTCGGCGTCGGCGATGCGCTCGAGTGCGAGCGTCGCATCGAGCATGTCCTGCTCGCGGATCGCGAACAGCAGGTCGCGCTGATCGGCGAAGTACTGATAGATCGTGCCGGGCGAGTAGCCGGCCGCCGCCGCGACGGCGCGCAGCGAATAGCCCTCCGCATTCTTGGTCGCGAGCAGCCGTCGTCCGGTCGCGACGAACGCCGCGCGAACCTGCGCCTTGGCCTCGGGCGAGGTGGCGCGGCTGCGAGCGGATTTGCGGGGCGGGGGGGGCTTTCCGAGCATGCGCGATCCTAGAGCTTTTCCGGTTCGGATAGAATCAGAACCGGAGCTTTAGATTCTTATTTTGAGGCGTTTTCTTCACGCCAACCGGTCTCCACTTCGCTCGACTACGCGATGGCGTTTCGCCGCGCCGAAATCGCCTCCAGTGAAACGCACTTGCATAATTGAACGCGTTTAATTATCCTTTGCCCAAGTCCGAAGAACGGACAGATGCGAGCAGCATCGACATCAGGGAGGCTTCTTTGACGGCACTCAGCTTGGAGTTTTCTCGGCGACATCGCTGTCGCCGGGCGGCGCGATCGCGCGCGCCATCCGCTGCATCCGCGCAGGCGCGCGCCGTCACGGGAGGGCGCCGGCGATGATCCGCAAGCCGACACGCCGCCAGTTCAACGTCACCGCGCTCGCCACCGCATTCGCCGCGACCCTGCCGGCGCCGTTCGTCCGGGCCGCCAGCAAAAACTACGGTCCGGGGGCGAGCGACACCGAGATCAAGCTCGGCCAGACCGTGCCGCATTCCGGGCCCGGCTCGCTGTACGGCGCACTCGGCCGCGTCGGCGAGGCGTACTTCCAGATGCTCAACGACAAGGGCGGCATCAACGGGCGCAAGATCAAGTTCCTCAGCGCCGACGATTCCTACAGCCCGCCGAAATGCGTCGAGGCGACGCGGCGGCTGGTGGAGCAGGACGAAGTCCTGGCGCTGTTCGGCTCGCTCGGCACCGCGACCCAGACCGCCGTGCACAAGTACCTGAACGCCAAGGGCGTGCCGCAGCTGTTGCTGAACAGCGGCGCGTCGAAATGGAACGACCCGAAGAACTTCAAATGGACCATGGCGGGCCTGCCGCTGTATCCGACCGAAGCGCGGATTCTCGCCAAGCACGTGGTGGCGACCCGGCCGAACGCGCGGATCGCCATCCTGTATCAGAACGACGATTTCGGCCGCGACTTCCTCGGCCCGTTCAAGAAGGTGCTGCAGGAGGCGGGCGGCACCGCGCAGGTGGTGATCGAGCAGAGCTACGACCTCACCGAGCCGACGGTGGATTCGCAGCTGATCAATCTGTCGAAATCCGGCGCCGACGTGTTCTTCAACATCTCGACCGGCAAGGCGGCGTCGCAGTCGATCCGCAAGGTCGCCGAACTCGGCTGGAAGCCGCTGCATCTGCTGTTTTCGAGCTCGACCGGGCGCACCATCCTGAGTGCCGCCGGGCTCGACAACGCGGCCGGCATCGTCGCCATCCGCTACGCCAAGGAATCCGGCGTGCCGCTGTGGGCGAACGATCCCGACGTGCTGGCGTTCGAGGAGCTGCGCAAGACCTATTTGCCGAATGTCGATCCCGACAACACCATCGCCTTCGTCGGCTACGGCCAGGCGGTGACGATGGCGGAGGTGTTGCGCCGCTGTGGCGACGACCTCACCCGCGCCAACGTGCTGACGCAGGCGATCGGGCTCGGCGGTTACCGGTCGCCTTATCTGCTCGAAGGTGTCAGCCACAGTTTTTCGGCGGACGACTACACGCCGATGAAGACGCTGTTCATCTCGCGGTTCAACGGCAAGGAATGGGACATCTCCGACAAGCCGGTCACCGAGTAGCAAGCGGGCGTCGCGTCGAAGCCAAGCACCGCGCTGCATCGGAGGCACTTTCGCTTCAACGCGTCATGGCCGGGCTTGTCCCGGCCATCCACGCCTTTCCTGCCGTTCCGTCAGCAAGGCGTGGATGCCCGGCACAAGGCCGGGCATGACGGAGTCTGTGAGCAATCCAGCGATCTACAAAGTGGCTGAGAACTCGGTTCAAATTTTGGTCAGGCTTGGGAGAAGACGGCGATGAGCAGTGTGGCGATGACTTTGGCGGAGTTTCCGACGGCATCGGCCGGCATCCTGCCCGGCGACGGGCCGTTCTGGGAACGCCTGCCGCCGCGCGATGCGCGGGCGATGCGGCTACCGGACGGGCTGCTGCTGCAGGATCAGGACGACGTCCGCACCGCGTTCCGCGACAAGCGGCTTGTCAATCTCGCGCTGGCGATGCTGCGGTTCGATCCGACGGTGAACCCGCTGTTCATCGAGCGCCGTACCAAGCAGGTGCTCAGCATGGAGGGCCCCGATCATCTGCGGCTGCGCCAGCTCAGCATGACCGCGATGTCGCCCCGCGCCGTCGAAGGCTACCGCGCCCGCATGCGCACCATCATGGAGGATCTGGTCGCCCCCGTGCTGCAGCAGGGCCGCTGCGAAGCGGTCGAGGCGTTGCTGCGGCCGTATCCGATCCCGGTGGTATGCGCGCTGATGGGCATTCCGGACAAGGACATCGATTTCTTCTCGCGCGTGTCCGCCGATTGGGTGGCGTTCATGCATCTCGGCACCGGCGCCGCCGCCGTGTCCTATGCGGCGCATCTCGACATGGACGCCTATCTGCTGCCGGTGATCGAGCGCCGCGAGAGCCGGCTCGGCGACGACATGCTCAGTCATCTGCTGCGCGCCCAGGAAGACGGCGACCGGCTGACGCGCGAGGAAATCGTCAACCTGATCGGCAGCTTTCTCGCCGCCGGCACCGACACCACGCGCTACGTGCTGGGCAGCGGGCTGTATCTGTTCGCGCAGAATCCCGACCAGTGGCGGAAGCTGCGCGAGCGGCCGGAGCTGGTCGGCCGCGCGGTCGACGAGGTGCTGCGCTGCGCGCCGGCCGGCGGCTTCATTTCGCGCTACGCGTCGACCGATGTCGACATCAACGGCCTTACGATTCCGAAGGGCACGTCGCTGGCGCTGTCGCTGCTGGCGTTGAACTACGATCCGAACATCTTCGCCGAGCCGCACCGCTTCGATATCGAACGCCCGGTGGTGCGCGCGCCGCATCTGACCTTCGGCTTCGGCCCGCACACTTGCCTCGGCCTGCATCTGGCGAAGGCCGAGCTCGAGGAGGCGCTGCTGGTGCTGTCGCGGGCCTTCGTCACGCTCGAGCTCGACGGGCCGTGCGACTGGCGGCCGCCGCACGGCCTGCAGGGCCCGACGTCCCTGCCGATCGCCTTCACCGCCGCGGCCGATGTCGCCGGGGCGCGGCCGCGCGAAGCTGCCAATTAGTGCTTGTCCTCTCGTTCGTCATTCCGGGATGCGCGCTGTTGCGCGCAGGCCCGGAATCCATAGTCCCTGGACTTGCGGCGAAGCACGGGCGCAGGCCCCGCTGCGCCTAAGTAACACGCCTCAGGGGATATGGATTCCGGGTTCGCGAGCTGCGCTCGCGCCCCGGAATGACAAACGAAAGGGCATGCTGGCTGCGCACGCCCCGGAATGACGAACGAGAGGTGGTGCGCAGGGGAGCAGCACCGGGCCGTCGCGGCCGCGGGCCGTTCACAACACCCGGTGCGAGCCGGGAATTCGTCGCAGCGCCGCCGTCGTCACCCAGCTCAGCAGCAGGCCGAGGGTGAACACGATCACCGCCTTGGCGATCGCCGGCAGCGGGACGTTGAACAGCGCGTATTGCAGCCACAGCATGTAGGCGTAGTGCACGAGAAAAATGCCGTAGGCGTCGTGCTGCAGCGGATCGAGGATGCTCCAGCCGGCGCGCTTGAAGCGCAGGAAGAAGGCGAGGATCGCGAAGATCACGGTGATGCTGAAGGCGGCGTAGGCGAGGCCGTAGCCGGCTTCGTACCACACCGGCAGATCGTCGGGATTGTCGAGGATGCCGCGCTTGATGCCGATGAAGCCCCACATCGCCGCGTAGGGCAGCAGCGCCAGCAGCGCCCAGATGTGCCATTGATGCGCCAGCCTGCCGCCGGCGCCGAGAATGCCGCGCTCGGGATGGTTGGCGCCGATCCCGGCGCCGATGAAGAAATACGCCGCATACAGCAGCACGCGGCTTTCCTGCACCGAGAACGGTCCGTTCTCGAACCAGCTGTTCGGGCCGAGATAGACCCGCAGCGGCACGTACAGTACCGCGGTGAACAGGAACATCGCGACGATGAACAGCACCGGGCGGTCGAAGCCGAGCGTCGCCAGATGGTTGAGCGGATCGAGCGTCCTGCGCGAGATCCTATAGGCGACGCCGCCGATCAGGCTGAAGATCAGCAGCACCCAGAGAAACCACAGCGGTCCGCTCGGCCACGGCCCGACGGTCACCATCTTCCACCAGAACGCGGTGAAGCGCTGATCCGGGTTCTGCTGCAGCGCCAGCGCGTAGTACGCGATCGGAATCACGGTGACGGCGGCGATGATGAAGGGCAGGCCGAGCCGGATCAGCCGGTCGCGCGCGAAGGTGCCGATCTTCGGCCGGTGGTCGAGGCTCGGCCACAGGAACAGCCCCGACAGCATGAAGAACATCGCCATGAAGAAGCTGTCGGTGGCGAGCACGATGCAGTCGAAGCCGATCCACGACGTTTCGTCGGTGTGGCCGAAATGGGTGTAGGGGATCACCGAATGGTGAATCAGCACCAGGATGGTCAGGAAGGTCCGGGTGCGATCGAGCGACAGGTCGCGCGCATGCACGGTCGGCGCGCTGGCGGGCGCGGCGAGGCCACCGGGGGTCGGATAGGTTGTCGTCACGCTCTGTCTCTCCGTCCATCCGCGGCGCGACAATGTCCGCGAATTGCCGGTCCGGCAATGATGAAAACGTCGCCGGGGGCCGGGTCGGTTACGCCGGCAATTCCTCGATTTTGACCTTGTCCGGATAGAACGCGAGAAAGCCGGCGATCTCGGCCATCGCCGGAAACGGCTGTTCGTAGCTCCAGATCGCGTTCGCCAGCGTCTGGCCGTCGGCATCGATGCTGAAATAGCTGGCGTCGCCCTTGTAGGGGCAGTGGGTGCTGCGATCGGTCGCGGCGAGCAGCGCCATGTTGGCGTCGGCGCGCGGGATGTAGTGCACCGGCGGGTAGCTCGCTTCCTTCAGGGTCAGCGCATGGGTGGTGTCGGCGATCACCGTGCCGCCCGCGGTGACGCGCACTCGCTTCGGATTCGGCGTGATCGTGATCGGATGGTCGGGGCCGGGGATCTTCATGGGCGTTCCTCGCGATGGCCGGGCCGCAGGCCGAAGCCGTGAGAATCAAGCCTTGAGCAAGATGTGCGCAGACTGCAGGCTTTGAAAGGGGCGAACTGCAATATAGTATTGCCCAAATCGGGGGCGGCGATCGGCCGGACCTGCCCGGAATCGCTCAATTTTGGAGGACTCGGAATGCCGATGGATGCCCGCGACATCGAGGCCATGATCAAGGCCGCGATTCCCGACGCGGAGGTGACGATTCGCGATCTCGCCGGCGACGGCGACCACTATGCGGCGACGGTGATCTCGGAATCGTTCCGCGGCAAGTCGCGGGTGCAGCAGCATCAGATCGTCTACGCGTCGCTGCAGGGGCAGATGGGCGGCGTCCTGCACGCGCTGGCGCTGCAGACCGGGGTTCCGGAAGCCTGACGGGGGCGGCGGGGCGCCGCGCCGTGACGACCGAGACGGCCGGCGCCGCAAACCTGCTTCGTGTGCGAAAACCGCACGAGCACAGCCGCGTCACTTATGTCGAATTGTTCTTCGACCTGGTGTTCGTGTTCGCGGTCACCCAGGTGTCGCATTTCCTGCTGGCACATTTCACGCCGACCGGCGCGCTGCAGGCGCTGATCCTGATGCTGGCGATCTGGTGGGTGTGGGTCTACACCTCGTGGATCACCAACTGGCTCGATCCCGAACTCACCCGCGTCCGGCTGATGCTGTTCGCGCTGATGAGTGCCGGCCTGCTGCTGTCGACCTCGATTCCGCGCGCCTTCGAGAGCCGCGGGCTGGCGTTCGCGGCGGCCTTCGTGGCGATGCAGGTCGGGCGCAGCGCCTTCGCGTTTCTCACCACGCCGAAATCCGAGCCGCTGCGGCTCAATTTCTTCCGGATCATGAGTTGGCTCGTGGTCAGCGGCGTGTTCTGGCTGGCCGGCGGCGCGGCCGACGGTGCCGCGCAGATCGCGCTGTGGCTGGTGGCGCTGGCGATCGAATATGCCGGGCCGGTCGCCGGCTTCTACGTGCCGTGGATCGGCGCGTCGACGACGCAGGACTGGAGCGTCGAAGGCGGCCACATGGCCGAGCGCTGCGCGCTGTTCATCATCATCGCGCTCGGCGAATCGATCGTGGTGACCGGCGCGACCTTCGCCGGCATCGAATGGACCGCGAGCAGCTTCGCGGCGTTCGCCTCGACGCTGCTCGGCGCGATCGCGATGTGGTGGATCTATTTCCACATCGGCGTGCATCTCGGCGCCGAGCGGATCTCGCAGTCGAGCGATCCGGGCCGGCTGGCGCGGCTCGCCTACACCTACATCCATCTGCCGATCGTCGCCGGCATCGTCGTCACCGCGGTCAGCGACGAGCAGGTGCTGGCGCATCCCTCCGGCCATGCGAGCATGGAGGTCACCCTGACCACGATCGGCGGGCCGCTGCTGTTTCTGCTCGGCGTGCTGCTGTTCAAGCGCGCGGTGCGCGGCCATCTGCAGCCCTCGCACCTGGCGGGCCTCGGCGCGCTGCTGGCGCTGATTCCATTCGCGCCCTTGATCGCGCCGCTGACGCTGTCGATCGCGACCACCGCGATCCTGCTGGTGGTCGGCGTCTGGGAAGCCGTTTCGCTCGGCGCGGCCGCGCGCTCGCCGGTGGAGTGAGGGGCGGCCCGATTGGACAGCGCGATGCGCGGCTGTAGCGTCGCGGAGTTGGCGTGAGTATCGCTGAGGTCCGGCAAGGCCAGAAACGAACGGCAGGCTTCCACTAGCCCTTCAAATTACTGCGCTATCGTAGGAAGGACGTCCGGCGTTCGGCTCCGCGCATTATTGAGTTTATTTTGCAGCCGGCATGTCAGGCAGTTTTTCAACCGGAATTCCCTGACCTGCCGAAGATATTATCTTACCTCCCATCTTGGCCACGTCTGCGAGCGATTTGATCTGAGATGCGGCAATGGTCGAAGGCAATACGACGAAACTGAACTCGATGTAGTTGAGTTGCCCAGGAGCAAATCTCATTTCATTATTGCTTATGGCGACCATTGAAATGACAGGTTGGTCAATTGTGTAAAGTATACTCTTTGCAATCCATTCGTCAGTCATGCGGTCACGATCCCCAAATATCGTCCTGGTTATCAACATTGCCTTGAAGTCTTTGAAATCAGTCCACCGGTTTAGAACGCCGATCCCCTGAAAAGCGTTGGGGCCGACCGTGCCGTAGTTGATCAGTCCACCGACAGGCGCGGTGGGCCTGGAAAGGTACTGGAAGCCGACTGCGGCCCAGCACGAGAGCGTGAACGTCGCCATGATGAGGACAGGTCGGCTCGTGACCGACCACGTTGGCTTGTCGCGGTGAAATGTAGCAGCGGCGTAGATTGTCTGTGCGAGGGTCATTACTAGCGGAAGCCAATCCTTCAAAAAATCCATGCCGTCGCCCCGACATCATCTTAAATGTAGACGCTACCCGAGGTGGTCGACTGCAGGCAAGCGCCCTATCAACGGCAATGCCTAGTGGCGCGCGCGGTTCGCATATGCACGGGGCTAACCGTGTTCACCTTCAGCGGGTGCAATGGTCCACTTGCGGTCAAAACTGGAAGTGCTCAACGCGAACACCGCGAGTGGAGTGACGGGCAGGGCGGTTTCCGAGGGCGGGATGCGTGGGCTGAATCCGTACAGACCGTCCAGCATAGTTGCCCTTGGCTTTACGGCTGCTGACTCTTGGATCTGTGACGTACGACCATCGCCGAACCGACCGTCAGCAATGCGGCCGCGATCCAGATCGGCCCCAGCATGAAAATGGCGATCGCGCCCTGGCCGCAGTTAGTGGCAATGCACGCGGTCTCGAACAAGATCGGGAAGCCGCCCAGCAGGAGCACGAGGGAGAAGCCGGTGCTGAGCCAAATTCCTTTGGCCCCCCATCGCGCCCCGAACAGCCACGGCAGGACGGGAAAGCCGAGCGACAGAACAACCAAAGCAATCATCAGATTGTCGAACATGCTGTTGGTCTGTGGCGCGAGGCAAACAGTTCAAGCGACGAGCGCGCAGCTTGTCTCGTCACTTGCTATCCCGATTTCGGCCGCTGGATCGAAACGCAGCAAATGGTGTAGCCACTGACGACGGACCGCGTCGCCGACCGCTCGGCAGTGGACAAGCGGGCGCGCCGCCTTAACGAAGGCTTTAGGGCGACGAGGCACCGTGCCTCGGAGCGGAGGGGCGGGTTTGTCGAACTGGCGGGACGAGAAGGCGAAGGTCAATGCGCTGGCGCTGGCGCGCCTGGGCAAGCGGCTGCCGGACGCTTTTCCGCAGGCCGTGCTGGTGCGGGCGCGAAGCTGCTCCTGGGCGCCGTCGACCTTGCGCGTGGCGATCGACGGCTATTGGCGGACGCATCCGCTGCGCGCCGACCGGCTGGCGCGGGCGCTCGCGGCCCGCAGCGGCGCGCCGGAGGGATGGCGTTGGCAGGTCGGCGATCCGGACGCCGGACTGCCGTCGACATTTCGCACCCCGCCGGCGCCGTATCGTGAAGCCGCGTTCGCGAAGGGGCCGGGGGTCTGCTGCGTCTGCGGCCAGCCGGTGTATCGGTTCGGCTGGCACGCCGATCTGTGGGACGCCGGGCCGAACAGGAATGCGACCTGGCACAGCGCCTGTGTCACCGCCTGGCAGTTCTGGAATGCGCCGAGCGCGCAAGCCAAGCTGCTGCGCAAGCTGCAGGGACGACGCTGCCGCGAGACCAACCGGCGGCTGCTGAAGACGTCCGAGGTCGACCATCAGGTGCCGCTGTTCCAGGTCTGGAAGCAGCACCGCGACGCGCCCTGGCCGGAACTGCTCGGCTATTGGGGCCTGCCGAATCTGCAGGTGATCAATCGCGAGGTTCACGTCGAGAAATGCGCGGTCGAAGCCGGCAGCCGGCGGAAGGTGCGGGTTGTGTCCGCCGAGCTCGAGACGACGAGCTAGCGCGTTGCGGATCGCGTAGTAACACCGTGTCCCGGACGCGCTGCGGCATCCTTGTGCCGCTGCGCAGAGCCGGGACCATCTCAAACACGGTGCTCGTAACGGTCCCGGTTCTGCGGAGCAGCGCTACGCGCTGCACCGCGCCCGGGACACGCGGCTGTCAGCCCGCCACTTCCAGCGCGTGAACCGAGAACAGGCCGTCCGCATCCATCCAGCTCTGCTGCAGCGTCCAGCCGGACTGCTGCGCCAGCGCGCGGAAGCGGTCGAGGCTGTATTTGTAGCTGTTCTCGGTGTGGATGGTCTCGCCGGCGCGGAACGCGATGCGCTCGCCGAGGATGCGCACGGTCTGGTCGCGCAGGCTGACCAGATGCATCTCGATGCGGTGCTGGTCGCGATTGTAGAGCGCGCGATGCGCGAAGGCCGGCAGCTCGACGTCGCCGCCGAGCTCGCGGTTGATCCGCCGCAACACGTTGAGATTGAACTTCGCGGTGACGCCGGCGGCGTCGTCATAGGCCGGCACCAGCAGCCGCTCGTCCTTCTCCAGATCGACGCCGATGATCAGCCGCGCGCCGCGGCCGAGAATGGCGCGGGCGCTGCCGAGGAAATGCGCGGCGTCGTGCGGCTCGAAATTGCCGAGCGTCGAGCCGGGGAAGAAGCCGACCTTCGGCAGGTCGCGCACCGCGTCGGGCAGCGCGAACGGCTCGGTGAAGTCGGCCGCGACCGGATACACCGCCAGCTCCGGAAAATCGCGCCGCAGCCCCGCGGCCTGCGCGGTGATGAAGTCGCCGGAAATATCCACCGGCACATAGGCCGCCACCCGATGGGCGGCGAGCAGCATCCGGATCTTGGTGGTGGCGCCGGCGCCGAATTCGACGATCGCGGCGTTGGCCGGGATCAGAGCGGCGATCTCGGCGGCGCGGTCGCGCAGGATGCCGAGTTCGGTGCGGGTCGGGTAGTATTCCGGCAGCTTGGTGATCTCGACGAACAATTCGGAGCCGGCGTCGTCATAGAAGTACTTCGGCGACAGCGATTTCTGCGGCTGCGACAGGCCGTCGAGCACGTCGGCCGCGAAGGTCTGCGTCTGCGGATCGAGCTGATGCGCTCGCGCCTGCACGGCAACGTGCATATTCATGGGTGGCCTCCCGGATGCGCTCGCGGCGCGTTCGTTACAAAAGACTAGACGTCGTAGTCGGCGAGCCGGAGTCCGGTGAACTGCCAGCGGTGGTACGGATAGAAGAAGTTGCGATAGGTGATACGGCTGTGGCCGTCCGGCGTGACGCAGGACGAGCCGCGCAGCACCAGCTGATTGACCATGAACTTGCCGTTGTATTCGCCGAGCGCACCCTCGATGGCGCGATAGCCGGGATAGGGCGCATAGGCGCTGCGGGTCCATTGCCAGACCAGGCCGAAGGCGTCGGCGAGCTGCCCGGCGCGCGCCGCGACTTCCCACTCCATCTCGGTCGGCAGATGCTTGCCGGCCCAGCGCGCATAAGCGTCGGCCTCGTAGTAGCTGATATGGCAGACCGGCGCGTCGGGATCGATCTTTTGCAGGCCGCCGAGCGTCATGATGCGCCACTCGCCATCCACTTGCCGCCAGTGGCCGAGGGCTTCCCAGCCTTCGCGCTCGCAGGCGGCGAAGCCGTCCATCAGCCACAGCGTCGGCGTGCGGTAGCCGCCGTCGGACATGAAGTCGAGCCACTCGGCGTTGGTGACGAGATGTCGCGCCAGCTTCACCGGGCCGACCAGCGCGCGATGCGCCGGCTTTTCGTTGTCGAAATGGAAGCTGTCGCCGGAATGGCCTATCGCATGGATGCCTTCCGGCAGATCGACCCAGGCCTCGCCGCTGCGATCGGCGGCGGGCAGCTTCCACGCCGGATCATAGGCCGGCGGAATCGGGTTCTGGGCGAAGGCGTGCAGGATGTCGGTCAGCAGCAATTCCTGATGCTGCTGCTCGTGGTTCAGCCCGACCTCGACCAGCGGCGCCAGCTTGCGCAGCGCCGAATCGTCGGCCTCGGCGAACAGCGCCAGCATCGAATCGTCGACCGCGCGGCGATAGGCGGCGACGTCCTCGGCGCCCGGCCGGGTCAGCAGCCCGCGCGCCGCGCGGGTGTGCCGCGGTCCGGCGGAGACGTAGTAGGAATTGAACAGATAGGCGTAGTCGGGATGAAACACCTGGTAGCCCGGCTTGTGCGGCCCGAGCAGGAACTGCTCGAAGAACCAGGTGGTGTGCGCGCGGTGCCATTTCGCCGGGCTGGCGTCCGGCATCGACTGCACCACCTGATCCTCCGGGCTGAGCGGCGCCGCGCGGCGCTCGGTCTCGTCGCGCACGGCCCGATAGGCGGCCGCGAGGCGGTCGGCCGGGGCGCGGGCGGCGGAGGGCGGCGGGGCAGAAACGACCACAGAGGCTGCGGCGGAAGAGATGTTCGACACGAGCAACTCCGGTTCGGGAGAAAACGCTGCTTCCGGGAAGCAGTTCCAGTGTCTTCGACATAGGCGCTCGTTTCCGGGATGGAAGGTTGCCGGCGCACCTTCGGTGCCGGATCGGGCGATTGTCGGCGCCCCGGCGCGGCCGTCGGAAAACGGCGATTCTTGAGCCAAATCAGAACCTCAGCCGAGCTGTCGGGCATTTTACTTGGGCTGCAAACGATTTTCGGGCTACATATATGACCATTCGACCCGGCCGCTGGTGGTCAGCCGGCCGCGCCGCAAAAGGATCCGTCATGAGCATCGAGCAATTCATCGACAACGAAGTGAAGGCCAACGACGTCGTGCTGTTCATGAAGGGCACGCCGCAGTTTCCGCAGTGCGGCTTCTCGGGTCAGGTGGTGCAGATCCTCGATCACATCGGCGTCGCCTACAAAGGCCACAACGTGCTGGAAAACGCCGAGCTGCGCGACGGCATCAAGCAGTTCTCGAACTGGCCGACGATTCCGCAGCTCTACGTGAAGGGCGAATTCGTCGGCGGTTGCGACATCGTCCGCGAGATGTTCCAGGCCGGCGAACTGCAGAAGCTGTTCACCGACAAGGGCATCAAGGCCGCGGCCTGAGCGCTTTCACACGCCGGATCGGGGCGACGACCTGTGAGGTCGTCGTCGCCGACATCACCACGCTCGCCGTCGACGCGATCGTCAACGCCGCCAACAGCTCGCTGCTCGGCGGCGGCGGGGTCGACGGTGCGATCCACCGCGCCGCTGGGCCGCGCCTGCTCGCGGAATGCCGCCGTCTCGGCGGCTGCGCCACCGGCGACGCCAAGATCACCAAGGGCTACGACCTGCCGGCGCGGCATGTGATTCATGCCGTCGGTCCGGTCTGGCACGGCGGCGGCGCCGGCGAGGATGCTGCGCTCGCCTCCTGCTACCGCCGCGCGCTCGCGCTGTGCGAGGAGCACGGCCTCGCCTCGGTGGCGTTTTCGGCGATCTCCACCGGCGTCTACGGCTTTCCCCCCGACCGCGCGGCGCCGCTGGCGGTCGCGACCTGCATCGATGCGCTGCGCAGCGCGCCGTCGGTGACGCGAGTGGTGTTCTGCTGCTTCTCGGAACCCAGCGCCGCCTTGCACCGCGCCGCGCTGGCCGCGGCCTCTTGATTAGCTGCGCCCGACCGCTACCATCCCTCGCTGGATCAACCGGGAGAATCCGATGATGTTGCGTCGCGCCGCGCGAACGCTGTGTGCAGGAGCGCTGGTCGCGTTCGCCGCCGTCTCCGTCTCGACTTCCGCCGTCGCGGAAGGAACTTTCGACCCGCCGGCCAGCGCAAAATTTGCGCCCGCCAAGCTCGAGGCCGTCGACGCGTTCTTCAACAAGATCATCGCCGAGGGCAAGATCCCGGGCGCGGTGGTGTACATCGAGCAACGCGGCAAGCCGGTGTATCACAAGCATTTCGGCGTGCGCGACGTCGCCACGCAGAAGCCGATGACCGACGACACCATCTTCCGGCTGGCGTCGCTGACCAAGCCGTTCACCGCCTTCGCGGTGATGAAGCTGGTCGACGACGGCAAGCTCAAGCTCGACGATCCGGTGTCGAAGTACATTCCAGCCTTCGCCGACACCAAGGTCGGCGTCGAGAAGAAGCGCGACAACGGCGAGAAGGTTCTCGATTTCGAGCCGCTGAAGCGGCCGATCAAGATCAGCGACCTGCTGCTGCACACCTCCGGCATCACCTACGGCTTCTACGGCGACAGCCTGGTGCGCAAGGCGATCGCCGCCGCGAAGATCTACGACGGCGACCCCAGCAACGCCGAATTCGCCGACCGGATCGCCAAGGTGCCGCTGCAGGAGCAGCCCGGCACGCTGTGGGACTACGGCAATTCCTACGAAGTGCTCGGCCGCGTCGTCGAAGTGGCTTCGGGCAAGCCGTTCTACGAGTATCAGAAGGAGACGCTGTTCGATCCGCTCGGGATGAAGGACACGCGCTATTATCTGCCGGAGGACGAGCAGAAGGCGCGGATGGCGCAGCCGATGCCGAACGACGCCGACTTCCGCGTCGGCCGTCCGAGCCGGCCCGACATCGTCAAGCAGTGGCAGTCGGGTGGCGGCGGCCTGACCTCGACGCCGAACGACGTGATCCGCTTCGTGCGGATGCTGCTGCACAAGGGCGAACTCGACGGCAAGCGCTATCTCAGCGAGGCGACCTTCAAGGCGATGACCACCGATCAGATCGGTCCGTCGTCCGGCATCGAGCGCGATTACTTCTACTTCCCGGGCGACGGCTTCGGCTACGGCTACGGGCTCGCCGTCCGCACCGACGCGGGCAACGCCAAGCCGCCGCCGCCCGGCTCGCTGGGCGAACTGAAATGGGACGGCGCCAGCGGCTGTTACTTCGTGGTCGATCCGAAGCTCGAGATGTTCTTCGTGCTGATGGAGCAGACCCCGTCGCAGCGCCAGCCGGTCCAGCGCGAGCTCAAGAAGCTGGTCTACGAAGCGCTGGAGTAAGCGGGGCGGGGAGTTGCCTTTGCTCGGTGAGCGCCCCGGAGCGACGAAAAACGACTCCGTCGCGGTGCGCCGCGCGACGCGTGCGAGGAGCCAATCATCAGCGACGAGGCTGCTTCAGTTTGACGCAGTCGCGCCCCGCTCGCCACGAATGTCGAGCCGCATCCGGCGGTTTTGTTCTGCATGTCGCCATGCCGCGGTGCACGAAGCGACCGGGGCTGCGGAACCAACGCGGGATCCGATTGTTCCGAATTGACGCTGCGGCGATTTGCGCCCACCGTCCGCGCCCCAACCGAAAGGAATCGAATGTCCTATAAGCATCCCGGTCGTCAGAGCCTCGTCTCGCGCATCCTCGCGGCGGTGATCCTGACCAGCATCTATGCGTTCAGTCTCGTCGGCGCGACAGCGCTGATCACCGGCGCGTCGACCAGCGCAGCCCACGCGCAGCGCGGTGATCGCGGGCGGGGACGTGGTCGCGGTCGCGGTCGTGGCTACGATCGCGGATACGACCGTGGCTATCGCGGCGATCGCGGTCGCGTGCGCGGCGGTGGCCGCCCCGGCGCCTGCGTCGTCAACGCCGCCGGCGTTCGCATCTGCCTGTAATACCGGATTGAGCCGCGCCGACGTCGTCGGGCGCTCGATCAGCAACCATCAACGCGCGCTGCTCCCCGAGCGGCGCGCGTTGTCGTTGGAGCGCTTCATCGATCGATTGAAGCGATACGGCCTTTCCGGAGGTCGTAAGTCCTCATCCTGAGAGTCTGACTCAAAACTTGTCGTTATTTTGCGAGCCTTGCGAGACGGTGGGTCAGGAGGCGGAAGTGGGCGATCAGGAGCCAGGCGGTCGCCGAAGCGATGGATTGCTCGAAGTCTTTGCTGAGGCG
>JACRJB010000033.1 GCA_016215605.1 Rhodopseudomonas palustris
CCAAAGCTGCTGGGAGCAACAGCATGAGGGCGCAATGGCGAAGGGACGAAGCGCTATCGTGCAACGCCGACCCGCAGCACGGATAGACCGGCGCCGCCCCCAAATCCAATCAACCACGACACTTCTTCAACAGCCTGCTAGCGAGCGCCGGCGCGCGGCTAGTCGTGCCGCGGCAGGCCGAGCCGATAGACGCCGCGGAAATCGGCCGGGTCGGCGGGCTTGCCCTTGCGATAGATCACCAGCCGTCCGGCCATCGCCAGCGCGACGGCGGTGCGGCGGATCGGCATCAGCAGGCCATGCCAGTCGCCCTCCGGCGCGATCGCATGCGCGATCTCCGGGGCGCTCAGCGTGCCGGAGCCGGCCTTGGCGAGGATGGAGAGCAGGGCGTCTTCGAGCGACGCTGCCGCGGGTTGGGGCGAATCCTGGGTGTTCATCGCTCACACCTGCAGCATCGCGGGCGCCTCCGCAACCGCTACTCACGCATCAGGCCTCGGACGAAGCCGGCGATTCCGATCCGGGCGCGGCTTGCCGGATGCGAACGGCTGTCCACTGCGCGCAAAACGCTCGGATTGACAGCCTCTCCGGCGTCGCGATGATTGTGCGGCAGGCCGGATGGGGTCGGCTGCTTCCGGAGACGAACGATGGCGCGCACGCTGGTGATTGGTAACAAGAACTACTCGTCCTGGTCGATGCGGCCGTGGATCGCCTTGCGAGCCACCGGCATCGCCTTCGACGAGGTGCTGATCCCGCTCTACACCGGCGACGCCGACAAGCGGCGCATCCTCGCCTTCACCGACTCGGGAAAGGTGCCGGTGCTGGTCGACGGCGACGTCACCATCTGGGACTCGCTGGCGATCATCGAATACGCCGCCGAGCGTTTTCCCAAGGCGCAGCTCTGGCCGGACGACGTCGCCGCCCGGGCGCATGCGCGGTCGGTGTCGGCGGAGATGCATTCGGGGTTCGCGGCGCTCCGCACCGAATGCGGCATGAACATCCACCGGCCGGTCGGCGCGAAGACGCTGTCCGCGGCTGCGCTGGCCGACATCGCCCGGATCCAGCAAATCTGGAACGATTGCCGCGGGCGGTACGGCCGGTTCGGGCCGTATCTGTTCGGCGCCTTCAGCGGCGCCGACGCGATGTTCGCCCCGGTGGTGCACCGGTTCCGCACCTACGCGATCGAGCTCGACGCGATCTCGCAGGGCTATGTCGCGGTGATGCAGGCGCTGCCGGCGTTCCATGAATGGACCCAGGCGGCGCTGGCCGAGACCCTGACCATCCCGAAATTCGAGGCGGATTGAACGGGTTCCAGCGAGGCCCCGGCGCGGCCGCCGAAAAGACTGCGACGTTCTGGCCTACCTCGCTGAAAAAGCTGCAAATTCGATGCGGAGCTATGCCCTCTGCTCACTGGTCAGAAGACCCCCTCGCGTGCTATACGATGCCGGGGTTTCGGCCGGGTGCTCTGGGGATCAATCGGCAGCCGGCGTTCTCGTGGCGCATGGAGTAGAGCGTTGAAGCACAAGTTTGTGGTTGGTGAAAACGTGTATTTTACCGCCAGTAACGTTGCCCGCCCGGCAGCGAGCGGTATTTACGAGGTCATCCGGTTGCTGCCGACCGACGGCCACGACTGCCAGTACCGCATCAAGAGCTCCTCCGAGACCTTCGAGCGCGTTGCCAAGGAAAGCCAGCTCACGGTTTGCTGACCGCGCTCTCGGCCCATCGGCGTCGCCGACGCTGACTTCGACATCATCGTCAACGTCTTGCCGGAACCGCGGTCGCACGAACGCGGTTCGTGACGCTCGCGCGTATTTTCGTCGCAAATCCCGTGTTGATTTGGAGCGGGTAGGCGCAAGGGGACAACGCGCATGGAGTGGGCGTCATGGTCGGCGGCAGCCGATCGCATTTTGCATTCGCCGAATATGCCGGTGTGGGCCGCGATCGCCGCGGCGGTGGTTTTCACGCTGATCCTGATCATCGCGTTGCTGCGCGCCGACCGGTCGGTGGCCAACGGCGTGCTCGGCATCGTCACGCTGCTGGCGGTGGGCGTCGCCGGCTTTGCGGCATGGCGGCTGTTCGTCGACGGCGCCGGTCCGGCGCTGCGCAGCGCCGACGCGTCGCGCTCGATCAACGCGATGCCGGCGCTGGCCTGCGTCGACGACCTCGCCGGCGACGCCGTGCAGGCGGCCTGCGAACGGGCGCTGTTCGGTTCGCCGGAGACGGTGGCCGCCGCGGTGTCCTACGCGTCGACGCGGCTCGCGCAGCTGACCTCGAAGGGCGACGTCGCCGCGGCCAACAAGCGGATGACTCCGGAACTCGACCGGCTGCGCCGCTCGATCGAGCGCGACCGCTACGGCCTGATCGCCTATGTGCTGACCGCGCAGGATCGCTGCGTGCCGGATCAATGCGCCGCGTTTCAGTCGCTCACCGATCCCAGCCGGATCGCCGCCAACATGAACGAGCATCTCTACGAAATGACCGTGACCCGCGCGGCGCCGTCCTGGGGTGTGGGAAGCGGACCGCTCGCGGCCGCGGCGCCGGTGCCGGGCGGCGTGCTCGGCGTCAGCGAGGCGCCGAGCGGCAAGCCGGTGAACATCGATTTCGCCACCTCGTCGTCGATCCCGCCGATCTCGATCATGACCGAGCCGGCGCCCGCCGCGCCGAAGCCGGCCGCGACCGCTGCCGGTGCGCCGGCGGCGAGCGG
>JACRJB010000034.1 GCA_016215605.1 Rhodopseudomonas palustris
CCGAAGGCTGGCCGCCAAGGGCAAGCCTCACAAACTCGCCCTGGTCGCTTGCGCTCGCAAGCTGATCATCTTCATCAACACGGTTGTCGCCCGCGGCACTCCTTGGACCGCCAAACCAAATGCGATCTAATGGTTGCTCAGGATGAGGACTCAGTGCAATGTGGAGCTGACGATCGCGCTTCAATCAATCGATGAACCGCTTAGTCTGCGTCACCCGCGCGGCGATCCGAGCAGCGCGCTCAGTTCGGTGCGATTGCGCGTACCGGTCTTGTCCAGCACCGCGCGCATCTGATTTTTGATCGTCCACGGACTAATCGCAAGCATCCGGGCGATCGCCTTGTTGGAGTGCCCGGCCGCGGCGAGCCGGGCGACTTCACGCTCGCGCGCCGTGAGCGCGTGCAGCGGATCGGCGTCCGCGGGCCGCGGGGCCGTATCGATGCGAGCCGCCATGCCGCCATAGGCCATTTCCAATAGCGGCAGCAGCGACAGCGCCAGCACGCGGTCGCGCTCGTCGAAATCGCCGCGGGCGGCGTCGCGGACCAGGCTCAGCGCGCCGACGATCCGGCGGCGATCGCGTAGTGCCAGCGTCAGCACGAAGGCCGCACCGCAATCGGTCAGCAGCGGTTCGTCGCGCGGCGCCGCCGGCGTCAGCTCGGACAGCCGCGCGACGGCGTTGTCGTTGGATGCGGCCGTGCGATCCAGCCAGGTCCGGATCGGATCGCGGGCGCGGACTTCGGCGCAATAATGCGCCGCGCACCAGGACGGCCAGTTGATGAAGTGCATCCGGCCAGGACCGCCGCGGTGGCGATCGGAGAACACCGCACGGCTCGCCCCGAACACAGGCCGGAGCGACAACATCGCCGCTTCGGCGAACGCTGCGGGCGTGGCAGGTCGGGACAGATCGGGAGCCAATGCTGCGGGATCATCGATCGGCATTCGCGGGCTCGCTGTGACTTGTCCGTTCCCAGGGTGAGGAGACGGCACGCTGTTGTGCGATGCGACTATCAAACCGAGTTGCGGCGAGCTGCGCAAGACCGGGTCCGGAGGTCGACCGCCGGCCGGGCCAAAAAACGGGCTCGGGAGGCGTGCCGCTGCCCCCGATCGCTGCCCAAAAAACCATGCGGCAAACCTGTGGCACACCGTCTGAGCCGCAAAATTCGTTGCGGCGAAACGGTGTCCTTCACCACAATTGAACCGGCGGTATTTTCGCGATTTTGCCGCCGAGCCGCCGACCGGGCGCCGCATTCGGCGGCGGCAGGTCGCGACCGCCTCCGCAACGCGTTCGCATTCGCGAGGCGCCGACTACCGGCGGCGGTCGATCTCACTCGAAACGGCATGCGCTTGTCATGCGCATCCCCGCTGACGTATTCGCGAAGGCGTGGATGACCGGGACGAAGCCCGGCCATGACGAGCTGAGTCACTTGCTCGGCTGCGATCCGCGATGAGAGTTAGTATCTGGAAAGCCAGCCCGCGTCCTCGAGCGACGACGCGCTTGGCAATTGGCTTCCTTCGCCGGCCGCTTACACCGGGCTGGCCAGCGGCTTGCCCTTTTCGACGATGTAGTTGATCATGAGCCTTGTCTTGCCCGACGACGGCTTGCCGCCGGCGTGTGGCGTGGCGGGCGGGACCTGGAAAGCTTCGCCGGCCTTGATAGTCTGTGTCGGCTTCCCCTCGATCGGCAGTTCGATCTCGCCTTCCATCACGTAGGTCGACTCGATCCCCGGGTGGGTATGGCGACCGACGACCGCTCCGGGATCGAGCGTCACGTCCATGATAATCGTCTCGTAGCCCGCCGCCGGACCATCCGTCCGGCTCAACACCTTGCGCGTGACGCCGTTCGCCGTGGTCGCGGCCGCGCCCTGCGCGAACGCCTCGGTCGCCCCGAACCCCGTGATACTGCAAATCGCGCAGCCGGCGACGGCGGCAAATCCTCGTCGTGTCAGCATGACTTCCTCCCGATATGTAAAGCCCGTCTGCGCGGGCGTGCGGGAAGTCTGGCAGAGACCACGATTGTTGGGAAGGAAGTTCCCGCCATAGATGGTGCCGGCCCGGCCGCCGGAGTTCTTGTTAGGTCGACCGGAGCGATATATATCTTGGTAGATATCGAGGCAGGGAGAATGACGTGACGTCTCGCACCGCCAAGATTTTCACGACCGGCCGCAGTCAGGCCGTCAGGCTCCCCGCGGAATTTCGCTTCGAGGGCAGCGAGGTCTTCGTGCGCCGCGATCTGAAGACGGGCGATGTCATCCTGTCGCGCAAGCCGGACTCTTGGGACGGCTTGCTCGAGCTTCACAAGACGGCAGCAGTGCCTGACGACTTCATGGGGCCGACCGACCGCAACCAGCTGCCGCAGGATCGCGATCCGTTCGAAGGCTGGACCGAATGAGCGGCTGGATGCTCGATACCAATGTCGCCAGTCACATCATCAGAGGTGACCGGCGCGAGATCATCGAGCGCCTGATCGCACTTCCCATCTCGGACGTCGTGATCTCGTCGATCACCGAAGCCGAGCTCCTCTACGGTCTTGCCAAGCGCGGCTACCCGCCAGTCCTGTCGGAGCAGGTACGGGAATTTCTGCTTCGTGTCGACGTGCTGCCCTGGGACCACGAGGTGACCAAGACCTACGCCGAGCTACGCGCCGCCTGCGAAGCCAAAGGCGTCACCTTCGCCCCTCTCGACATGATGATTGACGCGCACGCCGCGGCCGTCGACGTGACGCTGGTGACGCGAGATAAGGCCTTCGCTCGCATGCCGCACGAAGCACTAAAGACTGAGGATTGGACGGTGCCAAGCTGATCTCTTCAGACAAGTAAAACCAAATCCACGTTCAGCATCGCTTATGCCCGACGCCCTAGTGGCACCAAGATATATGGCCATATAATTTGCCAACGGCACAACCCCGTCATGTCGGTCTCTTGCGCTTCCTTTCAGTTGACGAAACCCTGGCCGCCTTCGGTGCGAGCGGCGCCGATCGTTTTTCATAGAGCGAGAACAGGTGTTCAACGCGTTCGCGTTCGAATGCAAACGACTTCGGCCGATAGAGCCTGTCCACGGCTCTATCGAGCTTCTCATGCGCTTTGCGGAGCCTCGGCGGCATCTCGTCTGGATCATAGAGCGATTCAAGTTGCTCACCGGCAAACGAATCACGAGCCTCTAAGACCTCGGCTGTCAGTTTCTCAATTCTTTCAACGTCAGCCTTTTCTAATTCTGGCCATGGAAATGAATTATATACCGCAGGTGCATAGCTGTAACGACTCTCTAGCCTCCCGGCGACAGTTCGTACCCACGCCATATGCATAGCAGACGTCAACACCCCGAGATAGTACAACGGTGCACCAGGAATAATCTGAAGCTTGTTCGAGGCTATCACTTCGCTGCTCAGAATTGCCATTGGAATGTAATCGCGATGCTCTGATGAGACCTCCGGGATAGCAAGATAGTCGACGTCAGGCTGGCGATCCTGAGTAAACAGCCAGGGATATTTCCCGAAGTCTCTAACACTTTTGGTATCGCTCTGAGATCGCCCCGATCTCACTCGCTCAAGACGGTCAGCAATGGCTGTACACGCCTTACGCTCCGACGGCTTAGTGTCTTTGAGCCAAAGACACCAACGCCATTCGCCAGATATCAACTCATCGCCACCAACATAGGGGCGCAGCCACTTTTCGGTAACGCGATCCGCCTTGATGAGCGCCTCTTTCCCTTCCTCGTCTAAGATTAGATTGCTAAAGGTTATGTATCCGCCGCCAGGCTTCTTCAGTCGAGCGCCATCAGTTGGCTGACTCCCCTTATGCATTTTTAACATTCCGGAAGGAGCTTTCGTCCTTGCTGGCACAGAATACTGCGCCCCCTCGATAAGATAGCCATTGATAGACTTAACCAACGTCGAACGCGGCTCACCTCGAACATGCTCGTAGTCAAATATAACGCGCTGCGATGCCTCGCCATAGGTGAGACCAACTATCACACAATGGACAGCAGCCTTTCCGCGAGCTTCGTTATTCCACTGAAACGTTCGATGAGCGAAGCGGATCGATAAGCCGCCTGCAAAAAGTCGCGGCCACAGTATGCCTGCTTGTTCGCCTTGCGTGACAGAGTTAGTTGAGACGAAGCCTATCTCGACACCTTTATTCTCTTGCGAGTAATCCATAGCCTTTTTGAACCAACAAGTGACGTAGTCGAGGCGATTTACTTGCCCCCCATTTCCCCAGATGCGCGCCATATCCGCTTGCTGCGCTTTTGTACGATACTGATGCCCGCGAAACGGCGGATTTCCTAACACATAAGAGCAGTCTTTTGCCGGGATCACATCCCCCCAATCAGCATCCAGGGCATTGCATTGCCGAATATGCGCAGACTCCTTCAATGGCAGGCGCACGTAAGGCTTATCGAACGCTTCGCCTAGTTTATTATTCATGATGTGATCCATCATCCACATGGCAGTTTCAGCTATGCGAACTGGAAACTCGTCGATTTCCATTCCAAAAAATTGATCGACATTTACTTGTGACAAATCACCAGGATCAAATAATTGCCCTCCGCCAACTATCTCCTTTCGCAACTCAATAAGCGCTTCGAGCTCGAGCTCGCGAAGTTCTCTGTAGGCAATAATAAGAAAATTACCACACCCGCACGCGGGATCAAGAAACCTCAGCTTACGAAGATCCTGCAGATACAATCTCAGATCATGGTCACGTCTATTGTCATTCCGCTCCTTCAAGCGCTGTAGACGATTTCTGTACTCGGTTGCAAACAGAGAACGAAGGACCTTCGCTATGTTATCCTCGCTCGTATAATGAGCGCCAAGCTTTCGGCGTTCTTCAGGGTTCATAACTGACTGAAACAACGACCCAAAGATAGCTGGCGAAACGCGTTCCCACCTGAACGCGGCAGCAGCCAGCAGCTCGGCACGCATTTCGGCATCGAACGAGGGGATGTCCAATCTTCCGCTGAACAGCCCGCCATTTATATATGGGAATTTGGCTAGATCCTCATCCAGGTTTCTTGGCCTATCAAGATCTTTATCCAGAACTTGAAACAGTTCGGAGAGCTGCGCGCCCATCCCGGCCCCATCCTCCGAAGTACGCTCATGCAACCACGTTTGGAAAATGCCCTTTGGATTGAAGATCCCCGTGCTGTCGGCAAAGAGGCAGAAAAGCAAACGAACCAGAAAGCGCTCAAGATCTTGTCCAGTATATCCAGCATTTTCCAAAGCATCATGAACCGCACCCATAACCTCAGCTGCTTCGATATTCGCTTCTGGCTGATCTGAGTAGACGGGAATCTCACGCCCTAGAATAAAGCCGAACAACTCAACGTTCTGAGAGAACTCTGAGAGCTTAAATTCTTTGTCAGTCCGCTCTTGGAGGTCAAACAATTGGAAACTCTGAAAATCGCTCACTAATATATAGCGAGGATGCTCCGCTTTCTTGAGAGACGAGCAATAATCAAGGGCCTGCCTAGTGGCTTTTGTGAGGTCCTTGCCGGCGCTCTTTTGCTCCACAACTAGCTGACCCGGCCAAAAGAGGTCGATAAAACCTCTGGAGTTGTCAAGCTTTTTGACTTGCTTCTCATAAACCGCAACCTGCTTACGATCTACGCCAAAGACTTTGAAAAACCCATCATAGAAGCTTTGAGTTTCACCCTTCTCATAATTAGCGGTCTCCCACCTTTTCGAAAAAGCTCCAGCCCTCGCCCGCATCTCATTCCAACTCAACCGCATGTCTCGCTCACTTTTCGCTTTTTCTGGCCCTGAATCGTAACGCAAATTTCTACCAGGAAGCTGATTTCTGCAACCGGCCAAAGGTATTCGTCGCTGGAGACTACTCGTATCAAAACCTGCGAAAATCGCCGCAATTTCTCAATTCAGTGCTTCGCCCGATACAAAAATGGAGATCGCTGGGATGGCTCGAAGGTCCTCCATCAGCGTTCTGCATTTCGCTTCAATTCGCGAGACAACGCTGCAATCCGCGCTGATCAATAATTCGATGAACCGGCGGCTGCGATCCTCAATGGATGGGCCAAACGCTCCGTCATGCTCTTCACCCCTCGAACGCCTCGCTCGACGCCCTTCCGCTCCGCACCACCAGCGTCTCGTCCGGCTTCGCCAACGCCTCAGCCTTGTCGCGGAACCGGTTGGTGATCGGGTAGCGGCGGTCGCGGCCGAAGTTCTTGCGGGTGACCTTGACGCCGGGCGCGGCCTGGCGGCGTTTGTATTCGGCGATGTTCAACAACCGATCGATGCGGACCACCGTGTCTTTGTCAAAGCCTTCGGCGACGATGCTCGCCAGCGGCTCTTCGCGTTCAACTAACCGTTCGAGGATGGCGTCGAGCATGTCGTAGGGCGGCAGCGAATCCTGGTCGGTCTGGTTTTCGCGCAGTTCCGCGGTCGGCGGCCGGACGATGATGCTTTCCGGAATCACTTCGCCGTCGGGGCCGAGCGCGCCGTCGGGCTTCCAGCGGTTACGCAAGGTGCACATCCGGAACACTTGCGTCTTGTAGATGTCCTTGATCGGGTTGAAGCCGCCGTTCATGTCGCCGTACAGCGTGGCGTAGCCGACGCTCATTTCCGACTTGTTGCCGGTGGTCACCACCATCGCGCCGGTCTTGTTGGAGATCGCCATCAGCAGCGTGCCGCGGGTGCGCGCCTGCAGATTCTCCTCGGTGATGTCGCGTTCGAGGCCGGCGAACGGCTTCGCCAGAATCGCCTCGAAGCCGTTGACCGCAGCCGCGATCGGCAGCACCTCGTAGCCGAAGCCGAGCGCATTCGCGAGCCTGCCGGCGTCGTCGAGCGAGAGCTGCGCGGTGTAGCGGAACGGCAGCATCACGCCGCGGACCTTGTCGGCGCCGAGCGCGTCGACGGCGATCGCCGCGCACAGCGCCGAGTCGATGCCGCCGGAAACGCCGAGCAGCACGCCGGGAAAGCCGTTCTTGCGGACGTAGTCGCGCAGGCCGAGCACGCAGGCCGCGTAGTCGGCTTCGTCGCCTTCCAGCAGCGGCGCCACCGGGCCGTCGCAGCGCCAGCCGGCGGCGCCCTTCTCGAACGACAGCGTGGTGATGGTCTCGGCGAAGGCCGGCAGCTGTGCGCCGAGCGTGCGGTCGGCGTTGAGCACGAAGGACGCGCCGTCGAACACCAATTCGTCCTGGCCGCTGACCTGGTTGAGATACACCAGCGGCAGGTCGCTTTCGGTGACGCGCGCCACCGACACCGACATCCGCAGGTCCTGCTTGCCGCGCGCATAGGGCGAGCCGTTCGGCACGATCAGCAGTTCGGCGCCGGTCTCGGCCAGGCACTCGACGACGTTCTCGTAGTCCTCGGACTCTTCCAGCCAGGTGTCCTCGCAGATCGGCACGCCGACCCGCAGGCCGCGGATCGTCATCGGGCCGGACACCGGGCCGCGGGAAAACACCCGCTTCTCGTCGAACACGCCGTAGTTCGGCAGGTTGACCTTGTAGCGGATCGCCGCGATCTTGCCGCCGTCGAGCAGCGCGCAGGCATTGTAGAGCTTGCCGCCATCGACCCAGGGCGAGCCGATCAACATTGCCGGCCCGCCATCGGCGGTCTCGCGCGCCAAGTCTTCCACGGCGGAACGGCACGCCGCCTGGAACGCCGGCTTCAGCACCAGATCCTCCGGCGGATAGCCGGCGATGAACAATTCCGGGAAGACGACCAGCGCGGCACCGTCCGCGGCCGCCTGCTTGCGCGCGGCGCGAGCCTTGTCGGCGTTGCCGGCGACGTCGCCGACGGTCGGATTGATCTGCGCGAGCGTGAGGGTGAAGCGGGCTGTGTCGGTCATGCCCGAGATGTAACGGCCCCCCGCCCGCTCCGCAATCGGCGGCGTTACAACAACCCCATGCGCTCGCCGAGCGCGAACAGCCAGACCAGCCCCGCGATCGCCAGCGCGACGCCGACCGCGGCCGAGCCCATGTCCTTGACCCGGCCGATCTGCGGGTCGTGCTCGGTGGTGAGCCGGTCGGCGAGCTTTTCGATCGCGGTGTTGAGCAGTTCGACAGTCAGAACCAGCGCCACCACGGCGATCAGCTCGACGCGGCGCGCCGGCGTGGCGCCGATCAGCCAGGCGGCCGGAACGGACAGCACGAGCGCGACCAGCTCCTCGCGGACCGCCTGCTCGGAGCGGATCGCGAATTTCAGTCCGCGCCACGAATTGATCGTCGCCCGCCAGAACCTCAGCACCTGACCCACAGCCCCTGTTTGTCGTCATGCCCGCGCTTGTCGCGGGCATCCACGTGTTCGGAGGCGACGCCACGTCAGGCGTGGATGGCCGGGCCTTCGCCGCGCCGAAGCGGCTTCGGCCGCGCAGACGGGACGAGCCCGGCCATGACGACGTGGAGAGTGCTAAAGCCCCGCCGCCACCGGCAGCGGGCTGACCTTGCCGGCGCGGCCCTGCTTCAAGAGATCCGCGATCAGGAACGCCATGTCGATCGACTGCTCGGCGTTGAGCCGCGGATCGCAGGCGGTGTGATAGCGGTTGTTGAGGTCCTCGTCGGTGATCGCACGCGCGCCGCCGATGCATTCGGTGACGTTCTGCCCGGTCATTTCCAGATGTACGCCGCCGGCATGGCTGCCTTCCGCGGCGTGGATGGTGAAGAACGAGCGCACCTCGCTCAAGATGCGGTCGAACGGCCGGGTCTTGTAGCCGGAGTTCGACGTGATGGTGTTGCCGTGCATCGGATCGCACGACCACACCACCTTGCGGCCCTCGCGCTGCACGGCGCGGATCATTCCCGGCAGACTGTCGGCGACCTTGTCGGCGCCGAACCGGCCGATCAGCGTCAGCCGGCCGGCTTCGTTCTCGGGATTGAGCACGTCGATCAGCTTCAAGAGTTCGTCGGTCTTCAGCGACGGGCCGCATTTCAGGCCGATCGGATTCTTGATGCCGCGGAAGTATTCGACGTGGGCGTGGTCGAGCTGCCGAGTGCGATCGCCGATCCACAGCATGTGGCCGCTGGTCGCGTACCAGTCGCCGGTGGTCGAGTCGACGCGGGTCATCGCCTGCTCGTAGCCGAGCAGCAGCGCTTCGTGCGACGTGTAGAAGTCGGTGGTGCCGAGCGAACTATCGACCGCGAAGGTCAGGCCGCAGGCGCGCATGAAATCGAGCGCGCCGGAAACGCGATCGGCCAGATCCGCGTAGGCCTTGGACTGCGGAGAGTCGCTGACCGACTGCAGCATCCAGCGGTGCACGTTCTCGACGCTGGCATAGCCGCCCTTGGCGAAGGCGCGCAGCAGGTTCAGCGTCGCGGCCGATTGCCGATACGCCTCGAGCTGGCGGCGCGGGTCCGGCACCCGCGCGGCTTCGGTGAAGGCGATGTCGTTGACGATGTCGCCGCGATAGCTCGGCAGCTCGACGCCATCGCGTTTCTCGACCGGCGCCGAACGCGGCTTGGCGAACTGACCGGCGATGCGGCCGACCTTCACCACCGGCGAGGCGCCGGCGTAGGTCAGCACGATCGCCATCTGCAGGAAGACGCGGAACAGGTCGCGGATGTTGTTGGCGCCGTGCTCGGCGAAGCTCTCGGCGCAGTCGCCGCCCTGCAGCAGGAACGCCTCGCCGGCCGCGACGCTGGCCAGCTGTTTCTTCAGGTTGCGCGCCTCACCGGCAAACACCAGCGGCGGAAAGCTCGACAGCTGCGCCTCGACATCCGCCAGCGCTTTCGCGTCCGGGTAGTCCGGCATCTGCTGAACCGGCTTGCTGCGCCAGCTATCGGGTGTCCAACGCTCGGACATGAGACCAACTCCTGAGGGGACCTGCCGCCATACATATGTTCGCGGAGGCCGCGTTATACACAGCGTCTCTACCGGCCGCTAGGCGCAATTCCACTCCGACCTACAACCAGCTGAGAATATTAATAAAATCGCCCCAAGGCAGCAGCTTCTGCGGTTGCGGCAAAGCTGCGGCAAACCCGTAGCAAAGCCGCGGCAGGCCTACTCGGCCGCCTCGCGGCCGTAGCGCGCGGTCGGGGTGCGCATCGTCACCAGTTCCTCGGCCGCGGTCGGGTGCAGCGCCATGGTCGCGTCGAAGTCGGCCTTGGTGGCCTTCATCCTGACCGCGATCGCGATCACCTGGACCAGTTCGGCGGCTTCCGGCCCGACGATGTGGCAGCCGAGCACGCGGTCGCTGTCGCCGTCGACGATCAGCTTCATCAGCGTGCGGACCTGGCTGCCCGACAGCGTCGCCTTCATCGGACGGAAATCGGTCTTGTAGATGTCGATGCGGGGATACAGCGCGCGGGCCTGCTGTTCGGTCAGGCCGACCGTGCCGACCTCCGGCTGCGAGAACACCGCGGTCGGGATGTTGCTGTAGTCGACCTGCACCGGCTTGTTGCCGAACACGCTGTCGGCGAAGGCATGGCCTTCGCGGATCGCCACCGGCGTCAGATTGGTGCGATGGGTGACGTCGCCGATCGCGTAGATGTGCGGCACCGAGGTCTGGCAGGCCTCGTCAACGGCGATGCCGCCATTGTCCGGATTGATCGCGATCCCGGCCTTCTCCAGCCCGAGATTGGCGACGTTGGGATGCCGCCCGATCGCGAACATCACCTGGTCCGAGGCGATGCTGGAGCCACTCGACAGATGCGAGGTGTACTCGTCGCCGAGCTTCTCGACCCGCGCCACGGTGCAGCCGGTGAGAATGCTGATGCCGGCCCGCTCCATCTCGGTGCGGACATGGGCGCGAACATCCTCGTCAAAGCCGCGCAAAATGTTGTCGCCGCGATACACCACGGTGACGTCGCTGCCGAGGCCGGCGAAGATGCAGGCGAATTCCAGCGCGATGTAGCCGCCGCCCTGGATCAGGATGCGCTTCGGCAGCTCGGGCAGATGAAACACCTCGTTCGACGAGATCACGTGCTCGATGCCCGGGATCATCGTGCCGTGATTGGGCGCGCCGCCGGTCGCGATCAGGATGTACTTCGCGCGAACCGTCTCGCCGGTCGACAGCCGCAGCGTGTGCGGATCCTCGAACACCGCGCGGGCCTTGACGGTGCGCGCGCCCGACTTCTCGACATTGGTCGCGTAGATCTTCTCGAGCCGCGCGATCTCCTGATCCTTGTTGGCGATCAGCGTCGGCCAGTCGAAATGCGCCTCGGGAATGGTCCAGCCGAAGCCCGCGGCGTCGCGGATGTCGTGATGGATGTGCGAGGCGTAGACCATCAGCTTCTTCGGCACGCAGCCGCGGATCACGCAGGTGCCGCCGAAGCGATATTCCTCGGCGACGGTGACGCGGGCGCCATGGCCGGCGGCGATCCGGGCGGCGCGCACGCCGCCGGAGCCGCCACCGATGACGAACAGATCCGTGTCGAAGTCGGTCATGACGTGTTCGCCCTGAAACTGAAGGGGTCGTTCGGAATCTAGTTATCCCGAAATTTAGTGCTCCGTCATTGCGAGGAGCGAAGCGACGAAGCAATCCAGCTCGGTGCACGATCTCTGGATTGCTTCGCGGAGCCTGTCATCGGGCCGGCCGAAGGCCGGACCCGTTGGCTCGCAATGACGGAATAGAAAGGCGGGATACTCCGCCGCGCCGTCGATCAGATCGCCTTGCCGCGCTTGCGCATTTCCGCGCGGAACTGGCCGTTGACCTCTTCCGAGAAGGTCTGCGCCCACTGCTGCATGTACTGCATGCTGGAGGCGATCGCCTTCGGCTCCTCGTTCAGCAGCTTCTGGCCGAGCGGCGTCTTGTAGAAGGTCACCAGATCCTTCAGCTCCTGCTCGGTGAAGTCCTGGGCGTAGATCTTGGCCATGCCGTCGCCGATTTCCTTCTCGCGGCCCGCCAGGCTCTTCGCCACCACTTCGGCGACTTCCTTGAGATCCTTCTGATAGTTCAGATTGGTCTGCATCAAGGTGTCCATGGTGCGCTGGACGATGTTCGGCACCGCGTTGGCGTAGATCGTGTTGGCGCGCTTCATCTCCAGGATTTCCTTGGCGGCCGCGACCGCCGCCGGGGTCGGCGGCTTGGTCTGCGCCTGCGCATGGCCTGCGGACAACGCGATACCCAGCGCCAGCCCCGCGGCCAGCAATGCGTTCGACAGATACTTCATTTCCAATTCTCCTGGAGTTGGCGCTACGCCCGTTCGACAGTTCGAATTCCTTCGGTCCCCGCGAGCACCACCGTGCTAGCGAAACCGATAAACAACCCATGCTCGACTACGCCCGGAATATCGGACAATAAACTGGCCAGGCGAGGAGCATCCGGAATCCGCCCGAGATGGGCGTCGATGATCCAGTGGCCGCCATCGGTGACGAAAGCATGGCCGTCCTTGCCGTCGCGCAGCTGCAATCGGCCGGTGGCGCCGACCTGGGCGCAGGCCCGTTCGATGGCGCGGCGGGTCGCCGCAAGTCCGAACGGAATCACTTCGACCGGCAGCGGAAACTTGCCGAGGCAGTCGACCCATTTGGATTCGTCGGCGATCACGATCATGCGATCGGATGCGGCCGCGACGATCTTCTCGCGCAGCAGCGCCCCGCCGCCGCCCTTGATCAGGTCGAGCCTGGTGTCGACCTCGTCGGCGCCGTCCACCGTCAGGTCGAGCCGGTCGATCGCGTCGAGCGTTGTCAGCCGGATACCACACCGCTCCGCATCGGCGCGGGTTACCTCCGAGGTGGGCACGCCGACGACGTCGAGCCCGGCGCGGACCTTTTCGCCCAGCAATTCGATGAAATGCTTCGCGGTCGAGCCGGTGCCGATGCCGAGCTTCATGCCGTTGCGCACCTCGTCCAGCGCGCGCGCCGCGGCCTTCCGCTTCAATTCTTCCTTGTTCATCGAATATCCCTGCTTCCGGAGCCCGCCCCGGCCCGGCGCGCGCATATCTAGCGACGTTTGCGGGATTGCAACAGGGCGGAATCCGGATACGCACCGGCATCAGCCAGTTGCGAAAACTTCACGGGAACGCTAGCGCTTCTCGCATGAGCACATCCCGCACCGTTGTTTTCGACCTGGACGGCACGCTGATCGACACCGCGCCGGACCTGATCAACGCCCTGAATTTCATCCTGGTCCGCGAAGGCATGCCCGCCGTGCCGCTCGCGACCGCGCGCAACATGATCGGGCAAGGCGCGCGGCGCCTGCTGGAGCGCGGCCTCGAACTCGACGGCCGGGTCATCAGCCCGGACGACGTCAACCGCCTCGCCGTCGATTTCATCGACTATTACGCCGCCAATATCGCGGTGGAATCGCGGCCGTTCGAGGGGCTGGAAGCCACGCTGGATGCGCTCGCCGGCCACGGCTACCAGTTTGCGGTGTGCACCAACAAGCTGGAATGGCTGTCCAAGCTGCTGCTCGACCAGCTCGGCCTGAGCTCCCGCTTCGCCGCGATCTGCGGCGCCGACACCTTCGGCGTCGCCAAGCCCGACCCCGCGATCCTGCGCGAGACCATCGCCAAGGCCGGCGGCACCCTCGCCTCCGCCGTGATGGTCGGCGACGCCGGTCCGGACGTCGGGGTGGCGCGTCGGGCCGGCATTCCGGTGATCGGCGTCGAGTTCGGCTACACCGAGGTTCCGATTGCGGAACTCAAGCCGGACCTGCTCGTCGGCCACATGAAGGACCTCCCCGCGGCCGTGATGCAGCTCCTCCCAAAGGCTTAAGAAAGCCGGATATCCCTCTGATTGAATTTCACAAATACCTCACGAAAAGACCGTTAACCAATACTTAAGATTGCACCCGACCCGGTTGCAAGCGCGCGCGGAGGCTCCTATGGTCTTGGCGGGGCTGTGGCTGATAGCCGCACCAAGGGTGGGTGTTATATGCGTCGTATCGTAGTCCTTGCCGCTGCGGGTCTGAGCCTCGCCGGCTGCTCATCGCTGTCGTTCGATGCGTTCAAGTCGGCGCCGCCGACGGTGAACGTCCAGCTCGATTCCACCCCTCCCGGCGCCGACGCCCTCGCCTCCGGCGGCCAGAGCTGCAAGACGCCGTGCTCGATCACCGTGCCGGCGAACGACTTCAGCGTCACCTTCAGCCTGAACAAGTTCCAGCCGGTCACGGTCCCGGTTCAGGTCGTCGTCAATCCCGGGGATTTCACGACCTCCGCCACGGCGACCGCCACGCCGAATCCGGTGATGGCCGAACTGCCGCCGTTGAAGCCGGTGCGCAAGCCGGTGAAGCGGATCAGGAAGCCGAAGCCCGCCGCCGCGGCTGCGCCGGCCGCCGAGTCGTCTCCGTTCCCCGCCCCCGCGGCCTCTCCTGCTCCGGCACGCTGATCCTTCCGCAGCGCAGCACGTCGCGCGATTGTGCGCGACGTCGATCATGCCTAGATAGTGGTGAGCGTCATGCCGCCACGGCGGCGCTTGTGACAGGGCCCGCCGGATGAGTCGTGTTGACCTGATGACCCCGCCGACCAACGGCACTACGGCGATGACCGATCCGTTCGGCCGGACGATCAACTATCTCCGGGTCTCGATCACCGACCGCTGCGACTTCCGATGCGTCTACTGCATGTCCGAGGACATGACGTTCCTCCCCCGCGCCGATCTGCTGACGCTGGAGGAACTCGACCGGCTGTGTTCGGCCTTCATCGCGCGCGGCGTGCGCAAGCTGCGGCTGACCGGCGGCGAACCGCTGGTCCGCCGCAACATGATGTCGCTGGTGCGCGCGCTGTCCCGCCATCTGGCCACCGGCGCGCTCGACGAGCTGACACTGACCACCAACGGCTCGCAGCTCGCCCGCTACGCCGCAGAGCTGAGTGATTGCGGCGTCCGCCGAATCAACGTGTCGCTCGACACACTCGATCCGGCCAAGTTCCGCTCGATCACCCGCTGGGGCGACCTCGACCGGGTGCTGGCCGGAATCGACGCGGCGCGCGCCGCCGGCCTCGCCGTCAAGATCAATGCGGTGGTGCTGAAGGACAGCAACGAGGACGAGATCCCGTCGCTGATGCAGTGGGCTCACGGCCTGGGCATGGGGCTGACGCTGATCGAGGTGATGCCGCTCGGCGAGATCGGCGAAGGCCGGATCGATCAGTACGTGCCGCTGTCGCTGGTCCGCGCCCGCCTCGCCAAAAACTACACGCTGACCGATCTGCCGGACTCGACCGGCGGTCCGGCGCGCTACGTGCGGGTCGGGGAAACCGGCGGCCGGCTCGGTTTCATTACTCCGTTGACGCACAATTTCTGCGAATCCTGCAATCGCGTCCGGATCACCTGCACCGGCACGATCCACACCTGCCTGGGTCAGGAAGACGCATCCGACCTGCGCCGGCCGCTTCGCGCCTCGCCGGACGACGATCTGCTCAACGCGGCGATCGACCGGGCGATCGGCACCAAGCCGAAAGGCCACGACTTCATCATCGACCGCAAACACAACCGGCCGAGCGTCGGCCGGCACATGAGCGTCACCGGCGGTTGAAGCCCCGCGTCCCGCTCCGATCGGCCGCATCGTTTCAAGCGGTTGATGCGTCACCGGAATGCCATTTTCCAATTGACGGCATGATCCCGCGCTGAAATGGTGCCCCCGCTTCGCGCCCCCGGCTGTGACAGCTACTTCGCACGTCACGAAGACCGGGCGGGAACGGGAGGAGATCGGCGTTGCAGGCCTTGCTGGGACTGAGCAGGAAGATCGACGCGTTCAACACGCTGATCGGGCGTTGGTTGTCGTGGCTGATCGTCGTCGCGGTGATCATTTCGTCGGCCAACGCGGTGATCCGCAAGCTGTTCGACATGTCGTCGAATTCCTTCCTCGAGCTGCAATGGGTGCTGTTCAGCGTCGTGTTCCTGCTGTGCTCGCCCTGGACCCTGCTGAGCAACGAACACATCCGGATCGACATCATCAATCATTCCCTGCCGCTCAAGGTACGCGGCTGGATCGACATGATCGGCCACGTGTTCTTCCTGATGCCGTTCGCCATCATCCTGCTGTGGTGGTCGATCCCGTTCTTCATCGTCTCGTACAATCAGAACGAGCAGTCGTTCAGCGCCGGCGGCCTGCCGCAATGGCCGGCCAAGTCCCTGATCATGATCGCCTGCGTGCTGCTGATCGTTCAGGGCATCTCCGAAATCATCAAACGCGCCGCGATGCTCGCCGGGATCATCCCCGACAGCAACGTCTTGGCGGGGTCGCAGCACGCGGCGGAGATCGAGGCCGAGCGTCTGGTGATGCATATCGGCGGCGACAAGCCTTGAGCCGAATAGTGGTCATTGTGTTGGGGAGCCGGTTCGAATGACCGCTATGTTCATCCACTACATGGCGCCGATCATGTTCGGCTCCCTGGTGATCTTCCTGTTGCTCGGTTATCCCGTCGCGTTTTCGCTCGCCGCCAACGGCCTGTTGTTCGCCTTCATCGGCATCGAGCTCGGGCTGTTCCGCCCCGACTTCATGCAGGCGCTGCCGGACCGCGTCTACGGCGTGATGAACAACGACACGCTGCTGGCGATTCCATTCTTCACCTTCATGGGGCTCGTGCTGGAGAGATCCGGCATGGCCGAAGACCTGCTCGAAACCATCGGGCAGTTGTTCGGCTCGATCCGCGGCGGCATCGCCTATGCGGTGGTGTTCGTCGGCGCGCTGCTCGCCGCCACCACCGGCGTAGTCGCGGCCTCGGTGATTTCGATGGGCCTGATCTCGCTGCCGATCATGCTGCGCTACGGCTACGATCGCCGCGTGGCGTCGGGCATCATCGCCGCGTCGGGCACGCTGGCGCAGATCATCCCGCCGTCGCTGGTGCTGATCGTGATGGCCGACCAGCTCGGCCGCTCGGTCGGCGACATGTACGAAGGCGCCTTCATCCCGGGCATCGTGCTGTCGCTGCTGTACGCCGGCTACATCTTCCTGGTGACGGTGTTCGCGCCGAATGCCGCGCCCGGACTGCCGCTGGAAGCGCAGACCCTGCGCGAGCCGGAGACGCTGCAAAACCGGATGATCGTGCCGGTCGCGGCCATTTCGGCGGCCGCAGCGGCGTATCTGCTCGCGGTGCATATCGACGCGTTCGACTGGAGCATGCCGGCGTTCGACAAGATCGGCCTGTCCAAGCTGGTGATGCAGGGCTTCTGGTTCGTCGTCCTGCTGGCGGTGCTGTTCCGCCCGTTCATCGGCGTGGTCCGCACCATGACCATGTCGCTGTATCTGGTCGTTGCGCTGTCGACCGCGATCGGCGTGATCGCGATGCGCTTCACCGAGGTGAAGAGCGGCGCCGACTACGTCGTGCTGACGATGTCGGTGACGGTGGCGCTGTCGTTCGTGATCGCCGTGCTCAACCGGCTGCTCCGCCTCAAGCTGCTGTCCAAGCTGGCCGAACAGGTCGTGTTCGTGATGGTGCCGCCGCTCGGGCTGATCTTCCTGGTGCTCGGCACCATCTTCATCGGCGTCGCCACCCCGACCGAGGGCGGCGCGATGGGCGCGGCGGGCGCGGTGATTCTGGCGCTGATGAAGGGCCGGCTGACGTTCGATCTGACCCGGCAGGCCACCGAAGCGACCGCCAAGCTGTCCGCCTTCGTGGTGATGATCCTGGTCGGCGCCCGCGTCTTCTCCCTCACCTTCTACGGCGTCGACGGCCATCGCTGGGTCGAAGAGCTGCTGGTGTCGCTGCCCGGCGGCCAGATCGGCTTCCTGATCTTCGTCAACGCCTTCGTGTTCGTGCTGGCGTTCTTCCTCGACTTCTTCGAGCTCGCCTTCATCGTCATCCCGCTGCTCGGCCCGCCGGCGGAGAAGCTCGGCATCGACCTGATCTGGTTCGGCGTCATCCTCGGCGTCAACATGCAGACCTCGTTCATGCATCCGCCGTTCGGCTTCGCGCTGTTCTATCTGCGCTCGGTGGCGCCGAAGGAATCCTACATCGACCGGCTCACCGGGAAGCGGATGGAGCCGGTCACCACCGGGCAAATCTACTGGGGCGCAGTGCCGTTCGTGATCATCCAGCTGATCATGGTGGCGCTGGTGATCGCCTTCCCGTCGATGGTGATGCACTACAAGGGCATCGCCTCGACGGTCGATCCGTCCAAGGTCCAGATCGACATCCCGCAGATGGAAGCGCCGCAGCTCGATTTCGGCCCGCCGAAGTTCTGAAGTTCACCGACCGACATCCTCGCCGTCATTGCGAGGAGTGAAGCGACGAAGCAATCCAGCTCGGTGCACCGAACTGGATTGCTTCGCTTCGCTCGCAATGACGGGAGAAGACAACAAAAAAGCCCGGCCTCCTCGCGGAGGCCGGGCTGATTGCTGGCAGCGATGCTTCGGGTGATCAGCCGCGGGTGCGCGAGCGGATCATGAAGCTGTCGTAGGTGTATTCGGCGACCTGCCACCACAGATACTGGTCGGAGCGATACGCCTGCATCGCGTCGATCGCCTTCTTGAAGTCGGCGTTCTTGGCCGAGATCTCGCCCCACAGCTCGTTGGTGGCCTTGAGGCAGGCGTCGAGGATCTCGTTGGAGAACGGGCGCAGCTGGGTGCCGCTCGCCACCAGCCGCTTCAGCGCGGTCGGGTTGAGCATGTCGTATCGCGCGTTCATCCAGGTGTTGGTCGCCTCGGCCGCGTTGGCCAGGATCGACTGATAGTTCTTCGGCAGCGCGTTGAACTTCTCGAGATTGGCGAAGGCGTGCACGGTCGGACCGCCTTCCCAGAAACCCGGATAGTAATAGTACTTCGCGACCTTCTGGAAGCCGAGCTTCTCGTCGTCATAGGGGCCGACCCACTCGGCGGCGTCGATGGTGCCCTTCTCCAGCGCCGGGTAGATGTCGCCGCCGGCGATCTGCTGCGGCACCACGCCGACCTTCTGCAGCACCTGACCGGCGATGCCGCCGATGCGCATCTTCAGGCCGCTCATGTCGGCGACGGTCTTGATCTCCTTGCGGAACCAGCCGCCCATCTGGGTGCCGGTGTTGCCGCACGGGAAGCCGGTGACGCCGTGCTTCTTGTAGAACTCGTTGGCCAGCTCGTTGCCGCCGCCCTGATACAGCCAGGAGTTCTGCTGACGGGCGTTGAGGCCGAACGGGACCGAGGCGAACACCGCGAAGGTCGGATCCTTGCCGACGTAGTAGTACGACACGGTGTGGCACATTTCGACGGTGCCGTTCGAAGTGGCGTCGAGCGCCTGCAGACCAGGGACGACTTCACCGGCCGCGAACACCTGGATCTGAAACTTGTTGTCGGTCATCTCGGCGACCTGCTTCGCGAGATATTCCGCGCCGCCATAGATGGTGTCGAGCGACTTCGGGAAGCTCGAGGTCAACCGCCACTTCACCTCGGGGGACGACTGAGCGATCGCCGGCGAGGCCACCGCCGCGACCGCGGCGCCGGTTGCTGATACTTTCAGAAAGTCACGACGTTTCATAAGGCATCTCCTTGTTGCCGGCGTTTCCCGGATTCCCTGGCTTGCGTTTGCCGGTGAGAACTCCGGTACGAAGCCGTTTGGTGACAGCGTCTCTATCATGGATGCCCGACGGCGGAAACGCCGCGGCGGGCCGGATGTTCGAGATTCAACCAAAGTCGCACACCGGCTGATCGCGCAGATGCGCCCGTCCCGGCTGCGAT
This sequence comes from Rhodopseudomonas palustris, assembly GCA_016215605.1. GTDB lineage: Bacteria > Pseudomonadota > Alphaproteobacteria > Rhizobiales > Xanthobacteraceae > Rhodopseudomonas > Rhodopseudomonas palustris_L. The sequence goes on from JACRJB010000034.1 coordinate 19,470, forward strand.
TGCCGCGTCAGATCGCAGCGCGGGCCTTCAGGCCGTCCCGGACCTGCCCGGCGATCGCGCGATAGATTGCCGCATGCGGACCGTTCGGTTCGCTGTCGACCGTCGGCCGGCCGGCATCGGCGCTGGCGCGGATGTCCATATGCAGCGGGACTTCGCCGAGGAACGGCACGCCGAGCCGTTCGGCCTCGTGCCGAGCGCCGCCGTGCCCGAAGATGTCCGACCGCGTTCCGCAGTGCGGACACAGGAAGTAGCTCATGTTCTCGATGATCCCGAGCACCGGCACCTCGACCTTGGTGAACATCGCCAGTCCACGCCGCGCATCGATCAGCGCGAGGTCCTGTGGCGTCGAAACGATCACGGCCCCTTTCAGAGGCACGTTCTGGGCGAGCGTCAGCTGGGCGTCGCCGGTGCCGGGCGGCATGTCCACCACCAGCACGTCGAGCTGGCCCCAATCGACGTCGCGCAGCATCTGGGTGATCGCCGACATCACCATCGGCCCGCGCCAGATCATCGGCGCGTCCTCGTCGACCAGGAAACCGATCGACATCACCGACAGCCCGAACCGCTTGATCGGAATCATCCGGCGGCTGTCGTCGAGCTGGGGCTTTTCCTGGATGCCGGTGAGTCGCGGCACCGACGGGCCGTAGATGTCGGCGTCGAGCAACCCGACCCGCAGGCCGAGGTCGCGCAATCCCAGCGCGAGATTGATCGCCGTGGTCGATTTGCCGACGCCGCCTTTGCCGGAGGCCACCGCGATGACGGCACGCACCCCCGGGATCTCCGCCTGCTTCGACATCGGCGACTGCGCGCCGCCGGCCGGCGCCGGGCGATGCGCCGAGGCCGGCGCGACGCCGGGGCGCTGTGGTTGCGCCGCGGCCGCGCCGGGCTTGCGTTCAGCCGTCAGCGCGACCAGCGCGCTGCCGACGCCGGGCACGGCGCGCACCGCCGCTTCGGCCGCAGCCCGCACGCTCTCCCACGATCGCGCCTCAGCGGCATCGACATTGATCGAGAAATACACCTTGCCGTCGGTCACCGTGATGTCCGACAGCACATCGGCTTGGGTCAGCGCCACGCCGCGCGGCGTCGTCACCTTGGCCAGGCAGTCGCGAATCTGTTGCTGCGTCACGCTCAATGGACATCTCCTGCGCCGATCTGCGTCCCACCGACCATATGGCGTCGTTCGGTTCAAGGCGGAATTGGCTGGCGTTGCGCCCGCCGCGTCATGGCGGCTGGTGTAGCGCAGCGGCTGATTCCCCCGAACTGCCTTTTGCACTGCGATAGCGAGTTCCTGCGATGGCGGTGCGGACAATTCGGCGCGCGAGCCCCTTGCCCGTCGAGCCTCGCGGCCTATGCTGGCGCACCTGCCGCGGGCCTGTCTCGGGCTGCGCTCACTCCCTCAACGTCATTCGGCCGGCATTCGTTCGGGCCGCACAATTCTGAAGGGTACAGACATGGCCAAAGTCGCTTTCCTCGGTCTCGGCGTGATGGGCTTTCCGATGGCCGGACATCTCGTCAAGAAGGGAGGTCACGAGGTCACCGTCTACAATCGCACCGCGGCGAAGGCGAAGGCCTGGGCCGATCAGTTCGGCGGCCGGACCGCGGCGACGCCGGCCGAAGCCGCGCGAGGTCAGGATTTCGTGATGGCCTGCGTCGGCAACGACAACGACCTGCGCGCAGTCACCATCGGCGCCGACGGCGCGTTCGCGGCGATGGCGTCCGGTGCGATCTTCGTCGACCACACCACCGCCTCCGCCGAGGTCGCGCGCGAACTCGACGCCGCGGCCACCAAGGCCGGCTTTCATTTCGTCGATGCGCCGGTGTCGGGCGGCCAGGCCGGCGCCGAGAACGGCGTGCTGACGGTGATGTGCGGCGGCAGCGACGCCGCCTACGCCAAGGCGGAGCCGGTGATCGCGTCCTACGCCCGGATGTGCAAGCTGCTCGGCCCGGCCGGCTCGGGCCAGCTCACCAAGATGGTCAACCAGATCTGCATCGCCGGGCTGGTGCAGGGACTGTCCGAGGGCATCCACTTCGCCAAGCGGGCCGGCCTCGACGTCAACGCCGTGATCGACACCATCTCCAAGGGGGCCGCGCAGTCGTGGCAGATGGAGAACCGGCACAAGACCATGAACGACGGCAAATATGATTTCGGCTTCGCGGTCGAATGGATGCGCAAGGATCTGTCGATCTGCCTCGCCGAATCCCGTCGCAACGGCGCCAGCCTGCCGGTGACCGCGCTGGTGGACGCGTTCTACGCCGAAGTCGAGAAGCTCGGCGGCCGGCGCTGGGACACCTCCAGCCTGCTGGCGCGGCTCGAGCGCTGAGACACACAGGCTACAAATTCGGCGACGATCGCGGTTTTCACGCTGCGGTAACCCCAATCGTTAGCCAGCCGTTAACCGGAATATCATTCCCTCTGAGACTGCCTGCGAGGATTTGAGGCCGGATATAGGCTGATGTAACTGCGCGCGTTTTTGCGCTGGATTTGTGTTGGTGATGAGTGAGTCCGCCGAAAAGCCCGAAGTCTTCCAGCTTCCGGCTGAGAGCCCGGTGGTCGCCCCGGCACGCAACCGGCGCGCTGCGGCGCAACGCGTGCGGGAAGCGCGCGACCGGCTGACCTCGACCAGCGGCACCCGTCCCGCCTTCGATCACGAGCTCGTCCGTCAGTTCGCGCAGACCCGGCTGTCGGCGTCGTTCGTCATCATGCTGCTGGTGGTGGTCACCGGCCTGTTGTTCGGGTTCTGGCTCGATCCGATCACGGCGGGCGCCTGGACCGTCGGGGTGCTGTGCATTCACGCCGTGATGATCCGCAACTGCAGCCGCTTCCTGCAGGAGCCCGCCTCGCCGCCCCGCACCCGCAGCTGGCGGCGGCGCTTCGTGGCGCTCGATCTGCTCTACGGCCTCGCCTGGACCACGATCCTGGTGCATCCGGTCGGGCTCAGCGTGGTATCCAACACGCTGTTGATGTTCCTGATGCTGCTGGTGGTCGCGGTCTCCAGCATGCTGGCCGCGAGCCTGCCGATCGCGGCGCTGGCGGTGACCGTGCCGGTGACCTGCGCGATCGCGCTCAACTTCGTGCTCGGCGGAACCTTCGACGGCTACGTGCTGGCGGCGCTGACCGTCGCGGCGGAGGGCTATTTCGCGCTGCTCGCGCATCGCCTGCATTCGACCACGCTGGCGACGCTGGAAGCCCGCGCCGAGAAGGACGCGCTGATCGGCGAGCTGGAGCAGGCCAAGGCGATTTCCGACGAGGCGCGGCACCGCGCCGAGGCCGCCAACGTCGCCAAATCGCGCTTTCTCGCGCAGATGAGCCACGAGCTGCGCACGCCGCTCAACGCCATCCTGGGCTTTTCCGAAGTGATGAAGAGCGAGATCTTCGGCGCTCATGCAGTGCCGGTCTACAAGGACTACTCGGCCGACATTCACAATTCCGGCGTCCACCTGCTCAATCTGATCAACGAGATTCTCGATCTGTCGCGGATCGAGGCCGGCCGCTACGAGCTCAACGAGGAAGCGATCTCGCTGGTGCATGTGGTGACGGATTGTCATCATCTGCTGAAACTGCGCGCCTCCAGCCGCGGCATCACCATCCACGAAGTGTTCGAACAGGGCATGCCGCGGATCTGGGGCGACGAGCGCGCGGTGCGCCAGGTGGTGCTCAACCTCTTGTCGAACGCGATCAAGTTCACGCCGCAGGGCGGCGAGATCTGGCTCAAGGCCGGCTGGACCGCGTCGGGCGGGCAGTATCTCAGCGTCAAGGACACCGGCTCGGGAATTCCGGAAGAGGAAATTCCGATCGTGCTGGCCTCGTTCGGCCAGGGCTCGAACTCGATCAAGTCCGCCGAACAGGGCGCCGGGCTCGGCCTGCCGATCGCCAAGAGCCTGATCGACATGCACGGCGGCACCTTCACGCTGAAGTCGAAGCTGCGGATCGGAACGGAAGTGATCGTCACCTTCCCGCCCGAGCGCGTGATGTCGGCGCTGGCGCCGATGGCCGACGAGGCGCCGCTGCAGCCGAGCCTGATCGAGACCGACGAGCGCAGCCGCGCCCGCGGCAAGCCGATCATGAACGCCGGCACCGGGCTGTAGCGATGGGGACTTGCGAACATCACCCAATGTCCGCCACGATCCGGCATGAGCATCGAAACGCCCTGCATCGCGGTCTGCCTGATCGACCCGGACACCAGCCTGTGCTTCGGCTGCGGCCGGACCATGCCCGAGATCGCCCGCTGGCATCGGCTGGCGCCGGACCAGCGCCTCGCCATCATGGCGGCGCTGCCCGGACGGATGGCCGACGCCGGCCTGGAGCCGCTCAAGCCCCGCACCGGCCGCGCCACCTGACAGGTGTCCCGTGAGCCGCCTGCTGCTCGTCGTCGTGGTGCTGCTGGCGACCGCGGGCGCGGTGGTCGCCTATGGCGATCCGAAACGGATCTCGGAAGCCGGCGACGCGATGTCGACGATGCTGAAGAAGCGCGTCGCCGCGGCGACCGCCAGCGCCGCCGCAGGCCACGGCCGAACCGTGCAGATCCCGCGCGGCACCGGCGGCGAGTTCGCGCTGCGCGCCAAGATCAACGGCGTCAGCGCGCCGATGGTGATCGACACCGGCGCGACCTCGGTCGTGCTGACCTACGAGACCGCGAAAGCCGCCGGGCTGCCGCTGGAGATTCTCGACTTCAACGTCGACGTCGAGACCGCGGGCGGCCGCACCCGCGCCGCCAAGCTGTCGCTCGACAGCATCGCGATCGGCAAACTGGTCGAGCGCTCGGTGCCGGCGCTGGTGGTGCCGCGCGGCCAGATGAAGACCAATCTGCTCGGCATGAGCTTCCTCGACCGGCTGGAAAGCTGGGAGGTGCGTTCCGATCAGCTGCGGCTGCACGGTTATCCGTAATGCCGATCCTGGTTTGCCGGCTGTCGTTTGGCAGCCCTATGCGGCCTCGGCCGAAGCCCTCTCCCCGACCGCGACCATCGCTTTGCGCAACACGCTGGCGTCGGCGTCCGGCTTGACGCCGAACTCGGACAGATAGCGCCGGAACGCGCGCGCACCGGGCACGCCCTGATACGCGCCGATGAGATGGCGGGTGATCGCGTGCAGCCGCAGGCCTTGCGCAAGCTGCTCCTCGATATACGGCATCAGCGCGTCGAGCGCGGCCTTCATCGTCGGATACGGCGCGGCCTCGCCGAACAGCTCCGGATCGACATCGAGCAGCCGCCACGGCTCCTGATACGCGGCGCGGCCGAGCATCACGCCATCGACATGCGCCAGATGCTGCTTCGCCTCCGCAATGCTGGTGATGCCGCCATTGATGACGATCGGCAGCTGCGGCATGGCCCGCTTCAGCCGATATACCCGGTCGTAGTCGAGCGGCGGAATATCGCGGTTCTCTTTCGGCGACAGGCCGTTCAGCCAGGCCTTGCGGGCGTGCACGATCAACACGTCGACGCCGGCGGCGGCGACGCTGCGCGCCAGCGTGTCGAGTGCCACTTCCGGATCCTGATCGTCGATGCCGATCCGGCATTTCACCGTCACCGGAATCGTCACCGCGCGCTTCATCGCGGCGACGCCGTCCGCGACCAGCGCCGGCTCCGCCATCAGGCAGGCACCGAACCGGCCGTCCTTCACCCGATCCGACGGACAGCCGACATTGAGATTGATCTCGTCGTAACCGAAATCCTCGCCGATCTTCGCCGCGGTCGCGAGGTCGGCTGGATTGGAGCCGCCGAGCTGCAGCGCCACCGGATGTTCGCTCGCGTCGAACCCGAGCAGCCGCTGCCGGTCGCCATGGATCACCGCACCCGTGGTCAGCATCTCGGTGTACAGCCGGGCACGCTTGCTCAGCAGCCGATGGAACACGCGGCAATGCCGGTCGGTCCATTCCATCATCGGCGCCGTGCAAAACCTATGCGACTGTTCCATCAGCATTTTTCGAAAAATTCGAACCCGGTCATGACGTCCTGAGTGGTGGTTCTACGCCATCACGCGCCGGTTTTCGACGGCGGATTTATCACCCGAGACTGCGCCCGGACGGCCCACACCGGTCGCCGGGGGCGAGCGCGATCAGGACTTGAACAGCGGCCGCAATCCACACCGTCGCGGATCGCTTGTCCTCACAGCGCGTCTTTGCGCTTCTGGGCATCCGGACGGATCACGATCTCCTTCAGCCCGCCGTTCGCGACGATCACCACCACGAACACCAATTTGCCGTCGACGTGGTGAAGACCGGCGCTGATCGCCTTTCCCGGTCCGTATTTCTCGGCGATCGCGATCGCTTCGGACAACGCCATGCGCGACCGCCGGAATTCGTCGATGCTGCGTTTGTCTTCCGCGTGCAGATCGGAGGCCGGCATCATCATGGCGGAACGAACGATCTGGCGTGTCGCGGCATCGACTACGGTGTTCCAGACCTGGTCGTCGCGATACGATCTGACGTCGAACGACGGCGCGGCGCCGTCGCCGTTGAAGCTCAGGTCGTACACCCTGGCTCCGGCCAGATTCGCCTCGACCATCCGGACGAGATCGGCCCCCGAGCCGGCGAGTGCTGCCGGCAAGGCCTGCTCGTGGCGGAAGTTTCCCGCCGTGCTTTCGTTGGTGCCGCCGGGTTCACGGGCCGGATACACCGCCGCCGACTGGCCGAGCAGCAGCAGCGCCGTCGTCAGCAATGTGAGAGCCATCCGTGCAGACATGTCCGCCTCGTTCATCCTTCACGACGCAACAGAACCGCATCGACGGCGTGCCTAGTTGGCGCCGGCCAATCGGCGGACAGGCTTGTTGTCGGCCACCGGGACGGCGGCGGGAGCGACCGCAGGCGGTGCCTTCGACCATGCCTGGCCGGACCGCGCCCGGTCGTAGCCGTATTGAAACAACGCACGCATGTACGCGGTGTCGAAGCCTGCGGACGGCGACGGCGGCCGATCGCTTTCGATGTAGGTCAGGTTGAAGCCGTATTTGTTTCGGCGTGCGAAATCATACGTGCTGTAGAGGATCGACCGGGTCTGCGCCTTGACCAGGGTCGACGACGACCGCGCGGCGATCTCGAGGGTCTTGTTCGGAACGAGCTGGAATTCCGGTTCGATCTTGTTGTTCATCAGGATGTAGAGCTGCAGGTCCAGCGACTTGCCCCACGACGCGTTGCGCAGCAGATACGCTTCCGGCAGCGTCAGCACCGGCGCGGTCACGCCGCCATCGACATGCATTTCCTGAAACCGCACGCCGTCGGCTTCCGCGTTCACCAGCATCGGCGGGAATACCGCCGGCAGGCTCGCCGATGCGGCGACCACGTCCCGGAACAGATCGAGCCCCTGCATCGAGTTCAGCGAAGCGATCCGCCCGAGGTTCCAGATCACGGCGCGCTGCGAATCCAGATTGGTCGTCACCACGAACAGCATCCGGCCCTTGGCGTGTTCGGCCGCCACCGCCGCGACGAAATCCGCGCTGATGTATTGAGCCACCAATTCGCGCAGCCGGGTGTTGCCGAACAGTCCCGATCCGAAGATCGCATTGAAGGGGTTCGGCGAGTCCAGCAGGCTTTCGGCGACGCCGCTGGTGTAGAACTCGCGCAAGGTCGGATCGTATTGCGGCCCGAGGAACGCGAACGGCGCGATCAGCGCGCCGGTGCTGACGCCCGACACGATCGAGAACGACGGACGGTTTCCCGCATCGGTCCATCCGTTGAGCACGCCGGCGCCATAGGCGCCGTCCGCACCGCCGCCCGACAGCGCCAGATAGGTCCGCGGCCCGGAGATGACCTTATCGTCCTTGAACGCCGATGCCGGCTCGTCCGCAAAGCGCCGCAGATCCTTGAGGCCGAGCACGCGCGCGTCGGACGCTTCCGTCGCGGTGTAGGGCACGCGCGGCTGAGACGCACACGCGGCGAGCAACCCGCTCAACGCGATCACCACGGCGACGACCAGAGGCCGGGAACTGTTACGCATGACCATACCGGACCATCGAGGAAAAGGCTTAAGGATTTGAAGCGTCGCAAAGCGTGCGGCCCGCTTCGGCGCATTGCGGCGACGGGGTCGAACGCGGCACCCGCTCGAGGTAGTCCTGATGGATGGCCTGAATCGTCTTGCGGTCATCGAATTTGACCCGCCAGCTGCTCGGCGAGCCCTGGCCGACGATCAACCCTTCACGATCGCCATATTTGGGATGCCGCGCGCGACCGAGCGGGCTCATCCGAACGCGCGCGCCGCGACACAACGGCGGCAAAGCGGTTTCACAGTCTTGAGTAGTCATGCTGGTGTGCCTTCTTCCGGCATCTTGATACGGAACCACGCCACGTAGAGCGCGGGGAGGAACAGCAGGGTCAGCACCGTCCCGACGATGATGCCCCCCATCATGGCGAAGGCCATCGGCCCCCAGAACACCTCGCGCGCGATCGGGATCAGCGCGAGGCTCGCCGCGGCGGCCGTCAACAGGATCGGCCGCATCCGGTGCTCGGTCGCCTCGAACACCGCGTCCCAGGGCGGCTTGCCCTCGCTGCGCAGATGTTCGATTTGCACGATCAGGATGACGGAGTTGCGGATCAGAATTCCGATCAACGCCAGCACGCCCAGGATCGCGACGAAGCCGAGCGGCGCGCCGCTCGGCAGCAGCGCGGCGACGACGCCGATCAGCGCCAGCGGCGCCACCGCGAACACCAGGAACAGCCGGCTGAAGCTCTGCAACTGCACCATCAGGATGGTCGCCATCACGAACAGCATGATCGGCACCACCGCGGCGATCGGCGCCTGCGATTTGGCGCTTTCCTCGACGGTGCCGCCGGCCACCGCCGCATAGCCGAACGGCAGCTTGGCGTTGAACTCGGCGATCTTCGGCTTCAACTGATCGGCCACGGTCGCGGGCTGCACGGCGTCGATGATGCCGGCCTTCAGCGTGATCGTCGGCAGCCGCGAGCGGCGCCAGATCGTCGGTTGCTCGAGCTCGTAGCGGAACGTCGCCACGGCGGCGAGCGGCACCGACTGTCCGCTGCTTCCCGACAGTTGCAGGTTGCGCAGCGTCTCGATCGAGCCACGTTCCGCCGCGTTGGCGCGGCCCAGCACGTTGACGAGGTAGATGTCGTCGCGGACCTGGGTGATCGACGTGCCGTCGAGGATGCCGTTCAGGGTCGAGGCGATGTCCTCGGAGGTGATGCCGAGCTGCCGCGCCTTGTCCTGCAGCACGTTGACCTTGACGACGCGCTCCGGCTCCATCCAGTCGTACACCACGTCGCCGAGATGCGGGTTGGTCGCCATGATGCCGGCGAGCTGCCGCGACAGCTCGCGCACCTTGCCGATGTCCGGCCCGCTGACGCGATACTGGATCGGCCGGCCGACCGGCGGTCCGATGTCCAGCAGCTTCACCAGCGCGTCGGTGCCCGGGAACGTCTTCTTCAGATAGGCCTGCAACTCGGGCTGCAGCCGGTCGCGATCGGCGAGACTCTTGGTGACGATCACGATCTGGCCGAACGAGCGGTCGGCCGGCTGCACGTCGAACGACAGCACGAAGCGCGGCGCGCCCTGCCCGACATAGGTCGACCAGTGATCGATGCCGTCCTTGCCCTGCAGCGCCTCGCGCTCGAACTGCTGCATCTGCGCGCTGGTTTCGGCGATCGAACTGTTCTGCGGCAGATTCCAGTCGACGATCAGCTCGTTGCGATCCGACGACGGAAAGAACTGCTGCTGCACGAACCCCATGCCGACGATCGACAGCGCGAAGGCCGCGACCGTCACGCCGATCGTCAGCCACCGCCAGCGCATGCAGAACGACAGCGTTCGGCTGAAGGCGCGCGTGAACCATCCCTTGGTCTCGTGATGCCCCTTCATCTTCTTGGGCAGGATGGTGACGCCGAGCAGCGGCGTGAACAGCACCGCGACGATCCACGACGTGATCAGCGACACCGCGATGACGACGAACAGCGTGAAGGTGAATTCGCCGGCGGCGCTGCTGTTGAGGCCGATCGGAATGAAGCCCGCGACCGTCACCAGCGTGCCGGTCAGCATCGGAAACGCCGTCGAGGTGTAGACGTAGGTCGCGGCCTTCTCGAGCGAATCCCCGATTTCGAGCCGCGCCACCATCATCTCGACCGCAATCATGGCGTCGTCGACCAACAGGCCGAGCGCGATGATCAGCGCGCCGAGCGAAATCCGCTGCAACGAGATGTCGGAATACGACATCACCAGGAAGGTGATCGCCAGCACCAGCGGGATCGAAATCGCCACCACCAGGCCGGCGCGCAGGCCGAGGCTGATGAAGCTGATCGCCAGCACGATCGCGACCGCCTCGAACAGCGCCCGGGTGAAGCCCGACACCGCCTCGTCGACGATCTGCGGCTGGTCGGACACCAGATGAACCTCGGCGCCGACCGGCAGATCGGCGGAGATGTGCTTCATCTTCTCCTTCAGCGCCTCGCCGAACTGCAGCAGATTGGCGCCCGCCTTCATGCCGATCGCCAGCCCGATCGCCGGCTCGCCCTTGAACCGGAACAGCGAGGTCGGCGGATCGACATAGCCGCGGTGAATGGTGGCGATGTCGGTCAGCGGGAAGAACCGGTCGTTGACGCGCAGATTGATCGCCTTGAGGCTCTCCTCGGAGGCGAACTGTCCGCTGACGCGGACGGCGACGCGCTCCGGGCCGGCCTGCAACACGCCGGACGGCGTGATCGCGTTCTGGGCCTGCAGCGACGCGATGATCGAGCGCTGATCGAGGCCGAGCGCCGCGACCTTGCGGGGCGAGAACTCCAGATAGATCACTTCGTCCTGGGCGCCGATGATGTCGACGCGGCCGACATTCGGCACCTGCAGGACCTTGGCGCGCACGTCCTCGACCTGATCGCGCAGCTGGCGCTGCGTCAGGCCATCGCTGGTGAAGGCGTAGATGTTGCCGAACACGTCGCCGAAGCGGTCGTTGAACGCGGGCCCGACCACGCCCTGCGGGAAGTCGCCCTTGATGTCGTTGATCATGTTGCGGACGCGCACCCAGGTCGGGACGACGTCGCGCGCCTTGGTGGTGTCGCGCAGTTCGACGAACACCGTGGTCTCACCGGCGGTGGTGATGCTCTTGGTGTAGTCGAGCGACTCCAGCTCCTCGAGCTTCTTCTCGATCCGGTCGGTGACCTGGCGCGTCGTCTCTTCGGCGGAGGCGCCCGGCCATTTGGCCTGGATCACCATCGTCTTGATGGTGAACGCCGGATCCTCTTCGCGCCCGAGTTCGAGATACGAAAACAGGCCGGCCGCCATGAAGGCGATCATGAAGTACCACACCATCGAACGGTGATGCAGCGCCCAGTCGGAGAGATTGAACTTCTTCACGCTTGCGGTTCCCCTTCGAGGCGGACCCGCTGGCCCTCCTTGAGTTGATGGACCCCGGCCCTCACGACGCGCGCGCCCGCCGTGATGCCGTCCGCGACTTCGGCGAAATTGGCGTCACCGCCGACGACCTGCACCTTGCGCTTGCTGACCACCGCGTTCGCCGGGTCGACCACCCAGACATAGGACTGGCCGCCTTCGGTCAGGATCGCGGTCGCGGGCAATCGATAGCCGCGCTGCGGCCGACCGGGGATCAGCGTGTTGATCGTCGAGCCGAGCCGGAACAGATCGGGCGGCGACGTCAGCGTGATGCGGACGCGCCTGGTCCGTGTCACCGGATCGGCCTGCGGCGCGATCTCGCGCACTTTGCCGTCGGCCTGGATGCTGGGGTCGAGTTGCAGCCGCACCGTCAGCGGCGCGCCGATCTTGAGCATGCCGGCGAGTTCTTCGGCGACGTCGATCACCGCCTCGCGAATATCCGGCCGCGCCACCGTGACGACGGTCTGGCCGGGGTTGACGATCTGGCCGACCTGCACGCTGACCGCGGTGACGATGCCGGCATATTCGGCTTCGAGCTTGGTGTAGCTGAGTTGCTCGCGGGCCTTGGTCAGATTCGACTGCGCCCGCGTCACCGCCGCCTGCGCCGCTGCGCTGCTCTGCTCGGCGGAATCCAGCGTGGCCTTGGTGGTGGCTCCGGTCTCGATCAGCGCGCGCTGGCGATTGGCCGTGCCGTTCGCGTTGATGTACTGGCCCTGCGCCGTCGAGACCTCGGCGAGCGCCGAGCGCACCGCCAGTTCGGCCGCGAACGGATCGACCGCCGCCAGCGTCTGCCCTTTGACGACGCTGTCGCCGACATTCACCGGCCGCGCGATCAACCGGCCGAGCATGCGGAAACCGTAGTCCGTCTTGAACTGCGGCTCGACCGTGCCGACCACGGCGAGCGTGCTGGCGTGCAGCGGTTCGACCACCAACGAGAGCACCGGCCGGATCGGCTCGTGCTGCTCCTGTTTCTTGCCGCAGCCAACGACCAGCAGACAGGCCGCGGCGACGCCGAGCATGCGAACGGCCGTCATGAGCTCACCCCTTCGTAGGTGACGATCTGCGCCGGGCGCAGAAACTTCCCGCCTTCAGTCACCACCCGCTCGCCGGGCTTCAGACCGCTGGCGACCACGACGGAATTCGTCTCGTAGGTTTCGATGACGACGCTCCTGAGCGACACCGCGTGGCTGCTCGGATCCACCACCCAGACGGCGGGACCGTGGATGTCGGACGTCAGCGCACTCCAGGGCAGCGCGATCTTGTCGACCGGCTTGCTGCGTCCTTCGGCGACCACCACGCTGCCGAGCGTCATCGCGGCGGGCGGATCGATGATCGACATTTTCACCCGCACCGATCCGGTCTTCGGATCGACGGACGGCGAAATTTCCCGCGGCCGCGCCGTCGCGGTGACCGACGGATCCGACAGCAGCGTCAGTTTCGCGCCTTCGCCTTCCCACTGCGTCAGGAAGATCGACTCGTAGACGTCGACGACGGCGTCGCGCGCGCCGTCCTCGGCCAGCGTGTAGGCCGATTGCGCCGCCTGGGCGACCTGCCCGACCTCGATATTGCGTGCGGTTATGATGCCCGGCGCGCTGGCGCGGAGTTCGGTGTAGCTCAGGGCATCGGTCGAATTGCCGAGCTGTGCCTTGGCGGTCTCCAGCGAGCCTTCCGCCGTGCGCAGCGCCTCCTGCGCCTGATCATACGCGACGCGGGTGGTGAAGCCCTTGTCGATCAGCGACTTCTGGCGCTCGAAATTGGCGGTGGCGACCCGCACCTGCGCCTCGGCCGACGCGACCGCAGCCTGCGATCCGGCGAGGTCCGCCTGCTGTTCGGTGGGGTCGATCCGCGCCAGCACCTCGCCGGCATTGACGTGGGCGCCGACGTCGACCAGCCGCTCGGTCACCCGCCCGCTGACCCGGAACGACAATTCGGTGCTGACGCGCGCCTGCACATCGCCGGTCAGGCGAATCACGGTCTGCGACGGCTGCAGCCGGACGACCTCGGTCTTGACCAGCAACAGCGCGCGGACCGGCTGCGCCTTTTCACCACCGCACCCTGCCAAAGACAGGGCGAGCGGCACCAGCAGGATCATCCGGAACGCAGAAAGCATGATGAGGCGGCCTATCCTTCAGGTCGGTCTCCCCCAATTATTATTGACTGACCCGAAAGTCAATAATAAGATACGAGCATGAAAGCCGAGATGCCCCCCGAACCCAAAAAGCGTAGCCGGCGCAAAGCCGAACGCCCCGCTGAGATCCTCGACGCAGCGTTCGAGGAGTTCGTTCAGCACGGCTATTCAGCCACGCGGCTGGAAGATGTGGCGACCCGAGCGGGCGTCACCAAGGGGACGATCTATTTTTACTTCGACACCAAGGAGCGCGTGTTCGAGGAAATGGTCCGGCACAAGTCGCAGACCTTCCTGCCGGATCTGGCGAACCACGTCTCGAGCCTGAAGGGCTCGCACACCGAGCGGTTGCGCGAGCTGATGGCCTTCACCTATGCGCACATTGCGGAGAACCGTGAATCCCGCGAAGTCCTCCGCTTCCTCATCTCGGAGGGCGGCCGTTTCCCGGAGCTGGTCGAGCGGCACTACGACGAGTTCGTGGTGCCGATGATGGATCAATTCAAGACCGTCATCGACGAGGGTGTGGCCGCATGCGCATTCCGGGCCGCGCCAGCGACGGAGTTCATCGAGATGATCATGAGCCCGGCTCTGCTGGTCTGCCTGTGGTCGATGCTGTTCGGAACCCGCAAGCACTTCGACATCACCGCCTTCACCGAAGCCAGCACCGATCTGGTATTGCGAGGCCTCGTGAAGTGAACGCGCGGCTGGGCGCGGCCGCGGTTCCAAAGCGGCGCCGCCAACCCGGTGCATAACGGCGCGCAATCTTGCCCGAGCGCTCGACGGGCTGCCGCTGGATTGTTAAGCCCCCTGCTCGCGCGAAAGGAGACCTCGGGCCGAGCCATGACCGTTGCGATCGAAATGGGGCAAACCAATTCAGGCGCAACCGCGGCTCTCGATCTCGAGGAACTGCTGGCGACGCGGCTGCTGGTGCAAGGCAATTCCGGCTCGGGCAAATCGCATCTGCTGCGCCGCCTGCTGGAGCAGAGCGCGCCCTGGGTGCAGCAGGCGATCATCGATCCGGAAGGCGACTTCGTCACGCTGGCCGAACGCTTCGGCCATCTCGTCATCAATGCCGAGGACCACACCGAGCGCGGCCTGCAGGTCGCCGGCGAGCGCGCCCGCATCCACCGCGTCTCGGCGGTGCTCAATCTCGAAGGGCTGGACGCCGAGAACCAGATGCGCCGCGCCGCGGCGTTTCTCGACGGCATGTTCAACACCGCGCGCGACCATTGGTACCCGATGCTCGTGGTGGTCGACGAAGCGCAGCTGTTCGCGCCCGCCGTCGCCGGCGAAGTCTCCGACGAAGCGCGCAAGCTGTCGCTCGGCGCCATGACCAATCTGATGTGCCGCGGCCGCAAGCGCGGCCTCGCCGGCGTGATCGCCACCCAGCGCCTCGCCAAGCTCGCCAAGAACGTCGCCGCCGAAGCCTCGAACTTCCTGATGGGCCGCACCTTCCTCGACATCGACATGGCGCGCGCCGCCGACCTGCTCGGCATGGAGCGGCGGCAGGCGGATGCGTTCCGCGATCTCGAGCGCGGCCAGTTCATGGCGCTCGGCCCTGCTTTGTCCCGCCGCCCGCTGGCGCTGCGGATCGGGGCGACCGACACCCACCCGCGCAACGCGACGCCGCGGCTGATGCCGCTGCCCGAAGAAGCGTTGCAGGACGCGCGCTCGATCATCCTCGCCGAGCCGCCCCCGGAGATTTCGACGCGGCCGCAGCGCCGCTCGGCGCCGGACCTGCTCAGCCAATTGATGGCGGCGAAGTCCGCGGCGCTCGAGGTTCGTCCGGAGCCGGTGGAGCAGCCGCTCAGCGCCGAGGAACTGGCGACCCGGCGCGAGCGACTCGACCGCATCCTGCGCGCGATCCTCGCCGAGCCCGACGCCGGCTTCCGCGCCATCGGCGTGTTGTATCAGGAGTTCATCGTGCGCTGCCGGATCGAAGGCCTCGCGGCAACGATCCCGGATTTGGCCGATTTCCGCCGGATGCTGACCCATGCCCGCGCCGGACTGACCACCGAGGAGATCGCCGACGACGACGGCTGGCAGGACGTCTCGCTGCGCGCGGGGACGCTGCCCGACGACATGCAGGGCGTGTTCATGATGATCGCGCGCGCCGCCAAGGAAGGCTGGCCCTGCCCCGGCGACGCGGCGATCGCCCGCGCCTACGGCACCCACTCGCTGCGCCGCGCGCGGCGTCTGCTGACTTACATCGAGGAACAGGGACTGATCGTCTGCCAGTTCGACGGCACCGGCCGCCGCACCGTCACGCTGGTCGAACTCGCCTGGGCGACCGCGCCGGGCGACCCCAACGCGGCCGAAGAGATGCCCTCCGAAGACGCCTGTAGCGCATCGTCGGCGTGAACCGACGCGGACGATGCAGCGCTAACCGCCGGTGGCCGACATATGTCGCCGCAACGACGGACGCCCCCCGGGACCGATCTGGAAATCATGACCGCGCGGCTTGCCGCTGACGGCCGATCCGATCGCGTCGATCAGATCGGCGTCCTCGCCGCCACCACGCAGGATGCGCCTGAGATCGACCGCGTTCTCCTGCCCCAGGCAGGCATGCAGAACGCCGGATGCGGTCACGCGCACGCGGTTGCAGTCGCCACAAAAATTGTGAGTCATCGGCGTGATGAAGCCGATCTTGCCGCCGGTCTCGACCACGCGCGCGTAGCGCGCCGGCCCGCCGGTGCGCTCGACCAGATCGACCAGCGTCCAGCGCTGCTCGATCTGCCGGCGCAACGCCGTCAGCGGAAGAAACTGATCGGTCCGGTCCGACCCGATCTCGCCCAGCGGCATGGTTTCGATCAAAGTGAGCGTCATGCCGCCGCGATGGGCGAAGCCGATCAGATCGTCGATCTCGGTTTCCGTGAAACCCTTCAGCGCCACGGCGTTGAGCTTGACCGCGAGCCCCGCCCGTCGCGCCGCCTCGATGCCCTCGAGCACGCGGGCGAGCGATCCGCCGCGCGTGATCGTCGCGTATTTCTCCGGATCGAGCGAGTCCATCGAGACGTTGACCCGCCGCACCCCCAGCGCGTGAAGGTCCTCCGCATGGCGCGCGAGTTGGGTGCCGTTGGTCGTCAGCGTCAGCTCGCGCAATCCGCCACTCGACAAATGCCGCGACAGGCCGCGGAACAGCCGCACGATCTCCTTCCGCACCAGCGGCTCGCCGCCGGTCACCCGGATGGTTTCGACGCCGCAGGCGATGAAGCAACCCGCGATGCGATCGAGCTCCTCGAACGACAGCAGTTGCTTACTCGGCAGAAACTCCATCGTCTCGGACATGCAGTACCTGCATCGCAGATCGCAACGATCCGTCACCGACAGCCGCAGATACTTCACGCGCCTGCCAAAGGCGTCGGCGAACGGCACCGCCATCGGTCTGCTCCCTTCCGAGGATGATTCCGCGAGATCGAGGCCGACATCAGGGCGACGCATTCAGCGCCGCCATCATCTCGGGCACCGACACGAATTTGTCGCGCGGCCTGCCGTGCAAAGCCCCTTTGCGCTTCTCGGCCGCGTCGATGGCGGCCCAGTCGTCGTAGCTGACGATCCGTGGCACGCGCGTACGTAGCCGCGCCAGCAACGCCTCGGCGCTGCCCGCGCGGACGCCCGCATCAGGAGGCAGATCCGCCACGACGGCTTCGGCAGTGGCCATGCCGCAAGCGCGATTAGTCCCGATCGTGCCGCTCGGGCCACGCTTGCTCCAGCCGCAGACATACAGGCCGGCGACCACGCCGTTCGCGTCGATCACGCGCCCCTCGCGATTGGCGTGGACGCCGCGCTGCGCGTCGTAAGGCACGCCGGCGAGCGGCGCGGTGCGTCGACCGATGCTGCTGAACACGAGCCCGCAGGCGATCTGTTCGATGCCTTCGGTCGGATGCGCGAAACGGACCGCCTCGACCCGGCGTTGGCCGGCCACCGCGACCGGCGAACGGCCGAACCGAAAGATGCAGCGCTTCGGCTTGGACCGAGACTGCTCGGAGAACGCACGCAGCAGCGACACTCGTTCGATCAGGTCCGGATCGCCGGTCGCCAGGCCGGGATCATCGGAAATATCGCCAGGTGCGACATAGGGATCGCACTGGTCCAAGGCGAGGAAATCTCGCAATTCCTTGGCGCCGAATTTCGCTTGCGCCGGTCCGCCGCGGCCGACCACGTGGATCTCGCGAATCCGGCTTTGCGAAAGCGCCTCGAGCGCATGGCCGGCGATGTCGGTTCGGCTTAGTTCGTCGACGGTTCGCGCCAGGATCCGTGCGACGTCGAGCGCGACGTTGCCGTGACCAACGATGACCACAGCCTCATGATCGAGGTCGAAGGCGAAATCGCGGTAGTCCGGATGGCCGTTGTACCAGGCGACGAAGTCGGCGGCGTGATGGCATCCCGGCAGCTCTTCGCCGGGGATGCCCAGCGGCCGGCTGATATCGGCGCCGGTGGCGAGAATCACGGCGTCGTAGCTGGCGCGAAGTTCATCGATGGTCACGTCGCGGCCGACGGAGACGCCGCCGACGAAGCGAAACCCCGGCATCGCCGCGATTCGGTCGAACGTGATCGTCACCTGCTTGAGTTTGGGATGATCCGGAGCGACCCCGAACCGCACCAGCCCGTACGGCACCGGGAGTTGCTCGAACATGTCGATGGCGACCGGCCGGCCGGAGCGAAACAAGGCTTCCGTGGCGTAGAAGCCGCTCGGCCCGCTGCCGACCACCGCGATTCGAAACCGACCCGTGCCGGCCGGCTCGTGCGCAGACGCGGTCATCGTCCGAGCGCCTGCCTGCGTTCGTCGGCGCCGGGCAGCGGCGCGAGCCGCGCGGTGATGACCGGTGTTTCGGCGGCGCGCTTGCGATTGACGTCGATCCAGAATTTCTGATGCGCCGGCAACCGATAGTCCGGCTCGATGGCGCCGACCGGACACGCCGGGGCGCAGCCGCCGCAATCGATGCAGTTCTCCGGATCGATATAGGTCATCGCCGCATCGACATGGAAACACTCGACCGGACAGACCGTCACGCATTCCGTGTAGCGACAGCCTTTGCAATTGTCCGTGACCACATACGCCATCGTCCGACTTCCCGTGTATCGATTGAGATCAACATCGACCGACGCCGGAGCGTCGGTCGTCGCTCGCGTCGTCGCGGCCGGCTACAGCCGGCCGACCTGGACGAGGATGTCGGAGAAAGTCGGCGCCCGGCCGAGATCCGCGAAGGCCGGCGGCGTGAGCGCGTGAACCGTCGATCCCTTGCGGTTGGAGCGCTGCCAATAGCCCGACGGGGCGACCACGACGCCAGCCATGATGTCCGACGAGACGGTCGCAAAGGCTTCGAACGAGCCGCGATCGTTGAACACACGGATCGGGGCGCCCGCCTCGATGCCGCGTTGCGCCGCATCGTCCGGGTTCAGGATCACCGCCTGCTCTTCGCCCGCCTGCGCGGTCTGCGCCGGCAGGTTGCCGTAGTTCGAGTTCAGGAAGGCGTGGCTCTTCGGCGAGATCAGGCTGAGCGGATAGCGGCTCGCGAGCGCGGGTGCCGTCCGCGCGTTCTCGTTCGGCGGAATGTAGTGCGGCAAGGGATCGATCGGCGTGCCGTCCTGATCGCCATTGTAGCCCTGCCGGAACAGCGGCGCGACGAAATTGCCGCCCGCCGCGATCGTCGACTTGAACTCGCATTTGCCGGTGGCGGTCGGAAAATTGCCGTCGCGATGCGGCGCGGATTCGTCCGGCCCCGGCATGTTGAGGCGCGAATAGCCCTTGGCCTTGACTTCGTCGAGCGTGATGCCCTGCAGCACCGGGCTGGTCCAGTCGAGCGCCGCCTCGATCATCTCGTCGTCGGTGCGGAAGAAGCTCGGGTCGGTGATCCCCATCGCCCTGGCGAGACGGCGGAACAGCTCCGTGTTCGGGATCGCTTCGCCCAGCGGTTCGATCGCCTGGTTGTTGTAGGACAGATACAGGTGCCCCCAGGAGAACATGATGTCCTTCTGTTCGAGCTGGGTGGTCGCGGGAAGAATGATGTCGGCGTATTTCGCCGTGTCGGTGATGAAGTGCTCGCTGACGACGGTGAACAGATCTTCGCGTTCGAGCCCTTTCTCGATCTTGTCCTGCTCGGTCACCATCGCCATCGGATTGGCGTTGTAGACGAACAGCGCCTTGATCGGCGGGTCGAAGCCGAGTTCGCCGGTCAGCGCCGCGCCGAGCCGCCAGGAGTTCAGCACGCGCATCTTCTCCGGCTGCAGATCCGGGCGCATCAGCACGTCCCATTTGACCGGGAAGGCCCAGATCGGCAACTGCAGCAGGCCGCCGCCGACATGCTTCCAGGCGCCGATCAGCGCCGGAAGACAAGCGATCGCGCGCACGGTCTGGCCGCCGCCGGCATGGCGTTCGACAGCCACCCCGATCCGCACCACCGCGGGCGGCGTCGTGGCGTAGTCCCGCGCCAGCTTGACGATGTCCTCGACCGGAATGCCGGTCTCCTGCGCGGCGAATTCCGGGGTGTAGGTCGCGACCCGTTCGGCCAGTTCGTCGTATCCGACGGTGTGCTTGTCGACGTAGTCGCGATCGACGAGGTTTTCCTTGATGATCACGTGCATCATCGCCAACGCCAGCGCCGCATCGGTGCCCGGCCTGATCTGGATGTGCCAGTCGGCGAGACGCGCGGTCCGGGTCCGCACCGGATCGATCACCACCAGCTTGGCGCCGTTCTTCTTGGCCTGCTCGATGAACGGCCAGTGATGCGAATTGGTGCTGAGCGTGTTGCAGGCCCAGAGGATGATGTACTTCGAATGCACGAAGCTCTCGGGGTCGACCCCCGGCGTGTGCCCGATCGTCAGCAGATAGGCCGTGCACGAGCCGGAATCGCAGAACGTCCGCTCGAGCACGGTGGCGCCGAGCTTGTTGAACAGCGGATCGCCGACATTGAGCCCGTTGATGACGCCCTGGGTGCCGAGATAGCTGTACGGCAGGATCGCCTGCGCGCCGTTCTCGGCGATGATCGACGTCCAGCGCGACGCGATCGTCTCGATCGCCTCGTCCCAGCCGATGCGTTCGAACTGCCTGGTTCCCTTGGGGCCGACGCGCTTCATCGGGTGGAGCACACGCTTGTCGCTGTAGACGCGCTCCTCGTAGTTGTTGACCTTGACGCACAGTCGCCCGCGCGTGAACGGATGATCAGGATTGCCGCGGACGGCGATCGCCTTGCCGTCCTCGACGGTTGTAATCATCGAACATGTATCAGGGCAGTCGTGTGGACACGCGCCGACGACGGTGGTCCGGGCCATGAGTTCCTCCGCATGCTCTCGGAATTGACATGCCTAAGGATGCGGCGACGAAAGCTGCCAGGCTTCTCAAAACGTGCTACGTTGTTGTCCTGGACTGCTCTGAACGGCCCGAATACGCGTATCGCGCCTTGGCATAATACTTGCTGATAATCGGGTTGCGGCCTGCTCGTCGCACCATTCGATAGAGGTCCATGATGGGTATGCTCGGGAATTCCGTCGACAAATACGTCACCGGCCGGATGCTCCAGACCTCGAACGATCGGCGCTGGTCGCACCTTTTGGCGGAGCGCTGGAGTCACCAGGCCGGCGATCTGCCGTCGCTGCTGCCGCGGGACACCGAGATCGCCGTGTTGCTACGCGGCAATTCCGTGGTCGATCGCGCCGGCGGCGGAACGCGCCAGCGGACCTATGGTCGACGCGGAACGGTCTGGCTCTGCCCGGCCGGCATTCGGGAGGATTTCATCCGCGTCGAGAGCGAGATGCACGAGTGCCTGCACATGTTTCTGCCGGGCCGGCCGTTCGACGACACGATGCTGCAGGACATGGACATCGATCCGGCGCGGATCACGATCCGCTACGAGGCGATCGACCACGACAACTTCATCGAGCACGTCGCCGACCAGATTCTCCGCGAACTCGCGCATGAATCCTCGACCGGCCGCCTGCTGATCGAAAGTCTCGGCCGTGCTCTGGCGGCGCATCTCGTGCACAGCTATGCCGACACCGCGATCCGTCACAAGCAGGCCAATGCCGCGAACAAACCCCTCGACATCAAGCGGCTGACGCGGGTGACCGATTTCATCAACGCCTCGGTCGAGCGCGACTTCACCGTCAGCGATCTCGCCTCGATCGCCTGCATGAGCCCGGCGCATTTCTCCCGCAGCTTCAAGGCGGCGACCGGGTGTGCGCCGCACGAATATCTCAGCCGGCAGCGGCTCGATCTCGCCAAGCGGCTGCTGGCCGGCAGCCATCGCTCGCTCGTCGACATCGCCTATGCGACCGGGTTTTCGTCGCAGGCGAACTTCAATCGAGCCTTCCGCAAGGCGGTCGGCACCACCCCGAGCGTGTATCGCGAGCAGAAGCGCGGAGCGTCGGATCCCGCCGCCCTCTGACCGCTTGCGACGCTGTGACCATGGCGACGTGTGGGCGTCATTGTCCGCAGCCGAAAAACAGTTCCAGTTCTCCCCCCGATACGATACGGAGGCCTTCACACCGCATCCGATGCAGGGAGAATCGCCATGAAGACTCGTGCCGCCGTCGCGTTCGAGGCCAAGAAGCCGCTCGAAATCGTCGAACTCGATCTCGAAGGGCCGAAGGCCGGCGAAGTGCTGGTCGAGATCAAGGCGACCGGCATCTGCCACACCGATGCCTACACGCTCGACGGCTTCGACTCTGAGGGCATCTTCCCGTCGATCCTCGGCCACGAGGGCGCCGGCATCGTCCGCGAAATCGGCGCCGGCGTCACCTCGGTGAAGCCCGGCGATCACGTCATCCCGCTGTACACGCCCGAATGCCGGCAGTGCAAAAGCTGCCTGAGCCAGAAGACCAATCTCTGCACCGCGATCCGCGCGACCCAGGGCAAGGGCGTGATGCCCGACGGCACTTCGCGCTTCAGCTATCAGGGCAAGCCGATCTATCACTACATGGGCTGCTCGACGTTCTCGAACTTCACCGTGCTGCCGGAGATCGCGCTGGCGAAGATCCGCGACGACGCGCCGTTCGACAAGAGCTGCTACATCGGCTGCGGCGTCACCACCGGCGTCGGCGCCGTGGTCAATACGGCGAAGGTGACGCCGGGCTCCAACGTCGTGGTGTTCGGCCTCGGCGGCATCGGCCTCAACGTCATCCAGGGCGCCAAGATGGTCGGCGCCGACAAGATCGTCGGGGTCGACATCAACGACGACAAAGAGGAATGGGGCCGCCGCTTCGGCATGACGCATTTCGTCAACCCGAAGAAGGTCGACGGCGACATCGTCCAGCATCTCGTCGGCCTGACCGACGGCGGCGCCGACTACACGTTCGACTGCACCGGCAACACCACGGTGATGCGCCAGGCGCTGGAAGCCTGCCACCGCGGCTGGGGCGTCTCGGTGGTGATCGGCGTCGCCGAAGCCGGCAAGGAAATCTCCACCCGCCCGTTCCAGCTCGTCACCGGCCGCGTCTGGAAAGGCAGCGCCTTCGGCGGCGCCCGCGGCCGCACCGACGTGCCGAAGATCGTCGACTGGTACATGAACGGCAAGATCGAAATCGACCCGATGATCACCCACGTGCTGAAGCTCGAGGAGATCAACAAGGGCTTCGATCTGATGCACGAGGGCAAGTCGATCCGCTCGGTGGTGGTGTTCTAACGGCCCGTCATTCCGGGGCGCGCGCAGCGCGAACCGGAATCCGAGCCGCGAACATCCTCTCGTTCGTCATTCCGGGATGCGCTGCGCAGCAGCGCAGACCCGGAATCCATCCCCTTTGTTCGCGTTTGCGTAGAGCTGTTGTCAGGCCGACGGTCAGCATCGACCGCAGGGGATATGGATTGCGGGTTCGCGCGACGCGCGCCCCGGAATGACAACTCGGAGGCTTGTATTTGCGGCTGAGATTCCGGGTTCGCGCAGCTTCGCTGCGCGCCCCGGAATGACGAACGAGAGGCCAATGACGAACGAGGCTTATGTCTCCGCCGTTCCGCCCGCGAAGTTGCGGTACACGAAGCGGTCGCCGCCTTCGGCCGCCTCCGCTTCCGCGGTCTTGAATATCCGTTCGTGCAGCGGCGAGAGGCTGCAGGCCGGGTCGGTGGCGGCGGCGGCGCCGGCCAGCGCAAAGGCCTGGCAGCGGCAGCCGCCGAAGTCGATCTCCTTGAAGGCGCAGCTCGCGCACGGCTCCTGCATCCAACCGGTGCCGCGATAGCGGTTCAGCGCCTCGGAAT
The DNA here is from genome assembly GCA_016215605.1 of Rhodopseudomonas palustris. Lineage (GTDB taxonomy): Bacteria > Pseudomonadota > Alphaproteobacteria > Rhizobiales > Xanthobacteraceae > Rhodopseudomonas > Rhodopseudomonas palustris_L. Next base: position 43,100 of record JACRJB010000034.1, read on the forward strand.
TGCGCCAGATCTCGGCGATCGACGCGCCGCTCCGGACCGAGTCGAAGGCGAGTCCGGTGATGGTCTCGGCGGCGTGGCAGGGCAGCACCTTGCCGCTCGGCGAGATGTTGAAGAACTGCCGGCCCCAGCCGCCCATGCATTTCTTCGGCCGCAGCGCGTAGTAATCGGGCACGACATAGTCGATCGCCAGCACGCCTTTCAGCCGCTGCTGCGCAGCTTCGACGATCGCGGTGCAGTCCTCGATCTGCCGCAACGTCGGCATCAGCGCGGCGCGGTTCTTCAGCGCCCAGCCATAGTACTGCACGTTGGCGACTTCGAGCCGGTCGGCGTCGAGCGCCACCGCCATGTCGATGATGTCGGGCAACTGATGCAGGTTCTGCCGATGCATCACCGCGTTGACCGTGAGCGGCAGGTCGAGCTCGCGGGTCCAGCGCGCCACGTCGAGCTTCTTGGCATGGCCGCCCGCAAAGCCGCCGACGCGGTCCGCGCCCAGCGGCTCGTTGCCCTGGAAGCTGATCTGGACATGACACAGCCCGGCATCCGCCAGCGCGGCGAGACGCTCGCGCGTCAGCAGCACCGCCGAGGTGATCAGATTGGTGTAGAGCCCGACGTCGGAAGCGTGTCGCACCAGCTCGACGAGGTCCTTCCGCGCGGTCGGCTCGCCGCCGGAGAAATGCACCTGCAGCACGCCGATCGCGGCGAGTTCGGTCAGCACCCGTTTCCATTCGTCGGTGGTGAGCTCCGCGCCGCCGCGCTCGAGCTCCACCGGATTGGAGCAATACGGGCATTGCAGCGGGCAGCGATGCGTCACTTCCAGCAGCACCGCGAGCGGAATGCCGAAGCTCTCGGCGACGGAGCCGCGCGAGCCCAGCACGGCGATGCCGTCTGCCGGATCGACGGCCATCGCCGAACCATCCGGCGTCACGCTCATGGCGTTTTCTCCCGCGCCTCGGTGAGAAACCCCTTGTCGGCGAGGTCCTGCAGCATCGAGAGGACGTCGGTGCCGATCTCGGCGCGGTCCGCGGTGTACTTCGCCGCCAGCACGTCGATGATCGCCGCAACGTCACGCGCTCCGTCGCACAGTTGCAGGATCTCGACCGCGATGTCGTCCGGCGCCAGCACGCGCTCGGGCGCGAGGATCACCCAGCGCTGCCGCGTCTCGTCGAACCGCAGCTTGGCGTGGCGCGGCAGCACCGGCCGGCTCGATTCGCTGACGGTGATGTTGCGCGATGCCATCGCCCTGCCCTCACCCGGCCTGCGGCACGAATGCGCCCGGCGGAATATGGCCGTCGACATAGGCGTGATGCAGCGCGTCGAGCTGCGCCCACAGCACGTTGGTCTTGAAGATCAGCGCATTGCAGACCGCTTCGCGCTCGGCCGGGGTGGTCGCGTGACGCTTGACGTAGTCGAGCGCGAACGCCGCATCGCGCGGCGCCTGATCCAACCGGCGCTTGAAGTAGCTCATGATCTCCGGATTGACGAAATCGTAATGCGCCAGCATGCCGGAGATGCGTTCCTCGTGCAGGTTCGGCGCGAACAGCTCGGTCAGCGACGACGCGATCGCTTCCAGCGGGCTGCGGTCGCGGACGAAATGCACGTAGGCGTCCACCGCGAAGCGAGTGGCCGGCAGAATGCCCTGGGTCGACTCGACGTAGGCGCTGTCGAGCCCGAGGCCCTCGGTCAGCTTCAGCCAGCGCTCGATGCCGCCCTCGCTGGACAGATCGCCGTCGTGATCCTCGATGCGGTGCCGCCATTCGACCCGCGTGGCGCGGTCGCGGAAGCGCGAGATCACCACGGCGTCCTTGATCGGGATCGAGCTCTGATAGTAGTAGCGATTCAGCGCCCAGGCCTGCACCTGCCCCTTGTTCAGCCTGCCGCCGTGCAGCAGCCGATGAAACGGGTGCAGATTGTGATAGCGCGCGGCGCCGATCTGCCGCAGCGCGGCTTCGAGTTCGTCGGCGCTCGCGAGCGGCGCGGCGCCGTTGATCGAAAACGCGGTCATCGCATTCACAGCGTCACCTCCGTGCCGTCGGCCGGGATCTGCCAGCCGGCCGTCTCCGCGGCGCGGCGCTCGGCGGAATCGCACAGCAGCGCCGGGTTCGAATTGTTGATGTGCACGAACAGTTTTCGCGCAATGTCCAGGCCACCGAGGGCCGCAATGGCACCGTCCGCGCCCGACATCGCGATGTGCCCCATCGCCTGCCCGGTCTTGTGACCGAGCCCGGCGGCGATCAGTTCGTCGTCCCGCCACACCGTCCCGTCGAACAGCAGCAACGGCGCCCCCGCCAGCCGCGCCTTGAGGTCGTCGGTCACGCGCGCGCAGGCGGTGAGCACGTGCATCGATCGGCCGGTCGCCTTGTCGGTGAACGTCAGTCCGAGCGTATCGCCGTCCGCGGCATCGCCGCCAGGATGCGTCCGCCCTTCGAGATACCAGGCGGCTTTGCCGGGCACGGCGAACGCCACCACCTCGAGACCGGAGCGCGTGCCGTCGGGCAGGAGCGGCTCGAACGGGCGGTCGATCTCGATCGGCCGACGCGGCACCAGCTTTTCGTTCAGCACGTTGAAGATGCTGTTCGCCCGCAGGATCGCCAGCACCTTGGCGTGGCCGTAGATCGCGAACGGCGAGCCTTCGCGCATCGACAGCAACCCCGCCACCGCGTCGACCTCGCCGTTGGTGAGGATCACGCCGGCGATCGGGCTGTGCCGCAGCGCGCCGGGCTTGGGATGAAGCTGCGGCGTCGCGATGATCTGCTGGCGCAGGTCGGGCGAGGCGTTGATCAGGAACCAGTGCGCGCCGTCGACGCTGATGGCCAGCGACGCCTGCGTGCGCTGCTCGGCCGGATCGGCGAACGCGGCGCGACAGTTGACGCAACCGCAATTCCATTGCGGAACCCCGCCGCCGGCCGCCGCTCCGAGCACGACGACGCGCATCATCGGCAGCCTCCGCTCGCCATCACCATGCCCGCAGGACCAGACCACCGGCAAAACGAAAGCAGCCGGCGTGGATGCGCCGGCCGCCCGCGTTCGTCATCAATCGCGCCGCTGTCGAGGTCGATTACTTGCGCACCGCGCAGGCGTACATGTTGATTTCCATGCCGACGGAAACTTCGACGATCGCAGGTTTCTTCCAGGCCATGAGGTCCTCCCGATGATGCAGACTGTCGCCGCAATGAAGTCAGGATACGGCTGCCGACCAACCCGCGCAAGCCGCGTTGGTTGCTGCACTGCGTGATCAAGACGCAGTGAGCGTTGGCGCTGCGCTGCGCAGCACGGCACAAATGCACCGGCACCGGCGGCTCGTTCAAGTCGATGGCCCGCTTTTTGGCATCCAGCTTTGCTGCGAAGCACACGGCACGGAAGATTCTCCAGCCCGCCGGCGAAGGCGGCTTCTGTCCCCTTGGCGACCCGAACGGGCCTCAACCGTCCGCGACGGTGCCTTCCTTCAAGCCAACGTGGCATCCCAAACCCGAGAGCGATTCGGCCATTTTCTGGCGAAATCAGCCGTTTCGGCCCTCGTCTTGACTCTCTGGCATCTGGCATGCCAGAGCAAGAGACAGACGCCGGCCCAGGATGGACCGGCGCATGGGAGATCGATGACCGCTCGCGCCAGAACCAGACCGGAGCTGATCGCCGAGCCCGATCTCGCGATGAGCCCGCTTGCGCCCGAGGCCAGCTACAAAGCCAAGGCCTACGAAGCGCTGAAGCAGGCCATCCTCAAGATGGACATCTACACCACGCCCGAGCCGGTGATGCTCGACGAGCGCGCGCTGTCCGACAAGCTCGGCGTCAGCCGCACGCCGATCCGCGAGGCGATCGCGATGCTCGAGCAGGATGGCCTGGTGAAGGCCGTGCCGCGCCGCGGCATCATCGTGGTGCGCCGGACCAAGGCCGAGATCGTCGACATGATCCGTGCCTGGGCGGCACTGGAGAGCATGGCCGCGCGGCTGATCACCACGATGGCGCGCAAGCGCGACATCACCGCGCTGCGCGACGTGTTCGAGGCGTTCGGCCCCGATCACCTGCCGCAGGATCACATCCAGGAATATTCCCGCGCCAACATCGTGTTTCATCAGGCGCTGATCTCGCTCAGCGAGTCGCAGGTGCTGGTCGAGATGACCGACGACATCCTGATTCACGTGCGCGGCTATCGCCAGCTCACGATCGGCCGCAAGGAGCGCATCGCCGCGTCGCTACCCGAACATCTGGCGATGATCGAGGCGATGGAGGAGCGCGACACCGAGCTCGCCGAGAAGCTGGCGCGCGACCACACGCTGCGCCTCGCCGCTTATGTCGAGGCGCACGGCCAGGAGCTATTCGCGTGACGCAGTTGGACCTTATGCTTAAACGCCCTTTCCCCGTCATTGCGAGGAGCACCCGGATCGGCGCTTCGCGCCGTCCGAGTACAGGCTCCGCGACGAAGCAATCCAGCTCCGTGCACGATGCTGGATTGCTTCGCTTCGCTCGCAATGACGAGCGAAAGCGTATTGCTTTCAACCATTCAGTCAGCCGCTGACGAATCGACAGTCAGACCCCACGGAGTAACCAGATGACCAAGGCGCTCGACGGCGTTCGTATTCTCGATTTCACCCACGTCCAGTCCGGGCCGACCTGCACGCAGTTGCTGGCGTGGTTCGGCGCCGACGTCATCAAGGTCGAGCGCCCCGGCACCGGCGACATCACCCGCGGGCAGTTGCAGGACATCCCGAAGGTCGACAGCCTGTATTTCACCATGCTGAACCACAACAAGCGGTCGATCACGCTCGACACCAAGAACCCGAAGGGCAAGGAAGTGCTCACCGCGCTGATCCGGTCCTGTGACGTGCTGGTGGAGAATTTCGGTCCCGGCGTGCTCGACCGGATGGGCTTCACCTGGGACAAGATCCAGGAGATCAACCCGCGGATGATCGTCGCCTCGATCAAGGGCTTCGGCCCCGGCCCGTATGAAGACTGCAAGGTCTACGAGAACGTCGCGCAGTGCACCGGCGGCGCCGCCTCCACCACCGGTTTCCGCGACGGCCCGCCGCTGGTCACCGGCGCGCAGATCGGCGACTCCGGCACCGGCCTGCATCTCGCGCTCGGCATCGTCACCGCGCTGTACCAGCGCCAGCACACCGGCCGCGGCCAGCGCGTCACCGCCGCGATGCAGGACGGCGTGCTCAACCTGTCGCGCGTCAAGCTGCGCGACCAGCAGCGGCTCGCCCATGGCCCGCTCAAGGAATACAGCCAGTTCGGCGAAGGCGTCCCGTTCGGCGACGCGGTGCCGCGCGCCGGCAACGATTCCGGCGGCGGCCAGCCCGGCCGCATCCTGAAGTGCAAGGGCTGGGAGACCGACCCCAACGCCTACATCTATTTCATCGCGCAGGCCCCGGTGTGGGAAAAGATCTGCGACGTGATCGGCGAGACCGGCTGGAAGACCCATCCGGACTACGCGACGCCGCCGGCGCGCCTGAAGCACCTCAACCAGATCTTCGCCCGCATCGAACAGTGGACGATGACCAAGACCAAATTCGAGGCGATGGAGATCCTCAACAAGGACGACATCCCCTGCGGCCCGATCCTGTCGATGAAGGAACTCGCCGAAGACCAGTCGCTGCGCGCGACGGGAACCGTGGTCGAGGTCGATCATCCGACCCGCGGCAAGTACCTATCGGTTGGCAACCCGATCAAGCTGTCGGACTCGCCGACGCATGTGGAGCGCTCGCCGCTGCTGGGCGAACATACCGACGAAATCCTGCGCGACGTGCTCGGCTTCACCGATCATCAGGTCGCCGAAATCCACGATTCCGGCGCGCTCGATCCGCCGCGCAAGCAGGCCGCCGAGTAATCATCAGACGATCGCGCGGGGCCCTCGGGCCCCGCCTTCTCGACACGATTGGTACCTGCGCAAAATTTTCGCGAAGCGCAGGTTGGTTTTCAGCAATTTCGTTTGCAAGCTTCCGCGGTTGATGGAAACATCATCGCAAGCAGAATGCGTACTGACGCAAAGCCGGCGCAGATCGGCTCGTCCAAAATTCGAGGGAGAGAAGCATGAAGGGTGGAGTGACTCGTCTTGCGTCCGGCGTCATCGCCGCGATCTGCATCGCCGGTTCGGGTGTTCCGGCGAACGCGGCCTGGCAGCCGACCCGTCCGGTCGAGTTCATCGTTCCCGCCGGAACCGGCGGCGGCGCCGACCAGATGGCGCGGACGCTGCAGGGCATCGTCACCAAATACAATCTGATGAAGCAGCCGCTGGTGGTGGTCAACAAATCCGGCGGCGCCGGCGGCGAAGGCTTCCTCGATGTGAAGATGGCGGCGAACAATCCGCACAAGATCATCATCACGCTGTCGAATCTGTTCACCACCCCGCTCGCCACCGGGATCCCGTTCGGCTGGAAGGATCTGACCCCGGTCGCGATGCTCGCGCTCGACGAGTTCGTGCTCTGGGTCAACGCCGAAAAGCCCTACAAGACCGCCAAGGACTTCGTCGACGCGCTGAAGAAGGCCCCGCCCGGGAGCGTCAAGCTCGGCGGCACCGGCTCCAAGCAGGAAGACCAGATCATCACGGTGGCGCTGGAGAAGGCGACCGGCGCGAAGCTCACCTACATCCCCTACAAGGGCGGCGGCGAGGTCGCGGTTCAGCTGGTCGGCAACCATATCGACGCCACCGTCAACAACCCGATCGAAGCGGTGGCGCAATGGCGCGGCGGCAAGCTGCGTCCGCTCTGCGTGTTCGACGCCAAACCGATGGACTACGGCGAGCCGATCGCCGACGGCCAGGCTTGGAAGGACGTCCCGACCTGCAAGTCGCAAGGGCTCGACATCGAATATCTGATGCTGCGCGGCATCTTCATGGGGCCGAAGGCGACCCCGGACCAGGTCGCCTATTACGTCGATCTGTTCAACAAGGTCCGCGACACCCCGGAATGGAAGGACTTCATGAAGAACGGTGCGTTCAACACCACCTTCATGACCGGCGCCGATTTCGCCAAATGGGTCGAGACCGAAGACAAGAGACACGAAACCCTGATGCGGGAAGCCGGCTTCCTGGCGCAGGGCAACTGATCACGGCGACCGAACGAACCAACTGACATCGGCTCCGGCGCGGAGCGACAGCCCGCGCCGCCTCTCTTGTCCGGGAAGTACTCATGTCCGCATCGACTGACGGCAACCTCGGTCCCTCGCACAAGCTGGTCGAGGCCGGCGTCGCCCTTCTGATCGGCGCCGCTGGCGTCGTGGTGATCATCGGCAGCATCAAGGCCGGGATCGGCTGGGGCGCCGAAGGGCCGCGCGCCGGCTTCTTCCCGTTCTATATCGGGCTGTTCATCGTGCTCGCCAGCGTGATCAATCTCGTGTCCGCGCTGCGCGTCCGGCATCATCATCTGTTCGCCGAATGGAGCCAGCTCGGCCACGTCATGAGCGTGTTGATTCCGAGCGCGATCTTCGTCGGCGCGATGCCGTTCATCGGCCTCTACGTGTCGTCGGCGCTGTTCATCGGCTGGTTCATGCGCCGGCTCGGCAAATATCGCTGGCTGACGGTGCTGGCCGTCGCGATCGGCGCGCCGGTGATTACCTATCTGGTGTTCGAGCGCTGGTTCCTGGTGCCGTTGCCGAAGGGGCCGCTCGAAGACTGGCTCGGCCTCTAGGCTTCCCGCTCTCCCCCGCGAAACCGTGCCCATTTCGCCCGAAAACGTTTGATGCCCTCGTAGTTCAGGACCTGCCCGGATGGAAGAGCTCGCCAACCTGTTCCACGGCTTCGCCGTCGCGCTGATGCCGTTCAACATTCTGGTGATGGTGATCGGCATCGTGCTGGGGGTCATCATCGGCGTGCTGCCCGGGCTCGGCGGCGCCAATGGCGTCGCGATCCTGCTGCCGCTCACCTTCAGCATGCCGCCGACCTCGGCGATCATCATGCTGTCCTGCATCTATTGGGGGGCGCTGTTCGGCGGCGCGATCACCTCGATCCTGTTCAACATCCCCGGCGAGCCATGGTCGGTCGCGACCACCTTCGACGGCTATCCGATGGCGCAGAAGGGCAAGGCCGGCGAGGCGCTGACCGCCGCCTTCACCTCGTCCTTCGTCGGCGCGCTGTTCGCCATCATCATGATCACGCTGGTGGCGCCGCTGGTGGCGCGGTTCGCGCTGGAGTTCGGACCGGCGGAAAAATTCGCGGTGTATTTCCTCGCCTTCTGCAGTTTCGTCGGGCTGTCCAAAGAACCACCGTTCAAGACCGTGGCGGCGATGATGCTCGGCTTCGCGCTGGCCGCGGTGGGCCTGGATTCGATGACCGGCCAGCTGCGGCTGACGTTCGGCTTCACCGAGATGCTGAACGGCTTCGACTTCCTGATCGCCGTGATCGGCCTGTTCGGCATCGGCGAGATCCTGCTGACGATGGAGGACGGGCTCAGCTTCCGCGGCAACAACGCCAAGATCAATCTGCGCGTCGTGCTGCACACCTGGAAGGAGCTGCCGCGCTACTGGATGACGTCGCTGCGCTCCAGCGTGATCGGCTGCTGGATGGGCATCACCCCGGCCGGCGCCACACCGGCCTCGTTCATGAGCTACGGCATCGCCAAGCGAGTGTCGAAGAACGGCAAGAACTTCGGCCAGGGCGAGATCGAAGGCGTGATCGCGCCGGAGACCGCGGCGCACGCCGCCGGCACCGCGGCGCTGCTGCCGATGCTGTCGCTCGGCGTGCCCGGCTCGCCGACCGCCGCGGTGCTGCTCGGCGGCCTGCTGATCTGGGGCCTGCAGCCGGGCCCGATGCTGTTCGTCGAGCAGAAGGAATTCGTCTGGGGCCTGATCGCCTCGATGTACCTCGGCAACGTCGTCGGCCTGCTGATCGTGCTGACCTGCGTGCCGATCTTCGCCGCGATTCTGCGAATTCCGTTCAGCATCGTCGCGCCGCTGATCCTGGTGCTGTGCGCGATCGGCGCCTATTCGGTGCACAACTCGACCTTCGATGTGATGCTGATGCTGGTGTTCGGCGTGATCGGATACCTGTTGAAGAAGTGCAACTATCCGCTGGCGCCGCTGGTGCTGGCGATCGTGCTCGGCGACAAGGCGGAGGAAGCGTTCCGGCAGTCGCTGCTGGCGTCGCAGGGCGCGCTCGGCGTGTTCTTCTCCAACGGACTGGTCGGGACGATCATGGCGCTGGGGCTGATCGCGCTGTTCTGGTCGCCGATCAACGAGGGCTTCACCCGGCTGCGCTCCGCCGCCACCGGGCGGCCGCGGCCGGCCGGCCCCGATTACGAATAATGCCCATGAACACAGCGCGCTTGAACCATGCGCCGATCTGACCGATAAACCGCCGCACCGCATCATTCGCCGGTGCAATCTCAAACGATCGCCAGGCGTTCTGGCGTTGAGCTCAGGAAGTTCGATGAAAGTCTGTATCTACGGCGCCGGCGCGATCGGCGGTTATCTCGGCGTGCAGCTCGCGCAATCCGGCGCCGACGTCAGCCTGGTTGCACGCGGCGCGCATCTCGCGGCGATGCAGGACAAGGGCCTCAACCTGCTGATCGGCGACGAGCAGCGCGTCGTCAAGGTCAAGGCCACCGACAAGCCGTCCGAGCTCGGCGTCCAGGACTTCATCATCATCTGCCTCAAGGCGCATTCGATCACCGGCGCGATCGACGCGATGAAGCCGCTGCTCGGTTCGCACACCCGCATCGTCACCGCCGTCAACGGCGTGCCGTATTGGTACTTCTACAAGCACGGCAATCAGTTCGAAGGCCGCACGCTGGAGAGCATCGATCCGGGCGCCCGGCAGTGGAACGAGCTCGGCCCCGAGCGCGGCATCGGCTGCATCGTCTATCCGGCAACCGAGCTGGAAGGCCCCGGCGTGATCCGCCACGTCTACGGCGACAAATTCCCGGTCGGCGAAGCCTCCGGCGAGACCACGGCCGACGTGCAGAACCTGTCGAAGCTGCTGGAGGCCGCCGGCCTGAAGGCGCCGATCCTCGACCGCATCCGCGACGAGATCTGGCTGAAGCTGTGGGGCAATGTCTGCTTCAACCCGATCAGCGCGCTGACCCACGCCACGCTCGACGTGATCGCCTCCGATCCGGCGACGCGCGCGCTGTCGAAGGCGATGATGCTGGAAGCGCAGCAGATCGCCGAGACCTTCGGCGTCAAGTTCCGCGTCGACGTCGAACGCCGCATCGAAGGCGCCCGCAAGGTCGGCGCGCACAAGACCTCGATGCTGCAGGATCTCGAGCGCGGCCGGCCGATGGAGATCGATCCGCTGGTCACCGTGGTCCAGGAAATGGGCCGCATGACCGGCATCGCCACGCCGGCGATCGACGCCGTGCTCGGCCTGGTGATCCAGCGCGCCAAGGTGGCGGGGCTGTACTAACCGAGCGCACTCCTCACCTTTGTCATTCCGGGGCGCGCGAAGCGCGAGCCCGGACTCCATCACCCCTGCAGGGAGCATGGATTCCGGGCCTGCGCCCCGAAGACGGGGCGCATCCCGGAATGACGAACATTGGTGTGGTGCAGCTGACCACATCTCACATTGCTTTAAGGAGATACACGCCGTGACCAAATGGGTTCGCTTCCGCGCCAAGGGCGCGATCGGCTTCGGCAGCATCGCGCATTCCGACATCGTCGTGCACGACGGCGAGATGTTCGGCGCCAACAAGCCGACCGGCGAGACGCTGCAGCTCGGCGACGTCGAGCTGCTCAGCCCCTGCGCCCCCGGCAAGATCATCGGGCTGTGGAACAATTTTCGCGCGCTGGCGGCCAAGCTGAACCAGTCGATCCCGCCCGAGCCTTTGTACTTCCTGAAGGCCACCACCAGCGTCACCGCACACGGCGCGGTGGTCAACCGTCCGGCGTCCTATGACGGCAAGGTCGTGTACGAGGGCGAGCTCGGCATCGTCATCGGCAAGCGTAGCAGCAACATCTCCGAAGCCGACGCGGCGTCGCACATCTTCGGCTACACCTGCGTCAACGACATCACCGCGGCCGACATTCTCAATCGCGACGCGACCTTCCCGCAATGGGCGCGCGCCAAGAGTTTTGACGGCTTCGGCCCGTTCGGCCCGGCGATCGCCACCGGGCTCGATCCGATGGCGCTGTCGATCCGGACCATCCTCAACGGCGCCGAGCGGCAGAACTACCCGGTCGCCGACATGATCTTCCCGCCTCACAAGCTGGTCAGCCTGCTGTCGCACGACATGACGCTCGAGCCCGGCGACCTGATCTGCTGCGGCACCTCGGTCGGCGTCGGCGTGATGAAGGAAGCCGTCAACAGCGTCACCATCGCAATCGAAGGCATCGGCGAACTGCACAACGAGTTCCGCCAGCCGGCGAAGGGCTGACCTTCTCCTCCGCCTCACACGCCGTCATTCCGGGGCGCGCGTAGCGCGAACCCGGAATCCCAAGGTTCAGAGCACCGCCAGATTCCGGGTTCGCTCGCTACGCGAGCGCCCCGGAATGACTCGCGGAGGGACGGCGCTGCATTGGGAGCATATCGGCCATTGGAAGCACATCCCGCTCGTCTAAGCGCGGCGCTAACCCGCCCCAAGCACGTCATTCCGGGGCGCGGACGCAGTCCGCGAACCCGGAATCCAGAAGTTGTTTTGGCACGTCGAGATTCCGGGTTCGCTCGCTGCGCGAGCGCCCCGGAATGACTCGCGGAGGGGCGTTGCCCGGACCGCATTGGACATTTGCGCCGCGCTTCGGCATCCTGCGCGCGCACCACAACAGCAACAGGCGCGCGAGGCGCCGGGTCCAAGGGGCACATCATGATCAAGACGCGATTCACCGAAACCTTCGGCATCGAGCATCCGATCGTTCAGGGCGGCATGCAGTGGGTCGGCCGCGCCGAGCTGGTCGCCGCGGTCGCCAATGCCGGTGCGCTCGGCATGATCACCGCGCTGACGCAGCCGACGCCGGAGGATCTGACCAAGGAGATCGCGCGCTGCCGCGACCTCACCGACAAGCCGTTCGGCGTCAACCTCACCATCCTGCCGGCGATCAAGCCGCCGCCCTATGCCGAGTATCGCCAGGCGATCATCGAGAGCGGCGTGCGGATCGTCGAGACCGCGGGCAACAAGCCGCAGGAGCACGTCGAGGAATTCAAGAAGCACGGCGTCAAGGTGCTGCACAAATGCACCAGCGTCCGCCACGCGCTGTCGGCGGAGCGGATGGGCGTCGACGGCATCTCGATCGACGGCTTCGAATGCGCCGGTCATCCGGGCGAGGACGACACCCCCGGCCTGATCCTGATTCCCGCCGCCGCCGACAAGATCAAGATCCCGATGATCGCCTCGGGCGGCTTCGCCGATGCGCGCGGCCTGGTCGCGGCGCTGGCGCTCGGCGCCGACGGCATCAACATGGGCACGCGCTTCATGTGCACCAAAGAGAGCCCGATCCACGAGGCGGTGAAGCAGAAGATCGTCGACAACGACGAGCGCTCGACCGACCTGATCTTCCGCACCCTGCGCAACACCTCGCGCGTCGCCAAGAATGCGATCAGCCAGCAGGTGATCGAACTGGAGAAGCAGGGCGCGACCTTCGAACAGGTCAAGGATCTCGTCTCCGGCGCGCGCGGCAAGATGGTGTACGTCACCGGCGACACCGACGAGGGCGTGTGGTCGGCGGGTCAGGTCCAGGGCCTGATCCACGACATTCCGAGCTGCGCCGAACTGGTGTCGCGGATCGTGCGCGATGCCGAGGCGATCATTCGCAGCCGGCTCGAAACGATGCTATCTGGGAGCGCGCGCCAGGCGGCGGAATAGCCGCGGCGACCAGACGGGAAGCGTTGAGATGAAGGCCTATGTCTACGGCGCCAACGGCGCCGCCATCACCGAGATCGACAAGCCGGCACCGAAGGGCGCGCAGGTCCTGATCCGCGTTCGCGCCTGCGGCCTCAATCGGGCCGATCTGGGCATGACCAAGGGTCACGCCCACGGCGCGGCCGGCGGCGTCGGCGCCGTGCTCGGGATGGAATGGGCCGGCGAGATCGAAGCGCTCGGCGACGAGGCCTGGGGCTGCAAGGTCGGCGACCGGGTGATGGGCTCGGGCACCGCGGCGTTCGGCGAATACACCCTGGCCGATCACGGCCGGCTGTTTCCGATTCCGGACGGCATGAGCTTCACCGACGCCGCCACCCTGCCCGTCGCGCTCACCACCATGCACAACGCGCTGATCGCGGTCGGCAAGCTGCGCGCCGGCCAGTCGGTGCTGATCCAGGGCGCAAGCTCGGGCGTCGGACTGATGGCGATGCAGATCGCCAGATTGAAGGGCGCCCGGCTGGTGATCGGCTCGTCGACCGACAAGAGCCGCCGCGACCGGCTGGCCGAATTCGGCGCCGGGCTGGCGATCGATTCCTCGGACGCCGGCTGGGTCGATCAGGTGCTCGCCGCCACCGGCGGCGCCGGTGTCGATCTGATCATCGACCAGATCTCCGGCCCCGTCGCCAACCAGAACCTCGCCGCCACCCGCGTGCTCGGCCGCATCGTCAATGTCGGCCGGCTCGGTGGCACCCACGGGGATTTCAACTTCGACCTGCACGCGGCGCGGCGGATCGACTATGTCGGCGTCACCTTCCGCACCCGGAGCATCGAGGAGATCCGCGAGATCTTCCGTCAGGTCCGCGGCGACATCTGGCCGGCGGTCGAATCCCGCAAGCTGAGCCTGCCGGTCGATCGCGTCTTTCCGTTCGCGGAGATCGGCGCCGCATTCGCGCATATGGAAGCGAACCGGCATCTCGGAAAGATCGTCGTGACGCTCTGATCGGTTCCCGCAGAGTCTCCCGCAACGAATTCAAATAAGAACGATTTGCAACAGACGTCCTCGCGAAATCGCGAAGACGTTCTGCATCGCTCGGCTTTTATGTTCAGGATCGGGCTGCTACACCGCGGCCCATGAGTAATTATGCCAGCACCAAATCGCGTGTGGCTGCGGTGTCCGTGCTGGCGAGCGCCAGCATGGCCGCGGCCAAATTCGCCGTCGGCATCGCCATCGGATCGTTGGCGCTGATCTCCGAAGCCCTGCACAGTTCGATCGACCTGGTCGCCACCATCATCACCTGGTTCGTGGTTCGCGTCTCGGACCGCCCGGCCGACGACGCGCATCATTACGGCCACGGCAAGATCGAGAGCCTGTCGGCGCTCGGCGTCATCGCGATGCTGTACGTGCTGGCGGGCGGCATCCTGGTCGAGGCGACCAGCCGGCTGCGCGAAGGCGCGCCGCCGCCGGCATTCTCCTGGTTCGCCTTCGGCATCCTCGGCGTCGACATTCTGGTCAACACCTGGCGCGCCTGGGCGCTGCACCGGACGGCGGTGGCGACCAAGAGCCAGGCGCTGGCCGCCGACGCGCTGCATTTCGCCTCCGACGTGCTCGGCTCTTTCGCGGTGATCGCCGGACTGTCGGCGTCGGCGATGGGCTTCGCCTGGGGCGACGCCGCCGCCGCGATCGGCGTCGCCGTGATGATCTCGATCCTCGGCCTTCGCCTCGGCCGCTCGACGATCCAGACGCTGCTCGACCGCGCCCCCGAGGGCGTGTCGGACAAGGCCCGCGAAGTGATCAGCGCGGTGCCCGGCGTGGTCGGCATCGAGCGGCTGCGCACGCGCATGGTCGGCCCGACGCATTTCATCGACGCGCTGGTCGAGGTGCCGCGCACCTATCCGATCGACCGGATCGACGAGATCAAGCGCCGCACCGACGAGGTGCTGAAGCTCGCCTTCGAGGACGCCGACCTCACCTTCACGGCGATTCCGGTGGCGCGCGACAACGAGACCGTCCGCGAGCGCATCATGGTGATCGCGCGCAATTCCGGCCTCGCCATCCACCACGTCACCGTGCACGACCTCGGCTGCAAGATCACCGTCAGCATCGACCTCGAGGTCGACGGCAACATGCCGCTGGTCGATGCGCACGACATCGCCCACGAACTCGAACGCCACATCCGCGACGATTTCGGCACAGACGTCGAGGTCGACACCCACATCGAGCCGCTCGAGCCGGACATGCCGCACGGCTACGAAGCATCGCCGGAGCGCGTCGAGGAAATTCGCGGCGCGCTGAACAAATTCGCGACGAACGGCGCGATCTTCAACATCCACAACGTTCGGGTGCGCGACACCGAGGCCGGTGAGATCGTCAACTTCCACTGTTATGCCGAGCCGTCGCTCAGCGTCATCGAAGTGCACGACCACGTCGACGAGATCGAGCGGCACATGCGCCGCGCCTTCCCCAGCGTGAAGCGCGTCATCAGCCACGCCGAGCCGCCGAACGCCGACTGACGGCGAGGCCTGAGATTAGTACGAGTCTTCGTTCTCGTTTCGGACTCGGCTCACGCACAAATGACGGCGCGATTCATCTTTGGATAAGAATTTTTCCGATCGGTCGAATCGTTGACTCTCGACAGCCCGGCAAAAGTGGATTCAAATCAGCCCATGATTCGAATGGCGAAACGTCGTTCGAACGGGGTGCTGACGGACATTTTGGTGGGGGCCACGGTATGGCGCGCGTGCAGGCCGCGAGCGCCTGCGTTCAATCCGATTCGATCAAAGGATTGGCGCAGTCGATCGCTAAACCGGCCTACCATCGGCTGTTGACGGCCGAGCCGGTGCTCCGCCGCGCCGTTCCGATCCTGATCATCGCCTTTCTCATCACCATCTGCTTCGGCGCAGCGGTGCAGGTCATCGACCAGACCCGGCAGAAGCGCGCCTCGCTGAACCGCGATCTGTGCGCGCTCGCCGACCTGCTCGCCGAGCGGCTCGAACATATCGGCGTGGTGCGGCTCGACCGGCCGGCGTCGGTCGAACGGCTGCAGAGCCTGCTGCCGGGCCTGATCCCGTCGTGGGGTATCGCGGCCGGACGCCACGTCATCGTCACCGGCGCCGATCAGCGCGTGCTGGCGCGGGTCCCGGGCGAAGACGGCTCCAGCTCGGCCAGCAAATTCCTCGACATCATCAGCGCGACGCCGCCGCTGACGCGGACCGCGCAGCAAGGCACCATCACCGAGATCATTCTGCCGAACGGCGCCTCGGCGCTGGCGACGCTGCACACCGTCAAATCGCTGCCCGGCCAGGTCATCGTCATTCACGAAGACACCGGCTCGATCCTGCATTCCGACGCGACGCTGCAGATCACGCTGTCGGCCACCACCGGCTTCGTCGTGCTGATTCTCGGCTTCGCGTTCCATTGGCAATCGACGCGCGCGCGCGAGGGCGACCTGATCAACGACGCCGTGCGCAGCCGGATCGACACCGCGCTGAATCGCGGCCGCTGCGGGCTGTGGGACTGGGACCTGTCGCGCGGCCGGATCTTCTGGTCGCAGTCGATGTTCACCCTGCTCGGCCTGGAGAGTCGCAACGACCTGCTGACGTTCGGCGAGGTCAACGCGCTGGTGAACAGCGACGACATCGACCTGTTCGCGATCGGCGATCAGCTGATTGCCGGCAACACCGACCACATCGACCACAGCTTCCGGATGCGTCACGCCAACGGCCATTGGATCTGGCTGCGGATGCGCTGCGAGCTCAGCCAGGAATCGCTCAGCGACGACAAGCATCTGATCGGCATCGCCGTCGACGTCACGGAACAGAAGAGCCTCGCCGAGCGTACGGTGGAAGCCGATCTGCGGCTGCGCGACGCGATCGAAACCATCCCGGAGGCATTCGTGCTGTGGGATGCAGAAAACCGCCTGGTGCTGTGCAACTCGCACTTCCAGCGACTGCACAAGCTGCCCGACTCCGCGGTTGCCCCCGGGACGTCCTACGAGACGGTGATCGAGGTCGGCCGGATGCCGGAAGTACGCACCCGGCTGTGCGACAACGGCGGCTCGGCGCCCGGCGCGCGCACCTTCGAGGCTCAGCTCGACGACGGAAGCTGGCTGCACATCAGCGAGCGGCGCACCAAGGACGGCGGCTACGTCGCGGTCGGCACCGACATCACCCGGATCAAGGCGCACGAGCAGAAGCTGGTCGACAACGACCTGCGGCTGCGCGCCACCGTCGCCGACCTGAAGATCTCGCAGTTCAAGCTGGAGCGTCAGGCGGTCGAGCTGGCCGATTTGGCGCGGAAATATTCGGAAGAGAAGACCCGCGCCGAGGAAGCCAACCAGACCAAGTCGAAGTTCCTCGCCAATATGAGCCACGAACTGCGCACGCCGCTCAACGCGATCATCGGCTTCTCCGAGATCATGGGCAGCGGCATGTTCGGCACGCTCGGCTCCGAGAAGTACCAGGAATACTGCCACGACATCATGACCAGCGGGCACTATCTGCTGGAAGTGATCAACGACATTCTCGACATGTCGAAGATCGAAGCGGGCCGGATGCGGCTCGAGATGGAGAAGCTCGATCTCGCCCGCACCCTCGGCGAGTCGCTGAAGGTCGTCGCCGGCCGCGCCGACAACAAGCACCTCGATCTTCGTCCGGAGATCGAGGCCGACATTCCGATCGTGGCGGATCGCCGTGCGATCAAGCAGATCCTGATCAACCTGCTGTCCAACGCGGTGAAGTTCACGCCCGATGGCGGGCGGATCACGGTACGCAGCCGGACGCGGCGGGATTCCATCGTGCTGATGATCGCCGATTCCGGCATCGGCATCGCGCCGCAGTCGCTGCGCCGGCTCGGCCAGCCGTTCGAGCAGGTCGAAAGCCAGCTCACCAAGAGCTACCACGGCTCCGGCCTGGGACTGGCGATCGCCAAATCGCTGACCACGCTGCACGGCGGCTCGATGCGGCTGCGCTCGACGCTCGGCGCCGGCACCGTCGTGATGGTGACGCTGCCGCGCAATGGTCAGCGGCCCCAGATGGCCGCCTGAGTGCGGCCGGCGTCTGATCAAGCGGCCCCGGATAGCCGAATGCCGTATTGCGGGCCGGAAGCCGTCAGCGCTTAATCCCGCGATGTGGTGAGCGGAGGCTGAGGCGCTTGAACGTCGGGGAGATCTTTCACAATCTGTCGGTGTGGGCGTTCCGGATCGCGATCGCCGGCGGGGCGATCGCCGTAGGCTATGTGGCATTGACCGGCGACCGCAACATGCCGGGCGCCCGAATGGCTGCTTCGCCGAGCGCGACGCAGGCCACAGGAGACGCAGCGACAGGAGGCTGTCAGCCGATCGGCCACACCGCCAATGACGAGCTCGTCTATTCGATGGACTGCGAGGGCCTTCCGGCCGCAAGCGGCGGCGGGAAGTAGTTGCGGGGGTTCACCAGTTGAACCGGGCGCCGGCCGACACCTGGTGGCTTTCGGCGTTGCGGCGGAATTCACCGTTGTAGGCCGCGAACAGCCGGAAGGTCTCGGTGCGCCAGCCGGAGACCTTGGCGCCGACCAGCGCCGCGTTGCGGCCCGGCTCGGCGGCGGAGACCAGGAAGGGCTGGTCGAGCAAGGCCGCCTGGCTCACCAGCGTGGTGTCGCGCAGATCGTAACCCCAGCCGAGTTTCAGCTCCGGCATCAAGGTGGTGCCACCGACGGTGCGCAGCCGCGCGCTCAGCGCGGCGCCGGCGACCGTCGTCAGCTTGTCGTAGGTCTGCGCCGCATAGACGAGGCCGAACGGCAGCTGGCTTTCGCTGTAGCCGTCGCGGCGGAAGCCCTGCCAGTTCAGGCCGGCGAACGGCTTCAGCGTCAGGTTGGGCAGCAGCGCGAACCGATACCCCGCTTCCAGCGTGGTGCCGAGGCCGACGCCGTTGGCGCTGCCCTGCAGGCTGGTCGGCGTCAGCATCATCTGGCGACCGGTGGACATCTGGCTCGTCCCGGCCGCGATCCGGACATCGACCACCGCGGCGCCGGGCATCCAGCTCGCATAGGCGGCGCCGGCGTAAGTATCCGACTTGCCCTGAATGTCGGTGCTGCTCGCCGTGGTGCGCGCATAGCCGAACGCGCCGCCGGCGACGAAATTGTTCGAGAACCAGCGATCGGCGCCGAGCGAGAAGCCGGCGCTGACCGCCTTCGAACCGGCCAGATCGCCGTTGTCGCGGACCCGCGAATTGCGGCCGAACCCCTGCCCCCAGGCCGACCAGCCGTCCTGCACGCGTTCCGCCGGCGCGATGCTGGCGAACGCGTTCATGGCCGAACTCGTCTCGGCGCTGGTCATGTTCTGGCCGGCATAGGACAGGGCGAAGGACTGCGCGGTGCCGTTCTGGCCCTGCTCGCCACCGAACGCCATGGTCTGCTGTCGGTCGCCGATCGCGCCGAGGAAGCCTGTGAAGGCCTGCAGCGAGGCGCCGGAGACGGCCGGCTGGCCGGGCGCCGCGAGTTGCGTCAACGCCCTGTCGAACTGCGATTCGGTATCGAGCTTGTACAGCGCATCGAACAGCGCCTTCTCGCTCGCAGAAGGCAGCACGCCGGCGGCGGGCCGCTGGCTGTCGAGGATGCGGGCGACCGAGCGCGGATTGCTGCCGAGCTGGCCGCCGTCGGCGAGAACGCTGAAGCTCGCCGGCGTCACCACCAGCGTGAGCGCGGTGGTGTCGTAAAGCAGATCGAAGCGGCCGTTGGTCGGCAGCCCCGAGGTCGGCTGCACCAGCGAGGAGAAGCTTCCCGTCGTGCGCGCACCGTCGAGCGCCTGCACGATGGCGAAATCGGTGCCGAGCGCGGGCGTGTAGTTGCTGACGGTGCCGACGCTGCCGCGCAGAACCGGCGTCAGCGTGCCGGCCGCGTAGAACACGTTGCCGGCGCCGGTGACGTAGATCCTGTCGTAGGTGCCGGGACCACCGGGGACGATCAGCGTGCCGTCGATATCGAGCCTGGTATTGGCCGTCGACGTCAGCGTCACGTTGCCGTTGAAGGTCAGCGCCCCGACGGAGTTGCCGTTCAGGACCGTGCCGGCCGGAACGGAGCCATTGGAGACGAGGTCGCCGATATTGGCCATCTTGCCCGGCGACAGCGTGCCGGCGATCGTGGTGTCGCCGACCACGGTGCCGAAGCCGGCGAGCGTCGCGGGCTGGGCGACGTCGAGCCGATGGCCCCCGGTCATCGTCAGCGTGCCGTCCACGGCCAGCGTGCCGAACTGCGCCAGCACGTTGCCGGCCGCGTTGGTCCGGCCTGAGATCGTCAGAATGCCGCCGCCGATCTTGCTGAACTCGCCCTGGGTGTCGAGGATCCGGCTCCAGTAGGTGGTCTGGTTGGCGCCGACATTGACGACGGCATTTGCCGCCAGCGTGGTCGGGCCTTCGGTCGCGCGGTCCAGCCGGATCAGGCCGTGGCCGAACACCGCGTCGATGCCGGGCGCTCCGAGATCTTCCGTGGTCGAGAACAGCAGACGCGCGAGGTCCTGCGCGTTGTAGGTCGGGTTGGCCTGGATCAGCACCGCGAGCGCGCCCGACACGGTCGGGGCGGCCATCGAGGTGCCCGACTCGAACGCGTAGGTGTTGTCGGGAACGGTCGAATAGATTTCCGCGCCGGTCCGCTCGTCACCGCCCGGCGCCGCAACGCACCAGCTGGCGGCGACGCCGCACAGGTTCGAGTACCAGGCGGGTGCCTTGGTGATGCCGACCGACATCACCGCGATCACCTGGCCGCTCTGATGCTGCAGGTCCGTGTAGTTGAGGCCCGCCCCGAAATCGTTGTAGACGCCGAGCCCGGCATGCGCGGGATTCAGAAACGGCAGCAGCGCGAGACCCGAGGGATTGCGGGCCGCGACCGGATTGGAGCCGCGGTCGTTGCCGTTGGCGGCGACGATGATCTTGCCGGCCTGCAGCACGTTGAGCACGGCCGTCGCCTCTTCGGCACTGGGGCCGACCGGCCATTGCGTCATATTCCGGGAATCTTTGAAATCCGGGCCGTAGCTGGCGTTGTAGACCATCGTGCCGGGCAGACCCGCGAAGTAGTTCAGCGCGCTGGCCGAGGCGTCGTTGTCGGCGGCGACGACATAGCCCGCGGCGGTCAGGATCCGAAGCGGGATGACGTTGGCGTCGTAGGCCACGCCGTGGGCGTCGACATTGGTGAACTTCTCGCCCGCCACGATGCCGGCGACGTGCGAGCCGTGGATATCGCTGGTGTTCAGCGGCGTCAGTTCGTTCGGATCGTAGGTCGTCCCGTTCAGGACGACGTAGTTGCGGCCGAGATTGGTCGTGAGCTTGTTGACGAGGCCCGCATTGGTGACGTCGAAGCCGGTGTCGGCGACGGTCACGGTGACGCCGGCGCCGGTGAAGCCGCGACTATACGCGGTCTGGGCGCCGATCATGGTCAGGTTCCAGGTCTGCAACTGGGTGGACGGCAGGGTGGGCAGGTTCGGGGAGTTGTTGGTCGCCATCGCGACGTTCTGATACGACGCCGCGGTGAGGCCCGACGCCGTCGCCGTCTGCGTCGCCAGCACCTGGGCGGCATTCGGCGCCAGCGTCATCGGCTGGCCCGAGGTCAGCACGCCGAGGTCGGCGGCCGTCCTCAGATTGCGCAGCGACGAAGGCGCAAGGCCGGCGGCGTGACTGACCACCGCGTCGCGCAGAGACGGATCACGATACGTGCTGTCGTAGACCTGCGCCAGCAATCCCAACTCGCCCTGGCGCAAGGCTTCCGCGAACCTCGCTTTGAGCTCTGCGGAAAGCGTCGTTTTTGCCGCTGGCCTCGGTTTTGCGGTGGCTCCGGCTGATGGCGAGGTTGCTGCGATGCTCCCGACCAACGCAACGCTCAACAGCAAGCCCGATACGAGACGTGGACGTCCGACAGCCACCTCAGCCCCCCAATTCACAACAAGCGCTCAATCCCAAGGACCCAGGCTGCCCACGGAACAGCCATTGTTTCCGTCGATTGCTGGAATTTGTAATACGTTAACGAATGCCGACGGAAGCACGGTTCGGGTGAAACTGCCTTGCAATGGCCGTTTTTGCTTGACCAGGCGTCTCAGCGTCGTGTTGATAAGGTTCGCGCAGATGGCGTGTGGGTTCGGCCACAGGCGAGAACCGGCCGCTCGCGGCGAAACCGGGCGGATCGATGAACCTCATTGGATCTGTCCGGACTGAAAAGGACCCATCGGGTCTCGCGCCTCCCGGCATGTAGAAATCCCGCACTTTTTTCATCGATCAGCTCGTTTGGCTTCCACGATGTCCGATCTGCCCCGGCTCTACTATGTCACGTCAGGCTTGGACGAACCTCTTGCTTTTGCGACCTGGAGCGCCGTCATTGCGCCGCTTTTCGAACCGCGACCGTGCGGACCGCGACGGAAGACGCCGACCGGTTCCGTTGCCGGCGTGATCATCCGCGATCTGCTGATCGCCAAGGTTGCCTTCACAGCACAAGATTTCGTCAGGGACGTCGAACGCATCGCGACGACGCCCGACCATCTGCTGCTGCATCTCTATCGGAGAGGCGGCTTCACCGGCGCCATCAGCGGCCACCAGGCGACTATTGGACCAGGCAAGGTCGCCATCATCGATCTCGCTCACCCCGTCGACACCCGTGCGTTCGCGTCCAACACGCTATCGCTGATCGTACCCAAGAAATTACTGAACGATGACGCGTTGAACGCCCTCAAGCCGAAGCTCGACCCGTTCCGGAACGACCTCCTGGCGGCGTACATCGTCTCGCTTCAGGAGCGGAGCGCTCAACTGACCCAGGCGGACGTGGCCGGCACGGTCACCGAAACTGCAGATTTCCTGAATCGACTCTTCGCGTGCGCCTCCAACACGGAACTCGCCGAACGGCAACACACCGACGAGACGCTGCTGGCGATGAGCGAAGCGCTGATCCGCGATCATCTGGCATCGCCCGAGTTGTCGCCCGATTGGCTGGCCGCCGAGCTTTCGGTCTCGCGCGCCTCGCTCTATCGTCTATTCGAGAATCGCGGCGGCATCATGCGTTACGTGCAAGAACGCCGCCTGCTCGCTGTTCAGGCGGCGCTCAGCGATCCCCTCGAAAACCGCCGACTGTCACGCCTCGCCGCCGATCTCGGCTTCAAGAGCGAGGCGCATTTCAGCCGCAGCTTCCGCGCCCGTTTCGGCATCACAGCCAGCGCCCACCGCAAGCGCGAGTTCGATGCCGCCCGCGCAGTCCAGCTGACCAATCCCGAGGTGGTGCAGCAGTGGTGGATGTCGGTGAGCCAGAGCTGACGGGCTACTCGCCCTTGCCGCCGATCAGCCGGTTGAAGATCGCCCTCACCTCGGCCTGAGTTTCCTTCACCCGCGCCTCCAGCGAGGAGAAGTCCGGCGCGTCGCCGGCGCGGACCAGCACCCGCAGCAGATCGTCGCCCGCGGTCTCCGGCTTGAACTTGTCGCTGACGCACAGCCGCAGGATCTGGGTCAGGTCGTGATACAGCCGCGCCGCCGGGCGCAGCACGTCGGCGTCGGCCTGCGCCAGCACGCCGAGCTTGGCCGCGTTGTCGATCGCCGCCAGCGTGTTGACGGCGAGGATCTCCGGCGTGGCCGCGGCGTGGACGAGTTGCAGATACTGCGCGATGAAGTCGATATCGACCATGCCGCCGGCGGCGTATTTCAGATCCCAGACGTCGTCCTCGCCCTTCTCCTGCGCGATCGCCTGACGCATCTCGGCGACGTCGTTGGCGATGATCGCGGCGTCGCGCGGCCGCGTCAGCACGGCTCGGATCACCTGTTCGATCCGCGCGCGGAATTCCGGCGACGCCGAAATCACCCGCGCCCGCGTCAGCGCCAGATGTTCCCAGGTCCACGCTTCGCTGTCCTGGTACTCGGCGAAAGAGTCCAGTCGCGACGCCAGCGGACCGGCGCGACCCGACGGCCGCAGCCGCATGTCGACGTCGTACAGCACGCCGTAATTGGTCCGCGTGGTGAAGGCCGAGATCAGCCGCTGGGTGAAGCGCGCGAAGTACTGCGCGCCGTGCAGCGACCTTTCGCCGTCGGAGTCCGGCTGCTCGTGATCGAAATCGTAGATCAGGATCAGGTCGAGATCGGACGACGCCGTCATCTCGCGGCTGCCGAGCTTGCCCATCGCCAGGATCGCGGTCTCCTGATCCTTGATCTTGCCGTATTGCGACACGAACTGCTTGCTGACCAGACCGTGCACCGTGCCGACGATGCCCTCGGCGACGTCGGCGAAGGCGACGCTGGCCTGCTGCGTCGACACCGTGCCGGACAGAATCCGCGTGCCGATCAGGAACAGGCTCTCCTGCCCGAACAGCCGCAGCCGATCGAGAAACTCCTCGTAGGAGCCGGCGTCCGCGAGCGTCGCCGCCAGCCGCGCCGACAGTTCGGTGCGGTCGGGCATCGCGCCGAAGAACCGTGGATCGATCAGCCCGTCCATGATCTGCGGCTGCCGCGCCAGCATGTCGCCGAGCCGCGGCGCGGCGCCGAGCACCAGCGCCGCCAGCGTCACCAGATCGCGATTCTGGCTGAGCAGCGAGATCAGCCGGCCGCCGCGATGCAGCGCCTGCAGCAGCCGGTCGAACGCGCTGACCGCGTTGTCGGGCTCCTCCGCCCGCGCCAGTTCCTCGATCAGCGCCGGCACGAAGTCGCGGAACGCGCGCTGCGTCGCCTCGATCTTGAGGATGCGATAGCCGCCGGCCATCCATTGCTGCAGCGTGGTCGCGACCATCAGCGGCTTCTTGAAGCCGAGCTTGCGCAGATGATCGAGCAGCACGGTGTCGTCGGGGCCGCCGGCATAGTCCACCGGCAGCGTGGCGGTGCCGGTCGGATCGCCCTCGAACAGCTTGCTGTAGTGGCCCTGCACGCAGTCGAGATGCGCCAGCAGGTCGCGCGCGAACGCCGCACGGCTGTCGTAGCCGAAGAACCGCGAGAACCGCTCCACCGCCTCGACGCTGTCCGGCAGCGTGTGGGTCTGTTCGTCGGCGAGCATCTGGACGCGATGCTCGACACGGCGCAGGAACTGATAGGCGGCGGATAGTTCGTCGCGCGCCTGAAAGGTGATCCAGTCGCGGCTGGCGAGAATGTCGAGCGCGGCGAGCGTCGGTCGCACCCGCAGTTCCGGATGCCGCCCGCCGGCGATCAGTTGCTGGGTCTGCGCGAAGAATTCGATCTCGCGAATGCCGCCGCGGCCGACCTTGACGTTGTGGCCCTCGACCGCGACCTCGGTCTGGCCGCGGAAGGTCTGCATCTGCCGCTTCATGTCGTGGACGTCGGACAGCGCCGCGAAGTCGAGATGCTTGCGCCAGACGAACGGCGCGATTTCGCCGAGCAGCGCTTCGCCAGCGACGAGATCGCCGGCGCAGGCGCGCGCCTTGATCATCGCGGCGCGCTCCCAGGTGCGGCCCTCGCGCTCGTAGTAGTTCAGCGCCGACACCGTCGACAGCGCCACCGGCGTCGATGCCGGGTCCGGCCGCAGCCGCAGATCGACGCGGAACACGTAGCCGTCGTGGCGGCGCTGCTGCAGGATGCGGCTCAGCCCCTGCGTCACCCGAACGAAGAACGGCTGCGGCTCGATGTCTGGCGCCAGCGTCGGCGCCTCGAGCTCGTAGAACACGATCAGGTCGATGTCGCTGGAGTAGTTCAGCTCGCCGGCGCCCATCTTGCCCATCGCCAGCACGACCAGGCCGGAGCCCTGCTCCGGCGCTTCGCTGTTCGGCGGGTGGATGCGGCCGCGCGCTGCTTCCTGCCGCAGCAGGAAGCGCAGCGTCATCTGCACCGCGTTGACCGCGAGATCGGTCAGCGCCTGCGTCACCTGCATCACCGGCCACAGCCCGCCGATGTCGCACAGCGCGATCGACAGCGCCGCCTCCGCCTTCATCCGGCGCAGCACCGCCATCACCTCGGCCTCGTCGGAGGCGGCGGCGACCGCGGCCGCGGTGCCGTCGAGCAGCGCCGGAAAGCCGGCGTCCGGATCGGACCGCAGCAGCCGCAGCAGCCGCGCCGGATCGGCGCGGATCAGGTCGAACAGATAGGGCGAAGCCTCGGCGATCGACTGCAGCGCGACACCGATGTGCGGATAACGATCGGCGACGCCGCGGATCGCGTCCGCCAGATCGGCGGGAACATCGCCGAGCCAGTCCGCGAAGCGTTTGGACGCCTCGTCCGGCGCATGCAATTGCGGCCCGGCGGCGAAACGCGCGGCCAGTGCGGAGGATGGAATATCCGCGTCAATCGCGGAAGAACTCATGCGGGCGTCGGTTCTGGTGTGGTGTTGGCGGAAGCCAGTCCTTCGCCCGTGTGCGCCGGAATTGCAAGCGTGGCGCGCAAACCCGGTTGCGCGTCCGACAGCCGCAGTTCGCCGCCGTGCAGCGTCGCCACCGCGGAGGCAAGGCTGAGGCCGAGGCCCGAGCCCGGCTGGGTGCGACTGGCTTCCAGCCGGACGAAGCGTTCGACCGCGTGCTTGCGGTCGGCTTCCGGTATCCCACGGCCGCGGTCGGTGACGCTGAGCAGCACCTGATCGCCGTCGCGCCGCGCCTCGATCAGGATCTCCGGGGTCGGCGTCGACGTCGCAGCCTCCGCGCCGGGCGCCGCCAGCGCCAGCTGCGGCTGGCCGTATTTGATGGCGTTCTCGACCAGATTGGCGAGCGCCTGGCTGATCAATTCGCGATTGCCGCGCACCGGCGCCCGCTCGCTCGTCACCTGCAGCGCCAGGCCGTTGTCCTCGGCGAGCGGCTCGTACAATTCGTGGATGTCGCGCACGATGCCGGCGGCGTCGAACGAATCCATCTCGCCGCGCGCGTGCCCGGATTCCGCACGCGCGATCATCAGCAGCGCGTTGAAGGTGCGGATCAGCCCGTCGGATTCCTCGATGGTGCGTTCCAGCGCGGCGCGATACTCCGCCTCGCTGCCGGACAGCGCCAGCGCCTCTTCGGCGCGGTTGCGCAGCCGCGTCAGCGGCGTCTTGAGATCGTGGGCGATGTTGTCGGAGACCTCCTTGAGGCCGTTCATCAGCGCCTCGATCCGCTCCAGCATCGCGTTGAGATTTTCCGCGAGGCGGTCGAGTTCGTCGCCGCTGCGGCCGACCGGCAGCCGGCCGGACAGATCGCCGGCCATGATCCGCTGCGTGGTGCCGGTCATCGCGTCGATCCGGCGCAGCACGCGGCGCGCCACGAAGATGCCGCCGCCGAGCCCGAGCACCACGACGATCAGCACCGACCATTGCGCCGCCGAGGCCACCACCTTGAACAGCCGCCGCCGCTCCTCGAGATCGCGGCCGATCAGCAGCCGGAAGCCGCTCGACAATTCGGTGACGCGCACCAGCGCGCGATGCTGGCCGCGATCCTGATCGTCGAGCCGGCGATAGAAGGTTTCGGTCCAGCCGATCTTGCTCATCACGCCCGGCGCCAGCGCGCCGACATTGCCGGCGACCGCCTGCCCGGCCGGCGTGGTGACGAGATAGAGATTGGCGCCCGGGCGCAGCGCGCGGTTCTCGATGGTGAACACCAGCCCGCGCAGGCCGCGCCGCGTGTAGATGTCGTCGATCTCGCCGATCTCGGCGTCCACCGTGGTGGTGATCTGATCGGTGATCAGCCGCCGCGTGTTCCAGGCGAAATAGCCGAGCAGCGACGCGGCGAACAGCCCGAACAGAAACAGATAGACCAGCGTCAGCCGAAACGCGGTGGTTCGGATCAGTTTACCGAAGGCGGTCACTGATCAAACCCCGTCGGCATAGATATTTTTTCAAGGCGTCCATACCCGACAGGGTAGCGACTTGTTTCCAGAACCAAAAGTGACAAATCGTTCAAGTTGGAAACAGCGGGTGGATCGCGGCATCTCGCCCCCGCGAGTATCTCGCCACATCGACTGCGATCAGCGAGTTGATTGCCTCATCCCTCACGCGCCTCGCGCAGTGCTTCATGCCGCGATCGATTCAGGAGCGGATCGAATGCTCCGCCCCGCCCCTGCGCTTCACGATGATGATCGTCCGTGAACGTATGACCGGTGCCGCTTAGGCTGCGCGTACCGTCTTCAGAAAGCGGCTCACCTCGTCTTCCAGGCGGCGGCTCTCGCTGGACAGCGACTGTGCCGACGACAGAAGCTGTGCGGAAGACGACCCGGTCTCGACGGCCCCGCGCTTGACGTCCAGAATGGTGGCGGAAACCCGCCCGGTGCCTTCCGCAGTCTGCTGCACGTTGCGCGAAATCTCCTGCGTCGCCGCTCCCTGCTGCTCCACCGAGGCGGCGATCGTCGATGAAATCTCCGACAGCTTTTCGATGGTCCCGCTGATCTCGCTGATCGCACCGACCGATTCCTGGGTCGCCGACTGGATCCGGCTGATCTGCTGGCCAATCTCTCCCGTCGCCTTGGCGGTTTGCTCGGCGAGTGCCTTCACCTCGGCGGCCACGACCGAGAACCCCCGGCCCGCCTCGCCGGCGCGCGCGGCCTCGATCGTCGCGTTCAATGCCAGCAGGTTGGTCTGCCCGGCGATCGTGTTGATCAGTTCGACGACGTCGCCGATGCGGGTCGCCGCTTTGGATAGTTCGCTGACGCGGTCGGTGGTGTTGCGCGCTTGTCCGACCGCCTCGCTGGCGATGCGGGCCGACTCCTGAACCTGCCGGCTGATTTCCCGGACCGACGACGACAACTCCTCCGTGGCGGAGGCGACCGACTGCACGTTACCCGAAGCTTCCTCCGACGCCGTCGCGACGGTGGTCGCCAGATGTTGCGAACTTTCGGCCGTCGCCGCCAAATGTTTCGCTGAATTCTCGAGATCCGATGAAGCTGAAGACACCGTCCCGACGATCTTGCCGACCGCACTTTCGAAATCCGCGGCCAACTTGTGAATCACCACGCGCTTTTCTTCCTCGGCCCTCACCAGATCGTCGATGTCGACCAGCGATCCGCAGGCGCGGCGCGGCTTGCGATTTTCATCGAGCACGACGCCGCCGGTCGCCCGGAACCAGCGATAACTTCCATTCTTCACCTTCAGACGATATTTGACGTCGTAGCCGACGCCGGTCTGGCAGGTCGATCCAAAGGCAGCGAACGTTCCCGCCACATCGTCCGGGTGCAGGCGGTCAGACCAGGATTGCACGACGTTGGGAAACTCGGCTTCCGTCGTATAGCCGCACAGGCGGCGGAACTCGGACGACCAAGTCCACCGCGCCTTGGCATGCATCGCATCGCCGTCATGGAGGATCGCGTCCCATAGCCCGATTCCGCAATGAAGTGACAGCGTGTCGAGCCATTCGGCGTTGTGCTGCAATTCCTGCCTCTTGAGCCGCCCCTTGAACATTCCGGTCTCCCCCACCTGTTTTAATAGATTTCGGCAGGTACTATCTCACCGGGAGATTAAGAGACCGTATTGCGGCGGCCGCCGGCGCCGCTGCGAAGCCACCTAGGCCCGCGCGTGCGATCTTTGGAACCTGCTTGCATGACGTTCGGCGGATAGCAACGCGCCGACGCACGAACCGCCTGACGCATCGCGGATGCCGGACGGACGTCGTCCTACCCTGCGGCGCGCCGGACCCGACAGGCAGGACAATCCAGGCCCGATCACGCGTCGTGTGCGCTCCGATCGTCGCGACCCAGGCGCTTCCCGTCCTTGGCAAACGAAGCGGGCCTTTACCGGATTCCATCCCTGATCATGTACCCCGCGCCGCGGATGGTGTGCAGCAGCGGACGGTCGAAGCCCTTGTCGATCTTGGCGCGCAGGCGCGAGATGTGGACGTCGATGACGTTGGTCTGCGGATCGAAGTGATAGTCCCAGACGTTTTCCAGCAGCATGGTGCGGGTCACCACCTGGCCGGCGTGCTTCATCAGATATTCGAGCAGCCGGAATTCGCGCGGCTGCAGCGTCAGTTCCTCGCCGCCGCGGGTGACGCGGTGCGACAGCCGGTCGAGTTCGAGATCGCCGACGCGGTAGCTGGTTTCCTCGGCCGGCCCGCCGTGGCGGCGTGACAGCACTTCGACGCGCGCCAGCAGTTCGGCGAAGGCGTAGGGCTTCGGCAGATAATCGTCGCCGCCGGCGCGCAGGCCCTTGATGCGATCGTCGACCTGGCCGAGCGCGGACAAGATCAGCGCCGGGGTGCGGTTGCCCTTGTCGCGCAGCGTGCCGATCACCGACAGGCCGTCGCGTTTCGGCAGCATCCGGTCGATCACCAGCACGTCGTAATCGCCGCTGTCGGCGAGCGCGAGTCCCTCCTCGCCGTCGCTGGCGAGATCGGCGACGTGGCCGACCTCACGAAACGCCTTGACCAGATAATCGGCGGATTCGCGGTCATCCTCGATGATCAGCAGGCGCATATTGGGGTCGGAATCGCTCGAGGGCTTGGAATGTTGCAGCACCATGGCGGGACTTCAGCCTCCATGCAAGGCGGCGCGGGATGCCCTTCGGAGATGGAAGCGGGCGATGGAGCTGGGGGGACTCCACCGCCCGCCTGGTCCTTCCGACGGAGGGGGGCTTACTCCGGGCGGAAGGTAGAGGGCGGGGACGAGTTTTGCACCCGTCCCCAGGAAAGCGCCGTCAGCGGGGGCGACATTGCCGGCGACACTCTCCAACTCTGCGTCGAGGTCGGCCGATCAGCCTTTGGCCGAGATCGGCACCGCGACGAAACGTGACGAACCGCCCGAGCGGACCCGGATCAGCACGCTGTTCTTGTTGTCGGCCTTGGCGGTGTTGATCGCCTCGCGGACATCGCCGGGGCTCGCCACGTTCTTGCCGGCGACCTCGAGGATCACGTCGCCTTCCTTGAAGCCGCGATCGGCCGCGGCGCTCTTCGGATCGACGTCGGTGACGACCACGCCATCCTTGCCGGCGCCCGCGACCGAGCTGGCCGGGGCGACCGTCAGGCCGAGCCTCGGCACTTCGGTGCCGCGGCTGGAGCTGCGGCCGCTGTCGCTGTCGTCATTGGCTTTGGCCTCGATCTGGTTCGGCAACTGGCCGAGCGTCAGGCTGAGCTCCTTGTCGGCGCCCTTGTGAACCACGGTGAGCTTCACCGTGTTGCCAGGCGCGAAGCCGCCGATGGTGCGCGCGAGTTCCCGCGCGTCCTTCACCGGCGTGCCGTTGACCGCAGTGATGACGTCGCCGGATTCGATGCCCGCCTTGGAGGCCGGCCCGTTGGCCTGCGGCTCTGCGACCAGCGCCCCCTCCGGCTTCTTCAGGCCGAGGCTGTCGGCGATCTCCGGCGTCACCGGCTGGATCTGGACGCCGATCCAGCCGCGGCTGACCGAACCCTTGTCCTTGAGCTGCTGCACCACCGCCTTGACGGTCGAGGCCGGGATCGAGAACGCGATGCCGACGCTGCCGCCGGACGGCGAGTAGATCGCGGTGTTGACGCCCATCACTTCGCCGTTGGTGTCGAACGCCGGACCACCGGAATTGCCCTTGTTCACCGGGGCGTCGATCTGGATGAAATCGTCGTACGGGCCGTTGCCGATGTCGCGGCCGGACGCCGAGACGATGCCGGCGGTCACGGTGCCGCCGAGGCCGAACGGATTGCCGACCGCGAGCACCCAGTCGCCGATCCGCGGCTTGCCCTCGGACAGCTTGGCGAACGGGAAGTCGGTGCGGCCCTCGGCCTTGATCAGCGCCAGATCGGTGCGCTGATCGGTGCCGATCACCTTGGCCTTGTAGGTCTTGCCGTCGTCGGTGGTGACTTCGACCTTGTCGGCGCCGTCGACGACGTGATTGTTGGTCACGGCATAGCCGTCGGCCGTGATGAAGAAGCCGGAGCCCTGCCCGGTCATCATGCCGCCGCCGCGATGGCCGCGCAGGCCCGGCGGCAACTCACCGCCGAAGCGGCGGAAGAAGCGCTCCATCGGCGAGCCCGGCGCGAAGGGAGAATCTTCGGCGCGATCGTCGTTCTTGGCCACCTTCTCGGCGATGTTGACCTTCACCGAGATCACCGAGGGCTTCACCTTCTCGACGATGTCGGCGAAGCCGACCGGCTGCTGCGCCTGGTTGACCTTGTTGCCGACCTGCGCGTGCGCCGCCGTGCTGAACAGATCGCTCGAGAGCGGAGCCTGCGACAGACCGAATGCGCCCGCTCCGAGGCCGGCCACCACCGATGCCATCAGCGCGAATTTGCGCGCCGAGAACAGCGACCGGCGAACGGGCCGGCTGGACGGCTGAGAAGTCAGATCGGAGAAACGGTCGGTCATGCAGAGGGCTCCAGAGGTCTCGAATTTCGGGGGTGCGAATGAGTGCACCGGACCATTCGAAGATGGGGGCCCGCGCCTTACAGCGCGCTGGCTGAGGCATTAAACTTTTGTAACTTGGCGGTATTCCGCCGCGACGCTTGGTCGCGATCACGCCCGCGATCCGCTCACGATTTTGTCAATACTCGTACATTTGTGTCGGGAATCCGATCCGCACCGGCCGCGCGGACGCCCGCCGGCATTTTCCCAACTAACTGATATATCAGCCGATCTCCGGTGGCCTGCTTCTTGCCAAGGCGCTGATCAAGGCCGCCGCTCGGCGTCGGTCACCAATCCAGGTCACAACCCAGGTAACAGGAGAGCGCGCCTTGGCCAATATTACCTTCTCTTCGCCCGTGATGGCGAAGGACGTCACCGTGTATGCCGTCGCCGGCGATCGCGGCACCATTCTCGCCGTCGCGAAGGCGCACAAGATTCCGATCCCGTTCGACTGTCAGGACGGCGAATGCGGCTCCTGCCTGGTGCAGGTCGAGCACTTCAATCCGAAGGCCAAGTCCGCGGTCGCGCTGACCGAGAAGGAAAAGGAAGTGCTGCGCCAGCTCGGCAAGATCACCAAGGACGAGGTGGTCAACGCCGAGGTCAACGACATTCCGCCGCGCTATCGCCTCGCCTGCCAGTGCTTCGTCCGCAACGAGGACATCATGGTGCGGTTCGAAGGCGACAAGACCCAGCCGCAGAAGCTCGCGGTGACGCACGCCGCGGCCCGCTTCAAGGGCGGTCTCGAAATCGCGACGCTGCCGGAATTCTTCAGCTACGCGGCCAAGGTCGAGGAAGACGCCGCGCTGCACTACGACCAGCTCGCCAAGGCGATGGCGGAAGCCGGCAACGACGCGGTGGCGAAGCTGTTCGCACAGCTCGCCGACTTCTCGCGGATGCATCTCGCCGAGGTGAAGGCGCGCGCCGGCAATATCGATCTCAGCAAGTCGGTGCCGCCGGACTACGCCTGGCCGGATCACGCCACGCCGGAGCGCGCGGCGGTATGGGCCTCCGACACCTCGATGACTCGCCTCGGCGGCCTCAAGGCCGCGCTGCAGGGCGAGCGCCGCGGCTACGAATTCTACCGTGCGGTCGAAGCCACCACCAAGTCGCCCGAGGTCGCCGCGGCGGCGAAGGAATTTGTCGGCGAGGAAGCCGAACACGTCCGCATCCTCGAGGCCTGGATCACCCAGGAGGAATGGGCGCTCAAGCACGCCAAGACGGCCGAGAACGCCTGACGGGACCAGCTTTCAACGGAGACGGCCGTCGCCAGACCGGCGACGGCCGAACAGCGAAGGATCATCACATGGAAACGGTCGAAGAGTTTCTGGCGCACTCCATCCGCCTCGAACAGGAAGCGGCGCTGCGGTTCGGTCAGCTGGCCGACGCAATGGATTCGTGCGGCAACAAGGAAGTCTCGAAGCTGTTCCGACAGCTCGCGGACTACTCGCGGATGCACCAGGCGGACGCGCAGGCGCGCGCCGGCTTCCGCGACATGCCGGAGATGGAGATCGGCGACTTCAAATGGCCCGGCGAGGAGAGCCCTGAGACCGCGGCGATCTGGGGCACCGACCCGTTCATCGGCCGCGACCTCGCGCTGGAAATCGCGCTGGAAGCCGAGACCGGCGCTTTCGAGTGGTACAAGAACGTGCTCGACACCACCGAAAACCCGGAGATCAAGGCGCTGGCGAAGGAATTCGTCGCCGAGGAGAGCGGCCACGTCGCCGAGCTCCACCGCTGGATCGCCCTGCACAAGGCCGGCAAGCCGCTGCCGATGGAAATCGTGCCGTTCTGAGCGGCGCCCCTCGACGCCGTTCAGCGGGTCCGACTACGACGCCGGGCCGCTCGCGCTGCTGGTCTCGCGCGCGGCGGCTTGCGTTTGCGCGATCATCCGCCGGATCGCCTGGACGGTTTCGGCCGAGAGATGCTTGTGCGCGCCGAGCGCGACATACAGCGCGTCGAGCGTGTTCTTGCGGGTTTCCGGCGCAATCACGAGGTTGCCGCGCGGGCCCTCGGCCAGCCCGAACAACGCCTGGGCGGCGAGATCGAGATCGTATCGCCAGATCCAGCACCACATCCTGACGGCGGTCGACCATCCCCGGTGCAGCGTGCGCAACGCGACGCCGGCCTCGAACAGCGCTTTCAGGGCGGCGTCCCGCTCGTCCTCGCTCGCGTTCATGTCGACCAAGTAGTAGCGCTCGGCGACCTTCAGCGCCTCGAGCCGGTTCTGCTGAAGCGCGACCACCGGCTTGCCGACGAAGTAAACCGCAAACCACGCCGCGACCGCGACCCCTGCACTTGCCAACAGATCCTGCATCGTATCATCCTGCCCCGGCAGCCGCCGTGAAGCCCGTCACGATGCAAGTGTTACCTGTCTCCTCAGTGCCGCCGGAATAGGACTTCCGTCGTCCCACTTTGGTCCGAGTTGGCCGCGGCGGTCGCTACGCCGTCCGATCCGACCCGTCCGCCATTAGCCGATCCAGCCTTGCCTGCTCATCGGCGCTGAGCGGCGCGGCGGCATCGCCGGCGCGCGCAACGGTGTCGGCACGCCGCCGGACGTGCAGCCACAGCGCCAGACCGCCGCCGAGCAGCACCAGCGGCGGCACCAGCCACAGCACCAGCGTGTGGGTCTCGAACCGCGGCTTCAGCAGCACGAACTCGCCATAGCGCGCGACCAGATAGTCCAGCACCTGCTTGTTGCTGTCGCCGGCCGCGATCCGCTCGCGCACCAGCAGCCGCAGGTCCTTGGCCAGCGTGGCGTCGGAATCGTCGATCGACTGGTTCTGGCACACCATGCAGCGCAGCTCGCGCGACAGCTCCCGCGCCCGCGCCTCCTTGGCCGGATCGGCCATCACCTCGTCAGGCTGCACCGCATGCGCCAGCGGCGCGGCGAGGACCAGCGTGATCATCGCGAGCAGGATCAGTCCAAGCTTCCGCACCGTATTCTCCCCTCATCCTGAGGAGCATCCGAAGGATGCGTCTCGAAGGATGATTGTTCTGGTCCATCCTTCGAGACGCCGCATCGCGGCTCCTCAGGATGAGGTCTGTTTCATTCCGCCGGCTGCAGCGCGCGTTGCGGTTTGGCCGGCTTCGGCGCGCCGACGCGCAGCCGCCGGTCGGACAGCGACAGCAGGCCGCCGAACGCCATCAGCAGCGGGCCGATCCAGATCAGCAGCACCAACGGCTTGTGATAGATCCGCACCGTCACGGCGCCTGTGGCGTCGATCTCGCCGAGCGAGATGTAGAGCTGGCTGACGCCGCGCGACAGCAGCGCCGCTTCGGTCGTCGAGGTGTTGCGCGTGGTGAAGCTGCGCTTCGACGGCGTCATCACGCCGATCGGCCGGCCGCCCTCGCTGATCGAAAACCGCGTCTGCAGCTCGCGATAGTTCGGACCCTGGCGCTGCATCGCGCCGTCGAATCTCAGTTCGTAGCCGGCGAGCCTGGCGGTGTCGCCTTCCTTCATCGCGGCGATGTGTTCGCTGTTCCAGGTGGTCTCGCAGACGATGCCGATCAGCGCCACGCCGACGCCGGCATGGGCGAACAGCGTGCCCCAGGCCGAGCGCGGCAGCCCGCGGGCGCGGCGCGCGGCGATCGGCAGCGGATTGCGAAACAGTCCGATGCGCTCGACGACGTCGACCAGCGCGCCGGCGATCACGAACACCGCCAGCCCGATCGCCAGCGGCGCCAGCACCGCGCCGCCTTTGGTCCAGGCGAACACCAGGGCGATCACCAGCAGCGCCACGATTCCGGCGGCGATCAGCCGCTGTGCGGCGCCGAGCAGGTCGCCGCGCTTCCACGCCAGCAGCGGACCGAACGGCACCGCCAGCAGCAGCGGCACCATCAGCGGACCGAACGTCAGATTGAAGAACGGCGCACCGACCGAGATCTTGTCGCCGGTGACGACTTCCAGCGCCAGCGGATACAGCGTGCCGACGAACACCGTGGCGCAGGCGGTGGTGAGGAACAGATTGTTCAGCACCAGCGCGCCCTCGCGCGAGATCGGCGCGAACAGCCCGCCCTGCTTCAGCGCCGAAGCGCGCCAGGCGAACAGCGCCAGACTGCCGCCGATGAACACGCACAGGATCATCAGGATGAACACGCCGCGAGTCGGATCGGTCGCGAACGCGTGCACCGAGGTCAGCACGCCGGAGCGGACCAGGAAGGTGCCGAGCAGCGACAGCGAGAAGGTCAGGATCGCCAGGAGGATGGTCCAGACCTTGAGCGCGTTGCGCTTCTCCATCACCAGCGCCGAATGCAGCAGCGCGGTGCCGGCGAGCCACGGCATCAGCGAGGCGTTCTCGACCGGGTCCCAGAACCACCAGCCGCCCCAGCCGAGTTCGTAATAGGCCCAATACGAGCCCATCGCGATGCCGAGCGTGAGGAAGATCCACGCCATCAGCGTCCACGGCCGCACCCAGCGCGCCCAGGCGGCGTCGAGCCGGCCTTCGAGCAGCGCCGCCGCGGCGAACGAGAACGAGATCGAGAACCCGACATAGCCGAGATACAGCAGCGGCGGATGCACCGCGAGGCCGATGTCCTGCAGCACCGGATTGAGGTCGCGGCCCTCGATCGGCGGATTGGCGATCCGCAGGAACGGGTTCGAGGTGATCAGGATGAACAGATAGAACGCGCTCGCCACCCAGGCCTGCACCGCCAGCACATGGGCGCGCAGCGACAGCGGCAGATTGTTGCCGAACGCGGCGACCAGACCGCCGAACAGCGCCAGGATCGACACCCACAGCAGCATCGAGCCTTCGTGGTTCCCCCACACGCCGGTGATCTTGTAGAGCAGCGGCTTGGCCGAATGCGAATTCTCGTAGACGTTGAGAACCGAGAAGTCCGAGGTGACGTTCAGCCAGATCAGCGCGCCGAACGACACGGCGACGAAGGCGAATTGCGCCAGCGCGGCCGAGCGCGCGACGTTCATCAGCCCGCCGTCATTGAGCCGCGCGCCGAGGATCGGCACGGTGGACTGGATCAGCGCCAGCGCCAGCGCCAGCACCAGCGCGTAGTGGCCGGCCTCGGCGATCATCGCACCGGCCTCGTCGCGTCGGCGGAGGCCGCCGGCCCCGCGCCGGGCGGCTTCTTCTCGTAATCGTCCTTCCAGTGGCCCTGCTTCTTCAGCGCGTCGGCGACTTCCTTCGGCATGTAGGTCTCGTCGTGCTTGGCCAGCACGGTGTCGGCCTTGAACACGCCGGCGCTGTCGAGCGCGCCCTCGGCGATCACGCCCTGCCCCTCGCGGAACAGGTCGGGCAGGATTCCCTTGAACGCCACCGGCACGGTGGCGGAGCCATCCGAGACCTTGAACGCCACCGCGAGCTGATCGCCGCGCTGCAGCGAGCCGGGCTCGACGACGCCGCCCAGCCGGAACCGCGTGCCGGCGCCGATATGCTGCTCGAACACCATCTTGGGCGTGGAGAAAAACACGATCGAGCCGCGCAGCGCGTTCAGCACCAGGCCCACCGCGACGACGAGCACCACGCCCGCGCCACCGATCATCATCAACCGCCGCTGTTTACGCGTCATGGCCAACCTTTGTGCCGGCGTCCTGATCGGCGCCGGAAATCCGCGTTTCGCTCCCGCGCGACAAATGCCGGACGACTGTGTCGGAAACCAGCATGCGCGACGGCCTCGTCCTCATCCGTCGAGCCCGAGTTGCTTCAGCCCGTCGTTGAGCTGCCGCAGCCGCTCGGCATTGCCGGCCACCGCCTGCCGCGCCTGCGCCTGCGCGCTCCTGGCCTTGTCGGCGTCGCCCAGCACCATATAGGCGCGCACCAGCCGCAGCCATCCCTCGACGTCGTCGCCGTTCTGCTGCAGCCGGGCGGCGAGCTTGTCGACCATGCCACGGATCATCGCGCTCCGATCGGCCTCGCTCATGCTCTGCGCCGAGGCGATCGTCTCGTCGGGCAGCGCCGGCAGCGGCTTGCCCTCGATGCGCGCGAGCTGCGCCTGCAGCATCGGCTTCCACGGCGCATCCGCCGGCGCCTTGTCCAGCATCGCGCGCCAGATCGCCGCGGCGTCCTTCGGCCGTCCGTCCTGCTCGGCGGCGAGGCCTAGGAAATAGCGCGCCTTCGGATCGTCGGCGTTGAGCTTCACCGCGCGCTCGAATTCGCCCTTGGCGTCGGCGGTGATCACGCCGCCAGCCGCCATCGACAGCACCTCGCCGAGATCGGCGCGGCGCTCCGCGGTCTCGCCCGCATAGCTGATCGAATTGCGATAGGCCCGCGCGGCGTCGTCGAAGCGGCCGATCTTGGCCAGCACCGGCGCCAGCACGGTCCAGCCGCGGCCGTCGGTCGGGTTCTTCTCGAGATGCGCTTCGACCTGCGCCACCAGATTTTCCAGCGGCTGCGAGGCCGCCGCGGTCTTGGTGCGGCCCGCCAGCGGATCGTCGCCCTGCATCGGCGAGCCGAGCGGCAGATACACCGCCAGCGCCAGCGCCGGCAGCCCGAGCAAGGCGAACACCGCGACGCCGCGCCGCGGGCCGTGCCGCGCCGTCACCGGCGCCGTGCGCTCGGTCTCGGCGCTGGCCAGCAGCCGGCGGCCGATCTCGACCCGGGCGGCGGAGGCTTCGGCGGGACCGATCAGCCCGACCTCGGCGTCGCGATCGAGTTCGACGAGCTGATCCTTGTAGACGTTGGCCTCGCTGCCCTCGCGCCCGGCGCGGACGGTGCGACCGAGCGGCCACAGCACGGCGAAGACCGCGACGGCCGTCATGATCGCGAACACAAACCAGAGCGCCATTGCGTTGAAGTTCCGGGTGAAACTGCGCGAGCGCCGGCCGCGACGCGTTCAGAATCCGGCCGGGTTACACCATGGCCGGACCGCTGGCGCAATTGACATTTGCGACACCGCTTACGGCAGGCCGGCGTTCAAAACTTGATATGAATCAAGGGCGAGAGGTCACCCGGCCCGGGCCGGCGATGTGCGGAGGAATTGGGCAACAATCCTCCCACGGAGGCGCAAGGCGTTGGGGCCCGACTAGTTCAATTCAGCAGGAGAATCTGGACGGCCCACGAAGCTGCTTCTCCGCCTAAGCGTTCCCGGACTCGGCAGCCGGTTTGTGTGCTCCAGAAGAATAGCACAGCGCAGCATCCACCTCCACCTGCGGCCACAGCGACATCATCTAGTAGCGCCAACCTCTCCGGTCCACGGAACGGAAAACTACCGGCCGAGATCATCAGTTCGCGATATGAAGATGACGACGAACCCAGACGAGAACATGGGTCCTTGTTTCGAAAGAGAGGGCAAATCGAGCAACGAACACGGCGGCCATCAAGAACAGGAACAAAGCGCTTATCTCTTTCGCGCCTTCGGGAGACAACAAATAATTTCCCATCATTCTTCTCCTAACCAGAGCTTCTCGCCACCTGTAGAGCTACCCCATCTTCCCCGCGCTCGGTTAACGAAATTGCCAGCTCTCCCATCAAAGTGATCATGCCGGCAAACGCCATGAAGGCAAGGTCATCCCGGAGGTCATTTAAACCAATAGGAGCCTTCATTTCTGCGAGTTCGGAGAACCTACTAATACCGTACGTCAAAACATAGACGTAGTAGAGACAGCCAAGCACAGTACAACCCTTGAACCAAGTTGGCGTTTGTTCCCTTACCAAACTGTAGAGAGCATTTCCAAAAGCGGCAGCAACTAAAACAATTACTACGAAAAAGAAGTCGCGAAATAGAAGGCGATCATTTGCAGCACTGGCGATTGCTACGAGATTAAATGTGGGCCGCATATGTACTGCGTGACACACCGGATACAATGCTATTAGTGCGGCAACTAACCAAATTCCAACCCGGATAACCGCACGCCATGCAATATTCATCAGTCAAATCCTTGTCAAATTAACGCAACCCTAGACAGCGAAATTTTTGACGTCAACTTGACCGTTCGAAGAACTAGCTAGTGGGGTATTATCTTATTGGACAGCATTCGGAGACTTTACTCGGTTAGCAAATCGCATTGCCCAGTCTATGCTAAGAGAATCTCGACGCGCTTCTGCACTGCATCAAGACCGACTTATGCACCGCACCAAGATCCACCAACAGCGATGGCCTGAAATAGGTCGCGGGGATCCGGTCACCCGGCCCGGGCCGGCTTGCGGTCGACCACGACCATCGCGCTTTCCACCGCCCGGCGCATCAGCTGGGCGTAGTCGTGGCCGAACAGCACTTCGCAGAACCGGATCGCGGCGAGCGCCTGCATGTGGCGGAACGGCTTCACCCGGGCGTCGCAGCCGCGCAGCGACTGCACCAGAGCCTCTGTGGATTTCTCGACATATTGCTGCAGCTCGGAATAGGTCCGCAGCGTCATCTCGTTGATCGCCAGTTCGCTGGCGTAGTTGCGGCACACCGCGACGAAATCGATCAGCGCCGCCGCCTCGTCGACCTCGAGCTGGTCGACCCGGCTGTTGGCCGAGATTTCCTTGTCGGGCCGCTGCCGCAGCAGCCGCCGCACCCGGCCGGGCACGCTCTCGATCTCGGATTTCAGCGCATTGGAGATATCGACGCGGATCGCCGCGAGCCGCTTGCCCCAGGCCGAGTCCGTGCGCAGATCGAGTTCGGTGCGCAGCCCGCGGACGCCGTCATGGACCAGCTTCAGCTTCTCGGTGACGTTGCCATAGTGGCCGCGCTTCAGTTCGTCGCGCAGATCGGCGGTGAGCTGGGCGATGTCGTGGATCGCCATGGTGACGGCGACGCCATAAGGCGTCGCGGCGACCCGGATCTCGTCGTCGGAGCCCGCCACCTTGAGCGCCAGCCGGACGATCTGCCACGGCTGGGTCAGATGCTGCAGGATCATCGTCAGCGCGAACGGCAGCATGATCGGGGTCTGCAGCGCCGGCACGTTCAGCGACGCGATCATCGAATTGACTTGCGAGTCGCCGAAGGTCCGCAGATTGGACGACAATTTGCCGTCGAAGGTTTCCAGCGCCTCGCGATTGGCGAGCACCGCGCCGACCCCGGGCAGATCTTCGACCGTCGACGGCGGCCCGACCCGCGACATCGCGCGCTGCCGGTCGACGCCCTGCTCCGGATTGATCACCTTGTCGATCGCCTCGGCCGCCGCGAGCTGCAGCTTGCGGACCAGATCGTCGATCTGCGCCGCGGTGCCGCCGCGCAGGCTGATCAGCCCGCCCTCGAATTCGCGCACCTGCGTCGGAATCGCCTCGCGCGACAGCCATTGCCAGATCGAGGTCAGCGAGGCGCGGCGGACCTGGCCCGGCCGTGGCTGCTGGCTGTTGTCGATCAGGAACGGCTCGAGCACGCGGAACATCAGCCGCGCCGGATCGTCGGTGCGCGGCGCATCGTCTTCGTCGGAGCCGCGGACGATCTTGCGCAGTTCTTCGAGCACGAAGCTGGCGACCGCGACCTCTTCGCCGCGCTCCAGCGCGCGCTCGAACTCGCGCATCAGCAACGCCTGCGACTGCGGCGGGAGCTGGGCGAGGTAATCCCTCAGCCGTTCGGTCGGTGTCTGGCTCATGCGCCCGAAAATCTGCACGCTTGTGGTGGCGCCGGCCGCACCAGGTGCCGCCAGGACGCTACTCTCAGAGATAACAGCAGCGGTGTTAAGAAGGAGTTGAGGCAGACCCAAATCGCACAGGCCTGAGGCTCCACATCAACCGCAAGTAATCGCCGCAAGGCGTTGCGGGCGCTCGACAATCTCGATCGATGCGGGAGCTTCCGAGGGCTGACGGCTCAGCTCGCCGCCGTCCACGGCCCGTCGTTCGTACGGCAAGCGGTGCCGCGCGCGATCTCGAGCTGGCCGCCGACCGTGACGGTGTGGGAAAAGCCGCGGCAGGTTTCGCCCTGCTTGGCATAGGCCGGCCCCGGGACGATGTTGCCGTAGCGGCCGGAGGACGAGTTCTTCCACGGCACCGGCGCGCCGGATTCGCCGTGGTCGAGCGCTTCGAGTTCGGCCGCATAGGCCAACCGGCGATCCTCGGCATTCAGCAAGGCGCCGATCTTCGACCCGATCAGGCCACCCATCGCGGCATTGTCGACCGCGGCCGCGGCGCCGTCGCCGGTCCGGCCGAAATCCGGGGTGACGTTGCTGGTGAAGGAATCCATCCGCGCGGCGAGATTGGTGGTGCGGTCGCAACCGGCGAGCGCCAGCGCGCCGAGCAGCAGCAGCGCCGCAGCAGGCTTCGCAGTGCCAGATGTCGCACGCGGACCCGTCGTCATCCCGATCCCCACTTCGTTCCCCACCAACGTTGTAGCGCGAAATTCCTAACGCTCAAGGCAACGGAGCGACAAATTCTGGCGACGCTGTGGCAGCCGCCGGTTCGTTATGCCGCAGGCAGCGTCAGTTCCGCGCGCAGGCCGCCGATCGGGGCGTGACCGAGGATCAGCTCGCCGCCGTACAGCGCAGCCAGATCGACCACGATGGCGAGGCCGAGGCCGGAGCCGGGCTTGCTTTCGTCGAGCCGCTGGCCGCGGCGGGCGACCTGGGCGCGCTCCGCCGCCGACAGGCCGCGGCCGTCGTCGTCGACGATGATGCGCAGCTGCGGGGTCGCGCCGCGCTCGGCGGTCACTTCGATGAACACCCGGCTCGCCGCCCATTTGCAGGCGTTGTCGACCAGGTTGCCGACCATCTCCTCGAGGTCCTGCTTCTCGCCGCGGAATTTGAGGCCGCCGGCAATCTCGGCGCGGACCTGGATGTCGCGGTCGCGGTGGATCTTCTCCATGGTCCGGCGCAGGCCTTCGATCACCGGCTCGACTTCGGTGATGGTGCCGACCACCGTCAGCCGCGCCGCGATCCGCGCCCGCTCCAGATGATGCGCGACCTGGCTGCGCATGATCTCGGCCTGCTCCAGCACCTTGGCGGCGAACGGATCGCCCTGGCGCGTCGCCGCCTCGTTGACCAGCACCGAAAGCGGCGTCTTGATCGCGTGGGCGAGATTGCCGACGTGGGTGCGCGAGCGCTCGACGATCTCGCGGTTGGCGTCGATCAGCGCGTTGGTCTCGCGCGCCAGCGGCGCGATCTCGACTGGAAACCGGCCGACCAGCCGCTCGGCGCGGCCGGAGCGGATGTCGGCGATCGAGTCGGAAATCCGCTTCAGCGGCGCCAGGCCGAACCGCACCTGGAAGATCGTGGTCAGCACCAGGCCGATCGACAACGCGATGAAGGTCCCTGCGAGGTAATAGTCGAAGGTCCTTGTTTCCTCGAAGATTTCGGTGGCGTCGCCGGCCACCGTGACGACGAATTTGCCGTCGGCGCCGAGATCGACCGGGCGTTCGACCATGCGCAGCGTCTGGCCTTCCGGGCCGTCGACATAGCCCTGCCGGACCCCCGACGGACCGAGCTCGACGCCCTGATCCTCCAGCTTCGGCAGCTT
This sequence comes from Rhodopseudomonas palustris, assembly GCA_016215605.1. Classification (GTDB taxonomy): domain Bacteria; phylum Pseudomonadota; class Alphaproteobacteria; order Rhizobiales; family Xanthobacteraceae; genus Rhodopseudomonas; species Rhodopseudomonas palustris_L. The sequence continues at coordinate 86,334 of JACRJB010000034.1, forward strand.
GCGGTCCCACAGCGAGCGCGACGCGCGCGGATCGATCTTGTCGGTGTCGGTGCGGACGATCTGCCAGTACCAGCCCGACAGCGGCAGATCGAACAGCGGCTCGCCGATCGACTGGAACTGGTCGGGCGCCGCATCCGGCGTCGCGACCTCGGCGATGATGGTGCGCAGATAGAGATTGAGCCGGCGGTCGAAGGCGCGTTCGGAGGCCTGGCGGTACACCGACGACAGCACGATGCCGGTGATCGCCAGGATCACCACGACCCAAGCGGTCGCGGACAGGAACAGCCGCGTGGCCAGCGAGCTGCCGCGGCGGCGCGGCGGTTTGGCAGCGGTGGCCGAGCCCGGCATCAGACCTGGATCTGCAGCAACGCCCTGCCCCGGTCGTGCATGGGGCTAATGGGCTTCGGCCGGCGGCGGCGTCAGCAGATAGCCGAGGCCGCGCACGGTCTGGATGATGTCGACGTCGAGCTTCTTGCGGATGCGACCGACGAACACCTCGATGGTGTTGCTGTCGCGGTCGAAGTCCTGATCGTACAGATGCTCGACCAGTTCGGTGCGCGACACCACGCGCCCGGAATGGTGCATCAGATAGGCCAGCAGCCGGTACTCGTGCGAGGTCAGCTTGACCGGATGGCCGCCGACGCTGACGCGCCCGGTGCGGGTGTCGAGCGAGACCGGGCCGCAGGTCAGTTCGGACTGGGCGTGGCCGGCGCTGCGGCGGAGCAGCGCGCGGATCCGCGCCAGCACTTCTTCGAGATGGAACGGCTTGGCGACGTAGTCGTCGGCGCCGGCGTCGAAGCCCTGCACCTTGTCGCTCCAGCGGTCGCGCGCGGTGAGGATCAGCACCGGCATCGCGCGGCTGTTGCGCCGCCACGCTTCCAGCACCGAAATGCCGTCCATCTTCGGCAGGCCGATGTCCAGCACCACCGCATCGTAGGGTTCGGTGTCGCCGAGGAAATGGCCTTCCTCGCCGTCGAAGGCGCGGTCCACCACGTAGCCGGCGTCGGTGAGCGCGGTGGTGAGCTGGCGGTTGAGATCGGGATCATCTTCGACGACGAGCAGCCGCACGTTGAACTCCGCTCTTTCGATTCACGGGCAATGTTACCGGCGTGAAGATGAGCGGCGGCGCCGTGAATGACCGATGAACAACGCCGCCTCGCGTCATTACTTTTTCTTCACGACGGCCTTCACCAGCTTCTCGATCACGCCGGGGCTGTCCTGCCCGGTGGCGGCGCAGACCTTTTCGCGGGTCCGGCCACTGACGTAGACGCCTAGCACGCCGAATCGGAAAGCCCAATAGGTCGCCAGCAGCGCGGTGGCGCCGATCAGCGCGTTGATGGTCTGGATGTCGCCGGTCCAGAATTCGTGCACCAGCACGGCCCACAGCGCGGCGCATTCCATCGTCAGCTCCCAGGCATAGGCCGGCCGCCACCAGCGCTGAAACGGATCGCTCGCCGTCAGCTCGGCGCGGATCGTGGCCTGGGTCTCGCTGATCGCGATGCGCTGGGTCTCGGCCTCGGCGCGGATCAGTTCGGCCCAGCGCGCCTCGGCCTCGGCGATCTTGTCCGGGTCGGCAGCGGGCAGCGAGGTCTGCACCGCGGCCGGCGTCGGCGCCGGCGCGCCGAGCACCTCGGACAGGATCTGCCCGGCCGCACCGCCGAGCGGGCCGCCGAGCGCACTGCCGAGCATCGGCGCGCCGAGCGTGATCACCTGTTTGGCGAGATCGCTCCAATCCATGGTCAGCTCCTCTTGAAGGCCGCGGCCAGCGCGGCGATGAAATGGCGAACCCGCGACGGCGGCGGCGCGGAGGCCGGCGCCGACGCGGGCAGCTCCGGCGCGAGCGGCGGCGACGCGGCGACGATCGGCGCATCGCCCAGCGCCGCCTTCCAGCGCGCCAGCCACGCCTTGCGCTGCGCCAGCCCGATCGTGCCGCCGTTCAGCCGCCGCGTGACGCCGACGACATCGTCGGCGCGGGCGAACGGCAGACAGCCGCAGGCGATGAAATCGGCGACGCCGCACAGCAGGAAATAGCGTGGATCGTTGACGAGGTCGGGCTGCCGCACCAGGTCGAGCCCGGTCGCCCTGGCGAGCCGCGCATAGCCCTCGCGGCCGGTGGTCTGCGCCGCGCCGCGGCCGCGGAAATTCCAGCCATCGTCGGAGCCGGGCGCATTGCCCATCCGGCCGTTGTGGGCCTTGTTGGCGAGCGCGCGCGGCGCGTGTGCGTAGGGCGCGGCGCTCGCCGGCGTGCGGAAGCGCGACGGCCACACCTGCATCATCCGCGCCGCCGTGTAGTTCAGATTCTCGACCACGTCGCGGCCCGCGCCGCATTCGTGGCTGATCTGCGCCATCACATGCGCGACCAGCAGCGGCGTATCGATGCCGAAGCGGGCGAACACTTGCGGGGCCGACGCGATCATGCCCGCGGTCAGTCCCGGGATATTGCGGTCGCCATCGGGCCAAAGGCGAACAAGAACGGAGCCGAACTGATTCATTGCTGATTTCGGGCGCACGCGCGCCCGCCTCCAAGCCGGTGGCTGCTGATCGCTCACGTCAAGGTTGTTGAAATCCGGGCGCCGGCCTCGCGCGCAACACAAGCGACCGACGAATAAGCCCCGCGGAATGGGACGAATTGCAGAATCCGCCGGCGAAAGTGACGGTAATCACTTTCGATGTTGTCACCTCCAAGACGCAACTAACTGTCAATTGATACCAGTGCAATTACTCGAATACCAACCGCGATCGTCGACCGCAGCTAATCACTTCCGCCGCGTGCAGCTGCCTGCTATGGCAACAGCCATGCTGGTCGCGCCCGCTCGAAATCAGGAAATCGAAGCGCTTCGCGGCGTCGCGATCCTGTTGGTCCTTTATGGACACATGGGAAGCCTGCTGGTCGGCGAAACGTTGTACGGCCTGTCGCGCGAGTTTCTGCAGCCGGGCACCGGCGTCGACCTGTTCTTCTGCATCTCGGGCTACGTCATCACCCGCCATCTGATCCGCGAGCCGCGGACGGAGCGGAGCTGGTCGGCGTTCGCGCAATTCGCCGGACCGTTCTGGATCCGGCGCTTCTTCCGGCTGGCGCCGTCGGCCTGGCTCTGGCTGGCCGTTCTGCTCGTCTTCTCGTATGTCGTCGACGACACGCTGAACTTCACGCGCAATCTCTACCACACCGTCGCCGCGTTCTTTCAGCTCGCCAACTTCCACCTCTACGAATGCCGCAGCGCGGCGACCCAAGTGGTGTGCGGGCGGCCCGGCTACTACTGGAGCCTGGCGCTCGAAGAGCAGTTCTACATCCTGTTTCCGTTCATGCTGGTGTTCCTGACGCGGCGGATGCTGCTGGTCGCCGTCGTCGCGATCATCCTGCTGCAGGTGTTCTCCGAACGAAACGCGCTGATGTGGCTGATCCGCACCGACGCGCTGGCGTTCGGCGTGCTGATCGCCCTGTTGCAGCAATCGCCGGGCTATGCCGGGCTGGCGCCGCGCTGGCTCAGCCGGCCGTGGCTGCAATGGCTGCCGTTCGCGGTCTGCGTCGCGGTGATCGCCTGCATCGAGGCGCCGGCTTTCTTCAACGGCTTCACCGGGCGCTACGCCACCGGCATCGTCGCCGTCACCTCGGCGGTGCTGATCTGGCTGTCGAGTTTCGAGTCCGGCTTCGCCGTCCCGGCCGGCCGGTTCAGCCGCGTGCTGATCTATTTCGGCACGCGCTCCTACGCGCTGTATCTGATCCACGTGCCGACCAGCTGGATCGTGCCGCGGCTGCTTCAAAGCGCGATCGGTCACCCGGCCGATCCGGTGACGTCGTGCATCGCGGTCTACGCGGCGACGATGGCGGCCACCGAACTCAACTACCGCTATCTCGAGACGCCGCTGCGGCGCTACGGCGCCAAGGTCGCCGACCGCTTCAGGAATCTGCGCTATGTCGAGCCGGCGCCCGCAGCGACCAGGGACGCCGCGCCGGCCGTCGCGCGGCCCCCCGCGGCCACAGCGGCGGTCGAAGCCGGCTGAGGCGTCTCAATCCTGCGGCGTGCGCGCCGACAGCAAGCGTTCGGCGGCCTCGAAGTCGCTGAGATGGTCGATGTCGATCGCGTCCGACGCCTCCATCAGATAGCCCGCGACCTTCTCGCCGTAGATTTCGCCGCTGCGCAGCAGCTCGCGCCGGACCACCCACAGCGCGCCGTTGTCGATCACCGCGGGAGGCAGCTCGTTGCGCGGCATGTACATGTGCGCCGTCGAGAAGAACGGCTGCAGCAGATCGCCCTGCGCGTTCCAGCACCAGTACGGATGCGTGGCGGCGCGCGACACCGCCGCCACCGTGTCCGCGCCGGTCTTTCTGAACAGTTCCACCGCCTCGTCGATATGCTGCGACCGCCGCAGCGGCGAGGTCGCCTGCAGGATCACGACGGCCTCGACCGTGGTGCCGGTGTTCTCCAGCCAATCGACCGCATGGCTCAGCGCGTCGGTGATCACCGCATCGTCGGTGGCGAGTTCGGCCGGACGCAGGAACGGCACCTCGGCGCCGCATTCGGCGGCGTGCCGGGCGATCTCGGCGTCATCGGTCGACACGATGGTCCGCGACAGCGCCCGCGCACCGTGCGCCGCCTCGATCGAATAGCCGATCAGCGGCTTGCCCAGCAGCGGCCGGACATTCTTCCCCGGCAACCGCTTCGACCCGCCCCGCGCCAGGATGATTCCAACGACAGACATTCAAACCCGCTCCCCGCGACCAACCATCGACCCAACCGCTCCAGCGGCAGCGCCGCAGAGCCGTAAGTCGGAATCCGGCGGCTGTGAAGGTGGAACGGTGGAAACGCAAATGGCGCGATGCTGAATCCTCCAATCCCGAATTCGGGACGGGAAAGTCGTTCCAGCAATTTGAGGCCTCCTTCAAGCAGCAGCACGCATCTTTAGTTGAATGATTACAATATTCTACCTGAAGCTTTACACGCAACGCTTGCTCAACTAGCCTCCCACCTCCTCATCTATCGGTTGCGTGATTTTATACCTAGTCCATCGACTTCGACACGAAGTACCCATTGCGCGTCCGGTAGAGGGCTGGCGCGCTCTTTTTCGAGCGAGCGCAAAAAATTATGAACATTGAACAAGAACGTTGGAAGGCTCACCATCTGAGGCTGGATGGCCGCACCGACGAGGCGGTAGACCTACTGAACTCCCTGCTGGCCGAGAATCTTGCGCGAGAGGTGGAGTTGGACGTCCGCACTGCGCTGATCGAAATGCACCACTACAACAAGGATGCATCGTCGGCGGAAATCATCGAGACGGCGACCCGCGAACGGTTTCCGGACTTCGTATCGCCGTTCAGCAAGAACTATGCAGCATTGCTCGACGGATCGAGCATCCAGCCGGAACACGTCGGAAGCCTGCCCAATTTCGGCGTCCAGGGTTACGCTCGGCCCTCCGGCCTCAAGGAATTTCCCAAGGACCTCGACAAGCTACAGACTCTCACCGACTCGATTGACCTCGTACTCGACGGCTATCGATCGTCGCGGCTGTTCAACACCTCCTCCACGCTGATCACCGCGGGCTCGTGTTTCGCAACCAACCTTCGCAACTACCTGGTGAAGTGCGGGCTCGGCAACACCGAACAATACGCAATCCCGGACGGCCTGGACAATTCTTACGCCATTCGTTCCTGGGTTGAATTCGCACTGACCGGAAAGCGCACCGACAGCGACTACTGGTACGCGAAGACGAACTCCGCCATCGGCCTCTACGACGCCGACCGGACCCGCGCCGCACGCCTGTTCGACGAAGCGAACGGCATCATTCTCACATTCGGCCTCGCCCAGGTTTGGGAGGACAGCGCCACCGGTGGCGTGTTCTGGCGAGGCGTGCCCCGGGCCATCTACGACGCCGGCCGACACCGCGCCAGGATGACGACGGTCCAGGAGAACTCGGACAACATCGCAGCGATCATCTCCACGATCCGCGCATGGAGGCCCGATTTCCCGATCGTCATGACCCTCTCGCCCGTCCCTCTGAAGGCGACCTTCAACGGCACGTCGCCGATCATCGGAGATTGCATTTCCAAGACGACGATGCGCGCCGCCCTCAATGAGGTGTTCACGACCCTCAGCGATGATCAGAACCTGTTTTATTGGCCATCATTCGAGATCATCCGCTGGGTATCGTCGCACTGCAACTTCACCCCCTACGGCGGCTTCGATGGACGCCATGTCGACGAAGCCGTCATTGACGCCATCATCAAGCGGTTTCTCACGCTATTCTTCACGGAGATTCCATCATCGCCGGCTTGAACTCTTGTCCGGCAATGGCCGCCTACTACCCTCCAGCGCAGCATTCGGAACTCTGTGGCTCCGATTCAAAGTTAGGTCGCAGGCACAGGCGCATTCAATTGCGAGACTAGCTGGAGGCGCCGATCGACCAAACCAATACCGTGTTGTTGTTTCCGCACGTCGCAACGAGGCGAGCAACGTCGGCGCCGAGGCCAGGAATGACTTCGACTCCGATCGTGTTCGGACCTGTCGGAATGGATGATACTTCCATCGTCATCGTGTTGATCACATAAACCTTGGCGCTGTTCGCTCCAGAAACAAACGCCCACTTTCCGTAGCGCCTCAGGAAGTGGGTCGCATTTCCTATTCCAAGTGAGAACTTCTCGGACGCCCCAGTCTTTCGGTTGATGCGGGTGATCGACCCCGGATCATTAGTAATCTGTTGGCCGGGTGGAACGTAGCTTTCGCCATTGTTCGCAATCCAGACGAAATCGGCATCGAGATCAAGGCCCATCGGGTTCGTGAACGATTGGTACGAGCTCATCACCTTCATCGAAGGAATATCGACTTTCACCACCCGATTTAGCAATGTGCAAGAAATCCACAGCGTCTCCGCACCATCCCAAACACCATAACTCGCCTTCGGCAGCTCAAGTTTTCCTAAGACCCTTCGTGTAGACAGGTCGCCGCTTTTGCCAGGCTCCGTCGGGCTTATTACCTTGATCCACCCGTGGTCGGACACCCCGAACACCAACCCCTTGGCGGCGACGACTGACCTGATACCAGAACCAAGCTCCACTGTAGCACTTACGGTCTTCGCCATTGGGTTGACGAAGAAAACATTCCCACTCACGAAGTCGCCAATCACCAACTCGCTTTCGGTGCAATCGATGCTGGAGACATTGTTCGAATACTCCTGCGGATCGACCGGCTGAACTTGGTCAGAGATCATCGTCTCGCCAAGATACTCGAGGGTGCTGAGATCATAGTGACGGATGGAACTACGCGTTGCCGCCGCTACGTTGAGCATTCCGAAAGCAGCACAAGTTGCGAACGGAAAGGCGCCGGGGGGCAACTGCAAAATCGTCGGACGTTGAAGGACGAGGTCACCTGGCGCAGTCAGCGGTATCCCAAAACTTCGTGCGATCCGCGGGATCGTCGTTTGAGACGATGCAGTGGAGGTTGCGAATGCTCCGCCTGCGGCGAGGATAAAACGCCGACTAAACATCTAATTTCACGAGTATTTAAACTTCTGATTGCGCTATCACAGAAGCGCAATTCAGGAAATGCAACCTTTGGTTTAGTCACACCTCCCTCTTTGATCTATCCAGCCGCATGTCACGATGCTGCAATTTACCGTGCCGTTTGCGACGGTGATGACGTGACATGCACTATCGGTGCGTGTGGCAAACTCGTTTGAACTCCCGTTTCCATTGCCCGAATCAGTCAGCGAATAGTTTGCTCCAAGGCTCCCCCCCGCCACCTGCGCCACGTCCGGCGACGCTTGCAGAAACACGCTGTTCGCCAGCCCGTAAAACCCCGTCCGTGTCTTCGCCCACACCCTCACGCCGGGCGGAACGCTCAGGGTTCGGGCGATCGGGGTGGTGGACTGGTTGCTGGAGCCGGTGACGTCGAGCACCGGGGCGTCCCACAGGAATTCGTCGCCGGCCTGGCTGAACTTCAGCCACTGCCCGGCGCCGCTCGTCTTCATCGCGCCGATCCGGCGGAACAGCGTGTAACCGGACGGCAGCGCCGGCGCGGTGGCGCTGATCGAGATCAGCACCTCGGCTTCGCCGGTGTCGGGACGCTTGATCAGATGGACGTGATACCAGGCGTTGGGCGCGATCGTCCCGGTATCGAGCGCGCCGTTGCCGGCGCCGGCCGCCCAGGCGGCGGTGGTCTTGCCGAGCGGCGCGGCGAGCGTGATGCTGTCGACCGCGCCGCTGTCGGTGGCGACGCCGGCGGCCACCGCGAAGGCCGATGACCCGCCGGCGGTCGACAGCGTCAGTCCGGCGAGATGGCCGCGCGGCACTGTCGATTTGGTCGCGCCGCCGGCGATCGCCTGCCAGCGCTGCGCGGTGCCGTCGTAGCGCAGGATCGCCGCCTGCCGTCCGCCGATCGCGAGGTCGCCGCCGAGCGAAAAACGGTTGGCCGCCAGCGATGCCGCGCTGCCGTCGCGCAGGGTCAGAGGCTGGCTGCCGACATTGATGACGCAGACCACGCGGCCCTCGGCGCCGCCGGCGAGCCCGGTCAGGCTGCGTGCCGCATCGGCGGAGAGTTGCAGCACGGATGCCGCCGCGATCCCGGCCGGCGCGTAGTCGTTGTGGTCCGCGGTGAGCGGCGGCGGCGCGATCACCCCGGTGAGCGCGACGGCGCGCGGCAACGCGAACGCGCCGCTGGCCGGATCGATCGTCAGCGCTTCGACCCAGCCGGCGCCATCGGCCGAGACCTTGAGCTTGAAGGCGTCGGAGCCGACCAGGCCGAATTCGGCGCGGCCCGAATAGGCGTCGGAGAACACCACCGAGGCGGTCTTGCTGGCGCTCTCCTTCGCCAGTTGCAGCCGGACGTCGCCGCTGCCGCCGGCGGCCGCGGCGATCGCGGCGAACAGCGCGGCGTTGGACTTGACGCTGAGCAGGTTGGGCGCCGCCGCGATGGTGCCGATGCCGAGCCGCGCCGTATTGTCGAGCGACACCGGCAGGTCGCGCAGATCGCGCCACGCCGCGCCGTCGAACACCAGCAGCACGTCGTCGGCGACCGACCACACGCACCAGCCCTGCTTCGGCGTCAGAAACGCCCAGGCGCCGTCCTGCCAGGTCGCGATCGCCTGCGCCTGCCCGCTCCACGCGCCGCCGGCGCCTGCGGCGACGATGTGGCGCTCGCCCTCGAGCGGGCTGGGCGGCGGCGCGGTGCGGCCGCGGTCGGCGACCGCGATCTGGATCGCGGCGTCGAGGATCCGCAGCGCCTCGTTGTGGGTGACGTGCTTCTGCGCCTGGCTCGCCTCGATGAAGGGCAAGCCGAGATTGGCGGTGACGGTCATGGCGGAGCCTTTCTCCCGAGCATGATCCGGACAAGTGGATGCCGGTTCTCGGAGGTCATGCGATCAGGCAGAGATCGCGAAGGTCGCTGCGGCGGCAAAGCCGCGGCCGACGGTGGCGGACAGCTGCGCGACGCGGACCCGCAGGCTCGTCTGCGGCGCGCCGAAATCGGCGAGCTCGAGCGCCGCTTCATACAGCGCCCGCGGCACTGAACTATTCAGCATGCGGACCACCGCGCCGTCCGGCGCGAGGATGTCGATCGCATAGGCCTCGGCCTCCTCGCCGAGCGGCACGTCGAGGCCCCAGCCGTCGCCGTCGATCCGGGTGCGGCGAATCCAGCACAGCTGCACACCGTCCGCGGTGCGCGCCGCCGTCAGGTGCACCGGCGCCAGCGGCCGCAGCGCGGTCGCGCCCGGCGTCACGCTCAGCGCCACCGCACTCGCATCGTCATGGCTGCGCCCGGCCGCCACCACCCGCAGCAGCCTCGTCCGGCCGAGCGCATCGAGGCCGCGCGACAGCGGCGTCAGATGGCGATCCAGCAGCACGAACGGCGCGCCCGCCGGCAGCGGATCGCGCATCGCCTGTTCGCTGCCGGCCTGGCCGCGCAGCAGGCGCGACAGCGCGTAGCTGTTGCCGTCGATCAGTTCGGCCGCGACGAACTGGAAGATCTCCCAGTCGCCGTCGGCGTTCTGCACCGCTGCGACGTTGTCGCCACCCAGCACGCGCGCCTCCGGCAGCGACGACAGCGCGCCGCCGAGAATCCGCACCCGCACGCGATTGCCGCGGTCCCACACCGCGGTCGGGCCGCGCGGCAGCGGATCGAGCGTCTCGCCGATCACCGCGCGCACCGCCGCGCTCGCCGCCGGTTGATAGCTCGCGCCGTCGGCGGACGCGTAGATCACTTCCGATCCCGGCCAGGGATTGGCGAACACCGCGAGCCGCGTCAGCACGTCCGGCGCGGCGGCGTCGATCACCGGCAGGTCGAGCGCCACCACATGCGCCGGTCCGAGCGCCGCCGGCAATTGCGGCGCGATCCGGCGCGGCGCGCGCTGCGGCAGCGCGAACACTTCCGGATCGATGCTGCGCGCCTTGACGGCGCGCGACATGGTGTCGACGCATTCGCTGATCTCGAACAGCCGCCGCCGATCGTTCAGCGTCAGCGCCACCACATCGCCGGGCGCGAGCGACAGGCGCGACGGCCCGAGCGCGAAGCTCGCGGTCTCGCGTCCGGCCCACAGATCCTGCAGGAAGATCTCGGCCCGGCGCGCCGCGGCGGCGTCGTTGGTCACCACCGCGAGATCGGCATGGACGATCCGCGCGGCGCCGCCGACCAGCCGGCGCGAGGCCGCCGCGGAGCGCCGGAAATCGGCGATCGTGTCCGAGAAGCCGAACGCGACCTCGTGCGGCAGCTCGGTTTCCTGCGCCCGCGTCAGCCGCGACAGCGCGCCCTTGTCGGGCAGCACCAGATCGTCCTCCGTCAGGTCGGCGACCGGCGCACCGCCGCGCTGCACGAAGCGCAGCGTGCCGTCGGCCGCGGTGGCGTCGAACGCGTAGGCCATCGCCAGCGGCTCGATCATCGCCCGCGGCGACATCGGCCGGTCGACCACATAGCCGTCGCAGTTGTCGCGCAACGCACTAGTATCGACGCCGCTGACGCCGCTGTCGGCACAAAGCTGCGCCACCAGCGCGTCGAGCGGAGCACCGCCGAGCCGTCCGGTCAGCCAGTGCCCGGTCTGCCAGTTCGGCGCGTCGCTCCACACCGTCTCGGCCGCCGGAAACACCGGAAACGGCCGCGCGTCCCAGGTCCACAGATGGATCGCGGACGGCTCGATCATCCGGCCGCCATACGCCGGCGACACCGGGTTGCGCACGTCGCTGGCGCCGAACGCCGGATCGAACGCGGCGATGATCGCTTCGAGATAGCGGCGCTGCATCAGGTCGTCGCGATCGCCGCTGGAGAAATACGGCGCGAAGTTCTCGCTGGATTTCGGATCGGGAAACACGCTCGGCTGATTGGCGCCCTTGTCGACCGCGGGGCAGCCGACCTCGGTCAGCCACACCGGCTTGCTCATCGGCGCCCACGCCGTCGCCGGCAGTTCCACCCCGCCGACGCGCTCGTGATGCGGCTGCGACCAGAAATTCCGGATGTCCTTGACGCGGAACGTCCACGGCTTGCCGAGTCCGTCGGTGATCGGCACCCGGCTTTGCGCCGCGCGCGCGGCATCGTTCGGGTAGTACCAGTCGAACGCTTCGCCGCCCTCGACATTGCCGGCCAGATAGGCGCGGTCGTAGGTCGAGCCGGCCGCCGCCGCGTCGAGATGGCCGGCGTCGTCGCGCCAGTCGGCGAGCGGCGCGTAGTAATCGATTCCGATCGCGCCGATCGACGGCTGCGCCCACAGCGGATCGAGCGGGAACCGCACCTCGGAGGCGTCGGGCGTGACGACATCGGCGCCGTATTCGGTCCAGTCCGCCCCATAGGTCACCAGCGTGCCGCCGCCGACGATCGCCTTGACCTCGTTGGCGAGCGCCACCAGCTGGGCCACCGCCGGGTAGACGCCCGCGCCGGAGCGCACCCGCGTCAGCCCGCGCAGCTCCGAGCCGATCAGAAACGCATCGACGCCGCCGGCACTCGCGCACAGCCGTGCGTAGTGCAGGATCATCCGCCGATAGTTCCACGCGCCGCCGGCGAAGAACTGCGCCACCTGCGCCGCCGCCGTCGCGGTGCCCTGCGGCGAGCCGGGCCGGCCCGGCGCCGGATCGCACACGATGCGGCCGCGCCAGGGATAAGGCGGCTGCGGCGCCGCGCCGGTCCACGGATTGGGCAGGCCGTTGGCCGCCGGCACGTCCATCATCACGAACGGATAGAACGTCACCTTCAGCCCGCGCGCCTTCAGCGCGCCGATCAGATGGACGACGCTGTCGTCCGACGGCGTGCCGCCGAACGCCGGCCGGCCGTTGACCCGCGACACCAGCCAGGCGTCGGCGCGGGTCGCGCCGTCGACCGCCCAGCTCGCACCGTCGAGCGCCTTGTCGCGGTTTTCGACGCCGGGCCGGATCGTGCATGACGCGGCGCGCAGATCGGAGCCGAACCACGCCACCACCAGCGCGACGCGCTCCAGCCGCGGGCAGATCCCCTGCAGATCGTCGAGCGACGCGATCACGTCCGACACCGCATGCGTGACGTGGCGGTTCTCCGGCGATGTGGTGCCCTTGTCGACGATCTGCACCCGCGTCGCCGGTTCGTAGCCGACCTCCGTGGTGCCGGGGATCAGCGTCACCGCGCGCACCATCTGTTCGAGCAGGCCGATCGGCCGGATGATCTCGAACGACAGCTGCGGCAGCCGGTTGCCGAAATCGGCCAGCGGCAGGCGCTCGAACACCACGTAAGCCAGCCCGCGATAGGCCGGCGCATTGGCGGCGCCCTCCTTGGCGACGATCAGATCGTCCGGCGCCTGGCCCTCGTCGCCGCGATGGACGCGGAAATTGAGCCCCGACAGATCGAGCGGCTTGCCGTCGGCCCAGATCCGCGCGACGCGGCCGATCGGCCCCTCGCACAGCCCGACCGCGAAATTGGCGAAGTACGTATAGGTCGTGGTCGTGGTGGTCGAGCCGCCGCCGAACCCCTTGCCGCCCGCCGAACTGTCGTCGGTGCTGATCACTTCCTCGAGCTGCGTCGCCCAGATCACCTGGCCGGCGAGCCGCGCCCGGCCATAGACCCGCGGAATCGGCGCGCCTTCGGTCGAGGCCATCACGTCGAGATCGGCGAGCCGCGGTCCCTCGACCTTGCGCGAGCCCGAGCCGAACAGCGACTGATCCAGCATATTGCCGATCACCGCGCCCGCAATCCGCCCCGCAATCGCCCCCGCCGGCCCGAACACCGCCCCCGCCGCCGCACCGGCCACCGAAAGAACGAGAGCTGCCATGGTGTGTTCCTTCGAGAGAGAGCTGGAGCTGGAGATAAAGATAGATAGATAGATAGATAGAGAGAGAGACAGAGAGAGAGAGACAGAGAGAGAGAGTGTGTGTGTGACCGCTGGTGATAACGCGCGCGTCATGCCTCGCTGCTGGAGACGAACTCGCCCCCCGCACAGCGCGCTCCCTCTCCCGCTCGCGGGAGAGGGCTGGGGTGAGGGCGAGCCGAGTCACTGACTCTACGACTCGTCGAGAACCCTTCCCCCACCCGGATCGCTGCGCGATCCGACCTCCCCCGCAAGCGGGAGAGGTGAAAGAGCGGCCGACAAGCCCCACTTGCCCGATGTCGATGAGTAGTTGGGCTCTGCCTCTCCGCCTGTCGTCCCCGCGCAGGCGGGGACCCATATGCCGCAGCATCGCGATGGAGACACCGCGGCAGAGGCCTTGCTTCTGTCGAGCGGCCAGGGGGTATGGGTCCCCGCCTGCGCGGGGACGACTCGTCGACGCTGCAGTATCGAACTAACAACCTCTCGAACTAACAACCTAGACGATTCCTCCACCACGCCCGGCTCGACTATTCCTCCACCACCCCCGGAAAACTGAACGCATAGGCCAGCCGTCGCCGCCACCATGGCGCGAGAGCAATCTCGCAGACCGCGGCGCCGTCGTGGGCGTGGATCATCGTCGTCGCCGAGCTGGCGATCGCGGCGTGCTTGGCGACGCAGCGCTCGCGCCAGCGGAACAGCAGTACGTCGCCGGCGCCGAACGCGTCGCACGCGATCGGCCGCAGATGCCGCAACGCCGCGTCCGCCAGCGTCTCCTGCCCGCGCGCTTCCGCCCAGTCCGGCGCGTAGGCCGGCGGCGCCTCCGGCTCGTCGCCGAGGCAGCCGCGCCAAACGCCGCGCACCAATCCCAGGCAATCGCAGCCGACGCCCTTCACCGAGGCCTGATGCCGATAGCGGGTGCCGATCCAGCTGCGCGCTTCGGCGACCAGCGCGGCGCGAGTGAGGAGTTTATCCATGGCATGTCGTCCGGTTTGGCGTGAGGACTTAGCTACACCTTGTCGCCGCCGACCGTGCCGCCGCTGATCGAGCCGCCGCCGTTGCCGGGCGTGCCCGGCACCGGATAGCTGACGACGAAATCATTGCCGGGGATCTGCGGGAAGCCGCGGAAATTGGCCGCATTGCCGAAGCGGTCGCGGCAGGTCGCAAACCGCTTGTCGCAGCCGGCGGTGATCCAGAAGCCGTCGCCGATTGCGATCGGTTCGGCCATCGCCTGCCACAGCGACAGCCGGACCTGGCCGCCGACGGCGCGATGCTGCTTGATCTCGATCGCGGTGCCGGCATTGGCGCCGCTGTGCCAGCTCAGCCGCCCGGCGGTGAACAGGCCCGGCGCGAAGACTTCGAGACCGGACGCCGCGAAGGTCGAGGTGCCGAACACGGCGCTGACGACGCCGAGCCCGCGCCACGCTGCGCCGGCGAGATCGACGCGGCAGCGGCCGTCGCCGAGATCGGCGCCGCAGTTCGCGGTGTAGAGCCGCCCGCTCTCCTGCGACAGCCGGTCGGCGAGGCCGCGCAGCTCCGCGGTGAACGCCTGGCCCTCGCGCCGCACCTCGCCGAGCGTGCCGCGCGCGGTCAGCACATGCAGCGCCGGCTCGCTCCAGTCGACCAGCCAGCTCTCGACCGTGGCGGCATCGTAGCGGCCCGCGGCAAGATCGGCCTCGCTCAAGAGATCGTCGGCCAGCGCGCCGGAAATCTCCGCACCATCGACCGACAGATCGAACCGCTGCGCCGCCTCCGACGCCGCAAAGCCGGTGCCGGCGCGGCACACCACGCCGGCGACCGTGAGATCGCGGTCGTGATCGGTGAAGCCGAGCACACCGCCGTCGCGCCGCCGCACGATCCAACACTGCGCCAGCGTGGTGACACCGGAGTCGAGTTTGGCCTGCAGGGCTGAGGGAATGGGACGCATGAATCAGTCCTCCTTCCTTCTCCCCTCGTGGGAGAAGGTGGCGCGGACGAAGTCCGCGACGGATGAGGGGGCGAAGCACACGCTGCGCCCGCGGCCCCCTTTACCTGGTTTCGCTTCGCGAAACCACCTTCTCCCACAAGGGAGTTCCTCGCCCAAGGCAGTGCGGACCAGAACTAAACGAACTCCTCGCGAAGGCGACGGCCCCGCACTTGCAGCGTTCAGGTTCTTGGCGTTAGAGACACCACCGGATAGGCTACACCTCAAAATTGCTTCGCAACCCGCCCCATGGGCATTCGACCGATGCTCTGACAATGTCTGATCTTCGTGTTCTGCGGAAACAATTAAGGCCGAGGACTATTCGTCTTCAACGTTCTCGCGAGGACAGCTGTCGGAACGTCTCCCTGAAGACCAATCAACACTTCTAAAGACGCCTTCCCAAGACCAATTCAAGAACGACAATATAGCTAAACTCCAACAGAAGATCTGTGGCACGCGCTAATCAGCTATTTCAGATCGCTAAGATTGGGTTCATCATGATTATTGACAATATCTGCAAGCTTACAAGCGCAGGCATTCTCGCTGACCGAACTGCGAAGACTAGCAGCTTGGGTTTCAAGCGATACAACCTTATCTATGGTTTCAACGGTTCAGGCAAAAGCACCTTGTCACGATGCTTTTCGTCGATGCAGTCAGAACCACCTACAGGAAGATTGCCAGAAGGTTGCGAGTTCGAATTTTCCACTGACAACGGCGAAACTGTACGGGGCGGCTCTTCCAATGTCTTGAGAGACCGGCTGGCAGTTTTCAACGAAGACTTTGTCAATCTGAATTTGCAGTGGTCAGCGGGACGAGCCCGGCCTGTATTCTATATCGGCAAGGAGCAAGCTGAAGCGGCCACAGACCTAAAGAAGGCCGAAGGAGCTCTGCCAGCAGCGATAGAGCGAATGGAAGGCGCCAAGAAGCTAGTTAAGGCCCGGGAGCAGCAAGCAGCGACATTCAAACGTGAATTGGCTCGAAAGATCTCTCAGGAAATCAGACCAGCAAACCGCAAGTATGAAGCCCCACAACTCACCTCCGACTACTCGACACTTGATTTGAGCGCGGAATCGATACTCGATGAAACACAACTGGAAGCGCAGCGGGAGCTTTGTCGACGAGATGAGGCGATGCCTACGCTCACTTATCGAGACATCGACGTCGAGACGGTTCAATCGGTGTTACGGACGGCAATCCGCTTACTGCAAGAGACGCCAAGCCTAACGATAATTCCCGAGCTCAAGACTCACTCGGAAATGCTGGGATGGGTTCAAGAGGGATTGAATTATCACGAACACAACGAACTCGCCGAATGCCTATTCTGCAAAGGAGTTCTATCGCCCGAACGCAAACAGCTGCTGGCAAACGCGTTAGACGAGGGCTTCGCCCGCTTTCAAAGCGCACTCCATTCCGCAAAAACGGAGCTTCAGTCCGCATGCGCCCTCTATCAACAAACCGCACTGACGATTCCATCACCCAACGACATTGTGGCCGATGAACGCAAAACATACAGCAAGGCCGTCGACAGACTAAAAGAGGCCATTAGCGATGCTGTTGTAAGAATACTTGAACCCGCGATCGCAGCAATCAATGCAAAGCTGGCAAGACCGACTCTGGCGCTCGATCCCGATGCAACGGAGTGGATGAACACGCAACTCAATCAAGATCTATTTGCGTTGATCGATTCGTCTGGATTGGCGCTGCACTCGAATATCCTACGACACAACGAGGCGTGCGCCAGCTTCTCGAAGCGCCAAGACGATGCTCGTCTTGCATTACGCAAGCATCACCTGACTGAAAACCAGCACGAACATAGAAGCGTCGCCAACGGCATTGTCAGATCGCATGACGAATTAATCGTCGCGACCGACGATCTTCAGGAACTTCAAAACAGAATACGCGAACTCAACGGTCTCGTGAAGGAACATGGTCAGGCTGCCGCAAGGATAAATCGGCTGATAGAGGCGTATCTCGGACATAAGGAGCTTTCGATCGTCAGCGTTGAAAAGGGCTACGAGATCCACCGTCGAGGCCGGCCAATCGAAGGCAGCCCCAGCGAGGGAGAGAAGACTGCAATCGCAGTATGCTATTTCTTGTCGACGCTGGAAGCCGACGGAAAATCGATAAGAGATCGAATTGTCGTGGTGGACGACCCGATATCGAGCTTGGACAGTAAGGCCCTCAACTATGCCTGCTCTTTGCTCTTAAGCAGGCTTTCGGATGCGTCGCAGGTCTTTGTGCTGACCCATAACCAGAATTGTATGAACGAATTCAAGAAGGCGTGGAGCAAATTTTACCGCCCCCGCAAGGAAACGACGCCATCGACCGCCAGCTTTCTTTTTCTGGACGTTAAGCTGGTCCACGGGGGAGAGGCACGCACTACGACGATCGTCGAGATGTCTCGATTACTCCGAGAGTACGAATCCGAATACCACTATCTCGCCGATCACGTACTCAAGTTCCAAGCCAGCAACGACTCAGAATATGATTACGCCTACATGATGCCAAATGTAATCCGCAGAGTATTGGACGTGTTCCTTGCATTTCGCTGCCCGGGTAGCGGTGGCTTCGCCTCCAAGATGGAGCAGCTCAAGAAGGACCACAAAGCGCTCGACGCAGAAAAGATCGCAGCTCTCGAACGTCTTGTTCAGTTGGAATCTCACTCTGACAGCGTCGATGACCTCATCGGGTTCTCGTCTATGACTCTGGAGGAGAGCAAATCCGCGGCTGACTCGTTGATCAGCCTGATGGAGACAGTTGACCCGTTCCACTTGTCAGCGCTACGCCGTTTATGCCGTCTTTGATTGATCAAGGCGGCATATTTCGATTTTCATGGAAGACTTTTGCCATCGTTCAAGCAGTCTATGAGACTGCCGAAATCGGCCAGAATCGGTTGTAGCCATAGAATCGGTTGTAGCCATTAGCTGCGCGTAGCAAAACAACGCACTGGGACCCGAAATCTCTACGACTGATCTCGACCAGCGGAGTCTTCGGGATCGTCCCGCCGCAAACACCGAAAGAACCACTTTGACGCCTGGTTTCGAAACGCGGCTCGTCATCCAGATCGCGAGCTCGATGGCGTCACGCTTGCAGGTGATCCAGCGCCATGAGTTGAATTTCAGGCCGCCTCGCACGGGCTTGCCGAGACATCGTGGCAGCCGCCACCAGTCTTACAGTGCGCCACTTCGTGAATATGCGCGGCGGCGCCTCTGTAAGCCTTGTTGATACAGTTCCAACAAGCGTTCCCGGCCGACTGTTCGATCGTCGTCAGGAGCTTATCCCCCGGTCCAGCTCCCAGGTCGAAAAGACGATTCGGCTGTAAAACGACGCCGTCAGAGGACCCGCGCGCTGTCGCAGCGGCGGAACGGAGAAGCGTTTTCCCATTTGCGCGCGGCCGGTTGCCGCACGCCGCGGTAATTGTACATACCGGTGCATCACCCCTTCAATTCCGGGCTTCAGATGACCGACCTTTCCGTCGACGCACGACTCCTTGGCTCCGACCGCAGCAGCGGTTCCGGGCGTCACTCCATCAACACCAAGGTCGTCACCGTCGGCCTGGCTGCGCTCGCCGCGGGCGCGCTCGCGCTTGCGCAGGTCTACGGCTGGCGCCAGGGCGCGCTGTTCGTGCTCGGCGGCGGCCTCGGCCTGGTGCTGTATCACGCGCTGTTCGGCTTCACCTCGGCGTGGCGCGTGTTCATCGCCGACGGACGCGGCGCGGGTCTGCGCGCGCAGATGCTGATGCTCGCCGTCGCGGTCGTGCTGTTCCTTCCGGCGCTGGGCCACGGCTCGGTGTTCGGCCAGGCGGTGCGCGGCGAGTACGGCGCGGTCGGCGTCTCGGTGCTGGTCGGCGCGTTCCTGTTCGGGATCGGCATGCAGCTCGGCGGCGGCTGCGCCTCGGGCACGCTGTACACCGCCGGCGGCGGCAACACCCGCATGTTCGTCACGCTGTCGGCCTTCATCATCGGCTCGACGATCGGCGCGCTGCATTTGCCGTGGTGGTCGGCGCAGCCGAACATCGGCCCCGTCTCGCTGATCGCCAGCCTCGGCTGGGCGCCCGCTTTGGCGATCAGCCTGGTGGCGTTCGCCGCGATCGCGGTGCTGACGCGCATCATCGAAAAGAACAAGCACGGCACGCTGCTGAGCGGCGCCGAGCCGACCCACCGCGGCTGGCGCCGGTTCTTGCAGGGCCCGTGGCCGCTGCTCGCCGGCGCCGTTGCGCTCGCGCTCGGCAATTTCGCGACGCTGGTTCTCGCCGGCCGCCCGTGGGGTGTCACCTCCGCCTTCGCGCTGTGGGGCTCGAAGCTGGCCGAACTCGCCGGCGTCGACGTCGCGTCCTGGGGTTACTGGCAGGTGCCCGCGCGTGCCGCCTCGCTGCATCAGAGCGTGTTCGCCGACATCACCTCGGTGATGGATTTCGGCATCATCCTCGGCGCCATGATCGCGGCTGGCCTCGCCGGCAAATTCGCGCCGAGCTGGCGCATCCCCGCCCGCTCGGTGATCGCCGCGATCGTCGGCGGCCTGCTGCTCGGCTACGGCGCGCGCTTGGCCTACGGCTGCAACATCGGCGCCTACTTCAGCGGCATCGCCTCCGGCAGCCTGCACGGCTGGGTCTGGCTGGTCGCAGCGTTCGCGGGCAGCATCATCGGCACCCGGCTTCGGCCGGTGTTCGGGCTGTCGGTGGAGAGAAGTGGGCAGGCGTAGAGTGGGAAGTGGAAGCGGCGGCGAGGCCTGCCGACAAACTGGAAGAAACTTGATCCGCCGATCGCTCACCGCGATCGGCTAGTTTGATCGATCGCCGAAACGCGCAGGATGACGGCCTAGGTTTTTCAACTCGCTACGGTCGCTATCTTCTCTCGCGGGCGGTAGAGACGGTTCGCCAGAACAAAAATGTGCGGAGCACGATCCCCGCTTGTGACCCAAAGCGAACGTTTTAGCTTTGCTGCATTTTGTCCTGGAACAATCCGTTCAATCAAATCGAAGCGCTGTGACGAGGATTCATTGGAAAAGTTACAAAAAAGTCTCTTTCCCAATTTCACTTTTCTGTTTGACTCGAAGTTGGTTCTCGACGGCGTGAAGTAACGAGACTGGATCGGCGACGAGTTTCCATCCCTGGTCTTGGGAACGTTCAAGCCAGTCAATCATGACTGCATTTAGCGCCGCAACTCTAATACGCCCCAGTGGATCCGCGGCTCGGAACTGCCCAAGTATTGCTTCTGCAGTAACGGAGGCCACGATCAACGGCTGCTGCATGATGTGGCACCACTCTCGCAGGCCGGCCCACAGCCCTGATTCTATCGGCTGAATACCCTGATCAACAGGACCAGGCGGCCAAACCTTCAGAGCCTCGGAGATGGCTCGAGAGTCCATTGGTTGCAGGCGCATTGTCACATCGTAGCCCAGCAACCGCGTTGCACTAAGCAATTGAAGCCATTCGGCGACATGCCGCGATGCTTGACCGTTAGTGGGTTGTTCGGCGAGAAGTCGCTGAAGTAACGCTGGATGAAGAAAGTAGCGTCTGACAGACTCCTGTTCGCTCATCGCGATTGACCGCACCGCGCCTGCTAGCGCACCAACCGAAGCGTCAGGTGAGCTATATTGCGCCTTCAGCCAGTCCGGCGTGATGCACCGGGAGAAGAACCGCTCGACCTCGCCTGGAGTGCATCCGTGCGGCGCAGTTACAACGAATGTCAGGTGTCGCATGGTGATGCCCGGTGACGAGAAGTCCTCGGCGCGAGCAATTCGTACGACTGCTGCTGCAATCGGGCCGACCAGAGCATCTCGGTTTAGACTGTAGCAAAGAGAAGCGAATCCGGCAAACCAGCTTGGGGAGCCAAAGTTGAAATTGTTCCATCGACGCGACCACGCCTCGACGTCGATCATAGGGAGTATTTGGCCGTAAGCTCGGTCATGCTTGCATAGAGCGTATAGTTTCTCCGGTCCATCGAGAACAGCCCGATCAACTATCTTGGAAAGATTGACGCCCGTTAGTAACTGGTTCTGGAAAACCTTTTCTACATCGGCCATCTTCGTTCGGGCATAGCCAAGGAATGACGCAAGGTGATCGAGGGGCGTTGCGAGGGCCTGTTTGAGCACCGCGTCGGGAGCCTTGGCGAGACTGGCCTGGAGGGCCTTTGCGACCTCGGGGATTTTCCCGTCCGCATAGCGAAGGAATGATGCGAGGTGCTCGAGGGGCGTTGCGAGGGCCTGTTTGAGCACCGCGTCGGGATCCTTGGCGAGGCCGGCCCGGATGGCCTTCGCTACCTCGGGCATGCTCCCGTCCGCATAGCCAAGAAATGACGCGAGTTGGTCGAGGGGCGTCGCGAGGGCCTGTTTGAGCACCGCGTCGGGAGCCTTGGCGAGGCCGGCCCGGATGGCCTTCGCGACCTCGGGCATGCTCCCGTCCGCATAGCCAAGGAATGACGCGAGGTGCCCCAGGGGCGTCGCGAGGGCTTGTTTGAGCACCGCGTCGGGAGCCTTGGCGAGGCCAGCCTGGAGGGCCTTCGCTACCTCGGGCATGCTCCCGTCCGCATAGCCAAGAAATGACGCGAGGTGGTCGAGGGGCGTCGCGAGGGCCTGTCTGAGCACCGCGTC
>JACRJB010000038.1 GCA_016215605.1 Rhodopseudomonas palustris
ATGATAATTCCAAATTATGAAAAGGTCTTAATAGTAGAAAATTGTCCACGTCACAATGCGAAGTTGGTCGGTAAGGCTTGAATTGGCTAGTTCTACCTTCCTCTAAGCCTCTCCAGCATCTCCCCCGTCGCAAACCCATCCGCCGGCGCGCCGATCGACGCCTGGTAATTCCGCAGCGCTTCCCGTGTCATGCTGCCGAATTGGCCGTCGGGGGTGCCGCGGTAGTAGCCGCGTTGGGCCAGCAGTTGCTGCAGTTCGAGGCGTTCGGTGCGGGAGAGGACGCGTTCGTGGCGGGGCCAGGGTTGGACGAAGGGCGCGCCGCCGCGCAGGCGGTCGGCGAAATGGCCGATCGCGAGCGCATAGGCTTCGGCGGGGTTGTACTTCATGATGACGCGGAAATTCGTCAGCATCAGGAAGCCCGGGCCTTCGGCGCCGGCGGGCGCCAGTAGATAGGCCTTCTCGGCCGAGCGCGGGAACGGCTGGCCGTTCGGGCGCTTCACGCCCATCTCGTCCCATTGCGCCAGCGTCAGCATCTGCTTGCGGTCGGCCATCATGTAGTTGAAGCCCTTCGGCATCACGACCTCGTAGCCCCAGGTCGCGCCGCTCTGCCAGCCGTCCTTCTTGAGGTTGTTGGCGGTCGAGGCGATCAGATCGTACGGATTGTCGACGACGTCGCGGCGGCCGTCGCCGTCGGCGTCGACGGCGAAGCGCTTGAACGCGGTCGGCATGAACTGCGTCGGCCCGAACGCGCCGGCCCAGGAGCCGCGCAGCTGCTCGGGGCGCAGGTCACCGCGATGCAGGATTTCCAGCGCGGTGAGGAATTCGTCCTTGAAATAGGCTTGGCGGCGGCCGACGCAGGCGAGCGTCGCGGTGGAGTTGACCACGTAGCGATCGCCCATCTGGGTCGAGTAGTTGCTTTCGATCCCCCAGATGGAAGCAACAATGTAGCGGTCGACGCCGTACGCGCGCTCGACCGCGTCGAATTGCGGCTTGTATTGCGCCAGGATCTCGCGGCCCCTCGCCATCCGGTTGTCGTTCACCAGGATGTCGAGATACTCCCAGATCGCCTTGGTGAATTCCGGCTGCGAATCCATCAGGTCCATCAGCCGCAGATCGGGCGAGAGCCCGGCGGTGTAGCGCTCGAAGCTGTCGCGCGAGATGTGGCGGCGCTGCGCGTCCGGCCACATCGACGCAACGCAGGCGTCGAAATTGGCGGCGGCTTCGCGGATCGCCGCCGCGGTCATCAGCGGATGGCCGGAGGCGCCGTCCTCGCCGCTCCACGGCGGCGCGGCTGTGCCGCCGGGCGGCGCCGTGGGCGTCTGCGCGCCGATATTGGCGGGCTGCGGCGCGGCCGGCGCCGCATTCTTGCCGCCGAACAGATTGAACACGTCGAACGGGGTCTGCGCCTGCGCCGCGCCCGCCTGCAAGGTTGCGCCGAGCAGCGCCGCCGCTGCGGCGCGCGCCAGCCTGTTGCCGGTTGCCGTCATCCTGGTCCGATCCGTCTGCTCGATACGAGCCCCCGTGGTCAGGAGGCCTCGTCATGGTTTCGATCAGCTTAACAAGGCGTTGTTTTGTCAGGGGACGGCACGGTGGCGAACCAGGTTTGCGGCGCTCGCGGACGGGCTTGACCGGCGCGGCGATCGCGGGTGGAGATGGCGAGAACTCACTTTCGCACAGGCGCTTCCGCGATGCTCGGTATCCACGATTTCTGGCTGTTCGTCGCCTCCGGGCTGCTGCTCAATGTCACGCCGGGGCCGGACACCGCGTTCATCGTCGGCCGCGGCCTGCAGTTCGGCTGGCGCGGCGGCGCAGCGGCGGCGCTCGGCGTCAGCGCCGGCTGCCTGGTGCATGTGACCGCGGCGGCGGTCGGGTTGTCGGCGCTGCTGATGGCCTCGACGCTGGCCTTCACGGCGGTCAAGCTGATCGGCGCGGCCTATCTGATCTGGCTCGGGATCGGCATGCTGCTGTCGCGCGCGACCGGTTTTGCGGCGACGTCCGACGATGCGCCGGCGCTGCGGCCGGCGCAGGTGTTCCGCCAGGGGATGCTGACCAATGCGCTCAACCCGAAGGTGGCGCTGTTCTTCCTCGCCTTCCTGCCGCAATTCGTCGATGCCGACGCGCCGCACAAGGCGCTGGCATTCCTGGTTCTCGGGCTGATCTTCGTCGGCAACGGCACGCTGTATTGCCTGGCGCTGGCGGCGTTCGCCGCGCGCGCGTCGGATCGGCTGCGGCGCTCCGGCCCGCTGCTGCAATGGATCAATCGCGGCCTCGGCGCGCTGTTCGTGGCGCTCGGCCTGCGCGTCGCGCTGCTGCAGGCGCGCTGAAGAGCGCTCAGCCGATCATCTTCACCAGCGTTTCGGCGAACAGATAGCAGCCGAGCCCGATGATCGAGATCAGGAACCATTTCCGGAACACGTCCGGATGCATCCGGTCGCGCACCGCCTGGCCGGCGAACATGCCGGCAAAGGCCGCGACCATCGCGATGCCGCCGGGCAAAGCGGTGGCTACAGAGAGTAGGCCGGCATCGGTGAGGTTGAACGCCAGCGCCAGCGTCGCGGTGGTGAAGAACACGCCGAGCGCCTGCACCAGCTCGTTCTTCTCCATGCCGATCGCCTGCATGAACGGCATCGACGGGATCACCTGCACGCCGGTCGCGGCCGACACCACGCCGGTGACCACGCCGACCGGGCCGCCGACCCATTTCTCGTAGCTGCGCGAAACATGGAAGCGGGTGCGACTCAGCCCGAGGATGCCGTAGATCACCAGCAGCACGCCGAGCACCAGCGTGCCGTAGCGCGCATAGGGACCGGTCATCAGCCCCGACCCCAGCCGGATCCCGATCACGGTGCCGAGCATCAGCGGCCACAGCCGGCGCAGGATGTCGCGCAGATAGGGGCCGGCGAAGGTCTGCCAGATGTTGGTGACGATCGCCGGCACGATCACGATCGCCACCGCCTGCGCCGGCGGCATCACCACGGCGAGCAGGCCGATCGAGACGGTCGGCAGGCCAAGGCCGATGACTCCCTTGATGAAGCCGGCGAAGGCGAACACGGCGGCGATGAGGAGGAGAAGCGAGCCCGACACCGCCGCAAATTGTCCGATCGCGCGGCTTCGCACAACAGCTGTCGTGCTTATGCCTGGGTTGCGGCGGCGCCCTCGGCATATTGCGCCGCGTAGTCCGCGCTGGGCGGGATCGGCTTGATGATGTCGATCAGCACGCCGTTCGGGTCGGCGGTGATGAAATGGCGCTGGCCGAAATCCTCGTCGCGCAGCGGCAGCAGAATCGGCAGCCCGGCCGCCTGCAGCCTTGCATATTCGGCGTCCGGGTCGGCGACCTCGAAATTCAGGATCAGCCCCGACACCCGGCCGCGGCCGGCTTCGGGCACGGTCGGATGCTGGCCGTCGAGGATGGCGAGGTTGATGCCCGGGTCCTGGGCGGACTGCAGGTGCACGTACCAGTCGGATTCGAACAGCGGCTGAAAGCCGAAATGCGCGGCGTAGAAGGCCGCGGTCGCGCCGACGTCCGGCGTCATGATGACGGGGTAATAGCTGGTCGCCTGCATCGCCTTTCCTCCCGGGCTGAACAAAGATACAATCTGCATGTTTTAAAATAACATGCAGGCTGTATGTATGCCAGTGACCAAGCGACGCACCAATCCGGAACGCTCCAGCACCACGCGCGCGGGATTGATCGCGGCCGGCCGCAACGCCTTCATCGCGCAAGGCTATGCGGGAACCGGGACGCCCGATTTGGTCGAGGCCGCCGGCCTGACGCGCGGCGCGCTGTATCATCATTTCGACGACAAGCAGGGGCTGTTCCGGGCGGTGGTCGAGGCCGAATCGGCCGCGGTGGCGGCGGAGATCGAGGCGGCGCCGCTCGACGGCTCGCCGATCGCGGCGCTGATCGCCGGCGGCGAAGCCTATCTGGCGGCGATGGCGGTGCCCGGCCGCACCCGGCTGTTGCTGATCGAATCGCCAGCCGTGCTCGGCCGCGCCGAGGCCGACGCGATCGATGCCCGGCACGGCGTCCGGACGCTGTGCGACGGGTTGCAGGCCGCGATCGACGCGGGCGCGATCCCGCCGCTGCCGCTCGCGCCGACCGCGCAACTGCTCGGCGCGGCTTACGATCGCGCCGCGCTGGCGATCGAGCAGGGCGCCGACCGCGAGGAATGGCTGGCCGTGCTGCGGGCGGTGATCGAAGGTCTCGCTGCGCGGCGGTGACCGCGCTCGCGCGACTCAGCCGTTGAGGATCTTCATCGCGGCTTCATGCACGCGCTTGTCGCCGGCGGCGATGATGCGGCCGCCGTTCTGCGCCGGCTGGCCGTCCCAGGTGGTGACGATGCCGCCCGCACCGGTGATGATCGGAATCAGCGCCGCGATGTCGTAGGGCTTAAGCTCGGTCTCGATCACCAGATCGAGCTGCCCGGCGGCCAGCATGCAATAGGCATAGCAGTCGCCGCCGAACCGGGTCAGCCGGGTCACGGCTTGTACGCGCTCGAAGGTGGCGCGGTCGGCGTCGTTCATCAGCAGCGGTGAGGTGGTGAACAGCGTCGCGTCCTTCAGCGTCGCGCAGCGCCGCACGTTCAGCCGGCGCTCGCCCGATGGCCCCTTGTACGATGCCGATCCGTTGTCGCCAGAGAACCGCTCGCCGATGAAGGGCTGATGCATCATGCCGTAGACCGGCGTGCCCTTGTGCAGCAGCGCGATCAGCGTGCCCCACACCGGGAAGCCGGCGATGAAAGATTTGGTGCCGTCGATCGGGTCCAGCACCCAGACGTAGTCGGCGTCCTCCCGCTCGTTGCCGAACTCTTCGCCGACGATGCCGTGCTGCGGGAAGCTCGCCTTGATCAGCCGGCGCATCACCGCCTCGCCGGCGCGATCGGCCTCGGTCACCGGATCGAAGTCGCGGCCGGGCTGCTTGTTGTCGATCGTCAGCGAGGTCCGGAAGAACGGCAGAATGGTGTCGCCGGACGACGTCGCGAGGCGTCCGATAAAGGCGGCGAAATCGATGACCGTCACGGGCGATCCTTGTCAGTCTGGGGTTACACTGCACGAGGTCTTAGGCTTGCCTGAAACCCCGCCCGTCCGCCTCACTTATTATGTCGTATGATCCGCGGTCCAGAGGCTGAACGGCGGGATGAGCCGCCATTCACATTTTTCGGATGTTTGTTGCGATTGGTTCGGTCCTTGTCGGCGGTGGCCGGGCCATCACAGCGGGAACCCACGCTTTTTTGTCGCAGGCGCATCGCTCGAATCGATTTCATCTCATTGATTTGGCTCAAATAAATCTCAGAGGCCCCGGTGCGTATCTGGCACTCTGACATGCGTTTTTTGCATAGAAAAACGCTCAAAAACACTTGCGCTTTGTGCGGCGCGGTCGCATATTGTTGCGGTGCGGTAGCGCCTCGCGCTATCGCTGCCCTCCTTGGGCGTTTCCTCCCTAGACTTGGGCCGCTTGCCATCGCAAGCGGCCCTTTTTTCTTGCCGCGTGCGTTGTTCGACGTTCGGAACGCAGCGTCGGTGCGGTGGCGAACGCAGACCGGCAGCGAGCTTCGATGCGCTCGTCTATTCGGCGGCGGCCTGAAACGGGCCGAGATCGGCCAGCGGGATGCCCGACAGGGCGTCGGCGAGCATCGTGAAGTCCTCCGCCACGCGGGCAAACCGGTCGCTGCGCTGGCGCAGGCGTTCGTCCATGTAGATCGCGCGGTTGAGTTCGACCTGCACGGTGTGCAGGCCGCTCGCGGGATTGCCGTAGTGCTCGGTGATGAAGCCGCCCGCATAGGGCTTGTTGCGGCCGACCGAATAGCCGCGCGCCGCCATGGTTTCCTCGACGACGCTCGGGATCAGCGGCGAGCAGCTGGTGCCGTAGCGATCGCCGATCACGATGTCGGGCCGCCGCGGCTCGTCGCGGGTGACGCCGACCGACGGCATCGAATGGCAGTCGACCAGAATCACAGTGCCCCAGGTCTGATGCGTCTGATTGATCAGGCGGCGCAGCGCGCGGTGATACGGCTTGTACAGCGTCTCGATCCGGCCGAGCGCGTCGTCGACAGCAATCCGCTCGCGATAGATCTCCTGGCCGTCGCCGACCACGCGCGGAATCGTGCCGAGGCCGCCGGCGACCCGCATCGACCGGGTGTTGGCGAAACTCGGCAAGCGGCCGTTGAACATCCTCGGATCGAGTTCGTAGGGCTCGCGGTTGACGTCGATGTAGGAGCGGGGGAAATGCACCCGCACCACCGGGAAACCTTGGTCGTAGAGGTGGTCGATCAGCTCGTCGACGAACGAATCTTCGGAGCGGCGCAGCGCCTCGAGATCGATCCGGGAGGCGTTGAGGAAGGCGTTCGGATACACCGACCCGGAATGCGGCGAATTGAAAATGATCGGGGCACGCCAGACCGTCGGCTCGGCGATCTCGAACGCGGGCGAGAACTCGTCGTCGAACTCGGTCATCGTCGTCTGTGGCCCGTCAATCCGCTGACCTCCGTCTTGCCGCAACCACCTGATGACATTCGTAGGCAACATTGTCGGCGTTCGATGCAGTCGTGCCAAGCAAAATCATTCCAAGGTGGGCCCAACGGGCGCGGCTCGGGAAAGTGCCGCGGATGATTGATCGCCGACTTGATTCAGCGCAGGATCATTTCGACCTGCGAACGTCCCGCGGCAGAAATTTCACCCGAAATTTACCAACACGCCGTCTAACTGAATCGCAGTTTTCCCGTCCGGATTGAAGCCAGCAACCATGCACAAGATTCTCCTCGCCGAAGACGACAACGACATGCGCCGGTTCCTGGTGAAGGCGCTGGAAAACGCCGGATTTCAGGTGTCCTCGTTCGACAACGGCATGTCGGCCTATCAGCGGCTGCGCGAGGAGCCGTTCGAGATGCTGCTCACCGACATCGTGATGCCGGAGATGGACGGCATCGAACTGGCGCGCCGCGCCTCGGAACTCGACCCCGACATCAAGATCATGTTCATCACCGGTTTCGCCGCTGTTGCGCTGAATTCGGATTCGGAAGCGCCGAAAAACGCCAAGGTGCTGTCCAAGCCGGTGCATCTGCGTGAATTGGTCAGCGAAGTGAACAAGATGTTGGCCGCCTAAATCCTGCTTTGGTGCGCTTGCCTGTCCGGCCCGGAGCCGATATAGGGACGCCACCCGTCACGACGACTTGAGGGCGCGTAGCTCAGCGGGAGAGCACCTCGTTGACATCGAGGGGGTCACAGGTTCGATCCCTGTCGCGCCCACCATCCCTCAGCCCCGCATCGATCCAGTGCCTCGGCTTCTCGCCGGCCTGACGGCGAACCCGGTTCCACCTTCCGAAAAGTCGACGTCCGCGGTCGCTGACGACCTGCGGAACGAAGCGGCCTGCGACGAATTGGCCCAGCATCGCAATTCGACGCATGGGAGCGACCCGATGATCAAGCAGTTCGCCATCACCGCCGCCGCGCTGGCGGTTCTGTCCACCGCCGCCGTTGCGCCGGCCAGCGCCGACGAGGTCGGCATCGGTGTCGGCCCGGTCGGCGTCACCGTCGGCACCGGCCACGGACCCTATTACGACCGCGAGGACCGCTATGTCCGCGAACGGCGGGTGTATCGCGAGCGTGAGCCCGACGAGACCGTCGTCGTCCGGCGGCAGTACCGCGAAGAGCCGCGCCGGCGGGTGATCATCGAACGCGACGACGACTAAGATCCCGACTCCCAAGTCCAACGGCCCCCCATTGTCGGGGGCCGTTTTGATGTGGACGCCTCGGGATGGGAGTTTCGGAGGTCTATTGTTCGCCAGCTGCACCGTAGCGCAGGCCGTCGATCAGCAGCGCGACCATGCGCCTCGTATGCGCCGGGTCGCCGTCATGCGCCGAGCTCGAGAGCTGCGCCACCGCCTTCAGCAGATCATAAGGCTCGACATCGCGCCGGATTTCGCCCGCCGCGCAGGCGGCGTCCAGCAGGCCTTGCAGCGCAGGCAGAAGCCGGCCTTCGAAATAGGCCGGCAGGCTTTCGTAGGCGGGATTGCCGGAATAAAGTGCCGCGGCGAGGCCGCGCTTGGTGAGGACGAGGTCGACATAGCGCTGCATCCAGCATTTCAGCGCCTCGAACGGCGCGTGCGCGGCGGCCAGCTCCGCCGCCGTCTCGGCGCATGCGTCGACTTCCTTGCGCACGACCGCGACGATCAGGTCCGAGCGCTGCGGAAAGTGACGATACAGCGTGCCGATGCCGACGCCGGCTTTCTCGGCGATCTCCCGCACCGGCGCTTCCACCCCCGAGGTCGAAAACACCGCCAGCGCCGTTTCCAGCAGCGTCTTCAGATTGCGCTGCGAGTCCGCACGGACCCGCCGCGGCGCGCGAACGGCCGCAGCTGAAGCGCCATCGCAAGGCGGCTTCTCGGACACAAGAATACCTCTTGATAAACGGAACGATGTTCCGTATAAAGAATTGCTGCTCCGTTATCTCACATCGATGCTTGCCGGGCTACGCGGCAACGGCGCGAGCAACCAGCGTCCGAACCAACAAGCCGCTTCGCGGTTAGCGCACTTTCCGTCCTCCGCCGTCCTACGGCGGGACGCGGCTGCCTGCGCTTGGCTTCAAACATCCTCGAAGGAGATCACATGACCGCTGATCGAAGTGCCGCAGCGATTGCGGCGATCCGTATCAACGGGGTCGACTGTCCGGTGCCCGCCGATCCGAGGATGTCGCTACTCGATCTGCTGCGCGAGACCCTGCATCTCCACGGCACCAAGAAGGGTTGCAACCAGGGCGCCTGCGGCGCCTGCACCGTGCTGGTCGACGGCGAACGCATCGTGTCGTGCCTGTCGCTCGCCGTGCAGCACGCCGGACGCAGCGTCACCACGATCGAGGGCCTCGCCGACCAGCATGGGCTGCATCCGCTGCAGCAGGCCTTCATCGAACATGACGGCTTTCAGTGCGGCTACTGCACGCCGGGGCAGATCTGCTCCGCCGTCGGCATGGCCGCGGAGCTCAAGCGCGGTGTGCCGAGCCACGTCACGCAGGACCTCGCCAGCGACCATGTCGCGTTCAGTCCCGACGAAGTCCGCGAGCGGATGAGCGGCAATCTGTGCCGCTGCGGCGCGCACAACGGCATCATCGATGCGATCAGCGAAACCTATGCGGAGGCGGCGGAATGACTCCTTTCGACTATTCACGCGCAAGCGACGTCGCTGACGCCCTGCGGATGGGCGCCGGCGTGCAGGCCAAATTTCTCGGTGGCGGCACCAATCTCGTCGACCTGATGCGCGAGACGATCGAGCGCCCCGCCGCGCTGGTCGACATCACCGGTCTGCCGGCGGAGATCACCGAGCGCGACGACGGCGGCCTCGTGATCGGCGCTGCCGTCCGCAACACCGCGCTGGCCGAACATCGCACGGTACGCACGCGCTATCCGGTGCTGTCGCGCGCGATCCTGGCCGGCGCCTCGGCGCAGATCCGCAACATGGCGACGGTCGGAGGCAATCTGCTGCAGCGGACTCGCTGCAGCTACTTCTACGACGACGCCGGCTCGCGCTGTAACAAGCGGCAGCCGGGTCAGGGCTGCGACGCGATCGACGGCTTCAACCGCAATCACGCCATCCTCGGCGCCTCGGAGGCCTGCGTCGCGACGCATCCGTCCGACATGTGCGTCGCGCTCGCCGCGCTCGATGCGGTGGTGCATCTCGAGGGCCGCGGCGGCGCACGCACACTACCGCTGGTCGAGCTGCATCGCCTGCCGGGCGATCGTCCCGACCTCGAGACGGCGTTGCAGCCGGGCGAACTGATCACCGCGATCGAACTGCCGGCGCAGCCGATCGCGGCGCGCTCGACCTATCGCAAGGTGCGCGATCGTTCGAGCTACGCGTTCGCGCTGGTCTCGGTCGCGGCGGCGCTGGAGCTCGACGGCGACACCGTCAAGGACGTGCGTGTCGCGCTCGGCGGCGTCGCGCACAAGCCGTGGCGTGCGCTCGAGGCCGAGCAGGCGCTGCGCGGCGGCAAGGTTTCGGAAGCTGCGTTCCGCGCCGCCGCCGAAGCCGAGCTCGCGCACGCCGTGCCGCTGTCCTGCAACACCTTCAAGATCGAGTTGGCGAAACGCACCATCACCGCCGTTCTCGGCGAACTGGCAGGAGCAGCCCGATGAGCATTGCCGAAGAAGCCAAGCTGGCCGTTCGCGGCGCCATTCAGGGCGTCATGGAAAAGGCGATCGAACTCGCGCCGGACAGCTGGATGCCGGGCGGCAAGCCGGATTCGCTGATCGCCACCAAGCACGGTTCGATCGGCGCATCGGTGCCGCGGATCGACAGTCCGTTGAAGGTGCAGGGCAAGGCGCCGTTCGCCGCCGAGTTCGAGCTCCCCGGTATGGTCTACGCCGCGCTGATGTTCAGCACCGTGGCGAAAGGCCGGATCGCGACGCTCGACACCGCGCAGGCCGAGGCCGCGCCCGGCGTCGTGCTGGTGATGACTCACCGCAACGCGCCGCGGATGGAGTCGATGCCGGTGTTCCTGAGCGCCGAAAAGGCCGGCGGCGGCGACAATCTGCCGATCATGCAGGACGACCGCATCCACTGGAACGGTCAGCCGATCGCTGTCGTGCTGGCCGAGACGCAGGAGCAGGCGGACTACGCCGTCGCGCTGATCCGCGCCAGCTACGAGCAGGATGCGGCGACCACCAGCTTCGCGACCGCAAAGCGCAAGGGCACCGAGCCCGGCCTGTTCATGGGCCAGCCGCTGAAGACCGAGAAGGGCTCGGCCGACGCCGCGTTCAAGGCCTCGGCCGCGAAAGTCGAGGCGACCTACACCACGCCGCGGCACAATCACAATGCGATCGAGCCGCATGCCGCGACCGTCGCCTGGGACGGTGACCGCCTGATCGTCCACGACGCCTCGCAGGCGGTCGCGCACACGGCGTGGTCGCTCGGCAAGATCTTCGGCATCTCGGAACAACAGGTCCACGTCACGTCGCCGTTCGTCGGTGGCGGCTTCGGCGGCAAGTGTTTGTGGCAGCACCAGGTGCTGGGCGCCGCGGCCGCGAAGCTCGCCGGCCGCCCGGTCCGCATCGCGCTGTCGCGCGAGGGCGTGTACCGCCTGATCGGCGGCCGCACCCTGACCGAACAGCGGCTGGCGATCGGGGCCGATCAGGATGGTCGTTTCAACGCGATCATCCACAGCGGCACGGTGGCGACGACGCGGCAGAACGGCATGCCCGAGCCGTTCATCCTGCCGACGATGTCGAGCTACGGTTCGCCCAACATCAAGCTCGATGTCGAGGTGGTGTATCTCGACATGCTCGCCAACACCTTCATGCGGGCGCCGGGCGAGTCGGTCGGCACCTTCGCGCTGGAATCCGCGATCGACGAACTGGCGGTCAGCCTCGGAATCGACCCGGTCGAATTGCGGATCCTCAATCAGCCGAGCGAAGACCCGCTCAAGGGCACGCCGTTTTCGTCGCGTCACATCACCGAGGCTTGGCGTGCTGGCGCGGAGAAGTTCGGCTGGTCGAAGCGCAGCGCCCCCGGCACGGTGCGCGACGGCGAATGGCAGATCGGGATCGGCTGCGCCACCGCGACCTATCCGTATCACCGCATGCCCGGCGGCGCCGCGCGGATCACGCTGACCCGCGACGGCTACGCCAGGGTCGAGATCGCCGCCCACGAGATGGGCATGGGCACCGCGACCGCTCACACCCAGGTGGTCGCCGACCGTCTCGGGCTGTCGCGCGATCAGGTGACGTTCGCCTATGGCGACTCGCTGATGCCCGGCGTTGTGTTGGCCGGTGGCTCGCAGCAGACCGCCTCGATCGGCGCCTCGGTGATCGCCGCGCATCACGTGCTGATCAAGGAACTGCTCAAGCTCGCCGGCAACGACTCGCCGCTCGCGGGCCTCGGCACCGACGAGGTCGGCACGCTGAACGGCGGCCTCGCCAAGCTCGACGATCCGTCGCGGCACGAGAGCTACGTCTCGATCCTCACCCGGTCGGGCCGCGACCACGTCGCGGTCGAAGGCAGCGCCTCGGCGCCGCTCGAGACGATGCACTGGTCGATGCATTCGTTCGGCGCGCTGTTCTGCGAGATCGGCGTCAACAGCGTCACCGGCGAAACCCGGGTCCGGCGTTTCCTCGGATCGTATGATTGCGGCCGCATCCTCAATCCGAAGACCGCGGCGAGCCAGTTTCGCGGCGGCATCATCATGGGGCTCGGCCTTGCGCTGATGGAGGAGACGCAGTTCGACGACCGCAACGGCCGGGTGATGAATCCGAGCCTGGCCGAGTATCACGTCCCGGTGCATCTCGACGTGCCGCCGATCGACGTGATCTGGACCGACATCCCGGATCCACGCGCGCCGATGGGTGCCCGCGGCATCGGCGAGATCGGCATCACCGGCGTCGGCGCCGCGGTCGCCAATGCGGTCTTCAACGCCACCGGAAAGCGGGTCCGCGACCTGCCGTTGACGCTCGACAAACTGATGTGACGTCGCCGGGGCTCCGCGGCCGTGCCGCCGAGGTGACAAAACCCGTTTGCAGCGGCCCCCGGTCGGGGCCGCTGTCGTTTCAAGCGCTCGAATTCATCCCGGTGAAACTTCTCGGCTCCATGCTGGACCGGTTGTCTGGACGGGGATCGACATGACCGGATCGACCGGCGCCGCGCTGGAACTGAGAGGTCTCGCCAAAAGCTACGACCGCCCGGCGGTGGACCGGCTCGACCTCACCGTTCGGGCCGGCGAGTTCTACGCGCTGCTCGGCCCCAACGGCGCCGGCAAGACCACGACGCTGCGGATGGTCGCCGGGCTGCTGAAGCCCGATGCCGGATCGATCCGCGTGCTCGGGATCGACGCGCGCACCGATCCGATCGCCGCAAAGCAGATCACGGCCTGGGTCTCAGACGAGCCGATGATCTACGACAAGCTGACGCCGATGGAATATCTCGCTTTCGTCGCCGGGCTGTGGGGCTGCGATCCGGCGACGGCGCAGGCGTCCGCGAACCGCCTGCTCGACGAGCTCGGCCTCGGGGCGCACGCGCATCAGCGCTGCGAAGGCTTCTCCAAGGGGATGCGGCAGAAGGTGGCGCTGGCCGGCGCGCTGGTGCACGAGCCGCGGCTGATCATTCTCGACGAGCCGCTGACCGGACTCGATGCGGTGTCGGCGCGCCGCGTCAAGGAGATCCTGCAGAACCGGGTGCGGGCCGGCTGCACCGTGATCATGACGACGCACATCCTCGAAGTCGCCGAGCGGATGGCCGACCGGATCGGCGTCATCGTCGCCGGGCGGCTGGTGGCCGAAGGCACGCTGACCGAGCTGCGCGGCCAGATCGGCCAGGGCGATTCCAGCCTCGAGGACATGTTCGTCGCTTTGGTCGACAGCGAGGCGGCGGCGGCATGAGCGCGGCCACGCTCGCGGGTTTCGCGCGGCACGACCTTCGGCTGGCCTGGCGCGATTTTCTGGCGATGATGACCGCGGGCCGTCGCGGCCGCGCCCGCACGATCGTGTTGGCGCTGATCGTGTTCGCGTTGTTTCTGCATCTGCCGGCCTGGGCGATGGTCGGCAGCTATGCGGGGCTGACGCAGGAGGCGGATCGCGGCAGCCTGATCGTGATCGCTGCGACGGTGGCGCTGAGCTGGCTGCTGATGCTGTCGCAGGCGATCGAATCGGTGACGCGGGTGTTCTACGCCCGCGCCGATCTCGATCTGATCATGTCGTCGCCGGTGCCGCTCGAACGGGTGTTCTCGGTGCGGATGGCGGCGATCGCGCTCGCCGTCACCGCGATGGCGCTGCTGTTCGCGGCTCCGGTGATCGACGTGCTGGCGTTCGCCGGCGGCGCGCATTGGCTGAGCGCGTTCGGCGTGGTGGCGGCGGTCGGTATCTCGGCGTCGGCGGTGGCGATCGCGGTCGCCGTGCTGCTGTTCCGGCTGATCGGGCCGCGGCGGACGCGGCTGGTGGCGCAGATTCTGTCGGTGGTGATCGGCGCCGGTTTCGTGATCGCCCTGCAGGTCGCGGCGATCATGTCCACCGGCACGCTGTCGCGGTTCACGGTGCTGACGTCAGATGCCGTCGCGGCGTTTGCGCCGGCGATGAGCAGCGCCCTGTGGTGGCCGGCGCGGGCCGTGCTCGGCGACGGCGTCGCGCTCGCCGCGGTGCTCGGCGTCAGCCTGGCGCTGCTCGGACTGGTGATGATGACGGTCGCGCCGATCCTCGGCGATTTGGTCGTCAACGCCGCCAGCGTCAGCCTGACGCCGACGCGCCAGACCGGAGGCGGCCAATTCCGCCGCGGCTCGCGGCAGCAGGCGCTGCGGATCAAGGAGTTCATCCTGCTGCGCCGCGACCCGTGGCTGGTGTCGCAGTCGCTGATGCAATTGTTGTATCTGGTGCCGCCGGCGCTGCTGCTGTGGCGCAGCTTTTCCGATCGCTCGACCGCGATCGTGCTGATCACCCCGGTGATTGTGATGGCGGCGGGCCAGCTTGCCGGCGGGCTGGCGTGGCTGACGATTTCCGGCGAGGACGCGCCCGATCTGGTCGCGACCGCGCCGTTGCCGCCGTCCGCGGTGATGCGGGCGCGGATCGAGGTGGTGCTGATGGGCATCGCGATCGTGGTGACGCCGCTGCTGCTGCCGCTGGCATGGCTGTCGCCGCTGCAGGCGCTGGTCACCGCGGCGGGCTGCGCGATCGCGGCGGCCGCAGCGACCGCCATTCAGCTGTGGTTTCGAGTGCAGGCGCGGCGCAGTCAGTTTCGTCGCCGCCAGACCTCGTCACGCTTTGCGACCTTCGCCGAAGCCTTCTCGTCGATCGGCTGGGCGGCCACTGCCGCGCTGGCGCTGACCATTCCGCTGCTCGGGCTGATCTCCGCCGCGTTCACGCTCGGCGTGCTCGCATTGACCTGGACCTTCAGTCCACGTCAGGCGGCGTGACGCCGGTGCAGCTGCGGCACTGCCGCTTGCCCTGCGTGGCGATGCGAAGGCTCTTGCACATCAGCCGCTTGGCCATGACCTGCAGCGGGCTGCGGGCGAGTTGAAGCATGAAATACATTTCGATCATGGGCCGATCTCCGGAAGGCAGTGCGGAGATAGAGCGCGGTGCCCGCCGCGAGTAGGTCCGCGGCCGGAACAGCAGCCATGCAGGATAGATGCATCTGCATCAATCAACTTTCGGCGACCCCGCCGACGCTCCGCGGGATCGCGGTCAGAGCACGGGCCCGGCCGCGGCCAGCGGCGGTCGCGGCGGTTCGCTGCGCACCGCGTCCTCGTTGAACAGGCCCGACTGCGCCACCAGCAAATCGAGAAAGCAGCGCGCCCGCAGCGACATCCATTGGGTGTCGGGATAGACCGCATGCAGCGGCAGCGCCGGCACGGTGAATTCCGGCAGCACGACCTCCATCTCGCCGTGGCGGATCGCATCCGCCGCGCACCAGGCCGGCAGAATGGCGACGCCGAGATGCTGCAGCACGGCCTGCTTCATCGCGTCGGCATCGTCGACGACCAGCGAGCCGGTGATCTCCACCACGTGCCGCCCGAGATCGGATTCGAACGCCCATTGATGCGACGGCGACAGCCGGGCGTAGGTGATGCAATTCAGATGTCGGAGGTCGCCGGGCAATTGCGGCAGCGGATGCCGGCGCAAATAGGCCGGCGTCGCCACCAGGAAGCGGCGCACCATGCCGATCCGCCGCGCCTTCAGCGAACTGGATTCCAGCGTCCCGATCCGCAGCGCCAGCTCGATGCCGTCCTCGACCAGATTGACGGTCCGTTCGCTGAACCGGATGTCGACCTTCACCTCCGGAAACGCGCGCAGATAGTGCTCGACGACAGGCATGATGTAGTGCCGCCCGAACGAGGTCGGCACGCCGAGCCGCAGCGTGCCGGTCGGGCCGGCCGGCGCTTCGGTGAGACTCGCCCGCGCCATCTCGATGCAGCTCAGCGCCTGCCGCGCCAGATCGTAGATGCGGTGCGCTTCCCGGGTCGGCGTCAGCTTCCGCGTATTGCGCATGAACAGCTGCGAGCCGAATTCACGCTCCAGCAGCGCGATGCGTTTGCTGACCGCCGGCTGGCCGAGTCCCAGATCCTTGGCGGCGCTGGAGAAGCTGCCGCCTTCCATGACCTTGACGAAGGCTCTGAGGCAATCGAGACGATCCATCGTCTATTCCCGTCCGGAACAAATCATATCCTGTTCATTCCGTAGACGAGCGTCAAGCGGGCTTCTACGCTTCGGCCAACAAACAAGACGGTCGAGGGAGGAAGACATGAAGCGCAAGATCGGAATCATCGGCGCCGGCGTCGGCGGCCTGCACCTGGCTTTGTATCTGAACAAACACGGCGTCGACGCGACGGTGATCACCGATCGCGAGCCGCACGCTTATCGTGACTCTCAGCTCATCAACACCGTGGCGCATCACCACGTCACGCTGGCGCGCGAGGCGTATCTCGGCATCGATCACTGGTCGAAGCCGGAGCTGTCCTACACGCACCACAATCACTTCTTCAATTTCCCCGAGCCGCTGCAATTCCGCGGCGATTTCTCGCGGCCGAGCCGGGCGGTCGACTACCGCATCTATCTGCCGGTGCTGATGGAAGAGTTCATGCGGCGCGGCGGCGAGATCGAATTCCGCCGGGTCGAGGAAGACGACATCGGTCCGCTGGTCGATCGCTTCGACTTGCTGGTGGTGTCGACCGGCAAGGGCGGCTTCAGCCAGTTGTTTCCGTACCGGCCGGACCTGACGCCCTACACCCAGCCGCAGCGGCGGCTGTGCGTCGGCCTGTACAAGGGCGTGCGGCACGGCGAGCCGATGAACGTCACGCTGTCGGTGTCGCCCGGCCACGGCGAGATGATCGTGATCCCGACCGTCACCTTCGACGGCATCGCCACCGCGCTGCTGATGGAGAATGTGCCGGGCGGCGACCTCGAAGAACTGGCGACGCTGAGCTACGCGCAGGATCGGCCGCGATTCCTCGCGACGCTGCTGGCGAAGCTGGAGAAGCATCATACGACCACTTACGACCGGATCGATCCGGCGCGGTTCGATCTCGCCCAGGAGCAGGACCTGCTGCAGGGCGGCGTCGTCCCCACGGTGCGCAGCACCACGGTCGAATTCCCGGGCGGCAAATGCGCCATCGCGCTCGGCGACGTCCATTCGGTGGTCGATCCGATGATGGGGCAGGGCGCCAACATGGCGTCCTATGCGGCCTTCGTGCTCGGCGAAGAGATCGTCAATAGCGACGTGCTCGACGTCCGGTTCTGTGAGAAGGTCGACCTGAAGCGTCAGGACCGGGTGCTGGCCGCATCGCGCTGGACCAACATGATGCTGGCGCCGCCGTCGCCCGAGCTCGGCGAGCTGCTCGGCACGATGGGCCACAACAAGGCGCTGGCCGACGAATTCACCGAGAACTTCAACTACCCGGAAGTGCAGTGGGATCGCATTTCGACGCCGCAGCGTATCCGGGCCTGGATCGATCGCACCGCCGCCGATCGCGCGCCGCAGACGCAAGCGGCGTGAACGGCTCGGAACCGCGACTCTCTGTCGGGTAGTTTCGCCGACACTCGTCATGGCCGGCCTCGTGCCGGCCATCCACGCCTTGCTGCGATGGCTGCTCGGTAGACGTGGATGGCCGGGACAAGCCCGGCCATGACGAAAACAGCAAACGAAGGTGCTTGGCCGAGCCTTCGGCTACATCTGGAGGAAAGCAAACGATGCATTGCCTCACCGTTCTCTACCCGACGCCGGACGATCCGGCGGCGTTCAAGGACTACTACGTCAAGACCCACGTGCCGCTGGCCAAGCAGTTGCCGGGGTTGAAATCGTGCACCTACGGCTTTCCGGCGCCGCTCGGTCCCGGCGACGCCCCGTTCTGTATGTTCACCGCGGTGTTCGACAGCGCCGAGGCGATGGGGCAGGCGTTGCAGTCGGAGATCGGCGCCAAGGTCGCCGCCGACGTGCCGAACTACTCGCCGAAGGGCGCGCAATTGATGCACTACGCAGTGGAGAGCTGAGCGATGACGAGCGTCGATGCGGAGCGGTTTCGCGCGGCGGCGTCGCGTTTCGCCACCGGCGTCACGGTGATCACGGCGCTCGACCGCGGCGGCGAGGTCTGCGGCATGACGGTGAACAGCTTCGTCTCCGTCAGCCTGTCGCCGCCGACCGTGCTGTTCCTGGCCAAGCCCGGCCGGACCCGGACGGCGATCGCGGCGAGCGGGCGCTACGGCGTCAACGTGCTGCCCGACTCCGCCGCGGCGTTGTCCAGCCACTTCGCCGGCCGCGGACAGGCGCGGCTCGATCTGCGCTACGAATCGACCGACGGCCTGCCGCGGCTGCCGGATTGCGTGGCGTTCTTCGCCTGCAGCGTGGTGCGGCAGATCGACGTCGGCGATCATGCCATGCTGGTCGCCGAGGTCACCGCCTGCGACCATCGTGACAGCACGCCGCTGGTGTTCTTCGGCAGCCGCTATCATCACGGCGCCGGCGAGCCGGCGCTCGAGACCTGACCGGCCTGCCGGGTGATCAACCCAATCGGCGCGGGACGCCGACTTGCCCGAATTGGCAATCGAGCGTCGCGCGGTCCCATTTGCCGAGATCGGCGGCGGCTTCGTAGGTGCTCTGCAGGAAGTCGAGCAGCGCCTGATCCGGGTCGGCAGCGGTGCGGACGGCGTCGTAAGGCAGCACGAATTCGCCGAGCGCTTCGCTGAAGAACGCTTCCGTCGGCAGCACTTTGGCGTCGCGAAAACCTTCCGGAGCCGGATAGGCGTAGGAATAGAACGCCGGGTAGTCGAGCCCGGAGCCGGGCCAGAATCCCGCGCTGCTGACCTCGTGAGAATACGCTTCCTGCGCGACCTCGTTGGCCAGATAAGGCACGCCGCCGGGATGCAGCGGCGCATCCCGCCCGGAGAACCTCGTGACGGCAAGATCGAAGCTGCCCCAGAAGAAGTGCACCGGGCTGGTCTTGCCGAGAAAGCCGGTGCGGAAATGCTTGAACACGCGGTCGATCTGCGACAGCGCCTGGAAGAACCGCCGCACCGCGTCGGAATCGTAGCTGGCGTGGACGCGGTCTTCGGAAAACCGCAGCGGAGACGGCAATTCGTTAGGCCATTGGTCGATGGTGACGTCGATGCCGAGCTCGCCGAGCGCCGCCATCACGGCCGCGTAGAAGTCGGCGACCGTCTGCGGGGCCAGTACCAGGCGGCGGACGTCGCCGTCGCTGGTGGTGATGATCAGTTCGTGATCGATGAAGTCGAAATCGATCTGGAACGACCGCGTCCCGGCGAACATCGGCGAGGTCGTCAGCCCGCGCGTCGTCAGATACAACCCGATGTGCCAGGAATGGTTTTGCCACGGCGTGGTGGCGAGCCGGATCTTGCCGACGATCTGGGTCCAAAGATGCAGCGTCTCGCTGGTCGCGCGCCACTCCTTGTAGGGCAGAGCCGGCCACGTCTCGATCCTGGGGGGTGAAACTGGCATTTCGGCTCCTTCGGCTGGTGAAACCTCCGCGAGGCGCCCGAATGGCGCCTCGCGATCGGTCTCGGACGGGTGCCTGACTTAACCGTGCAACTTGATGGCGGTTTCCGCGACCGATTTGCCCTGGTAGCGCGCGCCGGCGAGTTCGGTGGCGCTCGGCTGACGCGAGCCGTCGCCGCCGGTGATGGTGGTGGCGCCGTAGGGCGCGCCGCCGGTCATTTCGTCGATGCGGCCCTGTTCGCCGAAGCCGTAATTGAGGCCGACCACCACCATGCCGAAATGCAGCAGGTTGGTGATGATCGAGAACAGCGTGGTCTCCTGGCCGCCGTGCTGGGTCGCGGTCGAGGTGAAGGCTGCGCCGACCTTGCCGTTCAGCGCGCCCTTGGCCCACAGGCCGCCGGCCTGGTCGAGGAAGTTAGCCATCTGCGACGACATCCGGCCGAACCGCGTGCCGGTGCCGACGATGATCGCGTCGTAATTGGCGAGGTCGTCGATGGTCGCGACCGGCGCGGCCTGATCGAGCTTGTAGTGCGACGCCTTGGCGACGTCCGGCGGCACCAGCTCGGGCACGCGCTTGATGTCGACCTGAGCGCCGGCCTCGCGCGCGCCCTCTGCGACCGCATTCGCCATCGTCTCGATGTGGCCGTACGCCGAGTAGTAAAGAACCAGAACCTTCGCCATGGGAGTCTCCGTTTGGTGGGTGATGGGGGAGTCGTTGAGTTGTTAGTCAGCCGTCATGGCCGGGCTCGACCCGCCTGCGGGGCCGAAGCCCCTTCGGCGCGGCGAAGGCCCGGCCATCTATCCTCTTCGCGACGAATCTTCCGAAGAGAGATGGATGCGCGGGTCAAGCCCGCGCATGACCGCTGTGACAGAGGCGGCGCCGTGCCAACGCTCGGCGCCGCATCGAGTTTGCCGCTGCAGCGTTACGCCGCGTCGACCAGCACGACCTCGGCGTCTTCGAGCGCCGTGATGGTGACCTTGGCCTCGTCGCGGATCGCGGCGCCGTCGCGGGCATTGACCTTGACGCCGTTGACCTCGACGCTGCCGGCCGCCGGCACCAGATAGAGATGCCGGGACTTGTCGACGGCGTATTCGGCGGTCTCGCCCGCCTTCAGCGTGGTGGCGAGCACCCGCGCATCGGCGCGGATCGGCAGCGCGTCCGTGTCGCCCTTGACGCCCGACGCGATGGTCACGAGCTTGCCGGTGCGATCCGACTTCGGGAACGGCTTCGAGCCCCAGGTCGGCTGGCCGCCGGCCTGCGTCGGCTCGATCCAGATCTGGAAGATCCGGGTGGTCTCGGGCTCCAGATTGTATTCCGAATGCCGGACGCCCGAGCCCGCGCTCATCACCTGCACGTCGCCGGCCTCGGTGCGGCCGCGGTTGCCGAGCGAGTCCTCGTGGGTGATGGCACCGTCGCGCACATAGGTGATGATCTCCATGTCGCGATGCGGATGCGGCGGGAAGCCGGTGTTCGGCGCGATCTCGTCGTCGTTCCAGACCCGCAGGGCGCCGTGGCCCATATTGGCGGGGTCGTAATAGCTCGCGAACGAGAAGTGATGCCGGGCCTTGAGCCAGCCGTGGTCGGCGCCGCCGAGCTTGTTGAAGGGACGAAGTTCGATCATGGGAATTCTCCCTGGTTTGGCGCCGATGGGCGCCGGGTGGATCGTTGGGTATTGGAATAGTGGCTCGCTTGCATTTCAGAGATAGAAATGATTGAAACTCATTGTTTCTGAAATTGAGCCATTGGGCCCCGCGATGACCAAGCTGCCGGACTTCGAAGCGCTGGCGATCTTCGCCAAGGTGGTGGAGCTGCGCTCATTTGCGGCCGCGGCCAGCGACCTGACGCTGTCGAAAGCCACGGTGTCGAAGGCGGTGACGCGGCTCGAGGCCCGGCTCGGCGCGCGGCTGTTCAACCGCACCTCGCGGCGGCTGGCGCTGACCGACGCCGGCCACCGCCTCGCCGAGCGCGCCGCGCAACTGCTTGCCGACGGCGAGGCCGCCGAGAACGAGGCACTGGCGCAATCGGCGGCGCCGCGCGGCCTGGTGCGGCTGGCGGTGCCGATGACGTTCGGCGTCAAGGTGATCGCGCCGCTGCTGCCGGATTTCCTCGCCGCCTATCCGGAAGTCTCGATCGACCTGCATCTGTCGGACGCGATGGTCGATCTGATCGGCGAAGGCTTCGACGCCGGCGTGCGGATCGCGTCGCTGCCGGATTCGTCGCTGGTGGCGCGGCGGCTGTGCGCGATGCCGCGCTATACCGTCGCCGCGGCGTCCTATCTGGCGCGCTACGGCCGGCCGACGCATCCGATGCATCTCGCCGAGCATCGCTGCTTCGGCTACGCCTATCTGTCGACGCCGAATGTCTGGTCCTACACCAACGCGCAGGGCGAGCAGGCGGCGGTGCGGCCGTCCGGTCCGCTGCGCGTCAACAATGGCGAGGCGGTGCTGCCCGCGGTGATCGCCGGGCTCGGCATCGCCGACCTGCCGGAGTTCATCGTCGGCGATGCGATCGCCGCCGGCGAGGTCGAGGTGATCCTGCAGGGCTGGCACCAGCGCGAAGGCGCGGTGCATCTGGTGATGCCGCCGGGCGGCCCGCGGCCGGCCCGGGTCGAGGTGCTGGCGGCGTTCCTCGCCGACCGGCTGGCGCGCAAGCGTCCGCCCGGGCGCTGAGCGGGCTCAGTTCAGGTTGACGTTGAACTCGTAGGATTTCTCCGGGCCGACCAGCGTGAATTTCAGCGCCGCGCCTTCGGCATGCGCGCCGGACGGCAGGCCTTCGAGCGGGAAGCTGAAGCGCTGCACGCCTTCCGGCGCATTGGGGATTCGCTTCGGAATCGGCAAAGCCCAGTCCGCCGTCGGACCTTCGACGAACAGGCTCACTTTGCTGGCCGGCGGCGCCACG
The DNA here is from genome assembly GCA_016215605.1 of Rhodopseudomonas palustris. GTDB lineage: Bacteria > Pseudomonadota > Alphaproteobacteria > Rhizobiales > Xanthobacteraceae > Rhodopseudomonas > Rhodopseudomonas palustris_L. The sequence continues at coordinate 22,313 of JACRJB010000038.1, forward strand.
ACGTCGACCCAGACTTCGGTGTCGCCGCGCATCACGACGTCGCGGATCGCAACCGGATTGGGATCGCCGACATTGGCCGGCACCGGGACGGTGTCGAGCGCCGCGGCGAGCGCGCTGTCCTGGGTGCTGGCGACGTTGTTGAACGCGAGTTCGGGATTGGCCTCGACCGGCACGCACAGCTTCTCGCAGACCGCGTAGCTGATCGCGGCGCGCAGCGTCACCGGCTTGTCGGCATTCTTCGCCACAATGCGCAGCGGCAGGACGACCTGCGACTTGTAGCCGAGCGAGGTGCCGCCCGCGCCGTCGGCAAACGCCGTCGGCGCCGGCCACAGGATCGTCACCGCCTCGACATTGTCGGACTTGGAGAAGTCGAACCGCGGCGGCACGCCGGAATCGCCCGGCGTCCGCCAATAGGTCTTCCACCCCGGCTGCAACTGGAAGGCAATCCCACCCAGCAGCACCGCGCCGCTCCGTGATCCTGCGAGCAGCCGCACCGCGGAATGGCTTTCACTCACCCAAGGCGAGATGTCGTCGGCGTGAACGCTGCCGGCGGTCGCGACGACCACGAGAGCGGCGAGCAGCGCCGGACGGAACGGAACGATTGCGATCATGTGACGTATTTACGCACTCGGACCCCGAAGAACCACTGAATAGGCTGTGATTTGGTGGGCGCCGTGCGGCGAGTGGTTGATTGACAGGATTGGCACCCAATATCAGGATATTGGTGCAACGCGAGGATGCCCTGATGGCGACTGAGTCCAAAAGGCCCAAATCCGGCGAAGCCAGAGTCAAGTCCGGCGACGTCAGGCTGAGCGACGAGGGGAATTATCTCGACGGCCAGTTGCTGATTGCGATGCCGGTGATGGAAGACGAGCGCTTCGCGCGGTCGGTGATCTACATCTGCGCGCATTCGTCCGAAGGTGCGATGGGCATCATCGTCAATCGCCCTGCCGGCAGCATCGATTTTCCCGAACTCCTGGTGCAGCTCGACATCGTCGAGAAGGCCGAGCAGATCAAGCTTCCGGATCACGCCGAGTCGATGAAAGTGTTGCGGGGTGGCCCGGTCGAAACCGGCCGCGGATTCGTGCTGCATTCGAGCGACTTCTTCATCAAGGATGCGACCCTGCCGATCGATGACGGCATTTCTCTGACCGCGACCGTCGACATCCTGAAAGCGATCGCCAGCGGCGCCGGTCCGAAGCACGCCATCCTGGCGCTCGGCTACGCCGGCTGGGCGCCGGGCCAGCTCGAGACCGAGATCCAGGACAATGGCTGGCTGCATTGCGACGCCGACGCCGATCTGGTGTTCGGCGACGACATCGAAGAGAAATACGACCGCGCGCTGCACAAGCTCGGCATCGAGCCGGGGATGCTGTCGGCCGAAGCGGGGCACGCGTAGTTAGCGGCTTTCGCGCTCAATCACTTCCGTCATCGCCCGCGCAGGCGGGCGACCCAGTATTCCAGAGCGTTCGCTATTCAGCGCAAGCGCACCGCCGTCCTGGATACTCCGAATGCGCGGAGGACGACGATCGTGATTTGGGCGCGCGCGGTGCGTCGGGACGATCGTCACACCTCCGCCGTCATGCGCGGGCTTGACCCGCGCATCCATCGCGCGCGAAAGCGCGCTATGTGATGACTTCTTGCGAAGAGGATGGATTGCCGGGTCAAGCCCGGCAATGACGACCTGGGATGAACGCGCGCTGGCAATCAGGCTGCCCTGCTATCAGCTAGCCGCTTCCAGTCGTTCTTCCGTCAGCAGCCGCATCGCGGCGTCGGCGTCCATCGGTTCGCCGAAGGCGAAGCCTTGGGCGTATTCGCAGCCGAGCTGATACAGCTCGACCGCGTCCGAATCCGTCTCGGCGCCTTCGGCCACCACGTCCATGCCGAGGTCGTGCGCCAGCGCGATGATCGATTTCAGGATCACCGGCCGGGTGCCGCGGCTGGTGGTGCGGACGAACGACTGGTCGATCTTGATGGTGTCGAACGGGAAGCGATGCAGATAACTCAGCGACGAGTGGCCGGTGCCGAAATCGTCGAGCGACAGCCCGGTGCCGAGTTCGCGGATCCGCGTCAGCATCTGCGCCGCGTGTTCGGGATTTTCCATCACCAGCGATTCGGTGAGCTCCAGCTTCAGCGTGCCGCGGGCGATCGAGGAGCGCGACAGCACGGTGCGGACGTCGTGGATCAGATCGTGGCGCAGCAATTGCCGCGACGAGATGTTCACGCTGGCGAAGATCGGCTCGCGCGAGCGCATCGCACGCTGCCAGATCGCCAGCTGCTTGGCGGTCTGGTCCATCACAAACATGCCGAGCTCGACGATCAGCCCGATCTCCTCGGCGATCGAGATGAACTCGGAGGGCGACATCCGGCCGAGCTTGGGATGGTCCCAGCGCGCCAGCGCTTCGAAGCCCGCCACCGACCGATCCTCGAGCCGGACGATCGGCTGATACAGGATGGTGATTTCCTGGCGCTCGATGGCGCGGCGCAGTTCGGATTCCAGCGTCAGGCGGTCCGACTTCCGCGCCCGCATCGCCGGCTTGTAGACGTCGATGCGGTCGCCGCCGATCCGCTTACTGTGATACATCGCCAGCTCGGCGTCCTTGATGATCTCGTCGGAGAGCTGGGTCTGCGGATCGGACAGCGCGAGTCCGATCGACGCGGTGAGGAAGATCTCGCGATCGTTGAAGGCGATCGGCGCCTTGATGGTCTTGCGGATGGTCTCGGCGAAGGCGGTGATCTTGGCCGGGTCCTGCTCGGACAAAAGGATCAGCCCGAACTGGTCGCCGGCGATCCGCGCCAGCGTGTCTTGCGGCTTGAGGATGCGGGTGAGCCTTCGCGCCAGCGTCAGCAGGATGGAATCGCCGACCGCGATGCCGACGGAATCGTTGACCTGCTTGAAGCGATCGAGATCGATCACCATCAGCGTCGGCCGCAGCGTCGGCATCGTCTTGGCGAAATTCGCCACCGCGCCGAGCCGGTCCATGAACAGCTTGCGGTTGGGCAGGCCGGTGAGATTGTCGTGCACCGAGTCGTGCAGCATCCGCTCTTCGGCGTTCTTCTGCTCGGTGACGTCGGTCAGGGTGCCGACCACGCGGGTGACTTCGCCGTCATTGCCGACCACCGGCCGCGCCTTGAGGGCGAACCACATGAAGTGCCCGTCCGGGGTGCGCAGCCGGAAATGCTGGGTCAGCCGGCCGCGGCGCTGATCGAGCACCGAGTCGAGCGCGGCGCGAAACCGGTCCTGATCGAGCGGGTGCAGCACTTCGAGCCAGGTCGCCGCCGAGCCTTCGAGCGCGCCGCGCTTCAGCCCGAGCAGTGCCTCGGTCTCCGGGCTGGTGAACACCTTGTCGGCCGAGACGTCCCAGTCCCAGATCAGGTCGCCGGAGCCGATCAGCGCCAGCGCGCGGCGCTCGACGTCCGAGACCACGCCGCCGGTTGCGCCCGAGCCTGCGAAAGCGTGCTGCATCACGGTGAAGCCGATCAGCATCACGATCAGCACCAGGCCGCCGAGCAGCGCCGGGCCGACGATGTCGTTGGTCACCGAGCCGGCCACCGCCATGCCCGAGGCGACGACCCAGATCACCAGCAGGAACCAGGTCGGGATCAGCAGCACCGCGCGATCGAAGCCGTGGGTCGACAGATACACGATCAAGCCGAAGCCGGCGAAGGCGATCAGCACCAGCGACATCCGCGCGATGCCGGAGGCGACCGCCGGGTCGAACAGCGCCAGCGCCACCAGCGAGCCGAGGAAGGCGAGCCAGCCGAGCGTGATGTGCGAGTAGCGGACGTGCCAGCGACTGAGATTGAGATAGGCGAACAGGAACACCAGCAGCGTCGCGGCGAGGATGGCTTCGCCGGAGGCGCGCCACACCCGCTCGGCGCCGGCCGACATGTCGAACACCTTGCTCCAGAAGCCGAAGTCGATGCCGATATAGACCAGCACCGCCCAGGCCAGCGCCGCCGCGGCGGGGAACATGATGCTGCCCTTGACCACGAACAGGATCGTCAGCACCAGCGCCAGCAGGCCGGAGATGCCGATCACGATGCCCTGGTACAAGGTGAAGGAGTTGACCTTGTCCTTGTAGGCCTCGGGCTCCCACAGATAGAGCTGCGGCAGCTTGTCGGTGCGCAGTTCGGCCACGAAGGTGATTACCGAGCCGGGGTCGAGCGTGACGCGGAAGATGTCCGCGGTCCCGGAATCCTGCCGCTCCGGCCGGTCGCCGGTCGAGGGCGTGATGGTGGCGATGCGCGACAGGCCGAGGTCGGGCCAGAACAGCCCGGACGACACCATGCGATAATGCGGCGCGACGATCAGGCGGTCGAGCTGATCGTCGGTGTTGTTGGCGAGCGCGAACACCACCCAGTTCTGGCCACCCTCGCGGGCGCGGACTTCGACGCGGCGGACGATGCCGTCATTGCCGGGCGCGGTGGAAATCTGGATGCGGTCGGTGTCGCTGCGCTGATGTTCGAGCACGCCGGTGAGGTCGATCGCCGGCGCGTCGCTGCGGACGCTGACGGCGTCGAGCGCATGTGCCTGCGGGGCGGCCGCAATCGTCATCAAGCCCAGCGCCAGAAGCGCGAGGCATCTGATCAGACGCAAGTCAGTTCTCCGCGTTCACACCGGTCTGGAAGCGCGGCCCCCGCGCGTGTCCGACGACGGATAAATGACATGAAACCCGGAGAAAACATAGACGCAACAACCCGTGGCCGATTCAGACCGTCAACACAATTTTGCCAATATGTTGGCTGGTCTCCATCCGCCGGTGGGCATCGGCGGCCTGCTGCAGCGGGAAGGTGCCGTCGATCAGCGGCTTGATCCGGCCTTCGCTGAGCAGCGGCATCACCTTGGCTTCGATCGCCGCGACCATCGCGGCCTTGTCGGCATTGCTGCGCGGCCGCAGCGTCGAGCCGGTGTGGTGCAGCCGCTTGATCATCAGCTTGGTGAAGTTGACGGTGGCCTTGGCGCCGCCGAGGAAGGCGATCTGCACGATCCGGCCGTCCATCGCGGCGGCGTCGTAGTTGCGCTCGATGTAGTCGCCGCCGACCATGTCGAGGATCACCTCGACGCCCTTGCCGCCGGTGGCGTCCTTCACCGCGGCGACGAAATCCTCGGTCTTGTAGTTGATCGCCCGCATCGCGCCGAGCTTGAGGCAGGCGTCGGCCTTGTCCTGCGAGCCGACGGTGGCGATCACTTTCGAGCCGAGCGCGACCGCCAGCTGGATCGCCATCGTACCGATGCCGGACGAGCCGCCGTGCACCAGCAGGGTCTCGCCGGGCTGCAGTCCGCCGCGTTCGAACACGTTGTGCCACACCGTCATCAGGGTTTCGGCGGTGGCGCCGGCTTCGATCATCGAAAACGCCGCCGGCACGGTCATCGCCTGGGCGTCCTGCGCGATGCAATATTCGGCATAGCCGCCGCCGGCGACCAGCGACATCACCTTGTCGCCGAGCTTGTGCCGGGTCGCGCCGTCGCCGAGCGCCACCACGACGCCCGAGATCTCCAGACCAGGCAGGTCGCTGGCGCCGGGCGGCGGCGGATAGCTGCCGGAGCGCTGTGCCACATCGGGACGGTTGACGCCCGCGGCCGCGACCTTGACCAGGATTTCACCGGGGCCCGGCGTCGGGACGGCGCGCGTCTCCGGCAGCAGAACCTCGGGGCCGCCGGGCTTGCTGATCCCGATCACGGTCATTTGCGAAGGGACCGGTTCCATGATTTGTCCTTGGCTGGCGGGGTGGCGAGTGCCATCTGAATGAGACAGCCTGATTAGACAGCCCCGGCCCGGCTGGCAACCGGACCGGATCACGAACGGCGGAGGGTGCGATGGCGATCGAGGACGACGACAAGCCGAAAACCAAAGTCACCCACGACATCGGGCAGGACCTGTCGCTGCTGTCGGTCGAAGAACTCGCAGGGCGGGTCGCGCTGCTGCAGGAGGAGATCGCCCGGCTGCAGGCGGCGATGACGATGAAGCGCGCCACCCGCGAAGCCGCCGACCGTTTCTTCAAGGCCTGACGGTCCACCGAGCCGGACATCCGCCGAGCCGGACCGCGCCAACTAACAGCCGTCGCCGGCGCCCGGCGGGGCGGTTTCGCCGGCTGGCGCATGGCAAACCGTTTGTCAACGAAATCGCTCATTTACGAGCGATTAAGCTTTCCCGTGTATTACTCGGCTTGTCCATCTTTGGACCGAGTGGCTCCTGTCCACTCTGTTTTGACGCCTCCCTGTTATCAACTTCAAAGCCGCCGGAAACGGCGGCTCTTTTTTGCGCATTGTTAATCTCGTCACGGTTTCGTCACTGCCGGCGTTGATCCTTCCGCAGCAGTCGGCGTTAACCGTTGCAGACGCGCGCGCTGGACTCCCGGCGTCGCCCGCGCAATGATTTGTTCATCATAAGCCGGCGCCTGAGCCGGCAGCGTAATCGATAGCGTGAGGCGTTAACCATGTCGGAAGTTTCGCAGAGCGAAGCCCCGCTCGTCGTGCTGAGCGAACGGCTCACAAATTCGGCGGCTTTCACCGCGCTGTTTCGCGAGGGGATGGACTTGGTCGAGGAGACCGCGGCCTATCTCGACGGCGACGGCCGCGCCGAGGCGAAAGTGCTCGAGCGATCCGTCAGCCTGACCTACGCCACCGAGAGCATGCGGCTCACCACGCGGCTGATGCAGCTGGCGTCCTGGTTGCTGCTGCATCGGGCGGTGAAGGAAGGCGAGATGACGCTGATCCAGGCCAACCGGGAAAAGTCCAAGGTCAAGCTGTCGGCCGCCGATCCCGGCGCGCCGGACACGCTGGAGCGGCTGCCGGAGCAGCTGCAGTCGCTGATCGCCCGTTCGATGAGCCTGCAGGCCCGGATCCGCCGGCTGGACGCCTCGATGCACATGCCGCCGCCCTCGGAGCGCGCCCCGATCGGGAACCCGCTGGTGCCGCAGCTCAACATGCTGAAGGCGGCGTTCGAGCGCTGAGCCCGATCGGCTCGCCCGCCGGCCAATCATGACGCAACAAAAAACGCCCCGCGCAGCCGCGGGGCGTTTTGAATCCGGGGCCCGGAGGCCGGCCGGACAATCAATCTTTCTTGAGGAAGCCCGAGAACTTCTTCTGGAAGCGCGAGACACGGCCGCCGCGATCCAGCACCTGCTGGGTGCCGCCGGTCCAGGCCGGATGCGAGCGGGGGTCGATGTCGAGGTTCAGCTTGTCGCCTTCCTTGCCCCAGGTCGACCGCGTCTGATATTCGGTGCCGTCGGTCATGACGACGGTAATGTTATGATAATCCGGGTGAATTTCGGTCTTCATGGGATATCCCTTGCGCGCGGCGGCGCCTCGGTCGCGATGATTTGGGGCGAATTTGCGCGCTCTATATCGCAGCGACGCCCCTAAGACAAGGTATCGCCGTTGCCGTGATCCCAATACCGCAATGTCCCGGATTTGCCAGCCGCCGCGGTTGAGGCCTATGTGGGGTCGGCTGGAAGGCCTCTAATTGTGAAGATGCAGTTCGATTGGCAGTTCCGATGACGACAGCAAGCAACCGGCAGACCGCCGAACCGAAGCCCTCGGCGATCGCCTTGTCGCTGGACGCGATTGCGGCCACCGAAAATGTCGGGCCGCGCACCGGCACGCTCCGGGCCGACGCCGATGTCAGCCAGGTCGAGGAGGTCGAGGCGGTCGCCAAGCGCAGCCGGCTGCGTCCGCTGTTCGCGCTGGCGCCTTACGTGGCACATTATCGCGGCCGCGCCCTGATGGCGCTGGTGGCGCTGATCGTCGCCGCGCTGACCACCCTGATGGTGCCGCTGGCGGTCCGGCGGCTGATCGACATCGGCTTTTCCGGCGACGGCATCGAGCTGATCAACAGCTATTTCAGCGTCATGCTGGTGGTGGTCGCGGTGCTCGCGATCGCCAGCGCGGCGCGCTATTATCTGGTGATGACGATCGGCGAGCGGATCGTCGCCGATCTGCGCCGCGACGTGTTCAAGCATCTCACCGCGCTGTCGCCGTCGTTCTTCGATTCCGCGCGCAGCGGCGAGCTGATCTCGCGGCTCACCGCCGACACCACGCAGATCAAGTCCGCGGTCGGCGCCTCGGTGTCGATCGCGCTGCGCAACATCCTCCTGTTCTTCGGCGCGATCAGCATGATGGTGATCTCGAGCCCGCGCCTGAGCGGCTTCGTGCTGGCGGCGATTCCGCTGATCGTGATTCCGCTGGTGGCGTTCGGCCGCTGGGTGCGGCGGCTGTCGCGCAACGCGCAGGACACGCTGGCGGACGCCTCCGCCTTCGCCTCCGAGCTGGTTGGGGCGATGCGCACGGTGCAGGCCTACACCAACGAGCGGCTCGCCAATGCGCGGTTCGGCGCCGAGGTCGAGCAGTCCTACGAGGCGGCGCGCAGCTCGACCCAGGCGCGCGCGATCCTCACCGCGATCATCATCTTCATCGTGTTCGCCAGCGTCGTGGCGATCCTGTGGGTCGGCTCCAACGACATCGTCACCGGCACCATCACCCCGGGCCGGCTCGGCCAGTTCATTCTGTACGCGGCGTTCGCGGCTTCCAGCCTCGGCCAACTCAGCGAAGTCTGGGGCGAAGTCTCCGCCGCGTCCGGCGCCGCCGAGCGGCTGTTCGAGATCCTGCGCATCCGTCCGGAAATCGCCGCCCCGGCCAAGCCGCGCGCGCTGCCGCTGCCGGTGCGCGGCGACGTGACCTTCGACAATGTCAGCTTCGCCTATCCGACCCGGCCCGATCATCTCGCGGTGAACGGCCTGTCGCTGTCGATCAAGGCGGGCGAAAAGGTCGCGATCGTCGGCCCCTCGGGCGCCGGCAAGAGCACGCTGTTCCATCTGCTGCTGCGATTCTACGACCCGGTCGCCGGCACCATCTCGCTCGACGGCGTGCCGATCGCATCGGCCGATCCGCAGGCGGTGCGCGAGCGGATCGCGCTGGTGCCGCAGGATTCCGTGGTGTTCGCCGCCACCGCGCGCGACAACATCCGGTTCGGCCGCGACGAGGCCACCGACACCGAGGTCGAGCGCGCCGCGCAGCAAGCCCACGCCACCGAATTCATCGCCCGGCTGCCGAACGGCTTCGAGGCCCAGCTCGGCGAGCGCGGCGTGACCCTGTCCGGCGGCCAGCGCCAGCGCATCGCCATCGCCCGCGCCATCCTGCGCGACGCCCCGCTACTGCTGCTCGACGAGGCCACCTCGTCGCTCGACGCCGAAAGCGAGACGCTGGTGCAGACCGCGCTGCAGGGCCTGATGCGCGATCGGACCACACTGGTGATCGCGCATCGGCTGGCCACCGTGCTGTCCTGCGATCGCATCCTGGTGATGGAGAACGGTCGCATCGTCGAACAAGGCACCCACGCCCAACTCGTCGCCCGCGGCGGCCTGTACGCGCGGTTAGCCAAGCTGCAGTTCGAGGCGGCGTAGTTGCTTCCAACCCTCTCCCCTTGTGGGAGAGGGTGGCTTCGCGCAGCGAAGCCGGGTGAGGGGAAGCCGCAAACACTACGTTCGCGCCTTCCCCCTCATCCGACGCAGGCTTCGCCTGCGCCACCTTCTCCCACAAGGGGAGAAGGGAAGTGCTCACGGCGCCCACCGCAGGTTCAGCACCGGCCGGCCCGAGCTGTTCACTTCCTCGCCGGTGGTGACGAAACCGGCGCGCTGGTAGAACTTGATCGCGCGGTAATTGTCGGCGTTGACCTTGAGGGTGACTTCGCGCGGCGATAGCCGCTTGGCCTCGTCGACCAGCGCGCCGGCGAGGCCGGTGCCCCATTGCTCCGGGCCGACCACGAGCTGATCGAGATAACCGGATGCATCGATGGTGACGAAGCCGGTCAGCGCGCCGTCCTGTTCGGCGACGACGATCGCGGCTTGCGGCACCAGCTCGCTGCGCCAGCGTTCACGCCACCAGTCGAGCCGCTTGTTGAAGTCGATCGCCGGATAAGCGAGCTGCCAGGTGCGGTGCCAGAGGTCGATCGCCGCGTCCTCGTCGGCGTCGCGATAGCGGCGGAGGGTGAAGGGGGGCATCGCGGCGGCCTCACTCACGGCCGTCATTCCGGGGCGCCGCGCAGCGGCGAACCCGGAATCCATATTCCCCGCATTCGAGGCTGTTGCGCACCGCCGGAGCTGGAGGGCTTGAACGTGAGCAGAGGGGTTATGGATTCCGGGTTCGCGCTCCGCGCGCCCCGGAATGACGAACGATGGGGTGGAGACGCGCGCAAAGCCATCCTCATCGCTCCGTCAGCTTCAGTTCGATGCGGCGGTTACGTTTGTAGGCTTCCTCGGTGTTGGCGGTGTCGAGCGGCTGGAATTCGGCGAAGCCGGCGGCGACCAGGCGCTGCGCCGGGACGCCGAGCGACACCAGATACTGCACCACCGAGATGGCGCGGGCGCTCGACAGCTCCCAGTTCGACTTGAACGCGCCGAAGATCGGCCGCCGGTCGGTGTGGCCGTCGACGCGCAGCACCCAGCCGATTTCCGGGGGGATCTTCTTGTCGAGTTCGGTCAGCGCGGTGGCGAGCTTGTCGAGCTCGGCGCGGCCCTCGGGCAGCAGCAGCGCCTGTCCGGTGTCGAAGAACACTTCGGACTGGAACACGAAGCGGTCGCCGACGATGCGGATGTCCGGGCGGTCGCCGAGGATGGCGCGCAGCCGGCCGAAGAATTCCGAGCGATAGCGCGACAATTCCTGCACCCGCTGCGCCAGCGCCAGATTCAGCCGCTGGCCAAGATCGGCGATCCGGCCCTGCGATTCCTTGTCGCGCTTCTCCGAGGCGTCGAGCGCTTCTTCCAGCGCGGCGAGCTGGCGGCGCAGCGCCGAGATCTGCTGGTTCAGCACCTCGACCTGGGCGAGCGCCCGGGCCGACAGCTGCTTCTCCGACTCCAGCGCCTTGCCGAGCTCGCCGGCGCGGCCGGCGGCGTCGCTGCCGGCGCCGGCGAGGCCGTCATACAGCCCCTTGACGCGGTCGCGCTCGCTCTGCGCCGCGGACAGCCCGGCGCGGACCTGCGACAGCTGGTCTTCGAGATTGAGTTTGCCGAGCTTCTCCAGCGACAGCAGATCGTTGAGCTGCGCGATCCTGGCGTTCAGCTCCTGCAGTGCCTTGTCCTTGCCGGTGACCTCCTGCGACAGGAAGAATTGCACCACCAGAAACACCGACAGCAGAAACACGATGCCGAGGATCAGCGTCGACAGCGCGTCGACGAATCCCGGCCAGTAGTTGAACCCGGCCTCCTGCCGCCGTCCACGCGCGAGGGCCATCAGTGCGCTCCTGTCGCGAGCGTCGCGACTTGCACGGAGTGCTCCCTCGCATCGATCAGGGGCCGCTTCCTCTCCCCGCATGCGGCGAGCTCCCTCGCCCCGCTCTTGCGGGGAGAGGGGTGGGGTGAGGGGCGACGCGGGCACTGACTCTCGGCCTCGCGGAGGCGCCCCCTCACCCGACGCGCATCTGGCGATGCGCGTCGACCTCTCCCCGCACGCGGGGAGAGGTTACTCAGTGCGTGGGGCCGATGCCGTGCCCGCGCCATCAGCTCTTCTCCGGCTGGCGCACCAGCGCGGTCAGCAGGTCCTTGATCTCGCGGTTCTGCTCGCCCTGGGCGTCGGCCCATTCGCGGATCATCTGCTGTTCGTTGCGCATGTGTGCGACCAGGCTCTGGATGGCGTCGGCGAGGTTGGCCATCGCCGCGGTGGTGGCGCGGTTGGCGCCGCCGTCTTCCAGCGTCAGCCGCAGCCGCTCGATTGCGCTCTGCAATTCGCTGCTGCCGCCGATGCCGCCTTCCGCGGGGGCGCCGCGCACCGTCGAGGCCAGCCAGTCTTCGAGGTCGGTGTAGAACCGGTTCTGCGCCTGGCTCGACTGCAGATCGAGGAAGCCGAGCACCAGCGAGCCGGCGAGGCCGAACAGCGACGACGAGAACGAGATGCCCATGCCGCCGAGCGGCGCCGCGAGGCCTTCTTTCAGCGTATCGAACAGCGAGCCGGCGTCGCCCGTCACCTTGAGCCCGCCGATCACCCCGCCGATCGAACCGACGGTCTCGATCAGGCCCCAGAAGGTGCCGAGCAGGCCGAGAAACACCAGCAGGCCGGTCATGTAGCGTGAGATGTCGCGCGCCTCGTCGAGCCTTGTGGCGATCGAGTCGAGCAGATGCCGCATGATCTGCGGCGAGATCGAGATTCGGCCGTTGCGCTCGCCGCCGAGCATCGCCGCCATCGGCGCCAGCAGCGTCGGCCGGCGGTCCAGCGCCAGGCCCGGATCGGCGAGGCGGAAATTATTGACCCAGGCGACCTCGGGATACAGCCGGATCACCTGCCGGAACGCCAGCACGATGCCGATCGCCAGCACCGCCAGGATCAGCGCGTTGAGCCCCGGATTGGCGAGAAACGCCGCCACCACCTGCTTGTACAGCACGACCGCGATCAGTCCGCACAGCACCAGGAAGACCAGCATCCGTACCAGGAAGATCCGCGGCGACGACAGCTTGGTGAGTTCGATCTCCATCGCCGAGCGGGAAGAGGAGCCAGATGCCATCGCGCGTTCGATCTCCGGTTTGCCGGGAGCGGCTGTTTGCACCACTATCGCACAGTGCGGCGGGGAAGGAAGGCTCGGCAGTGGTTATCCGCTACTCCGTGACTCCACTCCCCGGTGTCACATCCCCATCCCGGAACCGGGCCTTGAAACTGGACTTGAACCGGCACGTAATTGCAGGGCACGTGTCGCGACCACAGATGGTGATTGGATGACGGTTTTGTATCTCGAGGCTCTGGTGGCGATCGGGTTGTCGCTGGCGGTGCTGATGGCGGGCGCCTGGGTGGTGCAGCAGAAGACCGGCAATTCCGGCTGGGTCGACACTATCTGGACGTTTTCGCTCGGCCTGGTCGGCGCCGGCGCGGCGTTGTGGCCGGTCGAGGGCGTGGCGCCGAATGCGCGGCAATGGCTGGTCGCGGCGCTGGTGGTCGCGTGGTCGGTGCGGCTCGGCTCGCACATCGCCGCCCGCACCCGGCACGTCACCGACGATCCGCGCTACGCGGCCTATGCCAAGGACTGGGGCGCGGACGCGCCGAAGAAGATGTTCATCTTCCTGCAGCAGCAGGCCTACGCCTCGATCGCGCTGGTGTTCGCGATCTTCGTCGCGGCGCGCGCGCCGGCGGGCGATCTGCGCGTGCAGGACTATGTCGGCATCCTGATCCTCGCGATCGGCATCGCCGGCGAAGGGCTCGCCGACTCGCAGCTCAAGGCGTTCCGCGAAAACCCCGCCAACAAGGGCAAGGTCTGCGATGCCGGGTTGTGGGGCTGGTCGCGGCACCCGAACTACTTCTTCGAATGGTTCGGCTGGCTGGCTTATCCGGTGATCGCGATTCCGTTCGCCGACCCGCTGTCCTACCCGTGGGGCTATGCGGCGCTGCTGGCGCCGCTGTTCATGTACTGGATCCTGGTGCACCTCACCGGCATTCCGCCGCTGGAGGAGCAGATGCTCAAATCGCGCGGCGAGCGCTACAAGGCGTACCAGGCGCGCACCAGCAAGTTCTTCCCGTTGCCGCCCGGCAATCCGTCGCCGAGGAGCACCGCCACGCCATGAGTCTGATTTCCTCGATCATCGGCGCCGCCGAACGGGTGCCGCTGCCCGATCCCGTGATCCGCGCCGCGATCAACCGGCTGTGCGCCCGCACGGCGGCCAAGATGGCGGAGGGTAACGAGATCGCCGACGCCGCCTTCGCCCGCGAGATGGCGGCGCGCGACGTCGCCGAACACACCGACGTCGCCAACGCCCAGCACTACGAAGTGCCGACGGCGTTCTTCGGCAAGGTACTCGGCCCGAACCGCAAATACTCGTCGTGCTTCTATCGCGAGGCCGACAGCACGCTGGCGCAGGCCGAAGACGAAGCGCTGCGGCTGACCATGGAGCACGCCGATCTGCGCGACGGCCAGAGCATTCTCGAGCTCGGCTGCGGCTGGGGCTCGCTGTCGCTGGCGATGGCGCGGCAGTTTCCGTATTCGGAGATCGTCGCGGTGTCGAATTCGGCGTCGCAGCGCAAATACATCGAAGGCGAGGCGATCGCGCGGGATCTGCCGAATCTGCGCGTGGTCACCAGCGACATGAACGTGTTCGAGCCGCACGCGCAGTTCGACCGGATCGTCTCGGTCGAGATGTTCGAGCACATGATGAACTGGCGCAAGCTGCTGACCTGGATCCACGGCTGGCTGAAGCCGGGCGGCCTGTTCTTCATGCACATCTTCACCCATCGCTGCGGCGCCTATCTGTTCGATCGCGCCGACACCGAGGACTGGATCGCGCAGCATTTCTTCACCGGCGGGGTGATGCCGAGCCACAAGCTGATCAGGCAGTACTCGGATCTGTTCACCATCGACGAGCAATGGCGCTGGAGCGGTCGGCACTATCAGCGGACCGCCGAAGACTGGCTGGTCAATTTCGACGCGCATCGCGACGAGATCGAAGCCGTTCTGCGCCCGGTCTATGGCGACGACACCGCGCTGTGGATGCGGCGCTGGCGCTGGTTCTTCCTCGCCACGTCGGGCCTGTTCGGCTACGCCGACGGCGACGAATGGGGCGTCAGTCACTATCGGCTGAAGCCGGTGTGAGTTGTGCGCGCGGGATGTCGCGCGATTTTGTCGCGGCGCCGTTCACGACATGGTGAAATGTCGCGCAGGGCGCTGGTTCGCGGCGAAAACCGATTAACGATCAACTAACTACGCGACACTAATCGCGCGATCCGGCGGCCCCGCGCGGGTGCGGATTTGATCCGGCGCAATGCCGGCCAACGGTACTGGCGTCTACCTTCCTGTCCCAGAAAAGACAGGAGATGTCGCGTGTATCTCGATTCGCTCGGTTCGCTTGTGTTGTTCCTGACCTGCGCTGTCGCCCCCGCCTTGATCGCGTTTCTGGTGGTCGACGACGTCCGGCAGAGACTGTTCCGGCAAACGCAGCCGCGGCAGCCGGAACCGGTCGTGACCGCGCCCGCGCCGGTGCGCGCGCGTCGGATCGGCCTGTTCGCCTGGGCGAATTCCTGATCGCGTATCGCGTAATGACAGGCGGCGCACCCGCCGCCGGCGTTTCCGGGTGCAAACATCAGAAACCACAGTGAGGATGAAGCCTTGACCATTGTTGCATTGATCGCTGCGATCTACGTGCTGGTCGGCCTGATCGGTCTCGTCGCGCTGGTCGTCGGCGGGCGCGAGATGATGTCCGAGACGGCGCACTGGAAGCGTTTCGACGACGCGCATTACTGGGACGACGCCGCCGAAGACTGGCGCCCCCACGAGCACCTCGCCGTCGCCTCGCAGGCGCGCTGAGGCGCGGCGCACGCGCATCCAACACCGATGACTTGAAGGTTATACCGGCATCCGCCTCGTCAGGCGGGTGCCGGTTTCGTTTCGGAGGTGCTCGTTTCGGAAGGATCGGGCACGAACTCGAGAATATCGCCGGGCTGGCAATCGAGCGCCGTACAGATCCGCTCCAGCGTGTCGAAGCGGATGCCCTTCACCTTGCCTGATTTCAGCAGCGAGACGTTCTGCTCGGTGATGCCGATGCGCTCGGCGAGTTCTTTGGAGCGCATCTTGCGCCGCGCCAGCATGACGTCGAGATTGACCACGATCGCCATCGGCTACACGAAGCTCGCATTCTCGTCGGCGAGCCGCGTCGCCTCGCGCATCACCGCCGCGACCGCGATCAGCACGCCGCCGACGATCACCGAAATGTAGTCGTTGCTGGAGAAGCTCAGCACCAGCAGCCTCTGCCCCGGCGGGTTGCCGAGCGACAGCACCAGCGCCAACACGGTCGCCGTCAGCGGGCCGAGCGCCCCCTGCGCCGCCACCGCGATGCCGAAGCGCTGCAGATGCGTCGCCGTCGCCGCGGTGAAGACGCGCCCGCGCGCGAAATCGCCGAACAACGCGCGCACGTTCAACAATCCCCACACCAGCACGGCGACCGGCACCGCGATGATGATCGCGGCCAGCGCCTGATTGCCGGCGTCGAGCGGCAGCCGCGTGCCGATCTCGCCGAGTTTCGTCAGCAGCAGATTGCGGGTCCAGCTCTGGAACACGAAGGCGGCGCCGAGCAGGCCGACGATCAGCACGATGCCGCCCGTCGTCACCCATTGCATCGCGCGCGACAGCCGCACCAGCCGGGCCGCGGCCGGGACGTCCGGCTCCGTCGAGGCCATCGAGGAAGGCGCTTGCATTGCGGAACTCCATCATCTATTTCGAGATGAAATTATCGTATTACGATAATTTATCATCGTCAATAGAGGATGCCGCCATGTATTTCCCCGCTTTCGCCAGACCGCTCGCCACCGCGGTCGCCGTCCTGGCCGTCGCCGCGCTGACGGCCTGCAGCTCCATTCCGGTGACCTCGATGGTCAAGCTGGCCCGCACCGATCTGTCCGCCACCGATCCGGCCGCGCTGCGCATCGCCGTGCGGCTGCCGCACGGCCTGCGGCCGCGCCGCGTCACGCTGCGGATCACCGTGACCGTGGGCGCCGAGAAGCGGGAGCAGGCCTTCGTGCTGGGGGATCTCGACGATCCGGCCGAACTGCTGTCGCTGGCGGGCGAGGTGACGAAGGACGCCACGATCTACGCCTTCCGGATCGAGCCGGCGGACGTGCCGCGTCTGCTGGCCGTCCGCGAGGAGATGGCTGCGCACAAGGCGAAGGGCGAGCGCGGCTCGCTGACGATCGGTGTCGGCGCCGAAGCCTGCCGCACCGGTGCGCTGCAGGCGAAGACGCTGATCACCACCTATCTCAAGACCGAACGCGGCGGCGATTTCTTCCCGCTGACGCGCGACGTCGATCTGCGCAACGACGTCCCGAAAGAAGCCGCCCCCGAGCGGATCCCATTGTGCGGATGAGATTCTTGGAACGTGGCGCTTCCTCCGTCATTGCGAGCGAAGCGAAGCAATCCAGCTCAGTGCACTGCGCCACTGGATTGCTTCGTCGCTTCGCTCCTCGCAATGACGGCTGATAGTCCGTACTCGGCGTCATGACCCGCAGGAGATACTCAGCTCTTCGGACAGGTCGGCGGCGTGTCGTCCGACCATTCCGGGGCCGCGAGGTCGAGGTCGTCGAGGCCGAGCAGGCCGATCGCGCGTAGCGCGATGTGGTCGATCATTTCCGCCAGCGAGCGCGGCCGCTGGTAGAACGCCGGCGAGATCGGCGCGACGATGCCGCCGATCTCCGTCACCTGCGCCATGGCGCGGATATGGCCGAGATGCAGCGGCGTCTCGCGCAGCATCAGCACCAGCCGGCGCCGCTCCTTGAGTTGCACGTCGGCGGCGCGGACCAGCAGATTGTCGAGATTGCCGGTGGCGATCGCCGACAGCGTGCGGATCGAGCACGGCGCCACGATCATGCCGCTGGTGCGGAACGAGCCCGAGGCGATGCTGGCGCCGACGTCGTGGAAGTCGTGATGGCGATCGACGATCTCGACGGTGTGCGCCAGCGCCTGGGCGCCGACCTCGTAGGCGATGGTGCGCTCGGCGGCCGCCGAGACCACGAGGTGCAGTTCGCAATCCGCGGTGGCGAGCAGTTCGACGATGCGCAGGCCGACGGCGGCGCCCGAGGCGCCGCTGATGCCGACCACGATGCGGTGCGGCGTGCTCATCGCAGCAGCCTGCGCTGCGCCAAAGCCGGCGTCGGCGCGGGCGCCAGCCCGAGGCTGGTCCACATCGCATCGACCCGTGCGATCACGTCCTGGTCCATCTCCAGCACCTTGCCCCATTCGCGCTCGGTCTCGGTGCCGATCGTGTTGGTGGCGTCGATGCCGAGCTTGCCGCCGAGGCCGGATTTCGGCGAGGCGAAATCGAGATAGTCGATCGGCGTATCGCTGATCGACATCATGTCGCGGGAGGTGTCGGCGCGGGTCGACACCGCCCACATCACGTCGGCCCAGTCGCGCACGTTGACGTCGTCGTCGACGATGATCAGCAGCTTGGTGTAGCTGAACTGCGGCAGCATCGACCACAGCCCCATCATCAGCCGGCGCGCCTGGCCGGGGTAGCGCTTCTTGATCGAGGCGACCGCGATTCGGTAGGAGCAGGCTTCCGGCGGCAGCCACAGATCGACGATCTCGGGGAATTGCCGCCGCGCCACCGGCATGAACACGTCGTTGAACGCCTCGCCGAGCCGCGACGGCTCGTCCGGCGGCCGGCCGGTGTAGGTCGACAGATAGATCGGATTGCGCCGCATCGTGATCGCGGTGATGCGCATCACCGGAAATTCCTCGACCGCATTGTAATAGCCGGTGTGGTCGCCATAGGGGCCTTCCGGCGCGGTCTCGGTCGGCGACACGAAGCCTTCCAGCACGATCTCGGCGTCGGCCGGCACGCTCAGGGGAATGCCGACGCAGGGCGTCATGTTGGGACGGTCACCGCGCAGCAGCCCGGAGAATTTGATCTCGGAGATGTTCTCCGGCAGCGGCAGCACCGCCGACAGGATCATCGCCGGATCGGCGCCGATCACGATCGCGACCGGCATCTCGCGCTTCTGCGCCTTCCATTGATGATGATGTTTGGCGCCGCCGCGGTGCGCCAGCCAGCGCATGATGATGCGGTCCTTGCCGAGCACCTGAATGCGATAGACGCCGACATTGTCGGTGCCGGGCGCGCCCGGCGGCGGCTTGGTGAACACCAGCGGCCAGGTGATCAGCGGCGCCGGCTCGCCGGGCCACGGGATCTGGATCGGCAGCCTTCCGAGATCGACCGCGTCGCCGGTCAGCACCACGTCCTGCGCCGGCGCGGTCTTGGCGGTCTTCGGCCGCATCGACAGCGCCGCCTTGGCCATCGGCAATTTGCTCAATGCGTCGGTCAGGCTCTGCGGCGGCGCCGGCTCGCGCATTTCGGCGAGCGCTTCGCCGAGCGCCGACAGATTCTGCGGTTCGATGCCGAGCCCCCAGGCGACGCGCTCGACCGTGCCGAACAAATTGACCAGGATCGGCATCTCGGACGGCGTGCCGTCGGCCTTGACCGGATGTTCGATCAACAGCGCCGGGCCGCCGGCGTGCAGCACCCGGCGATGAATTTCGGTCAGCTCGTGGACCACCGAGACCGGCTTGCGGATCCGGTGCAACTGGCCGCGGGATTCGAGATAGGCGGCGAAGGCGCGGAGGTCCGGGAAGGGCGGTTTGACGCGGCTCAGCATGGTCTCTCCGTGCGGACCTCATCTGGTCAGCACTTGCGACGGGGTCTGTCTTTGATCAGGCGCAAAGAAGTACCGGTGGGACCGGTTAAACGAATGGTTCCTCATAAGGTGGCTCATGTCGGTATCCAATTCGTCCGTCTCCAGGATGCCCGCGCCGCTTGCCCTCGCGACGCGGGTTCTGCCGCTGTTGCCCCTGCAGGTGTTGCTCGGCATTTGCCTGCGGGAGATCCGCAGTCGTCATCCCCGGATCTTCGACCGTCTCGGGTCGCACACCGGCAAGCGCTACGGCCTCGCGCCGAGCGATCTGCCGATCGCCTTCGTGCTCGAACCGCGCCGGATGAATCCGCGGGTCACGGTGGTGCGCACGCTGCCGGCGAACATCGACGCGCGGATCGCAGGTCCGCTGTCGGCGCTGATCGGCATGACCGACGGCTCCTATGACGGCGACGCGCTGTTCTTCTCGCGTGACATCGAGATCGACGGCGACATGGAAGCGGTGGTGGCGCTGCGCAACGCGATCGACGATTCGCGGGTCGATTTCCTGAAGGAATCGGTGGCGTGGTTCGGCCCGCTGGCGGCGCCGATCGAGCGGATCCTGCGCAGCCTGGTCGGCGCGCCGGCGACGCAGCGCGAGGAATTCGGCGTCGAAGGCGGAGGACGGTCATGGAATTGATTTGCCCGGCGGGCACCCCCGCGGCGCTGCACGACGCGGTGGCGGCCGGCGCCGACGCGATCTATTGCGGCTTCAACGACGAAACCAATGCGCGCAATTTTCCGGGGCTGAATTTCAGCCGCGAGGAAATGCGGGAATCGATCGCGCACGCGCATCGCTACGGCTGCAGCGTGCTGGTCGCGATCAACACCTTCGCCCGCGCCGGCAATGTCGAACTCTGGCAGCGCGCGGTCGACGATGCGGTCGACGCCGAGGCCGATGCGGTGATCCTCGCCGATGTCGGCGTGATGGATTATTGCGCCAGGACGCATCCGCAGCAGCGCCTGCACGTCTCGGTGCAGGCCGCGGCGGCGAACGCGGATTCGATCCGGTTCTACGTCGACAGCTTCAACGCCAAACGCGTGGTGCTGCCGCGCGTGCTCAGCGTGCAGGAAATCGCCGCGATCACCAAAGAGGTGAAATGCGAGACCGAAGTGTTCATCTTCGGCGGGCTGTGCGTGATGGAGGAGGGGCGCTGCTCGCTGTCGTCCTACGCCACCGGAAAGTCGCCGAACATGGACGGCGTGTGCTCGCCGGCCGGCGCGATCCAGTATCGCGAGGAGAAGGGCGCGCTGGTGTCGCGGCTCGGCGAGTTCACCATCAACAAATTCGCCAAGGGCGAGGCGGCGGCCTATCCGACCCTGTGCAAGGGCCGCTACCAGACCGACGAGGGCTGCGGCTATCTGTTCGAAGATCCGGCCTCGCTCGACGCCACCACGATGCTGCCGGAGCTGCGCGCCGCCGGCGTCGCGGCGCTGAAGATCGAAGGCCGCCAGCGCGGCCGCGCCTACATCGAACGCGTGGTCAAGACCTTCAAGGACGTGCTGAGCGCGCTCGACGACGGCCGGCCGCTGCCGGTCGACGCGCTGCGCGGTCTCAGCGAAGGCCAGTCCAACACCACCGGCGCCTACAAGAAGACCTGGCGCTGAACGCCTGGCGCCGGTCGGCCGGCGACAACGACGATCGGCCCGCGCGCAAGCGCGGCGTCGCCAACTCACAACGAGGCTACTGCCATGCAACTCACGCTCGGACCGGTGCTCTACAACTGGAAGCCGGAGTTGTGGCGCGATTTCTATTTCCGCATCGCCGATGAAGCCCCCGTCGACGTCGTCGTGGTCGGCGAGGTGGTTTGCTCGAAGCGCTCGCCGTTCCTCGAGCCGCACATTCCGGAAGTGGTCGAGCGCCTCGCCGGCGCCGGCAAGACCGTGCTGATGGGCTCGCTGACGCTGATGTCGCTGCCGCGAGAGCGCAAGGCGATGCTCGAACTCGCCGGCGACGATCAGTTCACCATGGAGGTGA
This sequence comes from Rhodopseudomonas palustris, assembly GCA_016215605.1. Lineage (GTDB taxonomy): Bacteria > Pseudomonadota > Alphaproteobacteria > Rhizobiales > Xanthobacteraceae > Rhodopseudomonas > Rhodopseudomonas palustris_L. Next base: position 43,438 of record JACRJB010000038.1, read on the forward strand.
ACGATCTCACCTGTCTGGGCATGCTCGGCGGCAAGCCGCACGCGATCGGCCCGTTCGTCAACATCTACAACGAAGCCACCGCGAAGTATTTCGCCACGCGCGGCGCGACCCGGATCTGCCTGCCGCCGGAGCTGCCGCTGTCGGCGATCCGCGCGATCGCGCAGTCGCAGCCGGACGTCACTTTCGAAGTGTTCTCGTTCGGCCGGGTGCCGCTGGCGATCTCGGCGCGCTGCTATCACGCCCGGCTCAACAAGCTGTCGAAGGACAATTGCAAATTCGTCTGCGAGCAGGACCCCGACGGCCTCGCGGTGACCACGCTCGACGACGAGCCGTTCTTGGCGATGAACGGCGTGCAGACGCTGTCCTACACCTGCGCCAGCCTGCTCGGCGACGTCGACAAGCTGCGCGACGCCGGCGCTGGCGCGATGCGGCTGTCGCCGCAGCAATGCGACATGGTCGCGGTGGCGCAATTGTTCCGCGACGCGATCGACGGCAAGGTCGCGCCGAGCGAAGGCGCGGCGAAGCTGTCGGCGATCTACCCGCTGAAGCAGTCCAACGGCTTCCTGTTCTCCAAGCCCGGCGCGGCGTTCGTCACCGACTCCGGCGACGTCCGCCGGATCGTGCCGGCGGCGTAATAAACTTCTCACCGGGTGCTGACCAACCCTCTCCCCTCGTGGGAGAGGGTGGCTTCGCGCAGCGAAGCCGGGTGAGGGGGGCCGCGGTCACGGCGCCCGCGTCGACCCCTCATCCGACGCGGACTTTCGTCCGCGCCACCTTCTCCCACAAGGGGAGAAGGAAGAGGGTGGCGCGCCGCCTCAGCTCAGCGGCTTCAGAATCTTCACCAGTTCGGCGTGGATCGTCTCGTTGCCGCAGACGATGTCGCCGGTCTTCAGCACGTCGCCGCCGTTGATGTCGCCGACGGTGCCGCCGGCTTCGCGGATCATGACGATGCCCGCGGCGATGTCCCACGGCGACAGCTTGCGCTCCCAATAGCCGTCGAACCGGCCGGCGGCGACCGCGGCGAGGTCGAGCGAGGCGGTGCCGAACCGGCGCAGCCCCGCGACCTTCGGCTGCAGCGCCGCCATCTCGCGCTGGTTCTGGGCGAAATCGCCGCGGCCGAGATGCGGCAGGCCGCAGGCGATCACGCAGTCGTGGAGCTGGCGCCGGCCGGCGACGCGCAGCCGGTGGTCGTTGACGAAGGCGCCCTTGCCGCGCTCGGCGATGTAGAGGTCCTCGGTCGCCGGATTGTAGATCAGGCCGGCGATCATCGTGTCCTCGCGCAGCAGGCCGATCGAGATCGCGAAATGCGGGATGCCGTGCAGGAAGTTGGTGGTGCCGTCGAGCGGGTCGACGATCCAGGTATGGCTCTTGTCGGCGCCTTCGCGCAGGCCGCCCTCTTCGCCCAGGAAGCCGTAGCCCGGCCGCGCCTTGGAAAGGTCCTCGTACAGCATCTCCTCGGCGCGCTTGTCGGCGAGCGAGACGAAATTCGCCGGCCCCTTCAGCGACACCTGCAGGTTCTCGACTTCACCGAAGTCGCGCTTGAGGCTGCGGCCGGCGCGGCGCGCCGCCTTGAGCATGACGTTGATGAGGGCGGAATGGATCATGGACTGAGGTCTCGCAGCGACCTGCGACAGGTCTGAATGAGGTTTTTGGGGGGATTATGCCGAAGGGGTGCCCTGCGCAGGGGGGCGCGTCAACCCCGGATCATTTCCCGCCGACCCATTTCTTAGCGGCGTCCTGGGCCTTGGCGCGATCCTCGGGGCTGAGCTGGGCCTGCGCCTCGTCGAGCATCAGGTCGCCCTTGCCGGCGGTCTTGGCCACCAGGTGCCATTTGATCGCCTCGACCGGATCGCGCGGCGCACCCTGACCGCTGAGCAGGACGTGCGCCAGCCGGTTCTGCGCGATCGGATTGTTGGCCCGCGCCGCCTTGCGCAGCAGCGCCACCGCGGCCGGCTCGTTCTTCACCGTGCCGGTGCCGGTGTAGAGCGCGATCGCGTATTCGACCTCGGCGGGGACGTTGCCGGCGACCGCCGCGGCCTGCAGCAGCCGCACCGCCTGTTCGACGTTCTTCTCGACTCCGGTGCCCTCCTTGTAGAAGGTCGCCAGCGCGTATTGCGCCTCGGGGTTGCCGGCGTCGGCCGCCACCCGCAGCAATTCGGCGGCGCGCTTCAGATCCTGCGGGAAGGTCTGGCCGTCGAGATACAGCAGCGCCAAATTGTAGGCCGCCTTCGGCTCGCCGAGCTTGGCCGACGACGCCAGCCATTTGGCGGCTTCCTCGCGGTTCGCGGGGCCGCCGCCGCGGCCGGCCATCCGGGCCATCGCCAGCGCGAACATCGCCTCGCGGTCGCCGAGATCGGCCGCGCGCCGATACCATTCGGCCGCCTTGTCGTAATCGCGCTTGATCCCGAGGGCGTTGGCATAGAGCTCGCCCAGCATGGTCATCGCCTTCGGATCGTTCAGCTCCTGCGCGCGCTTCAGCGCGATCTCGAACGCGGTCTTGTAGAAGCCGCGCTGATACGCGCCGTAGACCAGATCGACATTGGGATCGTCCGGATCGACGGCGTCGGCGCTGTCCGCGGCAGCTCCGGGCTTGGCGGCGCCGGCCTTGTCGGCGGCCGGCTTCTTGGCCTTGTCCTTGTCGGCCGGGGCGGCGGCGGGCTTCGGCCGCGGCTTCGGCTTTTCCGGCTCCAGCGGCTTGGGAAACGGATTGGGCGGCGCCGGGGTCAGCGACAATTGGGCCGACGCGGCGGTGCCGAACAGCAGCAGCGCCGCAGCCAGCAGGATCGGTCGGAACGGCTTCATGGCTGTCCCTGCGCCGGCGCGGTCGCGCCAAAGCCCTGCTTCAGCGCCGCCTCGGCGTCCGCGAGCGCCGCCGCGGCGCCGGCCGGATCGGCCCAGATGTGCTCGCCGACCAGCACGAAATCCGCGCCGGCGGCGGCGAATTCCTCGACCTCGTCACGCGAGATCGCGTAGCCGACGCAGGGCGGCTCGAACAATTCGGCCCACCAGTTCAGCCGGTCGGCGATCGCCTCGACCGACGGCCTGGTGCCGTCCGCGGCCGGCTCGCCGAACAGCACGTAGTCGGCGCCGGCTTCACCGGCGACCATCGAATCGTGCCGCGTCTCCATCCCGCCGACGCCGGCGATCCGCGACGGCTGCAATTGCGGCAGCCATTCCTGCATCGCCGCCAGCCCCGTCAGATGCGCGCCGTCGGCGCCGCCGCGCGCCACCAGCTCGGCGTTGCCGTCGAGCAGCAGCGCCGCGCCGCCAGCCTGCGCCGCCGCCGTCACCGCCTTGATGCGGCTGATCAGCGTGCGCGGGTCGGACGGCTTCAGCCGCAGCAGCACAGCCGCCACCTCGGCGGCGGCGAGCAGCTGCGGCAGCGCCGCCAGCAATTCGGCGGGGTCGTCCACGACCGGCGTCGCGAGATAGAGGCGCGGCGCCGGGCGCGGCGGGGCAGGCTTGGCCATCGGTGTTATGCGGCTTTCTTGCTTTCGAGCGCGGTGGTCCACTCGCCCTTGCTGGCGAGCGAGTTCATCTTCGCCCGGTGGGTGAACGCGGCCTGGCCGGCCGCGATGTTGTCGGCCTTGCCGGACCACGCCTTCTGCGGCGCGGCCTGCAGCGCGCGGCCGTAGGAGAAGGTGAGGCCCCAAGGAAGGCCCGAAGTCAGGCCGCCGATCTTGTTCATGGCGTCGAGATGCGCGGTGGCTTCCTCGTCGGACTGGCCGCCCGACAGGAACGCGATGCCCGGCACCGCCGACGGCACGCAGGACTTCAGCAGCTTGACGGTCTTCTCCGCGACTTCCTCGACGCCGGCCTTCTTGGCCGACTTCTTGCCGGCGATCGCCATGTTGGGCTTCAGGATCATGCCCTCCAGCGCGACGCGCTGGAAGTAGAGCTGCTGGAAGGTTTCCTTCAGCACCCATTCGGTCACGTTGTAGCAGGTGTCGATGTCGTGGGCGCCGTCCATCAGCACCTCGGGCTCGACGATCGGCACGATCTGCGCCTGCTGGCACAGCGCCGCATAGCGCGCCAGGGCGTGGGCGTTGGTCATGATCGCCGTATGGGTCGGAACGCCGCTCGCGGAATCGATATCGATCACCGCGCGCCATTTCGCGAAGCGGGCGCCCTGCTTGTAGTACTTCGCCAGTCGCTCGGCGAGCTTGTCGAGGCCGACGGTGATCAGTTCGCCCGGGCAGTTCGGCAGGGGCTGGGTGCCTTCGTCGACCTTGATGCCGGGGATCGAGCCGGCCTGCTCGATCAGCTTGACCAGCGGCGTGCCGTCGGCGGCGTTCTGCCAGATCGTCTCGTCGTACAGGATCACGCCCGAGATGTACTGGCTCATCGCCTCTTTGGAGCGGAACATCATCTCGCGATAGTCGCGGCGGCTGGTCTCGGTCGACTCGACGCCGATCACGTCGAAGCGCTTCTTGATGGTTCCGGAGGACTCGTCGGCGGCGAGAATGCCCTTGCCGGGCGCGACCATGGCGCGGGCAATGGTGTTCAGGTCAGCGAGGTTCATCGGCTTCTCCATTGGGCTGTTTTCTTGGTTGGTTTTTCGGGTTCGGCAGGGGTCTTAGACTTCGGACTGGGTCTTAGACAATGCCCAGGAAAATGGCGAGGGCGCGATTGACCGCGGTCATTTCGTCGGGGGAGAGGCGGCCGATGACCGGGCCGACCTTGTTCCGGTACAGCGAGCCAATCTTATCAAGCATGATGCTGGACGGACTTCGAAGTCCGTTTTCTGCGGTCGGCACAAGGACAATGCGCGTGCGCCTTACATTCATCAGGTTGGACGTCAGTGGCAGGACCGTCACTGTCGACAGGTCGCCAAAATCATCCGACTGAACGACCAAAGCCGGCCGAGGCTTTCCAAAGTCTCCCGAAAACGCGACGGTGATCAGATCGCCGCGCTTCATGCTTTCCAATCACTGAAATCCGACAGTTCCAGCATGCCTTCGAGCACGATTTGGCTGTCGGGATCGGCGTTGATGAGTTCGCACTCGCGCTTGATCTCAGCCTTGTATTCCGGCGAGTTGTAATCTCCCGGAACCCAGATCGTAACCGGCTTCAGCCCCATCGCCTTCATCTTTTCCCGATGGCGGCGGACTCGTTCTGCGCCGGTGCTTCGCAATTTGGCGGCTGGCTTTCGGCTCTGACGCTTGGTCGTCTTGTCGACGCGCTTGTCCATCGGCGGCCTCCCTCGGGAGCGTTACATGTAACGCAACATAGGCTCCGGACGGCGAGGTCGCAAGCCGGCGCTGACGCGCCGGCTCAGGGTCACTTCACCCGCAGCACCTCGACGCCGGGCAGCGGCTTGCCTTCCATCCACTCCAGGAAGGCGCCGCCGGCGGTCGAGATGTAGGTGAAATCGTCGGCCACGCCGGCGTGGTTGAGGGCCGCGACGGTGTCGCCGCCGCCGGCGACCGAGATCAGCTTGCCGGCCTTGGTGCGGCGGGCGGCGTGTTTCGCGGCCTCGACCGTGCCCTTGTCGAACGGCGTCAGCTCGAACGCGCCGACCGGGCCGTTCCAGACCAGCGTGGCGGCGTCGTCGATCGCGGCGTGGATGCGCTCGATCGAGCGCGGACCGACGTCGAGGATCATGGCGTCGTCCGGGATGGCGTCGAGCCCGTAGGCGAAGGACGGCGCGTTGGCCTCGAAATGATAGGCCACGGTGGCGTCGACCGGCAGGATGATGGCGCAGTTGGCGGCCTCGGCCTTGTTCATGATCCGCAGCGCGGTCTCGGCGAGGTCCTTCTCGCACAGCGACTTGCCGACCTTGACGCCCTGGGCGTGCAGGAAAGTGTTGGCCATGCCGCCGCCGATCACCAGCGCCTGCACCTTGGTGACGAGATTCTCCAGGAGGTCGATCTTGCTGGACACCTTGGCGCCGCCGACGATCGCGATCACCGGCTTGGTCGGCGCTTCCAGCGCCTTGTTCAGCGCGACCAGTTCGGCCTGCATGGTGCGGCCCGCATAGGCCGGCAGCTTGTGGCCGAGGCCTTCGGTGGTGGCGTGCGCGCGATGCGCGGCCGAAAACGCGTCGTTGACCCAGATGTCGCCGAGCTCGGCGAGCTTGGCGACGAATGCCGGATCGTTCTTCTCTTCCTCGGGATGGAAGCGGGTGTTCTCCAGGCAGAGAATGTCACCGTCGGCCATCGCCGCGATCGCCTTGGCGGCGGGTTCGCCGACACAATCCTCGGCGAACGCGACCGGCTTCTTGATCACCTCGGCGAGCGCGGCCGCGACCGGCTTCAGCGAGTTCTTGTCGTCGCGCCCCTTCGGCCGGCCGAAATGCGCCAGCAGGATCACCTTGCCGCCCTTGCCGGCGATCTCGGTGATGGTGGGGGCGACACGGTCGAGCCGGGTGGTGTCGGTGACCTTGCCGGAATCCATCGGCACGTTGAGATCGACGCGCAGCAGCACGCGTTTGCCTTTGACGTCGACGTCGTCGATGGTGCGAAATGATTTGGTCATGATGAACCCTGTGCGTGGGGCCCATCCTTCGAGACGCCTCGCTGCGCTCGGCTCCTCAGGATGAGGCTTACGAAAGCGGCGCGGAGAGCAACCCCCCCCGCGCCCTGTCTGGATCCTCATGGTGAGGAGCGGGCGAGAGCCCGCGTCTCGAACCATGAGGCAACGCGTAGTTATTAGCTCGTCAGATCAGCTTGCTCATCGCCACGGCGGTGTCGGCCATGCGGTTCGAGAAGCCCCATTCGTTGTCGTACCACGACATCACCCGCACCAGCGTGCCGTTCTGCACCTTGGTCTGGTCCATGTGGAAGGTCGACGAATGCGGATCGTGGTTGAAGTCGATCGAGACGTTGGGCGCGTTGGTGTAGCCGAGGATGCCCTTGAGCTCCTGTTCGGCGGCGCGCTTGATGGCGTCGTTGATCTCTTCCTTGGTGGTGGCCTTCTTGGCGATGATCTTGAGGTCGACCACCGAGACGTTCGGGGTCGGCACGCGGATCGCGACGCCGTCGAGCTTGCCCTTCAGTTCGGGCAGCACCAGGCCGATCGCCTTGGCGGCGCCGGTCGAGGTCGGGATCATCGACATCGCCGCGGCGCGGCCGCGATACAGATCCTTGTGCATCGTATCCAGCGTCGGCTGGTCGCCGGTGTAGGCGTGGATGGTGGTCATGAAGCCGGTCTCGATGCCGACGGTGTCGTTCAGCACCTTGGCGACCGGCGCCAGGCAGTTGGTGGTGCACGAGCCGTTCGACACCACCATGTGGTCCTTCGACAGCGTCTCGTGGTTGACGCCATAGACGATGGTCGCATCGGCGCCGTCCGACGGAGCCGACACCAGCACGCGCTTGGCGCCGGCGGTCAAGAGCGCGGCGGCCTTGTCGCGGGCGGTGAAGATGCCGGTGCATTCCAGCGCGATGTCGACGCCGATGTCCTTGTAGGGCAGCGCCGACGGGTCCTTGATCGCCGTGACTTTGATCTTGCCGCGGCCGATGTCGATGGTGTCGCCGTCGACCTTGACCTCGAACGGGAAGCGCCCGTGCACGGAGTCGAAACGGAGCAGATGGGCGTTGGTCTCGACCGGGCCGAGATCGTTGATCGCGACGACCTCGATGTCCTTACGGCCGGACTCGTAGATCGCCCGCAGAACGTTGCGGCCGATACGGCCAAACCCATTGATCGCGACCCGGACTGCCATCCAATTTCTCCTCGTGCTAATGATACTCAATTGTTGCGACGGGGTGGCTCCCCGTACTTGTGCGGTGTCATGCCCTGAATGAACCGCAGTTGCAATCCGCTCGTTTGGCGAATCCGGCCAAAGCCTTACTTGCCGCCGGGACGGCTTGCCGCGGCCTCCGCGACGGCCTCGGCGGTGATGCCGAAGTGCTTGTACAGATCCTTCGCCGGGGCGCTGGCGCCGAAGCCCGACATGCCGATGAAGGCGCCGTCCGGGCCGATCACCGCATCCCAGCCGAACCGCACCGCGGCTTCGACCGCGACCTTGACCGGCGCGTCGCCGATGATCGCCTTCCGGGTGGCATCGTCCTGCTGCAGCAGCAGGTCGAGCGACGGCACCGACACCACGCGGGCGGCGATGCCCTTGCCGGCCAGCAGCTTGTGCGCCGCCACCGCGATCTCGACCTCGGAGCCGGTGGCGAAGATCGTGACGCTGGCCTTGCCGTCGGCCGCGACCAGCTCATAGGCGCCCTTGGCGCAGCGGTTGTCGTCGGACGGCGTGGTCCGCACCGGCGTCAGGTTCTGGCGCGACAGCGCCAGCACCGTCGGACCCTTGGTGTTCTCCAGCGCGAGCTGCCAGCATTCGGCGGTCTCCACCGGGTCGGCCGGGCGGAATACCCGCATGTTCGGCATCGCCCGCAGCGAGGCGAGGTGCTCGACCGGCTGATGGGTCGGGCCGTCTTCGCCGAGCCCGATCGAGTCGTGGGTCATGATGTAGACCACCGGCACGTGCGACAGCGCCGCGATCCGCATCGAGGGGCGGGCGTAGTCGGCGAAGCACAGGAAGGTGCCGCCGGCCGGCGCGAAGCCGCCATGCATCGCGAGGCCGTTCATCGCCGCCGCCATGCCCATTTCGCGGATGCCGTAGTGGATGTACCGCCCGCTGAAATCATCCGGCGTGACGTCCTGGGCATGCTTGGTGCGGGTGTTGTTGGACGGGGTCAGATCGGCGGAGCCGAGCAGCAGCTCCGGCACCACCTCGACCAGCGCCTCCAGCGCCAGCTCGCTGGCCTTGCGGGTGGCGATGGTCTGCGGCTCGGCGACCAGTCTGTCCTTGAGCTTGCGGATCGCGCCGTCCAGCCCCGCCGGGCGCTTGCGGTCGATCACCCGGCGCTGGAATTCGGCGCGCAGCTTCTTGTCCAGCTTCTCGAATTTCGCCTGCCAGGCGGCATGGGCCTTGGCGCCCTTCCTGCCGACCGCACGCCACGCCGACAGCACGTCGTCGGGGATTTCGAACGGGCCATAGTCCCAGCCCAGCGCCTTCTTGGCGCCAGCGAGTTCTTCGGCGCCGAGCGGCTCGCCATGCGCCTTGGACGTGCCGGCCTTGTTCGGCGCGCCGAACCCGATCGTGGTCTTGCAGGCGATTAGGGTCGGCCGGTCGGAGGCCTGCGCCTGCTTGATCGCCGCGGCGATCGCGCCGTGATCGTGGCCGTCGATCCGCATCGCGTTCCAGCCATGGGCCTGGAAGCGCGCGACCTGGTCGACATTGTCGGACAGCGTCAGCGGGCCGTCGATGGTGATGCCGTTGTCGTCGTACAGGAAGATCAGCTTGGACAGCTTGAGGTGGCCGGCGAGCGCGATCGCCTCGTGGCTGACGCCTTCCATCAGGTCGCCGTCCGAGCACAGCACGTAAGTATAGTGATCGACGATGTCGCCGAACTCGGCGGCGAGCAGCCGCTCCGCCAGCGCGGTGCCGACCGACGACGCGACGCCCTGGCCGAGCGGGCCGGTGGTGGTCTCGACCGAGTCGGTGATGGAGTTTTCCGGATGGCCGGGGGTCCGGGAGTCCAGCTGACGGAAGTGCTTCAGCTGCTCCAGCGTCATCTCCGAATTACCGGTCAGGTACAGCAGCGCGTAGAGCAGCATCGAGCCATGGCCGGCGGACAGGATGAAGCGGTCGCGATCCGGCCAATGCGCATCGGCGGCGTCGAATTTCAGGAAGTTGGTGAACAGCACGGTGGCGACATCGGCGGCGCCCATCGGCAGACCGGGGTGACCGGATTTGGCCTTCTCGACCGCGTCCATCGCCAGCGCCCGGACTGCGTTCGCCATACGGGAATGATCGAGTTTCGCCATGCTGTAACCACCTGAAATCGTATGTTTGCCGGCATTCCGCGAGTCGGAACGCACTTCACTCCGGCACAGCCAGACAATCGAGGAGGCCGAAACTACCGGGGTATGGTGGTGGCATAGCACCCTGATCAGGCGAGTCCAAGGCGACCACCTGCGACAAACCCGAGGCCTACGCTTTATGGTGCATAGTCGAGCAGCGGCGTTGCGCTTCGCTCCCTTGCCACGTAAATTTCACGCTCTAAACGCTTGTCTGATCGTGGCTTTTATTTGGACGCGTGAAGCTGCGAGGGTCGCGCAACAAACCATGACCGATCGTCCCGTCCCCGGTTCCATCAGCGCCGATCAGGCTCCGACCGAGATCGTCGCGGCGACGCGCCGTCTCGCCGCCGCGCTCGAGGCGCTGGAGAGCGCGGTGGAGCGCCGGGCCGAGGCCGACCGCGACGAGGACGAGCTGGCGTCGCGGATTCAGGCGCTCGGCGCCGACCGCTCCCGGCTCGCCGACGAGCTCGACGGTTCGCTGGTCAAGACCCGCAAGCTGGAGCGCGTCAATCGCGAGATTGCGCAGCGGCTGGACGCCGCGATCGGCACCATCCGCGCCGTGCTCGAGACCGAGCCGGCCGACGAGGAGGAGCCGTCATGAACGCGAAGGACGCCGCCGCCTCCGCCAACCACGTCAACGTCACCATCAACGGCCGGCAGTACCGGATGGCCTGCGAGCCCGGCCAGGAGCCGCAGCTGCTCGGCCTCGCCGACAGTCTCGAAAGCCGGATCCAGAGCCTGCGCGGCCGGTTCGGCGAAATCGGCGACGCGCGGCTGACGGTGATGGCGGCGCTGATGATGGCCGACGAACTGCTCGACGCCCACGGCCGCCTCGCCACGCTGCAGCAGGAAGTCGAGGCGCTGCGCGAGGACCGCAGCCAGTCGATCGACCGCACGGTGACGACCAACCGCGCCGTCGCCGCCGCGCTCAACTCGGCCGCCGAACGCATCGAACGCACCACCCAAGTCCTGAACCGCACCATCGGCGGTGGGATTGCGATCGGGTAGTTCCCGTTTCAGGTACAACAAAGCGCCGTCATTCCGGGGCGCTCGCGAAGCGAGCGCCCCCGGAATCTCAGCCACACGCTCATCCTCCAAGTTCGTCATTCCGGGATGCGCCCGAAGGGCGCAGACCCGGAATCCATACTCCCTGGACTCGCGGTGAAGCGTAGTCGCCGCAACGCAATGCCCAAGTGGAAGCGTCAGGGGCTCTGGATTCCGGGTTCGCGCTGCGCGCGCCCCGGAATGACGAACGAGAGGGTGTTGTTGTTGCGGCACGACGTGCGTCGTTACTTCCGGAATACCGCCACCAATTCCACATGCGGCGTGTACTTGAACTGATCGACCGGCGTCACCTTCTCCAGCCGGTAGCCGCCGTCGATCAGCAGCCTTGCGTCGCGCGCGAAGGTCGTCGCGTTGCACGACACCGCGATGATCAGCGGCACTTTGCTGGCGGCGAGTTGCGCGGCTTGGGCCTGGGCGCCCTGGCGCGGCGGGTCGAACAGCACGGCGTCGAAATCCAGCAGTTCCGGCGGTGCCAGTGGCCGGCGGAACAGGTCGCGCGCTTCGGCCTTGATCGGCTTCAGCCCGGGGGTCGCCTGCGCGGCCTTCTGCAGTGCGCTCACCGCCGGCGCGTCGTTGTCATAGGCGACCACGCGCGCCTTGGCGGCGAGCCGCAGCGCAAACGGACCGACGCCACAGAACAAATCTGCGATCAGCTTGGCGCGCTTGATCTCGCCGAGCGCCAGCTCCGCCAGCGTCTGCTCGCCGAGCGCGGTCGCCTGCAGGAACGCGCCGGGCGGCAGCGTCACCCGCGCGCTGCCGATCCGCACCGTCGGCGGCGTGCGCATCAGCACCAGTTCGCCGTGCCGCGTCAGCCGCGCCAGTTTGTGCTGCTCGGCGAGCTGCGACAGCGCGCCGATCATCTTCGGCGGCAGCGGGCCGGAGCCGCGGACATCGACGTCGAGGCCGTTCTCGCAGGCGGTGACCTGGATATCGAGCGGCTTGCCGATCAAAGTCAGCGTCTCGGCCAGCGCCCACGCGGCCTCGATCGCGCCGCTCAGCGCCGGGTCGAGGATCGGGCAATGATCGATCGCGATCACGTCGTGGCTGGCCGCGGCGCTGAAGCCGACCTTCAGCACGTCGTGGGTGCCCTTGCGGGCGTGCAGCGTGATGCGGCGGCGCCCGGCGCCGTGCGCGTCGATCAACGGATCGACGGCGCAGTCGATGCCCGCCTGGGCCAGCGTCTCGACCACCAGATTGCGCTTCCAGGCCTGGTACGCGTCGCTCTGCCAGTGCTGGATCGCGCAGCCGCCGCAGATGCCGAAATGCGGGCAGAACGGCTCGATCCGCTGCGGGCTCGCGACCTCGACGCGCAGCAGCCGGCGGCGGTCGGGATGGCCGGGGACCGGTTCGGCCGTGACGCGCTCGCCGCCGAGCGCATAGGGCACGTACACCGCGCCGCCGGCGGCGAGGCTGACGCCGTCGCCGCGGTGGCCGACGTGATCGATCGCGAGGGTTTCGGTCATCGCGACTCGATAGGCTTCGCGCGGCGGGCCGTAAAGCCGGAAGTGCTCAGCCGCGCGCCGGGGCGGCGCGCCCGTCGCGCGTCAGCAGATGGAAGCGGGCGACCAGCAGCGCGGCGTAGACCGCCAGCCCGATCGCCAGCCCGATCCAGACGCCGAACGGGCCGAGCCCGGCCGGGAAGCCGAGCAGATAGCACGCCGGGAAGGCGATCACCCAGAATCCCAGCACCGCGAACAGCAGCGGGATCCTGGTGTCGTTCTTGCCGCGCAGCGCGCCGTTGGCGACCACCTGCAGGCCGTCGACGATGAAGAAGCTGGCGCCGACCACCAGTAGCGACGCGGTGAGCTGCGCGGTCTCCGCGGCCGTCGTCGAATCGCCGAGAAACAGATGCGGGATCTGGTGCCGCGTCAGCGCCACCAGCAGCGTCATCGCCGACATGAAGGCGAGGCCGAGCGCGATCGCGGCGAAGCCGGCGCGGCGGGCGCCCGCGGGATCGTCGCGGCCGACCGCATGGCCGACCCGCACCGTGGCGGCCAGCGAGATCCCGAGCGGCACCATGAACATGATCGCCGCGACCTGCACGGCGATCTGGTGTGCGGCGAGCGCGGTGGTGCCGATCTTGCCCATCAGCAGCGCGGCGGCGCCGAACACGCCGTATTCCAGCACGGACGCGCCCGAAATCGGCAGGCCGAGCGCCAGCAGCCGCCGCATCAGCGGGCCGTCGAACCGCGCCAGCTCGCCGAACACCTGATACTTGCGGAAGGGCTGCAGCGTGACGCACACCACCGCCGCCGCGACGCACATCGCGACCGAGACGATCGTGGTGGCGAGGCCGGCGCCGAAGATCTCCAGCCGCGGCAGGCCGAAGGCGCCGTTGATCAGCGCATAGGCGAGCAGGCCGTTGAGCGGCACCGCGGCGAACATGATCCACAGCGCCGGCTCCGGCCGGTTGACCGCGCCCATGAAGCTGCGCAGCGCGATGAAGATCCAGCCCGGCACCAGCGACCACGCCAGCCCGTGCAGATAGCGGCCGGCGAGCTGTGCGGTGTGCGGCTCCTGGCCGGCGGCGAGCAGCATCGCCTCGCCGAAGAACTGGCTCAGCGTCAGCGGCACGCCGGCGATCACCGCCGCCCACAGCCCGACCCGCAGCGCGGCGCGGACCTGGCGCGGCGTGCGCGCGCCATAGGCCTGCGCCGCCAGCGGCGCCACCGCCGAGACCAGGCCGATGCCGAGCATGAAGGCGACCAGCAGCACCGTGTGGGCGAGCGCCGCCGCGGCCACGGCGGCGTCGCCGAGCCGGCCGATCAGCGCGAGGTCGGTGGTCATCATCGCGATCTGGCCGAGCTGCGTCAGCGCCATCGGCACCGCGAGCCACAGCGTCTCGACGATTTCGGTCCGCCACGCAGACGATTGCGCCGGCGCGGGGGCGCCGGCGGCCAGATGCAGATTCGAGGTGGTCATGGCGCGCACCATAGCCGAAGTTGCGGCCGCAGTAAGACTGGTGTGGTCGCGAGCCTAGGGCGGTTCCGGCGCTGATGGAATCCGCTGTCTTGACCCGTCGCCACGTGCACGGCCTCATGGTGAGGAGGCGCGTAGCGCCGTCTCGAACCATGGCCGCTTGCACGACGTGCGGCTATCCTTCGAGACGCCCGGCTTCGCCGGGCTCCTTGTATGAGCGCGACCTGCTATCCTTCATCGTTCCTTTCAGGGAATGCCCCATCCCGGACGGCCATCCGGGATGGGGCGCCGGTCGTCGGATCGTTGGGCTTCCAGCCTTGTGGGCTGTTCCTGAGCAAGATCGCGATCGGCTCTTCATCAGGCCCGGATGGTTGAAGGAACTGAGGGTTCGCATCACAAGGAGGGGATGACGAAGATGGCCAAGCTTAGCATGGTCTGCGCCGGCATCGACATCGGCAAATTCAAGCTCGACGCGGCGATCGAAGGCCGCAACGAGAACCTGGAAGTCGGCAACTCGCCTGACGGCTACATCGCCTTGGCCGCCTGGCTGCGC
>JACRJB010000035.1 GCA_016215605.1 Rhodopseudomonas palustris
CCCCCCCCCGCCCCCCCCCCCCCCCCCCCCACGACACGGACGCCGAGCTCGCGGCTTACCCCTCACCCCGGCCCTCTCCCGCAAGGGGAGAGGGAGAAGAGAGGGCTGTGAATCAGGCCGACATCGTCGTCGCCAGCGGCGCGGTGCAGCCGATCGTCGAGATGCTCGACACCAAGGAGCGGCTGCCCTGGGCCGGGCATTCGGCGCGGCATGCGCTCGGCGAGATCTACGATCTCATCAAACGCAACAAGACGACGCTGGTGTTCGTCAACACCCGCAGCCAGGCCGAGATGCTGTTCCAGGAACTCTGGCGCATGAACGACGACAACCTCGCGATCGCGCTGCATCACGGCTCGCTCGACGTCGCGCAGCGCCGCAAGGTCGAGGACGCGATGTCGGCCGGCCGGCTGCGCGGCGTGGTGTGTACCTCGTCGCTCGATCTCGGCATCGACTGGGGTGATATCGATCTCGTCGTCAATGTCGGCGCGCCGAAGGGCTCGTCGCGGCTGATGCAGCGGATCGGCCGCGCCAATCACCGGCTGGATGAAGCCTCGCGCGCCGTGCTGGTGCCGGCCAATCGCTTCGAAGTGTTGGAATGCGCCGCCGCGATCGACGCCGTCGCCGAGAACGCGCAGGATACGCCGCCGCAGCGCAAGGGGGCGCTCGACGTGCTGGCGCAGCACATCCTCGGCTGCGCCTGCGGCGAGCCGTTTTTCGCCGACGATCTATTTGGCGAAGTACGCAGCGCCGCGCCTTATGCAGATTTGTCGCGCGCCGATTTCGACGACACGCTCGATTTCGTCGCCACCGGCGGCTACGCGCTGAAGAGCTACGAGCGCTTCGCCCGCATCAAGCAGGACAAGCAGGGCCAGTGGCGCGTCGCCAATCCGAAGGTGCGGCAAGCTTATCGCCTCAACGTCGGCACCATCGTCGAAGAGGCGATGCTGAAGGTGAAGCTGGTGCGCTCCGCCAAGTCGAAAGCCGGCGGCGCCACCGGCGCGATCGCGCGCGGCGGCCGGATGCTCGGCCAGATCGAGGAGTACTTCATCGAGGGGCTGACGCCCGGCGACACCTTCGTGTTCGGCGGCGAAGTGGTGCGCTACGAGGCGCTGATGGAGGACCAGGTCTACGTCTCGCGTGCCGCAGACAAGGATGCACGGGTGCCGTCCTACATGGGCGGCAAGTTCCCGCTGTCGACCTACCTCGCCGAGCGTGTCCGCGGGCTGCTGGCCGACAAGCGGACGTGGAAAGGATTGCCCGATCAGGTGCGCGACTGGCTGGCGCTGCAGAGCAAGGCGTCGAAAGTGCCCGGCCGCAGCGAGCTGGTGGTCGAGACGTTTCCACGCGCCGCCAAGTACTATCTGGTCTGCTACCCGTTCGAGGGCCGGCTGGCGCATCAGACGCTCGGCATGCTGCTGACGCGGCGGCTGGAGCGCGCCCGCGCCAGGCCGCTCGGCTTCGTCGCCAACGAATACGCGCTGGCGGTGTGGGGCCTCGGCGATACGTCGCACATGATCCGGCAGGGACGGCTCGATCTCGACGCGCTGTTCGATCCCGACATGCTGGGCGACGATCTCGAGGCCTGGCTGGCCGAATCGGCGCTGATGAAGCGCACCTTCCGCTCCGCGGCGATCATCTCCGGACTGATCGCGCGGCGCTTCCCCGGCGAGGAGAAGTCGCGCCGGCAGGTGCTGTTCTCGACCGACCTCGTCTACGACGTGCTCAACAAGCACCAGCCCGATCACGTGCTGCTGCGCGCCGCCCGCGCCGACGCCGCCACAGGTCTGCTCGATTTGCGTCGCCTCAGTGATATGCTGACGCGAATCAAGGGGCACATCGTCCACAAGGAACTCGACCGCGTGTCGCCGCTGGCAGTGCCGGTGATGCTGGAAATCGGCCGCGAAGCCGTGTACGGCGAGGCCAGTGACGAACTGCTCGCCGAAGCCGCCGACGAGCTGGTCCGCGAGGCGATGGGGCCTTCGTAAACGATGGCCTTCGTAGGATGGGTTGAGCGCGAGCGAAACCCATCGGACGCGCGTATTGAATCGATGGGTTTCGCTTCGCTCAACCCATCCTACGGGTGATGCTTTGTGGCTGCTGATCGAACCGGCGACATGGTTTCTTCTCCCTCCCCCCTTGCGGGGGAGGGTCGGGGTGGGGGGTGCCACGGGCACGATGCTCAATTGACTCCTCGTTCCGCCGCTACCCCCACCCCCGACCCCGGATCAAGTCCGGGGCAGGCTCCCTCCCCGCAAGGGGGAGGGGAGCAGAACGTCGCGATCGCTGGCGCCACGTTCGTCGCCGACCTGTCCGGCGCCCTGTATTGGGAATCCGAGCGGCTGCTGGTCGTGTCCGATCTGCATCTCGAAAAAGGCTCGAGCTATGCGATGCGCGGCGTGTTGTTGCCGCCTTACGACACGGTGGCGACGCTCGGCCGGCTCGGTGCAGTGATCGCGCGGTTCGATCCGCGCTGCGTGATCGCGCTCGGCGACAGCTTTCACGATCGCCACGCGCACGGCCGTCTGTCGGAGGCCAATCGCAACATCCTCACCGCGCTGCAGGCGGGCCGTGACTGGATCTGGATCGCCGGCAATCACGATCCGGAACTGCCGAGCGACCTCGGCGGCAGCGTCGCGGACGAGGTGATGATCGGCGCGCTCGCGTTCCGCCACGAGCCGACCGGCGCGCATGGCGAGATCGCCGGCCATCTACATCCGAAAGCCCGCGTCAGCCGCCGCGGCCGCAGCGTCGAGCGGCGCTGCTTCGCCGGCGACGGCATGCGCGTGGTGATGCCGGCATTCGGCGCCTACACCGGCGGCCTCAACATCCGCGACGCCGCCTTCGCACGGCTGTTCGGCTCCGCCGCCTTCATCGCCCACGTCCTCGGCGACCACCGCCTCCACGCCATCGCCGCGTCGCGGTGCTGCTGACGGATCGACGCGCACGCCTCCACTCAGCTCTCGCTGGCGCACCACCCTCTCCACGAGTCATTCCGGAGCGCTCGCGGAGCGAGCGAACCCGGAATCTCGATGTGTAGTGCGTGTGGCCGAGATTCCGGGTTCGCGCCATCGGGCCGGCCGCAGGCCGCCCCAATGGCGCGCCCCGGAACGACTCAGTGCTTGGGGAGGGCGCGTTCTAAAAAACAACCGGGCTGCTCTCATGGTCGGACTGCGGGGCTCTTTCGCTCCGTTCGATTGTCGGAACCAGCTCCCCTGGGTTAAGTTGTCGCACATGGCAATGGGCCGGGGATGCGCGTGACGACCGAGCCGAACAGCAAGCCGCCGCACCCGGATTTCCTCGATCCCGATCCGTCCGCGCCGAAGGTCCAACGCCTCGAGACCTTCCGCTTCAAAAACTTCCTCAAGACGCTCGGCCCGGGCCTGATCACCGGCGCTTCTGACGACGATCCGTCCGGCATCGGCACCTACAGCCAGGCGGGCGCGCAGCTCGGCTACGGCATCGGCTGGACGATGCTGCTGACGTTTCCGCTGATGACGGCGATCCAGGAAATCTCCGGCCGGGTCGGCCGCGTCACGGGCCATGGCATCGCCGGCAATGTCTGCCGGCATTATTCCGGCAAGCTGCTCGGCGCGATCGTGCTGCTCTTGTTCACCGCCAACACCATCAACATCGCGGCCGATCTCGCCGCGATGGGCGACGCGACGAAGCTGCTGATCGGCGGCCATCCGTTGCTCTACGTCGTCGGCTACGGCGCCATCTCGGTGATCGCGCAGATCTTCTTCGACTATCGCCGCTACGTCGCGGTGCTGAAATGGCTGACGCTGTGTCTGTTCGCCTATGTGGCCGCCCTGGCGGTCGCCAAGGTCGACTGGGAACAGGCGCTGACCGGCCTGCTGCTGCCGCGGATCAGCTGGAGCGTCGATTATCTGACCACGATCGTGGCGATCTTCGGCACCACGATCTCGCCCTATCTGTTTTTCTGGCAGGCGTCGCAGGAGGCCGAGGAAGAACGCATCGATCCCGACAAGAAGCCGCTGACGAAATCGCCACGCGACGCCCGCAGCGAATTCCAGCGCATCCGCGCCGACACCGTGGTCGGCATGGCGTTCTCCAATCTGATCGCGCTGGCGATCATGACCACCGCGGCGGCGACGCTGCACGCGGCCGGCAAGACCGACATCCAGACCTCGGCGCAGGCCGCCGAGGCGCTGCGGCCGATCGCCGGTCCGTTCGCCGAATGGATCTTCGCGCTCGGCATCGTCGGCACCGGCCTGCTGGCGATCCCGGTACTGGCCGGCTCGGCCGCCTATGCGGTCGGTGAGGGCCGGCGCTGGCCGGTCGGCCTGGCGCGCAAACCGAAGGAGGCGGCGGCGTTCTACGGGGTGCTGGCGCTGGCCGGCGCGCTCGGCATCGCGATCAACTTCGCGCCGATCAATCCGATCTCGGCGTTGTATTGGAGCGCGGTGATCAACGGCGTGCTGGCGGTGCCGGTGATGGTGCTGCTGATGATCATGGTGCGCCGCCGCTCGGTGATGAAGCAGTTCGTCGTGCGCGGCCCGCTGTATTGGCTCGGCTGGCTGTCGACCGCCGCAATGGCGGTGAGCGTCGCCGCAATGGCGATCGGGTATTTCGCTTAGCCAGCCCCAAGCCCGTCATTCCGGGGCGGTCGCGAAGCGACCGAACCCGGAATCTCGAAGTTATTGGGCCGAACCGTCGATGCGAGTGGCGCTGCCGGGTGCCCTGAACGTCGAGTTCCGGGTTCGCGCGTTTCACGCGCGCCCCGGAATGACGTGCCAGGGGATGATTAGTCTCGCCGGAACACGATCGATGCCATCCAGCCGGTGGCGAGCGCCATCAGCGCGGTGAGCAGGCCGTAGACGATGCCGTGCTGCTTCGCCGCGGTGGCGACGAATTGTTCGAAGCCGACCTTGGCGATTTCGAACGAGGTCTCGGTCTGAGTCAGCATCTCGCCGTTGCCGAACAGCTTGATGTGGACTTCGTAGCTGCCGATCGGCACCTCGGCGGGCAGCGGGATGCCGGTGCGGAACAGCGTCGGCGTGAGGAACTTCACCGCCGCCGGATCCTCCTCGTACAGCTTGCGTTCCTCGCGCAGCCGGACGAAAGCGGTGCGGAACTGATCGTTGGCGACGACGTCGGCGTAGTCGGTGCCGATCCGCTGCGTCAGCAGCGTGTGCTTGATGCCGAGTTGCTGCCGCCGCCGCACCTCCGGCGCGGCGATCGCTTCGATCGGCCGGTTGGAGAACACCGCGAGATAGCTCGGCACCATCAGGAACTGCCGTGAATCGCTGTTGATCCAGATTCCGAATTTCCGCTCCT
Organism: Rhodopseudomonas palustris; assembly: GCA_016215605.1. GTDB lineage: Bacteria > Pseudomonadota > Alphaproteobacteria > Rhizobiales > Xanthobacteraceae > Rhodopseudomonas > Rhodopseudomonas palustris_L. The sequence goes on from JACRJB010000035.1 coordinate 5,299, forward strand.
TGCGCCGCGTCACCATGTCGGAGCGCGGCCCGATCACGGTGACCACCATGTCGTAGGCCATCTGCTCCACCGGCGCCGGATTGTCGCGCTCGACCGAGCCGAACAGCACCAGTTCGCCGCCCGCGTAGTTCGGCGTCACCGTCACCCGCGCGTTGGAGACCGAAACGATCAGCTTCTCCGCCTGCGCCGGACCGGCCAGGCCGAGCAGGGCGGCGACGGCGATCGCCAGGGCTGATCCCGCGCGCCCCACCATCAGCTCGGCCCCACGTCGCGCAGGGTGAACAATTCGTCCGGCTTGATGCCGAGCTCGAACGCGAAGCGGATGCCGACCGCGAGCACCAGCAGGCCGAGCAGCAGCCGGAGCTGTTCGCCGCGAATGCGTTGACCGGCGCGAGCGCCGAACTGGGCCCCGGTGACGCCGCCGATCATCAGGATCAGAGCCAGCACGGCGTCGACCAGGTGGCTGGTGGCGGCGTGCAGGATGGTGGCGATCAGCATCGTCACCAGCGTCAGCACCATCGACGTGCCGACCACCATGGTGGTCGGCACCCGCAGCAGATAGATCAGCATCGGCACCAGGATGAAGCCGCCGCCGACGCCCATCACCGCGCCGATGAAGCCGATCAAGAGGCCGATCGCCACGACCGGCAGCACCGACAGATACATCTTGGAGCGCTTGAACCGGATCTTCAGCGGCAGCGCGTGGATCCAGTTGCGGTTGCCGGTGCGGCGGCTCAGCGCCACTTCGCCGCGGCGGGTGCGCAGGATCGCGCGCAGACCCTCATAGACCATCAACCCGCCGACCGCGGTCAGCAGCACGACGTAGGACAGCGCGATCATCAGGTCGAGCTGGCCGACCGAGCGCATCAGCACGAAGAACCAGACGCCGAGCGCGGTGCCGGCGATGCCGCCGCACAACAGCACGAAGGCGAGCATCGGGTCGATCGCACGGCGACGCCAGTACGACAGCGCGCCGGAGAACGACGAGGCCGCCATGTGGCTGGTGACCGAGGCCACAGCGACGGCGGGCGCGATCCCGACGAAAATCAGCAGCGGCGTCATCAGGAAGCCGCCGCCGACGCCGAACATGCCGGACACGAACCCGACCGCGGCGCCCATCGCCAGGATGAGCAGGACGTTGACCGGAAGGTCTGCGATCGGAAGATAGAGCTGCACGCGCGGTCGTTTCGGAGTTCGTCGCTGTGGCTGAAAAGGGCGGATCGCAGTGATCCGTCAGCCTGCATAACCGAATTCGACCTGATCAGGGATTAAAGAATCCGCGACGACCGGGGTTTTTTGGGCCCGGCTGTCGCATCGTTTTCAAGGTGGTGAACGATCAAGCTTAACGCGCGGCGCGCTTGCTCGCCGCCGGCTTGGGTGCGGCGGCCGCCGCCTGCGCCTCCCAGCCGCCCGCCGGCGTGGCGACCTTGACGGCGTCGTCGGGTTGCGGCTCGACCGTGAAGGTCTGGATCGCCAGCTTGGCCGCCGACAGCGACTGCGGATCGAGCCGCTTGGCGACGTCGTCGCGCTTGCGGGCCGCGTCGCCGTCGCCCTGTGCGGCGGCGAGGCTGAACCATTTGAACGACTCGGCGAGGTTCTGTTCGACGCCGATGCCGCGGGCATACAGGATGCCGAGGTTGAACTGGCTGTCGGCGACGCCGCGCTCGGCGGCCTTGCGGAACCACTCGGCCGCGCTCTTGTAGTTCGCGCCCTTCGTGCCGCCGTCGGCCTCGAGCACCGCGAGATTGTGCATCGCCTTGGCGTTGCCGCGGTCGGCGGCCTTGAGGTAGTAGCGCCGCGCCGTGTCGATGTCCTTCTGGGCGCCGAGCCCCTTCTCGTTGAGCGTGCCCATCCGGAACATCGCCGGCACGATGCCGGCCTGCGCGGCGCGGCCGTACCACTTCGCCGCTTCCTCGTAGTTCACGGCCACGCCCTTGCCCTCGGCGTAGCGGTTGCCGACCTCGTAGGCCGCCGCGGCGTCGCCCTTCAACGCGGCCTTGCGCAGCGCCTGGCCGCCGATCGCGTCGGGCAGGGTGTCGCCGGCGGGAATCGCGATGGTGGCCACCGGGGGCGGGGGCGCGCTGGGCTGCGGCGTCGGGATCGTGCCGGTGATGTCGGCGGCCGTGCTCGCAGGCGCAGCCGGAGCGGGAGCCGGCGCCGGCGCGGTCTGAGGCGGGGCGAACAGCGACTGCCGGTTGATCGGGGTCGGCGAGGTCATCGACGGCGCCGGCGCGGCCGGGCTGGCCGCGGCGGGCGGCGCGGCCTCCTCGTCGTCTGTGTCGCCGGGCGCCACTTGCGGCGCCGGCTCGCTGAGGCTGGCGGACGGGGCCGGGGCGCTGTCGAGCAGAGTCATCGTCATCTTGAAGGCGCCGAGCACGATCACGACGACGCTGGCGCCGACCAGCAGCGAACGGATCTTGGAGCCGAGGGTCGAGCCGGGCTTGCCGGGAGCAGCGCCGGCCTTGCCGGCGTCGCCCTTGGATTTGTCGGTCGATTGCGCGGTGGCGGAGGCGGCCGCCTGGGCTGCGCGGCGCGCGGCCGCGATGAAGTTCGAGGTGCTGGCGGGCTCCGGCTGGGCGCCGGCGATTTCGCTCAGCGCGCTTTCCGAGGCGGCGATCCGCTCCGACGGCGATGCCACCCGGGCCGGCGGCCGGGTGCCGGGTTCGAGCGGATGATCGGGCGGCAGCTCGGCGTCGGCCGGCAGCCGCTGCGCAGACACCTGCGGCTCCGGAGCGGCCGGGCGGCTGGACGGCGGGGTCAGAATGTCGAGGATCGCCCGCGGGCCCGGCGCGGCGGCGGGCTGTTCGGCCACCGGACGGCTCGGTACGAATTCCCGCGGCGCGGCCGCAAATGCGCTGGCCGCAGCCGGATTCGGCAATTCAGGCCGCGGCGGCAGCGAGACCTGCGGCGGTGCGGCCTGCGGCTGAGCAATCTGCGGCGGCACCATCGGCGCGGCGGCGGAAGGCTGCGGCCTGGCCGGTTCGGGCGGCGCCGCGGCGCGGGCGTTGCGCAGGTCGCCCTCGATCATCGCCAGCCGGTCGACGACGTGGCCGAGCGTGTTGTGGACCGCTTCCAGCGAATCCTGGGTGTGGCGGCCGGTTTCCGACTGGCTCAAACGGATGTCGGAGATTTCGCGCTTGATGGTTTCGACCACGCCCGGATCGAAGCTCGGCGGCGCCACCGCCGCGCGATCGAGATCGGCAATGCGGTGGAAGCTCTCCTGCTGCCGCTCCAGCATCCGCAGGATGTCCTGCAGCCCTTCCTCGACGCGGTCGAGATTGCCGCTGCCGCGCTGGGTGGCGGCCTGCTCCATCCGCTCGAGCAGATAGCTGACGCGCTGTTCGAGATGGGCGAAGGCCGACGGACTGTCGTTGCCGACCGGCATGTGATCGAGCCGCTCCGACAGCGCGCGCAGCGCGCCTTCGAGCTGCTCCGAGGATTCGGGGGCGGCCGGCCGCTCGCGATTTTCCAGCGCCGTGGTCAGCGCCGAGATCCGGCTCTCCAGCGCCGCGAAGGAATCGCTGTGGCTGTCGACGCGAGCGAGCTGTTCGACCTTGTCGGCCAGGGTGTGAACGTTGGCGCTGAGCTGCACCAGCGCGTCGTTCGAGGCGACGTTGGAAACGATGCCGCGCAGCGCGCCGATGGCGTTCTCGAGCTGCTGCATCGTGCCGGGATCGTCGCTGTTGCGCACGATCATGTCGATCTTGCCGCCGAGATTGCGGATCGCCTCGTCGAAGCCGGCGAGCTGCTCGGCCGGCGTCAGCGAGCGCAGAGCGTCGTGGATTTCACCGAGCGCGCGTTCGATCCCGGCAATCATGCCGGCGTCGCTGCCGCTCGCCCTTGTCTCGTCGAGGCGCTGCGCCAGCGACCTGATTTCGCCCTCCAGCGATTCGATCGCCTTGCGCGGCATCGCCTCGGTGATGGTCTGGCGGATTTCGGCGAGGTCGGCGCGGAACGCCGCGATCGACTGTTCGATCACGTCGGGGCGTTGCAGCGCGTCGATCTGGCTGGTGATCTTGAGAAGCTGCTGCTCGAGGCTGGAAAAGTTCGGTCCGGACGGGGCGGCCGGCGGCGGCTCCATCGCGGGCGCGATCGGCGGCGCCTGGCGCGGGGGCATCCGGTTCACCGGGGCGTCGAGCTCGCTCTGGCGGGCGGCGATCTCGGCGATCGCCAAGTCCAGCGCGCCGGGATCCAGCGGCGGCGAGGCGTGATAGACTTGCGCGGCGGCGCGCTCGACCCGTTCGGTCGGGGTCTGCGGGGCGGCGACAGGCGCATGAAGCGGCGCGGCCTGCGATGCGGCCGGTGCCGGCGGGGCTTTGGGTTCGGTGATCCGCGCCAGACGCGCGTCGAGCCGCGAGATCGCGTCGTTGAGCTGCCGCGCCACGCCGGGTTCGTTGCGCACCGGCGGGCGGGAAATCTGGTCGATCTGGCGGGCGATGGAATCCAGCCGTTGATGGATTTCGGCGACTTCGGTGGCGCTCTTCTCCGCCAGCGGGGCGCGCATCGGCGCGCGTGCAGGCTCCGCCATCGGCTGCGACTGGGGCTGAACCAGCGGCGCGGTATCGCCGAGCTGACCGTCGATCCAGTCGGCGAGCGACATGCCGGCGCGCTTGGCGGCGGCTTCCGCCCGTTCGCGCACTGACGGTTCGATACCCTCGACGCTCCACGATACGCGATTCATGCCCTTGTCCGCTTCCGAACTGGCGCCCGTTGCGCCCGCAAACCTCCCCCTCGTGTCCCGTGCCGAAAGACACCCGAATTCAATGCGGGAGGGCCGCCTCTGGCATCGACTTTTTCGTGTTAGGGTAAATACCGAGTTAAGGATTGCGGCGGCGACGGCCGAAAGTTCGTCGCATGGCGGCGGACGCGTCGCGTGTGCCGCGGATCCGAGGCCTTCGGACTACGGATCGGTCCGGGTGAACAGGGCGCTCAGATCGTCGATGTCCAGTTCGGTCACGACGGTATGCGCGGGATTGAGCACCGCGGTCTGGCCGATATAGGCCCAGTACAGGAATTCCGCTCGCGGCAGAGCGCGGCGGCTTTCGACGCCGGACTCGATCATCAGCTTCGACAGGTAGTCGATGCGCCGGGCGTCCACCGAGGCGACCATTTCGGCCGCGGTGGGATCGGTCGCGGCGAGCTCGCGGATCGCCCGGTCGAGACTTCGGTCCTCGTTGAAGGCGAGTTTCATCAGATGCGTCAGCCGCGCCGGCCCGACGATGGCGGCATCGATCTCACGGAATACCTGATCGGTCGCGCGCTCCTGCCAGAGCTGGAGAAGCTGCAGGCGGAACTCCGTCGCGTCGCGGAAGTGCCAGTAGAAACTGCCGCGCGAAACCTCCAGCCCGGCGGCGAGGTCGCCGACCTTGAGGGCATTGGCGCCGTGCCGGGCCAGCGTCCGCAGCCCGTGGGCGAGCCAGTCCGAACGCGTCAGCCGATCCTTGGTATCCGATTCCATGTCTCCCATATCCCGGACCATACACCAGTGTATTGACAGGTCCAGCCTGCGCCGTTACATGCCATTCATAGGTGTATGGAGATGATCCGACAGAATGTGGCCCCTCGCGGCCGCCGGGATCATCCTGTTGGAGGAGCGCTCGTGCACGACATCCCGGTCCAGCGCAGAATGCTCATGACGGCCGCGTCGCGGCCTGCGTCGATCCGTGCGGCCGGGTGTGTCGATTGATGTTGCGGCGGCTCGTGTTCGGCAACATCCTCCCTCGCCAAGTCCCCTTCGCAATTTTGTCCCGCTGATCTGGAGCTTCGCCGATGGCCTTGACCGGGCTCGACAAGTGGTACGCCTTCATGAAGTCGCACGACACGGCTGCGCTGTGGGATCTTCTGCATCCCGACGCCGTGTTCGAAAGCCCGGTCGTGCACACGCCGCAGGTCGGGCGCGACATCGTGTTCAAGTACCTCAGTAGCGCCGAGAAGGTGCTGGGCGGCCCGGGTTTTACCTATGTGGGCGAGTGGCGCAGCGACAACGGCGCGGTGCTCGAATTCGAAAACGTGATCGAGGGCATCAAGCTCAACGGCGTCGACATCATCACTTTCGCCGACGATGGCCGTATTACCCATTTCAAGGTCATGGTAAGACCGCTGAAAGCGATCAACCTGCTGCATCGGCTGATGGGAGAGCAACTGGCGCGACAATAAGGCGCCGCGAACGGTCGAATTTCCCTCGCCATCGCTTGAAATCATTTCGGATGGCGGACACCTCACAACGATCCCGATCGAGAGAATCGCATGACGATCTACAAGGCTCCGGTTGAAGATGTCAGCTTCCTGCTGAACGACGTATTTCACTTCGACAAGTACAACAACCTTCCCGGCTTCGCCGACGCGGCGCCGGACGTGCGCGACGCGATCATCAACGAGGCGGCGCGGCTCAGCGAAGAAGTGCTGCATCCGCTGAATGCCGTCGGCGACAGCGAAGGTTGTACGCGCCACGACGACGGCAGTGTCACGCCGCCGAAGGGCTTCAAGGAAGCCTACAAGCAGATCGCCGAAGGCGGCTGGATGGGCTTGTCGTCGCCGACGGAATATGGCGGTCAGGGCCTGCCGATCACGCTGACCCAAACCGTGCAGGAGTTTCTGAACTCCGCCAACATGGCGTTCGCGATGTATCCGGGCCTGACCATGGGCGCGGCGGCGGCGCTGACCGTGCACGGCACGCCGGAGCAGAAGCAGATCTATCTGCCCAAGATGGTGAGCGGTGAATGGACCGGCACCATGAACCTCACCGAGCCGCAATGCGGCACCGACCTCGGCCTGTTGCGCACCAAGGCGGTGAAGCAGGCGGACGGCAGCTACAAGATCACCGGCACCAAGATCTTCATCTCGGCCGGTGAGCACGACATGGCCGACAACATCATCCATCTGGTGCTGGCGCGGATCGACGGCGCGCCCGCCGGCATCAAGGGCATCTCGCTGTTCGTGGTGCCGAAATTCCTGGTCAATGCCGACGGCTCGGTCGGCGCGCGCAACGGCGTGGTGTGCGGCTCGATCGAGCACAAGATGGGCATCCACGGCAACGCCACCTGCACCATGAACTACGACGACGCCACCGGCTGGCTGGTCGGCGAAGAGAACAAGGGCATGCAGGGCATGTTCGTGATGATGAACGAGGCCCGCCTCGGCGTCGCCGTGCAGGGCCTCGCGCAGTCGGAAGTCGCGTATCAGAACGCCGTCGAATACGCCCGCGAGCGGCTGCAGGGCCGCGCGCTGTCGGGCCCGAAGGCGACCGACAAGCCGGCCGATCCGATCATCGTGCATCCCGACATCCGCCGCGCGCTGCTGACGATGCGCTCGTTCAACGAGGCGGCGCGCGCGCTGGTGCTGTGGACCGCGCTGAAGAGCGACGTCGCGCATCGCTCGGACGACGCCAAGGAGCGGCAGGCCGCCGACGATCATCTCGGCCTGATGACTCCGGTGCTGAAGGGCGTGCTGACCGACACCGGCTTCGCCAACACCGTGATGGCGCAGCAGATCTACGGCGGCCACGGCTACATCCACGCCAACGGCGTCGAGCAGTTCGTCCGCGACGCCCGCATCGCGATGATCTACGAAGGCGCCAACGGCATCCAGGCGCTCGACCTCGTCGGCCGCAAGCTGCCGCGCGACGGCGGCCGCGCCGTGATGGCGTTCTTCGCCGAGGTCGGCGCCTTCGCCAAGCAGCACGGCGGCGACGAGGCGATGAAGCCGTTCGTCACTCCGCTGTCGACCTCGCTCGGCCATCTGCAGCAGGCCACTACCTGGCTGATGCTCAACGCGATGGCGGCGCCCGACAATGCCGGCGCCGGCGCTACCGACTACATGCATCTGTTCGGTCTGGTCGCCTGCGGCTACATGTGGGCCAAGATGGCCAAGGTGGCGCAGGACAAGATTGCCGCCGAAGGCGCCACGCCCTATCTCACCACCAAGCTGGTCACCGGCCGCTTCTTCATGGAACGCACGCTGCCCGCCACCGCGCTGCATCTGGCGCGGCTGCAGACCGGCAGCGCGACCACCATGGAACTGCCGGCGGAAGCGTTCTGATCACGACTGCTGCAACGAATGATCGTCATTGCGAGCGCAGCGAAGCAATCCATGCCGCACACCAAGCCTGGATTGCTTCGTCGCTTCGCTCCTCGCAATGACGAACCGACATGCCCTTGTTCAATTCGTCCGGCACTCTGAGCACGGACCGAAACGGGAGAGACCCCATGCCCGAAGCCTATATCTACGATCACGTTCGCACCCCGCGCGGCCGCGGCAAGGCCGATGGCTCGCTGCACGAAGTGACCGCGCTGGCGCTCGCCACGGTGCCGCTGAAGGCGCTGAAGGAACGTAACAACCTCAAAATGGACGTGGTCGACGACGTCGTGATGGGCGTGGTCGATCCGGTCGGCGAGGCCGGTTCGGACATCGCGCGGTTCGCGGCGATGAACGCCGGTCTCGGCGAAGCGGTGCCGGGCATTCAGATCAGCCGGTTCTGCGCCTCGGGTCTCGACGCGGTGAACTTCGCCGCCGCGCAGATCATGAGCGGCCAGCACGAGCTGGTGATCGGCGGCGGCGCGGAATCGATGAGCCGCATCGGCATCGGCGCCTCGGGCGGCGCCTGGCCGATGGACCCGTCGATGGCGGTGCCGTCCTACTTCATGCCGCAGGGCGTGTCGGCCGATCTGATCGCCACCAAATACGGCTTTTCGCGCGACGACGTCGACGCCTATGCGGTGCAGAGCCAGCAGCGCGCCGCGAAGTCGTGGGACGAAGGCCGGTTCGACAAGTCGGTGGTGCCAGTCAAGGACATCAACGGCCTGAGCATTCTGGCCAAGGACGAGCACATGCGGCCGACCACGACGATGCAGTCGCTGGCCCAGTTGCAGCCGTCGTTCGCGCCGCTGGCCGCGATGGGCGGGTTCGACGCGGTGGCGATCCAGTCGCATCCGGAAATCGAGAAGCTCAACTACGTTCATCATGCCGGCAACTCGTCCGGCATCGTCGACGGCGCCGGCGCGGTGCTGCTCGGCAGCAAGGAAGCCGGCGAGAAGCACGGTTTGAAGCCGCGTGCGAAGATCCGCGCCTTCGCCAATATCGGCTCGGAGCCGGCGATGATGCTGACCGGCCCGGTCGACGTCACCAACAAGCTGTTCGAGCGCTCCGGCATGAAGAAGAGCGACATCGATCTGTTCGAGCTCAACGAGGCGTTCGCCTCGGTGGTGCTGCGCTACATGCAGGCGTTCGAGATCGACAAGGATCAGATCAACGTCAATGGCGGCGCGATCGCGCTCGGCCATCCGCTCGGCGCCACCGGCGCGATGATCCTCGGCACCGTGCTGGACGAACTCGAACGCACCGGCAAGGCGACCGCGCTGGTGACGCTGTGCATCGGCGGCGGCATGGGCACCGCCACCATCATCGAGCGGGTGTGATCACTTGATATTGCCGCGGGCCGCGCAACGCGCGCAGGCCTGCTCCCTCCCCCCTTGCGGGGGAGGGTCGGGGTGGGGGGTGCCCCGAGGCGAAGCTTCCGATGTGGACCCCCACCCCCGACCCCTCCCCGCAAGGGGGAGGGGAGAAGAACATCAACCGCCGCGCCGCAACGGCTGCTGGCATCGAAGGAGCTAATCAGATGGCCTTCCAGAATTTCAAAGTGGAGACCGACGCCGACGGCATCGCGCTGGTGACCTGGGACCTGCCGGGCAAGTCGATGAACGTGCTCGACACCAAGACAATCGAGGAACTCGCCGCGATCGCCGAAGCGACCGGCAAGGACGCGGCCGTCAAGGGCGTGGTGATCACCTCGGCCAAGGACGCGTTCTGCGCCGGCGCAGATCTGTCGATGCTGGAGGCGATGACCAAGCAGTTCGCCCAGATCAAAAAGGACAAGGGCAACGAAGCCGCGCAGCAGATGCTGTTCGACGAGAGCCGCAAGCTGTCGCAGATCCTGCGCGGCATCGAGACCGGCGGCAAGCCGTGGGTCGCGGCGATCAACGGCATGGCGCTCGGCGGCGGCTTCGAAGTCACGCTGGCCTGCCACTACCGCGTCGCGGCCGACAATCCGAAGACCCGTCTCGGCCTGCCCGAGATCAAGGTCGGCCTGTTCCCGGGCGGCGGCGGCACCCAGCGGATTCCGCGCATCGTCAATCCGCAGGAGGCGATGACCATCCTGCTCAAGGGTGATCAGATCAAGCTCGACAAGGCCAAGGCCCTGAAGCTGGTCGACGCCGTGGTGCCGGCGGCCGACCTGATCAAGACCGCCAAGGAGTGGATCAAGGCCGGCGGCAAGCCGGTGGCGCCGTGGGACGTCAAGGGCTTCAAGCTGCCCGGCGGCCCGGTGTTCTCCAAGCAGGGCATGATGATGTTCCCGGCCGGCAACGCGATCTATCGCCGCGAGACCTACGACAACTATCCGGCCGCCCGCGCCATCATGAGCTGCGTCTATGAAGGCCTGCAGGTGCCGATGGATGTCGCGCTGCGCATCGAATCCCGCTACTTCGCCCATGTGCTGCAGACCAAGGAAGCCGCGGCGATGATCCGCAGCCTGTTCCTGTCGATGCAGGAACTGAACAAGGGCGCGCGCCGTCCGCAGGGCGTGCCGCCCACCAAGGTCAAGAAGCTCGCCATCATCGGCGCCGGCTTCATGGGCGCCAGCGTCGGCTACGTCTCGGCCAAGGCCGGCATCGAGGTGGTGCTGATCGACCGCGACCAGGAAAGCGCCGACAAGGGCAAGGCGCACTGCAAGAGCGTGATCGACGGCCTGATCGCCAAGGGCCGCGCCAAGCCGGCCGACGCCGAAGCGCTGCTGTCGCGGATCTCCGCGACCGCCGACTTCAACGCGATCTCGGATTGCGATCTCGTCATCGAAGCGGTGTTCGAGGATCGGAAAGTGAAGGCCGAGACCTACGCCAAGGCGCAGCCGCTGCTCAAGGAAGGCGCGATCTTCGCCTCCAACACCTCGACGTTGCCGATCAATTCGCTGGCTGAGGAGTTCAAGGACCAGTCGAAGTTCATCGGCATCCACTTCTTCTCGCCGGTCGAGAAGATGATGCTGGTCGAAGTGATCGTCGGCAAGAACACCGGCGACGTCGCGCTCGCCACCGCGCTCGACTACACGCGGCAGATCAGCAAGACCCCGATCGTGGTCAATGACAGCCGCGGCTTCTTCGCCAATCGCTGCGTGCTGCGCTTCACCGCCGAAGGCCTCGAGATGCTGATGGAAGGCGTCCCGGCGCCGATGATCGAGACCGCCGCCAAGATGGCCGGCATGCCGGTCGGCCCGCTGTCGCTGGCCGACGAAGTCGCGCTCGATCTGATCCTGAAGATCATGAAGGCGACCGAAGCCGACCTCGGCGAACAGGCGGTCGATCAGCAGCAGAAGAAGCTGATGGTCGAGCTGGTCGAAAAGCAGGGCCGGTTCGGCCGCAAGAACGCCAAGGGCTTCTACGTCTATCCGGAGAAGGGCAAGGGTCAGAAGAGCCTGTGGGACGGCATCGCCGCGCTGCAGCCCAAGCATCTCGACCCGGACACCATCGACGTCGAAGAGCTGAAGCAGCGCTTCCTCGCCGTGCAGGCGGTGGAAGCCGCGCGCACTGTCGAGGACAACGTCATCGTCGATCCGCGCGAGGCCGATGTCGGCTCGATCCTCGGCTTCGGCTTCGCGCCGTTCACCGGCGGCACGCTGAGCTACATCGACTTCATGGGCACCAAGGAGTTCGTGGCGCTGTGCCACAAGCTCGAGGGCAAGTTCGGCTCGCGCTTCACGCCGCCGAAGCTGCTCGAAGACATGGCCAAGACCGGCGACACCTTCTACCACCGCTTCGCCCCGAAGAAGCAGGCGGCGGCGTAGTCGCTAAGTACTTCTAGCGGGATGAGGTGACCGGCCCCAAGCACAGCCGGCTCCCTCTCCCGCTTGCGGGAGAGGGCTGGGGTGAGGGCGCCCCAGGCAGTGAGTCTGCAATCCGCGGATAGGAGTGCCGTCACCCGGATCGCTGCGCGATTCGACCTCTCCCGCAAGCGGGAGAGGTTCACACCGCCAAGCTCAGTGCTCGGGTCGCCCCTCTCCCCGCAAGAGCGGGGCGAGGGAGTGCGCTGCGGATGCGGCAGCGATTTCCATTCAGTTCGAGAGTCGAATGCAAAAGGGCCGGATCATTGCGATCCGGCCCTTGTCGGTTTCGCGATGCGGCGGTGACTACGCCTTCTGCGCCAGCCCTTCGCTCTGCAGCGCGGCCTGGACTTGCGGGCGGGCGCCGACGCGGGCCTTGTAGGCGGTGAGGTTCGGGAAGGCGGAGGTGTCGATCTTCATCCGGTCGGCCCAGCTCAGGATCACGAACAGATAGCCGTCCGCCACCGTGAACGACGAGCCCATCAGGTAGTCCTTGCCGGCGAGCTGCTTGTCCGCATAGGCGAGATACTTGGCGATGCGGTCCCTGAAGAACTGCTTCGCCTCGTCGCCGAGCACCGGGGAGAACAGCGGGCCGAAGCTCTTGTGCAGATCGGTGGAGATGAAGTTCAGCCATTCCTGCAGGCGATAGCGCTCCGGCGTGCCGTTCTCGGGTGCGAGCTTACCGCCACCGACCTTGTCGGCGATCATCTGCACGATCGCCGGGCCTTCGGTCAGCACGGTGCCGTCGTCGAGGCCGAGCGCCGGGACCGAGCCTTTCGGGTTGATCTGGGTGTAGTCGTCGCCGTTTTCCAGCTTCTTGGCCTTGAGGTCGACCTTGACGAGCTCGAACGGCAGGCCGGCCTCGCTCAGCGCGATATGGGGCGACAGCGAGCACGCTCCGGGTGAATAATACAGCTTCATCGAGGATTCCTCCTGAAAGATCATTGGAAAGACGCAACGGCGCGATTAAATGCGGCTGCATGAAAGAGTCAAGATTGATGCAGCTGCATACAGTGCGCTACACTCGGCGGGCACGATGGATGGAGCGATGAAACGCAAGCCGTCGACCGAAGCGACCGCGGCATGGGTGCGCCTGATGCGCGTCCGCAGCCGGGTGCTGGACGCGGTCGAGCTCGAATTGAAGAAGGCCGGCTTCCCGCCGCTCGCCTGGTACGACGCGCTGCTCGAATTGTCGCGCGCGCCGGGCGGCGAGATGCGTCCGGTCGAGCTCGAAAAGCAGATGCTGATTCCACAATATTCCACCTCGCGCCTGATCGACCGGCTGGTCGAGGAGGGGCTGGCGGTGCGGCGCGAATGCAAGATGGACAAGCGCGGTCAGTTCGTCGAGATCACCGAAGCCGGACGCGAGCTGCAGAAGAAGATGTGGTCCGCCTATTCGGCCGCGATCGAAAAGCACGTCGGCTCGAAATTGTCGGACGCCGACGCGCTGCGGCTGTGCGGGCTGCTCGACCGGCTGGGCTGCTCCTGCGACGGCACGGCGGCAGCGCTGGCCGCGCGAGACACCGCGGCGTCGCGATGATACACAGCTCACCCCTCTCGCTCGCGGCTGTTTCCGCCCGCGGCCCCCGCCACCTTGCGCAACCTTCCCCCGCGCGCTGTTTCTGGAATCCTCATGGCGCGTGACCAGATCGATATGACGCCGTTGAACTCGCGCGACGAACTCGTCGGGTGGATCGAAGCGGGCGTCAAGCCGCCGTCCGAATTCCGCATCGGCACCGAACACGAGAAGACGCCGTTCACGCTGGAGGGGCACCATCCGGTGCCCTACGAAGGCGCGCGCGGCATCGGCGCGCTGCTCGAGGGCATGCAGATCCTGCTCGGCTGGGAGCCGATCATGGAAGGCCCGCACATCATCGGGCTGCACGACGTCACCGGCGGCGGCGCGATCTCGCTGGAGCCCGGCGGCCAGTTCGAACTCTCCGGCGCGCCGGTCGACAACGTGCACCAGACCCACGCCGAGCTGATGGCGCATCTGGCGCAAGTGCGCGAGATCGCGGCGCCGCTCGGCATCGGTTTTCTCGGCCTCGGCATGACGCCGTCGTGGTCGCGCGAACAGATCCCGGTGATGCCGAAGGGCCGCTACAAGATCATGACCAACTACATGCCGAAGGTCGGCCGCTACGGCCTCGACATGATGTACCGGACCTGCACGGTACAGACCAATCTCGACTTCTCGTCCGAAGCCGACATGGTCAAGAAGCTGCGCGTCTCGGTGGCGCTGCAGCCGATCGCGACCGCTTTGTTCGCCAATTCGCCGTTCACCGAAGGCAAGCCGAACGGCTTTCTGTCGTTCCGCTCCGAGATCTGGCGCGATACCGACAACGCGCGCTCGGGCATGATTCCGTGGGCGTTCGAGGACGGCATGGGGTTCGAGCGCTGGGTCGACTACGCGCTCGACGTGCCGATGTATTTCGTCAAGCGCGGCGATCAGTACATCGACGTGTCGGGGTCGTCGTTCCGCGACTTCTTCGACGGCAGGAACGACAAGATGCCGGGCGAGCGGCCGACGCTGTCGGACTGGGCCAACCATCTGTCGACGATCTTTCCCGAGGTGCGGCTGAAGCGCTACCTCGAAATGCGCGGCGCCGACGGGGTGCCGTGGGGGCGGCTGCCGGCGCTGCCGGCGTTCTGGGTCGGGCTGCTGTACGACGACCAGAGCCTCGATGCCGCCTGGGAGATCGTCAAGGGGTGGGACGCGTGGGAGCGGCAGGCGCTGCGAGATGACGTCCCGCGGCTCGGCTTCAAGGCCAAGATCCGCGACCGCTTCCTGTTCGAGATCGCCAAGGAATGTCTGGTGCTGGCCCATGCCGGGCTGAGGCGCCGCGCCCGGATCGACTCTTTCGGCAACGACGAATCCCGGCATCTGGCGCCGCTCGAGGAGATCCTCGCCGCCGGCCGCACCCCGGCCGAAGAGATGCTGGAGAAATTCAACGGCGCCTGGCGCGGCTCGGTCGAGCCCGCCTACGACGAATACGCGTTCTGACGCCGGGCCGACGGGGGAAAGCCGTTCATCGCCCGTACAGGTAGACGACCGTCAGATGCGCTTTTGTTGGTGTGGCGGCTCCGAGACCCTCATTTTGGTGCACCCTTGGACGGTCCCTGGGACGGGGCAGGGGCCTAACTCGAAAGCGAGCGTGGATGCGGCGAGGCGGCCTGGTCAGGGCATGGTTGCTCGTGCTCGCCGTGGCCGCGGCGGTGCTGGCGCCGCGCGTGGTGCAGGCCCAGACCAATTTCGACCGCCCTGGCGCCGATTATCTGCGCGCGCCGGTGTCCAGCAACGATCCTGCCGATTGTGCGCTGATGTGCGAACGCGATCGCCGCTGCCGGTCCTGGACTTTCGCCTTTCCGCAGACTCCTGAGGACGGCGCGTTCTGCTGGCTGAAGAGCAGCGTGCCGCCGCGCAGCCCGAGCAATTGCTGCGTCTCCGGCGTTCGCGGCGCCGGCGTGCTGGAGCCGCGCAACGGCCAGGTCGAGGCGTCGATCGACCGGTTCGGCGGCGACTACCGCAATTTCGAGTTGAAGAACAACGAAGGCGACGAGTCCTGCAAGGCTGCCTGCGAGCAGGACAACAAATGCCGGGCCTGGACCTATGCGCGGCCCGGCATCGTCGGCCGCAACGCCCGCTGCTTCCTGAAAAACCAGATCAAGCCGCCGCGGCGCAAGCCGGGGTTTTTTTCCGGAGTGGTCAGGTAACGTCGGCGGGAACCCTCTCGTAACTCTGGGATGCGCGCCCGGCCGAGCCGGCGGCGCGTCGCCAGCAGAGGGAACTCACCGATGTTTCAAGCCCGATTGACCCGAAAGACGTTCACCCGCGCCATCCTCGCAGTGGCGCTGACGGCGATGCTGCCGCTCGCATCGGCGCTCGCCAATCCGGTCACTCCCTACACGCCCGAGGCGTTCAAGGCGGCGCAGACCGCCGGCGAACCGGTCCTGATCGCGATTCACGCGGATTGGTGCCCGACCTGCAAGGCGCAGACGCCGATCATCGACCGTCTCACCGGCGATCCGAAATTCGCCAAGCTCAAGATCTTCCGGGTTGATTTCGACGGCCAGAAGCCGGCCGTGAAGCAGTTCGGCGCCAACATGCAGTCGACCCTGATCGTGTTCAAGGGCACCGCCGAGCAGGGCCGCTCGGTCGGCGACACCAAGGAGGCTTCGATCGCAGCCCTGCTCGGCAAGGCGCTGTGACGTCGTGACCGGGCTGGCGCTGGCCTTCCTGGCCGGCCTGCTGTCGATCCTGTCGCCCTGCGTGCTGCCGCTGGTGCCGATCGTACTCGGCGCGGCGGTCGCGCAACATCGCCATGGCCCGCTGGCGCTGGCCGGCGGCCTGGCGCTGTCGTTCACGCTGATCGGGCTGCTGCTGGCGGTGGCGGGCTTCAGTCTCGGGCTCGACGCCGGGATGCTGCGCATCGGCGCTGCGCTGATCATGATCGCGATCGGGGCGGTACTGCTGGCGCCGGCCTGGCAGATGCGGCTCGCGGCCGCCGGCAGTCCGCTGTCCGGATGGGCCGACCGGCAGTTCGGCCAGGTGGCGGGCGGCGGGCTCGCCGGCCAGTTCGCGATCGGCCTGCTGCTCGGCGCGGTGTGGTCGCCTTGCGTCGGCCCGACGCTCGGCGCGGCGTCGCTGCTGGCCTCGCAGGGCCGCGATCTGCCGACGGTGGCGCTGACCATGGCGGTGTTCGGGATCGGCGCCGCCTTGCCGCTGGTCGCGCTCGGATGGGTGTCGCGCGCGACGCTGATGGCGATGCGGAGCCGGCTGCTGTCGGCCGGCAAGCTCGGCAAGGTGCTGCTGGGCGTCGCCTTCATCATCATCGGCGTCGCGATCGTCTCGGGCGTCGACAAGCGAATCGAAGCCGCCCTGGTCGCCGCCTCGCCGCAATGGCTGACGACACTGACGACCGCGTTCTAGAACTTGCGCCCGCCGGGGGATCGCATGTGTCGATGCGAGGCCATCTCGGCCCTTTCGTCATTACCGGCTTGCCCCGGCAATGGTCTTCGCATGAGTCGTTTGATCGCGCTTCGCGCGCGATGGATGCGCGGGCCTTCGCCGCGCCGAAGGGGCTTCGGCCCCGCAGGCGGGTCAAGCCCGCGCATGACGGATGGGGACCTCTCTCGTTCGTCATTCCGGGGCGCCGCGTAGCGGCGAGCCCGGAATCCATAACCACTGACGTTGCGGTTTTGGCAGATGCCCGCCCCTCTGTGCCTGAACACTGACACGGTGGTTATGGATTCCGGGCTCGCGCAGCTTCGCTGCACGCCCCGGAATGACAAACGCGAGGCGGGCGCGGCCCGACGTCGGCGTCGTGAGTGGTGATAGTTCAGGTCCCCCGGCGTCGCGACCGGGCGCCTGACTCCGAACGGCTCGACCAGCGCGCTCCGTGCCGACCGCTCAATGCACCGAGGTGAAGAACCGTGCGATGCGGAGGCCGGACAGCCAGTTGGTGACCGGCTCCTTGCGCACGCCGGGATTCCACGAGCCGACGATGGCGTCGACGCGGCCGACCAGATTGTCCATCGGCAGCAGGCCGACGCCGCCCTGGCGCACCGGCACGCGGCTGTCCGAGGAATTGTCGCGGTTGTCGCCCATCACGAACAGATGCCCGGGCGGCACGATCACTTCCGGCGTGTTGTCGAGCCGGCCGTGGTCGTACAGCTTGAAGATCGGATGCGAGACGCCGCCGGGCAGCGTCTCGGTATACTTCGCCGCGACCTCGTAGGCGCCGTCTTCGTCCTCGGCCTTGCCGACGCCGTCGGCTTTCACCGTGGCCGCGACGCCGTTGATGCTGACCACGCCGCCGGTCAGTTCGACGCGGTCGCCGGGCAGCCCGATCACGCGCTTGACCCAGACCTGCGAGCGGTCGCCCGGCCAGCGGAACACCACGACGTCGCCGCGATGCGGCGTGGCGCCGAACACCCGGCCGGTTTCGGGAAAGGCGACATGGATCGGCAGCGACGCGCTCGAATAGCCGTAGGGATATTTCGAGGCGAGCAGCGCATCGCCGATCAACAGCGTCGGCTCCATCGAGCCCGACGGCACGTAGAACGGCTCGGCCAGCGCGCCCTTGCCGACCAGCACGATCGCCACCACCGCCGCCAGTTGTCCGAGCTGGGAGGCCCAGCGCCGCGCCGTCCCCGTCATCACGCCCGCTTTCGTCTTCATCCGCCGGTTCCTCCGACCGTGATCCGGTCCATCCGCAGCGTCGGCTGGCCGACACCGACCGGGACGCCCTGGCCGTTCTTGCCGCAGGTGCCGATGCCGCTGTCGAGCTGCAGGTCGTTTCCAATCATCGAAATGCGGTGCAAATCAGTCGGCCCGTTGCCGATCAGCATCGCGCCCTTGACCGGCGCGCCGACCTTGCCGTTCTCGATCTTGTAGGCCTCGGTACACTGGAACACGTATTTGCCGGAGGTGATGTCGACCTGACCGCCGCCGAAGTTCACCGCATAGATGCCGTTCTTCACCGAGGCGAGGATTTCGGCGGGATCGCGCTGCCCCGCCAGCATGTAGGTGTTGGTCATCCGCGGCATCGGCACATGGGCGTAGCTCTGCCGGCGGCCGTTGCCGGTCGGCGCCATGTTCATCAGCCGGGCGTTCTGGCGGTCCTGCATGTAGCCGGTCAGCACGCCGTCCTCGATCAGCACGGTGCGGCTGGTCGGCGTGCCCTCGTCGTCGATCGACAGTGAGCCGCGCCGCGCCGAGATCGTGCCGTCGTCGACCACGGTGACGCCCTTGGCGGCGACCTGCTGGCCGAGCAGGCCGGCAAACGCAGAGGTCTTCTTTCGGTTGAAATCGCCTTCGAGGCCGTGGCCGACCGCCTCGTGCAGCATCACGCCGGGCCAGCCGGGGCCGAGCACCACGTCCATCTCGCCGGCCGGCGCCGGCACCGATTCCAGATTGACCATCGCCTCGCGCAGCGCGCCGTCGGCGGCCTCGCGCCACGCCTTGGTCTCGATGAAGCGCGCATAGGGCTCGCGGCCGCCATAGCCCTTGCTGCCGCTCTCCTGCCGATCGCCCTGGCCGGCGACGACCGAGACGTTGACCCGCACCAAGGGGCGGATGTCGCGATAGCTCTCGCCGTCGGGGCGCAGGATCTCGACCACCTGCCAGGTCGCGCCAACCGACACCGAGACCTGCCGCACCCGCGGATCCTTGTCGCGCACATAGGCGTCGATCTCGGCGAGCAGCTTGACCTTGGCCTCGAAGCCGGGCGCGTCGAGCGGATTGTCGTCGCCATACAGCCGGACATTGGTGTGGGTCGGCGCTGCCGCGAAGGTGCCGCTGTAATCGCCGCGCACCGCCGCCACCGCGTCGGCGGCGCGGATCAGCGCCGGCAGCGACACGTCGGAGGAATGCGCATAGCCGACCGCATCGTCCTTGACGGCGCGGAGGCCAAAACCCTGGGCGGTGTCGTAGGTCGCCTGCTTCAGCCGGCCATTGTCGAACGCCAGCGCCTCGGTCTGGCTGTATTCCAGAAACAGCTCGCCATCGTCGGCCCCCTGCAGCCCCCGCGCGATCTCGCGCCGGACATCGTCACGATCGAGATTGGCGCGGTCGAGCAGGGAGGTCTGGGCGAGGCTGGTCATGAGGCGGGGTTCCCTTGTGTGCGACGCTCAAGATAGGCGCTTCGGGCAGGTTCTGCGAGGGGCTGGCAGCAAGGTTGGCCTGCGCCTGCACCGGGGCGGCAAACATGCTATGTTGAGGGATGGACTATCGCGGGATCATTACGATCGAGCCGGGCAAGCGCGGCGGGCGACCGTGCATCCGCCATATGCGGATTGCGGTGGCCGACGTGCTGGGCTGGCTCGCCGCGGGGCAATCGCCGGAGCAGATCCTGGCGGACTTCCCGGAGCTGACCGACGAGGACATCCGGGCATCGCTGGCTTACGCCGCGGATCGTGAACGGCGGCTGGCTCACTAAGATCAGGTGCCGAGCCACCATTTCAAGATTTCGATCAAGGCAAGCAACACGTCCAGTACGCGATTCCAATCAATCGGAAGTTTGTGTCCAACCATTTTGCTCTCCTGATGCGAGACAGGAAAAGCCCGTTGCTTCCCTGTCTTGCTGATCATGAGGCCAGCGAAAGCGCGTCAACCGGTCGGCCGCCACTGCGTCTGTTGTTGAATTGAGGGCAGGTACATGGGAGTCGTGGCGAGGTAACTAGTTGAATAAAATAATGAATTCAACTTGGTTGATTTGTCGCTTGCGTTTATATCGCGCGCAATACAAATTGTCGCCCATGAAATCGCCGCCACCCTCCAACGCTCGCGCGCTGCGTTCGGCCGACAAGCTGAAGCTGGAGACGCAGCTGTGCTTCGCGCTGTATTCGACGCTGCTCGGGGTCAACAAGGTGTATCGGTCGCTGCTGCGCGAGTTCGATCTGACCTATCCGCAGTATCTGGTGATGCTGGTGCTGTGGGATAAGGACCGGGTCAACGTTTCGGAGATCTGCGATCAGCTGTTTCTCGAAACCACCACGCTGACGCCGCTGCTGAAGCGGCTGGAGGCGCGGGGGTTGATCCGGCGGCGGCGCTCGGCGGAGGACGAGCGGCAGGTGATCGTGTCGCTGACCGACGAAGGACGGGCGCTGCGTCAGCAGGTCAAGCACGTGCCGGACTGCCTCGGCGCCGCGATGGGCGGCTCGCTCGAGGAGATCGTCGAGCTGCGCGACAAGTTGAAAAAGGTCCGCAGCAAGCTTTTCGAGGCGGCGTGATGCGGGCCGCATAGTCAACGTCCATTCTCCTACCCATCATATCGTGCGCGATTTTCATGCGGGCGATTGAATCCACCACCTATTCGTTCAATCCACCAGAAGGAAACTGACATGTCGGTCGAAAAAGTTCTCTACCGTGCCACTGCCACCGCCACCGGAGGCCGCGACGGGCGCGGCGTCAGCAGCGACGGCCAGCTCGATCTGGCGCTGACCACGCCGAAGGAGCTCGGCGGCCCCGGCGGGGCCGGCACCAATCCGGAGCAGCTGTTCGCGGTCGGCTATTCGGCCTGCTTCCTCGGCGCGATGAAATTCGTCGCCGGGCGCGACAAGCTGCCGATCTCCAAGGACGTCAGCGTCACCGGCACGGTCGGCATCGGCCCGATCCCGAACGGCTTCGGCATCGAGGTCGAACTGAAGATCAGCCTGCCCGGCGTCGATCGCGCCCAGGCCGAAACGCTGGTCGAGCGCGCGCATGTCGTCTGCCCGTATTCGAACGCCACCCGCGGCAACATCGACGTCAAGCTGACGGTGGTGTGAAGCCGCGCCGCTGCGTTCAAGCGGCAGACGCATTCGGGTCACGCCTCAACACAACGATCGTCATGCCCGGGCTTGACCCGGGCATCCACGATTTCAGGCGAGGCTGTGCTTGTGGCCGTAGATGGCCGGGTCAAGCCCGGCCATGACGGTGTTTATGGGGATGCGCTGCAACTAAGAGGGACGTCGCGGTGAAACACGCCGAGGCTTCTCGATCGACGCCGACTACGGCAGCTTGTCGTAGCCTTCGCCGAGGCCGTTGAGGCTGAGCGGGAAGCCGATGCCTTCTTCGGGGGTCTCGAAGATGATGAAGGTCGCGGTCTTGGCGCTGCGCAGCTGGCCGAGCAGCTTGTCGTCCATCACCACTTCGGCGACGCAGCCGTTCGGCAGGCAGCGCACGAAGCCGGCGCGGCCGACATCGACATTGTCGAGCTTCAGCCCGAGGCCGGACGGCAGCAGCACGCCGAGCGGCGCGACGACGCGCATCAGCTTGCTCTTCTGATCCGCGGTCTTGAGGATGATGACGGTGAGGCCGGCGTTGGAGCGGTCCTCCGCCACCACGCTCTGGATCAGTGCGCATTGCTCGGCCTTGGCGCCGGGCGGGGTGTCGCAGCGGATCTGCCAGTCGCCGTGCACCGAGCGCACCGCGCCCTGGGCCTGCGCATGGCCGCTCCAGCCCAGCGCCAGCGTGATCGCCAGCGCACCGGCCAGCGCCAGCCGGGCGCCGCTTCCGCGCGCAAGGCGGCGGCATGAGGCGAGCATCGGCGAACGTTCGGCTGGGCCCATCGGGATCGCTTTCAAGGCAGGGACGGAGTGGACGTCACGAGCCCCCGACTGATCCGGCAATGACGGCACCATAAAGGCGGCATCGTGCGCCAGCGAATCAGGCTCCCGTGACGTTCGAACGCCGTGCGTACATCGACAGGTGCGGCTGTCAAGCATGCTTCACATTACCGGGGCACCACAGGCGTGCTTGCCGGTAGTATTCCGGAGTGCGGACAAACCTTTGCGAGGCTTGCGGCGAAAGTTCAAGACTTCATTGCGGGTGCTGGCGAATTGTGATTTGAAAGAAGAAATGAGAAGCATTCTTAAGGGGGCAAGGCGTCGCATTCCCTCGAGGATGACAACGGGCACTCCGCACAAAGTGGCGGGCCGGAAAATACATAGGGGAGCGAAGGCGGCATGACGATGTCGATGGGCCGATTTGGCCGGCATTTGCTTTTCAGTTCGATTGTGGGGCTCGCGCTCGGCGGCGCCGCCGTCGCGGGCGAAGGCCAGCCCTCGCCGTGGGAAATGAAGCTGCAGCAGGCCGCCACCCCGGTGATGGAAAACATCGTCTGGTTCCACAACTTCCTGCTCTGGCTGATCACCGCGATCACGCTGTTCGTGCTGGCGCTGCTGGTGATCGTGGTGGTGAAGTTCAACGCCAAGGCCAACCCGGTGCCGTCGAAGACCACCCATCACACGCTGATCGAAGTCGCCTGGACGATCGTGCCGGTGCTGATCCTGGTCGCGGTGGCGGTGCCGTCGTTCCGTCTGCTGTTCTTCCAGCTCGACGTGCCGAAGCCGGACATCACCATCAAGGCGACCGGCAACCAGTGGAACTGGACCTACAGCTATCCGGACGACAAGATCGAGTTCACCTCGATCATGCTGTCCGACGACGAGCGCGCCAAGATGAACCCGGTGCCGCCGCGGCTGCTCGCGGTCGACAATGAAACGGTCGTGCCGGTCAACAAGGTGGTGCGGATCCAGACCACCGCCGCCGACGTGATCCATTCCTGGGCGATCCCGTCGTTCGGCGTGAAGATCGACGCGATCCCGGGCCGCCTCAACGAGACCTGGTTCAGGGCCACCAAGGAAGGCCGCTACTACGGCCAGTGCTCGGAACTCTGCGGCAAGGACCATGCTTTCATGCCCATCGTCGTCCGCGTCGTGAACGATCAGGAATACGACGCCTGGAAGAAGCAGCAGCAGGTCGCTTCGGCGGCCCGCAAATCCTACGCCTCGGTCGGCGCCGCCGCGCAGTGATCGGTGACGGCGCGCGCTAACGTCTGAACGGGGACCGCAAGGTTCGAAGGTTTCAAGGCAGGATCTGAAGAATGACGATGGAAGCTGCACGGGTTGCTCACGCCGATCATGCGCACGACGACCACGCTCATGCGCACCCGACCGGCTGGCGGCGCTATGTCTATTCGACCAACCACAAGGACATCGGCACGATGTACCTGATCTTCGCGATAATCGCGGGGATCATCGGCGGCGCGATGTCGATCGCGATCCGCATCGAGCTGATGTACCCGGGCGTGCAGTTCTTCCACGAAAGCCACACCTACAACGTGTTCGTCACCTCGCACGGCCTGATCATGATCTTCTTCATGGTGATGCCGGCGATGATCGGCGGGTTCGGCAACTGGTTCGTGCCGCTGATGATCGGCGCGCCCGACATGGCGTTCCCGCGGATGAACAACATCTCGTTCTGGCTGCTGCCGGCGGCGTTCGCGCTGCTGGTGATCTCGACCTTCGTCGAGGGCGAGCCGTCGTCGAACGGCGTCGGCGCCGGCTGGACGATGTACGCGCCGCTGTCGACGTCGGGTCATCCCGGGCCCGCGGTCGACTTCGCCATCCTGGCGCTGCATCTCGCCGGCGCGTCGTCGATCCTCGGCGCGATCAACTTCATCACCACGATCTTCAACATGCGCGCGCCGGGCATGACCCTGCACAAGATGCCGCTGTTCGTGTGGTCGATCCTGGTCACCGTGTTCCTGCTGCTGCTGTCGCTGCCGGTGCTCGCCGGCGCCATCACCATGCTGCTGACCGACCGCAATTTCGGCACAACCTTCTTCTCGGCCGAAGGCGGCGGCGATCCGCTGCTGTTCCAGCATCTGTTCTGGTTCTTCGGCCACCCCGAAGTGTACATCCTGATCCTGCCGGCCTTCGGCATGATCAGCCAGATCGTCTCGACCTTCTCGAAGAAGCCGGTGTTCGGCTATCTCGGCATGGCCTACGCGATGGTGGCGATCGGCGTGATCGGCTTCGTGGTCTGGGCGCACCACATGTACACGGTCGGCATGTCGTCGACGACGCAGGCCTATTTCGTCGCCGCCACGATGGTGATCGCGGTGCCGACCGGCGTGAAGATCTTCTCCTGGATCGCCACGATGTGGGGCGGCTCGATCGAGTTCAAGACGCCGATGCTGTGGGCCGTCGGCTTCATCTTCCTGTTCACCGTCGGCGGCGTCACCGGCGTTGTGCTGGCGAACGCCGGCGTCGACCGCGTGCTGCAGGACACCTATTACGTCGTGGCGCACTTCCACTACGTGCTGTCGCTCGGCGCTGTGTTCGGAATCTTCGCCGGCTGGTACTACTGGTTCCCGAAGATGTTCGGCTACATGTACAGCGAGACCATCGGCAAGCTGCACTTCTGGGTGACGTTCATCGGCGTCAACATGGTGTTCTTCCCGCAGCACTTCCTCGGCCTGTCGGGCATGCCGCGGCGCTATGTCGACTATCCGGACGCGTTCGCCGGCTGGAATCTGGTGTCGTCGATCGGCTCCTACATCTCCGGCTTCGCCGTGCTGATCTTCCTGTACGGCATGGCGCTGGCCTTCATCAAAAAGGAGAAGGCGGCGGACAATCCGTGGGGCGTCGGCGCCACCACGCTGGAATGGACGCTGTCGTCGCCGCCGCCGTTCCATCAGTTCGAAGTGCTGCCGCAGGTCCGCTGAGGCACTCCCATCGTCAAAGCATCCGCCCGGGCTCGCTCGTGGCGGATGCGTTTAGAAGCACAGAGGTTCCGCATTGTCGGTCATCGACACCAACCAGATCGATCTCGCTGCGCCCCGCATCTCGGAGGCCGGCGTCGCCGACTACATCGCGCTGTTGAAGCCGCGGGTGATGTCGCTGGTGGTGTTCACCGCGCTGGTCGGCATGCTGGTGGCGCCGGGTGATTTTCATCCGGTGCTGGCGATCACCGCGATGCTGTGCATCGCGGTCGGCGGCGGCGCCGCCGGCGCGCTGAACATGTGGTACGAGGACGACATCGACGGCAAGATGACGCGCACCGCCAACCGGCCGATCCCGCGCGGCCGCGTCACCCGGCCGGAAGCGCTGACCTTCGGCATGACGCTGGCGTTCTTCTCGGTGGTCACGCTCGGCATCCTGGTCAACTGGGTCGCCGGCGCGCTGCTCGCCTTCACCATCTTCTTCTACGTCGTGATCTACACGATGTGGCTGAAGCGCTCGACCGCGCAGAACATCGTGATCGGCGGCGCCGCCGGCGCGCTGCCGCCGGTGGTGGCCTGGGCCTCAGTGACCGGCTCGCTGGCGGTGGAGCCGCTGCTGCTGTTTTCGATCATCTTCTTCTGGACGCCGCCGCATTTCTGGGCGCTGGCGCTGTTCCGCAACGACGACTACGCCCGCGCAGGCGTGCCGATGCTGCCGGTGGTGTCGGGGCAGGACCACACACGGCTGCAGATCCTGCTCTACACCATCGTGCTGGTCGCGGTCGCCGCCGCGCCGTGGCCGCTCGGCTATTTCGACGCGGTGTACGGCATCGCCTCGCTGGCGCTCGGCAGCTGGATGCTGGTGCTCGCCGTCCGGGTCTATCAGCGCCGCACCGGCAGCGCCGCGCTGCGCGCGACCCGCAATCTGTTCAAGTTCTCGATCCTGTATCTGTTCGCGCTGTTCTCGATCCTGTTGCTCGAGGTGGTGGCGAAGGCCGTGTGGCGATTGTTCGCCTGAGGAGGTCCGGATGGACCAGCAGAGGAGACCGGGCATCGTGCTCACCGAGGCGCAGAAGAAGCGCCAGCGCGAGCGTTCGATCGCCATCGCGCTTGCGCTCGGCGTGCTGGTCGCGCTGTTCTTCGCGGTGACGATGGTCAAGGGCCCGATCGTGCTGCAACGGCCGATGTGAGGAGCGAGCCCGCGATGCCGGACGTTCAGCCCAGCCTTTCGCCGCAACCGGCCGCCCGCCGCGGTCTTGGGATTGGCCTTGGGCGCGACACGATGGTGGCGTCGATCTGCGGCTTCGTGGTGGCGCTGATGGTCGGCGCGTCGTTCGCCGCCGTGCCGTTCTACAACTGGTTCTGCCGCACCACCGGCTTCAACGGCACCACCCAGGTCGCCGGCGTGGCGCCGTCGTCGGCGCCGCTGGCCCGCACCGTCGCGGTGCGGTTCGATTCCAACATCAACGGGCTGCCCTGGCGGTTCGAGCCGGAGCAGCGCGAGATCGAGGTCGCGATCGGCAAGGTCGTCACCGTGTACTACAGCGTGACCAACACCTCGAAGCACGCCACCACCGGGCAGGCGGCCTACAACGTCACGCCGCTGACGGTCGGCTCCTACTTCACCAAGATCAACTGCTTCTGTTTCACCGAGCAGACGCTGGCCGCCGGCGAGACCCGCGAGATGCCGGTGGTGTTCTACGTCGATCCGTCGTTCGCCGCCGACAGCGAGAACGACACCGTCAAGAACATCACGCTGTCCTACACCTTCTATCCCGTGCGCGAGCCGGCGCCGAAGCCGGTGGCTTCGACCGAGCCGAACCCGCGCAAGGGCAATCTATAAACCACGGAAACGCTGCAAGAGACGACTGCCGGAACGGGCCTGGCTGAGACCGAACCGGCACTGCCAATGGAGAGCACCACGATGGCCACGGCGCACGCGAAGCACCACGACTACCACCTCGTCGATCCGAGCCCGTGGCCGTTCGTCGGCTCGGTGTCGGCCTTCGTCATGGCGCTCGGCGCGGTGGCCTGGATGCATCACATGTTCCAGGGCGCGCCGATCGTGTTCGGCGTCGGCCTGATCGGCGTGCTCTACACCATGGCGAGCTGGTGGAGCGACGTGATCAAGGAGGCCGAGTTCAAGGGCGACCACACTCGCGTGGTGCAGATCAGCCATCGCTACGGCATGATCCTGTTCATCGCCTCCGAGGTGATGTTCTTCGTCGCCTGGTTCTGGGCGTTCTTCAATTCGGCGCTGTTCCCCGGCGATCCGGTGCACGCCACCCGCGAGGCGCTGTTCGGCGGCGTGTGGCCGCCGAAGGGCATCGAGACCTTCGATCCCTGGCACCTGCCGCTGCTCAACACGCTGATCCTGCTGACCTCGGGCACCACGGTGACCTGGGCGCATCACGCGCTGCTGCACAACGACCGCGCCGGCGTGAAGAAGGCGTTGATCCTGACCGTGCTGCTCGGCGCCGCCTTCAGCTGCGTGCAGGCCTACGAATACAGCCACGCCGCGTTCTCGTTCGCCGGCAACATCTACGGCGCGACCTTCTTCATGGCGACCGGCTTCCACGGCTTCCACGTGCTGGTCGGCACCATCTTCCTGCTGGTCTGCCTGCTCCGCGTCTACAAGGGCCACTTCACCCCGACCCAGCACCTCGGCTTCGAATTCGCCGCCTGGTACTGGCACTTCGTCGACGTGGTCTGGCTGTTCCTGTTCGTCTGCATCTACGTCTGGGGCCACGGCGCCTCGACCATGGCGCACGGCGCGCACTGACGCCGACACGGATGTGCTACAAAGGGCGGCCCGAGCGGCCGCCCTTTGCTTTCGAGGCTGAACGATGATGTGCCAGCAACATTCCGTCATTGCGAGCCAATGGGTCGGCGCAAAGCGCCGCCCGATGACAGGCTCCGCAAAGCAATCCAGGGCCGCCGAGGGTGGCGTCTGGATTGCTTCGTCGCTTCGCTCCTCGCAATGACGCCCGTGGAGAAGCCTTCTCCCACGCTCCTGCAAAGCGCATTGCGCGGCGTCGCGTGTCGTTGTCCGCGCTGCGGCGAGGGCAAGCTGTATGCGGGCTTCCTGACGCTGCGGCCGCGCTGCGAGGCCTGCGATCTCGACTACACGTTCATCGATGTCGGCGACGGCGCGGCGGTGTTCATGATCCTGATCGGCGGCGCGATCGTGGTCGGCGCGGCGCTGGTGGTCGAGGTCAAGTATCAGCCGCCATTCTGGCTGCACGCCGCGCTGTGGTTGCCGCTGGTGCTGGTCACGACGCTGCTGCCGCTGCGCTCGATGAAGTCGCTGCTGATCGCGCTGCAATTCCATCACAAGGCGCAGGAAGGCCGGCTGGTGGGGCGCGAACCGCAATGACCGGATCGTCGTCGCGCCGGCGCGGCGCCGCCGGGATGAGCCTGATCGCGCTGACGATCGTCGCGGTGCTGCTGTCGCTCGGGTTCTGGCAATTGCAGCGCCGCACCGCCAAGCACGCGCTGATCGCGGCGCTGACCGAGCGTCTTGCCGAAGCTCCGGTGGCGCTGCCGCCGGCGGCGCAGTGGCGGTCGCTCACCCCCGCGGCGGACGAATTCCGCCGCGTCAGCTTCACCGCGACCTACATGAAGCAGCCGGACGCGATGGTGTATTCGTCGGGCTCGGCGGTGCGGGCCGACATTTCCGGGCCGGGCACCTGGGCGTTCTTGCCGGCGCGGCTGCCGGGCGGCGAGACCGTGGCGGTCAATGCCGGCTTCGTGCCGAACACGATGCAGGACCGCGGCTTCGAGGATCGGGTGGTGACGCCGCTGGTCACCGGCCAGCCGGTGACGCTGACCGGCTATCTGCGGTTTCCGGAAAGCGCCGGCCTGCTGACGCCGGCGCCGGACGCGGCGAAGCGGCTGTGGTTCACCCGCGACATCGCCACCATGGCGGAGCGGCTCGGCTGGACCGGCGAAACCGCGCTGGCGCCGTTCTATGTCGACCTGGAATCGCCGGTGCCGGCCAGCGGCGTGCCCAAGCCGGGTCCGCTCGGCGTGCATCTGCGCGACCAGCACATGCAATACGCCGTCACCTGGTTCGGCCTGGCGCTGGCGGTGGCGGTGGCGTTCGGGGTCTGGCTGGTCGGCCAGCGCCGCAGCAAGCCCGCAACCCCCGCGGCCCGGCCGTCGCGCCGGATTGCCTGATCGGCCGGGACCGTCATCTTTTCGTCGGAGCGGTTTCCCCTGCGCCTGAAAACGCTCTATGGTGACCGTGATTTCACCCGCGCGTGAGACGAATATTAATCGATATCAAAGGCTTGGCCGCGGCCCACGCCTTTGGAGGGTGCCTTGACGACCTATGTTTCGACCCGGGGCGATGCCCCGCGCCTCGGCTTTTGCGAAGTGATGCTGACCGGGCTGGCTCGCGACGGCGGGCTGTATCTGCCCGAGGTCTGGCCGCAGCTGTCGCCCGAGACCATCGCCGGCCTGTTCGGCCGGCCGTATTGGGAAGTCGCCGTCGAGGTGATCCGGCCGTTCGTGGCCGGCGAGATTTCCGACGCCGAGCTCGGCCGGATGGCCAACGAGGCCTACGCCACCTTCCGCCACCCGGCGGTGGTGCCGCTGCGCCAGAGTGGGCCGAGCCAGTTCGTGCTCGAGCTGTTCCACGGCCCGACGCTGGCGTTCAAGGACGTCGCGATGCAGCTGTTGTCGCGGTTGATGGATCACGTGCTGGAGAAGCGCCAGCAGCGCACCACCATTGTGGTCGCGACCTCCGGCGACACCGGCGGCGCCGCGGTCGACGCCTTCGCCAATCTCAACAATGTCGATCTGGTGGTGCTGTTTCCGCATGGCCGGATTTCGGACGTGCAGCGGATGATGATGACGACGTCCGGCGCGCCGAACGTGCATGCGCTGGCGATCGAGGGGCATTTCGACGATTGCCAGGCGATCGTGAAGGGCCTGTTCAACCACCACGCCTTCCGCGACAAGGTGGCGCTGTCCGGCGTCAATTCGATCAATTGGGCGCGGATCGTCGCCCAGGTTGTGTACTACTTCACCAGCGCAGTGGCGCTCGGCGCGCCGCATCGCGTCGTCGACTTCACCGTGCCGACCGGCAATTTCGGCGACATCTTCGCCGGCTACGTCGCCAAGAAAATGGGCCTGCCGGTGCGCCGGCTGAAGATCGCCGCCAACATCAACGACATTCTGGCCCGCACGCTGAAGACCGGCATCTACGAGGTGCGCGAGGTGCACTCCACCACCTCGCCGTCGATGGACATCCAGGTGTCGTCGAATTTCGAGCGGCTGCTGTTCGAGGCGAGCGGCCGCGATGCCGCGATGGTGCGGGCGCTGATGGGCTCGCTCGGCCAGTCCGGCCGCTTCGTGCTGCCGGACGCCGTGCTGGCCGCGATTCGCGAGGAGTTCGACGCCGGCCGGGCCGACGAGACCGAGACCGAGGCGGCGATCCGCACCGCCTGGCGCGAGGCCGGCGATCTGGTCGATCCGCACACCGCGGTGGCGCTGGCGGTGGCCGATCGCGACACCACGGACCCAACCGTGCCCAACATCGTTCTGTCCACCGCGCACGCGGCCAAATTCCCGGACGCGGTCGAGGCCGCCTGCGGGATGCGGCCGGAGCTGCCGGCCTGGCTCGGCGGATTGATGAGCGGAACGGAAACCATGCAGGTGATGCCCCGCGACCAGGCGGCGATCGAACGCCACGTGCTGTCGGTCAGCCGCGCGGCCAAACAAGGAGCAGTCGGATGAGCGTCGAAGTCAGCAAGCTTCCCTCGGGCCTGACCGTCGTCACCGACACCATGCCGCATCTCGAGACCGCGGCGCTCGGCGTCTGGACCGGCGTCGGCGGCCGCGACGAGAAGGCCGACGAGCACGGCATCTCGCATCTCTTGGAACACATGGCGTTCAAGGGCACCACCAAACGCACCTCGCGCGAGATCGCCGAGGAGATCGAGGCGGTCGGCGGCGACCTCAACGCCGGCACCTCGACCGAAACCACCGCCTATTACGCCCGGGTGATGAAGGCCGACGTGCCGCTGGCGCTGGACGTTCTGTCCGACATTCTCGCCAACCCGTCGTTCGAAGCCGAGGAGCTGGAGCGCGAGAAGAGCGTGATCGTGCAGGAGATCGGCGCCGCGCAGGACACGCCGGACGACGTCGTGTTCGAATATCTCAACGAGCTCTGCTATCCAGAGCAGCCGATCGGCCGCTCGCTGCTCGGCACCGCCAAGACGCTGAAGGGCTTCAACCGCGACAAGCTGCAGTCCTATCTGTCGACGCATTATCGCGGCCCCGACATGGTGGTGGCCGCCGCCGGCGCGGTCGATCACAAGCGCATCGTCGAGGAAGTCTCGCACCGCTTCGCCAGCTTCGACGCCGCCCCGGCGCCGAAGCCGCAGCCGGCGATGTTCGGCGCCGGCGGCTCCCGGGTGGTGCGCCGCGATCTCGAACAGGCGCATCTGACGCTGGCGCTGGAAGGCCTGCCGCAGAGCGACAAGTCGCTGTTCAGCCTGCAGGTGTTCACCAACATTCTCGGCGGCGGGATGTCGTCGCGGCTGTTTCAGGAGGTCCGCGAGAAGCGCGGGCTGTGCTACTCGATCTACACTTTCCACGCGCCCTATGCCGACACCGGCTTCTTCGGCCTCTACACCGGCACCGATCCGGACGACGCGCCGGAAATGATGGAAGTGATCGTCGACGTCATCAACGACGCGGTCGAGACCCTGACCGACGCCGAGATCGCCCGCGCCAAGGCGCAGATGAAGGCCGGCCTGCTGATGGCGCTGGAAAGCTGCAGCTCGCGCGCCGAGCAGCTCGCCCGCCACATCCTGGCCTATGGCCGGCCGCTCTCGGTCGACGAACTGGTGGCGAAGATCGACGCGGTCAGCATCGAGACCACCCGCCACGCCGCGCGCGAGCTGATGTCGCGCAGCCGCCCGGCCGTGGTGGCGCTCGGCAGCGGCCGGGGGCTGGACACGGCTGTGGGTTATGCGGAAGGATTGACACAATCCAAGGCCAAAACCTCGTATCATTGACGTCGCGCGCCGCGCGCGGCTTCTGAGCGCCCCGCGGAGCGCGGATCGGAGTGTCGTCCATGGCGCTGTTTCGAATGCCGTCCGCTGGCCCCGCGGCCCTGGCGCCGCGCGGCAACGGGCTGTTGCTGCGCTCCCCGCAGATGGCCGACTACGTGCAATGGGCCGAGCTGCGCGACCGCAGCCGCGCCTACCTGACGCCGTGGGAGCCGATCTGGCCGTCGGACGATCTGACCCGCTCCGGCTTCCGCCGACGGCTGCGGCGCTATGCCGAGGACATCGCCGCCGACCGCTCCTATCCGTTTCTGGTGTTTCGCGAGGCCGACGGCGAACTGGTCGGGGGCGTCACCCTCGCCAATGTCCGCCGCGGCATCGTCCAGGCCGGCACCATCGGCTATTGGGTTGGCGAGCCCTTTGCCGGCCGCGGCTACATGACGGCGGCGCTGCGGGTGCTGCTGCCG
Source organism: Rhodopseudomonas palustris (assembly GCA_016215605.1). Classification (GTDB taxonomy): domain Bacteria; phylum Pseudomonadota; class Alphaproteobacteria; order Rhizobiales; family Xanthobacteraceae; genus Rhodopseudomonas; species Rhodopseudomonas palustris_L. The sequence goes on from JACRJB010000035.1 coordinate 37,643, forward strand.
ACGCTGTTCGGCGAGCTCAATCTGCACCGGGTCGAGGCCGCCTGCATCCCGACCAACGCGCCGTCGATCCGCGTGCTGCAAAAATGCGGCTTCACCCGCGAGGGGCTGGCGCGGCGCTATCTCTGCATCAACGGCATCTGGCAGGACCATCTGCTGTTCGGATTGTTGCACGAGGATTTCCGCGGCTGACCGCGCCGCGGAACGTCTCGCCGTCGCGACATCGGCGCCTTTGGATCGCCGGCTTTGCTTTGCTATAACGCCGGCCTGACAAGAGCAGTGCGCAGCCGGGGTGGATGATGAGAGACGATTTTGAACGAATGCCGGCAGGTCGGTGGGGGCGGAAAGCGGCCCTCGTCGTGCTCGGCGCGGCGATCGGCGGCAGCATGCTGGCGGCGCCGGCCTGGTCGCAATCCTTCACCGATCGCTTCAAGAATCTGTTCGGCGGCTCGTCGGAGTCGGCCCCCACGGTCTCCAACGGCCCCGCCGCCGAGACCGATCTCACCTGTCCGGCGGTCAGCATCCGTCCCGGCGCGGCGACCTATGCGGTCGGGCTGCCGGGCAAGGAAGCCAGCGGCAACGATCTGCGCTACCAGGTGGTGATCGGCCGCACCGCGCGCGAATGCAATCTCAACGGCGGGATGATCACGGCCCATATCGGCATTCAGGGCCGGGTCATCGCCGGCCCGGCCGGCGCGCCGGAGAGTGTCGACGTGCCGATCCGCGTCGCCGTGGTGCAGGACGGCGTGTCGCCGAAGACGGTGTTCACCAAGGCCTACCGCACCAATGTGACGATGGGCAGCGACGGCAACGTGCCGTTCAGCCTGGTCACCGAGGACGTCGTCTATCCGGCGCCGCCGGCCGACGTCAACGACGCCTACGTGTTCTACATCGGCTTCGACCCGCAGGTGCTGAAAGGTGAGCCGAAGCCGCGGAAGAGGAAGTAGTCGCGCTTCCGCCGCCGCCGCCGCTTCATCCTTTCCTCTGATAGCCGGAGCCTCGCAAGGGGCCCAGCGCGCTCCCTCTCCCGCTTGCGGGAGAGGGTTGGGGTGAGGGCGACGCAGGCACCGAGCCGCGCGACGCGGAGAGTCAGCTGCCCTCACCCGGATCGCTGCGCGATCCGACCCTCGGGTCAAGCCCGAGGGCAGGCTCTCTCCCGCAAGCGGGAGAGGTTGCGCGGTGCCGGTTGAGACGCCTCATGCCAAGATCGGGTGAGACAAACACAACAAAAAAGCCGGCGCGATCGCTCGCGCCGGCTTTTGAATCTTGTCGAGAAGCGCCGCTCAGTTGAGCTTGCTGCGGACTTCCTGGATGCCCTTGCCGAGCAGATCGTCGGCGACCTGGCCCTTGACCGACTGCGACAGGATCGAGGCGGCGGCGGACACCGCGGCCTCGGCCGCGGCGGCGCGGACGTCGGCGAGGGCCTGGGCCTCCGCCAGCGCGATCTTGCTCTCCGCGGTCTTGGTGCGGCGGGCGACGAAGTCTTCCAGCTTGGCCTTGGATTCCGCCGCGATCCGTTCGGCGTCCGCCTTGGCGCTGGCGATGATCGCTTCGGCCTCGCGTTCCGCCTGGGCGCGGCGCGCCCGATAGTCGGCGAGCAGCTTGGCGGCTTCGTCCTTGAGCTTGCGGGCCTCGTCGAGCTCGGCCTTGATCCGGTCGCGACGATTGTCGAGGGCCTTCAGCACGGTCTTGTGGACACCGAGATAGCCGAAAATGCCCATCAGAATGACGAACGCGATGGCGACCCAGGTTTCTGCTTCAGCGAAGATTGCCATCAGCTCAGCCCTTCATCGACGCGTTGACCGCGCTGTCCAGCACCTTGCTGTCCGGCTGCACGCCGGCGAGCTGCTGAACGATCGCAGCGGCGGCTTCGGAAGCGATGCCGCGAACGTTGCCCATCGCGGCGGTACGGGTCGCGGCGATGGTCTTCTCGGCGTCGGCGAGCTTGCCCGCCAGCCGCTCTTCCAGCGTCTTGCGCTCGGCTTCCGCCGCCGCATTCAGCTTTTCGCGGGTCTCGGCGCCGATCGCCTGGGCCCGTGCGCGGGCCCCCGCGAGTTCGGCCTCGTAGGCCTTCAGCGCCTCGTCGGATTCGCCCTTGAGCTTCTGGGCCGCGGCCAGATCGCCCTCGATCGTCTTCTGACGCTCCTCGATCACCCCGCCGACGCGCGGCAGGGCGAGCTTGGAGACGATCAGATAGAGCGCGACGAAGGCGATCGTCAGCGACACCAATTGCGAGGCAAAGGTTTCCTTCTGGAACGGCGGGAAGGGAGCCTTGTGGCCCCCGTCCGCCGCCGTGTGGGCGGTTGCGCCCTTCGCATCGCCATGACCTTCAGCCACGGGCTTCTCCTGTTCGGCCGATCACGACCACAGCGTCACGACCGGATTGGACTCTTAGAGGGCGAACAGCAGCAGCAGCGCGATCAGCAGCGAGAAGATGCCGAGCGCTTCCGTCACCGCGAAGCCGAAAATCAGGTTGCCGAACTGGCCCTGGGCAGCCGAGGGATTGCGCACCGCAGCGGCGAGGTAGTTGCCGAAGATGATGCCCACGCCCGCGCCCGCGCCGCCCATGCCAATGCAGGCAATACCAGCGCCAATGTACTTCGCGGCAATCGGATCCATGTAACGAACTCCTGTTGGGGTTTTGGTTGAAGAGTGGTCGGTGACGGGCCTCAGTGGCCCGGGTGAATCGCATCGTTGAGATAGATGCAAGTCAGGATGGCGAACACGTAGGCCTGCAGGAACGCGACCAGCAGTTCGAGGGCGGTCAGGGCGATGGTCAGGCCGAGCGGCAGCACCGCGCCGAACCAGCCGACGACGCCGATCGCGCCGAGCATGGCGATGAAGCTCGCGAACACCTTCAGCGCGATGTGGCCCGCCAGCATGTTGGCGAACAGACGCACCGAGTGCGACACCGGCTTGAGGAAGAACGAGATCACTTCGATGAACACCACCAGCGGCAGGATGTAGATCGGCACGCCGGAGGGGACGAAAAGCTTGAAGAACTTCAGGCCGTTCTTGGACAGGCCGTAGATCAGCACGGTGAGGAACACCAGCATCGCCAGCGTGACCGTGACGATCAGGTGGCTCGACACCGTGAAGGTGTAGGGAATGATGCCGACGAGGTTGGACACCGCGATGAACATGAACAGCGAGAACACCAGCGGGAAGAACTTCAGGCCTTCCTTGCCGGCGGTCGATCGGATCATGTTGGCGACGAATTCGTAGGACAGCTCCGCGATCGACTGGAACCGGCCCGGCACCAGCTGCCGGCTCGGCGCCAGCATCAGGATGGCGATGATCCCGACCGCGGCGAACATGTAGGCCGACGAATTGGTGAACGCGATTTCCTGTCCGCCAATGTGACCAAGGGAAAACAGCTTGGTGATCTGGAACTGATGAATTGGATCGGCGGCCATTGTTTCTCAGTCTACCGGTTTCGCGAACTTGCGCGGGTGTCGATGGTCGGTTGCACTTCGGACCGCGTCAGAGCCGCTCGGACTGCTTCGCCATCACACCCGCGGCCCTCATCACATTGATCACGCCGGCGGTGAAGCCGAGCAGCGAAAACACGATCAGACCCCAGGGCGAAGTCGACAGCAAACGATCGAAACCCCAGCCGAGAGCCGCTCCGCCGAGGACGCCGGCGACCAGTTCGGAGGAGAGGCGAAGCCCAACGGCCATGGCGGATGCCTTGGCCTGAGCCTGCTCCTCCTCGGACGGGTCAGTCCCGATTTTTCGGCCGCCCCCAATTTTGGACAACCGGTGATCCAGACTTCCGAGCCTTGCGGAAAGCGCAGCTTCATCGGGCGTATTGCCGCGACTTCCATCAGTCTGTTTGCTGCCCTCGTGCGTGTCGTCCGCCATAGTGTGGAGACCCGTAACGGTGCCGCAGATGATGAAAATAACGCCCCGTGACCCTCAAAAGCCGCGCGGACCATACTGATGGCATAGGGGCAAGTCAAGATTCGCTCGCAGCCCTTTACAGCGTTGTTTTGGCTGATTTTATTGAGGATTTGCGACTCGCTGCGCTAACTTGTCCGCAGTGCAATAGGCGCATCGCGCCGAGGTTCCGGCTTGCACCGGCGAATGGCGTCTGATCGGATGCGCGCGATTTCGACGACTGGTTCGCAACAGTCGTCCGGATATTCCATCAGCCGGAGAGCGCATGCCGCGTCAGATCGACTATTATTTCTCGTTCCAGTCGCCCTGGGCCTATATCGGCCACAAGCCGTTCCGGCAGGTCGTCGAGACCTACGATCTGGCGGTCGTCTACAAGCCGGTGCTGCTGACCGGGCTGTTCGCCGAGACTGGCGGCCTGCCGCTCGCCAAGCGGCACCCTGCGCGGCAACGCTACCGGCTGCTCGAGCTGCAGCGCTGGCGCGACAAGCGCGGACTCGACTTCAAATTGTGGCCGAAGCACTGGCCGTTCGACGCCCGTCTGGCCGACGGCGTGGTGCTGGCCGCGATGGCGGCCGGGCTCGATCCGGAGCCGTATGTGCAGCGCGCCTATCCGGCGGTGTGGGAGCGCGAGCTCGACCTCGCCGACCCGGCGGTGCTGGTCACGCTCGCCGACGATGCCGGGCTGCCGGGCGAGAAGCTGGTCGCTCACGCGGCGTCGGACCAGATCCGCGCCGCCTACGAGCAGAACCGCCACGACGCGATGGCCGCCGACGTGTTCGGCTCGCCGGCCTATGTGCTCGACGGCGAGGCGTTCTGGGGACAGGACCGGATCGAACTGCTGGCCGATGCGTTGAAATCCGGCCGCGGCCCTTACCGTCCGCCGAGCTGACACCCCATATGGAACGGGTCCTCATCCGTCCGGCGGAGCACCGCAATGATCCTGGCCAGCCTTGAAGCGACCCCATTCCGATCCGCGCCCCGGCTGGCGCGGATCGCCGCGCTGTCGGTGATGGTCACGCTGTGCGGCGGCGGCGCCTTCGCCGAGTCGCTGCCCGACAGCGAGAACGGGCGCTACACTTTCACGCCGAACGCCGATGGCGTGACGCGGCTCGACACCCGCACCGGCAAGGTTTCGACCTGCAAGGACAAAGGCAACGGCTGGGCCTGCGAAGCGGTCGCCGACGACCGCGCCGCGTTCGACGCCGAGATCGGCCGGCTGCAGGGCGACAACGACCGGCTGAAGAAACAGGCCGAGGCGCTCAAGGTCGAGAACGACAGCCTCAAGGCGCAGCTGGCGCAGCGCGGCCCGACCGTCTCGGGCAAGATCGACGAGCCGATGCCGAAGAGCGACAAGATGCTGACGCCGGAGGTCACCACCAAGGACGGCCAGCGCAAGCTGGAGATCCCGCTGCCAAGCGATCAGGACGTCGACCGGGTGATGGGTTTCATCGAGCGCGCCTGGCGGCGGCTGATCGACATGGCCAACCGGATCCAGCGCGAAGCTACCGGCGACGGCAAGACCTGAGCGGGTCGGGCGTCCGTGAGGCCGGCATGAGTTCTCCCCGCACGTTGAGCCGCGCGCCGATCGCGGCGGCCGCCGTCACCCACGTCGCCTCGTCGCTGCTGACGGTGCAGACCGGCGGCGCCGGCTTCGTCGACATCACCGGCGAGGCGGCGAAGTTCGTCGCCGACGCCAATGCGCGGGACGGTTCGCTGACGCTGTTCGTGCGCCACACCTCGGCGTCGCTGACGATCCAGGAAAACGCCGATCCCACCGTGCTGGTCGATCTTGCCACGGTGCTGAACAAGCTTGCGCCGGAGAACGCCGGCTGGGCGCACGACACTGAAGGGCCGGACGACATGCCGGCGCATGTGAAGGCGATGCTGACCGCGACGTCGCTGCAGATCCCGGTGCTGCAGGGCCGGCTGGCGCTCGGCACCTGGCAGGGCCTCTACCTGATCGAACACCGCCGCCGCCCGCACCGGCGCGAAGTGGTGCTGCAGTTCTTGGGGACGGTGGAGTAATTGGCGCCAACCCCGTCATGACGATGTGGCGAGTTTCGGCGCGGTCTCAAAGCGGTCGCAGCGCGCTCCCTCTCCCGCTCGCGGGAGAGGGCTGGGGTGAGGGCGACGCTTGCTTCAAACAAAACGGCCGCGGATCGCTCCGCGGCCGTTCGGTGTTCCGGGTCGTCCGGCGCGGGGCGCCGGACTGATCGGCATCAGCCCTTGGTGATATCGACGTTCTTGGTCTCGGGCAGGAAGATCAGGCCGATCACCACGGTGATCGACGCGAAGATGATCGGGTACCAGAGGCCCGCGTAGATATCGCCGGTCGAGGCCACGATGGCGAAGGCGGTCGCCGGCAGCAGGCCGCCGAACCAGCCGTTGCCGATGTGGTAGGGCAGCGACATCGAGGTGTAGCGGATGCGGGTCGGGAACAGTTCGACCAGCATCGCGGCGATCGGCCCGTACACCATGGTGACGAAGATCACCAGGATGAACAGCAGCCCGATCGTCGCCGCGATCCGCGGTTTGAAGATGTCGAACGGGTTCGACATCTTGATGATCTCGGCATTGCCGGCCTTCGGATAGCCGGCCGCCTGGATCGCCGCCAGCACCGCCGGGTTGGAGGTCTTGGCGTCGGTGTAGGGCACGTCGGTGCCGTTCACCGTCACCTTGACGCCGGAGCCGGCTGGCGCCTTCGTGGTCGAGTACTTGACCGACGATTGCGACAGGAAGGCGCGGGCGGTGTCGCACGGCGCGGTGAACACGCGGGTGCCGACCGGGTTGAACAGGTCGCCGCACAGCGCGGGATCCGACACCACTTCGACCTTGCCGCTCTCGATGGCCTTGTCCAGCGCCGGGTTGGCGTTGGTGGTGATCGCCTTGAAGATCGGGAAGAACGACAGCGCGGCGATCGCGCAGCCCGCCAGGATGATCGGCTTGCGTCCGATCTTGTCCGACAGCCAGCCGAAGAAGATGAAGAACGCCGTGCCGAACAGCAGCGACCAGGCGATCAGCAGGTTCGAGGTGTAGCCGTCGACCTTGAGGATCGATTGCAGGAAGAACAGCGCGTAGAACTGGCCGGTGTACCAGACCACGCCCTGGCCCATCACGCCCCCGAGCAGGGCGATCAGCACGATCTTGGCGTTGCCCCAATTGGCGAAGGCTTCGGTGAGCGGCGCCTTCGAGCTCTTGCCTTCTTCCTTCATCTTCTGGAACACGGGCGATTCGTTCAGCCGCAGCCGGATCCAGACCGAGACGCCGAGCAGGGCGACCGACACCAGGAACGGGATGCGCCAGCCCCAGGCGGCGAATTCGGGCTCGCCGAGGATGGTTCGGGTGAACAGAATCACGATCAGCGACAGGAACAGGCCGAGCGTCGCCGTGGTCTGAATGAACGACGTGTAGTAGCCGCGTTTGCCGGGCGGGGCGTGCTCGGCCACATAGGTCGCCGCGCCGCCGTATTCGCCGCCGAGCGCCAGGCCCTGCAGCAGGCGCAGACCGATCAGGATGATCGGCGCCGCGATGCCGATCGTCGCCGCATTCGGCAGCAGGCCGACGATGAAGGTCGACAGGCCCATGATCAGAATGGTGACGAGGAAGGTGTATTTGCGGCCGACGATATCGCCGACGCGGCCGAACACGATGGCGCCGAACGGGCGCACCAGGAAGCCGGCGGCGAACGCCAGCAGCGCGAAGATGTCGCGCGTCGCAGGCGGATAGGCGCTGAAGAATTGCGCACCGATGATGGCGGCGAGCGAACCGTACAGATAGAAATCGTACCACTCAAAGACGGTACCGAGCGACGATGCGAGAATGACGAAACGTTCGTCCTTCGTCATCCCGCCGGACCGCGCCGGGGTCGCGGCATAAGTCGACATAAGAAACTACCTCCCTCTGACATGAAACATTTGCTTTTCTGCCGCGCGGCGGAACTCGATGGGTCCGGAGCGTGGTGTGTTGACGCACGGTAACATTGTCGCGGGTGGCGAGCATTACGACTTTTGGCTCGCGTTCACGCTGCGTTCTTGCGCTTGCTCAATGTTTTTGGTGGCGGAAGGGAGCAGAATGGTACTGGCAGGGTGGTTGTTGCCGCCTTGCCAGCCGCCGACCTTAGGGCGACACTTCAATCCGACCTGCGACCCGCGGGCCTGAATGCGAGACCGTTTGGTTCCAGCTTGCGCACAAGGGACATCATGAGCACGCCCGTCAGTACGCATTTGATCATTGCCGATGACCACCCGCTGTTCCGCGACGCCTTGCGGCTGGCGGTCTCCAGCGTCGTTCCCGGGGCCAAGATCGGCGAGGTCGGTTCGTTCGAGGATCTGACCGCGCTGCTCGAACGCGACGGTGACGTCGACCTGGTTCTGCTCGACCTGAAGATGCCGGGGATCAGCGGGTTTTCCGGACTGATCTACCTGCGGGCGCAGTACCCGGCAATTCCGGTCGTCGTGGTCTCGGCCAGCGACGACGTCGAAACCATCCGCCGCTCGCTGGATTTCGGCGCCTCCGGCTTCGTGCCGAAGCGGTTTGGGGTCGAGAAGCTCGGCGAGGCGATCCTGCAGGTGCTGGACGGCGACGTCTGGGTGCCGCCGGATGTCGACCTCTCGGCCGCCGCCGATCCGGAGACCAGCAAGCTGCGCGACCGGCTGGTGACGCTGACGCCGCAGCAGGTGCGGGTGCTGATGATGCTGTCCGAAGGGCTGCTCAACAAGCAGATCGCCTACGAGCTCGGCGTCTCCGAAGCCACCATCAAGGCCCACGTTTCGGCGATCCTGCAGAAGCTCGGCGTCGAAAGCCGCACCCAGGCGGTGATCGCCGCAGCCAAGATCTCCGGCAGCCAGTGGCGCCACGACGAGCCGGTGGCGTAACGCTCGCTACCTCGGCTAGAGCTTTTCCGGTTCTGATAGAATCAGAACCGGAGCTCTAGATTCTTATTTTGACGCGTTTTCTTCACGCGAACCGGTCTCCACTTCGCTCGAAAACGCTATAGTCGCTGAGCGCCCGACCGGCGTCGCAGCCGGTCAAGCGGCCTTCTGCGATCATCAACTTCGTCATGGCCGGGCTCGTCCCGGCCATCCACGTTTTTGCAGCCTCTCGGCAGAAGTTCGTGGATGCCCGGCACAAGGCCGGGCATGACGGGGGCAGGCGCATGGGCTGAGTTTGAACGCACAGCTTTTTCGTGCGTCCGCCGGGAATGCTTCTACCCGGCTTCGGACCTACTCCGCCGCCGCCACCGACTGCTGCGCGTGCCACTGGTTGAGCAGGGCGCGGAGGGAGGCGGCTTTCACCGGTTTGTTCAGCACCGCGATCTCCTCCTGCCGCGCCGCGGCGCGGACGCCGGGGCTGCGGTCGGCGGTGATCAGGATCGCCGGGATGCTGACGCCGAAGCGCTGGCGGATGTCGCGGATCGCCGCGATGCCGTTGCCGCGGTCGAGGTGGTAGTCGACCAGCAGGCCGGTGATCCGCCGGTCGGCGGCCTCGATCGCCCGGATCGCCGCTTCCGGATCGGCCACCGCGATCACGCTGGCGTCCCAGGTCGTCAGCAGCGTCTTCATGCCGTCGAGGATCGCCGGATCGTTCTCGATGCACACGACGAGGCTGCCGCTCATCGAGGCGCGCGACAGCGGCGTCGAGCTGGTGACGGCCGCGGTGTGGTTGACGACTTCGGCGACCGGCACGGTGACCGAGAAGCACGAGCCGCCGCTGCGGTTGGCGTCGAGCGCGATGCCGTGGTTCAGCACCCGCGCCAGCCGCTCCACGATCGACAGGCCGAGCCCGAGGCCGCGGGCGATCCGCGCGCCCTGTTCGAGCCGGTGGAATTCCTTGAAGATCTCGCCGCGCTTCAGGATCGGCACGCCGACGCCGGTGTCGTAGATGCCGATCCTGAGCGACGCGCCCTGGCGGCGGCAGCCGACCAGCACGCGGCCCTGCGGGGTGTATTTGATCGCGTTGGAGATCAGGTTCTGCATCAGCCGGCGCAGCATCAGCCGGTCCGATTGCACCGGCAGCGAGCAGGGTACGAAGGTGAGCTGCAGCCCCTTGGCGCGCGCCGCCGGGGAGAATTCGATCTCCAGCGAGCGCATCAGGTCGCCGACCACGAAATTCGACAGCGACGGCGTCATCGCGCCGGCGTCGAGCCGCGAAATGTCGAGCAGCGCGCCGATGATCTCCTCGATCGCCTCCAGCGACTCGTCGATGTTCTCGACCAGCCGCGAATCCTCGCCGCCGTTCTGGCGTTCGACCAGGCTGGTGGCGTAGAGCCGCGCCGCATTCAGCGGCTGCAGGATGTCGTGGCTCGCCGCCGCCAGGAAGCGGGTCTTGGAGATGTTGGCTTCCTCGGCGGTGCTCTTGGCCAGTGCGAGCTGCGAATTCAGCCGGGTCAGCTCCTCGGTGCGTTCGCGCACCCGGCGTTCCAGCGTGGCGTTGGCGCGCTCCAGCGCTTCGGCCGCCTCGAAGCTCGGCGTCACGTCGGAGAAGGTGATCACCAGCCCGCCGTCCGGCATCCGGTTGGCGCGGACCTCGATCACCAGATGGCGGTCGTGCAGCCGTTCCAGGAACGGCTCGCCCTCGGTGGTGTAGGAGGCGAGCCGCATCTGGGTCTGGGCTTCGGCGTCGACCGGGTTGGCGTTGCTGCTGGAGAGGAATTCGAGGATCTCGATCAGCGGGATGCCGATCTGGATGATGTGCGGCGGCAGCCCGAGGATCTCGCCGAACTGCCGGTTGGAGCAGATCAGCTGCAGATCCGGATTGAACACCGCGATGCCCTGGCGGACGTGGTTGAGCGCGGTCTGCAGGATCTCGCGGTTGAAATGCAGCGCGGCGTGGGAATCGTCGAGCAGCTTCAGCGCGGCTTCGGCGGAGACGGTGCGCTTGCGCAGCAGCAGCGACAGCACCAGGCGCGACGACGCCGCGCCGATCGACGACGCGATCAGGTGCTCGGCGTGTTTCAGCAGTTCGAAATCCGCCGGCGCGGTGGGGTCGAGCGTCAGCCGGCGGCTGGTCGCAAAGGCGCGGAACGATTCCCGCGCCCGCTCCGGGCCGAGATATTGTCCGACCGCGCCGAGAATGTCCTGCACGGTGACGGTGGTGCGCCAGCGCCGGAACGCCGGCGTCATCGGCGTCAGCGTGTCGGGGACGAACACTTCGGCCTGCAGCCGGTCGATCGACGAAGGCCGGCTGAGCAGCGACAAGGCGATATAGGCGAACAGATTGAGCGACAGGCTCCAGGCGACGCCGTGCACCAGCGGCGGCAGCTCGGCGCCGAACAGCGCCTGCGGGCGCAGCGCGTCGATCCCCCACGGGCCATGCTGCAACAGCAGGAGTCCCGCGGTGCTGCTCTCCATGAAGCTCGGGATGAACAGCGTGTAGGCCCAGGCGGCGAAGCCGATCATCATGCCGCCGATCGCGCCCTGCTTGGTGGCGCGGCGCCACACCAGGCCGCCGAAGAACGCCGGCGCGAACTGCGCGATCGCGGCGAACGACAGCAGGCCGATCGCGGCGAGCTGGGTGTTGCCGAGCGCGCGGTAGTACAGATAAGCGAGGATCAGGATGGCGAAGATGGCGACCCGGCGCACCGTCAGCAGGAAGCCGCCGAAGCTGCGCTGATCGTTGCGCGGCGCGCCGTGGCGCTTCAGCACCAGCGGCATCACCAGATCGTTCGACACCATCACGGCCAGCGCGACGCATTCGACGATCACCATTGCGGTCGCGGCCGACAGGCCGCCGATGAACACCGCGAGGCTGAGCAGCGGCGCGTTGGCCTCGATCGGCAGCGCCAGCACGAACATGTCGCTGTCGACCGCGCCGAACGGAAACTTCACCAGCCCGGCCAGCGCGATCGGGATCACGAACAGATTGATCGCGACCAGATACAGCGGGAACAGCCAGCGCGCCCGGCTGACCTCGGCGTCGTTGGTGTTCTCGACCACGCCGACATAGAACTGCCGCGGCAGCATCAGGAAGGCGCAGAACGACAGCACCGTCATGGTCAGGAAGGTGGTCGGCGACGGCGTCGCCTCGAGCGCGCGGATCGCTTCCGGCATCTTCATCGCGCGTTCGATCAGATCGGCCGGGCTGAACATCCAGACGGTGACGAAGATGCCGGCGGCGAGGAACGCCACCAGCTTGACGATCGACTCGGTGGCGATCGCCAGCATCAGGCCGTGCTGGTGCTCGGTGGCGCTGGCCTGGCGGGTGCCGAACAGCACCGCGAACAGCGCCATCGCCATCGCCACGATCAGCGCGATGTCGCCGACGATCGGGATGTCGGCGATGTTGTGGTCGTCGCCGAGGATGGTCTGCAGCGACGACGCCACCGCCTTGAGCTGCAGCGCGATGTAGGGCACCGAACCGATGATGGCGATGATCGCCACCGTGGCGGCGACGCGCTGGCTCTTGCCGTAGCGGGCGGCAATGAAGTCGGCGATCGAGGTGATGTTCTGCGACTTCGCCAGCCGGATGACGCGGCGCAGCAACGGCGTGCACACCGCGATCAGCAGGATCGGCCCGACATAGATCGCGAGGAAGTCGGCACTGGTGCGGCTGGCGAAGCCGACCGAGCCGAAGAAGGTCCAGGAGGTGCAGTAGATCGCCAGCGACAGCGGATAGATCAGGCCGCCGGCGCGTTCGCGCTGGCGCTGCGACAGCCGGTCGCCGAAGCTCGCGACGTAGAACAGGAAGCCGATATAGGCGAGCGCGGCTGCGATCACGCCCCAATCGTGCAGCATCGCGGTGGTGCTCCTCGCGCGCCATGCGCCAACGGGATTTCTAGCGGGTGAAGCGAGCGCACGCGACAGGGATTTTACCCTGCCGCGCGGTGCTTCCGCCGAAACTCAGCCGCCGGCCGTGGCCGCGCGCGGATTACTCCGCGGCTATCGCCTTGGCGCCGAGCGGCAGGCCGAGCTGGCCCCAGACCGAGACCAGCGCCTCGGCCAGCGCGTCGATCAGCTTGTCGTCGTGATACGGCGACGGCGTGATCCGCAGCCGCTCCAGGCCGCGGGCGACGGTCGGGTAGTTGATCGGCTGGATGTAGATGCCGTGCTGCTCGAGCAGCAGATCCGACGCCTTCTTGCACTTCTCGGCGTCGCCGACGAACACCGGCACGATGTGGGTGTCGGTCGGCATCACCGGGATGCCGGCGTTGTTGAGCACGGCCTTGACCCGCGCGGCGCGATCCTGGTGGCGCTCACGCTCCCACGACGACGCCTTGAGGTGGCGGATCGCGGCGGTCGCGGCGGCGCAGATCGGCGGCGGCAGCGCGGTGGTGAAGATGAAGCCCGGCGCGTAGGAGCGCACCGCGTCGATCACCTCGGCCTTGCCGGCGATGTAGCCGCCGAGGCAGCCGAACGCCTTGGCCAGCGTCGCCTCGATGATGTCGATGCGGGCCATCACGCCGTCACGCTCGGCGACGCCGGCGCCGCGCGGCCCGTACATGCCGACCGCGTGGACTTCGTCGCAATAGGTCATCGCGTTGTACTTCTCGGCGAGATCGCAGATCTTCGCCAGCGGCGCGGTGTCGCCGTCCATCGAATACAGGCTCTCGAACGCGATCAGCTTCGGACGGTCGGGGCCGGCGGCGATCAGCAGCTCTTCGAGATGGGCGGTATCGTTGTGGCGCCAGACGACGCGTTCGCAGCCGGACTGCCGGATGCCTTCGATCATCGAATTGTGGTTGAGCGCGTCCGACAGGATCAGGCAGTTCGGGATCAGCTTGCCGAGCGTCGACAGGCCGGTCTGGTTCGACACGTAGCCCGAGGTGAACAGCAGCGACGCTTCCTTGCCGTGCAGGTCGGCGATTTCCTTCTCGAGCTGCACCAGCGGGTGGTGCGTGCCGGCGATGTTGCGGGTGCCGCCGGCGCCGGTGCCGATGCGGGTCGTGGTCTCGACCATGGCGCCGATCACCTTGGGGTGCTGGCCCATACCGAGGTAATCGTTCGAGCACCAGATCACGACATCGCGAGGACCGGTCTGGGAGTGCCAGACGGCGTGCGGAAACCTGCCGGCCATCCGTTCCAGATCGGCGAACACGCGATAACGACGTTCGTCATGCAGGCGGGTGAGGGCGTCCTGGAAGAACTGATTGTACTGCATTGCGAAGACCTGATTCGAACGGGCGGGAGCCGGCAACGACGGCGGAGATCAACAAAGACAGCCATAAGTGCTGCCCTATTAGAACTCTTCCACCTTCGATGTCGAGGCGCAATTGGACGATTTGTCTGCGCCTGCAGCCACCTATACTGCGCTTCGCGCAGGTCAAAGCTTGATGAAGATCAATGAATTGCCGGCAAGCGCGGTTTGTCCGGGATCATTCGGACAAGCGTTGACCGGTCTTGAACCGCAGCACGCCGTCGCCGGTCTCGACCAGCTGCAGCCGCCGCTGCACCAGCATGTAGTTGACATGCGCGATCAGTTCGCCGGCGGCGAAGCCGGTCTGGTGGGCGTCGAGCACGTGCTTGTGGAACACCACCGGCACCAGCTCGGCGGAACTCATCGGCCGCTCCCGGCAAGCATCCGCGATCACGCCGCAGCGTTCCTCGTGGTGATCGGCGAGCTGCTTGATGCGGGTCTTGACGCCGTAGAACGGCAGCCCGTGCCCCGGCAGCACCAGCACGTCGTCGGGCAGCAGGGTGTTCAGCTCGCCGAGCGATTTCAGATAGGCGCCGAGAGCGTCTTCGTCGGGCTCGTGCGCCCAGACGCTGACATTGGGCGAGATCTTGCTGAGCACCTGGTCGGCCGACAGGAACAGTTTGTCGGCGGCGCAGTACAGCATCACCTGGTCCGGCGAGTGGCCGGCGCCGGTGATGATCCGGAACGTACGGGCGCCGATCCGGATGTCGTCGCCCTTGGTCAGCCGGCGATACGCGGCGGGCAGCGGCACCGCACGCTTCAGATAGTCCTGGCCGCGGCCGAGCAGCTGCGCGGTGATCGAATCGTCCATGCCGTGGCGGTGGAAGAACTCGCGGGAATTGACCAGACGCTCTTCGCTGCGGCGGTTCTGGTGATACACGCCTTGCAGATATTCGATCTGCGACATGTAGAACGGGCAGCGGAAGCGCTGCACGATCCAGCCGGCCTGGCCGAAATGGTCGGGATGGGCGTGGGTCACGATCACCCGGCTGATCGCGAATCCCTTCAGGGCGCCGTCGAACAGCGTCTCCCAGGCGGCGATCGTGGTGTCGTTGCCGAAACCGGTGTCGACCATCGCCCAGCCGTCGCCGTCGGCGAGCAGATAGATGTTCACGTGGTTGAGCCGGAATGGCAGTTTCAGCCGCAGCCACAGCACGCCCGGCGCGATCTCGATCGCCTCGTCGGCGCCGGGATGGCTTTCCAGCGGAAACCGCAGATCGTCGTGGGGGTTGTCGATGGCGTCAGTTTTCTTATGCATTTTGCGCAGGCTCCCGCTATCGGCTTAGCGGGCCGGAGCCGGCCGCGCCAGCCGAAAAACCGCAGGAGCCGCCTGCACGGGACACGGCCTCGGCCGCTCGTCGCGGCACCGTCGTGCGCCGCACGCAGGGCCGGCGCATGAAAAAGCCGGCGGCGCGGACGCCGCCGGCTCGATGTTTGGCCGTTGGGATCAGGCGGCGCGGATGTTGGCCAGGAAGGCGTCGATCTCGCCGCGCAGCAGGTCGGCCTCTTCGCGCAGCGCACCGGAGGCCGCCAGCACTTCGGACGCCGCCGAGCCGGCCTGGGTCGAGGCGGCGCTGACGCCGACGATGTTGCCCGACACTTCCGTGGTTCCGCCGGCCGCCTGCTGGATGTTACGGGCGATTTCCCGGGTGGCGGCACCCTGTTCCTCGACCGCCGCGGTGATCGCGGTGGTCACCTCGTTGATCGAGGTGATGGTCTGGCCGATGTTGCGGATCGCCCCGACCGCCGAGCTGGTGACGCCCTGCATTGCGACGATCTGGGCCCGGATGTCCTCGGTCGCCTTGGCGGTCTGGCTGGCGAGGCTCTTCACCTCGGAGGCCACCACCGCGAAGCCGCGGCCGGCGTCGCCGGCGCGGGCGGCCTCGATGGTGGCGTTCAGCGCCAGCAGGTTGGTCTGCGAGGCGATGCTCTGGATCAGGTCGATCACCGCGCTGATCCGCTCGGCGTTGTCGGCGAGGCCCTGCATCGTGGCGTCGGTCGCGCCGGCCTCCTGCACCGCCTTGTTGGCGATCTCGGCCGAGGTCGTCACCTGCCGGCTGATCTCGTTGATCGACGACGCCAGCTGGTCGGTGCCGGATGCGACGGTCTGAACATTGACCGAGGTTTCTTCGGCGGCGGACGCCACGGCGGTGACCAGCGAACTCGAGCGTTCGGCGGTGGTCGCCATGCTTTGCGCCGTCTCCTGCATCGAGTTGGTCGAGGCCTGCAGCTTTTCCATCGCGGCGCGCACGGTCGCCTCGAATTCGGCGATGCGGGCTTCGATCCGGGCGGTCCGCTCCGCCTTGGCGGCGCGGTCCTTGTCCTGCTCCTCGCTCAGCGCGCGGGCCTGGATCATGTTGTCGCGGAAAACTTCGAGCGATTCCGCCATCACCGCGATCTCGTCGCGGCGGCTGCCGCGATCGATCTCGGTGTCGAGATTGCCGGCCGACAGCGACTGCATCGACCGCTGCAGGCCGCCGATCCGGCGCAGAATGCTGCGGCCGACATACAGCCAGACGAACAGCGCCGAGCCGACCAGCGTCAGCGCGCCGAGCCCGATCATCACCTGGGTCGACAGCGCGATCTGATCCTGGGCCTGCACGCCGGCGGCGGCGGTGTCGGCGCGGACGCTGTCGACGAGCTGCTTGACGCTGATGCTGAGGCCGACATTGAGCTTGCGGGTCTCGTCGAGGATCAGGTCGCTGTAGTCGCCGGCGTCGAGCTCCTTCTGGCGCATCTTGAAGATGCTGGTCTTGCCCTCGCCGAGCTCCAGCAGTTTCTGCGCCGCCGCCTTGATCGCCGCGGTGGTTTCGCCCCCCGCCAAGGCGTCGAGGTTGGACATCACCTGCTGGCGCGCCTCCTTGAACGAGGTCTCGACTGGCTCGAGCACGTCGGCGCTGCTGGCGGACAGCGCCGCCATCAGGTTGGACGCCGCCAGATTGCTGAGCGCGATGACGTTGCCGAGCTGCTCGATCCGCCGCCCGGCCTCGGTGGCGTCATCCTGCGACAGATTCGCGGACGCCAGTACCGCATTCATCTGGGTCTGGGCGTTCAGCATCGCCGGATTGGCAAGACTGATGAACGCGTCGTGCGAGCTGCGCAGCGTGTCGTAGACCTTGCTGTGCTGGCGGGCGAGATCGAGCCGCTCCTGCGCGGCGGCGCCGAGGCTGCGAATCGTGTCGTCGATGTTCCGCAGGGTCTCCGACATCGCCGCGATCACGGCCTTGTCGGCGCCGTAGCTGGTGATGTCGGCGAGCTTCTGGGTGGCGACGGACTGCGCCTGCTTCATCTGAGCCGAGCGTTCCTTGAGCTGGTCGGGCGTGGCCGAAACCAGCAGCATCGGCGCCAGGCTGGCGAGCCGCTCGCTTTCGGTGGCGAGCTGCAGGCTGGCGGCGAGCTTGGGAATGTCGCGCCCGCTGAGGGCGGTCATCATGCTGCCGAGTTCGCGCAGGCTGACGCCGGCGCCGGCGCTGATCAGGATGGCCATGCTCGCGATGACGGCAAACGCCGCGAACAGGCTGCCGCGAATCCCCAAATTCGGCATCCGGATGCGCGGTCGCGCGAGCTTCCTCTGTCTTCCAAACATTTCCGCCCCCAAAACGCTTTTCGGCCTTGTGTGATGTTGATCAAGGCGGGTGCACTATTGGGGTAGCGAGTCAATTTTTGTGCGATTTTGGGCGTATCGTTTTGAACAATAATACCGCGGACTGAGCGCCCGTCCGGCTTTGGTAAACGAGTTCTCGCCGGCGCGCCTTCGGGCCGCAAAGCCTTCGCGCCACAAAAAAAGGGCCGGCGTAAGCCGGCCCTTTCGTCCCCGAAGGGAATTTGTCAGCGAAGATCAGTACTTGGCGACAACCGGCCCGCCCCAGTTGAAGCGGTAGTTGAGGCCGGCCTTCACAACGTGCTCGTCGTTCTTGGCAGTGAAGCCCGGAGCGAGAGTGACGTTGCCGAAGTCGTAGTACTGGTATTCGATCTTGCCCGACCAGTTCTGAGCGAACAGGTACTCGAGACCGCCACCGACGGTGTAGCCGTCCTTGCTGCTCGAAACCGACACGCCAGCGCCGCCCAGGGTCAGGCTGCTGGTGTAGTCGGCGTAGGCGTAACCGCCCTTGACGTAGAGCAGGGCCGGACCCCAGGTGTAACCGAGGCGACCGGTGACCGAAGCCAGACCGCGCTGGTTGTCCGAGTAGACGTAGGTGCCGGCGGTGCCGGGAACGGTGAACGCAACCGACTGGTTGGTGCCGCTCAGCCAGCTGTACTGACCTTCGACGCCGAGCACCCAGCTCGGAGCGAACTGCCAGTCGTAGCCGACCTGCACGCCGCCCAGGAACTTGCCGTTGTTGCTGGCGGTGACGCCGGTGCCGATGCTGTTGTCGCCGGCGAAGGCGCCGCCGATGTGACCACCGATGTAGAAGCCGGTCCAGTTATAGATCGGGGCGACCGGGGCGTAGGCCGGGGCCTTGGCGTAGGGGCGGGCCGCGAGGTCGGCGGCGACGGCCGGGGCCGCACCGAGGGCAACCAGAGCGACGGTGCCGAGAAGGAACTTTTTCATTGTGTTCTCCAGGAGTCTTCAACAGAGGTGCCGTTTGTCGGTCACCATCTGGATCAAGATTTAGCGCGGTCTTGCATAAAAAGCTGTCACCCTGAGGCAACAGTGATGGTGGAACTAACCTTATGAGTTTCAACAATTTTTCTTGCTTAATGGAACCTAAAAGAAACCTTAAATTTGCCTTAATCCGGTTCCCGTTTCGTTGCCCATTTCAGCGGCATTTTCAGAAAATTTTCTCCGTTTGCCCGCCCCGAGGGCATAGGGAACTAATCCAGCGCGAGGCTTTGGCGGAATTCCAACGCCCGGTTGATCGACGCCCCGGGATTCTGTGTTATACTATAACAAATCCCGCCCCAGGCCTCCATTCGAGCGGTTTGAAATGGACGTCCTTCACCCTGATTCGCCCCATTCCGCTCCAGCGAAGCCCGTTCCGATGCCGATCGAAGGCGCCGATTCGCCGCACCTGGTGCCGCCCCCCTGGTCGATCCTGCGCATGACGCTGGCGGCCCGGCTGGCGGCGGCCGTCGCCGTCAGTGCGGTGCTGTGGGTGATCGTGCTGCTGGCGATGAGGTGACCATGGCGGCCCAACTGCAGTTTAATAATGTGACGCTCGGCTACGACCGGCATCCGGCGGTGCATCACCTCAGCGGAGCGATCGAAAGCGGCGCGCTGCTGGCAGTGGTCGGCCCGAACGGCGCCGGCAAGTCCACTCTATTCCGGGGCATCGTCGGGATCCTCAAGCCGCTGGCCGGCTCGATCGGCCGCGGCGGGATCGACATCCGCGACATCGCCTATCTGCCGCAGACCGCCGATATCGACCGCAGCTTCCCGATCTCGGTGTTCGACTTCGTCGGCACCGGGCTGTGGCGGACCAGCGGTCCGTTCGGCGGCGTCGGCAAGGCGGCGCATGCCAAGATCGCCCACGCGCTGGCCGCGGTCGGTCTCGGCGGGTTCGAGAATCGCAACATCGGGACGCTGTCCGGCGGCCAGACCCAGCGCATGCTGTTCGCCCGCGTGCTGCTGCAGGACGCCCGCGTCATCGTGCTGGACGAGCCGTTCAACGCGGTCGACGCCCGCACCACGGCGGATCTGGTGGCGCTGATCGGGCGCTGGCACGCCGAGGGCCGCACCGTGATCGCGGCGCTGCACGACATCGAGCTGGTCCGCGGCAGTTTCCCGCAGACGCTGCTGCTGGCGCGCACCGCGGTGGCGTGGGGGCCGACCCCCGAGGTGCTGACCGCCGCCAACCAGGCGGAGGCGCGGCGGATGTGCGAAGCGTTCGACGACGGCGCCGCGGCCTGTCACGCCGACGCTCCGCCGAGGGCGGCGTAGTCCATGCTGCTGTATCAGGCGCTGGTCGCGCCCTTCATCGAGTTCGAATTCATGCGCCGGGCGCTCGCCGGCATCGTCGCGCTGTCGCTCGGCGGCGCGCCGATCGGCGTGTTCCTGATGCTGCGGCGGATGAGTCTGGTCGGCGACGCGATGGCGCACGCGATCCTGCCCGGCGCCGCGATCGGCTTCCTGCTGTCCGGGCTCAATTTGTTCGCGATGACCTTCGGCGGGCTGATCGCCGGCTTCACCGTGGCGATCCTGGCCGGCGTGGTGTCGCGCGCCACCGAATTGAAGGAGGACGCCTCGCTGGCGGCGTTCTACCTGGTCTCGCTCGCGGTCGGCGTCACCATCGTGTCGATGAAGGGCACCAATATCGACCTGTTGCACGTGCTGTTCGGCAACATCCTGGCGATGGACGACCAGACCCTGCTGGTGATCGCCTTCAATGCGACGCTGACGCTGCTGGTGATGGCGGTGATCTATCGGCCGCTGGTGATCGAGTGCGTCGATCCGCTTTATCTTCGCACCGTCAGCCGCGCCGGCGCGCCGGCGCATCTGGCGTTTCTGGCGCTGGTGGTGATCAATTTGGTCAACGGCTTCCACGCGCTCGGCACGCTGCTGGCGGTCGGCCTGATGATCCTGCCGGCGGGAATCGCCAAGTTCTGGGCGCGCGACATCACTGGCATGATGCTGGTGGCGGTCGGCAGCGCGATGCTGTCCGGCTATGCCGGGCTGGTGCTGTCGTTCCAGACCCGCGTGCCGTCGGGGCCGGCGATCATCCTGGTCGCGGCGGTGCTGTACATCGCCTCGCTGCTGTTCGGCCGGGCCGGCGGCGTCGTGCGCAAGCTGTTCCCCGGCCGTCATCTCGAGGCTTAAGTCATGATCCGGATTGCCGTCGTCGTCGTCTCGCTGTTGATCGGGGCGCTTCCCGCGCGTGCGCAGGACCGCATCGGCGTGGTCGCCAGCTTTTCGATCCTCGGCGATTTCGTCCGCAATGTCGGCGGCGACCGGGTCGCGGTCGCGACGCTGGTCGGGCCGAGCGGCGATGCGCATGTCTACACGCCGTCGCCGCGGGATGCGAAGCAGGTCGCCGACGCCAGGCTGCTGGTGGTCAACGGGCTCGGGCTCGAAGGCTGGCTGCCGCGGCTGGTGCAATCCTCCGGCGGCAAGGCGACCATCGTCACCGCCACCAAGGGGATCAAGACCCTCGACGCCGACGACGGCGATTCGCACGATCACGGCAAGGCCGCCGGCAAGCACGATCACGGCGACGAACACACCGATCCGCATGCCTGGCAGTCGGTGCTGAACGCCAAGATCTACGTGGCGAACATCCGCGACGCGCTGATCGCGGCCGACCCGGCCGGCGAGGCGGTGTATCGCGCCAATGCCGAGGCGTATCTTGGCAAGCTCGATGCGCTCGACCGCGAGGTTCGCGACCAGGCGGCGAAGATCCCGGCGGCGTCTCGCAAGGTGATCTCGAGTCACGACGCGTTCGGCTATTTCGCCGACGCCTACGGCATCGCCTTCATCGCGCCCCAGGGCGTCTCGACCGAATCCGAAGTCAGCGCCCGCGACGTCGCCCGCATCATCACTCAGATCCGGACCTCGAAGATCCCGGCGGTGTTCCTGGAGAACATCAGCGACCCGCGGCTGATCCAGCGGATCGCCGCCGAAACCGGCGCCAAGATCGGCGGAACGCTGTATTCCGACAGCCTGACGGCCGAAAACGGCGACGCCCCCACTTACATTGACATGGTCAGGCACAATATAAGGACGCTGACGAGCGCCCTGGCCCACTAGGCGGGCTCGTCCCGCCCGATCCCGCGAGCCTGCCGTCCGGCGGGCAGCGCGCGATGGCGGCCCCCGTTTCCAGTCCCGGCTTCGGACGCGCAGCCGAACGCGCCCCGGCCGGGACTTTTGTGCCGGAGTGCCTGCCTGATGACGACCGCCGCCGCCCTTTCGAAGATTCCCGTCACCGTGCTCACCGGCTATCTCGGCGCCGGCAAGACCACGCTGCTCAACCGCATCCTGTCGGAAAACCACGGCAAGAAATACGCGGTGATCGTCAACGAGTTCGGCGAGATCGGCATCGACAACGACCTGATCATCGGCGCCGACGAGGAAGTGTTCGAGATGAACAACGGCTGCGTCTGCTGCACGGTGCGCGGCGACCTGGTGCGGATTCTCGGCGGGCTGATGAAGCGCAAGGGCAAGTTCGACGCGATCATTGTCGAGACCACCGGGCTCGCCGATCCGGCGCCGGTGGCGCAGACCTTCTTCGTCGACGAGGACGTGATGGCGAGCGCGCGGCTCGACGCGGTGGTGACGGTGGCCGACGCCAAATGGCTGAGCGAGCGCCTCAAGGATGCGCCCGAAGCCAAGAACCAGATCGCCTTCGCCGACGTCATCGTGCTGAACAAGACCGACCTGGTCAGCAAGGCCGAACTGCTCGAAGTCGAAGCGCGGATCCGCGCCATCAACCCCTATGCCAAGCTGCATCCGACCGAGCGCTGCAAGGTCGCGCTCGCCGACGTGCTGGAGCGCGGCGCGTTCGATCTCGACCGCATTCTCGAGATCGAACCGGAATTCCTCGAGGCCGGCGACGATCACGACCATCACCACGATCACGATCACGGCCATCATCATCATGACCACGATCACCACAGCCACGGCCTGAAGCACTATCACGACGAGGACATGCAATCGCTGTCGCTGAAGAGCGACAAGCCGCTCGATCCGGCGAAATTCATGCCCTGGCTGCAGCAACTGGTGCAGACCGAAGGCGGCAAGATCCTGCGCTCCAAGGGCATCCTCGCCTTCACCGGCGACGAGGATCGTTACGTGTTCCAGGGCGTGCACATGATGCTGGAGGGCGATCACCAGCGGCCGTGGAAGAACGACGAGCCGCGCGAGAGCCGCGTCGTGTTCATCGGCCGCGAATTGCCCGAACAGGCGATCCGCGACGGCTTCGCGAAGTGCATCGCGCAATGAGCGGGTTCGACATTTCGGGGGAGGCGGCTTCGATCGTCTCGGTCACCGACCGCGTTCGCGAGGTGGCGGTCGGGACGCCGGTCGGGGCGGTGCATTTCCTCGGCGACACCGCGGTGTTCATCGGCGCGGAAGAAAACGCGACCTTCGTCAAGCCGGATGGCGAGACCTCGACGGTCGCGCTGCACGGCGGCGCGATTCTCAGCTCGGTCACCGACGGCAAGCGGATCGTCACCGGCGGCGACGACGGCAAGGTGATGCAGCTCGATGCCGGCGCCAAGGCCGAACTGATCGCCACCGAGGCGAAGCGCCGCTGGATCGACAACGTCGCGCTGCATCCGGACGGTGCGGTGGCGTGGTCGTCCGGCAAGATCGCCTATGTCCGCGCGCCGAAGGCCGAGGAGAAATTCTTCGAGGTGCCGTCGACGGTCGGCGGCCTCGCTTTCGCGCCGAAAGGGATGCGGCTGGCGATCGCGCACTACAACGGCGCGACGCTGTGGTTTCCCAACATGGCGGCCAATGCCGAAATGCTCGAATGGGCCGGCTCGCATCTCGGCGTGATGTTCAGCCCGGACAACCGCTTCCTCGTCACCTCGATGCACGAGCCGGCGCTGCACGGCTGGCGGCTGGCGGATTCGCGGCACATGCGGATGACCGGCTATCCCGGCCGGGTGCGGTCGATGGCGTGGACCGCCGGCGGCAAGGGCCTCGCCACCTCGGGCGCCGATACCGTGATCATCTGGCCGTTCGCCAGCAAGGACGGGCCGATGGGCAAGCAGCCGGCGATGCTGGCGCCGCTGCAGGCGCGCGTCAGCATGGTGGCATCTCACCCGAAGCAGGACATCCTCGCCGCGGGCTACAGCGACGGCACCGTGCTGATGGTGCGGCTCACCGACGGCGCCGAGATCCTGGTCCGGCGCAACGGCACGCCGCCGGTCGCGGCGCTGGCGTGGAATGCCCAGGGCACGCTGCTCGCTTTCGCCGACGAGGATGGTGCGGCGGGGATTCTTCCGCTGTAAGAGGAAGGCCCGCGGAGGTCTTTCGCCCCATGCGCTTTCTCGCCACGTTCCAGACCCTGGATTTCCTCGACACGCTGCTCAGCCTGGCGGTCGCCTTCGTGCTCGGCATGCTGATCGGCGCCGAGCGGCAGTACCGCACGCGCGCCGCGGGGTTGCGCACCAACGTGCTGGTGGCGGTCGGCGCCGCCGCCTTCGTCGACCTGGCGATGCATCTCGCCGGGGCGGATGGCGCGGTCCGGGTGATCGCCTATGTGGTGTCCGGCATCGGCTTTCTCGGCGCCGGCGTGATCATGAAAGAGGGCATGAACGTCCGCGGCCTCAACACCGCCGCGACGTTGTGGAGCTCGGCGGCGGTCGGCTGCTGTGCGGGCGCGGATCTGGCCGCGCAGGCGGTGGCGCTGACGGTGTTCGTGATCGCCGGCAACACGCTGCTGCGGCCGCTGGTCAACGCCATCAACCGCATCCCGTTCGACGAGCGCAGCTCGGAAGCGACCTATTCGGTGCGGCTCACCGCCGGCAGCGCTGCGGCCGGCAAGCTCCGCGACGAACTCGAGGAGCGGCTCGAACAGGCCGATTATCCGGTCGCGGATGTCGAAGTCGAAGCGGTCGAACACGGCGACGAGGACAAGGTCGAGATCGTCGCGACGCTGGTCTCCACCTCGGTCGAACCCGACGAGCTCGATGCCGTCGTGGCCGATCTGGAGCGTCGCCCCGATGTCGACCACGCCAGCTGGGAAACCAGCACTAAGGATTGATTCACATTGTCGCCAAATGCGACGTGTTGCGCCCGGTTCCGCCTCGGGGAACCCGGAACGATGCCTCGCCGGGTCTGTTGTCCATCCAAGCAAGGGGATGACGACAATGGCGACGATGAATACCGAACGCGGTTTGAAACGGGATCTGCTGCTGGCCGGATTGCTGATCGTGGCCGGCGTAGCGATCTCCGGACTGTCGCTGACGCAGGTGGACGACAGCGGTCGTCTTCAGCTGGCGCAGGCGACCCAGCCGCTGCAGTCGACCCCGGGCGCCGAAACCAAGCCCGCCGCACCTGCGCCGACCAGTTCCGGCCCGCGCCCTCACGACATCGCGCCGCAGCCGGCACGTCCCGATCAGGACGCAGTCGACGCCGGCGCCAAACCAGCCCTGCCCCCCGCCCCCGCGGAAAAGAAGGGCGAGCCGATCCAGCCGAAGGGTTGAGCTTTCAGAAACTGAAGTCCCTGCCTCGATCCGGGCCGCGCTCCGCGCGCGCCCGGATTTTCTTTGCGTGGTGACGGCGGGCACAGCGCAACCTCTCCCGCTTGCGGGATAGGTCGGATCGCGCAGCTATCCGGGTGAGGGCACTCCGCTCCGCGCTTGCCGAGTCAGTGCCCGGGGCGCCCTCACCCCAACCCTCTCCCGCAAGCGGGAGAGGGGGCGCGCTGCGGATGGGGCGGGGCGCGTGTACTTACTTGAAGTTGAAGTGTCCTTATCTGAAGTTGAAATCGCCTGATTGAGGCGACTCGTCGCCTCAGCGCACCAGCACGTTGCGGAACTGCCACGGATCGCTGGTGTCGATGTCCTCGGGGAACAGGCCGGGGCGGTCGGTCAGCGGGGTCCAGTCGGTGTAGTAACCCTTGACCGGGCCGAGATACGGCATCTGCACTTCGAGGCAGCGCTTGTAGTCCAGCTCGTCGGCCTCGACGATGCCGGCCTCCGGATTCTCCAGCGCCCACACCATGCCGGCGAGCACCGCGGACGACACCTGCAGGCCGGTGGCGTTCTGATACGGCGCGACGCGGCGGGTCTCTTCGATCGAGAGCTGCGAGCCGTACCAATAGGCGTTCTTGGCGTGGCCGTAGACCAGTACGCCGAGTTCGTCGATGCCGTCGACGATCTCGTTTTCATCCAAGATGTGCCACTTCGGCTGCATCTTGCCGGTGGCGCCGAACATTTCGTGCAGCGACAGCACCGCGTCGTTGGCCGGGTGATAGGCGTAGTGGCAGGTCGGGCGATACACCACGTTCTGGCCGTCGCGCACCGTGAAGTAATCGGCGATCGAGATCGATTCGTTGTGGGTGACCAGGAAGCCGTATTGCGCACCCGGCGTCGGGCACCAGGTGCGGACGCGGGTGTTGGCGCCCGGCTGCAGCAGATAGATCGCCGCGCCGCAGCCTTCGGTGTGGGTGCGGCCGTTGTCCGGCATCCAGGTCTCGTGCGTGCCCCAGCCGAGTTCGGCCGGCTGCAGGCCCTCGGAGACGAAGCCTTCGACCGACCAGGTGTTGACGAACACGTTCATCGGCTTCGGGTGCTTGGCGCGCTGGGTGTCGCGCTCGGCAATGTGGATGCCCTTGACGCCGAGCTTGTGCGCGAGCTGCGCCCAGCCCTCGCGGCTCTTCGGCTCGTTGATCTCGGTGCCGGTATCGCGGGCGATGTCGACCAGCGCCTGCTTGACGAACCACGACACCATGCCGGGGTTGGCGCCGCAGGTCGACACCGCGGTGGTGCCGCCCGGCTGCTTGGCCTTGGCGGCCAACAGGGTCTCGCGCAGCGCGTAGTTCGAGCGCTTCTCCGGGCCGGCGCTCTTGTCGAAATAGAAGCCGAGCCACGGCTCGATCACGGTGTCGATGTACAGCGCGCCGATCTCGCGGCACATCGTCATGATGTCGACCGAGCAGGTGTCGACCGACAGATTGACGCAGAAGCCCTGGCCGCCGCCTTCGGTCAGCAGCGGGATCAGCAGCTCGCGGTAATTGTCCTTGGTCACCGCCGACTTGATGAAGCGCACGTCGTGCTTCTTCGCCAGTTCACCATCCTCGTGCGGATCGATGATCACGAACCGCTTCTTGTCGTATTCGAAGTGTCGCTCGATCAACGGCAGGGTGCCTTTGCCGATCGAGCCGAAGCCGATCATCACGATGGGACCGGTGATCTTGGCGTGAATCTTCGAAGTGGACGACATCAGGGATGAACTCCGGACAGGGGTGGACGGGGCAATACCGCTACGGGCGGTCAGGACGGATCGGGAATACGACGGCGGGGTGAAATTCGGATGTCACCTCGGCGGCAATCGGTACGGTGCAGTCAGTTCGGTTCGGACACGCTCAGCACCGTCAGGGAGCGCCGCTCGCCCGACGGGGTTTCGAAGGTGATCGACTGCCCGACGGAGAGGCCGATAAGCGCCGCTCCGATCGGGGTCAATACCGAAATGCGGCCAGTCTCGACATCGGCGTCGGGCGGATACACCAGCGTGACGTGCTTCTCCTTGCCGGTGCTCTCGTCCCGGAAGGTCAGCTCGGATTCCATGCAGACGATGCCCGGCAGCGGTGCACCATCCGGCGCCACCGCGGCGCGCGCCACCTCGCCGGCCAGAAAATCGGCGGTCGCGGGATGGCGCTGCGCGGCGGCTTCGGCGAGCTGGCCGAGCCGCTCGGCGTCGCGGTTGCGGAGGACGATCGGCGGGCGCTGGCGAACGACAGACTGGATCATGGCTTTCACGGCTCCTGTCACGCCGGACGCGCATGCGCGCCGGCATCTCGGGTGTCAGAACGAACGGGGAGAACGGGGAGGTCGACGAAATCAAAAGCCCGGATCGCGCACACGCGCGTCCGGGTCACCTTCCTGCGTGGAGGCGACCGGCGCGCAGCGTCAAACGGTTGCGGGGCAAATTCGTCATGGTTCAGGAAACCTGGGGGCTCCCCGTCGCAAAGTCAACGGGGAGCCGAATATCGAGACGATAGCGAGGCTTAGCTGCGGCGCTTGGCGGTGACTTCGATCTCGATCTTCATTTCCGGCTTGTACAGGCCGGCGACCGCGACGATCGTCGCCGCCGGGCGGATCTCGGCGAGATTCTCGCCGCACACCGCGAACACCGCGTCGGCGTCCTTCGGATCGGTGATGTAGTAAGTCGCGCGCACGATGTCCTCCATCGCGAAGCCGGCTTCCTTGAGCGCCGCGCCGATCGTCTTGAAGCAGTTGCGGGTCTGCGACGTGACGTCTTCGGGCAGCGTCATCGTGCTGTAGTCGTAGCCGGTGGTGCCGGAGACGAAGACGAAATCGCCGTCGACCACGGCGCGGCTGTAGCCCGCGGTCTTCTCGAACGGCGATCCGGTGGAAATCAGGCGACGAGGCATCGGGTGAGTGTCCTGGAACTGAGAAAAGATGCGGAGCCAATGCCGCGTCCGGGTCGGTAAATCAAGGCATGCCTCTCCCCAAGCACGGGGTAACCTCTCCCGCTTGCGGCAGAGGTCGACGCGCGAAGCGCGGCGGGTGAGGGCACTCGGCTCGGTGAGTCGCTGAGTCAGTGCCTGGGGCGCCCTCACCCCAGCCCTCTCCCGCAGGCGGGAGAGGGGGCGCGCTGCGGTCGGGGCGGGGACGGTGACTTGTCGCGGCTTCCAAAGACGTTGCGACACAAGACGGTGCGTCTCAGGCCGTCGTTTCGGTTCCGCGGGTCAGCCGGCGGCGGCCGGCGTCGACGGCGATCTTGAGGACGAACACGGCGAGCACCAGCACCGTGATGCGCGGCCGCTTGGCCGGATCGCGTTTGGCGAAGACGCGGTGGGTCGGGCGCGGAAAACGCAGGAAACGCATCGGACCCTCCTTACGCGGCACGACGAAGACGCGCCCGTTCGGCGCGCGCCGGCTTGGCAGCGGCGCCGGTGGCGACGATCAGGCCGGCGGCGCCGTCGAGGGCGCCGTCCCGCAGTTCGAGCCCGAGCAGGCGGTCACGCTCGAACGGGCCGGGCAGTGCCAGCGTGGCCATCTTCTCCGTCGAGAAGCCGAATCGCGCATAATACGGCGCGTCGCCGAGCAGGACCACCGCGCCATGGTCGCGCGTCGCCGCTTCCGCCAGCGCCGCGCGCATCAGCGCGCCCCCGACGCCGAGTTCGCGGCACGACGGATCGACGGCGAGGGGGCCGAGCACGAGTGCGGCCCGGCCCCCTGCGTCGACATGCCAAAGACGCACGGTGCCCACCAGCCGACCCTGACGGACCGCGGAGAAGGCCAAGCCTTCCGCGGGCGCGCGTCCATCACGCAAACGCTGGCAGGTGCGCGCATGCCGGCCTTCGCCGAAGCACGCATCCAACAGGCGCTCACGCGCAGCAATATCGGAGCTCTGTTCCGCACGGATCGCGAACGGAAGAGCTGCGACGTTCAGGGCAGTCAGGGTGGTCCGAGCGTTCGTCATGGCACGTCGATCCCCACGCCGTCCGGTGCGCGCACCGGCTGCGTGTTGTCAGCAAAATTGCATGTGACAGGGAGAGGCCGGCAAGCCGGCCTCAATTCTACTGCTCCCTCTCCCGCTCGCGTGAGAGGGCCGGGGAGAGGGCGACACGAGTCGCTGCTTCCCCGCTATCAGCCTCCCCCGCAAGCGGGGGAGGCTGAACAACCTCAGATGTGGTAGGTCCGCAGCGGCGGGAAGCCGTTGAAGGCCACCGACGAGTAGGTCGACGTATACGCCCCGGTGCCTTCGATCAGCAGCTTGTCGCCGATCTCGAGCGTCACCGGCAGCGGGTAAGGCATCTTCTCGTACATCACGTCGGCCGAATCGCAGGTCGGGCCGGCGAGCACGCAGGGCGTCATCTCGGCGCCGTCGTGGCGCGACTTGATCGCGTAGCGGATCGACTCGTCCATCGTCTCGGCGAGACCGCCGAACTTGCCGATGTCGAGATAGACCCAGCGGACTTCGTCCTCGTCGCTCTTCTTCGAGATCAGAACGACTTCGGTCTCGATCACGCCGGCATTGCCGACCATGCCGCGGCCCGGCTCGATGATGGTCTCCGGGATCTGGTTGCCGAAGTGCTTGCGCAGCGCCCGAAAGATCGAGCGGCCGTACTGCACCACGGCCGGCACTTCCTTCAGGTACTTGGTCGGGAAGCCGCCGCCCATGTTGACCATCGACAGGTTGATGCCGCGCTCGGCGCAGTCGCGGAACACGGTCGCGGCCATCGCCAGCGCACGGTCCCACGCCGTCACCTTGCGCTGCTGGGAGCCGACATGGAACGAGATGCCGTAGGCTTCCAGGCCGAGACGCTTGGCCGTATCGAGCACGTCGACCGCCATCTCCGGATCGCAGCCGAACTTGCGCGACAGCGGCCACTCGGCGCCGGCGCAATCGTACAGGATGCGGCAGAACACCTTCGAACCCGGCGCCGCGCGCGCGATCTTCTCCACCTCGGCGGTGCAGTCGACCGAGAACAGGCGAATGCCGAGTTCGTAGGCGCGCGCGATGTCGCGCTCCTTCTTGATGGTGTTGCCGAACGAGATGCGGTCCGGCGTCGCGCCGGCGGTCAGCGCCATCTGGATCTCCTGCACCGAGGCGCAGTCGAAGCACGAGCCGAGCGAGGCCAGTAGCGACAGCACTTCCGGCGCCGGGTTGGCCTTCACCGCGTAGAACACGCGGCTGTCCGGCAACGCCTTCGCGAAGCTGCTGAAGTTGTCGCGCACGACTTCGAGGTCGACGACGAGGCACGGCTCGACGTCCAGACCGTTGTTACGGCGGTCGCGCAGAAAATCCCGAATACGTTCGGTCATGGCACTCTCCCAAACGCCCAGCGACGGACGCGTTCAACAGTGACGTCGGCCCGACAACTGCGGCGCCGTCACGCGATGGAGGCGTGACGAGCGATCAGCTCGGGAAGACAGTGCTGCCGTCGATTGGTTGGGAGTGATCCCGCCCGCTCGCCTGGCAATGAAGGACAAGCCTCTTCGGTATTCGCGCTGGCTGATGGAAAGCCAGCAGAGACCAAAAAAGCCCGCTCCGTCGTTGCTTTAAGTCGCGTCCCCCGTTGAGAGCGGGGTGCGCCGGTTCGCCTCCGGCTGCCGATCACGGTTGCAAGAGAAGAAGTCACCTTCAACGGCATCTCTTGAGAGAGATGCTGGCCTCGCTGCTTGCAGCTTCGAGACCCTCGGCTTCTTCATCCCTTGGCGGCTGTCCGGCCTCTTGTCCGGATACCTACCGATCGACACACGACCACAGGCACGTGCGAAATTGGGCAAAACGGGAGATAGGTGTTTCAGTCCGGGTCTGCAAGATTTTTTTTGTCTTAACCCGCAATTTCTCCGACGCCGCCGCCGAGCGTTGCTGATCAGCCACGCCGAGGCGCGCGAACATGAACGTCTGTTCAAAGTCACTAACGAGTGCTGAAGATTTTGCGGCCCGCGGCGGCCCGCTACGCGTTCAGGAAGTCGCTGCGGCACAGGCGCTGGACGTATGCCGGCTCATTTGAGCCGATCGTCGCGCCGGATCCCGGTGCGGTCGCAGCCGATTGTGACAAAGCGCGGGCGCGATCGACTCGGCAGCGCTCAGGCGCGCTTGAAAAACGGCTCGATGCGCTGCGCGTTGCGCACGAAGGCGGCCATCACCACGACGCCGACGACGAACAGCACCGCCTGCAGGATGTGGGCGGAGGTATCGTCGAGCCCGAACAGGATCGCCAGCGCCCAGCCGCCCGCGAAGGCGGCGCCGAACACCTCGGCGCCGATCAGGATCGCGGCGCTGATGACGGTGACGACGCTCGGCCAGACGATCCGGCGGGTCGCGTTCGGGTTGGGAAGCTTGCTCATCGTTCGGGGTCCTGTTGGGCGGCGCAATCTCTCTGAAAAAGCCCGCCGCGGCAAGCCAAAGCCGATGATCCCGCAAAGTGTCAGCACTGGGGCGCTGTGCGCGCGCCCGGTCAGAGCGAAATAATCCGGCCGCCGGGCCGGCGCATGGGCGCAAAAAAGCCCTACCGGGTGCTATATGTTCGCAAGTCGCGCCGTTCAACGCAGGATCACTAGATGTCGGAAAGCTCCGGACCGATTGCCGCACCCTCGAGCGCGGACAATCCGCTGCTGCAAGCCTGGACCACCCCGTTCGAAACCCCGCCCTTCACCGCCATCGCGCCCGAGCATTTCCTGCCGGCGTTCGAGCAGGCGTTCGCCGACCATGCGGCCGAGATCGCCGCAATCACCAATGATCCGACCGAGCCGGACTTCGACAACACCATCACGGCGCTGGAGCGCTCCGGCAAGCTGCTGAACCGGGTCGCGGCGGTGTTCTACGATCTAGTCTCGGCGCATTCGAGCCCGGCGCTGCTGGAGATCGACAAGGACGTCTCGCTGCGGATGGCGCGGCACTGGAATCCGATCATGATGAATGCGGTGCTGTTCGGCCGCATCTCGGCGCTGTACGACAAGCGCGCCGCATTGAAGCTGACCTCCGAGCAGCGCCGCCTGCTGGAGCGCACCTACACCCGCTTTCACCGCTCGGGCGCCGGCCTCGACGCCGCCGCCAAGGCGCGGATGGCCGAGATCAACGAGCGGCTGGCGCAGCTCGGCACCAACTTCAGCCATCATCTGCTCGGCGACGAGCAGGACTGGATGATGGAATTGGGCGAGCACGACACCGACGGCCTGCCGGCCAGCTTCGTCGCCGCCGCCAAGGCTGCGGCGGAAGAACGCGGGATGCCCGGCAAGGCGGTGGTGACGCTGTCGCGCTCCTCGGTCGAGCCGTTCCTGAAGATGTCGAGCCGCCGCGACCTGCGCGAGAAGGCGTATCGTGCCTTCATCGCCCGCGGCGACAACGGCAATGCCAACGACAACAACGCGGTGATCGGCGAGATCCTCGGGCTGCGCGAGGAGAGCGCCAGGCTGCTCGGCTATCCGACCTTCGCGGCCTACCGGCTCGAGGATTCGATGGCCAAGACGCCCGAGGCGGTGCGCGGCCTGCTCGAGCGGGTGTGGAAGCCGGCGCGCGCCCGCGCGCTGGCCGACCGCGACGCGCTGCAGGAGCTGGTCGCCGAAGAGG
Source organism: Rhodopseudomonas palustris (assembly GCA_016215605.1). GTDB lineage: Bacteria > Pseudomonadota > Alphaproteobacteria > Rhizobiales > Xanthobacteraceae > Rhodopseudomonas > Rhodopseudomonas palustris_L. Next base: position 70,326 of record JACRJB010000035.1, read on the forward strand.
GCGGCAACTTCAAGCTGGCGCCGTGGGACTGGCGCTATTACGCCGAGAAGCTGCGGCAGCGCCGCGCCAATTTCGACGACGCCGCGATCAAGCCGTATCTGGCGCTCGACAACATGATCGCCGCCGCCTTCGACACCGCGACGCAGCTGTTCGGCGTCCGCTTCGAGGAGCGCAAGGACGTGCCGGTGTGGCACCCCGACGTCCGGGTCTGGGAGGTCAAGGACGCCGACGGCAGCCATCGCGGGCTGTTCTACGGCGATTATTACGCCCGGCCGTCGAAGCGCTCCGGCGCCTGGATGACCTCGCTGCGCGACCAGCAGAAGCTCGACGGCGCGGTCGCACCGCTGATCATCAACGTCTGCAATTTCGCCAAGGGCTCGGGCGGCGAGCCGTCGCTGCTGTCGCCCGACGACGCCCGCACGCTGTTCCACGAATTCGGCCACGGCCTGCACGGCATGCTGTCGGACGTCACCTACCCGTCGCTGTCCGGCACCAGCGTGTTCACCGATTTCGTCGAATTGCCGTCGCAGCTCTACGAGCATTGGCAGGAGCAGCCGCAGGTGCTGCAGCGCTTCGCCCGGCACTACCAGACCAATGAGCCGCTGCCCGACGACCTGTTGAAGCGCTTCATCGCCGCGCGAAAATTCAACCAGGGCTTCGCCACCGTGGAGTTCGTGTCGTCGGCGCTGCTCGACCTCGAGTTCCACACCCAGCCGGCGGCGAGCGTCGGCGATGTCCGCGACTTCGAGCGCCGCGAGCTCGACAAGATCGGAATGCCGGAGGAGATCGCGCTGCGGCACCGGCCGACCCAGTTCGGCCACATCTTCTCGGGCGATCACTACGCCTCGGGCTATTACAGCTACATGTGGAGCGAGGTGATGGACGCCGACGCGTTCGGCGCCTTCGAGGAGGCCGGCAACATCTTCGATCCGCAGGTCGCCAAGCGGCTGCGCGACGACATCTACGCCTCGGGCGGCTCGCGCGATCCGGAGGAGGCTTACATCGCCTTCCGCGGCCGCGCGCCCGAGCCCGACGCGCTGCTGCGCCGCCGCGGCCTGCTCGACACGCCGGAGGCGGCGTAGACGATGTTCGGCTCGCTTCGCTTGGCCTTGCTTCGCTCCGTGCTGGCGGCGGTCCTGACGCTCACCGCCGGCGTCGCCACCGCCCACGCCCATCCGCACGTCTGGATCACCGCGACCAGCGAGCTGGTGTACGGGCCCGACGGGTCGTTCACCGGGGTGCGACACTCCTGGGCGTTCGACGACATGTTCTCGACCTACGCGCTGCAGGGCATCGAGACCAAGCAGAAGGGCGTCTACACCCGCGCCGAGCTCGCGCCGCTGGCGCAGACCAATGTCGAGTCGCTGAAGGAGTTCGCGTTCTTCACCTTCGCCAAGGTCGAGGGCAAGAAGCAGAAGTTCAACGATCCGGTCGATTACTATCTCGACCACAACAACGGCGTGCTGACGCTGCACTTCTTCCTGCCGTTGAAGACGCCGGTGAAGAGCAAGGAACTCGCGGTCGAGGTGTTCGATCCGAGCTACTTCATCGACTTCACCTTCGCCGACAAGGATCCGGTCAAGCTCGCCGGCGCGCCGGCCGGCTGCGCGCTCAAATTCGAGCGGCCGAACGACGGCACGGCGACCGCGCAGCGGATGAGCGAAGACAATTTCATGAGCGGCGACAACTCCAATTACGGCGCGATGTTCGCCAACAAGGTCGAGGTCAAATGCCCGTGATGCGATCGAGTGAAGTCGGCGGGTCCTCCTGTTTGCAACCGTCCCGCACCGTCATTGCGAGCGAAGCGAAGCAATCCAGAAGCCGCACGCGAGGCGCTGGATTGCTTCGTCGCTTCGCTCGCAATGACGGGGAGAGGTGGTCGCCGCGATCTCTGGCGCTTCTCTGTTTTGCGCTGCTTGCCGCCGGCCTCCTCGCCGACGCCGCGCTACATGCGGCTTTCGCGCAGAATCCGTTCGGCGCGCCGAAGGCGGCCGCCGAGCCGCAGGCCGGCGGGCTGATCGGCTGGCTGCTGGCGCAGCAATCGGCGTTCTACAAGCAGATGTCGACGACGATCCGCGCCGCCAAGGCGGACGGCAGCGCGGTCTGGTCGCTGCTCGGCATTTCGTTCGCCTACGGCGTGTTCCACGCCGCCGGCCCGGGCCACGGCAAGGCGGTGATCTCGTCCTACATGATCGCCAATGAAGAGACCGCGCGCCGCGGCATCGCGCTGTCGTTCGTCTCGGCGCTGATGCAGGCGCTGGTCGCGGTGCTGATCGTCGGCATCTGCGCCTGGCTGCTCAACGCCACGGCGAAGACGATGTGCAGCGCCGAGCGGGCGATCGAGATCGGCAGCTACGCCCTGATCGCCCTGTTCGGCGCGCGGCTGGTCTGGAGCAAAGGCGGCGGCTTCTTCCGCGCGCTGCAGGGGGCGATGCGCAGGCCCGGCCTGACGCTGACCCCGGCGCCCGCGATGGCCCATGCCGGGCCTGCGCACGGGCACGATCACGCGCATGATCACGGCCATGCCCACGATCACGGTCACAGCCACGCGCTGCAGGCCCATGCCGGTCACGACCACGATCATGGTCACGATCACGATCACCATCACGGTCATGATCATGGCCACAGCCACGATCATCATCACCACGCCCATGACGAGACCTGCGATCATTGCGGCCATTCGCACGGCCCGGAGCCGGCGGAACTCGCCGGCCCCGGCGGCTGGCGGCGCGGGCTGGGGGCGGTGCTGACGGTCGGCATCCGGCCCTGTTCCGGGGCGATCCTGGTGCTGGTGTTCGCGCTGGCGCAGGGGATGTTCTGGGCCGGGGTCGCCGCGACCTTCGTGATGGGGCTCGGAACCGCCATTACGGTGGCGACGATCGCCACCATCGCGGTGTCGGCCAAGGGTCTGGCCCGGCGGCTCGCGGCCGGTCATGCCGGCGGCGGCGCCCTGTTGATGCGCGGCATCGAATTCGGCGCGGCCGGGCTGGTGCTGCTGTTCGGCATCGGACTTCTACTGGGCTATGTCGCCGCCGAGCGCGTGACCTGTCTTTAACCAGCGCGCTCTAAATTCGAGCAATTGCGCAATTGCAGCAAACCGGATCGGTTGTCGTTCGTAGATCGTTTCCTAACTACGGAGTGATGCGTTCCGGCGCGGCGTTCGCTCACCGCCCTGTCATCGCGTCGTCTTGACAACAATAGGCCAAAGCGCGAAGCCAATCAGCATCATGACGGTGATTGTCCCCATCCACGGACCAGCGCCCGTTCCGGCCCCCGCGCCCGAACGGGTCGGCGTGCTGTTGGTCAATCTCGGCACCCCGGACACCTGCGACACCAAGGGCGTCCGTGTGTATTTGCGCGAGTTCCTGTCGGACCCGCGGGTGATCGAGAATCAGGGGATTTTCTGGAAGCTGGCCCTGAACGGCATCATTCTGAACACGCGTCCGGCCCGCAAGGCCAAGGACTATCAGAAGATCTGGAACCAGGAGAAGAACGAGTCGCCGCTCAAGACGATCACCCGCGCGCAGGCCGAGAAGCTCGGCGCGTCGCTGTCGGATCGCAGCCACCTGGTGGTCGACTGGGCGATGCGCTACGGCAATCCCTCGATGCGGGACCGGATCGAAGCGCTGGTGGCGAAGGGCTGCTCCCGGCTGCTCGTGGTGCCGCTCTATCCACAATATTCGGCGGCGACCTCGGCGACGGTGTGCGACCAGGCGTTTCGTGTGCTGCGCGAATTGCGCGCCCAGCCGACGCTGCGGGTGACGCCGCCTTATTATTGCGACGACACCTATATCGATGCGCTGGCGAACTCGATCCACGCGCATCTGGCGACGCTGCCGTTCGAGCCGGAAAAGATCGTCGCCTCGTTCCACGGCATGCCGCAGTCCTACATCGACAAGGGCGATCCGTATCAGAAGCAATGCGTCGCCACCGTCGAGGCGCTGCGCGAGCGCATGGGGCTCGACGCCGACAGGCTGCTGCTGACCTTCCAGTCGCGCTTCGGCTTCAACGAGTGGCTGCAGCCCTACACCGACAAGACCATCGAGAAGCTCGCCAAGGACGGCGTCCGTAAGCTCGCGGTGGTGATGCCGGGCTTCGCCGCGGACTGCCTCGAGACGCTGGAAGAGATCGCGCAGGAGAACGCCGAGATCTTCCTGCACAATGGCGGCGAGGAATTCTCCGCGATCCCCTGCCTCAACGACAGCGACGACGGCATCGCGGTGATCCGCCAGCTCGTGATCCGCGAGTTGCAGGGCTGGCTGTGAGCGTCGAAGCCCCGACGACGCCGCCGCGCCCGCGGCACTAGACCGCCGCCCGCCGCCTCGCTTTCCCGCCTCTCGAACCTTACATCACGATCGAGCGACCCATGGTCGATTGCGCCGGCCCGGCGAGCGCATGGTCGTGGCCGCATGAGCGGCGCGATGCGAACCGCGCTGGCTGAGGAGACGTTGCATGTACAATCTGTCTGGCTTCGATATCTTTTCCATCCTCCTCGTGCTGCTGGTGATCCTGACGCTGTTCGCCGGCGTCAAGACGGTGCCGCAGGGCTACAACTGGACGATCGAGCGTTTCGGCAAATTCACCCGCACGCTGTCGCCGGGCCTCAATCTGATCATCCCGTATTTCGACCGCGTCGGTCGCAAGATGAACGTGATGGAGCAGGTGCTGGAGATTCCGCAGCAGGAAGTCATCACCAAGGACAATGCCAGCGTCACGGCGGACGGCGTCGCGTTCTTCCAGGTGTTCGACGCCGCCAAGGCGAGCTACGAGGTTTCCAATCTCGAGCAAGGCATCATCGTGCTGACGATGACCAATATCCGCTCGGTGATGGGCTCGATGGATCTCGACCAGGTGCTGTCGCATCGCGACGAGATCAACGAGCGGCTGCTGCGTGTCGTCGACGCCGCGGTGTCGCCGTGGGGCGTCAAGGTCAACCGCATCGAGATCAAGGACATCGTGCCGCCGGCCGATCTGGTCGAGGCGATGGGCCGGCAGATGAAGGCCGAGCGCGTCAAGCGCGCCGACATCCTGCAGGCGGAAGGTGCGCGGCAGTCGGAGATCCTGCGGGCCGAAGGCGCCAAGCAGGGCCAGATCCTGCAGGCCGAAGGTCGCCGCGAGGCGGCGTTCCGCGACGCCGAGGCGCGCGAGCGCTCGGCCGAAGCCGAAGCGCGCGCCACCCAGATGGTCAGCGATGCGATCTCCAAGGGCGACGTCGCGGCGCTGAACTACTTCATCGCCGACAAGTACATCAAGGCGTTCGGCCAGCTCGCCGAATCGCCGAACCAGAAAGTCATCATGCTGCCGGTCGAGGCGATGAGCATGCTCGGCTCGCTCGCCGGCATCGGCGAGATCGCCAAGGCGACGTTCGGCGAGGCGGCGACCGCACAGGCCGCCGCCCGCCGCGGCTCGGTGCCGACGACGGGCGCGACACCGCCGTCGCCGCGGGGGTGAGCCCGCGGCGGTCCGGCGCCGCGCACGCGTTGCCGATCGCCCTGCGTAAAGAGGCCGCGGCGAGCAGTCCCCGCCGCGGCGAAGCGATCAGTTCTGCGGCAGGATGTTCGCCGCCGGGATCGTGCCGTTCGACGTCAGGTTGAAGTTGATGTTGTTGTTCTTGAACGAGTACAGATTGCCGCCGTTGGCGCTGACGACGCCGTTGCCGTTCGCGGTCAGCGTCGATGCGGTCAGGGTGACATAGGCTTTGGCGCCGTCGGCCAGCACGCCGTCGAGCTGATTGTTGACGATGCCGTTGTTGTCGGACTCGATGTTGATTTCGGCCGCGCCCGACACCGCCCAGATGCCGTGCAAGACGTTGGTCGCCAGCACGCTGTCGCGCACCGTCACCAGGATCTTGTTGGAACTGGTCGAGCCGTCGACCTTGAGGCCGAAGCCGTTGTTGTAGCTCTGCACCCTGTTCAGCACCGCCTTGACGCCGCCGGGGCTGGCCGGCGCGATATGGACACCCCCGCCGCCGGTGCCATTGGTGTTGTGCACGATGACGGTGTCGGACACGTACAGATTGGCGGGCGAAGCCGGGGTGAAGTGGATGCCGTAGCCGGCGCTGGACAGCTGGAAGCTCCGGATCAGGCAGTTCTCGACGTGCAATTCGCCGCCGTTGTTGAAGCGGATGCCGGCCGGACTGTTGAGGCCGGTGCCGCCGTCGATGATGATGCCGTGGATCCGGACGACGTCCTGCGCGCCGGCGTTGACGGTGATGCCGTTGCTGCCCGCCGAGAGAATCCCGGCTTCGCCGGCGCCGTCATTGGTGATGCTGATCGCCTTGGTGATCGTCACCGCGCCGTAGCCGCCGGGATCCATGACGCTGATCTCGCCGCCGGCGGCGGTCTTGGAGATCGCGCCGGCGAAGGTCTTGCACGGAGCCGTGCGGCTGCACGGATTGGCGTCGTCGCCGACGCCGGACACCCAGGTCCGGGTCGCCTGCGCGTTCGCCTGCGAGACGTGCAGCGCGAAGCAGGTGGTGAGGATGAAGGCTGAAACGATCTGCAATTGCTTGGTGCGAGTCATTGCTTTGCCTTTCAAATGAAGCCTCGTTGAGGACGAAGGCCCGCGTACTATATTCCCGAGGGTTGTCGGCCACTATGGGCGCGCGATAATGTCGCGCGTTGTCGCGGTGCGGCGACCGGGTAGTTCGTCGCTTTCCGTTTGTAGTTTTCGCTGCGAAAGGCGTTCATCGCTCATGACCGAAACCATTCTCACGCTGGGCGCCTGGAATTGGCTGATCATCGGCTTCGCGCTGATGGCGCTGGAGCTGCTGGCGCCGGGAATCTTCCTGTTCTGGCTCGGCCTCGCCGCGCTGCTGTCGGGGCTGGTGGCCTTCGCGCTGCACCCGTCGTGGCAATTGCAGATTCTGCTGTTCGCCCTGTTCGCGGCCGCCGCAGTGCCGCTGTGGCGGCGAATGGCGCGCGGCGGCGCCGCCGAATCCAATGCGACCAATCCGTTCCTCAACCGCCGCACCGACGCGCTGGTCGGACGCGAATTCACGCTGGAAAAGCCGATCGTCGGCGGCGTCGGCACGGTGCGGATCGACGACACGTTCTGGCGCGTCACCGGCCCCGACGCGCCGGCGGGAAGCCGGGTGAAGATCGTGCAGGCGGATGGGGTGAGTTTGATCGTGGCGGCGGTGTAGAACTCACCTGAGTTGTGGCCGAGGCATCCCACAGAATCTCGGCGTCATGGCCGGGCTTGACCCGGCCATCCACGGACACGAGCACGTCGTAAGACGTGGATGCCCGGGTCGAGCCCGGGCATGACCGGATCAAAACGACTATTCGGGCGCCTACGCCACGCCGGCGCGCAGTAGATCGTGCAGGTGCACGATGCCGATCGGCTTATTGCCTTCGGTGACCAGCAGGGCGGTGATCTTCGAGGAGTTCAGCAGCTCCAGCGTCTCGCCGGCGAGCAGCCCGGGGCTGATCGTCTTCGGCCGCTTGGTCATCACCTCGTCGACCGTCGCGGTCATCAGGTCGGGGCGCATGTGGCGGCGCAGGTCGCCGTCGGTGACGATGCCGGCGACGTGACCCTTGGCGTCGACGATGCCGACGCAGCCGAAGCCCTTGGCCGACATCTCCACCAGCGCATCCGACATCTTGGTGCCGAGCGGCTTCAGCGGCACCGCGTCGCCGGTGTGCATCAGGTCGCGGGCGTATTTCAGCATCGCGCCGAGCTTGCCGCCGGGATGCAGCACGCTGAAATCGGTCGAGGTGAAGCCGCGGCTTTCCAGCAGCGCGATCGCCAGCGCGTCGCCGAGCGCCAGCATCATCAGCGACGAGGTGGTCGGCGCCAGATTGTGCGGGCAGGCCTCGCGCGCCTTCGGCAGCGCCAGCGACAGGTCGGCGGCGCGGGCCAGCGTCGAGCCGGAGTCCGAAGTCATCGCGATCAGCGCAATCTGGAAGCGCGACGCGTAGGTGATCAGGTTCTTCATTTCCGGCTGCTCGCCGGACCACGACATCGCCAGGATGATGTCGTCGGCGGTGATCATGCCGAGATCGCCGTGGCTGGCTTCGGAGGCGTGGACGAAGAAGGCCGGGGTGCCGGTGGAGGCGAAGGTCGCGGCGATCTTGCGGCCGATGTGGCCGGACTTGCCGAGCCCGGTGATGATCAGACGCCCCTTGGCGTTGCGGATCATCTCGACGGTCGCCGCGAAGGCGCTGCCGAGATCGGATTGCAGCGCGGCCGCGAGCGCAGTGACGCCGTCCGCCTCGGCCTCCAGCGTGCGCAGGGCCGAGGGAATCGCGGCGGCGGCTGGGTCGGTCATCGCGGATTTCGTGGTGCGGGGTTTGGAAATAGCCATGCTGGGTCCCGAAGCGTGAGCCGAGGTGTGGCCGGGGCTCTTCCTAGCATGCCGCGGCACGGGATGCGACGCGCGCGGCCGCCATCCGGAAAGGTTCTCAACCGATCCTTGGCTGCGGTCTCAACCCCTCCTTAACCATAAACGTTTTTACTCCATTAACGATGATCAGCCCGGGGTCGCCCGCCGAGCCGTCCGGTCGTCGTGTGCAAGAATTTGATTTTGTTGAGGTTTCGTGATCGTGATCCCGGCGCCAGCAACGGGCCGCCTCCGCCGTGCAGTGTTGCTGCAGGCGGCTGTCGCGTGCCTGATGGCCGGCGCCGCCGGGCAGGCGGGCGCGCAGAGCCTGACCCGCGACCTGTTCCGGCCGGAGCGTGGCGGCTTCGTCTCGCCGCAGGATCTGCCGCTGCAGCGGACGCCGCAGCTCGCGGCCGCGCCGGATCCCTATGCGACGGACAATGATACCCGCCGGGACAACCGCACGCCGCCGCGGCTCGGCAGCGCGCCGGCTTTCGGGCTCCAGCCCAGCCTCGGCACCGCTGGCATCGGCTATGACGCGCTCGGCCGCAAGCGTCAGAAGCCCAAGATCTATCCCGGCGCGCCGCGTCCCAAGACGGTCGGCCCCGGCTCACGGCCGGTGATCGTCGGCGCGCCGCCGGCCCGTCCAGCGCCGCCGTCGCAGAATGCCGCCAAGCTGCCGGTGCCGGCCGCCTTCAAAGGCACGCTGCCCGGCCAGCCGCTGCGCCGCCGGCTCAAGGCCGACGACGATCCGTTCGCCCCGGTCGGGGACTATGCCGGCAGCTTCCTGATCAAGGGCGCGGTCGAACTGAACGGCGGTTACGACACCAATCCGGGCCGTATCGCCACGCCGCAGGCCTCCGGCTTCTACAAGGTGTCGCCGGAACTGATGGTGACGTCGGACTGGGACCGTCACGCTTTGGTCGCCGATCTGCGCGGCTCCTATACGGGCTACGGCCACGAGTTCAACAATCCGGGCGGCAACGTCACCGCGGCGCCGCGCATCCTCGACCGGCCCGACTTCGATGGCCATATCGACGGCCGCCTCGACGTCACCCGCGATACCAGGCTGCTCGGCCAGGGCAGGTTGATCGTCGGCACCGACAATCCCGGCAGCCCGAACAATCAGTTCGGTCTGCAGAAATATCCGATCTACACCCAGACCGGCGTCTCCGGCGGCATCGACCAGACCTTCAACCGGCTGCAGGTCACGGCGATCGGCGGCGTCGATCGCCGCGCCTATCAGCAGTCGGTGTTCACCGACGGCAGCACCGATCCCAACACCGACCGCAATTTCAACCAATATGCCGGCACCGGCCGCGTCAGCTACGAGATCCTGCCGGGCCTCAAGCCGTTCGCCGAAGGCCAGTACAGCGAGCGCCAATACGAGACGACGGTCGATCGCTACGGTTACCGGCGCGACAGCAATGGCGGCTACGTCAAGGGCGGCACCAGTTTCGAGCTGACCCGGCTGCTGACCGGCGAAGCCTCGATCGGCTGGGCGTCGCGGACCTACACCGATCCGCGGCTGCTCAAGCTCGAAGGGCTGCTGACCAGCGCGTCGCTGATCTGGACCGTGACGCCGCTGACCAAGTTCAAGATCGGCGCCGACACCACGATCGACGAATCGCCGCTCGCCGGCGTCTCCGGCGTGCTGACCCGCACCTACAGCGCCGAGGTCGACCACGACTTCCGCCGCTGGCTGACCGCGATCGGCAAGTTCACCTACGCGACCTACGACTATCAGGGCTCCGGCCGCAGCGACCGCTTCACCTCGCTCGAGGGCAATCTGGTCTACAAGATGACCCGCCAGCTCTGGGTCAAGGGCACGCTGCGCCGCGACCAGCTCGACTCCAACGTCACCGGCGGCAGCTACAACGCCACCGTGGTGATGCTCGGCGTACGGTTGCAGAACTGATTTCGATCGGAGACCTCACCCCACGCACAGCGCGCTCCCTCTCCCGCTTGCGGGAGAGGGCTGGGGTGAGGGCGACGCGGGCACAGTGCCTGGGGACCCCCACCCCCGACCCCTCCCCGCAAGGGGGAGGGGAGCACACAGCTCGTGCGCTGCCGGTGCCGCAACTACTCGCCCGCGTTCGTCTCCGGTCGCCAGGTCAGCAGGCGGTTTTCCAGCGTGGTCAGCAGCCATTCGGCCAGCAGCGCCACCACGGCGATCACGATCATCGCGGCGAACACGCCGTTGGAGTCGAACGAGCCCTGCGCGGTGGCGATCAGGAGGCCCATGCCTTCGCGGGCGCCGAGAAATTCGCCGACGATCGCGCCGACCAGCGCGAAGCCGAAGCTGACGTGCAGGCTGGCGAGGATCCAGGACAGCGCCGAGGGGATCACCACCGAGGTGGTCAGCTGCCACGGGCTGGCGCCGAGGATGCGCGCATTGGCGATCAGGTTCTTGTCGGCCTCGCGCACGCCCTGGAACGCGTTGGCGAACACCACGAAGAACACCATCACCACCGCGAGTGCGATCTTCGAGGCGGCGCCGAGGCCGAGCGCGACGATGAAGATCGAGCCGAGCACCACTCGCGGGATCGAATTCGCCACCTTGATGTAGATCGAGAATACGTCCGACAGCAGCCGATTGCGGCCGAGCGCGATGCCGCACAGCACGCCGAATACCGCGCCGATCAGGAAGCCGGCGCCGGCCTCGTAGATCGTCACCCAGATCTGCTTCCACAGCGGGCCGATCGAAGTGCCGTTCTGAAACCAGTCGATCAGCTTGAGCACGATGCCGCTCGGCTGGCCGAAGAAGAACGGATCGATCCAGCCGAACCGGACGCCGAATTCCCAGCCGGCGATCAGCACGACCAGCACCGCGAGCCGCAGCGCCAGCACCAGCCGCGCCCGCCGCCGCATCCGCACCGCCAGCGATTCGACGGGGATCTCGGTCGCCAGCGGCTTGGTGATCGCGGTCTCGGCCATCAGCCTGCCTCCGCGTCATTGCGAGCGAAGCGAAGCAATCCAGGGCGCGAGGCACGAAACTGGATTGCTTCGTCGCTTTGCTCCTCGCAATGACGGTCGGGGTGCATCCTCAATGCCCCGCCCTGGCGCGCAGCACTTCTTCGCGCAGATCGTCGTTGATCTTGCGCGCGATGGCGATGAAGCGTTCGTCGTAGCGCAGCGTGGCGACGTCGCGCGGCCGCGGCAGGTCGATGCTGTGCACCGACTTCACCCGCGCCGGCCGCGTCGTCAGCACCGCGACCCGGTCGGCGAGCAGGATCGCCTCGTCGAGATCGTGGGTGACGAACAGCACCGCGGATTTCGCCTGCGCCCACAGCTGCAGCAGCTCTTCCTGCATCAGTTCGCGGGTCTGGACGTCGAGCGCGGAGAACGGCTCGTCCATCAGCAGCACCTGCGGATTGTTGATGAAGGTCTGCGCCAGCGCCACGCGCTTGCGCATGCCGCCGGAGAGCTGGTGCGGATGGTGATGCTCGAAGCCCTTCAGCCCGACGCGCGCGATCCAGTCGCGGGCCTGCGCCTCGGCTTCGGCCTTGCCGACGCCGCGAAACAGCGGCCCGGCCATCACGTTGTGCAGCACGTCGCGCCACGGAAACACCGCGTCCTGCTGGAACACGAAGCCGACGCGGCGATCGACGCCGTCGACCGGCGCGTCGAACAGCGTGACACGCCCGGCCTGCGGCTTGGCCAGCCCGGCGATCAGTCCGAGCGTCGTCGACTTGCCGCAGCCGGTCGGCCCGACGATGGCGCAGAACTCGCCCGGCGCGATCGCCAGATCGAAATCCTCGAGCGCGGACAGCACGTCGCCGGACGGCGTGACGAAGCGCCGGGCGACGTGGCTGAGTTCGATCGCAGAGGGTGACGTCATTGCTCGAGCCTATCGTTCGTCATTCCGGGGCGCGCGGAGCGCGAACCCGGAATCCCGAGTTTGTTGCAAAGAATGGTTGCCCCAACTTCTGGATTCCGGGTTCGCGCCTGACGGCGCGCCCCGGAATGACGGGGAACAAGAAGGCGGGACAAACTGAAGTTGGTCGGCAAAGCCTCTCCCCACGCACGGCGCGCTCCCTCTCCCGCTTGCGGGAGAAGGCTGGGGTGAGGGCGACGCGAGCACGGCGCCTGGGGACCCCTACGTCCGACCCCTCCCCGCAAGGGGAAGGGGAGACGACACGTCGCGTCACTCCATGCTCGTGTGAATCGGCCCGATCGACAGGCATCCTCGCCCTCACTGCCCCGCATTCGCCTTCGTCACGAATTCCGTGGTGTAGGTCTTCGACAGATCGATGGTCTTGCCCTGCAGGTTCGGCGAGAAGCTGGCGAGGATCTTGGCGACCGATTCCGGGCCGCCTTGCGGCATCAGGCCGTCGGGCGCGTATTGCGCCTTGCCGTCCTTCAGGCCCTGCACATAGAGGTCGCGGTCGCCCGCGTAGTAGTCCTTCGGCATCTTGTCGGCGATCTCTTCGGCGGAGTGGCTGGCGATCCACTTCAGCGTCTTGACCATCGCGTTGACGACTTTCTGCACGGTGGCCTTGTTGGCTTCCATCCAGCCGCGCTCCATGTACAGACAGGCCGCCGGGTAGTCGCCGCCGAGCGCCTTGCGGGTCTCGTCCGGCGTGCGCAGATCGATGCCGACCTTGGCGGTGCCGGATTTGAGCGCGCGCTGCACGGTCGGCTCGGTGGTCATGCCCGACACGATCTTGCCCTGCTGCAGCGAGGCCAGGAACGTGTCGCCGGCGCCGACCGGCACCAGCGTGTAGTCCTGGATCTTCAGCCCGGCCTTGGCCGCGAGCGCGCGGGTGAGGAAGTCGGTCGCGGAGCCGAGCCCGGTGACGCCGAGCGCCTGGCCCTTCCAGTTCGCCGGGTCCTTGAGCTTGTCGGCGTCGGCGGCCTTGACCAGCACCACCTCGCCGGGCGCGACCGCGAACTGCACCACGCTGGTGATGAACTTGCCCTTCGACTGCAGGTCGATGGTGTGGTCGTAGAAGCCGACCACGCCCTGCACTTCGCGCGCCAGCAGCGCGGTCGCGGCCTGCGAGCCCGAGGTCGAGTTGAACAGCTCGACGTCGAGCCCTTCGTCCTTGAAGAAGCCGAGCTGCGCCGCGAGCCGGGCCGGCAGATAGATCTGCTTGTCGATGCCGCCGACCATGATCTTCAGCGGGGTCTGTGCGGCGGCGGGCAGCACGGTCAGAACGGCAAAGAAAGTTGCGGCGAGCAATCTGCGCATCGGCGTTTCCCAGGGTGGCCTTCGCCCGTCGGGCGGAACCAGTTTGCCCGCGCTGTGCGCAGGGCGTTGCCGGCATCAGGACCGGGGTGCGGCATTCTGTCAATGCCGAACCGTTCGCCCGAGGCGCGCGAAGCGCAAGACTTACTTGGCGAGCGCCCGCGTCACGGCTTCTGGCTCCTTCTCGACCACCCTCAGCAAGATGCGGGCGCTGCGTTCGGGCTGTCGGCGGCCTTGTTCCCAGTCGCGGACCGCCGACAGGGCAAAGCCGTAGGTCTGTGCGAAACTCTCTTGGGAGAGACCAAGCCCCGTACGGATCTTCTTCACGTCGACCTTGGCCGGGACGTGAATCCGGTACGCTTGGCTGTCGGCGGTTTGCTCCAGGAAGGATTTCGCTTCGCCTAGTCCGGCCGCGATCTTGCCGAAGGCAACTTTGCTCATCGTCCTCTCCGATACTTCGCCAGCATGTCCGCAACCATGGTCCCCAGGGCGTTACGTTCGGCCATCGTTAGATCGGCCTTTTCGTTCTTGGCAAATGCAGCGATCAGAAAAACCGGAATGTCCGTACCGCCGAACAGGTAGATGATCCGTGCGCCGCTTCTTTTGCCACGACCACCGAATCCGAAGCGAACTTTACGCAGACCATGGCAGCCGGGGATCAGCACACCGCACGTCGGCTCTGAGGCGAGCCGCGCGACGATGGCGACGCGCTCCGCCGGTGAGAACAACGCCTGAATGTCTGAGAGGTAGCTCGGTGTTTCCACGACGGTCTGCATGACGAAGTATACGGCAATGCCGTAGTCGCGGCAAGTGTCTGTCGGACTTTCTGCTTGTTCAGTACGGCCGGCGGTCGCGTTCGGCCTTGATGCGGCGGAATCGAACGCCTTTGCCGTCGGGCAGGCGGGTGGCGACGTAGCCGGCCTTGAGGCAGGCCTCGCGCTGCGGCATCTTCTCCTCGGGGGCGCGGGTCGAGTCCCACCAGGACGCCCGCTGGGCGGCCCGGGGCAGCGCGAAGCCGATCAGGTCCTCGATCTGGTCGTTGCTGAGGACGAGTTCCGTCGCGGTCTGCCGCTTCAGGTAGTCCCGAAGCTGTTCAAATTTGCTCACTTCTGATCCTTGGCGGCACGCCCCGCGGGGTTCCGGCGGGCCTGGTTCGTTTCATGGGTGGCGGTCGCGGTTATCGGTGAAATCAGGCGTTAACCGCAGGTTACGTCATGATCTCAACTTAAGCGCTCCGCAAGTTTTCGATGGCTAGCCTCGCGCATGGACGGTGGCTTTTTCGAACGGGTCAGGCAGGAAATCGGGCGGCGACGGCGGATGTCGGCGCGGCTGCTGATCTTCTCGTCGGTGATCACGGTGCTGGGGTTCTCGGCGGTGTGCGGCAGCGTGATGCTGGACATGCGCCGCAACGCCCAGGAACTCTCGCGCCAGATCCAGGAAAATCTCGCCTCCACGCTCAGCGCCGACATCAATCGCAACATCGAGCTGTACGACCTGTCGCTGCGCTCGGTGGTCACCAGCCTGGCGCTGCCGCAGCTCGCCGAAGTCGACGACACCATCCGCCGCCTGATCCTGTTCGATCATGCCGCCACCGCCCAGCATTTCGGCGCGATCCAGGTGTTCGACGCGCAGGGCAATCTGACGATCGACTCCGAATCGCGCATCGCCGAGAAGGTCAATCGCAGCGATCAGCCGTTCTTCAGCGTGCACCGCGACCATCCGGTCCACGATTTGTACATCAGCAACCCGATGCAGCATCGCGGCGCCTATTCGATCGTGCTGAGCCGGCGGGTGTCCGGACCGAACGGCGAGTTTCTCGGCGTCGTCGCCGGATCGATCAGGTTCAGCTACTTCCAGGAGCTGTTCAGCCGGCTGAGGCTCGCGCCGGACGACGTCATTGCGGTGATCGCGCGCGACGGCACGCTGATCATGCGGACGCCGTTCAATGCCGAACTGCTCGGCACCAACGTGATGGCGAACATCGGCATGGACAAGCTGCTGGGCCAGCGGCGCGGCTGGTTCAGCGGGCACGGCAAGGCCGACAACATCGGGCGGATCTACGTCTGGGCCGACAGCTCACGCCCTCTGGTCGTGCTGGTCGGCAAATCCTGGAGCGACGTCTTCATGATGTGGCGCCAGGAGGCGATCCGGATCGGTCTGATCCTGCTCGGGCTCGCGATCATCGTCGCCGGCTTCACGGTGTTCTTCATCCGCGAGATCGACCGCCGCGCCGCGGCCGAACGCCGGCTGGAGGAGCTCGCGACTACCGACGCGCTGACCGGGCTGACCAACCGCCGCAAATTCGACATCGCGATCGACCGCGAATGGCGGCGCGCGTCGCGGCTCGCGGCGCCGATCGCGCTGATGATCATCGATGCCGATCACTTCAAGGCGTTCAATGACGGTTACGGTCACCAGGCCGGCGACCAGGTGCTGGTCGGCATCGCGCTGTGCATCGGCGATTCGGTGCAGCGCGCCGGCGATTGCGCCGCGCGGTTCGGCGGCGAAGAGTTCGCCGTGCTGCTGCCGGGGCTGAAGGCCGCCGCCGCGCAGGCGGTCGCGGAGACGATCCGGCAGAAGGTCGAAGCGTGGTCGGACGGGCAGGCGGGTGTCACCGTCAGCATCGGCGTCGCCAGCATGACGCCCGATCCGAAGCAGCACTGGTCGGTGCTGTTCGAGGCCGCCGACAAGGCGCTGTACGCGGCCAAGGATCTCGGCCGCAATCGCTGCGTGGTCGCCGCCAGTCGCGGCGACCTGACGCTTGTCGCCTGACCGGCGGGTAGTTCGCTGGATTACTTGGCCAGATAGCGCTGCATGTCGGCGATCAGCCCCTCGCGCAGATCGTCGCGCTGCATCGCGAAGGCGATGTTGGCGCGCAGGAAGCCGGCCTTGGAGCCGCAGTCGTGGCGCTCGCCCTCGAATTCGACGCCGTAGAATTGCTGCGTCTTCGACAGCCCGATCATCGCGTCGGTGAGCTGGATTTCGCCGCCGGCGCCGCGCTCCTGGGTGGCGAGGATGTTGAAGATCTCCGGCTGCAGGATGTAGCGGCCCGAGATCGACAGGTTCGACGGCGCGGTGCCCGGCTTCGGCTTCTCGATCATGCCGTCGATCTCGAACATCTTGCCGTCGCGCTTGCCGACGCCGCAGATGCCGTATTGATGGGTCTTGTCGGCGGGGACTTCCTCGACCGCGATGACGTTGGCCTTGTCGCCGAGCCGCTCGGCGGCCTGGATCATCTGCTTGAGGCAGCCCGGATTGTTGAGCACCAGCTCGTCCGGCAGCACCACCGCGAACGGCTCGTTGCCGACGATGTCGCGGGCGCACCACACCGCGTGGCCGAGGCCGTGCGGGGCCTGCTGGCGGGTGAAGCTCATCGCGCCGGCCTCGGGCTGGTCGCGCGCCAGAATCTCGATCTCGGCGGTCTTGTTGCGGCCCTTCAGGGTCATGTCGAGCTCGAACTGGCGGTCGAAATGATCCTCGATCATGCCCTTGTTGCGCCCGGTGACGAAGATGAAGTGCTCGATGCCGGCTTCCTTGGCCTCGTCGACGACGTATTGAATCAGCGGCCTGTCGACGATCGTCAGCATCTCCTTCGGCATCGCCTTGGTGGCGGGGAGGACGCGGGTGCCGAGACCGGCGACAGGGAAGACGGCTTTGCGGATTTTCATGGAGCGCGATCTTTCACGGGGACGTTCGGGGAGGCGACGGCGGGCGGATGTTGCAGCTTGCAACCAAGGCGGATGTGTGGAGTTCCGCGGCCGGCCGTCGAAAGTCGGGGGGCGGCCGGGTGTCGCGGGAATGAATAATACAAGTGAGCGTCTGGTCGGATCGGAACAGTCTCGTCAGAACAACGGCGTTCCCGGCACGAAGGCGTCGAACGCCGCCCAGAATTGCTGGCGGTAGCGGTCCTGCTCTTGCAGGATTTCGTGTTTGGCGCCGGCGATCACCAAGTGCGAGCCGGCGCGCAGATGATACGCGAACTCCTCGATCGCGGCTGTCGAGACGATGGTATCATGGCTGGCGGCGAGCATCAGGATCGGCTGCCGGATCTTCGACGGATAGTCCGCCGCGCGGAAGCCGTGCATGGTTCGAAAGGCGGTATCGGCCCAGGCGATGGTCGGCGAGGCGAGGCCGAGCGTCGGGTCCTCGGCGATGATCGCGGCGTTGCGGGCGTAGCGCACCGGGTCGGAGGTCAGCGGATTGCCGACGAACGGCTCGGTGTTGGCGAGCACGTCGTTGCCGCCGGGCACGTAGCGGCCGCCCTGGCCGGCGAGGCGCATCGCCCGCAGCAGCAGCCGCACCGGCAGCGAGGTGGCGCGGCCGGGCAGGTCGATCATCGGCGCCGACAGCACCATGCGGTCGAACCAGCGCTTGCCCGAATAGGCGATCCGCAGCATCACCGCGCCGCCCATCGAATGCGCCAGCGCGAAATGCGGCGGCGGGCAGTCCGGCAGCACCACCTCGCGCACGAAGGTCTCGACGTCGGTCTCGAAGTCCGAGAAATTCCGCACATAGCCCTTGCGGAAATCCTTCAGTCGCCGCGCCGAATGGCCCTGGCCGCGCCAGTCGATCATCGCCACCGCGAAGCCGCGGTCCTGCAGGTCGCGCACCGTCTCGAAATACTTCTCGATCTGCTCGGTGCGGCCGCTGAAGACGCAGACCGTGCCCTTGCGGCCGGCCGGCGCCGGCCATCGCGCGAACCGCAGTTCGGCGCCGTCGGGGGTCTTGATGGTGCCGGAGATGGCGCCTTCGGGGACCGGGTTGGCGGGAATCGAGACAAGCGTCATGCGGCAGGGTCCGGTGGGTCTAAATCGCTGAGGGAAGAGATGAAAAATCGATGGTGGCGAAGATGGCCAGGACCTCTTGAACCCCGGAACGACCCTCCCATATCATTTTCGTGCAGGCCACACCAAGGGGTCAGGAACTGACCTCCGGCTGCACGCAGACGATGCCCGGCCCGATGGCGGGCGGGTGCCCAACAGTCGCTTCTAGGAGGACTACACCATGCGTACTTTCGATCTCACCCCGTTCTATCGTTCGACCATCGGCTTCGACCGCCTGTTCAATCTGCTCGACCAGAACGCCGGCGACAACGCCGCGCCGGGCTATCCGCCCTACAACATCGAGCGCACCGGAGAGAACGCCTATCGCATCAGCGTCGCGGTGTCCGGCTTCTCCCCGGCCGAACTGTCGATCGTGACCAAGGAAAATCAGCTCACGATCAAGGGCGAGAAGACCGCCAACGAGAACGGCGGCAAGTCCGAGGTGCTGTATCGCGGCATCGCCGCGCGCGCCTTCGAGCGGGCGTTCCAGCTCGCCGATTACGTCACGGTGAAGAACGCCAGCCTCGAGAACGGCCTGCTCCACGTCGATCTCGTGCGCGAGATTCCCGAGGCGAAGAAGCCGCGCAGCATTCCGATCAGCACCTCGGCCGTAGCTGCCCCGCAGGTGGTCGATCAGGCCGCCGACAAGGCCGCGGCCTGAGCTGCCGCGCCGTCACCTGACTGACAGTCGAACGCCCCGGGAAACCGGGGCGTTTTGTTTTTGAGGGACGCTGACGGGTGTCAGGATGTTTGGCTGAAGGCATCCTTCTCCCGTCATGCCCGCGCTTGTCGCGGGCATCCACGTCTTAGGCCTTTGCGGCGTTCGAAGGCGTGGATGGCCGGGACGAGCCCGGCCATGACGGTTGGAGGTGTCGTCGGCGAAGCAGCTACTCCAGCCCCTGGACCGGCGGCATCGCTTCGGTCGGCTGAATGGCTGGCCCCGCGGGCGCGGGCTTGGCTTCCACGGGAGCAGGGGCCGGCGCGGCAGCGGGCTTGGTCTGCGTCGCCGCGGCTTCCTGCTTCGGCGTCGCGTCGGTCTTGGCCGGCTCGGTCTTGCCGGGCTCGATCTTCGCCGCGTCGGTGGCCGGCTTCGAGGCGTCCTTCACCGGCGCGACCGCGGTGGCGGCAGTGCCGGCGGCGGCCGGCGAGGGGCCTTTGGTCGATTGCTGCGGCGACGGGCGCGGCAGCGGGGGATTGGTCGGCGGCGTGCGGCTCGCCAGCCGGCCGACCGACCGCGGCGGGCGCGGCGGATTGTGCTCGATGAAGCGGGGCAGGCCCTGGATCCGGCCGTAGCTCGCGACCGTGACGGTCTCCATCGCGTCGCCCATCTGCCAGGCCGGCATGAAGCGCAGCACCCGTCCGCTGCGGGCGTCGATCACCAGCCGGCCATCGTCGCCGTCCGGATTGAGCGCGGCGAGGGTGTAGACCAGTCCGCGCTGGTACGGCACGCCGAGCGGTTCGAAGCCGGCGTCGCGCGCCAGATCGGCGATCTCGCGCGGCGACAGCACCTCGGGCGCGAAGCTCGCCTCCGGCACGTAGCGGCGAATCCGCGGCGGGGGCGGCGGCAAATCCGCATAGGGCTAGTCGATGTCCGACACCGCGGTGACGACCGGCGGCCCGATTTCGCGCGGCAGCGGCTGCGCCATCGCTCCGGTCGCGGCGGCCGCCAGTCCGGCCGACATCACCCACCCGATGAATCTCATGTCCTGCTCCTGCTACGTCCCACGACCCGTTCGGGGCCGCGCGGAGCCTCTCGCTGGAATTGGGCGTCGCTTGGGCCGGATCGCGGCAGTTTCGGCTTGAATCCGGGGCGATCGGCAGCGATCTGCCCGTTCGGAAACAGGACTCACGCACGCTTGTGTGCTAGACAAAAATTTGCCAAGGTTGTGCTAGGACAGCATCGCTGTCTCAATTGCGGTGGTAGCCCAGCACGGGATTACAACGTAAACCGCGGCGTCTGACGCCGCGCGAGACCCTTGGATTGTCCTATGGGCGATCTGGACTCCGGGGTCTGAATACGGAAATCGTGGCTCGCGGCGGCGAGCGGTGGCCCGGAGGGTGCCGCGGACGCCCGAAGTGCGCCGCTGCTGGAAATATCCTTGCCGGATAGATGAGGACGAAAATGAGCGGGTCTGAGGTTGAGCGCGAGAACATGGTTGCCAATGCGCTGACGGCGGGCCCGGCTGTGAAAACGACGACGCCTGCGCACGAGCACGATTGGCGTCCGCCGGCCGAGGGCCTGTACGACCTGTCGCGCGAGAAGGACGCCTGCGGCGTCGGCTTCATCGCCAACATCAAGGGCGTCAAGTCGCATCAGATCGTCGCCGACGCGATCCGGATTCTGTGCAACCTCGAGCACCGCGGCGCGGTGGGCGCCGATCCGCGCGCCGGCGACGGCGCCGGCATCCTGGTGCAGATCCCGCACACCTTCTTCAGCCGCAAGGCGTCCGAGCTCGGCTTCAAGCTGCCGGCGCCGGGCGAATACGCCGTCGGCGCGCTGTTCATGCCGCGCGACAGCTCGTGGCGGAAGGTGATCCAGAGCATCGTCTCCGACCAGATCAAGGCCGAGGGCCTGACGCTGCTCGGCTGGCGCGACGTGCCGACCGACAATTCCTCGCTGGGCGAGACCGTCAAGCCGACCGAACCCGCCAACATGCAGGTGTTCATCGGCCGCGGCAGCGCGATCAAAAGCGAGGACGAGTTCGAGCGCCAGCTCTACATCATGCGCAAGTCGATCTCGAACGCGGTGTATCAGCGCCGCGAGCGCGGCTTCGCCGGCTACTATCCGGTGTCGCTGTCGTGCCGCACCGTGATCTACAAGGGCATGTTCCTGGCCGATCAACTCGGCAAGTACTATCCCGATCTCGCCGAGCCGGATTTCGAATCCGCGCTGGCGCTGGTGCATCAGCGGTTCTCGACCAACACCTTCCCGACCTGGTCGCTGGCGCATCCGTACCGCATGGTCGCGCACAACGGCGAGATCAACACGCTGCGCGGCAACGTCAACTGGATGGCGGCGCGGCAGGCCTCGGTGCACTCCAAGCTGTACGGCAAGGACATCAGCCGGCTGTGGCCGATCTCCTACGAGGGCCAGTCCGACACCGCCTGTTTCGACAACGCGCTCGAATTCCTGGTGCGCGGCGGCTATTCGCTGCCGCACGCGGTGATGATGATGATTCCGGAGGCGTGGGCCGGCAACCCGCTGATGGACGAGCAGCGCCGCTCCTTCTACGAATATCACGCCGCGCTGATGGAGCCGTGGGACGGCCCGGCGGCGCTCGCCTTCACCGACGGCCGCCAGATCGGCGCGACGCTCGACCGCAACGGCCTGCGGCCGGCGCGCTATCTCGTCACCAGGGACGACCGCATCGTGATGGCGTCCGAAATGGGCGTGCTGAAGATTCCGGAGGATCAGATCGTCACCAAGTGGCGGCTGCAGCCCGGCAAGATGCTGCTGGTCGACCTGGTCGAGGGCCGCCTCATTCCGGACGACGAGATCAAGGCGCAACTCGCCGCCAGCCAGCCCTATCGCGAATGGCTCGGCCGCACCCAGATCGTGCTCGAGGAATTGCCGGACGCGCCGGTCAAGGGCCAGCGCTCCAACCTGCCGCTGCTCGATCGGCAGCAGGCGTTCGGCTATACGCAAGAAGACATCTCGATCCTGCTGACGCCGATGGCGTCGACCGGCGAGGAGGCTTCGGGCTCGATGGGCAACGACACGCCGCTGTCGGCGCTGTCGGACAAGCCGAAGCCGCTGTTCACCTACTTCAAGCAGAACTTCGCCCAGGTCACCAACCCGCCGATCGATCCGATCCGCGAGGAGCTGGTGATGAGCCTGGTGTCGATCATCGGGCCGCGGCCGAACCTGTTCGACACCCAGGGCCAGGCCGGCACCAAGCGTCTCGAAGTGCGGCAGCCGATCCTGACCGACGGCGACCTCGAGAAGATCCGCTCGATCTCCGAGATCGGCGATCCGCACTTCAAGTCGCGCACGCTCGACACCACCTTCCACGCCGCGCTCGGCTCCGCCGGCCTCGAGCAGGTGCTGGAGGATCTGTCGGCGCGCGCCGAAGCCGCGGTGCGCGACGGCGTCAACATCATCATCCTGAGCGACCGCGCCGCCGGGAGCGACCGGATTCCGATCCCGTCGCTGCTGGCCTGCGCCGCCGTGCATCATCACCTGATCCGCGTCGGGCTTCGCACCTCGGTCGGCCTCGTGATCGAGTCGGGTGAGCCGCGCGAAGTGCATCACTTCGCTTGTCTGGCCGGTTACGGCGCCGAGGCGATCAACCCGTATCTCGCCTTCGAGACCATCATCGCGCTCAAGGACAAGCTGCCGGCCAAGCTCGACGACTACGAGATCGTCAAGCGCTACATCAAGTCGATCGGCAAGGGCCTGCTGAAGGTGATGTCCAAGATGGGCATCTCGACCTACCAGTCGTATTGCGGCGCGCAGATCTTCGACGCGGTCGGCCTGCGCAACGACTTCATCGCCAAGTACTTCGCCGGCACGCATTCGCAGATCGAGGGCGTCGGGCTGTCGCAGATCGCCGAGGAAACCGTGCGCCGTCATCACGACGCGTTCGGCGAGGCGCTGGTGTACAAGACCGCGCTCGATGTCGGCGGCGAATACGCCTATCGGTCGCGCGGCGAGGACCACGCCTGGACGGCGGATTCGGTGTCGACGCTGCAGCACGCGGTGCGCGGCAATTCGGTCGAGCGCTACCGCGCCTTCGCCCGCATCCTCAACGAGCAGCAGGAGCGCCTGCTGACGCTGCGCGGCCTGTTCAAGATCAAGGGCGCCGAGGCCGAGGGCCGCAAGCCGGTGCCGATCGAAGAGGTCGAATCGGCCGCCGAGATCGTCAAGCGGTTCTCCACCGGCGCGATGAGCTTCGGCTCGATCTCGCGCGAGGCGCACACCACGCTGGCGATCGCCATGAACCGGATCGGCGGCAAGTCGAACACCGGCGAGGGCGGCGAGGAAGCCGACCGCTTCAAGCCGATGGCCAACGGCGACTCGATGCGCTCGGCGATCAAGCAGGTCGCCTCCGGCCGGTTCGGCGTCACTACGGAGTATCTCGCCAACTCCGACATGATGCAGATCAAGATGGCGCAGGGCGCCAAGCCCGGCGAGGGCGGCCAGCTGCCCGGCCACAAGGTCGACGCGACCATCGCGGCGGTGCGCCATTCGACGCCCGGCGTCGGCCTGATCTCGCCGCCGCCGCATCACGACATCTACTCGATCGAGGATCTGGCGCAGCTGATCTACGATCTGAAGAACGTCAATCCGGCGAGCGCGGTCTCGGTCAAGCTGGTGTCGGAAATTGGTGTCGGCACCGTCGCGGCCGGCGTCGCCAAGGCGCGCGCCGACCACGTCACTATCGCCGGCTTCGAGGGCGGCACCGGCGCGAGCCCGCTGACCTCGATCAAGCACGCCGGCTCGCCCTGGGAAATCGGCCTCGCCGAGACGCATCAGACGCTGGTGCGTGAGCGGCTGCGCTCGCGCATCGTCGTCCAGGTCGACGGCGGCTTCCGCACCGGCCGCGACGTCGTGATCGGCGCGCTGCTCGGCGCCGACGAGTTCGGTTTCGCCACCGCGCCGCTGATCGCGGCCGGCTGCATCATGATGCGCAAGTGCCATCTCAACACCTGCCCGGTCGGCGTCGCGACGCAGGACCCGGTGCTGCGCAAGCGCTTCACCGGCCAGCCCGAGCACGTCATCAACTACTTCTTCTTCGTCGCCGAGGAAGTCCGCGAGCTGATGGCCTCGCTCGGCTATCGCAGCTTCAACGAGATGGTCGGCCAGTCGCAGATGCTCGACCAGCAGGCGCTGGTGGCGCACTGGAAGGCCAAGGGGCTGGACTTCTCCAAGCTGTTCCACAAGCAGAAGGCGGAAGCCGGCCAGACCATCTATCACTCCGAGGCCCAGGACCATCACCTCGACAAGGTGCTCGACCGCACCCTGATCGCCAAGGCGCAGGCGGCGATCGACCGCGGCGCGCCGGTGAAGTTCGAGGTCGAGATCAACAACACCAACCGCTCGGCCGGCGCGATGCTGTCCGGCGCGGTCGCCAAGCAATACGGTCATGCCGGCCTGCCGCACGACACCATTCAGGTGCATCTGAAGGGCACCGCCGGGCAGGCGTTCGGCGCCTGGCTGGCGCGCGGCGTCACCTTCGATCTCGAAGGCGAAGGCAACGACTATGTCGGCAAGGGCCTGTCGGGCGGCAAGATCATCGTCCGGCCGCCGGCGAATTCCGGCATCGTGCCGGAAGAGTCGATCATCGTCGGCAACACCGTGATGTACGGCGCGATCGAGGGCGAGTGCTACTTCCGCGGCATCGCCGGCGAGCGATTCGCGGTGCGCAACTCCGGCGCGGTCGCGGTGGTCGAGGGCGCCGGCGATCATTGCTGCGAATACATGACCGGCGGCATCGTCGTCGTGCTCGGCAAGACCGGCCGCAACTTCGCCGCCGGCATGTCGGGCGGCGTCGCCTATGTGCTGGACGAGGACGGCAGCTTCGCCAAGCTGTGCAACATGGCGATGGTCGAGCTCGAGCCGGTGCTGTCGGAACAACTGATCGACGAAGGCGCGTTCCATCAGTCCGGCGATCTCGAGGCGCACGGCCGGGTCGACGTGTTCGCCGATCTGCTCGGCAGCGACGTCGAGCGGCTGCACGTGCTGATCTCGCGCCACGCCAAACACACCGGCTCAAAGCGCGCCGCCGAGATCCTGGCCAATTGGAAGACGTGGCTGCCGAAGTTCCGCAAGGTGATGCCGGTCGAGTACCGCCGCGCCCTGCGCGAATTGAAAGCGCGCCAGGCCGAGGAACCCAAGATCGCGATCGGGGCGTAGTTCACCAACGCTTCCTCGTCATTGCGAGCGAAGCGAAGCAATCCAGAAGCCCCGCACACCGGGCTGGATTGCTTCGTCGCTTCGCTCCTCGCAATGACGGCGGGATGCGGCACGAGACACAAAGTCGAAGACAAGAATTCGGGGCGTTAGTTTCGATGGGCAAGATCACGGGATTTCTGGAAATCGAGCGGCACGATCGGGTCTATGCGCCGGTCGCCGAGCGGGTGAAGGGCTACAAGGAATTCGTCGTTCCGCTGAGCGAGAAGGACACCCGCGATCAGGCCGCGCGCTGCATGAATTGCGGCATTCCGTATTGCCACGGCACCGGCTCGGCGCAGCCGGGCGCGCCGGGCTGCCCGGTCAACAACCAGATCCCCGACTGGAACGATCTGGTGTACCAGGGCAACTGGCAGGAGGCCTCGCGCAACCTGCACTCGACCAACAACTTCCCGGAATTCACCGGCCGGATCTGCCCGGCGCCGTGCGAAGCGTCGTGCACGCTGAACATCGACGACAACCCGGTCACCATCAAGACCATCGAATGCGCCATCGTCGACCGCGCCTGGGAGAACGGCTGGCTCAAGCCGGAGCTCGCCTCGGTCAAGACCGGCCAGAGCGTCGCGGTGATCGGCGCCGGCCCGGCCGGACTCGCCTGCGCCCAGCAGCTGGCGCGCGCCGGCCACGACGTCCACGTCTACGAGAAGCTCGCCAAGGCCGGCGGCCTGCTGCGCTACGGCATTCCCGACTTCAAGATGGAGAAGCATCTGATCGACCGCCGCGTCGCGCAGATGGAAGCCGAGGGCGTCACCTTCCACTACAATGCGCCGGTCGGCGGCACCGCCGACGGCGCGGTCGATCCCGCCGAGCTGCTGAAGCAGTACGACGCCGTGGCACTCACCGGTGGCGCCGAATATCCGCGCGATCTGCCGATCCCGGGCCGCGAACTGTCCGGCGTCCATTTCGCGATGGACTTCCTCACCCAGCAGAACCGCCGCGTCTCCGGCGAAGCCGTGCGCGGCGCCGACATTCTCGCCGGCGGCAAGCACGTCGTGGTGATCGGCGGCGGCGACACCGGCTCGGACTGCATCGGCACCTCGATCCGTCAGGGCGCGGCCTCCGTGACCCAGATCGAGATCATGCCGGCGCCGCCGGAGAAGGAAGACAAGGGCCTGACCTGGCCGAACTGGCCGATGAAGATGCGCACCTCGTCGAGCCAGGCCGAAGGCGCGGCCCGCGAATTCGCGGTGCTGACGCAGAGCTTCGCCGGCGAGAACGGCGCGGTGAAGCAGCTCAATTGCGTCCGCGTCGACGCCAAGTTCCAGCCGATCCCCGGCACCGAATTCGTGCTGCAGGCCGACCTGGTGCTGCTGGCGATGGGCTTCGTCTCGCCCGTGAAGGAAGGTCTGCTCAGCCAGCTCGGCGTCGCGCTCGACCCGCGCGGCAACGTCAGCGCCGACCTCAACCACTTCGCCACCTCGCTCGACAAGGTGTTCGCCGCCGGCGACATGCGCCGCGGCCAGTCGCTGGTCGTCTGGGCGATCCGCGAAGGCCGCCTCTGCGCCCGGGCGATCGATCAGTTCCTGATGGGCAGCACGACGCTGCCGAAGTAAGCGGCGCATGGCAGCGCCGTAGTCGGCAGCGACACATCGGAGCGTCATGCGCGGGCTCGACCCGCCTGCGCGGCTGTAGCCGCTCCGGCGCGGCGAAGGCCCGCGCATCCATCGTGCGCGTAGCGC
Source organism: Rhodopseudomonas palustris (assembly GCA_016215605.1). Taxonomy (GTDB): domain Bacteria; phylum Pseudomonadota; class Alphaproteobacteria; order Rhizobiales; family Xanthobacteraceae; genus Rhodopseudomonas; species Rhodopseudomonas palustris_L. The sequence goes on from JACRJB010000035.1 coordinate 97,255, forward strand.
GCAACTAACACCAAGAGCACAGCCTCATCCTAGGGAGCGCGGCAAAGCCGCGCGTCTCGAAGGATGGGTTGCCGGGTCAAGCTCGGCAATGACGTCCGAACGTCTGACGCCCGCCCGCGACGACACACCTTCAAACCCGCGCCGTGTTGCACTAGCCTTGCCGGGCCACGCCGCGCTTGACGTGACGATGACGTCCGATCTCGATGCAGCCGCGCCCGACAGTCCCAGTGCGAAGAGCGTGCTCGACCGCCTGCGCGCCGACCTCGCTGCGCCGGCGGCGGACGATCTACAGACGCTGTTGAAGATCGGCGGCGACCTCGACGCGCTCGACCACCGCCACCTCGGCGTGGACGAAGCCGCCGCCTGGCAGGCCCGCCCCGAAACCCGCCGCGAATACATCCGCGCGATGCTCGCCCGCCAGAGCGGCTTCAGGCTCGGCCTGCTGGTCGGCTTCGGCGCCGGCTTCGTTCTGACCGGCCTGTTCGGGGCGATGCTGGCGATGCACTACGTCGTGGTGCATCAGCCGTAGGGCGGGCAGCGACCTGAGCGCCGCGTCGCCGCTTTTCACGAACTAGAGCGTTTCATGTTTTGATAGAACCGTATCCAGCGTTGCTGAAATAGTTGCTGCATTCGGCGGCGGGAATTGTGCCGACGAGGTAGCCGATGTAGTCGCAAGCAGCATCGATGGTGCGCTTCTGGGCGACGCGCATCC